>DGQE01000004.1 GCA_002389645.1 Flavobacteriales bacterium UBA4422
ACCGTTGGAGCTAATTCAAAAACATGAGAAAAAATTTAATACACATCATTCCCATGCTAATAATTATTGGTTTGGTGGCTTGTAATAACAGTCCCAAGGTTGATCAAAATAACTCAAATCCTTATTCGCAAGTAGCTAGTGTGAAACTTGATAGTGGTCAAATCGCAGAAGAATTCAATTGGGATATAACAAATAGCGAAAAAGGTGAACCTCATTTTGAAAAATATTCTTTGATAAAATTTACCTATCAAGGAAAAGAGTACACTATGGACACTCTGTATTCTCGAGTATCTCCATGTGATTTTCTCGATACAGGAATTGGAGAACCATGCAGCAACTTAAAAGCCCCAGATGTTGTAGGAGCATATTTTGGAGCAGATGCAGGTCTATTTTGCTATGGCCAAATAATGGACAAAGGAGACTCTTTAGAATATAGACATTGGTGCGTGGCGGAAGAAGATGAAGAGCAGCTTTCAGAAAAGATCGTTTATACATTTAAAAAGAAAGAAAAAATAAACTAGCTCCAACAAGGTTTATATTGCATGCAAAGCACGCAATATATACAGATCGTTGTAAGCAATTGAAGAATTAAATGACAACCTTAATTTAGATTCAGAAAGATTGCAAAACCAATGGTGGTTCCATGAGCAATATGAGGAGAAGCTCGAATATTCAAGTCTTACTAGTGACTCACTTTGGAGTATATATGAGAGTTTAAATAGGAAGGACAGTATCGTCTTTTACTGGGATCGATATAATCAAACATCCAAGGTAATAGCCTTCTTGCGCTCTATAGGATTTCACTCAGGAGAAGAGTTTTCAAAATTTATTTCTGATAATTCAATTCCTCTTGCATTAAAAGAGGAACAGAGTGACCTAGAAAAATTAAAACAAAGTCTCCAAGAAAAGATAGAAAGGATTGACAGTTCCCGAATAAAATCACAATCACAGCTCGAAATATCGTTATTAGTCATTTTTATGCTAGGGGTTATTCTTTACGTTCTAAGACCATTTGTCTTCGCCATAAAGTGGAGTATTAAGGCAGTGAAAACTGAAGGTGAAAATTGAAGCAAGTTTTTCTGTGCAGACTTGAAAGCGGTTTAATAACCTTATGACGCGCACCACTTCAAAAAATGGGAATTAAGCTAGATTAACCGCCCCGCCCCTTGCAATTGCTGAAAAGTTAAGCGAGGTCTGAATGTATTATCTGTGCGCATTCTTCCGCGAGGATGCCAACCGTTAACTATTCTCTAGATAATTAAGACAGTAAGTCCTTTAAGCTGAAAACCTGAGTCTTTATAAGTGGTTAAGAGTTCAATCTAAGAGAGCTTTGATTTCAAGAATCCATATATTTAGAACAGAAAGAAAGGATAGTTTAAGAAGGTTGTACAATATGCTGCCTAAACGAAATAAAAAAAAGCGCAATCTCCTTGTTTATAGGTAATTACGCTTCTTATAAGTGGTCCCACCTGTAATCAAACCGCCCCTATTTTACTACTGATTATCAGCGTTTTAGAACCTTTTTTACCCTAATTTGGAACCTTAAAGGTTCCATTTTTTAGAGTTTTTTGTACTTTTAGAACGTGAGTTTATACCTATCACTTAACTATCAAAAACGTAAATCTCAATACGAAACAAAAGATGAGATTCCAGTAATATTATTCTATTACTTCAACGGAAAGAAAATCAAAATATCAACTGGAGTTTCTGTTCGAAAAGGAAATTGGAATCCTGATTTAGAAAACCCAATTAAACGTTCCGATTCAAACCATAAGTTCAAAAACCTTCAACTAAAACAGAAAATGGTTGAAGTAGAGAAAATCATTCAGAACATTGAATTGAATGGTCAGATACCTGAAACCACACTTGTGAAACTCTACCTCAAAAAAGAGGATAATAAAAAAGTTGTTGAAACCAAAAAGGAGTTTGATTTCTTTATTCTTTGTGAAGAGTACAAACGAACTGTACTGAGTGATGTTAGATATACTTATAGTTACCGAAGGAATGTAGTGAATACCTTGAATCAATTCTCCTATTACATCAAGGAAGAACTTGAATCAAATTTCTTTCCAGTATCTGATTTTGGAGAAGATTTTCAGAAGGGGTATTTTAATTTCTCCGTTGAGAAAAAAGATAGAAACAATACTACCATTCAAAAACACATTAAACATTTGAAATCGTTTGTGAAGTGGTGTTTCAAAAGTGGGTATGTAACATCTCCAATGGAAACCATTCCCATAACAACCAATTTCGATAAGGAGATTATCTATTTAAAAAGGGATGAGATTTTGAAGTTGTATCACTTCACTGATTTTGATTACTCAGACCCAAATCACGATAATTTCACCACTGAATACTTCACAGATACCCTTAAAAATGGTGATGTAATTACCTATACCAATTGGGAAGTATATAAGGATATGTTGGTGTTTGGTTGTGGATTAGGTTGTCGTTTCAGTGATTTGGTGAATCTGAAGATTGATAACTACCAATTCGGAGAAGAACGAACCAATGGATACTTCGTTTTCAGAATGAAGAAATCTCGTATTGGAAAACAAGTAAGGGTTCCAATCAACCAACTTACATTCAACATTTGGAAGAAGTATTCAAAGAATAAAACTCGATACGATTATATCTTTCCCAGAACACCTAAAGGAAATCCAATTTCAAATCAAAAGATGAATAAACATCTAAAGGAAATTGGAAGAATCGTTGGATTGAATAGATGGGTTCAAAACCCAACTTACACCTCTGATGGAAAGGTTAAAGAAGGAACTGATATTAGAGAACCACTTCATAAGTTTCTAACCTCTCATATCATCAGAAGAACTTTCATTAGAGAAGGTATCAATAACAATATTCCTTATCACGTCATTATGTCGATGAGTGGTCATTCAAACGACAAGGTTTTTCAGGGGTATTTCAGTACCATAGATGAAGAATTGGATAAAACGGGTAAGATGATGTTCTCTATTACCAATGAAACTCCTAAAAAGGAAGAAAAGAAGGTTTCGGTAGATTCTGAATTGAAAACCAAACTATCTCAACTCAAATCACTATTTGAAGAAGGATTGATAACGAAGGATGTCTACGAAAAGAAGGTTGGGGAGTTGATATGATAATTGAAACTCCTTTACCTTCTGAATCAAATTAGGAGAACACCCAACAATCTTCTGTATTTCTGAGTATTTCAAACCACGTTCTAAGAGTTTGAATATCTCTTTGTTCTTTGGTTTCGATAAGAACTTCTCAGTTGATTCTTTGGTACCAATCTGTCTCCCCTTATACAATCCTTTCTCTTTTCGGATTTTGATTCCTTCCATCTGTCGTTCCCTTATCAACGAACGTTCGAAATCACTCATCGTAGATAGAATACTCATCATCAATTGTGAGAACTTGTCTTCTTTACCATTCTCATCAATGTTTCGGAGATTGGGATTTCTACAAATGATGGTAATCTTCTTTTCAGATAGTTCCTTCCATACTGAAAGAACATCCAATGTATTTCTTCCTAATCTATCAATGGAGTGAATCTCCAAATGGGTGAGTTGGTTTGAATCAATCAGTTTTTTGATTTGGGACCCTTGTGGTCGTTCCCAAAACGGAATCAGACCGGAACATCTATCTACAAGTACATAATCGAATCCATCCGTATTTTGAATCTGTCGTTCCTCATTCTGAGATTGGGAACTAACTCGTGAATAAAGTACCTTCATTTTACTATTATTTAAGGGTAATTAGGAATCATGTCTAATATAATAGTATTTCCTGAGAAAACAAAGGATTTACAAAGGTTTCTAAACTATCATTTGAAGTGTACTCTAAAATGATAATGGAATTGGTTTCTCCTAACTTTAAAAAATCTGACTCCGATATAAAAACCACTCAGTTTCAAACCAATCAAAATGGTTTGAATCGGTTTACAAGAAAATACCCCCACCCCCCTTAGGTGGTACTCATCTTCATCCACCAATCAGTTTTGTGTTTGAGGTGATACTCTTTCATATCTACACTATCAAATAAGTGGAAATTCTTAGGTACAACCCCTTCATCTTCTAACTCCTTCAGAGTTTTAGTAGGGTATGAATCTCTCAGTTTTTTGGTTTCTTTTCTTCTTTGTTTTGAACTCATTAAGTGATATTTCTGAATTCTTAATTTACGGATAATTTTCAAAAATCCAAGGAAAATCAAGGGGTTTGTATATCTTTATTTTTAAACAAAGAGACATATGTCAATATTCAAATCATTATTCGGTTCAAATAAAGAAGAGAAAGAAAGACTTCAGAAAGAAAACGAAGAAAAGGAAAGACTTCAGAAAGAAAACGAAGAAAAGGAAAGACTTCAGAAAGAGGAAGAAGAGAAGGAAAGACTTCAGAAAGAGAAGGAAGAGAAAGAAAGACTTCAGAAAGAAAACGAAGAAAAGGAAAGACTTAGGAAAGAAAAACAAATAGAAAATGAATTAAAACAAAAGGAAGAAAAAAGAAAAAGAAAAGAGGTTTTTTACAAAAAAAAGAGTGAGATATTAAAAAAATTAGACGGTGACGAAAATGGAGTGATTGATTTAGTTGAAGTCAACGACGATTTGATGAAATTAGTAAAGAAACACCAGAAAAAAATAACCGAAATAGACAACATAAATATTCATCATTTTGTGAAGGTATCTGAATATTTAAAAACTAAAAGAAGTAATATACAACAAATTTTCGTTTTAGTCAGAAGGGTAAAAAGTGAGACTCAACTAGATAATCGTTTAGGGATATTGAATAATCAAATTCATTCTTACAAAGTACTATTATTATACTCTTTAAACATGGTCACATCTGTTGTTGAAGGGGATTTGATTAAGTATTATGAGATATATGAAAAATTTGACAAACTGAATCTTTTCAATAGTAATCATGAAAATGAAATGTCAAAAAAATTAAGTGACGTAAATAAAAGTATAGAACAAGTCAATAGAAATCTTAATAAGATAGAGAACGGAATTACTGGACTATTAGAGTCAATTGATAGGATGGAAATGAATATTCTTGGTCAGTTAGATTACCTAACATATGTGACAGAAGATTCTTTTTCTGAATTGGAGGAATCTTTATCAAGGGAACTGGGTAGTATCAATTCGTCCATACAGACTAATAATCTCCTAACAGGAATCCAAACTTACCAATTGTATAAAATCAATAAGAACACTAAGGGTTTAAGAGAATAAAAAATAGTGATACTCGTACTCACAGTCCAGAGTTCCGGTAATCATACATATCGGTTAGGAATCAATTCTGAAGATTCATTAAAATATTTCAAATGTAGAGGTATTAAGGTCGTACTTTGGTTATCTACAACGAACAAAGTTGAAGTTAAAACATCTTGTGGTCCACCTTGTGATAGTAATGGAATTCAAATAGATGGATATAAAAAAGGTTACGACCTTTACCATAGGGAAATCGACAAGTGGATAAAATCTAATGGATTCCACGAATATCCACTCAGAAAACCAACTAAAATCCATTTTTCATATACGAAAAGGAGTAATGGTGATATAGTATTAGTTTATCCTGAGGACAACCTCACTACGACGTTTAATCCCTTCAATGTGATAAGTAGAAAGTGAAGTTCAGATTGAAGAGAACTTCGATAATTTGATTGTATATCATTCTCAAATCTGAATTCATTTAGTCTCATCCTTTACTCCATATGTTGTTCCATTGGAAATCAGGTTGTACCCCCTGAGTGGTTTCCTGAGGTTTGTTAATCATCTTAGTGTTCAGATACCGATTGAGGTCTGATAACCTCATATACCTCTTATTTTGAGTAATCTTTATAATGGGTAGGTTTTCTTCAGTTACCAATTTCTCAAAATGTTTTCTACTGATGTTGAGGTAATCCATCACTTCGTATTTCGTAAGTAATTTATCTTCCATATCTCTCCTTTATTTTAGATTGGATTCTTTGTTCTATTTCATTGGGTAGTTCACCGAAACCCTTCTCTAATACTTTTCTACCTCTATCCAGAAGGGATTCTTTGTACTTCTCATAAGAAATGAATAAGTGAATTAGAGAGGTTGTCGTTGATTCTATTTTATCAGGTGGTAGATGTATTCCAATCTCATCTGTAAACTCTTTCAGTTTATCCATTAGTTCGTTGTGTAATTCATTTGGTGATTGTTTCATTTTTTTTCTCCTTCTTACTTATCACTTAGATATAATCTATCCTATCAGTGTCGTAATACTCACAATGAATTCAATGTGGAATCCTATTCCTAAATCCATTGTAGACGACTGATAGGATAACTCATCACTTGAGTACTCACTATCACAACCCCATTATCGTTCAGTTCCCCTCCACCGGGTATCACTCCGAGTATATTACAATACTGTCGGTTGTTGACTATAACACCTTTCTGAAGGGTGTTAACTACCAATAAGTATGGGAGTAAATCTTTAAACGATAGAAAATCACAGAATTTCTCAAATTATTTTCTGAGAGATTCATTGATGGAGGAGAATTGAATGAATGAGGATGAACTTAATCAGAAGTTCCAAACCCGAAATAAAGGTGTTCTGAGTAGTGAAATATTGGAACCTTATTTGGAACCTTTTGAAAAAAGAAAATCCTAAACCATTGATTTACAACGAATTAGGATTCTAAAAAGTGGTCCCACCTGGGCTCGAACCAGGGACCACCTGATTATGAGTCAGGTGCTCTAACCAACTGAGCTATAGGACCATTCCCTTTGATTCTGTTCTAATCTACTTCGTGTTACGAAGTCAAGTCACTGCCTTTTAAAAGGGCGACAAATATATTCATTCGTACCTTTCGCCACACATGAAAAAAACTGATTTTGACGTTGTCATTTTAGATCTTGGAGGTGTCATCCTAAATATCGATTATAACCTCACCATTAATGCTTTTAAGGACTTGGGCTTCGACAATTTTGAAGCGCAATACTCAAAGCTTGAGCAATCTGGTTTATTCGATAAGTTAGAAACCGGAAGAGTCGAAGAGGATGAGTTCATTGCAGAAATTCAAAAGAGCATTCCAATTGCTTCAGCTGAGCAAATCATTTCAGCATGGAACGCCTTGCTCCTAGATTTTCCAGAAGGAAGAATCGAAACCGTTCAAGCCATTGCTAGTCAATTCCCAACGTACTTGTTGAGCAACACCAATAGCATTCACTACAAAGAATTCAATAAAACGTTGCAAAGTCAAACAGACATATCTGACATTAAATCTCTGTTTAAAAAGGCATACCTGTCACACGAAATTCACTTAAGGAAACCAAATAAGGAGGCTTTTCAGCTCATAATAGATGAAAACGAACTTGACCCTGAGCGCACCCTATTTGTGGACGACTCTCCACAACATATAGAGGGCGCGAAGAAACTTGGCATACAAGCTTACCACATGAAGGATAATGATTCTTTAGAAGCGTTATTCGCTTCGCTCTTGGCATAGTTCCACCAAGACTCCATTGGCACTTTTAGGGTGAAAGAAACAAACCAATTTATTGTCTGCACCATTCTTGATTTCTCCTATTGCTTGAAAGCCTTCAGAAACCAACCTTTCTCTTTCAGTTACAATATCCTGCACATCATAAGCAATGTGATGAATACCCTCGCCTCTTTTTTCAATATACCTCGCAATCGCGCTGTCCTGGCTCGTAGCTTCTAACAACTCTATTTTCGAGTCTCCGATCATAAAAAAAGAAGTGCTCACACCTTCAGACTCAACTCTCTCTTGCTTATAAGGCTTTTCATTGAACAGCTTTGTGTAGTTGTCATTAGCTGCTGTCAAATCCTTTACGGCAATTCCTATGTGTTCAATTTTTCTCATACGTCCGGTCAAAAAAAACCCCTCACATGGAGGGAAAAAAAATAAATCTTTATCTAACTACTATTTCTTCTTCATGAACTCGCTTGTCGCGTTATCATAATTTAAATAGTAAAGACCTTTCTTCAAATTTGTAGCATCAATTTTATTTGAGTAACCCTTCTTCACGATGTTTCCGTGAATATCAAATACCTCAAACATTGTTTCTGCAGTGAAGTCAATGTTGTCTTCAACTTTCTTTGGGTTAAAATCAACAACCGGCTTGCTCGACATATATGTAGCGGTAGGAGAATATCTTGGAACAGCCGTGTAATCAACTTGCTTCACTCTGAGCTTATTCTCGCCAGAATGAGGTGTGATTTTAAATGAATAATTATTCACTGCACCAGTTCTCCCGGCCCCTTCTACCTCACCTACATAGACCCATTTGCTCCATCGATACTGCTCAACAACGTAAGCCAATACTCCGGCCTCATTGGTTGTTGACCATTTAAGAATTCCATCATTTGAAATCGCAATACTTTGAGTTTCGAATGTACTCTTAGGATTCAGAATCTCTGGGTTTAAAACCTTTGGCGCACAATCATCTTTATGCTTTATTACAACAACAATGTGATCTCCTAATTCAAGGTTGTGAAGTGATAAATCAACTTCAAATGCGCTAGAGTTCCATTCATCAGTAGTAACACTACCGTTGACCGTTACTTCGTAGGTACAAAAACCGACACCAGATCCTGCAAAAGGATTTCTTACATAAAGGTTCTTCCCTTGGTAATTGCCTTCAATAACAATGTTACCCGCAAATGACAGGCTAGTACTAAGGATAAGAAGAAACGCGAGCAAAAGTCTCATCTGAAGATTTGTTTCGTTTGAATGGGTTTCAAATGGGTTCATTAGAGGCACAAATTTAGCATTCCGTTTATTCTGATGTTATGATGCACTTTTATTTGGTATAATATGTTCAATACTTTCCACCATAAATCGCGCTATACTCTCGGCAAATGGACCTTCATCTTTGTTATCCTTAAACTGAAATTGCACTCCATTAATAGTCTTAACAGCATAAAAATGATACTCAGGGTCAACAAATGAACCCTCAATTTCGGATTTAAAGATAATAAAACCATCGCCTTCTTCGATAATTGTGTTGGTATACATCAAATCATCGGCAATTTCATTTTTGCGATTATTCATATCTCCGCCTTCTGCGATGATCATATTAAATGTAGGCCCAACAGTCACAATAGTTTCTCCATAGCCTGTCTCAATCACCTCAGGTATTCCTCTATTCGAGTCCGGGATATACATTGAAAAAGGCATAAAATAATCTGAAAGATCAAGTTCGCTGGTTCCATTAACCAACACAGCAGGCAAGTCTTGAACTACTGTTTCTTCTTCAGAAGACGAAGTATCTCCTGATTGACCGCAAGATGCAGTGAATAAAAGCATCACTATTGAAAGAGGGGAAATTAGGTTTCTCATAAAACTTAAATAGGCTGAAAAATTAATAGAAATTCCTTTGATAATGCCACGATCAAACAATTGGAATAAACATTAATTCAAAAAGACCAAAAATCATAAGGGCTTTCAACGCCAAACTCCCCCTAGCGAATCCTCTTGAATCATTTGATTTCACTAATGATACAGCAACAATCAAGAGCAGTAATGAAACCAGTGTCGAATAGATGAAAATGATGTTAGAATTATCTAAGAAAAAAAACAAACACCATTGGACAGATGCACTAAAGGCCAAAAGTGCAATGGTTATGATTTTCGCTCGATTCGCTCCTGCCAACAATGGAATTGATTTAGACCTCACCAATGAGTCTCCAGACATGTCTTGAATATCTTTTACAATCTCACGAGAAATATTGAGCAACAACATTAACAAAGTAAAAAGAGAAAGAAGCTTGATTAGTCGATCGTAAACAATAGGATAAACCTGCCTTAGCTCAGAAATCAACGATTGTTCAGCAATAATGATTAATAAAGGAATGAATGCGATGCACGCACTAACAAGCACATTACCAACAACTCCCCACTGCTTGCCATTTAGACCATACATCCACAATAAAGCAATGATTAAGGGATATAACCAAACCCATTGCAATTTATTGACCGTAAAACCCAAGTATAATGTTATGCCAGCACCAATTAATAGAAGAGACAAAACCCAGCTGAAGAATTGTGAAGATTTTACTTCATACTTCACCAAAAATCTATCAGGCTTGTTGACTGCATCAATTCTTTGATCATAAAAATCATTCAACCAATAGCCTAAAACTGTTACAATCAGAACATCGAGAATAAGCAAAACGAAATGAACCCTCTCTAAGCTTTGATCTAACCCTGTTAAAACCCGCAACGGCTCTATAACGAATTGATCAAAAACAAAAAATTGCAGGATAATCATGACCAAGTTTGGCCATCTACAAAACCGAATGAAAGAAATAAAGAAGTTCACATTTCAAATATGAAACAAACCGAGCAAAAACCTTCTCATATCTGCGTTTGGTTATGATAAAGCTTGATCCAAGTCCGCAATGAGATCATCCACATGCTCAATACCAACACTTAGTCGTATTAAGGAATCGGTGATTCCGACTTTGTTGCGTTCTTCCTTAGGTATAGATGCATGCGTCATGCTTGCAGGGTGACCAGCTAGTGACTCTACACCGCCTAGAGATTCAGCCAAAGTGAATACGCGCATTTTAGAAACTAGGTCAAATGCTTGATCCATACTGTCTCCAAGAAGGTTGAAGCTTATCATCCCACCAAAACCTTTCATTTGCCTCTTGGCCACATCATGATTAGGATGAGACTCAAATCCTGGCCAATATACCTTATCTACTTTTGGGTGGGCCCTCAACCAATGAGCAACTTTTGCTCCATTATAACAATGGCGTTCCATTCTTAAGTGCAGAGTTTTAATACCTCGGAGCACTAAAAACGAATCCATTGGGCCGGGCACAGCACCAACAGAGTTTTGAATAAACGCCAAATCTTGCATCATTTGATTATCATTCAACGCCAAGAAACCCATCACCACATCGCTATGACCTCCAATATATTTGGTCACACTATGCATTACAATGTCGGCTCCTAGATCAAGAGGGTTTTGAAGAAAAGGTGAAGCAAATGTGTTATCAGCTACGAGAATGAGGTGGTGCTTTTTGGCAAGACTTGCATAGGCCTCAATATCAATGATATTCATTGTAGGATTTGTTGGTGTTTCCACCCAAATCATTTTCGTATTTTCATTAATCAAACCCTCAATATCATTTGGGTTTTGCATACCGGCAAAGTGAAATTTTAAACCATAACGCTCGTGAACTTTTGTAAACAAGCGGTAAGTCCCACCATACAAGTCATTTGTGCTTATAATTTCATTTCCCGGATTCAATAACCTCATACAAGCATCAATAGCTGCCAAACCACTTCCAAAAGCTAATCCGTGCTGGGCATTTTCGAGAGCAGCTAAGTTCTTTTCGAGAGCATTACGAGTTGGGTTTGAAGACCTGCTGTATTCATATCCCTTATGTTCACCTGGGCGGGGTTGCGCATACGTTGTCGTTTGATATATAGGCGTCATTATTGCGCCTGTGGCCGAATCAGGCTCTACTCCTGCGTGTATTGCCTTTGTCTCAAATTTCATTTTATCATTCATTTCTTCGAATGTAAAGTCTTACACAAAATACAAGTAGACCTTTTGCTTTCAGCGCAAGATTCTAAGATTCTGGTTTTTTGAATGTAATTAGCTTACGACCCAAATAAACTCTTTGTATCCAACGAGGTAATATAATAGCTCCCATCAATAAATAAGGATAGTACGAGATTAATCTCCAAATCACCCCGATGGATATTGCCAACCCTGAAGGAACAATGAACTCTTGTAAAAAACCGGAGAATGCTACTTCTGCTATACCGCTTCCACCAGGCGTTGGAGAGATTAAAAGAATAACCCACATTACCAATTGTCGGGCATAAATCAAGAAATGGTCAAGCAACGAAATGTCTATGATCGTGAATGAAAGAATTAAAAAATTCACCACCCAAAAGCGTGCTGTCCATGAAAGGAAAGTAGCTACGAATGCCTTAATCCAAAAAGAAAGTGGTTTCGTTTTGAGCTCAGCACTGGTAATTACAAGGTCATTACCTGTTTCTTCAGCCCCCTTTTTCCATCGATTCAAAAACCCAATTGAAAATACTTTGATGATCAAAGCCCTTGCAGAATTTGGAAATTTAAAAATACCTAACCAAATAGCAGATATCAGCATCAAAATGAAAAGATACCCCACAATAAAGATCTCTCTGGCACCAAGCATATAGCCAAAAAATTCCTTTTGCATACTCACAGGGAAGAGATTATCAAGCCCAACAATTAAAAGGACAAGTGGAACCATCAACACGTAAAACAATTCGTCTAAAAATGCGGTAATCATAACTACAGCAGTGCTTCTGCCAAGCGGAATATTCTCGCGATTAACGATGAAAATGGCCACGCCAGAGCCACCAACTACTGAAGGTGTAATAGACGAGGCAAACTCCCAAAGCATTATCACGTCAAAGGCCTGTCTCCAATTAAGTTTATTATCTGTAAGGATGCGAATCCTAATCATATAACCCACATCTCTCAAGGCAACCATAATAAGGGCAACAGCAAACCACATCGTAGACCTCCAAGTCCAAGAGATAGCGCTTAATGCTTCTTTCTGTTCGTTATAGTCACTAATAATAAAATAGGCGACAATAGCTAGTCCTATCCCAATAGGGATAAAAATCTTGCCTGGACTCATAAGTTGCCGTATCGGACTGCTTCGCTTTTTTGCCATTTAAAAACGCTAGGTACAAAGAAAACGCTTAAGCCAATTAAACCACCTTTGAAAACATATGAATTTCGAGTGATTTCGTCCAAAAGACAAGCACTAACTTTGAGGCCGAAAAGATCAGCGATGAATAAAATATATTACCTAGCCACTTGCGACACTTGTAAAAGAATTATGAACGAAACTGGAACCGATGGTTTCGAGCTTCAAGACATAAAGCAAAAGCAAATTTCAAAAGAAGAGTTAGAAGAAATTAAAAAGAAACACGGTTCTTTCGAGTCATTGTTGAATAAGCGTGCCATCAAGTTCAGAGAGCAAGGGTGGAATAAAAAGCTTCTATCTGACGATCAAATGGGGGAGTTAATCCTTACCGAATACACTTTCCTAAGACGGCCAATATATATTATCGATGGAGACGCATATGTAGGCAACAGCAAGAAGAATGTTGCCGAAATTAAAGCTGCACTCAGTGAGTAATGTTCTTAAGGCACATTTGGCTCTGTTTGTAGTTGGATTATTCTACGCCATAAACTACATCGTGGCTAAAGGAATTATGCCCACTTATATTGGTCCTTCAGGATTCATTTTCTACCGCGTTTTTGGAGCCACCATTCTATTCTGGATTGTACATCGTTTTATTTCAAAAGAAAAAATTCAACGAGAAGACTATCCTCGATTCATTCAAGCAGCTCTTTTTGGTGTTGCAATGAATCAACTTTTCTTTTTCAATGGGTTGAATTTAACCTCACCATTGAATGCCAGCGTTATCATGACTTCTAATCCGGTGCTGGTTCTACTTGCATCAGCAGTTATTCTTAAAGAGCGAATTACGCCATTTAAAATTGCTGGAATAAGTCTTGGGTTGATTGGATCCCTTATGCTCATTATTCTTCCTGTCATCTTGGGCTTAGGTCAAATAGAATGGAAATCAGGCAACCCATTAGGTGACGGAATGATTCTAATAAACGCCCTTAGTTATGGCATTTACTTAGTTACGGTAAAACCCTTGATGGCGAAATATGAGGCCATGACCGTAATCAAATGGGTGTTCACTTTTGGCTGCGTGATGGTTTTTCCTTTCGGTTACGATCAAGCCTTGGCTGTTGATTGGGCAGCAATGCCTACTGATGTGCTTTTTGGAGTGGCATATGTCATCATTTGCGTAACATTCCTTGTTTATTTCTTAAATGTATACGCTATGAAAAGTGTTAGCCCTGCTGTTGTTAGCGCATATATCTATCTACAGCCTGTTTTGGCCAGTTCGATGAGCATTTTTCTAGGAATGGAAAAACTCCACTGGATCAAAGTGCTATCAGCAGCATTAATCTTCAGTGGAGTCTATGTTGTAAGCTTAAGAAAGTCTAAAAAGCTTTCACAATAAGGTTGATAATTATTTGTTGATCATCAAAAGTTGATTCCACTTTTGACTTGAAGATGAAACTTCAAGAATATAGCTACCTGCACTCAACTCGCTTGTTGAAAGACTAACTTCATCTGATGCACTCACTCGGCCAACAATAGAACGCTGAACGATTTGTCCATTCAAATTGTATACTAATAGCATCACATCGTCATGCTCATTCTTGAGTCTAATATTTACAACGTTAGATGTTGGATTAGGATAAACCGATATTCCTGTTAAATCATTTATATCGTTTACACCTACCCCATCTGCAGCAACAGTGAAGCTCCAAACTTCACTCCAATCAGACATTGAGCCACTCACTTTTGCGCGAACTCTCCAATAATAGGTCATCCCATTTTCTAAAGCATCCGTTCTAAACTCAGTATCTTCTCTTTCAGAGTCTTTATCACTAAGAGTAGCTAAAGTTCCTGATGCTTCAAGAGAGCTAAAGCTTGCATCTTTACTCAATTGATACTCATATTCAGAGCTTTTGTCAACTGCTCTCCAATTCAACTTAACATCATTCGGTCTTTCTGTCGATTGATCTAGAGGATAAACTAAGAAAGGTGTTTCAGAAAATACACCATTAATATTTATGTCATCAATATACAAGTGATTGCCTCCGCCCGCTCTAAATCTAAATCTGAAAATTGCGTCCTCTGAAACCCAAGACAGCGGTATTGTTGGTACGTTTACCGAAATCCAATCGGATGATGATTCAGGAACAAAAGCCGAAGAAGTATTTGGCCTTCCATTATTCATGAAGGATGCAATTCCTGTCCAGAATGTCGTCCATGTTTCACCACAATCATTACTTACAGACACTGTCAATCGATCAGAGTCAATGCTGCTTCGTCTTGCATAGGCTAGCTTAAAACTCATTGACGCAGATATCATTGGTCTAAAATCAACACTTGAAAAGTACAAGTCATCTTCATCATTTGAACTCTGACCGTAGTTATTCATCATATATGAAAACGAATCGTCAAACCCTACGTTTTCATTAAGACTCCAAGTATATTCAGTATTAAGAGCCCCTTGATTATCACTTACCCATCCTGAAGTCTCTCCATCGAAAGACTCTCTGAACGGCATTGCTGTGCCATAAACATCTGAAACGACAAAAGCATCAACGTCTTCAATAGTTTCTGTAACCGACCCCTGAGATACGGTGAGCTTTACTGTGTATGTGCCCTGGTCTTTCATTTCAAAAACTGGGTTTTGGTCAGAAGAAGTATATGTGGCAGAAGGACCAATAAGCTCCCAACTCCAAGAATCAGGATCATAAGTTGAAGCATCGAAAAATTGAATAACCTCTCCTCTACACGCCACTGGGCGTTCTACATAATAGTTTGCAGCAGTTAATTCTGTTACTCCAGTAGCCGACAAATTTGAACTTGTCCATAGCTGATTTCTCTGAGCTGTAGAGCTATTAAGTGCACTGCGCATTCTCGATACTTGTCCTTTTGTAAACATAGCCTCGCAAGAAGCGTAATCCATTATATTCTGAACATTGCTAATTTGACCTGCAAAGCACCCAGGGGCGTTCAAGTTACATGAGCCATCGTCAGTTCCAACCGTGCGAGGAGTGTCATTAACATCATCATCCTCGTTGCAATTGTTCGAACCGAAACATGGGTCGTTTGGATTTGTTGTAGTCCCATCACATCCGGGGTTATTTGAGTCGCCCCATGTATGTTTCAAGTTTAAATAATGCGCTGCTTCATGAGATAGCGTCTTAGAATCATCTGATGAGGTTCCAATTGAACCAATATATATGTGATTGGAAATTATCCCATCCGTACTAGCATTAAACTGAGCGGCAGGAGGTCTTCTTGAATAAGCAGCAGCAGCTCCAGGCACACCATTAATGGTGATTTCATCAGCTGTCCAAACATTAAGGTACATGTTTCGTGGCCATGGATTCAACTTTGTACTTTCATTTCCTACATATGTGCTAGTCGAAACTATTCTATCAATACCAGTCGTTGGGTTTCCAGTTGGATCTAATGTGGCAAGTCTGAATTCAATTTCAGCATCTCCAATATCATCTTGAAAACTAGCTATTACATCATCTAAGTCAGGGCTAGACGCACTGTAATCTAAATTCATAAGTCGCATCGCATCATAGATTTGAGCATCACTTATATTTTCATCACCATTGTCATGGATTACATGAAAAACCACTGGAATAATAATCTTCTCAGCCCTTGAAGAATAGTTCTGCCCTTGAGCCCGCGCCAATTCATCCTGTTCTGCAATGAACGCATCTAACTGCGGGTCGGACGCCCGCAATGCGTTTTCAAGTAAATGTTGACCACACTTTTGCTGCGCGTTCATGGTAACAGACGCGAGCAGTGAGGCTGCCAAAATCAAATAAAATCTCATCTATATTAAAGTTAGGGTCACGAAAATAACAAATTGCAACCTGTTAAATCTGTATGAAAGGTCACAAAGACTGTATTCCTAAGACGACTAGCAATTGATATCGGTAAAGCGCTGTATATCTTTTACCAAACCAAAAACCATTAATGTGTCATTCTCAGTTATAGTAGTTTGCGAACTCGGAACCCCCAAAACGTGCTGCTCAGATATGGTCTGACCATTTTGCTTTTCAAGAAACTCTCGCTTGATCGTAATCACAGTTAGCTTATACTTATCCCTCAACCCGATGTCTTCTAACGATCGATTTATGATTCCTTTTGGTGCTTTAATTTCAACAATTTCGTAGCTATCTGGTAATTCGAGATAACTCAAAATATTTGGATTGAGCAATCGTTCAGCAACAATTTTCCCAACCTCATCTTCAGGAGAAAGAATTTCTGAAACCCCCAATCGCTCAAGAATCATGCGCTGATGCTTCCCATGAGCTCTTGCAATAATTCGCTTTGCATCCATTTCCAACAAATGAGCCGCACAAAGCAGAAGAGCTTCAAAATCTTTTCCAATAGCCAAAACAACGGCATCAATTTCATCAATGCCTTGAGACATTAATGCTTTTCTATCTGTAGCGTCCATTGTAATTGCATGCGCCACATCGTCTTTAATAGACTTAATATTGTTAGGGTTATTGTCGATTGCGATAACCTCTGCTCCTTTCCCTGCGAGCACGGAAGCAATTGCTCGTCCAAATTGGCCTAAGCCAATAACTGCGTATCTTTTTGACATTGTTCGTCTTATCTAAGAACAAACATAAACAGTAAAAATAGAAGGCTTTTTGAAAAATATTTTATTTGCCTGTAACTTTATCTTCACTGAGTCGTCTCACTGACGCAACTGAACCAACATTGACTGTTAAAGAATAGAATAGTAGATCAACACGCAGATGGCATGTACAGGTTTGCTTATTCTATGTGCAAGGATGAAGATGCAGCAAAAGACTCAGTTCAAGATGCTTTTGTGAAATTATGGGAAAGAAAGGAAAATGTTGACCCTGCGAAAGTGAAAAGCTATTTGTTTACCCCTGTTCACCATAAAATTATTGATGGATTTAGAAGAGACAATAAACATCAAGATATCGACAAAACGGTGATTCATGAATCCACGTCTCAAAAGTCTCATGACTTGCAAGAATGTTGGCCATGGACTGTTTATATTCCAAACACATTTACGCCCAACAATGATGGGTGCAACTATGATGAAATAGCAGAGGTAACCCAATTGAGTTTATCTCAAGTGAAGGTTTACATATTCAGAGGAAGACAAAAATTGAAAGAATATATTGGAAGCATTGAAGCGGTATTATGAGTGAAGAAATCAACATATCAAATTACGAGGTTTACGCAATGGATTACATTGATGGGACGTTGAGCGAGGAACTCACGACTTCTTTTGATGCGTTTTTGATTCTTAATCCTGAAATTGCTGTTGAAATAGATGAACTCAGAAACGTTGACAAGCTAGAGTCATCGATCGCTCCTGCTTTCGATAAAAACGCTCTTAAAATCAACTTCACAGGAGCCATTTCAGATGACAATTACGAAGACTATCTTATTGCGGCCGTAGAAGGTGAGTTGAATGATATTGAAGAAAAAGAAGTTCAACAATTTGTTGCTTCAAATCCTGCCATCGAGAAAGATTACAGACTCTTTCAAAAAACGATGCTGAGACCAAATAAGGATGTCGTTTTTCCTTCAAAGTCTTCATTGAAGAAGCCAATTCCACTTTGGCAAAACACTACTCAAATCATTTATCGCGCAGCAGCCGTTTTGCTGATTGCATTGGGAAGTACAACCATTTGGAATGTGATCAATAAAGAAAAATACATCCCTCGAAATGGAGTTGAAGATTTTACAGCCATAGAATCAATGATACAGCAAAGGACTAAACCCGCTAGCATTGCCCATGAAAAGCAGTATGTTGAAAAAATCGCCCTTCAAGAAAATTCAGTTTCTAAGCAATCAGCGTTTGAACGAGAACCTTCTCTGGAGCAAATTTCAACACTCAACCCAGAGGTTTCTTTCGGTGATGCTGAAGTGAAAAAAAGAGCACCGATTTCATATCAGCCTCAAATTTCAGAATGGATAAGTGAAGAAAAGTAAGGTCTTGCAGCTCAGAAGAGCTCAGAAGAACTAAACCTTAACCAAGGTTTAGGAAAACAATTCTTCGGACTGGACCCAGAAAAAACACCAACCACATTGGCCTTGATGAAAGAGAGTATTGTCAAAACAATTGATGATAGAGACAATGTTGCTTTAAACACCTCAGAAGAAAAATCGGATAAAAAAACCATAGAATTTCTTGCAGGAAACTTCGGTTTTAAGCGGGTTAACTATAAATAATTGATTTCTTCTGTAACTTATTGAAACCCCCTCCGTCCTAACTCAAATTAAGAAATTATGAAAACTAAAATCACACTATTCGCACTTGCCCTTTTTGCAATCTCAAGTGTAAAAGCACAAGAGAACTCACCTACAGATTCAACTAAAAGTAAATCTGATGATGTTGAAGTAGTCATCTCACCTAAAAAAGGTCAAGACTCAACTATTGTAAAAGTAGCAGGAATGAAAATCATTGTTTTAAATGATCTAGAAAAAGAAACTAATACAGTTATTGTTGATGGAGAGGTCATTGCGAGCGATACCAACGAGAGTAAGAAAGATAAAAAAGGTGACAATGTAAGTCACTGGGCAGGAATTAGAATTGGAGTCAATGGATAATCGAATGGAGACAAAGGTTTGCCTTTAGCAGGCTTAGACAATAACTTAGAGCTAGATTATGGCCGAAGTGTAAGCTGGGATCTTAACTTATTTGAAAAAGACTTTAGGCTTTACAAACAACATGTTGAGTTGGTAACCGGATTAGGAATGCACTTTGCCAACTACACATTTACGAGTAAGTATGTAACCCTCAACAACACAACTCCCTTCTCTTATTCTACTGATAGCACCATCAGCTTGAGCAAAAACAAATTAAAAGCAACTTACATTACTGCACCTCTCATGATTGGATTTAGTACCAGTAAAGACGAGAATAAAGCGGTGCGTTTAGCAGTTGGAGGTCAAGAGTCTTGGAGAATTGCTTCAAGGTTAAAGCAAGAATACACTTCAGGAGGTGAAACTTATAAGCCTCGTGTTCGATCAGACTACAACTTAAACCCATTTCTCTTTCATGCTATTGCATCAGTAGGTTATGGTCCAGTAAACATATATGCAAATTATGGCCTCAATCCATTATTTCAATCCAATACAACAGCAAATGATCTCATGCCTTTTGATGTAGGCTTGCAGCTCATGTTTTAAGAAATCGTTCTCTGTTTAGTTAGGTTGCAAGGAGGCTCTATTTATAAATAGAGCCTCCTTAATTTTACATAGCCCGGTACAAATAAGTACGAGAAATTGGAAAGTACTGCATTAACTCAACGTCTTTGTCTTCTAAGCATGAAATGTCTTTCTCGAACATATAATAATACTTTGTGTTCTGGGTCTCTTCGCAATACTCCAATCCAGATTGCTCAATTCTTTCCAATCCATATTTTACCCGATAAAAATTGATCGGGGCATTCATATAAATAGATTTTCCTATGGAGAATCCATCCTGAGGAAGACTATCATCTTCATATATCATTTGAATTGCCTTATCCGCATCTGCATACTCCTTAAAATCTAAAAGATAGCTCACATTCAACGAGCTTAGCACGTTGATTAGGGACAAGAAAATAAAGGCAAAAGCCACGATGTTTCTTATTAATCCCTCTTTTAGCTGCAGTACTATCCAAGAAAGTGCGAAAAGAATCAATGGAATGAAGAAAATGGCGGTACGATCGATCAAGTAAGGTGACCCAATAAGGTGATGCTGTAAAATACTTCCTGTTTCTATTGCAATGAGAATAAACGTCAGCCAAAAGCCAACCCCAAGCGCAGTTCTTGACAAGAATTTGGCTAACGCTAGAACACCTGCCAGTGCAATAACCAGTGCAAAAAACCACGACAGAACATTTACTTCAGAAGTGCCATAAACAAAGCTTCTCGCAAGTGTTGACAATGTATCATTGAAAAATCCAGATACCCCACCATAGTATAGTTCCTTAGCAGCAATCAGTTGAGTAATCGGCTTATATACAATCACTGCTAAGACTATGCTCACTAAGCCTATTACACCTGTTGTTCGGGCAACTTTTCGCTTTTGCACACTAATAGCTAAAACACAAAGCACAACAGCAATAAAAAACAACAAATAGGTGAAATTAGAATAGGCCGCTAGGCTAGCAAAAATCAAAGCTGACCAAACCCGTCTCATGTTAGGCTTTTCTGCAAACAAGTAAATGAAATAAATTGAGCCGAACATAAATGCCATAGCTAAGGCATAACCTCTGGCGGCAACAAAATAATCGAGCAAATAGGGTTGGTAAACAATCAATATAAATGGCATCCACCACATTTTGGCTGAAAGCTGTTTGGAAATCTTATAAATAAAAAAAGTAAAAACAACGAATGAAATCAACACTGGCAATCTCAGCGCATACTCATATTGACCAAACATGTCATAAAACCATCCCATAACCAATGAATGCAAGACATGATTGTTAGCTGCTGGGAATTCGTTGGTGACAACCTTCCAAAAGTCTTCGGTGGCATAGCCCAAATATGTCCAACACTCATCGTATGTGAATGCCAGCATCATTGCACGAATATTGATGTAAACAAACACGGGTAGTGCGAGTATTAAAGCAACCCTAGAATTGTTGAATTCAATTTTCATGCTTTAGTCCAAAGGGTGTGACGATTTGCGGTTGAAAACTATCAAGTTTAATTAGATTTGAATATCCAATAAGGACTCTTTTCACAAGATTAATACAATCAAAGTAGAATGAACGAAAAGCTTGACAAACTAGATAGTAAAATCGCTGAAGCTAAGCTTGGTGGAGGTGAAAAAAGAATTGACGCACAACACAAAAAGGGAAAGTTAACTGCACGTGAGCGCATTGAGCTATTCTTCGATAAAGGAACCTTTGAAGAAATGGGAATGTTGGTCACTCACAGAAGCACAAACTTTGGTTTAGACAAACAAAAGTTTTTTGGTGATGGTGTGATTACAGGATATGGAAAAGTAAATGGCCGTTTAGTCTATGCGTTTTCCCAAGATTTCACCGTTTTAGGTGGGTCGCTAGCGGAAGCGCATGCTGAGAAAATCGTAAAAGTCATGGACTTGGCTATGCAAAATGGCGCACCGGTTATTGGTTTGAACGACTCAGGAGGAGCGCGCATTCAAGAAGGCGTAGTTTCTCTTGGTGGATATGCTGATATTTTTTACCGAAACACTCTCTCAAGTGGAGTCATCCCTCAAATCAGTGCCATTCTCGGCCCATGTGCTGGTGGAGCGGTTTACTCGCCTGCTTTGACAGATTTTATCTTAATGGTAGAAAATACCAGTTACATGTTTGTTACTGGCCCAAACGTGGTAAAAACTGTAACCAATGAAGACGTATCATCAGAAGAGTTAGGAGGAGCAGAGACTCATGCATCTAAATCAGGAGTAACGCACTTTGCTTGCGAAAATGAAATTGAAGCTCTTGATAAAATTAAGCAATTGCTGAGCTACATGCCATCAAATTGCGAAGATGAACCACCAACGCTTCCATACACATTAGGCGATGAAACGCGCGATGCTCTGAGTAAAATTATCCCTGACAACCCTAACCAACCGTACGATATTCGAGAAGTTATTACGGGAACAGTTGATTCAGAGTCTTTTCTTGAAGTGCACAAAGACTATGCAGAGAATATTGTAGTTGGATTTGCGCGTTTAGCTGGACGAAGCATCGGTATTGTAGCAAATCAACCAGCAGTATTAGCTGGTGTTTTAGACGTAAACTCATCCAAAAAAGGCGCCCGATTTGTTCGTTTTTGCGACTGCTTCAATATTCCATTATTGGTATTTGAAGATGTACCTGGTTTCTTGCCTGGAACTGACCAAGAGTGGAACGCGATTATTACGAATGGTGCGAAATTGCTTTATGCATTCAGTGAAGCTACAGTTCCAAGAGTAACTGTGATTACGCGCAAGGCCTATGGTGGTGCTTATGATGTTATGAACTCTAAGCACATTGGTGCAGACATGAATTATTCTTGGCCATCAGCTGAAATTGCCGTCATGGGAGCGAAAGGAGCTGCTGAAATTATTTTCAGAAAAGAAATTGGCGAGGCATCGGACCCTGCATCCAAATTGAAAGAGAAAGAAGATGAATATGCAGAGTTATTTGCTCATCCATACAATGCTGCGGCTAGAGGTTATGTTGATGAGGTTATTAAACCTGAAAAAACTAGAGAAAAATTGATCAGAGCGTTTGAAATGCTCGAAAACAAGGTAAGCACGCTACCGAAAAAGAAACATGGCAATATCCCATTGTAGGAAATAAAAAAAGGCGATCCAATTGGATCGCCTTTTTTCTAATTTGTTTTATTTCTAGTTGGCAGATGCATCAATGATGAACTCTCCATCTCTATTATAGAATGGCCTTTGGGTTAAGGAGCATCCTCCACTCAAATACGTCTCGTATCCATTGGGCACGGTGGCATCTAAGAAATGTGTAACACCTGTTGGCTCAAATCGTACGATGAACATTTCATCCCATTCTACTTTACTATAAATCTGTCTGCGTGTGAATTCTTCGCTTCTGAAGTTATGTGATTTTCCAGGCTCTAATGCAACCAATCTGGTTATGGAATATTCGCCAAAGCCATCACCTTCGGAAATTGCAAAAGCCACCTGAACTTGGCATTTTGTGTTTTCACCGCTTTTAAATGTTTGGGCTTTGAGCGTATTCAACGCTAAAATCAACAAGGCTGCCGTGATTAGTTTTCTCATAGGTTGTTTAGTAGGTGCACCAAATATTAGTAAATCATTTGACAATCCAATGCTCTTCACTTGGGATTATCAGAAAATTAATCGGAAGCACATATTGCATTAACCTATTTCGAGAAAGACGCTGAATAAGCGCATCTATCAATTAGCTATTTTTATTCAATGCTTCAATTTGACTCAGCACTTCATTGGCTTCAGCCGTTTTTTGATCACTCAAGGTTCTGTTTGAAGTAGAAAGCCTATGCGCATCTTCCAGCAATTTTTTATACTTCTCGTTGAGCTTTTCTAGCTCGGACTTTCCTTTAAATAATGAAAACATGTGTTTTAGCTTAAATGCCGTTTTTATTGCTTTGCCAAAATGCCTGCAAGCCAAACGAACGTTACTTTAATTAGACAAAGAAGATCCTCATAAAGTTCATCAGCTCACCAATAATAACTCGAATGCCCATTTTACTGAACACCACATCATATCGCAACTGAACCACCACCGGCTCAATGCGCAGATTTTTGGCTTTCACTGCACGTTTTATAAACTCCATATCAACCAAGAATCGGTCGATCTTAGTTTGCATGAAAATGTCTTTCCCACGCTGGTTCATTCCTTTCAAGCCGCATTGAGTGTCTGTAATGGGAAAGCGAAGTATGGTTTTCAGCACAAAGCGAAAAGACTCCGACATGATTTTTCGGAACAAGGGAACCCTGTCGTAATAATCGTCTTCACGATAGCCAAGGCTAACGTCTGCGCCATTCTCAATGGAGCGAACAACCTTTACAATGCTGTCTATTTCGTATGGAAAATCAATATCAGTAAACAAAACAATGGGCGCATCAGCTGCTTCAAACCCTTTGCGAAGCGCTGCGCCTTTGCCTTGGTTGAAGGGCAGCTTAATCAATTGAACAGTCTCTTGGAAAGTATTGGGTTCTATGCCTAAATTCTTTTCTGAGCCATCGTCAACGATGATGAGTCGTATTTCCTCACCGCAAGCTGCAGCGAGTAACTGCCGATTGGCTTGCACCTGATCTAGCCATCCCTTATTCGGATTATACACGGGCAATACAAGATCAATTTTTCGGCTCAGCATAGAATGACAAATGTAGGTTCGTATTTCATTAGACATGCTGAAATAAAAGCTAATTTCGATCGCCCATGCAAAAGTTGTTCGAGTACAAAATTTTCTATCATCTCCTCTTCATCATTGTATTTGGTTACTTTTTTCATGATCTAAGGCTGGACATAACATTAACTCAACCACCCCATGGAGTGCATCAATGGCGGCAGTCTGATGGAGCATCAATGGCCAGAATTTTTTCGCAAGAAAATAACAGTGTTGTTCAACCGAAAATCTTCAATCAGTTTGGAGACGATGGCAGCGCAGGTGGCGAATTTCCTTTGTTTTATTTTGTCGGGGGCAAGGTTTATTCTATTCTAGGTTATCATCCTTTTATACTGCGGTTCATTTTTTTTCTGCCTTTGCTTGCGGGGCTTTTCTTTATCCTCAACACGCTTTTAGACTTTTATAGAGCTAAGTTATTGGCCGTGTTATCGGTGTTCCTTGTCATCTGTTCACCCACCTTTATGAATTACTCGGTAAGCACACTACCTGATGCTGCTGCATTTGGTCTTGCGCTCATTGGCTCAAGTTTCCTAATAACTCATAGATCCTCAAACACGACACTTTCATTGGTGTTAAGCAGCTTGGCTTTCATTATCGCTGGATTGACTAAAATTTCGATGCTCTTACCGATGTTCGCATTTCTTGCAACCTTCATATTCTGTTCTTTTTGGAGGAAAGAAAGGAACACGGTGTTTGTGAAATGGTTGGTTTACGGCACCTTCACGATGGTTCCAATTGTTGCATGGTATCAGTACATATCATGGTATAATTTGCTTCATGAAACAACCTATTTCGCTACATCCATTCGACCTATATGGCATTTGAATACAGAAACCATCCTGCAAATTTGGAATCAGGTTTTGGAGTTTTGGGTTCCAACTATTTTTACTCGTTGGTATTTGCTGGTAATTCTGTTGGCACTTCTAGTCACGGCCTTTTCAATTAAGTCCTTTAAAAAAGAGCCTTTAATTTTCACCCTTCTTCTTGTGGTTGGAAGCATCACCTACAGCCTTTTGTTCTTCATCAATTTAGAACAGCACGATTACTACTTTTTACCGTTCTTTTTTCCGATGCTAGCGCTAATTGTATTGGCCACCAAATCCATTGATATACATCTAAAAAATAATTGGATACGCGTTGCGAGTATTCTGCTGCTTGGAACCATTTCCTGGCAAACAGCGCATGCTGCAGTGGTTAAAACGCGTAAAACCTATCAAGGCTGGTTCAACGATCTTGATCTTTCTGAAAGTCTATATGACATTGAGTCTTTTCTCACAGAAAACAACATCCCTCAATCATCCAAATTTGTAGTTCCTCAGGATGAAAGCAGCAACATCAGTCTTTTCTTTCTTAATCGCGCTGGCTACACCAAGCTTTCGGGTGTTTATGATGTGGAAGATTTAGATCCGTTGATTGACAAAGGGGTAGAATACGCCCTGGTGTTGGACACTTCGTTTTACAGTGTCACCTTTTTACAATACCACATTACCGATACTATTGGCTACCACCATGAACTCGGAATCTATAAGGTGGGGCACAGCAAGTGGTGGAACCCAGAAGAGCGTAGCTTAGCCAAATAGACCTTGAAACACTTCGTCAACACGCTTCACTTGTTGGATCTTTATTCCGAAGCTTTTCAAGTCCAATCCTTTCAACCCATAACCTGAAATATAGATTTCTTCAAATCCGAGTTTCTCTGCTTCTCGAATTCGCTGTTCGATGCGCGTCACTGGTCTGATCTCCCCGCTCAACCCTACTTCACCAGCAAAACATGTTTGACCAGGAATAGGATAATCTTCTGAACTTGAAAGTGCAGCGCAAATCACAGCTAAGTCAATGGCTGGATCATCCACACGAATTCCACCCGCCATGTTTAAAAACACATCAAATTTTCCAATGTTAAATCCGCAGCGCTTTTCTAAAACAGCCAATAACATATGCAGCCTGCGCTGGTCAAATCCTGTCGTTGTTCGTTGCGGTGTTCCGTATGCAGCGGTGCTCACTAAGGCCTGCACTTCAATCATCATTGGTCGAGCGCCCTCCATGCTTGCCGCAATTGCCGAGCCACTCAATCCCTCATCACGTTGAGATAGTAAAACTTGAGATGGGTTGTCCACTTCTTTCAACCCGCTGCCTTGCATTTCATAAATACCCAATTCATTGGTAGATCCAAATCGGTTTTTAGACGACCTCAAAAGTCTATACAAATGCTGTCGATCACCTTCAAACTGAAGCACTACATCCACCATATGTTCCATCACTTTTGGGCCAGCAATGTTTCCTTCTTTGGTAATGTGTCCAATAAGTATGACAGGAGTGTTTGACTCTTTCGCAAATTGAATCAACTCGCCTGTACACTCTCGAATTTGAGCCACAGAACCTGGCACAGAGTCAATCTCAGGACTCTGCATTGTTTGAATAGAATCAATGATTACTAAATCAGGCACAGCCTCATCAATGCGCTCCATAACACGTTCAAGGGAAGTATCTGTCAGCAGCAACAAATTATCGTGCAAATTGCCAATGCGCTCAGCACGCATCTTGATTTGATTGGCGCTTTCTTCGCCAGAAACATAGAGAATCTTGGCTGTTTGAAAGTTTAACCCCAACTGCAATAGCAATGTTGACTTACCAATTCCTGGATCACCGCCAATCAGCATGACGCTTCCTGGCACAATTCCTCCGCCCAATACTCGACTCAATTCTCCATCAGGAATTGGAATACGCTCAGCAACGTCAGCACTAACCTTGGTAATTGGCACTGGCTTTTTAGTAAGGTTGTCCGTATAATTTCTACGCAACCCAGTCTTAGATTCTTTGTGAATGATCTCTTCGATCAAGGTATTCCACTCACCGCAAGCATTGCACTTACCTGTCCATTTCGGATAGTTCGAGCCACAATTTTGGCAAACGAAAGCAGTTTTTGTTTTGGCCATAAGTCAAGCACGAATATGCATTGATTATGAAGAAAATAAATCTCTTTTTAGGATAACATTTGAACAGCCTTCTTCAACGCTTCAACAAAAGCATCGACTTCGGCTTTAGTATTGTAAACAGCAAACGAAGCGCGCACCGTACCTGGTATTTTAAACCTGTCCATCAAAGGCTGCGTGCAATGTTGGCCAGTTCGAACCGCCACACCTTGTTGATCTAAAATGGTTCCTATATCATACGGATGTATATCCCCTACCAAGAATGAAATCACACTGGCTTTTTCTTTTGCTGTACCAACGAACCTTAATCCTTCAATATCCATTAATTTGTCCACAGCATAATTGTGCAGCTCCATTTCCCAATGGGCAATTTCTTCAATTCCTAAATCATTTATAAAGCCAAGTGCTTCGCCAAAAGCAATAGTGTCTGCTATGTTAGGAGTTCCCGCTTCAAACTTGAACGGAAGGCCATTGTAAGTAGTTTCTTCAAACGTTACTGTTTCAATCATCTCTCCACCGCCATGGTACGGTGGCATTTGATCTAGCCACTCTTCTTTTCCATACAACACGCCAATACCGGTTGGGCCGTACATTTTATGTGATGAAAGGCAATAGAAGTCGCAGTTTAATGCTTGAACATCTACCTTCATGTGCGGACCACTCTGCGCACCATCAATCAATACAGCGGCACCAACCTTGTGCGCTTTGGTGATGATTTCTTCAATTGGGTTTACCGTTCCTAGCGTATTACTGACGTGATTAACAGCAACGATTTTGGTTTTCCCGGAAAGAATTTGGTCAACCTCTTCCATGATCAATTCGCCTTCGTCATTGACTGGAATGACTTTTAATACCGCACCCCAATCATTGCACATCAATTGCCATGGCACGATGTTACTGTGATGCTCCATGGCAGAAATCAACACTTCATCGCCCTCTTCAATGAATACTTTTCCGAAGCTTGATGCAACCAAGTTAATTGACTCTGTTACACCACGTGTAAAAATGATTTCGTGGTCGTGTTCAGCATTAATAAATGCCTGCGATTCTTTGCGAACGGCCTCAAACTTATCGGTGGCACGCTGACTCAAAAAATGAACTCCACGGTGCACATTAGAATGCTCTTCTTTATAATATTTTGAAAGGGCATCAATGACACGCAATGGCTTTTGTGAAGAAGCAGCATTATCAAAATAAATCAAAGGCTTTCCATAGACCTTTTGATCAAGGATAGGAAACTGCTGTCTTATTGATTCAATATCCAGCATCAATTGTTAAATTGATTGTGAATGAATTCCTCTAGAGACTCTCGAAGTGCATCAATTTCAAGCTTTTCGATTACGTCAGACGCAAAAGCCTGAATCAACAACTTAGTCGCATCATCTTTGCTCAGGCCGCGGCTCTGCAGATAAAAAGTCGCCTCTTCATCTAGCTGTCCGACTGTGCACCCATGAGAGCACTTTACATCATCAGCATAAATTTCCAATTCTGGCTTCGTAAATATAGATGCCGAATCAGTCAACAAAACGTTTTGATTGCTTTGGAATGCATTGGTCTTTTGAGCGTCTCTGCGCACCATGATCTTTCCATTAAATACTCCTGTTGACTTATCTGTCATTACACCTTTGTACAGCTCATTGCTATTACAGTTTGGAAACAAGTGATCTACGTATGTATGATTATCTACATGCTGATTTCCTCTTGTGAAATAAACCCCATACATATTGCTTTCACAGCCTTCACCATTCACCGCATAGTTCAAATTATTTCTGACCAATTTTCCTGTTTTCGTAACGGTGATCACACTAAACTGGCTGTCTCGCGATTGCGACACTTGCGTTGAATTAATATGCGAAGCGGTTTCGCCTTCGTTTTGAACAATATACAAGCCTCCTTTAGATCCAGCTCCAGCTGCTACTTCAGTGACAACATTGGTAAATGATTCTGAATTATTGTCACCTTCATATTGAGTGATTATGTTTACTTTTGAGTTTACGCCTAATACAATAAGGTTGCGCATATTGATCGCTTGTTTCTCTCCTGCACTGAGACTTAAAACATGAATGGGCTTCTTCACTTCAATATTATCGTCCACTTTGAGGTAAGCCACGTCCTTAAAATAGCTCGTATTGAAAGTGCTAAATGCTTGATCTTCAGAATTTATATACTTACCAAGATGCTCACACATCAAGTTTTTATCTTCAAGACTAGCTTCTGATAAAGCCACTACTTTCACACCTTCAGGTAAATTGGTGCTGGAAAGACCACTGCTATACACTCCATTGACAAACACAATCAGATGAGCGTCTAGACCATCAATTAGATATTGTTCTAATGTATTGACCGCACTATCGTTTTGCTTAAAGCTTGTATTGATAATTGAAGCCGTTCGGGTATACTTCCAGTATTCATCTCGAGTAGTAGGAAACTCTAATCCGTTGTGAATTATTGCACGTGCATTTCCTTGTAAAGGAAGGGCAGCGGTAATATGATCAAACTGGTTTAAAAAATCTTGTTTTGACATTTCGGTGTAAATAATCGACCGTTCTAACAGAATGAATCTGACAGAGGGGTCACTTATGCGGGCTCTACTTCGTTAATAATCCAATCATATCCTTTTGACTCAAGCTCTAAGGCCAAGGATTTATCTCCTGATTTCACAATGCGTCCATCATACAATACATGCACAAAATCTGGCACGATATAGTTCAATAATCGCTGATAATGTGTAATTACTACAAATGCATTGTCCTTGTTTTTCAATTTATTAACCCCATTGGCTACAATCTTTAGCGCATCAATATCCAAACCTGAATCAGTCTCATCTAAAATACCGAGCTTGGGCTCAAGCATAGCCATTTGGAAAATTTCATTTCTTTTTTTCTCTCCACCTGAAAAACTTTCATTAACAGATCTGTTGGCAAGTGATTGTTTCAACTCAACCAGTGCTTGCTTTTCTTTCACCATCATCATGAAATCTTTAGCAGAAATATCGTCTAGGCCTTGATGCTTTCTCTTGGCATTAATAGCCGCTTTTAAGAAGTTGATGTTACTCACTCCTGGAATTTCCACTGGGTATTGAAAAGCTAAAAAGATTCCTTCTCTTGCTCTGTCTTCTGGAGATAGATCAAGCAAATCATTCCCTAAAAACGTCACCTCTCCCCCTTCTACTTCGTATTCTTCTCTGCCTGCCAAAACAGATGACAAAGTGCTTTTACCACTTCCATTAGGCCCCATAATCGCGTGAACTTCACCTGGGTTAATCTCTAAATCAATTCCCTTTAGGATTTGATTCCCTTCAATAGATGCTTGCAGCCCCTTAATATTTAAAAAATCACTCATGAATTAATCGTTGTTTTCGTATTCAAAATTTAATTGGAACATAGTCTTATCCTACACTTCCTTCTAGTGAAATGCTTAATAGTTTTTGTGCTTCAATGGCAAACTCCATTGGCAGCTTATTCAATACTTCCTTAGCATATCCGTTAACAATCAGACTCACCGCCTTCTCTTCGTCTATTCCTCGCTGAAGACAATAGAACACTTGGTCTTCACCAATTTTCGAAGTTGTCGCTTCGTGTTCAATCTTCGCTGACTTGTTCTGAGCTTCTATGTAAGGGAAAGTGTGCGCACCACATTCACTTCCAATTAGCAATGAATCACATTGACTAAAGTTTCGAGCATTTGATGCTTTCGGTAAAACCTTTACCAATCCTCGATAACTATTGTTGCTTTTACCCGCTGAAATACCCTTTGAAATAATTGTGCTTTTCGTGTTTTTTCCAATGTGAAGCATTTTAGTGCCTGTATCAGCCTGCTGATAATTGTTTGTTACCGCTACCGAGTAAAATTCGCCTACTGAATTATCTCCTTTAAGCACACAGCTAGGATACTTCCAAGTAATTGCAGATCCAGTTTCTACTTGAGTCCAGCTAATTTTTGAGTTTCGACCCTCACATAACCCTCGCTTAGTCACGAAATTGTAGATTCCACCTTTTCCCTCTTCATTGCCAGGATACCAATTTTGAACGGTGCTATACTTAATTTCAGCATCATCCAAAGCAATTAGCTCAACTACTGCGGCATGCAGTTGATTTTCATCTCGCATTGGAGCTGTGCATCCTTCAAGATAACTCACATAGCTGCCAGCATCCGCCACTACAAGGGTTCTTTCAAATTGCCCCGTTTGAGCTTCATTAATCCTAAAATACGTGCTCAATTCCATCGGGCAACGCACTCCTTTTGGGATGTAACAGAAGGAGCCATCTGTGAAAACCGCAGAGTTTAATGCTGCGTAAAAATTATCATTGGTTGGAACTACAGACCCCAAATACTTCTTGACTAAATCAGGATGATTCTGAACAGCTTCAGAGAAGGAACAGAAAATGATTCCAAGTTCGCCTAACTTCTCTTTAAACGATGTCTCAACGCTAACACTATCGACAACCACGTCTACAGCAACACCCGTAAGTCTTTTTTGCTCTTCTGTGCTTATGCCCAACTTGTCGTACATGCTCTTAAGTTCTGGATCTAGCTCATCAAGACTGTTGAGTTTTTTCTTGGTTTTTGGAGCGGAATAATAATAAATATCTTGAAAATCAACCTTTGGGTAGTGAATGTGGGCCCAAGTCGGTTCGGTCATCTCTTGCCATACTTTATAAGCTTTTAAGCGGTATTCCAGCATCCATTCAGGCTCATTTTTCTTGGCAGAAATGAGTCGTATAATATCTTCACTTAATCCTATAGGCGCCTTATCTGACTCAAAGTTGGAAACGAATCCGAATTCGTACTTTTTATCCTTAAGCTCTTTGGCTAATTCTGCTTCTGTATACGCCATAATCTCTTCTCTTAATTATTAAATGGAAAAACTTTCCCCACAGCCACAAGTTCTGCTCGCGTTAGGATTCACAAAAGCAAAGCCTTTTCCGTTCAGCCCTCCTGAAAAGTCTAGTTCTGTTCCTACCAAGTACAGAAAGCTTTTTTTGTCAACTACAATTTTCACCCCTTTGTCTTCAAACACTTTATCGTCTTCCTTAAGTTCAGAATCAAAGTCCATAACATATGTCAAACCAGAACACCCGCCTCCTTTCACACCTACACGGATGAAAGCGTCTTGCTCCACTTCAGCGTCAGCTTTAAGTTTTAAAACTTGGTTTTTCGCTGTTTCGCTCACCTTTATCATAATGTGTAAACCGTTTGTTTATTGATAAGTTCAGATCTATTTAGATCAAATCTAAATAAGTTCAAAAATATGTGCAAAAGTAGCTGATATTAGTCAGTTTAGCAAGTCAAGAGAGTCATAGTCGGTTAAATTAAGATTCGTATTTGTAAATAAAGCATTCAATACTTTTGAACCTGCGGCAAATGAATCATCGCTTAATGAACTATAGTAATGCCTTATCGCAATAATTTGAAAAGATTCACGGCAAGCCATATCGAGTCAATAAATGCATGGCTGCATATTTTAATACTATTCATTATCACTGTTGATTGCGCGAATTCTCAACCCTCCTTTTCCAAGCTTGAAGAGTCTAGAGCAGATTTTGTCAGCTATAGCGCACTGCCTATTTATGGTGGAGGCATGTCCTTCACTGATTTTGATAATGACGGGTGGGATGACATTACCCTAACAACGGAGTTTTCCAACCAAATAAAGTTTTACAAAAACCACTACGGATCCTTCAAAGACACATTAATTTTACCAACTAATAATGCTGCACAGTTTTATTCTATTTGGATTGATTATGACAATGATGGAGACAAGGACTTCCTAAGTATTTCAGCTCTTGAGGGAATCAGTCTATTCAAGCGCAATGGATCGTTTTCGTTTACTGATGAAACCAATAATAGTGGTCTTTCGAACTTCGAAGGGGTTCACCTAAGAGGCGGAGTGTGTGGTGATTTCAATAATGATGGTCTGATTGACATTTATGTTTGTTCTTACGATGTAACCGATGAAAACAGAATGTACTTTCAAGACTCTAACAACATATTTCATGACGTAACAGCAATAACAGGAACAGGCAATGGACTAAGACATTCATTTCAATCTGTTATCATCGACTACAACAATGATGGATATAAAGACATGTTCGTTGCTAATGATTATTACGAGGGAACAACACTCTACAGAAACAACGGAGATTCAACTTTCTCAGGCGTAAGTGTTCAAGCAGGAGCTTATCTAGAATTAGACGCAATGGGATTAGCAGTAGGAGATTATGACGGTGATCTGGATCTGGATATTCATATAACAGATCGACTTGCTGATAGTAAATTGCTCAGGAATAATAATGACGGGACGTTCACCGAGGTTGGCACAGAAATGGGTGTAGATTTCAATCAAGGCTTCGGTTGGGGGAACAACTTTGTGGACGTTGATGCTGATGGCGACCTTGACCTTTATGTTTCTGGCCTTACAATACCTTCTCTAGGTCCAACCACGCCCAGTTCGCTTTTTGTGAACAACAATAATGGAAACTCAATGACTAGTAGCAATATCTTGGGGGATACGCTCTATTCATTCAGCAATACAATTGGCGATTTTAACAATGACAGATTAGTTGATATTGCTGTGCATAATTCGGCCAATACAAAAGCAGTAGTTTGGGAAAATGAAACTACAACCACCAATAATTCTATTAAGATCAGACTGGAGGGATGTTCTTCAAACCGCGATGGAATAGGTGCTGAAGTTTATACTTTTTCAAATGGGGTTGCTCGGCTGTATTCCTTCCATGCCTCGCAGAGTTTTCTTGGTCAAAACTCATCCAGTCTAATCATACCCATCATTGGTTCTTCAGTGATGGATTCTTTGCGCGTGAACTGGCCTTTAGGAGCTGCAACCTCACTATCAAATATAAATTCTGATCAATCAATTAACATAAGTGAATGTCTTCCTCCCTCCCCTATTCCCCTAATTTTAGTTCCTGATTATCAAGCCAACAACTTAACCCTTTGTAGTAACGATAGTATTTTGCTAAAACTAGACGGAAACTATCCGAGTGTAATCTGGTCAAATGGAGCAACAACTGATAGCATTTTTGTTCATTCTGGAGGCACATACAGCGTATCAGTAACGAATCAATTCGGAGTATCTGCGATCTCTTCTAATGTAACAATAATATAACGAGAGTTTCCTCAATATAATATTGAATCAGAATTAGCAAGTTGTTTTAATAATGGTTCAATCAGAATTATTCCCACAGAACCTTCATCCTCCTATCAGTACCTATGGGCTGATAGTTCAACAACCGATAGTCTTTTCAACTTAAACCCTGGTGTTTATTATTTCACTGTAACTGACCAAGGAGCATGTGCTATTGAAGACTCAATAATAATGCAAGGTCCCAATAACTACTTACCCATAAGATTTAATGCCACTTCAGAAAATGTAACCTGTTATGGAGATAGTACTGGTTTATTGTCAATCAATGCTTCAGGTGGTTCTCAGCCCTATGAATATTTATGGTCAAATGGCATGAACACCTCTTCCATTAACGTATACGCTGGGAATTACGAGCTAACTTTGAGCGATACCTATAATTGCCAAGTAGATACCACCTTTAGTATAGACGAACCCGATCAAATTCTTGCACATATTAATGTTACCCCTGACACTAATTCAGCTGACAAAGGAGCGATAGAGCTTGATGTTTTTGGAGGCATGCCTCCTTATTCAATATCATGGAATGACCCACAAAATCAAACAGGAAAGATCGGCAAGGATTTAATTGAGGGATTATACACAGCTCACATAATTGACAAGAACAAGTGTGAGAGAAAGATTGACATCTACATGCCATGTATTAAGCTCACTAATATGGAAAAAAGCCCAAATGAAAAGTGCACTTTAACTTGCAAAAATCTACCCGCTTCGATACTAGTTGAAACACCTAATAATTGCTCTCAATCGTATTCCTCCTCTGAATTAACGATGTTCAATCTTCAAGGCATCGCCATACAATTCATGTCGAAACAAATCAGTGCCACCTTGAAAGAAGTTATTACCGATAAGCAAGGAGTGTTTTTCATTCGTGATGACTTTGGAAGGTCATGCAAGGTTATTAGGGTTAATAGCCCCTAATTTAAACTCTTGATGAGTAGATCAAAATCAAACACACTTCTTAGATGAATTGGTAATTTTGCGTGACCAACTTGGAATGAATATCTATGAATTTTCAATCGCTTTTAAAGATACTTCTCATTGCATGGCTGACTCTTTTTGGAGAGGAGGCTCAAAGTCAGCCTTCATTTACAAATGTTGCCGGAGAGCTAGGCTTGACAGAAAGCTACAGTAACTTGCCAATTTTTGGAGGCGGACTTTCGATTAGAGATTTTAATGGTGATGGTTGGGACGATATTACAATGTGCACCATTGGAGGGGAACCAGTAAAGTTTTTCCAAAATAATTATGGTGCTGGATTCGAAGAAGTGTTTCCTATTCAAACTCTGCCAGAAAAACAGTTCTTTTTCTGTTGGATTGATTTTGATAATGACACCGATCTAGACGCCTTTATTGTTACGGAGTTAAGTGGTGTGCACCTATACAGGAATGATGGAGGAATGTTATTTAATGAGATAACATTTTCTTCAGGACTCTCTGGTCTAAATGGAATACTTAGAACTGGGTGTGCGTTTGGAGATTTTAATAATGACGGGTTGATTGACCTTTACGTTCCAAATACTGGACACCAAGAGGAGAATAAAATGTTTTTTCAAGATAGCAACAACATTTTTAATAACGTTTCTGCAATGAGTGGAACAGGAGACTCTCTTAAATACACTTTTCAAGGTGTTTTAATTGACTATAATCACGATGGTTGGGTGGACCTTTACTTGGCAAATGATGTTTATGATGGAAATACATTATTCAGGAATAATGGAGACAGTACTTTCACTGACGTAAGCGTTGAGACTGGCGCTTATCAAGAGTTAGATGCAATGGGACTGGCCATTGGTGATTTTGATAATGATCTTGATTTAGACATCCATATTACCGATAAAATTGACAGTAAGCTTTTAGAGTTGACTGCCAGCGGAACATTTAATGAGGTTGGGTCGCAGAGGGGTGTAGATTTCGCGAATGGCTTCGGTTGGGGTAATAATTTTTTTGATGCGGACTTGGATGGTGATGAGGATTTATATGTTTCAAGCAGTTATTTTCCTGTTGGCCTTTCGCAGCCCAGTATACTTTATATAAATGACGGCACAGGAAGCTTCAATGGTCAGAATCTAAGCGCTGACTCCTCTTATTCATTTACGAATGTTATAGGCGATTTTAATAATGATAGAAAAACAGACATTGCGGTTCTCAATTCAAACGATGACCCAATAAACCTATGGAAAAATGAAAGCAATACCAATGCGCTCAGATTTTCGCTTAAACTAGAAGGTTGCACTTCTAATAGGGAAGCAGCTGGAGCAAAGGTTATTGCATTCGATGGCGCGCAGTCGCGTCTATACTCCTATCACGTTTCACAGTCATTCCTTGGTCAAAATTCAGATAAAAAGATTATTCCAATTCTCAATGGGACTACACTAGATTCTCTGACAATTACATGGCCTAATGGAAACTCAACCTCGGTTAGCAGTATTGAACCAAATCAAACTCTGGTAATTAGTGAATGCTCCTCTCCAAAACCATTGCCTGTTATTACGGTTCCAAACTATTCAACTCAAGGATTAACCTCCTGCTCTGGAGACTCTGTACTTCTAGTGGTAAATGGGAATTACCCTAATGTTATTTGGTCAAATGGAGAAACTGATGACAGCATATATGTCAGTTCTGCGGGGAGCTATAACGTTAATGTGGTCAATCAATTTGGAGTTGCAGCAACCTCTTCTCCAGTCTCAATAATTGAACGAGAATATCCTATGTACACGATAAACTCAACGATTGCAAGTTGCTTTAACGATGGGGCTATTCAAATAGTAGCGAATGATTCAAATGCCCTTTATTCATATAATTGGAATAATGAATCAACATCAGACAGCCTTTCGAATCTTAGTCCAGAGACTTATCATTTCACCGTGACCGATCAAGGAGAGTGCGCAGTAGAGGATTCTGTGGTCATTGATGGGCCTGCTAACTTCACTCCAATCAGATTCAATGGTACTTCTGAAAATGCGCAATGTCATAATGAAAGTAGTGGCATCATATCTGTTTTTCCATCAGGAGGATCATCACCATATGAATTTTTATGGTCTAACCAGGATACCACCTCATCGATTGATGTTACTGCTGGAAACTACAGCCTGACAATTTCAGATAGCTATAATTGCCAAAGAGACACATCCTTCAAAGTATATGAACCTGATCAAATTCTAGCATATATAGATGTTAATCCTGATACTAATATGACGGGTATAGGAATGATTACACTCGATGTATTCGGAGGCACTCCTCCATATTCAATTGAATGGTATGATGCACAAAACCAAACTGGAAGCAATGCGCAAAATTTAACAGCTGGAGAGTACATTGCTCAAATCACCGATGCTAACTCTTGCACACGAAACTTGGAGATAGCGGTTCCAAACATTGATTTGACCGGAGCGGTTGAAATACAAAATGAAGGATGTGAATTGATATGCAGCAATCAATCAAGCTCCATTATGCTGCAATTAACTGACCGATGTGCTCCTCCTTTTTCTTTAGAAAAAATGAGTGTTTTTAATATTCAGGGGCAGCCGATAAATTTTGAGTCTAGTCAAATTAGTAACACCAAAACAGAAATTGTATTGGATGAGATAGGAGTGTTTTTAATCCTAGATCATACTGGCAGATCGTGCAAAGTTCTGAGGCTTAATAAGCTCTAAAGGCGCTTTACATAAAACAAGAATTTATCCATTAAAACGCGGGTCATATTATAAAAATGACTATTCATATTAGATGAATTGGTATTTTTGGTCGACCAAAATGGTCAAATCTCCCATTAAACCCAAATGACTCTTAAGCTACTGGTTGTGGTATTTCTGGTTCAATTAAGCTGGAGCATAAGCAGTCAGCCATCATTTAGCCTTGTTCCAAGCGCGAAAGCTGATTTTACAAGCTTCAGTGCTTTGCCTTTTCCGGGTGGAGGAATGTCAGCATTAGATTTTAATAATGACGGCTGGGACGACATTACACTCACTACCTGGCAAGGTGACGGGGTTCACTTTTATGAAAATCATTTTGGGAGCTTCACGGAGGTTTCGCCTATTAGCACGAGCCATTATGGCCAGTATTATTCTGTTTGGATTGATTTCGACAATGATGGGTCTAAAGAGCTATTTATCGTTTCAGAATCTGGCGGAATGCAAGTATTTAGTCAAAATGTATCTGGTACATATGTGGAGATCACTTCATTAATTGGGCTATCTGGTTTAGGTGGGGTCGTTCGCAGAGGTGGTGTTTTTGGTGACTTTAATAATGATGGCCTCCTTGACTTTTATCTTTGCGCTTATAGCTCGACCCATCAAAACACAATGTTTTTCCAAGACACAAATAATGTTTTTCAGGATGTGACAGCTGTTACAGGAACTGCCAATGGGTTCAAGAGAAGTTTCCACGCTGTAATCATCGATTACAATAATGACGGGCTTCTAGATATGTATGTAGCAAATGATTTTCACGATGGCAACACCCTGTACAAAAATAACGGTGACTCAACCTTTACAGACGTCAGCGTCCAATCGGGAACAAATGTTCAGCTGGATGCTATGGGGTTAGCAGTGGGTGACTATGATGGTGATTTAGACCTCGACATTCATATAACCGACAGAGGTCAAGGCAGTAAGTTATTACGGAACAATAATGATGGAACATTTACAGAGGTAGGCACTGAAATAGGTGTGGATTTTGTAAATGGATTTGGATGGGGAAATAATTTTTTTGATGCTGACAATGACGGGGACGAAGATTTATATGTTACAACAGAATATGAACCAATAAATAACTTGCTACCTAGCGCTATGTTTATTAATAACGGTCCGGGTCCATTCTCAAGTTACAGTATTCCCGGAGACTCTTTATTCGGGTTTTGTAATACAATAGGAGACTTCAACAAAGACCGCTTTACTGATATTGCGGTGCATTGCTCTTGGAGTATGCAGTCAATAATCTGGGAAAACAGCACCCAAACCTCTAACTCATCTCTTTCCCTCAGACTTGAAGGGTGTGAGTCTAACAAAGACGCTATTGGCACAACATTTCATGCATATAGTGGAGGTAGCACAAGGCTTTTTTCAATCCATGGATCACAGAGTTTTATGGGGCAGAACTCAAATGAAAAAGTAGTACCAATATTAGGATCTAATACTTTAGATTCTCTGATTATTTACTGGCCATCAGGTCAGCAAACATCTCATTACGACCTTCAGTCAAACCAGACATTAATAATAAGTGAATGTTCCATCCCAAGACCTTTACCCACCATTTTAGCCCCACATTTTGATTCTTTAGGGTTGACCATTTGTGGAGATGACTCCATCCTTTTAACACTTAATGGGCATTATCCCAGCATCTCCTGGTCCAATGGTGAAACTGCAGACAGTATCTATGTAAATTCTGCGGGAATTTATACCGCAACTGTGATTAATCAGTTTGGAGTTTCAGCTACTTCTTCTCCAGTTTCCATAATTGAACGCGAATACCCTGCTTACACCATAGAATCAGAAACAGCGAGCTGCTTTGATGACGGTTCTATTTGCTTGATTCCTTCTGACACAAGCGCTTTATACTCATATCAATGGTCTAATCAATCTATATCAGACAGTCTATCCAATCTCAATCCTGGTGTATACTATTTAACCGTCACTGATCAAGGTGAATGCGCTGTGACCGATTCTGTTATTATAAACGGTCCAACCAACTTCACTCCTATTCATTTTAATGGCTCGTCAGAAGATGCGCTTTGCTATGATGACAGCAGTGGCATCATATCTGTCTTTCCCACAGGCGGATCAGCACCATATCAATACTTATGGTCTAACCAGGAAACCACTTCATCGATTGCTATACCAGCTGGAAATTACCACTTGACTGTGGCAGATAATTATAATTGCCAAAGAGATACATCATTCACAATAAATGAACCAGACCAAATCCTTGCATACATAGATATCACCCCCGACACGAACTCTTTGGGTATAGGCTCGATTGAATTGGACGTTTTTGGTGGCACGCCTCCTTACAACATCACGTGGTCAGATTCTCAATTGGGTGAAGAGGCCATTAATTTAGCCCCCGGTGATTACACCGTTGACATTGAGGATGGGAACCTATGTCACAGGCAATTGACATTAAGCGTTCCTAACATCTTAATTGCGGGTTTAGTCTCATCACCAATAGATGTCTGTCAAATAAGTTGTTCAAGTCAACTTCAGGGAATAGTGGTTAATAGTTCCGGTATTTGTAATTTAAATCTGTCAAAAAAATCATTTGAAGTTTTCAACTTACATGGGCAAAAACTCAATTTTGACTTCGTTTTGACATCACATAATAGCGGACTAATCAATTGCAAGCAAAAAGGTGGTCTCCTGATTCAAAGCGAAAGCCTTGATGTGCAGTGCAAAATCATTAATCTATGAAATCACTAGTTTCCATTCTTAATTGGGTGCTCTTATTGGTTATTCCTATTTACGGTATTGGCCAGCCCGTTTTCACAAAGCTTGAATCATTGAAGGCGGACTTCGTTAGTTACAGTGCCTTCCCTACATATGGCGGTGGAATGTCTTTTTCCGATTTCAATGGAGATGGTTGGGACGATATAACGCTTACAACAGATTTTGGCGAACAAATTCTCTTCTACGAGAATACTTTCGGTGTTTTTAAAGAAACGTTTCCAATTCTGACGAATCACACCAAGCATACTTATTCCGTTTGGATTGATTACGATAATGACGGAGATAAAGACTTTTTTTCCATATCAGAACTAGGGGGGATTCAAGTGCTTCAAAACCACCAAGGAAATTACGTAAACGCTACACTTTCTTGTGGCTTAGCCGGTTTTCCTTTTTCACTTCTCAAAGGTGGACTTTTTGGCGACTTCAATAATGACGGGCTATTGGACTTATATGTCTGCGAGTATAATTTAGATAACCAAAACCACATGTTCTTTCAAGATTCAAATCATGTTTTCCAAGACGTCACGTTTGTATCTGGAACAGGGAACGGATTGAAGAGAACCTTTCAGGGTGCCTTGATTGATTACAATAACGATGGTTTAGTAGATTTTTATCTGGCGAACGACATATTTGATGGTAATACCCTTTATAGAAACAATGGTGATTCCACATTTACAGATGTAAGTGTTGGATCTGGCACCTTTTTACAAATGGAATCAATGGGTTTGGCTGTTGGGGATTTTGATGGTGACTTAGACTTAGACATTCATATTACTGACCGGTTAACCGATAGTAAATTATTAAGAAATAATAATGATGGAACTTTCACCGAGGTTGGGACACAAATGGGGGTTGATTTTGCCCAAGGATTTGGATGGGGAAATAATTTTTTTGACGCAGATCTAGATGGGGATGAAGACCTGTATGTTGTGGGAGTTACAGCCCCAGCTTATGTGACCGTGCCTAGTGCGCTTTTTCTTAATAATGGCTCAGGACCTTTTACGAATTCAAATATAACTGGAGACACTCTATATTCATTTAGCAGTGTATTGGGTGATTTTAATAACGATAGGTTGACAGACATTGCAGTGCATAACTCTTGGCAAACCCAAGCATTAATTTGGGAGAATCAGACCAATGTTTCGAATTCATCCATCTCAATCAGATTAAAGGGATGCGCTTCAAACAAAGATGGGATTGGCGCCCTAATGTATAGCTATTCAAATGGCGTAGCTCGGCTATATTCATTCCATGGGTCTCAAAGTTTTTTAGGGCAAAGCTCAAGCAATTTAATTATCCCAATTGTCAATGCGCCCACCCTAGATTCCCTAAAAGTAAAATGGCCATCTGGCAATACGACCACACTGTATAATATCTCTTCGGATCAATCCCTAGTTATTGAGGAATGCGCACTTCCCTCTCCTGCTCCAGTAATTTTAGTCCCTGATTTTGAGAACAACAATGCTACTTTATGTGATAATGATAGTATTCTAATCAAATTAGATGGAATCTATCCAATTGTCAACTGGTCTAGTGGACAAAATACAGATAGCATCTACATATCATCCGCTGGAACTTACACTGTTACAGTGACAAATCAATTTGGTGTTTCTGCAGCTTCTTCTCCCGTTTCCATAATTGAAAGAGAATACCCTGATTACACCATAGAATCGGAAATTGCCAGTTGTTTTAATGATGGTTCAATACTTCTAATTCCCTCTGACTCAAGCGCTATCTACTCATATCAATGGTCGAATCAATCTACTTCAAATAGTCTTAGCAATCTCAATCCAGGTGTTTACTATGTAACCGTCACTGATCAAGGGGAATGCCCTGTAGAGGATTCGCTGATAATCGAGGGCCCCGCCAACTTCACTCCGATCAGGTTTCATGGCACATCAGAAGATGCGCTTTGCTATGATGACAGCAGTGGCATCATATCTGTCTTTCCCACAGGCGGATCAGCACCATATCAATACTTATGGTCTAACCAGGAAATCATTTCATCGATTGCTGTGCCAGCTGGAAATTACCGCTTGACAGTGACAGATAATTATGATTGTCAGAGAGATACTTCATTCACAATACATGAACCAGATCAAATTCTAGCATATGTAGATGTTATTCCGGACACGAATATGGCTGGTATTGGAATGATTACACTCGATGTTTTTGGGGGAACACCTCCATATTCTATCGAATGGCACGATATAATAAACCAAACTGGAAGCAATGCTCAAAATTTAACCGCAGGAGAATACATTGCTCAAATTACCGATGCCTATTTTTGCGAAAGAAACCTCGAAATAGTAGTACCCAATATAGATTTGACTGGAACAAGTGAAATACAAAACGAGGGCTGTGATTTGATTTGCAGCTATCAATCAAACTCTATTTTGGTACAATTAACTGACCAATGTTCTCATCCTTTTTCTTTGGAAAAAATGAGTGTTTTTAATATCCAGGGACAAGTAATTGAACATCAATTAAAGTCCATTGACTCGAGGTCCGTTGAAATAATTTTAGAACAAACAGGTGTGTTCTTCATTTCTTTAGTTGATGGTCATTCCTGTAAATTGGTCAAGCTTTGAGGCAGTCGTTTTACTTCATTTTTCTTCTCATTGGCCTTTCATTGCTCCATGAAGCCGAAGCCCAACCTTCGTTCTTAAAAATGGGACCAGAAGTTGCTATTTTAGGCAGTTATAGCAGTCTTCCATATGATGCTGGAGGAGTTTCATTTAAAGATTTTGATAATGATGGATGGGACGACCTCACTTTGTGCACTGGAATAGGTCAACCCATTCGATTCTTTAAAAACCGATTTGGTCAATTCGAAGAAATTTTCATGATTCAAACCAATTTAGGAGCACACTATTATTCTGTTTGGATTGACTACGATAATGACAACGACTTAGACTTTTTCAGCTTATCTGATTTAAGTGGCGCCCAACTCTTCGAAAATAATGGCGCGTTTGTTTTCACTGACATCACTGCAAACTCGGGCTTTGACTCACTCTCCGGCTCACCTTTGAGGGGGGCCACATTTGGCGATTTTAATAATGACGGGCTAGTTGACGTATACATCTGTTCTTATTCTCTCATTAGTGGAAACAACATGTTTTTTCAAACGCCAAACAACACCTTCGAAAATGTAACTGTACTATCAGGCACTGCCGACTCTTTGCGCTATTCATTTATGGGAATTGTTCTTGATTACAACAACGATGGTTGGATGGATTTTTATGTTGCCAATGATGGCAATACCTCTAAAAATTCGATGTATAAAAATAATGGGGATTCCACTTTCTCAGATGTAAGTGTTCAAACGGGAACAGACCTATTGCTCGATGCTATGGGCATGAGTCTTGGAGATTATGATGGCGACTTAGACCTAGACATTCACATCACTGACAAACTGGATAGTAAGGTACTTAGACTCAACAGCAACTCAACCTATAGCGAGGTCGGTACTCAAGTGGGATTAGACCACCCAAGCGGATTCGGTTGGGGAACAAACTTTTTCGATGCAGATTTAGATGGTGACGAAGACTTATATATTTCAACAAATTATGTGTCGTTATCCTCTGCCCCGAGTGTTTTATGTGTGAATAATGGCCAAGGTATGTTCACCGAAACATTTATAGGTAGTGATTCTGGATTCTCTTTCACAAATGTTTTAGGAGATTATAATAATGATCGTTTATTAGACATCGCAGTGTTGAATTCAGATGGTCAGCAATCGAATATTTGGCAAAACACCTTGGTAAACCCTGAATCAAGATTTAGCTTCAAGCTTGAAGGCTGCGGTAACATTCATAAAGACGCTGCAGGCGCAATCATTAAAGTGTTTGACGGAGGTGATTCTCGAGTTTTCCCTTACCATATTTCTGAATCATACGTTGGCCAAAATTCAGATAAAAAAGTAACTCCGATTCTCAATGGAGTTAACCTTGATTCGATGATTGTCGAGTGGTCCAACGGAAACAGTTCTGTTTTATACAATATCCAGCCAAATCAGACATTGGTTATTAGTGAATGCGAAGCTGCCAAACCTTTACCTGTAATATTAGTGCCTAACTACGCAACTCAAGGACTTGTGTCATGCTCTGGAGACTCCATTCTTCTGGAGTTAGATGGCAACTATGATAGTGTGATTTGGTCTACAGGCGAAACTACAAACAGTATAAACGTTACTGCAGCCGGAGAATACGATGTAACAGTAACCAATCAATTTGGTGTATCGGCTTCCTCCGTTTCTGTTGAGGTATTGAGTTATGAAACTCCGCAGTATACTATTATTACTGAAACTCCTGACTGTTTTAATGACGGGTGGGTGCAAATAGAGCCGATTGACTCTAACACTACTTATTCTTATCAATGGTCGAATGGATCTACCTCAAATTTTGTTTCAAATCTGAACGTGGGAAGTTATGAGGTAACTATATCTGCAGATGGAGAATGTGAGCAAGTAGAAACCATCACTATTAACCAGCCCCAAAATTCAACTCCCTTAGAAATCAGTGCAACTTCAACCGATCTAACTTGTTTTGAAGATAATAGCGGCAGTATCGAAGTTTCAGTGAGCGGTGGAACCCCCCCATACGTTTACAGTTGGACAAATCAATGCACGACCAGCTTAAATGACTCAATCGAATCGGGCAGCTATGGTATTACAATAACAGATGATATCAGTTGTGAAGCAGATACTTCAATATCACTCAATCAGCCCGATCAAATTCTTGCGTACATAGATGTTACTCCTGACACAAATTCCATTGGGTTAGGAATGATTTCTTTGACTGTTATCGGAGGTACACCGCCTTATGCTATATCCTGGAATGACAGCTTAAGCCAAATAGGCACAATGGCATCCAATCTTATAAACGGATCTTACCAAGCCTCCATTTCTGATCTTAATAATTGTTCAAGAACACTTGAAATCACGGTGCCCAATATCGAGATTACGGGCATCAATGAGTTCAAGAGTTCTGATGGTTCGATCACTTGCTTTCACCAAGAAGAAAAGGTCATATTATCGCTAAACACAAAAAATCAAGCAACAAACTTGTCATCTATCTCACTGTTTGATTTACAGGGTAGAAGGGTGAGTTGCAGTAAAACACTCATTGGGGAGTCTACAGTTCTTTTGGATTTTGAGGATCAAGGCGTTTTCATTATCAGAGATGATGCATCTTCTCAAACATGCAAAGTAGTAAAGCTCTAATTTACTTCCTGAGCAAACTTTAATTTCAGTCTTTTTCTTATATACCAAGTTGCAGCATATAATAGCGGGGTGTCTGCAAGAGCTACTAATGCCTTGAACATCCACCCATCTCTAATATACCCTCCAATAACAGACCATTCTAATTGACCGGCAAAAAGCACCAAAACAACCAATGTTGTGTCTACTAGTTGCGAAACTATAGTGGAGGCGTTATTGCGCAGCCAAAGGTGCTTTCCTCCTGTCATTTTCTTCCAGAAGTGAAAAAGACGCACATCTACTAGTTGAGCAACTATATACGCAAACATCGATGACATGATCACACGCCATGAGTTGCCATAAGCTTTTTGATAGAGCTCATCTGAAAGAGGAGAAGCTTCTATGGATGGAAATTGGCTGCCGAGCCACAAAATGAACAGCGTGAAAATCAGCGCAAAAAAGCCCATTACCACAACCTTATTAGTCTTCTTTCGGCCATATATCTCAGAAAGGATGTCCGTAATTAAAAACGTGATTGGGTAAGGCAAAACACCAGCTGAAATCTTGAATATTTTAAATCCCAAATCAACCGTTACAAACTTGTTCGCTATGAGGTTGCAAACAATTAGTGCGGTAATAAACAGCGTAGCTAAAAACAAATAAAGAATGTCTGACTTTTGACGAGTAGCTCGGTTCATAAAGCAAATGAAACAAATTTCTACCGCTTCGAAATCTTATTATTGGATATCAATCGCTGTCGTGAACACTTGTGCCTTCCTTCATCGAAAGTTCTAAGTTTAGCGTGTTTGGTCTTTCTACCAGACACTCTTTTTCTCCACAATTTGAAGCTTGAATTGCGAAGGTTCTTCCGCATTAGTTGAATAACATCCTCTTCTGATAGACCAAACTGAAACTCGATTGCTTCAAAAGGAGTCCTGTCCTCCCAAGCCATTTCAATAACCCTATCTTGATCTTGTATCCTAAGCGACATAAGTGGTAAACCGAAAAATGATTGAAATGTTTGCCCTTTGATTAGATAAGACACTTCCTAGAAAAGCGATTTTTAATCACTTTGGAGGCAAAAAGATAAACGCTCCTTTTAACTATAAATTATAGATATTTGAGCCACAGCCTCATAAACCCTTGAATACATTCACATTCAAATATTCGATAGTATTTACTTCGCTTTTTGCACTTAGCTTATTCGGATTTGCTCAAACTCCTGAGTTGGATTCATTGCGCATTCAAGCAGAGGAGAATCCAAAAATCAGGATGTTCAAATGTGCTCAGTGCGAAGCTTTTGCGCACTATGCAATGATTGACAGTGCTGAAATTTGCTTGACTGAATCACGTTTTAAAAAAACCAACTCTACGGAGGTTGAGCTTAGCTGGTTACTCACAGAAGCACTAATTGATGAAGTTTCGTTTGACGAAAACTCTGCATTCAACCACTATGAAAGTGCTTTTACCATTTTAACTCAGGAACAGCTCGCTTTTAGAATGTATCAAAAAGTCTATTTGCAAGCTTTCGAGTTTTATAGGTATTTCAGTTTATGTAAACCTGGTATCGATAGAGCAGTAGAGTTTGTTGCTCTTTGCAAAAAAGAAAAAAACGATTCCCTCCTGATGCTAGGGCTTCTTCAAGAAATGGAAATGAGGGAATGTGAAGAAGACACATCAAATCATCATAATATCAGAGGTGAAATTGACCTTCTACTTGCCGAGCATCCTTCTTATTTAGGCATCTATTTTGAACGGCTTGGGTTAACTGAATCCTATTTTGAACGTTGGCCTCAAGCCATTAAATACTATCTCGAAGCCGAGAATATCTACCTAGGCCAATTAGATCAAAAAGCACTATCTCGGCTTGATATGTCGATGGCCGATGTATATGACGAGCTAAACGACCATCGAAAAGCGAAGAGCTATCTACGAAGAATCAAAGACTATGTCGACAGCAAAATAGACCTTCATAATGATGACTATTACAATACACTTGGGTGGGCTTGCTATAGAAATGGAAACCTTGATAGCGCTCTAATTTTCATTGAAAAGTCAAAAGACTATAATATTCGGTTATCCCCAGGAAACCCTTAGTTAGCCTATCCAATAGGAAACTTAGGCCTTATTTACAGAAAACTAGGCATGCTAGATAGTGCCGCCAAATACTCTACCGAGGCCATTGCTCTTTTCACGAAACTCAATCATTACTCTGGCGTTGCTGAGGCTCATAATAACTTGGGAAATATAGAGCTCGAGCGCGGAAACTTTATTAAAGCTGCCGAAGAGTTCAACATCGGTTTAGAAACCGCCATAAAGGCATTTGACCGCTTTGAAGAAATGAATGCTTTGGAGGGGTTATTTCAACTCAATCAAGATTCTGACCCCAAGAAAGCATTTGATTATTTCAAACGTTTCTCTGAACTGAAGCTTCAATTTAGGGATAAGGAAGACTCAATGAATGCTCTTCAACTCGAAGCTGCGTTCTTTCAAGAGCAAAAACAAAATGAAATTCACAGTCTTGAGTATGAGTCAAAAGTAAAATCTCTACAACTGGGGCAAAGCAATATGAGGCTCATCTTCATTAGCCTGAGTTTGGTTATTTTACTCGTTCTTTCCATCATCATTTTCGTTTATTGGCTGCAGCGAAAGCGCCTTGTCCATTCATTAGAAGATTCCTTAGAAGTTAATCAGCGTATTATCTCTATGATAAGTCACGACTTTAGAGGTCCACTGAATAACGTAAAACTCACCTTAGAATTATTACAATCTCATGATATAAACCCTGCTGAATTTGCTATTCTCTCTAAGGATCTTTACCGTCAAAGCGCAGATTTAGCACTCATGTTTGATTCTTTTGTAGGTTGGGCTATTTCTCAACGTAATGGCTATATACCATCGCGCATTCCTTTTAAATGGTCTGATGTAGTTTAGGAAGTAATTAGTATTTCAATGCCTTTGGCAAAATTGAAAAACATCAAAATCAATGTTAAAGCACATTCTAGTATCAGTGTAGAAACTGACCGAATGGCATCATCTCTTATTCTGAGAAATTTGATATCAAATGCCATCAAATACTCCCACCATGACTCCAAAATTGATATAAAATATATTGAAGACAAAGGACATGTAATCACTAAAGTACACGACTACGGAATCGGCATAGCACCCGATAAACTGCAGAAAATACTTATAAAAGGAGATGGTTCGATTCTAGGAACTAACAACGAATATGGCGCAGGGTTAGGTCTGAGAATGGTTATCAAATATGTAACAGGAATCGGAGGAACAATCGATGCTGAAAGTGTTGAGAAAGAAGGGTCTACATTTACGTTGAGCGTTCCGCTTAAATTAAAGCGCCCCGACTAGCTTAAAGTAATCTTGAAGTATTCGCTTTATTCGCTTCCTTTCTTCATGCGTCTTCCAAACTTCTACAAGTTCTTCTTGTTCAGAGAGAAGAATATACTTGCCTTCTTCAGATGCGAATGAGGCGTAGACCTTTGAAGCCAAATACTGATGCTCTTCCATGTTCATAGAGGCAATGTTAAATGTGTCTGCACCCGCTGTTATTACCATTCTGTAAGAAACTATCTTATTGGAGTCGACCAAAAGCTTGACATAAGCCATATCGTTCAACCAGTTGCTGATAATCATAAAGTTGGCCATTTTTTGACTAGAAGCATCTGATGTTGATTTCAAACAGAACAGATCAAACTTGGCATCTTCTCTAGTTCTTTTAACATAGTAGTATTGCCGCAAATTTTTGAAGTAAAGCGCATCAGACTCTAATACCGTAAAGTCCAATTGATCTTCTTTCAGCTGTTTCTGGGCGGGAGTGGCAAAAACAAAAAGAACTACCAAGCCCAAAACGAATAAAACCATAGCCTTTTCTAAAAACCCGAGTTTCATATTATCGAAACAATCTATGCGGTGAGTATGTTTGAAGGCAAGTTCAATTTAATCCCATGAAAGTTGCCATTGTAGGTTCAGGAATAGCAGGTTTGGCTGCGAGCATAAGGTTATGCCATAAAGGATATGATGTATCTGTTTACGAGGCAAACGACTACCCAGGAGGCAAGCTGCACGCTTTTAACCTAGGTGAATATCGATTTGACGGAGGCCCATCTTTATTTACTATGCCGCAGTATGTCAATGAACTATTCAGCTTAGCTGATAAGAACCCTTCCAATTATTTTGATTTTGAACAAGTAAAAGATTCATGTACTTATTTATGGGAGGATAAAACAAGAATCTCAGCAAAAAGCGACCCTGAAAGCTTTGCTGATGAGGTATACAACGTTTTGAGATTTCCGAAGTCTGAACTTCTTGAATACTTCGATCATATTCAAAACATATACAACCATTCGGCCTCTATTTTCCTAGAAAAATCGCTGCATAAAACCAAAACCTGGCTTTCAAAAGAAACGTTACTTGCACTGTTAAAAATTAGACAATATGATTTACTGAAATCCATGCACAGAGCAAATGTGATTAGACTTGGCGAGCCTCATTTAGTTCAATTATTTGACCGTTTCGCCACTTATAATGGGTCACATCCACACAAGGCTCCTGGTATATTAAACGTAATTCCATGGCTAGAGCATGGCTTCGGTACATTTTTCCCAAAAGGCGGCATGGAGCAAATTCCAAAATCGTTGTATCAGTTAGCCAAAGAGATGGGAGTCAAGTTCCACTTCAATTCTCGTGTGGATGAGATTATTGTGAAGAATAAAAAGGCCATCGGTTTGATGGTGGGCGGCAAAGAAATAATCGCTAACAAAGTGGTAAGTAATATGGATGTGCATTACACTTATCGTAAGCTGATGCCAGAAATTAAAGCGCCAGAAAAAACCCTCAACCAAGAAAGGTCTAGTTCTGCTCTTGTATTTTATTGGGGAATTAAAAAGGAGTTTAAATCACTCGGTTTGCATAATATTCTATTCAGCGAGCGATACAAAGAAGAGTTTGATTCTATGTTTGACGGCAGAGACATTATAGACGACCCAACAATCTACATCAACATCTCAAGCAAGCTAGAAAAAAGTGATGCTCCAGAAGGTTGCGAAAATTGGTTTGTGATGATCAATGCTCCTCATCACGAAAATCAAGATTGGAATGAAATTTCAAAGCGCACTAAAAAAGCTGTTATTAAAAAACTCAACCGAATGCTTAATGCGGACATTGAGCCTTTAATTGAGCAAGAAAAAATATGGACACCTGAAGGAATTCAAGAAGACACCTTGAGCTATCAAGGCGCTCTTTATGGAAATGCATCAAACAGTCAGTTCTCAGCATTTTTAAGGCACCCTAACTTCTCTTCTTCTATTGACAATTTGTTCTTTTGTGGTGGAAGTGTGCATCCAGGAGGAGGAATTCCATTAGCGCTTCTTTCAGGAAAAATAACGTCAGAAATCATCTAGGAAGTGCTAACGAAAATTAATATATCAATTACTGTACTAATCATTTTTCATTTAGTAGGAATAGGTGGTGTTGTATTTGGAAATGCACAAGAGTTTCTGCAACTCACGCCCTTCAATCTTCTTCTTACAGCGCTCATTATTGCTATTAATGATTCCAAAAACAGATTTTCTTGGGTTTTCCTCATCACTTATATCCTAGGTTTTACTATTGAAGTTATTGGAGTAAATACAGGTGTTCCATTTGGCGAATACACATATGGCAGCGCTCTTGGCCTCAAGTGGATGGAAACACCTCTCATCATAGGATTGAATTGGCTGATCCTGCTATATGGTACAAATGCTATCGCAAGTAAATTTGGACAAAGTATTGTAACTAAAGCGCTCTTCTCGGCAGCACTTATGGTAGTGCTTGATTATTTGATTGAGCCTATTGCTATCATTTATGATTTTTGGTCATGGGAAATTGGAGTTCCTCCATTTTCCAATTATGCCGCGTGGTTTATAGTCGCCTTCGGCATATCTATTATTTGGCAATTGAATAAATTAAAGTTGAACACTAGAATAGCAATGGCTGTTTATGGCGTTGAATTTCTATTTTTTGGAATATTAAATTTGATTCAGTTGTGACCACCCACATTTTGATATTGATCCTAACTTTTTTTGTCATGGAGTTCATGGCATGGGCTACGCATAAATACGTAATGCATGGGCTTGGCTGGTATTTTCACAAAGACCATCATCAACCAACAAAAGGAGCTTTTGAAAAAAATGACGTCTACTTTCTTATATATGCTATTCCGAGTTGGTTGTTAATCATGTTTGGCATGATGGCAGGAAACGATTTCAGGGTGCCAATCGGCTTTGGAATTTTGCTTTATGGAATAGCCTACTTTTTGGTGCATGAGGTGTTTATTCATCAGCGTCTACCTTGGTTTAAAAGAACAGACAATGTTTACTTCAGAGCCATAAGAAAAGCACATAAGGTGCATCATAAACATTTAGAGAAAGAAGAAGGTGAGTGTTTTGGCATGTTGGTCGTTCCCATCAAGTACTATCGAGAAGCAATGCGCAGCAAATGATCCCAGACCATTATCATTATCTACTTATTAACTTGCTGACCATAGCCTATCCGCTCGCCCAAAGCTATGAAAAGCGGCTACGCTTTTTAAAAAACTGGAAGGCCATCTTCACTGCGACAGCAATTGTTGGTGGGGTTTTCTTAGCATGGGATGAGCTGTTCACGACTCTTGAAGTGTGGGGATTCAATGAGCGATACCTGATCGGGATTTATATAGGCAAACTGCCCCTAGAGGAGTATAATTTTTTCTTGACCGTACCTTTTGCTTGCCTATTCATTTATGAAGTACTGAATTATTTCATCAAAAAAGACTTGCTTAAAAACTACCACCAATCCATCACTTTTTTCTTTTTACTCTGTACTCTGTTTTTGGGCACCTATTTCTCTCCTAAGCTATACACTACGATTTGTTTCTACTTCACAGCCATCGTGCTTGCATTGCAGTTTTTCTTCTTTAAAAACGATTGGATGGGAAGATTTTATATTGGGTATTTTGTCAGTTTAATTCCATTTCTAATCATGAATGGTTGGTTAACTGGGTCTTTCACTGAAGAACCTATTGTGTGGTACAACGATATGCATAACATGGGGCTTCGCATTAATACTGTGCCTGTTGAGGACTCTATGTACTTACTTGGATACTTGCTCTCTGTTACCATGATTTATGAGCGTGTAAAACAGAAGAACAAAAAGCAGCTTGAGGTATAATTGGCCGCACTCACTTCTAAGATCGTTACATTTGATTGAAGAAAGAAATCGTTACTCATGAAAGTTTTTGCCACAGTTATCCTGTCACTCTTTATTCTATCGCTCAGCGCACAGGATAATATCCACGTATTTAAAAGTTCAAACTTGAACGTAAACCTCAAGGGAGAAAAAATAGAAACCAACACAGCAGAACCATCTACTATTACTGTTGATCTTGGCGCGAGTACGGCAACAATCCAAACTTCTAGCACCGAAATCCATGAACTTTTAAGGGGAAAAATGGTGCTGAATATAGACAAACAAATGGGTGCCATCGGCCCTCAGGATAGCTTGCAGCTAGATGAATTCATCTTTGCTCATTTCTATATGGACATGCAAATGATCATTTTCACTAGAAATGACATTCACCCATTAGAATGGGGCCTTCAGTTTTTAGAAATTGAAAAGGTAGGAGGCTAGTTAACCCCAGCCATTTATTATAGGCAAATAAACAGCCAAAAAGCCAGTGATCCAACCAAAATATATTTGTCTCAAATCATGAGACTCTAAAATGTACCTGGCGCTTCCAACCATACCACTCGCAACTAAACCAAGCATTACAAAACCAACAATCGGTAAATTATATACTAATGCTACAGCGTAAATTCCAGCGGTTAGCCCACCCATACCGATCATGTGAATACTAATCTTGGTAAAAAAGGTCAGCAAAAACCCTAGAGTAACAGCAATACTGCTACCAAGAAAAATACTGTAAAACACTTCTGGAAGAGGGATTCCTTTCATCAAGTAGTAATTGACGAAATAAAGAATCATGGAGAATGCAAAAGGAACCAAACGGTCTTTGCGAGTATGTAACTCGACAGTTTCAACCAAGTTTCTCCACCTTAAAAACACTGTAAAAAGCAAGGGTAAAAACACTGTATTAATCAAAACCCAAGCCAGAATAAAAAACTGGGCCGGAGTAGAGATCGTTTGAGATATATAAGTGTTCAAACTGAAAACGATGAGTAAGCCCGCAGTCGGTAAAAATACCGGGTGAAATACATAAGAAGTAATCTGAGCTACCTTTCTCATAATTCTTTTCTTAACCGCGCCACAGGAATATCTAATTGTTCGCGATACTTAGCTACGGTTCTTCTTGCAATATTATAACCTTTATCCTTTAGCTCCTTAACCATATGCTCATCCGTCCATGGCTTCTTCTTATCCTCCGCCTCAATGAGGTCCATAAGGATTTTCTTTACTTCTCTTGTGCTCACCTCTTCTCCTTCATCGTTAGTAAGTGACTCCGAGAAGAAGTACTTGAGGGGCAGGGTTCCATAAGATGTTTGAACATACTTACTATTCGAAACCCTACTAATTGTGCTAATGTCCATACCAACCCGTTCGGCAATGTCCTTAAGAATCATTGGACGCATTTTTGTTTCATCACCAGTCTCAAAAAAAGCACGTTGATATTCAACAATAGCCTCCATGGTCATAATTAATGTGTTTTGACGCTGCTTTATAGCATCGACAAACCATCGCGCACTATCAAGCTTTTGCTTCACAAACGTCATTGCATCTCGCTGAGCTTTATTTGGCTTGCCCTTAATTCGTGCAAAATCATCCAACATCTCAGAGTACTTTTTCGAAAGACGCAGTTCTGGAGCATTTCTACCGTTAAGCATTACTTGCAGTTTGTCGCCCTCATTAGTTACGGTGAAGTCTGGGATAACATGCTCTATTGGCCGTGAAGATTCGTTCAGTGAATTACCTGGTTTAGGGTTAAGATTCGTGATTTCATCAATGGCTTCTTTTAAATCATCATCACTTATTTCAAGGCGATGTGTGATCTTATCGTAATGTTTTTTGATAAACTCCGTGTAATGATTCTCTAAAACCTCAATGGCGGTTCGAATGCTTACCGCGTGCTCTTTCCTCTTCAATTGGATCAAAAGGCACTCCTGCAAATCTCGCGCACCAATACCTGCAGGGTCTAAATCTTGAATGTGCTTTACAAGCAGTTCTTCCAATTGCTCCTCTGTTACCATGATGTTTTGGGTAAACGCCATGTCATCAACTATTGAGGATAACTCTCTTCTCAAATACCCGCTATCATCTAAACTACCTACTAAATGCTCGCAAATAACTGCCTCTTGCTCTGTTAACCTAGACAGGTTTAGTTGAGAAAGCAGCCTGTCATGAAATGTAGATGTGGTGCCTATTGGTACGCTCTTCTCCTTGTCATCTGAAGAATAATTACTCGACTGGTATTTATAGTCAGGCGTATCATCATCATCCATATAATCACTAAAGTCAAACTCCTTCTCAGCATCACTTAATTCTTCCCCGTAATCATCTTCTTGGTAATCATCTGAGTCTTTTAGGTCCTCTTTTCCCTCTTCAAGAGCAGGATTAACTTCCATCTCTTCTTTAATGCGCGCTTCTAAGGCAATCGTAGGTAACTGCAGCATCTTCATCAACTGAATCTGCTGAGGACTCAGTTTTTGAAGCATTTTCTGCTGTAGTGATTGCTTTAACGCCATTGTTTTAGAATTGACTCAAAAGAGCGGTTGACTTAGTTGCCGCCCTAAAATTCGGCATTTTTTGGTGTTCTCGGAAAAGGAATTACATCGCGAATATTGGTCATGCCTGAAACGAAATTGATCAACCTTTCAAAACCAAGACCAAAACCACTATGAACGCATGTTCCAAACTTTCTTGTCTCTAAATACCACCACAATGATTCTTCTTCAATTCCGAAATCTGCAACTTTTTGCTTGAGTACATCATATCGTTCTTCTCTTTGAGAACCTCCAACAATTTCTCCTATTCCAGGGAACAAGATATCCATAGCACGCACCGTCTTCCCATCTTCATTCAAACGCATATAAAATGCTTTGATGGATGCTGGATAATCATACAAAATGACTGGTTTTCCAAAATGCTTCTCTACCAAGTAGCGCTCATGCTCACTTTGTAAGTCTGCGCCCCATTCTTCTATAATATATTGGAACTTCTTTTTCTTGTTCGGCTTGCTATTTCTAAGAATATCAATCGCCTCCGTATAGCTGCAACGAACAAATTCGTTCTCTGCAACAAATTTCAGTTTGTCCATAAGCGGCATTGATCGTTTATCTTCTGGCAAACCTTTTTCATCTTGAATTTGTCTTTCATGCAAGAAGTTTAGGTCATCAACACAATTATCCATTACGTATCGGATAACATACTTAAGACAGTCTTCTGCCAAATCCATATTATCAAAAAGGTCATTGAATGCCACCTCAGGCTCAATCATCCAAAACTCAGCTAAATGACGCGTTGTATTGGAGTTTTCAGCTCTAAATGTTGGTCCGAAAGTATAGACCTTTCCTAAGCCTAAAGCGAACAGCTCAGCCTCAAGCTGACCTGAAACAGTCAAGTTTGTCTCCTTACCAAAAAAGTCTTCTTTCCAGTTAATGCTTCCGTCTTCATTTTTAGGCGGGTTTGACGGATCTAAGGTGCTAACACGAAACATTTCACCTGCACCTTCTGCATCAGAACCAGTTACAATTGGCGTATGAACCATGAAAAAGCCGTTGTCATTGAAATACTTATGAACCGCAAATTGCAATGCATGACGCAATCTAAATATTGCCCCAAAAGTTTGAGTACGCGGACGTAAATGAGCGATCTCTCTCAAAAACTCCATGGAATGTTTCTTTGGCTGAAGAGGATATTCTTCTGGATGAGAATCGCCCAAAACCTCAATAGCTTTGTTGTTCAATTCTATGGTTTGTCCTTTACCTTGAGACTCAACTACAATACCATGAACCTTTAAACAAGCACCAGTCGTAATGCGCTTCAACGTTTCTTCTGACTCATTTTCAAAGTCTACGACTACCTGCAAATTCTTTACGGTAGAACCATCGTTCAATGCAATGAACCGGTTGCTTCTAAATGTGCGAACCCAGCCCTTTACCTCTATTTCTTGGCCAATAGGTTCTTTATCGATGATCTCCTTAATGTTCATGATGTGCAATTCAAAATTGAAGTGCAAAGGAAAGAAGTAGCAATGAATTGGAGACCAACGAAATGAAGAGATTTCAGAACGTTAATAAACGTCTAAAAGTCGGCACCCTTCTTCTCTGAAAATCACCCAGCCCCATTCAAGCTTTCCAGTTTGAGTTTCTATTTCATAGTAATACTCACCTGGTCTTCTTACGACTGAAAGTGTGCTGTCAGAGCTTTCACATTCAGGAATATTAATTGGAAAAGCTGCGATCTTGCCTTCGTATCTTAATCTGTTCGGAGAGCTATTATTAATAGAATCTGCCACCCAAACATCAATCCAGCCATCACTTCCAAACTCGCTGTAGAACTCACGCACGAAAACACATTGATTGCTATTCATATCTGCTTCAGGGCAATAATTGTAAGCCCCGAAAACCATGCAACCTCTGCAATCGCCTTCTCTCTCGGCTTTAGCATCGTAGTTATCTACACATGCAACGTCTTTCTTACAGCCTCTTCTCTTGCAAGAGTATGATGTTAGTAAAATGCAACGGCAAATAATCCGAATAGAATATGTTTAATGTATGCAGTTTTCATTTTTCAAAAATGAGTGAAACCTTGTAAGCGAGATCGCAATGTGTGTTCGCCTAGATGTTCATTGCGATAGAAGGTTTATGGCAACTACACTGGCTGAGCAAACAAGAAAAGAGTGATTTAAAAAATAAAATCAAGAACAATAATTCAGATGGAATTAAGTTTTTCGCGGTAATTTGATCAACAAAAGCAAACAGTAACTCGCCCAAAAACCTAAGAATATGATTTTAGTCACTCGATACCGCCAACTCAGCATTTTTCACGTTGCTGCAGGTTTATTCATTCTCATGCTCTTTCCGCTGACCACTGCGGCACAATTTGAGGAAGAATTGACGATTGAAGAAGTGATGCGTTCGTACGATTCGAATACGATGATCATGCTAAACAATGGTTTTGAAATTGGTGGAAAGAAAAAAAGTATGGAATATTCAATCAACACTGGAGAAAGGAAATCAAACAATCACCAGCAGCCAATGAGTTGAGAAAGAAATATGTCAGAAAATCAGTCGGAGGATCATTGTTAGCCTTATGCATTATTCCTGGTTTAGCCCTGTCCGCGGCAACCGTGAATCCGGCACCACTTATTGTTGGCGCAGTGGCCTATGTAGCTGGATTTGTACTTATTATCGATGCTCAAGATGCTCGACAGCGGTGCATTTGGATCTACAATAGAGATATGCTTAAAAAAGGCCTTTAGGCATTTCTGTTTATCCTCATCATTCTCCATTCAGCACACAGGAAACGCTTTTGTCATTTTTTGTTTCCTGTAAATTAAATGTTTCTACATTCGTATTCTCAAAGGAGTAATTCGAATGGACGAAAAAGGCATAGAAATTTTAGGAAAAACCGCTCAGCTATTCATGCGATTAGGAATTAAAAGCATGACAATGGACGATATTGCTAGGCAATTGGGCGTTTCTAAAAAAACGCTTTACATCTACGTTACTGATAAAAACGACTTGGTTGTAAAGGTGATGCAGCAGATTGTTGATCATGAAAAAGCGATAGCCAACCACCTATGTGAGGTCCATGAAAATGCTATAGATATGCTGTTTGAACTCAGCAAGGACATCAGTCAAAAGTTTGGTCAAATTCATCCATCGATCAATTATGACATGCAGAAATATCACCCTGAAGCTTGGGTAATATTCAAAGATTTCAGAACAAGTTTCGTTGCCGATTGTATAATGCAGAACATTGAGAGAGGCATCGAGCAAGGGTTGTTCAGAGATAACTTAGACCCATTCATTGTATCGCGACTCTACTCAAGTAAAATGGAAATGTGCACCGATGGCGAAATATTTCCTGCAGATAAATATGACTTTAAAACCATCCACTTCGAAATGATGCGCTACCACATTAGAGGCGTTGCCAACGAAAAAGGATTGGCCTATCTGAAAGAAAAAATCAAACAAGAAAACATCCAACTTTAATTCATGCGATCACTACTAATAATAGGCTTTGCCTTGAGCATGGGCATCACAAATGCTCAGGATCAAAACATCACTACGCAGGCATTTTCCTTGGCTGAGGCTCAGGCTTTTGCCATAAAAAACAACGAGCAGCTGAAACAGGCTGCGCTAGATATCAAAATTTCTGAAGCTAAGGTTAAGGAGACTACAGCGATAGGCTTACCACAATTAAGCGGAGAAGCAGGAATGAACTATTTCATAGACATTCCAACTCAAGTTGCTCCACCATTTGACTTAGGAATTCCTGGTATTCCTGCACCAGATCCAAATGAATTACAAGAATTTCAATTCGGATTACCTTATTCAGCCACAGCTGGAATTACAGCATCGCAACTCTTATTTGATGGCAGCTATTTTGTTGGATTAAAGGCGTCAAAAGCCTATTTAAACTATGCTCAGCTCACCAAGGAAAACACAGAGATTGAAGTAAAAAATCAAATTTCACAAACCTATTTTGCTGTGTTATCTTTAGATAAAACGCTTGAATCATTGAAGGCAAATAAGCTTACTGTTGATCAAAGTACTGAAGAAACGAAAGCTTTATATGAAGTGGGTTTTGCAGAAAAACAAGACGCAGATCAAGTGCGCCTTGCGCAAGCCAATTTGCAATATCAAATAGATATGATCCAACGGCAGCGTGCTTCTGTAATGAATGCACTGAAGTTTCAAATTGGAGTTAGCTCTGATCAGGAAATAACCCTGACAGAAACATTTGAAGGGTTGCTTGGAACTATAGAAGAATCTGCTGTGTTAGACCAGGCATTCTCGATTCAAAATCACATCGACTACAGAACAGTTAATCAAGGTATAGAGCTTTCTGAATTGTCTTTATCTGCTGAAAGAACAAAGAATTACCCGCAATTAGCTGCATTTTTTAATCATAGTCAAAATGGTTTCAGCCAAGACTTTTCAGAGTTATTCTCGAATACATATTACCCAACAACTGTTGCAGGTTTGCAATTAAATGTTCCGATTTTTTCTTCAGGAATGCGTCATTACAAGACCAAACAAGCCAAGTATGAATTGGAGAAAACGCAAAGTCAAAAGCGTCAGGTTGAACAAAACTTGAATATGCAAGCTAAGACAGCTCAAGACGATTACGCTAGTGCTCTACAAAATATGGAGGTTGCCAAAGAGAACCTTGAACTAGCAGAAAGTATCAAGAAAACAACCAATACAAAATATCAGCAAGGCGTTGTCTCGAGCTTAGACTACGCTCAATCTGAGTCACAATACTTACAAACACTATCTACATACATCAACACAGCTCAGAACCTTTTCAATGCAAAGCTGTCCCTAGACAAAGCTTTAGGAAATAATTAAGTCATGACATCAAAAAACACCTCATATACATCATTCACGCGACCAATCGTATCATCTTTTGCCATAGCCATAATCGTAACGGCATGTGACCCTGGTACAGACCAAACTCAAATTGAAAAGTTAAAGTCAGAGCGTGATTCACTAAAGAACGCCCGCACAGAAATCACCGAAAAGATTGCTTCATTGGAGGCAACAATTGCTTCGCAAGATACTAGCCGACAGGTCAGAATTACAAATGTGACAACAATAGATCTAGCACCACAAACCTTTGAGCATTTCTTTACAGTTCAAGGTATGGTTGAATCTGATCAAAACGCTCAAATTTTCCCAGAAGCTGCAGGGAAAATAACATCCATCAAGGTTAATGAAGGAGACAAAGTGAAGAAAGGACAAGTTCTGCTTACCATCGATAATAAAATCGTTGGTAATCAAATCGATGAAGTAAAGTCTAGATTAAGTCTAGCAGAAATTGTCTTTAAAAAGCAATCTTCATTATGGGATCAAAAGATCGGTTCTGAAATTCAGTTTCTTGAGGCAAAAAATAATTACGAATCTCTGAAGCAAAACCTTGAAGCGCTTCAGTCTCAGTTGGCCTTGTATAGCATATATGCACCTTTTAGCGGTGTGATTGACGAGATCTTCCCAAAAGAAGGTGAAATGGCAGCACCTCAAATGCCCGCTTTCAGATTGGTCAATACTGATAACATGTACATCAAATCTGATGTTACAGAACGCTACCTCAGCAGCCTCAAAGCGGGTGATGAAGTGAATGTATCTTTCCCGGGCATCGGCCTAAAGCAATCAACAACTATTGAAAGACTCGGAAGCTTCATCAATCCAAACAACAGAACATTCAAGGTGAGGCTTTCATTGAAGAATGAAGAAGGAAAGTTGAAGCCAAATCTATTAGCTGAGTTAAAGATCAGAGACTACGTTGCAGATTCTACCGTGGTGATTGCCGCCTCTTTAGTGCAAATGACTCCAAGCGGTGAGGAATTCGTTTATGCATTAGAAGACAACAAGGCGAAAAAGTTGACGGTAACTACAGGAATGACTTATAATGGTCAAGTAGAAATATTAAACGGGTTAAGTGGCACCGAAACGCTTATTGATAAAGGCGCACGTTCCATTAAAAACGGAGATACGGTAAACGTTCAAAACTGATTGACACCAAAAAAATTGAATCCAAATGGAATCTGAAAGCACAAAACATAACCGACAGTTTGGGTTAAGCTCAGCGAGTATTAATAATCGGATGACAGTTATCGTCATACTGGTTATTATGGTGATAGCAGGGTTAATTTCCTACATCAACATGCCTCGAGAGAGCTTCCCAGAAATTGTCATTCCACAGATTTATGTGGGAACGCCTTATCCTGGTAACTCAGCACTTGATATCGAAAAGCTGGTAACGCGTCCACTCGAAAAAGAAATCGGAGCCATTTCTGGAATTGACATAATGACCTCTACCTCAGTAGAGGGTTATTCAACTGTATTCATCGAATTTGACTTCAGTATTACACCTGAAGAAGCACTAGGAAAGGTGAAGGACAAGGTTGATATAGCTATGGGAGATCCTGAATTCCCGCGAGACTTACCCGCTGATCCGAATGTTTTTGAGATGAATATTTCTGAGCTAACTCCAGTGATGAATATCAATCTAAGTGGTGATTTTAGCTTAGAACAATTGAATGAATACGCAGAGTATTTAGAGGACCGAATAGAAAAGCTTTCAGAAATTACCGAAGTAGACATTCGCGGGGTGCAAGAAAAAGAAATGAAGGTAAACGTTGACCTATTTCAAATGCAGGCGAGTGAAATCAGCTTTAATGACATTGCCAATGCCATCAATTCTGAAAACATTACTGTCTCAGCAGGTAGCATGCTGCAAGACGAAATGCGAAGAACCGTTCGTGTGGTTGGAGATATTAAAAACGCAGAAGAGCTCGGAAACATTATTGTAAAGCAAGAAAAAGGGAACATCGTTTACCTCAGAGACATCGCTGAAGTAGTATTTGAATATGAGGAAGCCGAGAGCTTTGCTCGTCAAAGTTCTAATTCAGTGGTGATGGTTGACGTGAAAAAGCGTGCTGGTGAAAACTTGATCAATGCAGCAGATAAAATTGAAAGGATTTTAGAAGATGCTAAAGCAGATGTTTTCCCGAATAATCTAACCGTCACCATTACTGGTGACCAGTCCAAGCAAACGAGAACTCAGGTCAGTGAATTAGAGAACAGTATCATTTTCGGTATGATTCTCGTAATTACTGTTTTACTTTTCTTCCTTGGCTTAAGAAATGCTCTGTTCGTAGGAACTGCCATTCCTCTTTCAATGTTTATCGCCTTCTTCATTTTAAACATCATGGGTGTGACCCTCAACATGATGGTGCTATTTTCTTTGGTTTTAGCACTTGGTATGCTCGTGGATAACGGAATTGTGGTAGTTGAAAACATCTACCGACTGATGGACGAAGGCTATGACGCCATCAATGCAGCGAAACTGGGTGTTGGTGAGGTTGCATGGCCAATTATTGCGTCAACTGCTACTACGCTTGCAGCCTTCACACCATTAATGGTTTGGCCGGGTATCATGGGCGAATTCATGTTTTATTTACCAGTTACTCTGATGATCGTACTGGGCTCTTCGTTATTCGTGGCTTTGGTAATCAACCCGGTTTTAACTGCCATGTATATGAAAGTGGAAGAAAAAGAAATGCCAAGTAAAAAAGCGATCACCATTGGTTCATTGCTTATTGCAGTAGGTATAGCTTTATCCTTTGGGTCAATTGTTTTAGGAAACTTGGTCATCATTTCCGGAGTTCTTGTGTTGACAACAAAGTTTATACTGACACCAGGTACTAAATACTTCCAAAACATCGTGTTACCCTATTTCGAGCGCGTTTACGAACGAACACTAAGAAATGTATTTAGAGGTAAAAATCCAATCTTTTACTTCTTCGGAACGATAGGAATGCTGGTATTATCATTCATGCTTTTAGGAGCTTTTATGCCGAAGATTGTGTTCTTCCCTTCAAACATGCCTAATTATGTCAACATTTTCATTGAGGCACCTATCGGAACCGACATAGAAGAGACCAATCGAATTACAAAAGATATAGAGAACAAGGTGATTGAATATGCCAAGCAATTCGAAGTAAGCGAAGAGCGCAAGGGAATCAATTACCAATACAATTACTTGATCGAGTCAATTATCGCCCAAGTCGGTGCTGGAACAAGTGATCCAAATGAAGGCCCATCAATGGCAGCCACCCCTCACAAAGCAAGGATCACTGTTTCATTTGTTCAGTTCCAGCAACGAAGAGGCGCTAGCACTACAAAAGTGATGGATGAACTACGCGCTCTAGTGGCGGGAACACCTGGGGTTCAAATAACAGTGGATAAAGACCCTGCTGGACCTCCTCAAGCAAAGCCAATCAACCTTGAAGTTGCTGGTGACGATTATGAGAAACTTCTAATCGAGGCTCAAAACCTCAAGAACTTTATCGTTGACAAGAATATTGGTGGTATTGAAGAATTAAAGCTTGATGTTGAACTTGGGAAACCAGAAATGCCAATCAATATAGATCGTGCAAAAGCCAGAAGGTATAATGTTTCTACCTCTCAAATTGGGCAAGCCCTGCGCAATTCTTTATTTGGAATGGAAGTTTCAAGCTTCAAAGATGGTGAAGATGACCACCCCATCATGATACGCCTGCAAGACAAGTATCGCTATAATGAAGATGCGATGATGGATCAGCTAATCACCTTCAGAGATCAAACCAATGGACGAATACAGCAAGTTCCGATTTCGGCCTTGGCCAATGCAGAAAATTCTACCACATTCAATGCAGTAAAGCGATTAGATCAAACACGATTAATCACCATTTCATCAAATGTTCTAGAGAGCTCTAACCCGAATGAGGTGGTAGCTGAAATTAAAGATGCGTTAGAAGGCTATGAAATGCCCGAAGGAATGACTGTGAAATTTACAGGGCAGCAAGAAGATCAGGCAGAAGAAATGGCATTCTTAAGCACCGCATTAATGATTGCAGTTTTCCTCATCTTCTTGATTTTGGTAGCCCAGTTCAACTCCGTTTTAACCCCGTTTATTATTGTAGGGTCAGTTGTTCTAAGCTTAATTGGAGTGTTCTTAGGTTTGGTAATTTTCCAAATGGACTTCGTGATTATCATGACCATGATTGGTATTATCTCTCTTGCGGGTATTGTGGTTAACAACGCCATCGTGTTGATTGACTACACCAAACTCATAATGGATCGCAAACGCACCGAGTTAAACTTGGCTGAAAACTCTAAACTTCCTATCGCTACGCTTATAGAATGTATGGTTGAAGGAGGAAAAACACGTTTACGCCCTGTATTGCTAACAGCCATTACAACCGTTCTCGGATTGATTCCTCTAGCAATAGGTTTAAATATTGACTTCATCTCGCTGCTCACCAGTTACGATCCAAATATTTATGTTGGAGGTGACAACGTTATGTTCTGGGGACCAATGAGCTGGACCGTAATTTTTGGCTTGACATTCGCCACTTTCTTAACACTAGTAATTGTACCTGTCATGTATTATCTCAAAACTCGATTTGCATACAAATTAGCAGGTGATAAAGAACTTCATATATAGGTAAGTCTTTCGTAGGTAGTAGGTTGGTTGAAGGTGTTTCGGATTTATCTGGGACACCTTCTTCTTTTTGGAACTCATTTTTGTCGTATGAAATGTTAAGAATCCAAACATGAACGCGGCTTTCTTCAGTGCGCTGTGGCATTTAATTATTTTTGTCTACTTAAAATTTCAAGCAAATGAAGCTTCGTTTTCTATCCTTAATGGTCGTTTTGTTCGCAACTCTTTCTGTTGCGGCCCAAGTATACAACCCCGTAAAGTGGACTTTCAATCACAAATTGGTGGGCGATGACAAAGCCGAACTCACTTTTACAGCCTCCATTGATGATAATTGGCATGTTTATTCAACCAAACTTGCCGATGATTTAGGACCAGTTCCCTCGGCAATTGATTTTATGGAAATGGATGGGGCAGAACTCATTGGTGAATTAATCGAATCGGAAACGCACACTGAATTTGACCCAGTATTTGAGGCAGAGCTGACATGGTTTGAGCATAAGGCTGTACTTAAGCAGATGGTTCGATTAACAGCTCCAATGGCTAAAATCACGGGTGAGCTTACATTCATGACCTGTGATGACTCGAAGTGCCTTCCGCCCGATTATCTTGAATTCGAATTTGATATTGAAGCCGCACTTAAACCAGCAGCCAAGTCAATAGCTCCAATTGAAAAAGAAGAGCAAACAACAAATCTCAAAGCTGAACCAGCTCCCTCAGACCAAGATCTTTTCGAAAACAGCGCTGAACAAGAGTCTGAAATATTAAACCCTGTTGACTGGGCTTTTTCAGTCAAGAAAAAGGATGACGGAGTCTTTACGATTGTTGCACGAGCCAGTATAGATGAGCACTGGCATGTCTACTCTAAAGATCTACCAAGTGATGATGGGCCGGTAGCTACTGAACTAAACTTCATTTCCGGCTCTTTTGAAAAAGTTGGTGAGCTAAGAGAAGTCGGAGACCTGATTCAAGTTTATGACCCCAATTTCATGATGGATCTGAGCTATTTCGGCACCACGGTTTCCTTCGAGCAGGATTTCAAGATCATCGGAACTGAGAATATTACTGGAGAAGTTTATTACATGACTTGTGACGAGGAGAAATGCTTGCCTCCAGAATCAGTGGAATTTGAAGTTGATGCATCATCTGGCAACCTTATTGGAAAAAAGCTTACCTCAAATAAACCAGAAGAGGATGTCAAATCGAAGTTAAACAGTAGTGAGAATGAAGAGGAAAATGAAGGAAAAAGCCTATGGGGCATATTCTTCCTAAGCTTTTTAGGTGGTTTTGCTGCATTACTAACTCCTTGTGTCTTTCCAATGATTCCGATGACTGTGAGCTTTTTTACAAAGCAATCAAAAACAAGATCAAAAGGAATTGCCAACGCGATTACTTATGGTCTTTTCATTATTGGAATCTACACACTCTTGGGGTTTTTAGTAACCATAATTTTTGGTGCTGATGCATTAAACGCACTCTCCACAAACGTTATTTTCAACCTTGCGTTCTTCGTGATTTTGGTCGTTTTCGGAATATCCTTTTTGGGGGCTTTTGAGATTACACTTCCTTCTTCTTTCGTAAATAAGGTTGATGAAAAATCTGATAAAGGCGGACTAATTGGAATCTTTTTCATGGCATTTACGCTTTCATTAGTTTCTTTCAGTTGCACGGGCCCCATCATTGGAACTCTATTGGTTGAAGCCGCTGTAAATGGAGGTGTTGCTGGACCATTAGTAGGCATGGGTGGGTTTTCATTAGCCTTAGCGCTTCCGTTTGGTTTATTTGCAGCGTTTCCTGGTTGGTTAAATACTCTACCAAAATCTGGCGGTTGGTTAAACTCTGTGAAAGTGGTATTAGGGTTTCTTGAAATTGGTCTAGCGTTCAAATTCTTATCAAATGCCGACCTAGTTGTGCAAGGAGGATATATTCAGCGTGAACTATTCATTGCTATATGGATTGCCGTTTCAGCAATGATTACACTTTATTTATTAGGTTTTATCACCATGCCACACGACTCCCCAATGGATCGCTTATCCGTACCTAGATCGTTGCTTAGCCTTACATTCTTAATGTTCACCATCTATCTTATTCCAGGTCTTTGGGGCGCTCCATTGAAAGTTATTAGCGGATTTCCTCCGCCCATGTTCTATAGCGAATCACCAAATGGAGTTGGTGGTGGAGGTGGATCGATGGCTCATGCAAATTCAGGAACAGATCACAATATACCCGAAGGGGCAGACCCAAGTCATTGCCCGCACAACCTAAATTGTTTTCATGATTATGATCTTGGAATGGAATATGCCAAAAAAGTGAACAAGCCTGTAATGTTAGATTTCACTGGTTGGGCTTGTGTAAACTGCCGTAAAATGGAAGAAACAGTTTGGAGTGATCAACGCGTTTTAGAAATTTTAAATGAAGATGTAGTATTGATCTCGCTCTATGTTGACGAGAAAACCAAGCTCCCAGAGAGTGAACAATACGTTTCAGAAAATACGGGTAAAAAGATCAAAACTATAGGTAACAAGTGGGCCGATTTCCAAATTGAACATTTTCAATCTAACTCACAGCCCCAATATGTAATAATTAACCACGAAGAGATCAAAGCACTAAATGGAACTACCGCTTATGATCCTGATATAGAGAAATATATTCAGTGGTTGGAAGAAGGAGTAAAAGCATTCGAAAAAGGGGAATAATTACCTCATATCATTAAAATCGAGCCCGATGAGCTAATGTTCATCGGGCTTTTTTCGCTCAACTAAATCTCAGATCATTCAGCTTACTTATACTGTTTATAGCCCTTTTCAACTGACCATTTTTCTATCTATAGCAGACGCCACTTGCCACGACTCGGGCGATGGTATGCTCGAAGCTCAGGCAAGTGGAGGAACTTCACCATTTGAATATGCTTGGTCAAACAGCCAAACAACATTTCAGATCAGTGGCTTGGATACAGGGGTTTATTCCGTAACAATCACTGACAACAATGGCTGCGTAGAAGTTGCCACTGAGTCGGTTGGGTTCATTAATCAAGACCCGATCATTCCTCTTGACAGTGCTTACGTCCTTTGTACCGGTGATATTTTGCTTGATGCAGGCAATCCAGGCTCTACCTTCAATTGGACATCTGGTGAAGCCACCCAAACAATTACGGTTAGAGCTATAGGCTTTTATACCGTTTCTGTAACCGATCTCAACGGCTGTTCAGCAAATGCCACTACTGAAGTCTATGATTGTGTTGGTGTGAATGAACTAGGTTTTTCAGGAATCATTCAGATTTATCCTAATCCAACACGAGGAAACGTGAATATGTCGTTTGATGTCCAAGGAACTCAACACATTGAATACACCTGATTTAGCATTGAAGGACGTCCTCTAATGGTTAACTTGAGTAATGGCAAGGCCAACGCTGAGCTTGACCTTTCGAACTACAGTTCGGGCATTTACTTTATCACATTTGAAGGTGAAGGAAAGTCTAAAACACAGCGCATTATTCTGCAATAACGAAATCAGAAATATCTTAGAAAAGAGCCTCTTTCTAGAGGCTCTTTTTATTTGCCACCAAAAAATAACGGAGTTCCCTAAATTCGCCCCATGATCAAAGGCAAGAAAGTAGTTGTAGTTATGCCTGCTTATAACGCAGAGCTCACATTAAAAACAACCTACGATGAAATTCCATTCGACATCGTGGATGATGTGGTTTTAGTGGATGATAAAAGCTCTGACAGAACATCTGAACTTGCCAGGGAAATTGGCATCAAGCATGTTATCACCCACGAAAAAAACACAGGTTATGGTGGTAACCAAAAATCATGCTATAGAAAAGCACTAGAACTTGATGCTGATATCACCATCATGGTACATCCTGACTATCAATACACACCGCTGCTGATTCCAGCAATGGCGGATATGATTGCAAGTGGATTGTATGATAGCGTTCTTGCTAGCCGGATTTTAGGGAAAGGAGCCCTTAGAGGGGGAATGCCAATGTACAAGTACATCGCGAACCGCTTTCTTACCCTAACTCAAAACATTCTTATCGGTCAGAAGTTAAGCGAATACCACACGGGTTACCGGGCTTTTTCGAAATCCGTTTTAGAAACCATAGATTTTGAAGCAAACTCAGACGACTTTGTATTCGATAATCAGATGATTTGTCAAATTTTTCATGCAGGATTCGAAATTGCGGAAGTGACTTGTCCAACAAAATATTTCGAAGAAGCATCTTCGATTAACTTCTCTCGAAGCACGACTTACGGGCTTGGGGTTTTAAAAACTTCCGTTCAATATTGGGCAAGCAAAAAAGGCCTAGGAAACAATAAAATATTTCGCGTCAAAAAATGAAAAGCACAGTAGCTCGAACGCAAGTCTTTATAGCAATGCTAATTGCTTGGATAGTTTTCGGTGCTATCATTATTTCGATTACTGACCAAGAGCCGCTACATCTTTACCTCAATAACTTCAACCACCCATACTTTGATGTGTTTTTCAAGTATGGAACGCATCTCGGAGACGGCATTTTTGCAGCAATCATAGTCGCTCTTGGCTTCATTTATCGCGTTCGATTTGGCGTTATTGGGTTTATTGGCTTGATTAGCGCCTCAGTAGTTACTCAGATTTTGAAGCGACAAGTATTTGATGATCATTTACGCCCTTCCAAGGTATTTGAACAAATGGCGGATGTCCATTTTATTGATGGAGTTAATCTTCATACCAATTTTTCATTTCCTTCAGGTCATTCCACTGCGGCATTTAGCACCTTCTTCTTTCTTGCACTTATTGCACGGAAACCAATGCTTCAAGTGGCTCTTTTTACGGCCGGACTTTTAGTGGCATTCAGCCGCGTGTATATCAACCAGCACTTTTTTGAAGACATTTATGTCGGTAGCATCATCGGTGCTTCATTTACATTTCTTGCTTCCGTTTATTTGATTGATAAGCCTTGGGGAGAAAAAGGGTTTGTAGAGCTTTTTGATTCGAAAAAATGAAATGGAAAAATGAAATAGGGCTTCTCTTGTTTAGCATGGCTCTTTTTCTTCCTTTTCTGGGCTCAGTGCATCTATTTGACTGGGATGAAATCAATTTTGCGGAGAGTGCGAGAGAAATGCTCATCACACAAAATTGGTTTCAAGTTCAAATTAATTTTGAACCCTTTTGGGAAAAGCCCCCGCTATTCTTTTGGATGCAAGTGCTTTCAATGAAGCTGTTCGGAGTAAACGAATATGCAGCTCGATTCCCCAATGCAATAGCAGGGATAATTGCTATTCAAGTAATGTATGCTGTAGGTAAAAAATGGCATGATAAGTTATTTGGTTTAATGTGGAGCCTTCTCTATATGGGAAGCTTCTTGCCCCATTTATACTTCAAGTCTGGCATCATCGATCCGTGGTTTAACCTTTTCATCTTCCTTTCCATATACTTCCTCTACCTGACCGTTGAACATGGACGAAACAAGCAACACCGTAGTGCTTTATTAGCAGGCATTTTCAGCGGTTTGGCAATACTTACAAAAGGCCCCGTAGGATTTTTATTACTGTTTTTGACATTCTTGGTTTGGTGGGTATTCAATCGATTCAAAAAGCCCGCAAAAATTTCTGCAATTATTCTTTTTGCATTTTCGACAGCTATAGTGAGCTCATTGTGGTTTGGTTACGAAACCCTATCCAATGGCCCTTGGTTTTTGGTGGAGTTCTTCAATTACCAATTAGATCTACTTCTGCATCCAGTGGCAGGACACAAACAACCATTTTTCTATCACTTTCTTGTTGTCTTACTTGGTTGCTTTCCCTTGTCAGTATTTGGCCCTCCTGCTTTCAGCACAAGATTTAACGGAGATCGATTCCATCTTTCTCAATGGATGAAATACTTGTTTTGGGTAGTGATGATTCTTTTCTCAATTGTAACAACCAAGATTGTGCACTACAGTTCAATGGCCTATATACCATTATCCTATCTGGCCGCTTTGGTTGTTTATAGAGTTATTAAAGACAGGAATCAACTACCGAAATGGCAGAATAGTTGGCTGCTTCTTCAAGGAAGTATTCTAGCAATTGCTATCGGTGCAGTGCCCATTGCACTGATGACCAAAGGCCGATGGTCACACCTTATAGCAGACGAATTTGCAAGAGGAAACCTATCTGCACCAGTTGATATTGGCGGCTGGGAATGGATAGTGGGTTTGATCTACTTAATATTGGTAGCTTATAGTTTCATGGAACTGAGAACCAATCTTCGCAAAGGAATAATGATACTTCTGATAGGCACAGCCATTACATTATTCTCTACCATGCGATTGATTGTGCCAATGATAGAGTCAATTAGCCAGCGCTCTGCCATTGCTTTTTTCGAAAGCCAACAAGGGAAAGGTGTTTACTTAAAAACATACGGTTATAAAAGCTATGCACACTATTTCTATGGCCGTATAATGCCAGAAAACAAGCATACCATGCCTGACCAAAAATTGACTCTTGCAGACAAACCGATTATGATTTCATGCAAAGTGAATGAGGAAGAGAAGTTTAAAACTAAATATCCTAATGCATTGAGGCTCTATGAAAAAGGCGGTTTCGCTTTTTATACGATAGAAAACTAAAGCATAAAAAAGGCGCGACTTTCGACACGCCTTTGTAAAATAAATCGATAAGGCTTAATCCTCAACTACGCTGAGTATTTCCCAAAACCCTTGCTCAACTTTTTGCTCAGCCGCTTTGAACTTCACAATCTGTGTTTCACCGGTTTTCAAATCTCTAACCTCTACTTTATCATTTCTTCCTGGTTTCTTGGCAACCTTAACCGGCTCCTTTTTTACCTCTGCTCTCTGACCAGCGTTGGTTGAAACATTGCTTGCTTGATTAGGGTTCAAAGTAGAGTCATTTCTTGTAGCAGATGCTTTCTCAAGTGATGGATCAGCTTGCCTTCCTGGCGTGGCATGCGCCTCGCTCGCTTGCTGGCTTGGCAGATTTGCTCTGAACAAGAAGCCCACAATATCCCTATTGATCTTCTCCATCAACTTTTCAAACAAACCAAAAGACTCAAACTTGTAAATCAACAATGGGTCTTTCTGCTCGTAACGTGCATTCTGAACTGATTGTCTCAAATCATCCATCTCTCTCAAGTGCTCTTTCCAGTGAAGGTCTATCATAGCCAACGTAGTTGCTTTCTCAAGCTCAAGGCGAATGTTCTTTCCTTCTTTAGCCAGAGCATCTTCCATGTTCACCACTAGAGGCAAGGCCTTCTTGCCATCAGTCAATGGAATTTCTATGTTCTTATACTGCTCACCTTGAGTGCTATGTACACGTTGAATAACTGGCAATGCCATCTGCGATATGAGGGCGTTTTTCTTGACGCACTGTTCCATTGCCTTTGAAAAAACAGCATCTGTTAATTCTTCAGATGATCGCTCTAAAAACTCTTCATCTGACACCGGACTTTGAATAGTGAGCGTAGTGAAAAGCTCCATTTCAAAACCATCAAAATCTCTCGAATCTTGATATTCAGCAACTATTGCAGCACACGTATCATGAATGGCATTTGCTGTCTCCACTCCCATACGTTCGCCATACAACGCATAACGTCTCTTCTTATAAATCACCTCTCTTTGAGCGTTCATGACGTCATCGTATTCAAGCAAGTTCTTTCGAATCCCGAAGTTATTCTCTTCCACTTTCTTCTGAGCCCTTTCGATACTCTTGCTCACCATACTGTGCTGAATTACCTCACCTTCTTCAAGGCCCATTCTATCCATCAGTTTAGCAATACGCTCAGAACCAAACAAACGCATCAGGTTATCTTCCAATGAAACGAAGAACTGAGACGCTCCTGGATCTCCTTGACGACCCGATCTACCGCGCAACTGACGGTCAACACGTCTAGATTCATGACGCTCAGTACCTATAATCACAAGACCACCTGCATCCTTAACTCCTTCTTTCAACTTAATATCTGTACCACGACCCGCCATATTGGTGGCAATGGTTACCGTGCCTGCTCTACCCGCTTCAGCAACAACGTCTGCTTCTTTTTGATGCAGCTTGGCGTTCAATACTTGGTGAGGAATCTTGCGCATTTTGAGCATTCGGCTCAATAACTCTGAAATCTCTACTGATGTGGTACCAACTAAAATTGGCTTGCCTTCATTGCGTTGTTTTTCAACCTCATCAATAACAGCATTGTACTTCTCACGAGCAGTTTTAAACACCAAATCTTCTTGGTCTTTTCTTTGAATTGGTCTGTTGGTTGGGATTATAACTACGTCCAATTTATAGATCTCCCAGAATTCTCCAGCTTCTGTTTCGGCTGTACCTGTCATACCAGACAGTTTATTGTACATCCTGAAATAATTCTGAAGTGTAACAGTAGCATAAGTCTGAGTAGCAGCCTCAACCTTTACATTCTCCTTAGTTTCAATAGCTTGATGAAGACCGTCAGAATAACGTCTTCCATCCATTACACGGCCAGTTTGCTCATCAACAATTTTGACTTTCCCGTCCATTACAACGTACTCAACATCAATCTCGAATAAAGCATATGCCTTCAACAGTTGATTGACTGCATGAATTCGCTCTGCTTTCTCAGCATAATCGTTGATCAACCTGTCTTTTTCAACTGCTCTCGCTTCTTTGTCTGGAATTCGTTGATCTAAATCTGAAAGTGAATTACTAATGTCTGGCATAATGAAAAATGCCGCATCATCCCCTTGGTCAGTAATCAAATCAATACCTTTTTCAGTGAGCTCAACACTATTTTGCTTTTCTTCGATCACAAAGAATAACTCATCGTCAATGATGTGCATTTCTTTACTCTGATCTTGCATGAAATAATTCTCCGTTTTCTGAAGAACGGCTCTCATGCCTGGCTCACTCAAAAACTTAATTAACGCCTTATTCTTAGGCAACGCTCTGTAGCAGCGAAGTAATTGCTCACCACCTTTTTTTAGGTTAGCCTCAAGTTGCTTTTTGTCTGGTGTATTCTCTGGTGTAGATACCAACAATTTTTTAGCCTCCGCTAATAATTCGTTAATCATCTTTCTTTGAGACGAAACCAATCTTTCCACGCGTGGCTTTAACTCTAGAAACTGCTGTTGATCTCCTTTCGGAGTCGGACCAGAAATAATTAATGGCGTTCTCGCATCATCAATCAAAACGGAGTCTACCTCATCCACAATTGCATAATTATGAACTCGTTGCACTAAATCTTGAGTTCGGCTCGACATATTATCTCTCAAATAATCAAATCCAAACTCATTATTGGTTCCGTAAATAATATCGCTTTGATACGCCTTTCTTCTTTCTGCACTATTTGGTCTATGTTTATCAATACAATCAACGGAAAGTCCATGAAACTCAAAAAGCGGCCCCATCCATTCGGAGTCACGCCTTGCCAAATAATCATTCACTGTGACTAAGTGAACACCTCTACCAGAAAGTGCATTGAGATATACAGGAAGCGTAGCCACCAAAGTTTTACCTTCACCCGTAGCCATTTCGGCAATTTTACCATCGTGCAACACCATGCCACCAATCAGCTGAACATCATAATGGAGCATGTCCCAGGTAATTTCACTGCCTGCTGCATCCCATGAGTTCTTCCACATAGCTTTTTCACCTTCAACGCGAATATGTGCCTTTGTATTAGCCAATTCACGATCAAAGTCGGTTGCGCTTACTTCGAGCTCTTGATTCTCTTTGAACCTGCGGGCCGTTTCTTTTACCACAGCAAAAGCTTCAGGAAGAATCTCGCCTAGCACGACCTCAATTTGACCGGTCATCGACTTCTCAAGCTTATCTATTTGCTCATATATCTCCTCTTTTTCAGAAATCTCTTTAGTATCGTCATTTAACCCTTCACGAAGTGCGGAAATTTCGTCTTGAAGCTCTTTGGTCGCCAGATTAATGCGTTCCTTGAAAGAGACTGTCTTTCCTCTCAAGTCATCATTAGATAAGGCCGCATATTTTGCAAAATGCTCGTTTATTAACTCAACATTTGGCGTCAAGGCTTTGATGTCCTTGTCACTCTTATTGCCAAAAAGTTTGTTGAGGGTTTTATTTACAAGGTCTAACATGTGCTAATTTTAATTAATTCCCTTTAGTCAATGGCCTTGCCAAAATCAAAACTCTGCCAATTTGCCATTTGAATTTTTCAAAGGGCGTCAAAGTTAATCAGAATGTAGGGGCTTTAGAACGTGAATATTGAACATAAAAAAAGCTTTCCACCAACGATGGAAAGCTTCAGTTTTTTCAGGCGCTTATGCCGCGCTAATACTCATCTTCATTAAAAAAGAAATCATCCTTGGTCGGATAATCTGGCCAGATGTCTTCGATCGTTTCGTAGTTATCTCCTTCGTCTTCCAATGCTTGTAAATTCTCTACTACTTCTAGTGGAGCTCCTGTTCTCATAGCGAAGTCAATCAGCTCATCTTTGCTGGCTGGCCATGGGGCATCTTCTAAATATGACGCTAATTCTAAAGTCCAATACATTTTTTCCTCTTTATAAGGTACTTGATTGGCGCAAAAATATCATTTTGACAAATCTGCGCAACTTCTTTTTTTAAAGAGTTAAATACCTCACATGCAATTAATTAAATACTGCTTCGGGGTTTCCAAGGAATCTCTTCAGCACCCAATTCCATCGTAAGATGTCTTGAAAGAGTAAAAAAGTAGTCTGATAATCGGTTTAAGTATTGTAAAATCAAATCATTAACCTCTTCGTGCTCTTTCAGGGCAACACAGTGACGTTCCGCTCTTCGACATACGCAACGACAGATATGTGCGGCAGACACTGAAGAGTGACCTCCAGGTAGCACAAAGAATCGCATTTCGGGCAAGTCAGAGTCCATGTCGTCCATCCGTTTTTCAAGATAAACTACATCGTCAATGGAGATCATGGGGAGCTCCATTTTATTCTTTATTGGATCTGCAGCCAATTGCGAGCCAATCGTAAAAAGCTCTTCTTGAATCTTAATTAACTCTTGTTTATGACTATCGGCAGATAATCCATCACGCAACGCACCAATGAAAGAGTTTAACTCATCTATGGTGCCGTATGACTCGATACGCAAATGGTGTTTAGGAAGCCTTATTCCTCCTAAAATACCAGTACTACCGTCATCTCCTTTTTTCGTATAAATCTTCATGTATCAACAATATGAATTAATGCGGGTTTAGCAAAGATTACATTTGCCCGCTTTTAAAAAACTAAATGGTAAACATCAATTATGGTAATAAGGTTGTGCAATGGATAACCTTGGCTCTTTTGGCAATTACTTGGGGAAGTTCCTTTATTCTCATGAAAAAGGGGTTAGAGTATTTCACACCGCAAGAAGTGGCAGCCTATCGAATTGCCGTTGCAACATTAGTTCTCCTGCCGTTTTCATTACCAAACTTAAGTGTACTCAGTAAAAATTGGCGGCCACTTTTGGTTGCAGGATTATTTGGAAATGGAATACCAGCATTTTTATTTGCTATTGCACAAACTGAAATACCAAGTTCATTAAGTGGCATACTCAATTCCTTAACCTCGCTATTTACTCTAGCTATTGGCATTATCTTTTTTAGAGTAGCGTTTCTTCGATTTCAAATTCTTGGAGTAATTGCGGCATTAATTGGGGCTTTGGGTTTAATAGGCTTTGGTAGTTTAATGCAGTTTGGCACATATGCGAAATATGCCTCACTTGCAGTGATTGCATCCGCTTGCTATGGAGTTGCAGTAAATATTATCAAGTTTTATTTGCATGAAATTAAATCCGCTCAGATTACTTCGCTCTCTTTTTTGCTGATCGGGCCTCCTGTTGCCATTTATTTATTTTCTACTACCGATTTCATAGTTACAGTTTCATCCAAGCCAGATGCGCTTTGGGGGGTGTTTTATCTTTCTATTTTGGGAATTGTAGGTACCGCAATAGCGGTAATTATTTTCAATCGCTTGATCAAAGAAACTACTGCGGTATTTGCAAGTTCAGTCACCTATCTCATTCCTATTGTGGCCTTAACGTGGGGTATTTTTGATGGGGAAAATATATCCATAGAACAAGTAATGTATATGGCAATTATTTTGGTTGGCATCTTTTTAATCAACTCCTCTGCCCCGGGTAGATTTTTCAATCGACTTTTCCGCTAAGTAAACTTTCTTTGTGACATGAAATCTCTTAAACCAATTGGCATATTAGCGTTAATCCTTCTGCTGGTTGAGGCTATTGGCCTAATCATGATGCCAGAAGCAACTGCTAACGTAGCCGAAACCATGAGTGAATCTCTATACCAGAAGTATATCATCATTCAGATTATTGTATTTACTTGTTCTTTCATTGCATTTTTCACAGGCTTATTCTCTCTCATTATTGCTATTTTAAATCTACTCTAAAAGAAAGCGTATTAAGCCTTTCTCTGCTCCTATTAAGCTTCTTGATTCCGATTATTGTTTACTACTCTTAAGGTATCAGAGCTTGCTCAAAATCATCAAAGCAAATAACAGCATAGCAGCTATTGTTCCCAACCAAGTACCATCAGGCAGTTTACGATCGACTGGCCATGAGATGTAACCATAAAGTGCAGGAAAGCCGAAAAAGCCCACAATTAGAAAGAGTTCAGAAAAGGGCCTTTTATTCATTCTAAGCAATACGCCTGTAAGTCCTATTGCAATCAGGATAATTAGTCCTATGGTTTTCAGGCTTTTAATCATTTATTGATCTTATTCACAATCTAGTTTGTTGATAACCCCAAAAGGATTACTTTTGCGCCCCTTGATTAAAGTAAAATTATAGCTATGTACGCAATTGTAGATATAGCAGGGCAGCAATTTAAAGTTGAAAAAGACCAAAAGGTTTACGTTCACCGGTTAGATGCAGAGGCAGGAAAGAAGGTTAACTTCGATCGCGTTCTCTTGATTGACGACAAAGGAAAAGTAAACATTGGCGCCCCAGCTATCGAAGGTGCACAAGTAAGTGCAACCGTTCTAGAGCACCTGAAAGGTGACAAAGTAATCGTCTTCAAAAAGAAAAGAAGAAAAGGTTACAGAAAGAAAAATGGACACCGTCAGTATTTGACTGAAATCCAAATCAATGAAATCGTTGCGTCTGGAGCAAAGAAAGCCGCTGCTCCTAAGAAGGAAGCGGCTCCAAAAGCTGAAGCTGCTGCTGAAAAGCCAGCTGCTAAGAAAGCTCCTGCCAAAAAAGCTCCGGCAAAAAAGGCAGCTCCAAAAGCAGAAACTAAAAAAGAAACCCAAAGCGAAGAATAAGCTTTAGAAAAACTTAAATCATGGCACATAAAAAAGGTGTAGGTAGTTCTAAAAACGGTCGCGAATCGGAAAGTAAACGACTCGGAGTGAAAATCTTCGGTGGTCAAAAAGCGATTGCAGGTAACATCATCGTGCGTCAACGTGGTACTCAACACCACCCAGGCGAGAATGTAGGAATTGGAAAAGATCATACGCTTTTCGCTCTTACTGACGGTGTTGTCAATTTCAGAAAAAGAGTTGGTGATAAGTCTTTTGTTTCGGTTGTTCCGAACTCAGAAAACTAAAGCCACGCTAAATCATATTAAAGTCCCGAATTTGCCTGCGGCAAATCGGGATTTTTTGCGTTGATTCGTTTCGTAATTAATCTTTTTTGCATTAAAAAGCATGCTACAAGTAGTTAACATAAGATCTAAAAGAGAGGACATAATAGCCGCTCTAAAGAAAAGGAATATCGATGCTGAAGCGTTGATTGATGAGGTGATTGCGTTGGATGAAAAACGCAGAAGCATTCAATTCCGATTAGATGAGTCCAAATCTTTAATAAATACTCTCTCAGCTGAAACCGGATCGCTATTCAAAGCAGGTGAAACCGAATTAGCGAATCAAAAAAAACAAGAAGTTTCTGCCATAAAGGAAGAAAGTGTGCCACTAGAGGTCGAACTTAAAGAAGTCAGTGCTACGTTGGAAAAATTACTTTATTCTATTCCAAACGCGCCCCATACTTCCGTTCCTAAAGGAAAAAGCAGCGAAGACAATGAAACATTAAGAACTTGGGGAGAAGCTACTGACGCTCCGCACCATACACCTCATTGGGATTTAACTTCAAAATACAAACTCATTGACTTTGAAACGGGCGTAAAAATCACCGGTGCAGGCTTCCCCATATACACTGGGAAAGGAGCTAAGCTTCAGCGAGCGCTCATTCAATTTTTCATCGATGAAGCTGATGCCGCTGGGTATACTGAAGTAATTCCACCACTGCTTATCAATGAGGATTCAGGCTTTGGAACTGGTCAGCTGCCTGATAAGGATGGACAAATGTATTATGCCAATGAAGACAACCTATTCCTAATACCAACTGCTGAAGTTCCAATCACAAACATGTATCGCGATATGATTGTGGATGAAGCAGAACTACCTATTAAAAATGTTGGTTACACCCCTTGCTTTAGGCGAGAGGCTGGTTCTTATGGGAAAGATGTAAGAGGCCTTAACCGCTTGCACCAATTTGATAAAGTAGAGATTGTTCAGCTTGACACTCCTGAACGATCCTATACTACACTTGAAGCAATGGTTTCGCATGTGGAGGGGCTTTTACAAAAACTAGAACTCCCCTACCGTGTTTTGCGTCTTTGTGGTGGCGACATGGGATTCACATCAGCATTGACATATGATTTAGATGTCTATTCAGCCGGACAAAGCAGATGGTTAGAAGTTAGTTCGGTTTCTAACTTTGAAACCTATCAAGCCAACAGAATGAAACTGAGAATTAAAAGAAAAGACGGAAAGAAAGAGGCTGCGCACACACTTAACGGAAGTGCCTTGGCCTTGCCGCGAATTGTTGCTGCATTGCTTGAAAATAATTTTGACGGAAACAAAATCAATATTCCTTCTGTTCTTGTACCTTATACAAAATTTGAAACCATCTCATAATGAAACTAATAGATGCAATTCTATACATCGCAATTTTGGCGGGCTCTCTATCCTCGTGTAATAGCGGTGTCAAAAAGGAGCGTAATCAAAGAATTGACAGTTTAGGCATTCATTTGAATTATGTGGAAGAAACATTGGCACAACTTGACTCTGTGTTGATCGAAAATAGACTTGTAGACATCAACCAAACTAGCAGTTGGTTATCAGATAATGTAACAGATACGTTGAATCGAAAAGCTGGAATCGCAGTGGGGGACTTCATACGCTCTGGGAAGTTTCTTGATCAAGCTAAATCAAGATACCATGAAGTTAGTAAAGAGCTGAGGTTCAGTAAAAAGCAATTGGAAACATTAAGGGCAGATGTGAAAAAAAATTTCTACAGCGAGGAAGAATTTAGAGGCTATTTTAATACAGAAGCTCAATCTATCTCCAAATTAGTTTCTGCAACAGACGAATTGAAAGAAAAATACGAAAAAAGTAACGAGTTCTTTGCTCGGCAGAAGCCATTGGTCAAAGAAGCCGTTGATTCTGTAAAAGCAATCATCTATGGTGCTGAGCCGGTTTCTAGGTAGCCTGCTCGTTTTTCTGCTATGCGCAGTTTCATTCGGGGGTGCTCAAGCACAAGGAACCACCGATGATCAGCTTGCTGCATATTATTTTAGAGAAGGCGCATTCGACAAAGCAGTGATCTATTACGAACGTCTTTATGATCGCACAAATTCAGACGACAATTACAATTACTACCTGAAATGTCTTCTAGCACTCAAAGAATACAAAGCAGCTGAAAAACTAGCTGAAAAACAGGCTAAATCGCACCCTTCCACAATGCGCTACCGCGTAGATGTGGGAAGTGTGTTGAGTAAGGCTGGTGAAGAAGAAAAAGCGAAGAAGGAATTTTCAAAAATCATTAAGGACCTCGATCGCGCATCGGTAAGTCAAATTCTAGACCTCGGTAAATCATTTGCCGAAATTGATGAGAATGACCTTGCCTTAGAAGTTTACTACAAAGGCAGGAAACAAGTAGGAAAGGCCTACCCTTTCAACTTCCAAATTGCTCAAATTCTTGGCCAGCAAGGGAATATTGACGGTATGATAAGTGAGTATTTAGATGTATTGGAAATAAGCAACGGTTACATTCAAAGTGTACAAAACACCTTAAATAGAGTCATCGGTTTTAGTGAAGAAAGTAAGTACAACACTGTTCTTCAAGAGCAATTAATGTCTCGCATCCAGAAAAACCCAAGCTCAGATATTTACACTCAAATGCTGATATGGGTGCTCATGCAGCAAAACAAATATGAGGCTGCAATGATTCAAGTAAAAGCTTTGGATAAACGCAATAAAGAAGACGGACAACGTGTAATTTCCTTGGCTAAAACTGCTTTGAACAACTACAAATATGATGTAGCCATAGATGGTTACAACTACATGAAGTCAAAAGGTTCTAGCAACTACTATTACGTTGAATCCTCAATTGCTTTGCTAGATGCAATGAAACTAAAAGTGGTGAATTCCGCTTATTCAGAAACATCCATTGATCAACTAATTCTTGCATATCAAAAAGCACTTGACGAATTTGGTAAAACGGCTTCTACATCGCAATTAATCGTTGATTTTGCCCATGTTAAAGCATTCTACCAAAGCAGATACAATAACAACTCAGTTGTCGAAGCTATTAATCTACTTCAAAATGGACTTAAAATTCCAGGATTAGATGAACGCCAAACAGCCCTTTTAAAAATGGAATTGGCAGACATATATGTTTTAACGGGCTTAATTTGGGACGCCTCATTGCTTTATGGTCAAGTTGAAAAAAGGTTTAAATATGACGAGATTGGTTTTGAGGCTAAACTGAAAAACGCCAAAGTATTTTACTACAGTGGCGATTTTGGTTGGTCTGAAGCTCAATTGGATGTCCTCAAAGGGTCAACTTCGAAACTCATATCCAACGATGCCATGGAGCTGTCTGTTTTTATCTCTGATAATACAGGCCTTGACACGACCACGGAAGCATTGAGTGTATTTTCAAAATCAGAACTAATGCTGGCTCAGCATAAATATGATAGTGCCCTATTTATGCTCGAGCTTATTGAGAAAAACTTCCCCGGTCATGAACTTTCAGATAACATCCTGTTTCAAAAAGCGACTATAGCCCATGAACGGGGTGACTATCTGCTGGCCGCTGAAAATTATATGGCCGTTTACGAGTCGTTTTCAAATGATATTCTAGCCGATAATGCATTGATTGAGGCAGGAAGAATTTATGAAAAAGCGCTTCAGGATACCGAAAAAGCAATGTCAATCTATGAGACTATTCTGACTGAATATCCCAGTAGTTTGTTCGTTGTAGAAGCCCGAAAAAGGTTTAGAAGTTTGCGCGGAGACTCTGTGCAATAATCCACAAATAACTTACGCTTTGTTGTTAGTTACTTTCTGTAAGTCGGAATGACGAAGCAGCGCTTTTATCTAGATTCGCTTTACTTATGGCAAAGCAAGTAGAAGAAGGTTTTCAAAAACGCAGATTAAGAGGATCATACATTTCGGTGATTCTTAGTGTGTCTTTGGTGTTGTTCACTTTAGGAATGCTTGGCCTCGTGATGCTTTACGCCCAAAAGCTGAGTGTTCAAGTAAAAGAGAATATTGGATTTACGATCTACTTGCAAGACGACATTAAAGAAGTGGATGTAGAACGGTTACAAAAAGCGATTGATATTTCAGAGTATTCACTTTCTACCACCTATATCTCCAAGGATGATGCTGTGGAGCTTCTGAAAAAAGACCTAGGAGAAGACTTCATGCAATACTTAGACTACAATCCCTTACTCGCGAGTATTGAAGTGAAAATGAAAGCCGATTATGCTCACCCTGATAGCTTGGCCAATATAAAAGCGCAGCTGAGCAAGAGCTCAAAGATTAAGGAGATCAACTACGAGGAGTCTTTGGTAAACATGGTTCAAGAAAACATTCAGCGCGTTGGCGCATTGATGCTTGCCTTTTCTTTGCTTTTATTAGTTGTTGCCATTGCATTAATTAACAATAGCATACGCCTCTCCATATATAGTAAGCGTTTCCTTATTAAAAGCATGCAACTTGTTGGAGCGACACAACCCTTTATCCGTAAGCCTTTTGTGCAAAAAGGAGTAGTACATGGTATTTACAGTGCCTTGATCGCTATTCTTTTAATCATGGGTGTTATGTATTACTCGCAACAATACCTTCCAGACCTGATTCAAATTCAGGATATAGAAATTTTGGCATATCTATTTGTAATTGTTATGATTTTGGGAATTGTAATTTCGTGGGTTTCCACTAGTCTTGCAGTGCGAAAATTCATTCGAACACGAAGCGACAAATTGTATTAATCATGAGCGAACAAAATGAACACCACGAATTTCCATTAGGAAAACAAAACTTCATCCTAATTGCACTTGGTGTGCTCACTGTAATCATCGGATTCTTTCTAATGAGCGGTGGTGGCGCTGAAGATGCTTCATCATTCAACCCAGAGGTTTTTAGTACCCGCAGAATGTACTTGGCTCCAATCGCCATTCTCGCAGGTTATGGTATTGTAATGTGGGGGATTATTAAAAAATAGCTTCCTTGAGTGCAATAGAGGCAATCATTCTTGGTATAATTCAAGGGCTTACAGAGTTTCTTCCTGTGAGCAGCAGTGGACATCTTGAATTGGGTAAAGCGATTTTAGGTGACAAGAGTCTTCCTGAAGAAAGCCTCCTGTTTACGGTTGTTTTGCATTTTGCTACCGCCCTAAGCACCGTTGTCATTTTCCGAAAAGAAATCCTAGAAATAATTGTAGGCTTGTTGCAGTTCAAATGGAATGAACAAACTGAATTCTCCTTAAAAATCATTCTTTCTATGGTTCCTGCTGCCTTAATTGGCGTGCTTTTCAATGACCAAATAGAAGCGCTGTTTTCGAGACAAATTATCCTTGTGGGAACAATGCTCATACTCACTGGCCTTTTACTATTTCTGGCGGATCGTGCAAAAAACACTGACAAGCCAGTCACTTACAAAAGTGCTATCCTAATAGGAATCGCTCAAGCAATAGCAATCTTGCCGGGTATTAGCAGAAGTGGCGCTACTATATCAACATCAGTTTTATTAGGGATTGACAGGGAAAGAGCCGCAAGGTTCTCATTCTTAATGGTTGTTCCATTGATTTTAGGGAAAATGGCCAAGGATCTATTAGATGGAGGTATTGCAGAATCTCAAATGGACATTCTTCCGCTTATTTTAGGAGCTGTTGCGGCTTTCGTTTCTGGATTGGTAGCTTGTCAATGGATGATTTCGCTGGTCAAGAAAAGTCAGCTTAAATATTTCAGCTTCTACTGTTTAATAGTTGGTGGCGTTGCCATTGCAATAAGCCTCTAAGTATACTTTGAATTAACACGAAACTTGTTGACCCCAGAACCTAAGCCCTTCGGATTAACCCTACTAGTTGACAAACCACTGAACTGGACATCTTTCGATGTAGTGAACAAATTGCGATATAAAGCAAAAAGTATTACCGGGAGAAAAAAAATAAAGGTTGGACATGCGGGGACTTTGGACCCTCTTGCAACAGGGTTAGTTATTATTTGTGTTGGTATTCACACAAAGCTCATCAATGATCTAATAGGCTTAACAAAGCAATATACAGGTACAATTCGCCTTGGCGCCACCACCCCTTCTTACGACCTGGAGACAGAGATTGATCAAACATTTGACCTCCCAAAAAACGACCCCGCATTTCTTTCTGAAATTGCAGCCCAATTCGAAGGAAAAATTGAACAAATGCCACCAGCATTTTCAGCTAAAAAAATCAACGGTCAAAAAGCCTATCACCTAGCACGTAAAGGAAAAGAAGTAGACCTGAAAACAGCCCAAATACACATTGAATCTTTTAAAGTTGACTCGTCATCTTTCCCAGATGTTGATTTCACGCTTGATTGCAGCAAAGGAACATATGTGAGAAGCCTTGCGTTTGATTTTGGCAAATCACTAAACTCAGGTGCACACTTAACGGAGCTAAGAAGGACGCGAATCGGGGATTTTAAAATCGAAAATGCACACACAATAGAAAGCGCAATGGAGGCTATAGAATTGGCATATTTAGATTCAAAAGAATAGCATTCGGAAAAGCGCTTTTTAATGTTAAGTTTGCAACCCTTTTTTAAGGGTTGATACACTCAAACTAAAACGTTTATGAAGCTTTCACAGTTTAAATTCGATCTTCCAAAGGAACTAGTCGCAGAATACCCATCAGAGCACAGAGATGAAGCCAGGTTAATGGTAGTAGATGCTAAGAATGGCACGATAGAACACAAAGTTTTTAAGGATGTTGTCGATTACTTTGACGAAGGAGATGTAATGGTATTGAACAACACTAAGGTATTTCCCGCTAGACTTTACGGAAACAAAGAAAAAACAGGCGCCAAAATTGAAGTATTCTTATTGAGAGAATTGAACAGAGAAAGTCGTCTTTGGGATGTATTAGTTGACCCAGCTCGTAAGATCAGAATTGGTAACAAACTATATTTTGGTGAGGACGACTCATTAGTCGCTGAAGTAATAGATAATACCACTTCTAGAGGACGAACGTTGCGTTTCTTATTCGATGGCAGCTATGAAGAGTTTAGGGAAACGTTAATGAGCCTAGGAAACACACCACTTCCAAAATATATTCACCGAGATGTAGAGCCTGAAGATGAGTCCCGTTACCAAACTATCTATGCAGAAGCAGAAGGTGCTGTTGCCGCTCCAACGGCAGGACTCCATTTCAGCCGAGAGTTATTGAAGCGTTTAGAGCTGAAGGGAATTGATTTTGCCAAGCTTACTCTGCACGTTGGACTCGGCACATTCAGAACAGTTGAAGTTGAGGACTTGACTAAGCACAAGATGGATTCTGAGCAAGTTGAAATTCCGCAAGAATGTTGTGACATTGTCAATAATGCTAAAAAGAAGAAGAAGAGAATTTGTGCTGTTGGAACTACTTCAATGAGATCTATGGAAACGTCATTCTCTACTGACAACATGCTAAAGCCATATAACGGATGGACGAACAAGTTTATCTTTCCACCATATGATTTTAGTGTCGCTGATAGTATGATTACTAATTTCCACGTGCCTGAATCAACATTACTTATGATGATTTCTGCTTTCGGGGGATATGACTTGATCATGGAAGCTTACTCTCAAGCTATCAAAGAAAAGTATCGCTTTTATAGCTATGGCGATGCGATGTTGATCTTAACATAAGATTCTTCATGAGTCGCTATGCGCTGATCGTAGCCGGTGGTAAGGGTGCTCGCATGCAAAGTGAGCTGCCTAAGCAATTCATGCTTTTACTTGATATACCGGTGCTTATGCATACCATTGAGCGTTTTGCATTGGCTGATGGGCAAATTGAAGTCATTTTAGTGTTGCCTAAAGACCAAATTTCGTTTTGGAAAGGACTTTGTACGCAACTAGATTTTGATATCGAGCACGCTATCGTTGAAGGCGGCAGTTCGCGCTATGAGTCTGTTCAAAATGGCTTAGCGTCCTGTCCTTCTGAAGGCGTGGTAGCCATTCATGATGGTGTTCGTCCTTTAGTCTCTATAGAACTCATTCAAAAGTGCATTCTTGCCGCGGAAAAGCACGGCTCGGCCTTGCCAGTTTTACCCGTAACTCAAAGTTTGAGAAAGGTGACTGAAAAAGGCAGTAAATCAATGAATCGTGATGGTGTGATGGAAGTGCAAACTCCCCAATGTTTTGACTTATCACTACTCAAACCGTGCTATGACAAATCATTTGATAGCACTTTTACGGATGACGCAACAGTTTTCGAAGGTTCAGGACATACTGTGCATTTAGTGGAAGGAGAATCAACAAACATTAAGATAACAACCCCAGCTGACTTAAAAATCGCAGAAGCTATTCTGGGATTGTCCAGCTAGAGTTTAACTATCAATTCCTCGATATAAGTCATTGTTCCAGTATCTAACACTAAAGTGTATACCCCTTTAGATAATCTTTTGGAAAAGACCATTTCAACTACTTCTTCCGATTCGTGAACAAGTGAAATTGGCGCTTCTACATAGGCCCCCAAATGATCAAACGCTGTAACTTTTAGATCAGTAAGGTCGCAACCATTACATTGCAAGCATAAAACCCTGATGCACCAGTGGCAAGCAAGTCAATTGATGTTGGCCCACAAAGTGTATCTCCAGTTCCAGTAGGTATCAAACATTGACTTTGAGCTTCAAAAGCCAATAAAAGAAAACCATATAGAAACCACTTTTTCATAACACTAATTATATACGCATAAATACCCCAAAAGTTTCGCTGCAAAGATCGTTTTATTGCATTGAGTAACGATCGGATAATTATAATTCACCTAGTTCATTTATCAACTTGTCTACCTTCGCATAAATGCAGGTAAAAAGAAACATAAGGTCATTGAGCACCGAAGAAATCATTGCGTTTTTTGCTGAACACAATCAACCCAAATTTCGAGCATCGCAACTAGAGCAATGGCTATGGCAAAAGCAGGTCAAATCATTTGATGAAATGACCAATCTGCCAAAAGAAATTCGCCCCATACTCGAGGAACACTTTATCATTACGGAGCTATCCATAGCAGACGAACAACTCAGCAACGATGGCACAGTAAAACTAGCTTTCAAGTTGTATGATGGAAAGGTTGTAGAAGGGGTGCTTATCCCTGTTAAAGATAGGATGACGGCATGCATATCGTCTCAAATAGGTTGCAGCTTGACATGTAAATTTTGCGCGACAGGAAAGCTGAAGCGAATGAGAAACCTTGATCCGGATGAAATCTTTGATCAAGTAGTAGCGGTTAAAAACATTGCTCAGAAGTACTACCAAAAGCCCTTAACAAACATTGTTTATATGGGAATGGGAGAGCCGCTTTTAAACTACAAGAATGTAGTCACCTCAATAGACAGAATAACCAATGACATTGGTTTAGGGATGTCTCCTAAACGAATTACGGTTTCTACTGCTGGCATCTCAAAGATGATTGTGAAATTGGCAGAGGACAAAGTCAAGTTTAGATTAGCACTATCGCTTCATGCAGCCAATGACAAGAAACGAAGCGAGATCATGCCTATAAACGATCAGAACACGCTAGAAAGCTTAAGCGAGGCTCTTGACTTTTTTCACTCGCAAACTAAAAATCGTGTAACATTTGAGTATATTATTTTCCGAGACTTTAATGACACTTTAGAAGACGCTCAGGAGTTAGTGGAATTCCACAAAAAAGTGCCTGGAAGAGTAAATATTATAGAGTACAACCCTATCGATGGCGGAGAGTTTGAACAAGCAGATGAGGCAAAAGTGGATGCCTTTGCAGCTCATTTAGAAAAGAATAAAGTCACAGTAAATATAAGGCGCAGCAGAGGCAAGGACATCGATGCTGCTTGCGGTCAATTAGCTAATAAGAATCAAGCAGCGGTTGAAACCCATTCATAAAATACTGCTCATTATAACAATTTCGTGTTCTTTTCAATTCAGTAATGCGCAAAATGAACTCATTGATTGGAGCCCCACTTTGGAGGTTCCAAAATCTGAAGAGATTATCGATTACACACTTGTAGACGACACCATTCCAGCCCTCATTTCAAAGTACGGTGAAGCTATCATCATGCGGTCTTTCACAAAGCCTGCACAAGAATATCCACTTTTCATACGCACTGAGCAAGACCCAAAACTGGAAGCGTTTAACCTAATAGATGACAAGCTGGTTACCTTAGTGAGTGAAAAATCAGAGGACCAATCAAACTTTAGTATCATCACTTATCAACTTACTAGCCGACAGGCTGAGAAAATAGTTGAACAACCTATACACCCATCACAAAAACTCTCGCTAAACAACAGTCGGGAGTTGTTTTTTAGTGTTTCGAAAAATGCCAGCCACGTTCTTTTATGCCAGCAAAGTGCCTACGAGAAGCAATCCAAAACTGCGTTTTCAGTAATAACACATCACAATGATAAAATTGAACAGATATCTCTTCCAAGTGAATTTGAAGGGGATGATGTAACACTTCTAGGCGCAACCATTGATAATGCAGGCATCGTGTACTTCGCTACAGAGACAGGGATTAAACTAAATAGTCCTTTCCGGAAAAAATACTTGGTTTACAGCTATCATCCAGCTTCAAAAACATTAACTGAGTTCGATCTTACTTCCAATGAATTCTTTATACTGGACCTAGTTGTTACAACCACTGATAAAGGTGCGGTAATCACTTGCCTTTATAGCACTGACCCATTAGAAGAAGATAAGTCTAGCGGTTACACATTCGTTAAACTACATGAAAATGGTCTTGAAATAGACAAACGCTTAGCGGGTAACTTTGATGAAAATATGGTTCGACTTTTTGGAGAAGACGAGAGTGAACTTAGAAGTATTAAAGACCTCTTCCTGAGTAAAACTATAGACGTAAACGATGATTATTGGCTAGTGATGGAAAAGCGCTATAAGAGCAGAGTTTGCACTGCTGACCCACATACTGGAATCATGACTTGCTCCGATCAGTATCACTTTAACGCTGTAGCGTTTGAAAACATTCTAAATCCTAATAAAACGGTCACCATAGATAAGCGTCAAATTGACTATGACTCACCAAGTATTTTCACAAAACAGGCGATCACTCAGCACAATAACGACATTTTCATGTTTTACAATGACCATTTCAAGAATTCGGATGGTTCACATGAACATACAATGAGCAACACCAACAGATCTGTACTTAGATTTGCAAAAATGAGCGGCAACTCCATATTAATGAGTGGTGTGGTCCAAAATAAGAGACAAACTGGCTTTGTATTTGTGTCTGCATTCGGGATTCCTCAGTATAAAAATTACTCTTTTTTGCTCTCGGCAGACGGAAAACTCTTTCGAGTTGGAAAATTAGATCTTAATCAGCTTAATGAGGCAAAATAGGTATAGAATTAGTGTAAGTTTGGCCATCGATATCGAAAAAACTTAGTGACATCCATAGATAGCATAAAAGCACCCATCGCATCAGAGATGGTTACTTTCGAAGACAAGTTTCGGAAGTCAATGAAGAGTTCTGTGCCGTTACTTGACAAAATCACACACTACATTGTAAAACGAAAAGGAAAGCAAATTAGACCAATGTTTGTTTTTCTGTCGGCTCAAGCCTTAGGAGGAATTTCCGAAAGCACTCATAGAGGAGCTGCTTTGATTGAGTTACTGCATACAGCAACTCTTGTGCATGATGATGTGGTTGACGACTCTTTTGAGCGTAGAGGTTTCTTTTCGATCAACGCCCTCTGGAAAAACAAAATTGCCGTACTTGTGGGTGACTACCTTCTGTCTAGAGGCCTTTTACTAGCAATTAAAAACAAAGAGTTTAAACAACTTGAAATCGTTTCTACAGCCGTTGAGGGAATGAGCGAAGGTGAGTTACTACAAATTGAAGAGAGCAGAGGTGTAAACCTGAAAGAAGACGTCTATTTTGAAATCATTCGTCAAAAAACAGCTACATTAATTGCTAGCTGCTGTGCATGCGGTGCTGCTTCAGCTGGAGCTGATGATGAAGTGATTGAAAAAATGAGGCAAATTGGAGAAAACATAGGTATTGCCTTTCAAATAAAAGATGACCTTTTCGATTATGGTATTGGTGGAAAGATAGGCAAGCCAACAGGTATTGACATCAAGGGAAAAAAAAGCACTTTACCTCTTATCTATGCGCTTAATAATGCTACAGGCAGCGATAAAAGACGAATTTTACGAATCGTAAAAAGAAAAAGCAAAAACAAAAAAGAGGTGGATCACGTGATCAATTATGTCTTGACATCAGGGGGCATAGAATATGCAGATAAGAAAATGAGAGATTATGCCTCAAAAGCAATAGCAGAAATACAATCACTACCCGATAATGAGGCCAGAAACTCGCTCATTCAATTAGTTCAGTTCACAATTGACAGAGAAAAATAAAGCCGAAATATTAGGCTAACTTTGAAGACGACTCAACGTTTATGAAAAAGACTCTATTTACACTCAGTATAATTGCTGTGTTTGGTTTATCTTCTTGTAACAATTGCTTAACCTGCAGTGGGTGCGATGAAGGGGTGACGTTTATAAGCTCAGATGGCTCTGAATCAACAGAGGTTGAGGTTTGCGGAAATGATGCTGCAAGTAATGATGATTTCGATGCTGCGATTTCAGAGTATGAATCTTACGGCTGCACTTGCACCGAAATCTAAATCATTGCTTGAATACTTCTAAGAAAAGGCATTTTCTCCAGTAATATCCAAGCCTGTAATAAGCAGGTGAATATCATGAGTGCCTTCATAGGTGATCACTGACTCTAGATTCATCATGTGACGCATAATTGGGTATTCACTTGTGATGCCCATTCCACCAAAAATCTGTCGTGATTCTCGAGCGATATTTATGGCTATTTCAACGCTATTTCTCTTCGCCATGGAAATCTGTGATGAAGTCGCTTTTCCTTGATTTTTCAATTGTCCTAAACGAAAAACCATCAATTGTGCCTTGGTAATTTCAGTAACCATTTCGGCCAATTTCTTTTGCTGTAATTGAAACCCAGCAATTGGTTTTCCAAACTGCTGGCGCTCTTTCGAGTATCGCAAAGCGGCATCGTAGCAATCCATTGCAGCACCAATTGCGCCCCAACTTATTCCATAACGAGCAGAGTCCAGGCAACCCAATGGCGCTCCTAAACCAGACTTACCGGGTAAAATATTCTCTTTCGGCACTTTAACATTTGAAAAAACCAGTTCACCCGTATCTGAAGCTCTTAGCGACCATTTTCCATGCATGGTTGGTGTTGAGAAGCCTTCCATTCCGCGTTCAACGATCAAGCCATGAATTCGCCCTTCTTCATTTTTCGCCCAAACTACTGCTATATCAGCAAATGGAGCATTCGAAATCCACATTTTAGCTCCATTCAAAATCACATGTTCACCTGCATCTTTGTAGTTTGAAACCATTCCTCCAGGATTACTGCCATGATCAGGTTCGGTCAATCCAAAGCAACCAATCATTTCTCCAGTTGCCAATTTTGGCAAATACTTTCGCTTTTGCTCTTCTGACCCATATGCGTAAATGGGATACATCACCAACGAACTTTGAACTGATGCTGTAGACCGCAGCCCGCTATCGCCTCGCTCAAGCTCTTGCATGATCAAGCCATAAGAGATTTGATCTAACCCTGGACCTCCATATTCTTCAGGAATATATGGCCCAAACGCTCCTATTTCCCCAAGGCCTTTGATTAAGTGTCTCGGAAATTCTGCTTTTTCATAAGCTTCTTCAATGATTGGAGAAACCTCTTTTTTAACCCACGATCTTGCCGTGTCACGAATGAGCTTTTGCTCTTCCGTTAATAAGTCATCTATTTTGTAATAATCTACTCCCTGAAAACGGTCTTCGCGATTTGCCATTGCTTCAAAAAAATTAATGGTACGAAGTTAGAAGAATGTTCGCCCTATTTTGTTCACTTTCAGAGTAGCTTTGCTAACAATGAAATGGGTAGAAAATATAGCTGAAAACCATTCTGTTGAGTTTGTTGTTTTGACAATACTTCTTCTTATTCTGGGCTTTGTTCGGCAGAGTGAATACAGCAGAATTGCTCTTTTTCTGCGCTCCTTCAATAACTCCTCATTGGTAAGTCAGCAAGTGAGAGAGGAAAAGGCATTTAACCGAATTGCTATACCAATTTTCTTTCTTGTAGTGTTTATTATGGCTTTCTTCTTTGGTAAGGTTCTGCTTCATTTTAACTTGTTCGAAGACTGGAGCTTCCTGACAATGTTCTTTGCGTTATGTGCTCTAATAGCAATATTAGCCGGCATAAGAGCAGCGATTTACTTTTCATTAAGCAAACTATTTAGATTAAACTATATCCACAGGATTCATACTTTTCACTGGCTCCTGAACAACTTCATCCTTGCGCTAATAATTCTTTCCATTAACATCTTATACACTTTTGGGCCAGAAACCATATCTAACTCATTAATTTACATGGGCCTTCTTGGCATGATAGTGTTCTACCTAGCTCGGGCGGTTAAAATATTTACACTTTTCTTGACTGAGGGTCGCATACCTCTCTTCTATAATGTTTTGTACCTTTGCGCGCTCGAATTTCTGCCACCGGTTTTGGTAATCACGGCAGTATTTAGGGTAGGATAAGGATAAAACCAAGATTGAAGTATGAGCAGCGAAGCGACAGCGAAGAAGAAAATTAAGACAATTCTTGTAAGTCAACCAAAGCCTGAAAGTGAAAAGTCTCCCTATTTTGATCTTGGCAAAAAGAATAAGCTCAAGATTGATTTTAGACCCTTTATTCACGTAGAAGGTCTCACCGCGCAAGAATTTAGAAAGCAGCGAATTCAAATTCTAGATCATACTGCTATCATCTTTACTTCTCGTAATGCGGTGGATCACTTTTTCAGGCTTGCCACTGAATCGAGAGTAACTGTGCCGGAAACAATGAAGTACTTCTGCATGTCAGAAGCAATAGCCTTTTATCTTCAGAAATATGTCGTTTACAGAAAGCGCAAAGTCTTTGTCGGAGAGCGTAAATTCTCAGATTTAATGCCTCTCATTAAGAAGCATATTAACGAACGCTACCTTTTGCCTTCAGCTGACAAGTTAAAAGAAGATATCACAAAGCAGCTTGAAGAGTCAGAGGCAAAGTTTACGAGAGCAATTTTCTATCGCACAGTAATTAGCGATTTAAGCGATTTGGAAGAGGTGAAATACGACATGCTTGTATTTTTCAGCCCTAGCGGAATCAAATCTTTGTTCCATAATTTCCCTGATTTTGTGCAAGGGGATACTCGAATTGCGGCTTTCGGTGCAACCACGCATAAGGCTATTGCCGATCACAATTTGAGGCTTGACTGCTCTGCTCCTACACCTGAATATCCGTCTATGACAGCCGCTATTCAGACATATGTGAGAGAACAACTCAAGTAATTACCGCTTCTTTTAAGCATCTTTGACCTTCAATTATGAAGCTCAATTGCGCATTTCCCAAACGAAAGAAGCTCACTCATCAGAGGCGTTTTGATATTCTCTTTAAAAAGGGAAATAGAGAGTTTCATTACCCTATTCTAGCATTTTGGAGTTATGTTACCATAGACGAGCAGGTATCATTTCAAGCGGGATTTAGTGTGCCGAAAAAGCACTTTAAAAAGGCAAGTGATAGAAACCAAGTGAAGCGCTGGCTTAGAGAAGCCTTCAGAACTGAAAGCAAAAACTTGGAGACCGCCTTAATAGAAAAGAATATGCAAATAGCCCTCATATTCATTACGGTTAAAAACGATAACATTTCTTTTGACATTATAAAGCCTAAAATCAAGTTACTTTTGAGTGAAATCACCGAACAGGTATTGAATGCTCAGTAAATTCTTCATCCTTTTAATTCGCTTTTATCAAGGAGCTATTTCTCCTTATTTCTCTGCAAATTGCAGATATGCTCCTACCTGTTCAGAATATGGTGTGCAAGCTTTAAAAAAACATGGAGCATTTAAAGGCGGATGGTTAACACTAAAACGGTTCGGGTCCTGCCATCCTTGGGGTGGAAGTGGATATGACCCCGTTCCATAATTATATACTATGAAGTTTTCTTTGATAAGAATCATCCTTATTTCAACTGTAGCTATTTCTAGTGTTCTTAGTTTCGGCTTTGTAGAGAGCTATTTTGAGTTGTCTAAAAATCTTGACATTTTCAGCTCTGTATATCGTGAAATCAATGTCAAATATGTTGAAGAGACTAATCCTGGCAAACTGATCAAGACAGGAATTGACGCTATGCTGTCGTCACTTGATCCTTATACAAATTACATTGCCGAGGCTGACATTGAAGACTATAAGTTCATGACCACGCATGAATATGGTGGAATAGGAGCTTTAATTGGCACCCGTAATGGCGAAATCATGATTACGGAACCCTATGAAGAGTCCCCGGCAGCAAAGGCAGGAATTGTAGCTGGAGATGTTATATTAAAGGTGGGTGATGTCGATGCAAAGGGCAAGAACTCAGGAGAGTTAAGTGAGTTACTTAAGGGAGAGTCTGGCACAGATGTCGAAGTCACTCTGTACAGAAAGTCTATGGATGAGACCATTTCAACGACAATCACACGAGAAAAAATCAAACTCGATGATGTACCCTATTATGGGATGATTAATGATGAGGTTGGCTATATCAGTCTAAGAGGATTCACAAAAACTGCAAGTAGAGAAGTAAAAAAAGCATTTGAAGAGCTGAAGAAAGAAAAAGGAATGAAAAAACTGATTCTAGATTTACGCGGAAATGGCGGAGGGCTCCTCAACGAATCAGTGAATATTGTGAATTTCTTTGTGCCTAAGGGCGAAAAAATTGTGGAAACGAAGGGTAAGTTAAAAGAGCACTACAGCTTGCACAGAGCCCTTAATTCTCCACTTGACTTAGAAATTCCTCTTGCCGTGCTCATTGATGAAGGTTCCGCATCTGCCTCGGAGATTGTTTCAGGAAGTTTACAAGATCTAGATAGAGCTGTGCTCATAGGTCAAAATAGCTTTGGAAAAGGGCTGGTGCAAACCACAACAGAGCTATCCTACAACTCAATGCTAAAAATCACTATCGCTAAGTATTACATCCCCAGTGGACGTTGCATTCAAAGAATTGACTATGGAAAACGAGACGCTAAAGGCAAAGCTCTAAACGTTCCAGACTCCTTGATCATCATATTTGAAACTGCCAATGGAAGAGTTGTTAAAGACGGTGAAGGTATTACTCCAGACATAGAGGTTGAAGTCGAGCAATACAGTGCGCTTTTAGCCACTTTACTAAATAAAAACATCGTTTTTGATTTTGCCACACGTTACTATTTCGAGCACGACAGTATTGCTCCACCAGAAAAGTTTAAGCTGGCTGATGAGGAGTTCGGACATTTTGTAGACTTCGCTTTAACCCATGATTTTGAGTACAAAACAGGCAGTACTGAAATGATGAAAGAACTGCGCGAAATGATCGAAGAAGATGAGTTTATGGAGGATGTTGAGTCTGAATTTATGGCTTTATCACAAAAACTGGAACGCAATAAGAGAGAAGACTTGTATAAGTTTAGAGAAGAGATTCAAGTGATCCTTGAAAACGAAATAACAAGTCGATACTATTATTCACGCGGCAGAATTCGTGCATTTATGTCACATGACCCTGAAGTGCAAAAAGCAGTCGATGTTTTGAGCAATAAACCCTACTACGACTCCGTTATAGATGGAACTTGCGAAGACTGCCTCACGAAAAAGGGCTAACTTCACCTACTTTTTAAACAAACCTATGATCCTTAACGAGGTCCATCACCGATGGCTCTTTCTTATTGGCCTTTCTTTAGTTGCCATAGGATTACCCTTGTCAAAAGCTTTCATGAGCATTGGTGGGATCGTGCTTTCTATTAATTTTCTTATTGAAGGTGACCTAAAAACAAAGTTTAAAAAGCTGATCTCATCCCCTGTTATCCTGCTCTTAATTTCCGTGTTTCTGATGCATATTGTTGCTCTAATTTGGACCAGCGATTTTGCCCATGCCTTCAAGGATTTAAGGGTTAAGCTACCATTATTGTTATTCCCCATTGTAATTCCTCTTTCTAAGCCATTGCTAAAGAAAGAGATGTTGCTGGTTCTAGGAGTGTTTGCATCTGGAGTAATATTAACCTCATTTCTATCAACCTACGAATATTTTCAGATCAAAGACAACCCCTCGTTTGACTTTAGGTCTATTTCTCTATTCACAAGCCACATCAGGTACGCATTGATGGTTTGCATAGCCTACCTAATTCTTTTAAATTTTGCATGGAATGAAAAGAACAATACAGTCGCTAGGGCTAGTTATATTTTACTTGCTTTTTGGTTAAGTGTTTTTGTTTTTATTCTTCAATCCATGACAGGTGTTGTTGCTTGGTTATTGTGCAGCTACCTATTATTGATATACACGTTGGCATATCTGAAGAGTAACGTTTTTCGATTGATTACATTAACCGCTATTACCAGTACACCATTATTAATACTGGCGTATATAGCACTCCATGTTGATGCTTTTTATCCCGATCATCAACCTGATTTTTCTCAACTAGAAACCCGCACAACAGCAGGAGGAATTTACGAACACGACACGACTAACTTCACCCTTGAAAATGGATATTACATCAATTTTTACATTTCCAACTTCGAATTAGAGCAAGAATGGAAAAAGCGAAGTGAGCTTCCTCTGTGGGAAGGACCGAATAGCGAAGAGAAGCCCGTTTATGCAACCTTGAAACGTTACCTGACTAGCAAAGGACTAAGGAAGGATTCAGTTGGTGTAAACTCATTAACAGAGGAAGACGTGCGGGCGATAGAAAATGGAGTGGCCAATGTTCGTTTCACGTACGGTAATCCTATTGACAACAGGGTTTACACTGTAATATGGGAATTTGACCGTATGATGAATGAAAAACGAGTACAAGGCCACTCAGTGACTCAACGCTTCTTGTTTTGGAAAACTGGCTTCAATATATTCAAAGAAAACTGGCTATTAGGCACCGGTACGGGTGATATTAACGCCTCCTATGAAAACATGTACAATAAAACCAATGCTGAAATAAGCAAGAAGTTTCGAAAAAGAACACACAATCAATATTTAGCCTTTGGAATAACATTCGGCATCATTGGCTTAGCGATCTTTTTGTTGTCTATAATTCTTCCTTTCTTTACGATGAAAAGCGCAAACAGCTTTTTATACATCGGCTTCGCCATTGTACTTTATGCCAGCATGCTCAATGAAGACACTTTAGAAACTCAAACTGGGGTTACGCTCTATGCGTTTTTTAATGTGCTCCTATTATTTGGAATTCAGGCTTTAACTGAAGAGTCTGAGAGCACATCATGATAAATAGCTAACGAGCGTTTTGCCGTTTCTGTTTTGCTAAAGCGCTTCACTTTTTCTCTCCCGCCAGCTATGCATTTCTCTCTTAATTCATCATTTGCGAGCATTCTTTTTACTTCGCTGGCAAGCTGTTCTGGGTTTTGAACATCACACAGTAGGCCACACACTTCATGCTCAATTACTTCTACGATACCGCCAGCTTTAGTGGCAACAACCGGAGCTTCTGAAGCAAGGGCATCTATGATGGAGGTTCCTAAACCTTCTGTTTTTGAGGTGATTAAAAACACATCCAACTCTTTCAAGAGTTCAGGCACATCCTTTCGAAACCCCATTAATATAATATGATCCTGCATTCTATTCAGGTCAATATAACCCTCTATTTCTTTTCTACTTGGGCCTTCACCTATGGCAATAAATTTAGCCTTTACACCATCCTCAATCAGTTTTTTTGCCGTATCAACAAACGTCCGATAATCCTTATGCGGAGCCAGTGCGGATACATTTCCGATTATAGCGCAATCTGAGGGAATATGATACTCCGTTCTCAACGATCCTTTCGGTTCAACATTTTCAAACCGTAATAAATCAATGCCTGAGTGAACAACCTCAAGCTTGCTTTTATCTTCTATGAACTCCAGCATTACATCCCTAATTGCGGCCGAAACGCATACTACTTTTTTGATGTTAGGGTGATTGTATTTGACGAGAGACATTGAACTGCCTTGTATAGCAAAATCGACTCTTCGAGAAACAATAATTGGTCGCTCATTCTTTGTTAATACAGCGCTGAGTATGGCAAAATTGTGTGCATGAGAATCGTGTACATGAATCAAGTCGATACGCTCTTTCGAACACACATGTGCTACTCTAAATGCCACCATCGGGTTGGCTGAAAAGCCCTTGAAATAGGTGACATGTGACAAGTGATTCTTAAGGCAATACTTATGCACCTGGGAATTAAATGGACACATTATTACTTGTTCAACCCCTAACGCTTTTAATTCTTCTGCGAGGTAAATGAGCTGCTGCTCTCCACCTCTCCAGGTCTTGGGTGATGATATATGCAGAACTCTCATTTGGATTGTTGTAATTGAAGCAATTTTGAGTACTTTAAATAGGTGGCATAGGCCGAATTGATTGCAATAACCCACCCATAATATCCATCCTGAAACCCTCTTTTAATTACGTAGCTCTTTAAAAATTTCGCCACGGGCTTTACCAATACTTTCAACCAATTCGAGCGAATTCCTTTGTTGAATTTAGCTTGAGAAGAAATGTCTGAAAATTTCTCAATTTGAGAGCGATGCTCATCCATTGTATAAAATGAAAAATGCAGCAAATCACCTTGAAGATGTGAAATCTTCGACTTAGAAGTCAATTCATAACGATCGTGAGGGTTCACACCTGTCCAACCACCATCCTCTTTTCTGAACAAACGCAATTTCACATCCGGATACCATCCGCTGTGTTTTATCCATTTTCCGCAGTAATTCGTGAGTCTATTCATGGTGTAACCACCTTGCAACCCGTTTTTCTTTCTTTCTAAGATCGATAGTTTCAATTGCTCACTCAACGCCTCATCGGCATCCAACGAAAGCACCCAATTGTGCGTGGCTTTCTCCTTTGCAAAATTCTTTTGCTCGATGTGCCCCAAGAATGGCTGCTCTATGAGCCTTGCGCCATATGACTCTGCTATCTTCCTTGTATTATCTGTAGAAAGTGAATCTATAACTAACACCTCATCAGCAACTTTGGTGACGCTTTCAATGCATCGCCCAATATTGCGTTCCTCATTCAGGGTAATAATCACAACTGAGATTTTGTCCATTATTCCTGTAAATATATTCTGCGAACACGCTCGGGAATTTTTGTCAATATTTCATAGGGAACCGTATCTAGCTTCTCTGCCATGTTTTGTATGTCGGTATTGCCAGAAAAAATGGTGACCTCATCTCCTTCTTTAGCACTTGTGTGGGTAACATCAATCATGGTCATATCCATGCATACATTCCCGACAATAGGGCACTGAACACCTTGCCAGGTAATGCTCCAATTTCCATTACTCAACCTTCGGTCTAAGCCATCGGCATAACCAAGAGCAACGGTGGCAATATCGCGATCAACTTCTTCAATACCCTTGCGCGCATAACCTACGGACTCGCCTGCCTTCACTTTCCTGATTTGCACGATGTAGCTCTTCAGTGATCCTAATGCATGTAAAAAGCGACTGTCTGTGCTTCCACTGAACCCATATAGTCCGATTCCGAGCCGTACCATTTCAAAATGATATTCTGGGAAGCGCAAAACCCCTGTAGAATTCAGAACATGTCTATCAGGTTGGTATCCCAATCCATCAATTATCAATTCATTCATTCTAGAGAATGAGGCAATTTGTTTTCGGGTAAAGTCATCCTCTCGTTCATCATCTGTTGCAGATAAATGGGTGAAAACAGAGGCTACCCTAATAAAACCTACCTCATTAATAATTTTAAGCGCCTCAGGCAATTGCTCGACTGCAAAACCAAGACGATGCATCCCTGAATCAACTTTCAAATGAATGGGATATTCATCAAAAAAATGGCGCATTGACTTTGTTGCGCGCACAAAGTCTTTGAGTGTGTTTAAAGAGTAAATCTCTGGCTCTAAATTATGCTGAATCATAGACTCATAAGCCGTTTTACTTGGACTCATCACCATGATTGGCAAGCTGATACCTTTTTCTCTTAAGACAATTCCCTCATCAGCATATGCCACAACTAGGTAATTTACCATTTTTCTGGTCTGGAAAAAATGAGCTACCTCATAGCTGCCACTGCCATATGCAAAGGCTTTTACCATGACCATAACCTTGGTTGATTCGTTTATCTTGCTTCTGAAATACGTCAAGTTTTGGCCCAACTTCCGCAAGTCAATCTCCAAGGTTGTTATTCTTTGTTTCGCCTGAAGGCGATTCACCAGTTTCTCTAACTTGAATTTGCGCGCACCCTTCACCAAAATAGCTTTATGGCGCAATGATTTTATGTCCAAATGCTCCCAAAACTCATCTGATGAATCAAAACATCGCACAGCTAAAGGTTCAAAAGCTGTTTTGTGCTTTGCGATTTCTAAGCCTATCGCAACTAAATGTGTAACCTCAGCTTCGCGAAGCATATCTGCAATTTGCACGTATGACTCGTGATTATCAGCGTTCTGTTCTAAATCAGATAGGATGACAAACTTGTCGCGATCAGCATGCGTCATTAATTGATCAACTGAAGCTCTGAGAGAGCCAAGATCTGAGTTATAGGTATCATCAATAATTAGTGATTCTTCAAGTCCTTGCTTCACCTCCATTCGCATTGCAATAGGAGATAGTTCATCAAATTTGGCAAGCACTCTTGAGTTCAGCTTGTCAAGAATGGCACAAATAGCGAAACAATGACTGGCATTTTCTATGCTGATACGATCAGTAAAAGGAATCTCAAATGAATACGTTTTGCCTTCAAACTTTGCCTCAAAAGCGGTGAGGCCCGGGTTGACCTCTTTGATCGAAAAGTAAATTTCCGCGCTTTTGTCCTCTTTAGACCAAAAGACACACTTGCCTAAGTCTTCCTTTGGAATCCATCGAGATGATAATTGGTCTTTGCAAACCAGCACCTTCTTTGCTGATTTGAAGAGCTTCCATTTTTCTAAAAACTTGGCTTGATCTGAATCAAAATGAGCCGAATGGGCATCACCAATATTGGTGAGAATTCCTAAGCTCGGCTTTAGAATCCGCTCCAACCTTTCCATTTCTGAAGGAAGAGAAATTCCAGCTTCAAAAATGGCTAATGAATCATAGCTGTTGAGTTCAAAAACTGACAATGGAACCCCGATTTGAGAGTTATAACTTTTCGGGCTTCGGCAAATCTTAAACTCGCTCTCTAGCAAGCTGTTGAGCCACTCTTTGACAATTGTCTTTCCGTTGCTACCTGTGATGGCCAACACGGGCAAATTGTAATTATCCCTGTGTTCCTTCGCTATAGACTGTAATGCAGGAATCATATCATCAACAATAATGAAGTTAGCCTGACCTTCATAGCGTTTGGCAACCTCTGCATCCGACACTAAAAAATGATGGCATTTTAACTCTAACAATTCTGGGATAAAATCGTGGCCATCAAAACGAGCGCCTTTAATTGCAGCAAAAAGGGCGTTCTCCCGATTAGGGGTTCTGTGATCAATATTTATTCGCGTGACAGTTGAGCCAGGAAAAGCTATTTGTGCCTTGCCTTTGCAAAAGTCCGAGATGCTTTCAATGGTGTAGTTCATTTGCTTGATCCTGAATTAAAGCACGCCCGACACAATGGCTTGTATTGGTTCGTTTCGCCCAGTTCAATGAGTTTATCGCTGTCCGTAACTCTGTAAGAATGATTTGCCAAAGAGCCACAATTTACGCAGATAGCATGGACTTTGGTAACATATTCTGCAATCGCCATTAAACCTGGCATAGGCCCAAATGGACGGCCCTTGTAATCCATATCCAAACCTGCAACGATGACCCTTTTACCCATGTTGGCCAATTGGTTGCAAACATTCACAAGCTCAACATCAAAAAATTGAGCCTCATCAATTCCAACCACTTCAGCAGCATTTGAAAGAATCAGAATATTGCCGGAAGATTCCACCGGGGTTGAGCTGATGCTGTTTTCATCGTGCGAAACCACCTCTTCTTCATCATACCGCACATCAACATCAGGCTTGAAGATTTCTATTTTCTGACCGGCAAATTGGGCTCTTTTAAGTCTTCGAATCAACTCCTCTGTCTTTCCAGAAAACATAGACCCACAGACCACCTCGATCCACCCATACTTGTGTCTTTTATTGCCTGTATATTCTAAAAACATGTGTTGCGAATTTCTATATTCATCATGGAATAGACCACAAAATATCACTTCATTACAATGATTTCCTAAAGATTAGTAATTCGAATACACAATTGCCATCTTTGAAGAGCGTTTGTAAGGCATGAATATGAAAGACTTGATTGAGAAAATAGAACGACTTGAAAAGCAACTTACTGAAAAGGAGCATGAACTTCATTTATTGAAGGAGGATTTAGAGGCTATTAGAGCTACACTAGAAGCTGCGATGGAAGAAGAGTCATCAAAGGAAACCAAACTACCTGAACCGGTTATCGAAGAAAAAGAAGAGCTTATAGTTGAAGAGTCGAAAGAAGAAATTACCGAAGAAGCCACTATTGCTGAGGAGCCTGTTGATGAAGCAAATGAAGAGCAGCAGCATGAGGCAATAATGAGAACCATTGAAGAGTTTTCTCAAGATCAACGCAATTCAATTTCCAAGCAAACAATAGATTCAGACTCAGTTTCACTGGCTGACAAAGTGGGCACTCAGCCTCTGAACGACATCAAGAAAGCCATTGGAATTAACGAGCGATTTCTATATGCCAATGTATTATTCAATGGTGATATGGGAGCTTTTTCTAGGGCGGTAGAGGAATTAAACCACCTAGAGTCAATACTTGACGCAACCAGATTAATGGATGAAGAGCTTTCGTCAAAATATCATTGGGATGAAGAAGACGAAACCGTGATAGCTTTTAAAACGCTAGTTTCAAGACGCTTCTCATAATGTTACGTTTCGTTCCCTTTCTATTCACACTCTTTTTAGTCGGAATTTCAAATGCACAAAACTCTTCGTACGCGAAAGAAATGATTGATTCGCTTTGTGCTCCTCGCTATCATGGTAGAGGGTATGTTTTTCAAGGAGACTTAAAAGCAGCATCATTCATTGAGAAGCAATGCAAGTCAAAGGGGCTAAATTCCTTTGGTGATTCATATACTCAAAGCTTCAAGCTTGGCGTAAACACATTCCCTGGAGACATGAGCGTTAAGTTCAATCGCAAGTTATTGCAAACAGGAGTTGACTATCAAATTAATCCTGGTTCACAGAATTTAAATGGTTCATTTAAAACTTACTATCTGAAGCCTAGCATGGTTAAGAGCCAAGAAAAAATATTCAAAACAGCTTCCAAGAAAAAAGTACAAAACAGGGTTATTGTCATTGACGAAACTTCAGAAAATGCAGTTATAGAAGAATTTTCAAAAGGCATCAACCAAAACCCTTTAAATGCGAAAGGTTATGTCTTGCTAAAGGACAAGAAGCTCACTTGGTGGGCAAGCAGACGCACCTATAACACAACCATTCTGGATGTTTCCATAGAAGGGTTGCATAAAAAAATTAAGACGGTAGACATCAACATTGACCAGGAGTGGGTAAGTGAATATCAATCTAAAAATGTTGTTGCCTTTATTCCTGGCCAGAGCGATTCAATGGTAATTTTCAGCGCACACTTTGACCATCTAGGAAGAATGGGTAAAGAAACTTACATAGCAGGCGCCAGTGACAATGCCAGCGGAAGCGCAATGCTGTTGGACCTCGCTGATTACTACTCGGAAAATCCACCCAAATACAATACCGTATTCATTTGGTTTGCTGGGGAAGAAGCTGGATTAGTAGGGTCAAAATATTTTGTAGAAAATCCGCCATTCTCATTGGACAACATCAAATTTTTGCTCAACCTCGATTTAATGGCTGATGCCAAAAAAGGAATCACCGTGGTGAACGGAACTATATTCAATGAAGCATTTGACCGGTTAAAAGCAATCAATGAAAGAGAAGGTTTATTGAATCAAGTGAAAGCAAGAGGTGCTGCTGCCAACAGTGATCATTATCCATTTTATGAAAAAGGGGTGCCCAGTTTCTTCATTTATACAGAAGGAGACTACAAGCACTACCACGACATCAACGATGTTCCAGAAAACATTCCATTGACCAATTATGATCAAGTTTTTGAGTTAATTACCTCTTTTGTAAAAGAGGGTCTTTAGTTGCGCACGATAGTAACGCTTCCCTTCGCATTCTTCTCTAGGTAAGGAAGGTTGTCATCACCCACGGCTTGGATTTCATAGAAATATATTCCAGAAGGAAGTGGGTTTCCGAATCGATCTACACCATTCCATCGCACAGTAATATCATTCGATTCAAATACAAGCTGTCCTCCACGAGTCATTATTCTTAAGATGAACTCTCTTACTCCATATCCATCAATTTCAAAGTATTCGTTGTATGGATCTCCATTCGGAGTAATTACTTGTTCAGCACTGTGGGTAAAATAAGCCGTGGTTTTCTCTTGAGCAGTTTCTGCAACCTCCTTATTGTTTTGGGGCACTTGATCACTTTTTGCTTCAGCAACTTGATCCTCAGCCTTCTCTTTTGAAGGGCTCGGTTGTTCTTTTAAGTTAGACGGTCTAGACTCAGCTAATTCATTTTCAAAATTTGATTCAACTGTAGACTCTAGTATCGATTTGGAAGCTTCAGACAAACTCTTTTGCTTTTCTCCAACAGAAGCATCAATACTTGTATTGACGTCTGCTGATTTAACTTCACTTTGGCTGGCGATTTCCTGTTGAACAGAAGAGCCTTCAATATTCAGTTCTTCTTTCTCAGCAACCTCACGCTGCTCCTCAAAAGAGATAGCTTGTTGTGATGGTTCTATTTTGTCATCGTGGTCAGAAACTACAATTTCATTCGATGAATTGATTTCTGAATTATGGTATTCAACCTCAGCAATAGTAGCCGCGGTAATCAATCCTGCAAACCCAATAACTGCGGCTGCCTTTCCTAAGAAAAGACTTCCGCCAGCAGCAGATGAAACGGAAGTTAACCCAGTCAATGACGACTGGATGGACGCCCAAACTTCAGGACCTACTGGCACTTCGTGAGACTGTAACGCCACCCTGAAGATTTTTTCAATATTTTCCTTTTGTTCAGACATTATATGTTTTCTCTTTCTCCAATTATGTTCATTAAATAAGTGCGGGCCTTCCGATATTGAGTTTTTGAAGTGCTTTCAGACACTCCCAATTCATCAGCAATTTCTTGATGCGAATAGCCTTCAATAGCATACATGTTAAATACTGTTCTGTATCCTGTAGGCATCGCTTGAATAATGGTCATCATCTCTTCTACCCTTAAATCACTGGTAGACATTTCACCTTCTCCAGCCAAATATTCGGCTTCCGAAATATCAGCATCCATTTGCATTCGATTTCTCTTTCGCAGTTCATCTAGCGCTGTGTTGATCATCGTTCTTCTGATCCAACCTTCAAAGCTTCCTTCTCCTTTAAACTTGTGTAGGTGAATAAACACCTTTACAAAGCCATCTTGAAGTAAGTCTTGAGCCTTTTCACGATCGCCTGCATATCGCATACAAACTGACATCATCTTTCCCGCAAACTTTTCAAATAACGCTTGTTGTGCCCTTTGATCTCCTTTCAAACACTTCTCAATCAACTCTTCGTCAGTCATCATTGGGGCAAAACTTGAGATAAGATGCAGTTCATGGTTAAATAGTTGTCTGAGGCACTCGAATATATTGCGAATATGATTCTTAGAGAATTGATAAAGGAAAATAGATCAACAAATCTAAGTTTCAGAACATGAGCAATATGATGGTTGATGGACAATATTGGAAAGGACTACCTACCTTCGCCACACTTTGATATGAAGATTTCAGCATCCGTATATTCCAGTAAAGATACTCCCCTCCAAGAACTCATTGAAGACCTTGATCAGCATGGAATAGATTATTTCCACATCGATTGCCGTGATGATGAAAGTGTATTTGACGACATCCAAAAAATAAAACAATGGAGCTCTACTCCTATTGATCTTCATCTCATTACTGCCGATCCTGAGAAATATTTTGATCGCATCAACGCGTTAGACATTGACCTTGTTACGCTTCAGTATGAAGATTTAGATGGATACAATTACAAGGGCGGATTGAACGCCAGAATGGGATTATCCATCATTTCGACTACTGATATTTCCGCCTTCGAAACCAATGCCGATCATTATGATTTCATCCTAATGATGGCTACTATCCCTGGCGAAAGTGGCGGACGATTTGACAAGATCAACTTTCGAAAGATTCGGCAATTCAAAAAGGCATTTCCAGGAAAGGAAATCCATGTGGATGGTGGTGTAAATGCTGAAGTGAGCTTCATCTTGCGCAATATGGGTGTTCATTCTTCCGTTGTTGGATCGTATTTATTCAAGAACATGCCCATCGGTGCAGCCTTGCTCAACCTGAAAACGCATGATATTGAGAGCCACTATGGAGTAGGTGATTTCATGCGCCTAAGAGAAGAAAGTCCGATTGTGGGTGCAGCCAATAGAACCCTGAAAACGGTACTTCAAACCATTGAAGACTATAAATTAGGATTCACCATTTTAGAAAGCTCCAATCAGGAATTAGAAGGAATCGTTAGCAATGCTGATTTGCGAAGAGAGCTTTTGAGAAATGTAGGTAATCCATCGGCCATCGCACTCGATCGCATGATCAACAAATCGCCCATTTCAGTAAAAGAATCGATGACGGTGAGCGCCATGCTGATGTACCTCAAACAATTTGAATTTCCCATTAACTACCTACCAGTAGTTGATGAAAACAATAAAGTAAAAGGAGTGGTTTCATTCCTCAATTTGGTAAAAGGAGAACTATGATCATTCATCTTAAATCCAGCATTGGCGAAGGTCAAGCGCACGAAATAGCCAAGGCAACAGAGTCTGCCATTTTTCATAATGGCGATTGCTTCGTGCTGGTAACCCCATCGAAACTAAAGGAGGCGCCCAATCAATACAGCAGTATGATTGAACAATCCTGGCCTATGGACAGCGATATTCAGTTAGCGAGTAAAAGCTATTTGTCAGAAACACGCGAGATTACAATAGGAAATACAACCATTGGTGGACGTACCGGAAACACTATGGTAATTGCGGGTCCTTGCTCTGTTGAATCAGAAGAGCAAATCAGAGAGAGTGCGGCTTTAATGATCGAATTGGGGATAAGCGGATTGCGCGGAGGTTGCTATAAGCCAAGAACTTCACCCTATTCATTTCAAGGATTAGGGCTAGAAGGGTTGAAACTACTGGCAAAAATGCGCGAAGAACACGGTTTCACGATCGTGAGCGAAGTGCGTGACGCAACCCATGTAGATGAAGTAATTGAGCATGCCGATGTCATCCAAATTGGAGCAAAAAGCATGTACGATCACGGCATTTTACAGGCTTGTGCGAAAAAAGATAAAGCCGTTTTAATCAAACGTGGATTTGGCACAACGCTTCAAGAATTTGCGCAAGCCGCAGAATTTGTGCTTTCTGGTGGAAACTCTAACGTGATGCTTTGTGAAAGGGGAATCAGAACTTTCGAAACGAAAACAAGATTTACGCTTGATTTGTGCGGTGTGGCTTGGTTGAAAGAATACACCAACCTGCCTATCATTTTGGATCCATCACACGCTCTAGGATACAGATATGGCATTGAAGACTTGAGTAAAGCCTGTGTGGCAATGGGCATTGACGGTTTGTTGGTGGAGGTTCACCCAAACCCAGCTGTTGCCAAAAGCGATGCCGCGCAGCAGTTGTATCACGATCAATTCAGGCAGTTGATGAAGGCGATAAAGCCTGTGGCTGAAGCTGTTGGGAGGAAAATCGTTTAATACAAAAACCCAAACAACCACAGCGGAATAGTATTGTTCGCTGTGTATTCTATATTGTCTTTCGCTAAGTAAGCGTTTGGCAAACCTTGTATCTGCTTTGCCGTTTTGTTCCCCCCCCCTATTTCAAATGTGTATTTCTCATCAATGATGAAATCGCCTTTGGGAGCTAAATTCACTTTGTACAATGCACTTAGCTGGCTCACAAAAAAGGTTTCTCTTGCAGTGCCAATGTTCCAATTGTGGTGACCCAAAACATGCAATAGATTTGGGTTATTCAAGTAAAGTTTTTCAGGTTTTGTGAGTTGTCCGATTCCTTTTCCCGGTTTGAATAGTTGATGAACCATCCGCGCACGTTCTAATTGCGAAATTGCCTTGATCAATGATGGACGAGAAATGCCTGTGCGCTCGCAAAGCTTGGTGATATTTGGGGTAAAAGGCACGCTGGTGGCTATGGCGGCAAGCAATTTCTTGGTTTTGACAATCATGTCATACGTAAGATTGTCTACCGCATTGAGGTCTACTTCAATTATCAAGTTTACCACTTGTGTTAATCGTTGCGCAAACACATCTTTTCCTTCTAAAACGTATGGATAGGCACCGTATTTCAGATAATCTTGAAATGCTGGAATAGGCTTAAGTTTTGGTAGAATTTCTAGCTCAATTTCGGCAGAATGACTGAGTATATCATCCAAACTGTATGGTTTAAATGCAGTTTTCTGATCGAAAGCAATGAATTCACGAAACGAAAGCTCAAACAGTGTGTAGGCTATTGCTCGTCTGCTCAAATCCGATTCTCCTTGAAAAATATCGAGTATGGACGAAGACGTGAAAACAACCTTTATTTCTTCGAAGTCATCATAGATTAATTTCAACTCACGTGACCAATTGGGGTACTTGTGCACCTCATCTACAAACAAATGTGTGCCACCCGTTAATGCATGCGTTTTGGCTAATTGATATAACGAGTTCTCTTGAAAAAACAAATCGTCCATAGAGACATAAAGCGTATTATCGGCTTTAGAAAGCTTAAGTGCAGCCGCTTGCAAAAGCAAGGTGGTTTTTCCAACTCCTCTCGCTCCTTTCAGCGCAATGAGCCGCGAAGACCAATTTATTTGATGCAGTAATTCTCTTTGAAAGCTCTTTTGAACCTTAGCAATTTTAGCCCTTGATTTAGTGATAAGCTCTTCCATAATCCCAATTATTGTAAAACGAAGATATCATTTAGTTTTTAAAAACGTAAAATGTATTTTACAATATGGTGTGTAAATTGTAAATCGTAATTGTAATTTTTGACAAAAACAGGATGAACACTAAACGCTATTTTCAACTAAACTTGCATAGTGAACCAGCTCCAAAAAAACCTACAATATCTAAAACTTAAACTTCCAGAATGGATGATTGGAGTAGACGATAACCCAACGCTCATGCAACTGGAATCGATTTGCGCGAGATCAGGCGTTTCGCTGCAAGACTTGGTGAGCTATAATTTAGAAGCTCGTGCATTGCCCTGGGAAAATATTCGATTTATCTTTTTAGATGTAGATGGCGTGATGACCGAAGGCGGTATGTTTTACACTGAAAAGGGTGACGAGTTTAAACGCTTCGACACCAAAGATGGCATGGCGATAAAAATGGCCATGAAGCAAGGCATTGAATTCGGAATCATCTCATCCGGAGTCAACAAAAAAATCATTCAGCACCGCGCTGATATGTTCGGCATAAAGCATCTGTATGTGGGCGCTGACCCCAAGCTTGGTGTTGCAGAAAAATGGCTTGATCAACTTGACATTGTCTGGCCAAATGTTGGATACATTGGAGATGACATCAACGACCTTCAAATGTTTGAAAAAGTCGGAATAACGGCTTGCCCATCAGACGCCACTGTTCCAATTAAAAAAGCAGCTGATTTCATACTTGAATCAAAAGGAGGACATGGCTGCATCAGAGAGTACTTGCGATACCATCCTTCACTTAAAAAGGTATTGTAATGAGCCAATTGATCCTCGTTCCCACGCCCATTGGCAACCTTGACGACATCACGTTGAGAGCGATCAAGGTATTAAAGGAGGTTGATCTTATTCTGTGCGAAGACACTCGGCATTCAGGGAAATTATTGCAACACCACGGCATCTCCAATAAGTTGGTTCCATTTCATCAACATAACGAACATAAAGTCACGGCAAGCCTGATCGATCAGATTAAATCAGGAACCCGAATGGCACTGATCACTGATGCTGGCACACCAGGAATCAGCGATCCCGGATTTTTATTGGTTCGAGCTGCCATTGAGCAAAACATTCCAGTGGAAGTTTTGCCCGGTGCAACCGCTGTAATCCCAGCATTGGTTGGTTCTGGCTTTTCAAGCGAACGCTATGTATACTTAGGCTTCCCACCTCAGAAAAAAGGCCGACAAACCTTTTGGTTATCCTTGGCACAAGAGCAAAGAACAATGGTCATGTACGAGTCCCCGCACCGGATCTTGAAGGCATTAAAAGAAACGTCTGAAGTTTTTGGCCCAGACAGAAGGGCATGTGTAGTGCGCGAATTGACCAAAATGTTTGAAACGTATCATCGAGGAACCTTGAGTGAACTACTGTTGGAAGGTGAAACAAACAAATACAAAGGGGAAATTGTTTTAGTAATTGAGGGTGCTGAAATCAAATCGCGCAAAACAAGGAAATGAAAGGTATTTACCTCCAAAACACGCAAATGATTTTTCAGCGCGACTAATTATTTATATTTTTGAGGCCAATCAAATAAATTCAAACTTATGAAAATTAACTTTCTCTTTTTCTTGGCAACTGCCACATTTCTATCGTCATGCGTTAGTATGAAGCATACGTATCGCACTCAAGATGTTCAGCCTTCAGGTATAATGGTAGCTGATAACTATGTAGCAGATTTAGATATTAATTTCAAAAAATCTATTTCTGGAGAAACTTCCCGTCAACACAAATCTGAGACGCAAGCGAAACAAGAGGCATATTTTAATGCAATCTCTGATAATAATGTCCATGTATTAGTAGACCCTATTTACAGTGTCAGCTCTACCAAGAGGCTTTTTGGGTCAACTAGTACAGCTAAAGTTTTCGGTTTTGGGGCATTATATGAAAATCCTCGTATCGCAGGCGCAGGAGCGGAAGGTACAAGTTCTGCATCGGTCTCTGATCGTCTTGGACAATTAGAGCGTTTTGCAAAAATAGATGGCGTTCAAGGTGGTTTGACCGATGCTTCATATGCCATTGACACAAGACCTTGCTGCGATGGAAACACGGATGGGACGGATGGGTCTAGTTTTGGGAGCACACACTTACTGCACGCATCAGAAAACGCAACTTCTCTAGTCGATGAATTCGAAAAATTCTTGAATCTAACAGAAGATGGCTCTGGAAGTTCCGTGGAACTCAACGTGGGGATGAACGTTCAAAATACAAAGAGTGAAAAAGGTTTTCTTTCCAAGTTGGCGTCCAATACATTAGGAAGATTACCTATTATTGGAAAAATCTTCAGATAAAGAGTTGATTTATTAAGAACACGACTGATTACAGTGTCTCATTCTTCACAACGAGACGCTGTAATCAGTTTTTTTTAATCTTAAAATTAATCAGTGAGAATACTCGTAACGTTACTGATCATAATTGTGAGCAACATTCAAGGTGTGTCGCAAACTTTTGGGATACAGCAAGAAGTTGCTTCTCAAATTATTCAAAGACACCAAGTCAAAAAAGCATCCTATATTGAACAAAACAGCATTGATATAGCTCTCTTGCTTACTCTGCACAGAACTTCCCTTGAGAACTACTTAAAAAATATCGTTGAGCAACAATCTGCATTCAGCAACTCAATCATACCTTCTACTTCACAGAAGACTATAACACGAAAATATCAATCTCAAATATCCAAATCTACATCTAAAAAAGCGGCTCAAATTGCTGAAGAAGTTCATAAAAACAGAACTCCACTAACAAGTATTCAAAAATCTTCGATAGCAAAATTACAACCCCTCGCAATCAACGAACAAACCGATAAGCAAGACTCAGAAATAGCAGCATTTTTGGGTAAAAAAGCCCATCTAAACATCCCGACTATTGGTAAAGAAAAAAGTAGTGCTGAAGGATCTTCAAGTGGTGCTCCAAAACAAATTGGTTTAGAATCTCATTCTCCGTATTTAGCAAATAGTTCGTTTGAAAATAAAGATGAGAAAGAAGCCTTAATTTATGAGCAGAGTCATGCTGAAAAAACTCCCTCTGGTACGCAAAATCAAGCTGATTCAACCAATAAACAGTCGGAAATTAAGAATGAAAACGAATACGTAATCTTAAAACTTGATGACCCCGTAAATCGTACTTTGGAGCTGAAAACGTTTGAAGAAATCACTACTTCTCAAACTAAAAAAGATTCTACCATTGTGCTCTTAAACCAAAGCAACTCAAACTCCTCTTCGAGCGAGACAGTATTACAAAATAAACCTCTTCAAGAACAGCACGTTGAGACGCCAGTAAAGGTGAGGCCGATTACTGACATTGCAAGCAAAGAAAAAGAAGTTAAGCCCTTTGAAAGAACAAGCGTGAATGAAACAATAGATGACGGGGCACTCTACGACACCAACTTTGAAGGGGTGACATTTTATTTACAAGTCGCTGCTTTATCGTCTCCCAAATCGACTCAAGAAGTCGAAAAAACCCTTGGCCTAAATGAACACGTTGAAAAAAAATCAATTGCTGGTTTATACAAATATTTTGTGCCAAACTTCAGCACCTATCGTGAAGCTCTGCTAAAAAAACAGAGCTTAGAGCACAGGGGTATAACATGCTTTGTAGTTGCCATGAAAAAGGGTACTGTATTGGATATTAAGACTTTACTCCAGGTCAGTGATTAGACGAGTAGATCATGAGCGAACTAGTTGATCTCTTGTCCATCTTTGCAGCATGAGAGCCATTGTTGTTACCAAAGACGGATCTGCTGCCGAAGCATTCGAATTTCAAGACGTTACAAAACCAAGTCCCAAAGCAAAAGAAGTGCTCATAAAGGTGAGTCATTTTGGGCTGAATTATGCAGACATCATGGCAAGAAAAGGGCTTTACAACGACCGACCTGCACTTCCATGTGTTTTAGGTTATGAAGTTGTAGGTGAAGTAGAAGCTGTAGGCGAAGATGTAAAGAGCTTTCTAGTTGGTGAATTGGTTTTGGCGTTTACCCAGTTTGGTGGATATGCTGAATATGCTGTGGCAGATTACAGAGGAGTTGTAACTCTAGCTTCTGGTACAAACCGCGAGGAAGCTACGGCCCTCGCCACTCAATACTGTACTGCATGGTTTTCAGCTTGTCATATGGTGAATTTTCATAAAGGAGATCGTGTGTTGGTGCATGCAGCAGCCGGTGGAGTCGGAACAGCTTTAGTGCAAATTGCCAAATGGAAAGGCTGTGAAGTAATCGGCACTGCCAGTAGGCCGGAAAAATTGGAGTACATCAAAGCGCAAGGCGCTGATCACGTTATCAATTATCAAACGCACGATTTTTCGGAAGAACTTAAACGCATTTTAGGCACAGAACGCTTAGATGTAGTGTTTGATCCTGTGGGCGGTTCAAACTTCAAAAAATCACTCCAAATGCTGGGCTCAGGAGGGCGCATTGTAACATTTGGCGCTAGCGAATGGAGCAACTCCAATGGTGGGCTCATGGCAAAGCTCAAGCTGGCCTTTGGCTTCGGTTTCCTTCATCCCATTGGGCTACTCATGAAGGCAAAGGCCGTGATAGGAATCAATATGCTTCGCATTGGAGAAAACAAGCCCGATTACCTGCAGCAAACCATAGATGCAGTTTATGAGCATTACAAAACCGGTATTTTAAAACCTACAGTAGATTCTGTGTTTGATGCCAAGGATATTTCAAAGGCACATGAGCGTCTAGAAGGAAGAAAATCTACTGGAAAGGTGGTGGTGAAATGGTAGTTAGAAACTAAACTCCTTTTTAAAAGCCGCTAACCTTTTTCGAAGCACGTCTAAATCAGAGCTATCTGAAATCAGATTGCCTGCTTGGGTATCTACCTTCAATTCGCGCAGCTTCATATTGTTGTTGATGAAGATCATCTCCATCTCTGGATATAACTCGCGCAACACCTCCACAATGTCGTTGATGCTAAAATTGTGCTCTACCAGATTCAACGTTCCTGCTTGAGAGTCTGGTTTGATCAAGTTGCTCAGGGCAGAGGTTACTGTATCGATAAATACAAATGGACGGTGCTGCTCACCTGTGCCGTGAATGTTGATTCTGCGATGAAAATTAGCCTCGAATAAAAGCTTGTTAATTACCGCATCAAACCGCATGCTCTTGTTATATCCATATACATTTCCACAGCGAATGATGGTGGTTTTTACTTTATTCTCCAATCTGCGCACATGTTCTTCAGCGCGCATTTTTGAGATGCCGTAAAAGGTCTTCGGATTCAGCTCAGCGTCAATTCCTTTGGCTAATTCGCCAGAACCATATACAGAAACGGAGCTCAAATAAATCAGATGCTGTACGTTACTTTCTTCTGCCGCGTAGGTCACTTCGGCTGTTCCCCAATGGTTCACCTGCTCAAACAAATGCGCATCTTGATCTGCAAAAGGGGTGGTCACTTTGGCGGCCAAATGAAAAACTACATCAGCCTTCGAAACAGCCTTTCTCAAGTTTCTACTGTCCAGAATATCCCCTTCGATAAAGTGATATCGGTTGTCAAATTTTTGAACTCCAATGAAAAGGTTGAAGTTGTGCCTACTCAAATTGTCATATACCGTGACGCTCTCTACCTCTTTTAATGCCAGCAATGCTTGACACAATCCGGTGCCAATATAACCCGCTCCACCTGTAACTAATACCCTCATTTGCTTACCAATTCAGTGTGTAATCCACATTCTGTTTTATTCTGACCCACCCATCTTCCTTCACGTTCATCGCCCATACTTGGTTTCATAGTGCAAGGCTCACAGCCAACACTCACATAGCCTTGCGCATCCAACGGATGGCGTGGTAAATCCATGCTGCTGATGTATTGCCAAATTTCTTGTTTGCTCCAATCCAACATCGGATGAAACCGCACGCCACCTTGCGGAGTGTTTTCAAACACATTCAATTTCTTACGGTTGGCATTTTGATCTGCACGTACACCATTCACCCAAATATCAAAACGCTCAAGCAACGGCTGCATGGGCTGGGTTTTATTGAGAAAGCAACAATAATCCGGATCTGACGTGAAGAAAAATTTTCCCTTTGCATCTCGTTGCTGTACCTTCGGTACGTGCGATTCAATGTTTAAAATATTCAATCCAAAAGCCTTACCAACCTGGTCGCGAAACTTCAATGTATCAGGAAAATGAAATCCAGTTTGAATAAAATACACGGGCATTTCAGGGGCGGTTTTCCCTAAAATATGTAACATAGGCAAGCTGTGCGTTTGAAAAGAAGAACTAGCAAAAAAGGTGCGCCCTTCATTCCTAAACTCTTGAATGTGGTCTTGAATTCCCTCGATTTTTGCTTTCAGCGAATCTGATAATTCTTTCATGCCTCAATGTATTTCCAGTGCAAAGGTTACACCCCTCGACCTGATCATGCAAGCTGCATGTTGTCAATTAATCTTATTTCTCCTGCATATGCTGAGATAATCGCATGGTATGTCTTGGCTTCATGAAACCTATCCGCTGGAATAAATTGATCCGGATAAATAATATCGAAATACTCTAGTTCAAGTTCGGCTGAATCCGCAAACATGCTCTGAACCTCTTGGCGAATATGATTGAACGACTGCCGCTTTAAGCTTGTTTTGGAATAGGTGAGCGCTTTGTGTAACAACGTTGCCTCAGATCGCTGTCCTTTATTCAAACGTCTATTGCGTGAGCTCATTGCAAGACCATCGTCTTCTCGAACGGTAGGCATACCCACAATTTCTATCGGTAGATTTTCTTGCCCAACTAACTGCTTAATAACTTGCAGCTGCTGAAAATCTTTTTGACCAAAAAACGCCACGTTGGGTTTCACTAGATCGAATAGAATATGAACCACTTGACCAACGCCTTTGAAATGGCCAGGCCTAAAAGCACCCTCGAACCGCGTTTCTACATCGCCAAAGTCATGCACATATTGCTTTTCTTCATCCGTTGAATAGATGTCTTCTGGGTCAGGTAAAAACACGATATCGCAACCTACAGATTCAAGTTTCTTCAAGTCGGCATCGGTGTCAATTGGATACTTCTCGAAGTCTTTTGGATCGTTAAACTGAGTTGGATTAACAAAAATGCTCGCGACCGTAAACAAACCGCGACTCTTGCTCTCTTGCACTAAAGAAAGATGCCCATCGTGCAGCGCTCCCATGGTCGGAACAAAACCAATTGGGGCTTCGGAGTTTAAGCAATTGCTGAGTTCTTGACGGTTTTTAGCGATTTTCATGTTGACAAAAGCTTGTTGATATTGATGGATAGCCCTTAAATGCGTAAATTTGCATCACTTTTTTGACAAAAAAAGAGTTCTTTTCTTAAACCCAAGGATTATTATATGAGTAATTACGAACGCGTCCTATACGTTTCTCACGAGATCAACCCTTATTTACCAGAAAATTATATGTCTTACATGGGCCGCCAGTTACCGCAGGAGGCTCAAGATTTCGGAAAAGAAATCAGACTATTTATGCCCCGTTTTGGCTGTGTGAATGAAAGAAGGCATCAGTTACATGAAGTTATTCGCCTTTCAGGTATGAACCTGATTGTAGATGACACCGATCACCCTTTGATCATTAAGGTTGCATCCATTCAGCCTACTAGAATGCAAGTGTATTTCATTGACAATGAAGAGTATTTCAAACGAAAGGCTACGTTTTTTGATGAGGATGATAATTTCTTTGAGGATAATGACGAGCGTTCAATTTTCTTCTGTCGCGGTGTATTCGAAACAGTGAAGAAACTAGGTTGGATGCCAGAAATCATCCATTGTCATGGTTGGTTCAGTGCCTTAATGGCCGTTTATCAAAAAACTTTTTATGCTGATGATCCGTTATTTGGAGATGCTAAAGTGGTATTCTCGATTTATGATGAGTCATTTGATGAAACCCTCGACCCACGGTTTGTAGAAAAACTAAAATATGACGGAATCGAAGAAGACGACATCAGCTTGCTAGAAAAACCAAACTATGATAGTTGGGTAAAATTAGCCGCTAAGTATTCTGATGGTATCGTCTTCGCATCTGAATATGTAAGCGATGAAATAAAAACATATGTGAACTCGTTAGGCAAACCAGTATTGGATGCACAGCCAGAAGAAAACCTGATGAGTGTGTTTGATGACTTCTACTCTCAAGTAGCAGCAGAAACAACAGCGGTAGCAGAATAAGACGTGAACAAAACACATAAACATTTAATCATACAGCGGTTTGCCTCATGGCGAACCTTTGTTTTTTTTATGCTTTTACTCGCCCTCAACGGTTGTAAAGGTGATCGTTTATTGGGACTAGAAGTGCAACCAGAAGGCGCAATAGATCTAATTCAAAAGATTGACAGCTTTACCGTAGAAGCAAAAACAGTTTTACTCGATGAGCCGCAAAGCTCAACACGCGCTCAAAACTTTGTTGGCACCATCAATAATGATGTGTTTGGTCGTTCATCAGCAAGTCTTTATTTAAACTTTGTTTTAGAGTCCGAAAATGTTTCGATCGACCTAGCTCCAGAGGAATATGTAGTGGACGACTTAATCTTGACACTATCGGCAGACATTGCTTATGGGATGCCTTTAGAAGCTCAACATTTTCATATAAAAGTAATTGATGAAGACCTTGACGTTGATTCAATTTATACCTCAAGTAAGGTTTTCAGAACAGATGATAACCCAGTGCGAAAGCTGTTCATTTCGTTTACAGACCAAGCCCAAATGAATAATCTCAGTATTGATCCCGAATATGAAGGCTTAAAAATAAAATTAGATAAAGACCTAGGGGAATTCTTACTTCAAGGTATTGGCCGAGAGTATTCTACTTCATCTCAATTCCAAGAATATTTCAAAGGCCTTCTAATTGAAAATTTATCCCCCAACTCAGTCCAAACTGGCGCTATATATAACTTTAATACTTCAGGTAATGAGATAGAGTTAACCCTCAATTTTCACCCAGCATATGATACTCAGAGAGAGGAACAACAATCATTAACCTACCTAACTTCCTTGTCTACATCACGCGTCAATAATTTCGAGCACGATCGCACAGGCTCGTTGGTCTCTCAATATCTTAATGATGTAAACAAAGGCAAAGAGCTTCTTTTTGCCCAAGGCATGTCGGGTGTACGAACAGAGTTATACTTTCCGCACATTAATGCATTTGCAAAGTCAACCGATGTTGCAGTAAGTCTGGCTAGAATTAAGGTTAAAACCTCAGATAGGCAGCCTTCTGGTTTAGATTATGCTCCTCAACTGTATTTGCTCGATTTCGAAGTAGACCGTACAAGCGCAGATACGCTTGAAACACTAAATTCAGACTACACTTTCAGCACATCACGCCATGGAGGAGTGCTATCGGCAGATGAAAGTGAATACGTATTTGACGTAACGCGTCAAATCCAAAAAGTAATTGAATCAGCACAAAGCGGAGGCAATGCCAACTTAGGATTCACGCTCAATGCACAAGTGCCTGTTCTTAACGGAAATGTGGCCTTTCAATCTGTATTGCAAGGATCTGATAATATTGTGCTTGAGATTTTCTACACTGATATAAACGAATAATTATGTGCGGCATAGTAGGTTACACAGGTAAAGGACAAGCCTTCCCAGTTTTGATAAAAGGACTACAGCGTTTGGAATACAGAGGGTATGACAGTGCTGGAGTAGCGCTAATGAGCGATACACTGAATTTGTATAAATGCAAAGGAAAAGTGTCCGATTTATTGAGCCATATTGGCTCTGCCAACACCGAAGGTCATTATGGAATTGGCCACACCCGTTGGGCTACCCATGGTGAGCCGAACGATGCTAATTCGCATCCACATCAATCGATGTCTGGTGATTTAGTGTTGATTCACAACGGCATTATCGAGAACTACGACAGCATCAAAAAAGAATTGATGCAGCGCGGGTATGAATTTAAGTCTGATACAGACACCGAGGTGTTGGTCAACTTGATTGAAGAAATCAAGAAAAACGAAAACGTCAGTTTGGGCGAGGCTGTGCGTAAATCATTGAATGAAATAATCGGTGCATATGCCATAGTGGTTATGTCTAAAAGCGAGCCGGGAACATTAGTCGCAGCTCGAAAAAGTAGTCCATTGGTGATTGGCATCGGTACTGAAGGAGATTACTACATTGCATCAGACGCTACGCCTATTGTGGAGTTTACGAAGAATGTTGTTTACTTAGAAGATGGCGAGATTGCTGAGATTGCTCCGGGCAAAGAATTTAGACTCTTCACCGCCAAAAAGCAGAATGTAACTCCCTACATCCAAGAACTTGAAATGCACCTTGAGCAGCTCGAAAAAAGCGGCTACGAGCATTTCATGCTGAAAGAGATTTACGAACAGCCTAGAAGTGTGCACGACAGCATGCGCGGACGGTTGAATGTCGCTCAAGGATTGGTGCATTTGGGTGGAATAGCCGATTATGAGCAAAAAATGATCAACGCTCAGCGTATCATTATTGTAGCTTGCGGCACCTCATGGCATGCCGGTTTGGTGGGCGAATATTTGATTGAAGATTTAGCACGCATACCTGTTGAGGTTGAATACGCATCAGAGTTCCGCTACAGAAACCCGATTATTACCGAGAATGATGTTGTGATTGCCATTTCTCAATCAGGAGAGACCGCAGATACTTTAGCAGCATTGGAATTAGCAAAATCAAAAGGTGCGACCATACTTGGTGTTTGCAATGTGGTGGGTTCGTCCATTGCACGCACGACATATGGTGGTTCTTACACTCATGCTGGCCCAGAAATCGGAGTAGCGAGTACAAAGGCATTTACTTCTCAAGTAACCGTATTGACGTTGATGGCATTGATGCTTGGCAACAAGAAAGGAACCATTGAAAGAAGCCGATATCAGCGCTTGCTTTATGGTTTGGAGGCGATACCAGAAAAAATTGAGCGCGCCCTTAAAACGGATAAATTGGTGGAAGAGATTTGTGGCAAATTCAAAGACTCTAGCAACTTCCTATACTTAGGGCGGGGATATTGTTTCCCTGTGGCACTGGAAGGAGCCCTCAAGTTAAAAGAGATCTCTTACATACATGCAGAAGGTTATCCTGCGGCTGAAATGAAGCACGGACCAATTGCCTTGATTGATGCAGATATGCCTGTTGTAGTAATTGCAACCAAAGGTCCTTCCTATGAAAAGGTAGTGAGCAACATTCAAGAAGTAAAAGCAAGAAAAGGAGTGATCATTGCCATCGTTTCTGAAGGTGATACCCAAGTGAAGGAAATGGCTGATTACAGCATTGAAATTCCGGAAACCGAAGAGATTTTCTCTCCGCTGGTAGCTTCTATTCCACTGCAACTGCTTTCATACCACATTGCTGTAATGAGGGGTTGCAACGTAGATCAACCGAGAAATTTAGCGAAGAGCGTTACGGTGGAGTAGGATTATGGGACAAGAATCGTAACCCCGGACTAATCTTAGTATACTTCTCGTTATCAATAACTTCTACAAAACTGTGGGAATCGAATTATTCTGATTACCAAGAGAAATTGTACAACAGGATTAAGGGTTATATTGAAAATTCTGTAACCCCTATTGGTTATCGTCGTATTTCGAAAATCTTCAATGAGGAGGGATTAAATACACCCAGAGGGACTTCGTTTTCTAACTCCAAGGTTCATTCTATGTACAAAAAGGGGTTGATTCGAGAGGAAAGAATGAATCGGAAAGATATCGTTGATGTATCTCCCGTAACTATCGAATTGATAATTCACCCAATTTTAGGTAGGATACGTCGTAGTTCCTATGAGAAGAGATTTACCCAAAAACTCTAAACTCCTTCAATCTCTCTCTTACTGTTTGAACCTCTCTCAGAAAATATTATGAGAAATTCTGTGATTTTCTATCGTTTAAAGATTTACTCCCATACTTATTGGCAGTTAACACCCTTCAGAAAGGTGTTATAGTCAACAACCGACAGTATTGTAATATACTCGGAGTGATACCCGGTGGAGGGGAACTGAACGATAATGGGGTTGTGATAGTGAGTACTCAAGTGATGAGTTATCCTATCAGTCGTCTAGAATGGATTTAGGAATAGGATTCCACATTGAATTCATTGTGAGTATTACGACACTGATAGGATAGATTATATCTAAGTGATAAGTAAGAAGGAGAAAAAAAATGAAAAAATCACCAAATGAATTACACAACGAACTAATGGATAAACTCAAAGAGTTTACAGATGAGGTTGGATACCATCTACCACCCGATAGAATACCAGATACCACTAAATCTCTAATCAATCTTTTCATTACCTATGAAAAATATAGAGATTCAATCATCTTCAATGGAAAAAGAACCTTAGAGAAGGGTATTGGGATGTTACCCATTGAAAAACAAAAAGAATTAGAAAGAAAGGTGGATGAATACTATGGAAGATAAACTACTTACGAAATACGAAGTGATGGATTACCTCAACATAAGTAGGAGACATTTTGAGAAATTGGTATCTGAAGAAAACCTACCCATTATAAAGATTACTCAGAATAAGAGGTATATGAGGTTATCAGACCTCAATAGGTATCTGAACACCAAAATGGTAAATCAACCTCAGGAGGTCAACCAAGAATCACAACCTGATTTCCAATGGAAGAATATTTGGGGGAAGTGATGATATTAACTCACTATCCAATCACTCCTATCTATTTCAATTAACTCAAAAGAATTTGAAAATATGTAGAGAGAATAAAAATAATACGTTTATCCCTACGTTAGGCACAATACAGATAAATGGCTCACGTTTGTAAATAGAAAAAACTTGACATATAATGAAAAGAAACTTTGTAGTATTAATGATTTTTGGATTTTCCGCAATGCTAATGATTATTGAATCTTGTGAAAAGGATGATGGTATTATTGACTCAGGAAGATCGGCACTTGACCACGCTTATGAATGTGAAGGCGTTTTAGGACCGCTTCCAAAATTCAGTTGCGCTGATGCAACAGAAGTGCCAAGTACAAAAAATGGTATTCCACAAACATATCCAGTAAATGATGAAGGAAATGGAAGTGCCAACCCAAATGATTGCGACCACCCTTGGGCTTTTGGAATGGCCTGCCAAACAGGAAATAAAGTTGGACGCTATCAAGGCTTAAACTCAGATGGTTCTGAAAACCCAGATGTTGTATTTATAACATTTTGCCGTGATGGTGGTTTAGGTGTAATTGGACATAAACTGTCAACAGGTGAAACTTGTTTCTTTTCAATCGTTGACAATGGTGATCCGAATAATTCTCCGAAACCCGGGGAGAGTGGATATAATGAAGCATGGATGACACCAAGCGTTGTAGCTGCTGATAAATGTCAAAATTGTCATATGGCAAGCCCGTTTTTACATAGTCCTGCGGTTGACCAATTAATGAATCCTTCTGACACATCCGAGTCACTTGTCCCATTTACAGGAAACAATCCTTATTCCATTATCGGACAAGAATTTCATCAACCGCATACTACAAGTATTCAAAACTCTTGTACATCTTGTCACCGTCCTCAATGCACACAACACTTTGAGAATTATCCTTTAGATGAATTAGTTATGCCACCACCATTTCAAAATGCAACTGATTTTGACCATAATTCAATTTCCGATGCGGACAGAAAAGCAATTAGAGATTGGTGTAATACTTTAAATCTTAATTAAAATACTGTGCCTAACAAGGTGTATAATGCATACCCTTCGGGATACGCACCATACACAGACCGTTGGTGGTAATAAAAAAAGTCTGTGACATTTAAGAATATCTATAACCAATATAAAAACTTGGTATTCAATCTCGCATTGCAGTATTGTCAAAACAGGCAAGATGCTGAAGAAATCACACAAGATGTTTTTGTGAAAATTTTTGATAAGTGGCAGACTTTCCGAAAGGATGCGGACCTTAAAACTTGGATTTACCGAATTACCATTAATCAATCGCTTGACTTTTTAAAATATAAACAACGTAAAAAACGGAGTTTTATCATTTCACTTTTTAGTAGCGATAGTTCATATAAAGAAAACCGCCTACCCGACTTTGACCACCCAGGCATTTTAATGGAGCAAGATGAAAGTCTAAAAATTTTAATGCAAAAAATATATCGCCTTCCTAAAAATCAAAAAACAGTCATCATTTTATTGAAAATTGAAGATTTATCGCAAAGGGAAGTAGCTGAAATAATGAAACTAACCGAAGGAGCAGTTGAATCTCTGTTTCAGCGAGCAAAAACTTCTTTAAAAAAAATACTATAACAACGTAGGAATACTATTAAAATATCGTCTAAGTAAATATGGAACTAGATAACCTAGATATTCTCAAAAACATAAAACGTATAGAAGTGTCTGACTCACTTTATCACACAATAGAAAGTCGTTTTGAAAAGAATAGAGAAAATAATATACCGATATTAAAAGTAGGCATTGCAGCTTCTTTCGTGATAGGTTTAATGTTGGCTCAATTTTATTTTTTAGGTTTTTCAAGTGAGATTAACCAATCCAATAATGAGATTGAATTGGTAGAAGTAAACAATAATTCACTGTACTATGAATAGAAGAAAATTTTATCTGCTACTGATAGGGCTATTAATCATATCCAATTTAGCTGCCCTGTTTTTTATGATGCAAAATAGAAAACACAAACCTTTTGATGATGGTCCGAAGAAAGTAATCATAGAAAAATTGGCATTTGACGAAGAACAAATTGTTGCCTACGAAAAGTTAATTGACCAACACAGAATGGACATTCGTGCCAATGACCAAAAGATAATTCAGCTAAAAAAGGAACTTTATCGCCTACTCCTTAAAAGATACAGTAACCAAGAAACAGATTCGCTAACTAACGAAATTGGTCACGCGCAACAAGAAATCGAACGCATTCATTTTAATCATTTCAAAGACATTAAAACTATTTGTACACCTGAACAAATGCCGAATTTCGATTTGTTGATTGGAGAATTAGACATTCTATTCAATAAAAATATTCATCCAAGAAAACCCAAATAAATGAAGCTGTATGTATTATTTGGTATGTTATTTATGACTTTTCAAACGCACTCTCAAAATGCGGTTAAAATTACTTTTATGCCAAAATTTGAGAGTGAGAATTTAACATTAAACAAAGTCTATTATTTTAAAAATGATACCCTGAACATAAGTAATTTTAAATGCTACATCAGCAATTTAACTTACTATAAAAATGATTCTATCGTACACTCATCAATAAAAAAAGCACATTTGATTGATGCTACAGATAGTAGTTCGTTTATCATATTGGAAAATGAATTTTTCAAGTTCGATAAAATACGTTTCAATATTGGGGTTGATAGTTTAACTAATGTTTCGGGCATTTTTGAAGGAGATCTAGACCCTGCAAATGGTATGTATTGGACTTGGCAGAGTGGTTACATCAACTTTAAGATAGAAGGGTCATCCAGTCTTTGTCCTGCACGTAAAAATAAGTTTTATTGGCACATTGGAGGGTATTCCCCTTCATTTAACACACTAAGACAAGTTTCTTTGAAAACTAATGGAAAGGTATCTATACAATTAGATAAGTTGTTTGAAGAAATAGATATTTCAGAAGAATATCAGGTAATGTCACCCAGTGATGGAGCAGTGCAGATTGCCGATAAATTACCTTCACTTTTTAAATCAAATCAATAAGTGCGGAAAAACGTAATCATTCTTTGCTTATTTGTATTTATTATGTTCTCCTTTGTTTTAATTAAGGATAATCATTTTTTTTATCCACCTGATTATTTTCCAAAACCAGTTTATAATTTTGAGCAACCCCCCTTAGATAGTAATAAAATAGAATTAGGTAGGATATTATTTTATGACCCTATACTTTCGAAAGACAATACCATTTCCTGTGCTTCTTGTCATTCTCCTTTTAACGCCTTTGCACATACTGACCACGATTTAAGTCACGGTATTTTTGATTCCATTGGCAATAGAAATGCACCCGCCTTATTCAATTTAGCTTGGCAAAAAACATTTATGTGGGACGGAGCAATAAACCATTTAGATATGCAAGCCTTGGCACCTATTTCTCATCCTAGCGAAATGGGTAGCAATATAAACGAAGTGATTAAAAAGTTAAATGAATCTAAAGCATACAAAGAGTTATTTTTAAATGCTTTTCAAGATTCTACTATTAGTACATCTAAAATTTTAAAAGCCTTATCACAGTTTCAACTTACTCTTGTTTCGTCAAATACAAAATACGATAAGGTAAAAATGGGTAAAGAAACATTTACTGAACAAGAAAAAAATGGTTATCAATTATATAAAAACAATTGTGCAAGTTGTCATTCCGAACCTTTTTTTTCCAATTACAATTTTGAAAACAATGGATTACCGATTGACCCAGCACTGAATGATATGGGGAGATATGTCATTACAGAAAATGAAAATGACAAAAGAAAATTTAAAGTGCCAAGTCTCCGAAATTTATCCTTCACCTATCCGTATATGCACGATGGACGATTTATGACATTACAGGAAGTGATAAACCACTACACTTCAGGCATTGAATATTCGGAAACACTTTCGTTACAATTTAACAAGTCAATAGAACTATCTTCAAATGAAAAAGTAGACCTTATTTCCTTCTTACTCACCTTAAACGACAAAGATTTTGTATTCAATAAAAAACATCAATTCAAAAAAATATCAGACCAAGCGAAGGAATAAAAATTTCTTGTCGTCTAACCTTATATAGTCATCATAAATATTTATAAATGAAAAAAATAACAATAGCCTTTGGGGCATTATTGATGAGCATCACAAGTATGTTTGCTCAAACTAATCCAGCAATAACTTCTTGGTTACAAAATACCACAACAACAGGGTCTTATTATATGTCTGGAAACTCAACAAC
>DGQE01000033.1 GCA_002389645.1 Flavobacteriales bacterium UBA4422
AAATTAAAATTAATTTTCTGAACCTCGAATCTCCCGTCAATTTTCTTGACATACCTTTTTCTTTAAGAAGCAGTGCAGCCTTAGCAGGCAGCTTTGGTTTGTCAATTCACGATGAACTCATTTCTTTCTCTTTAGGTTTCGAAGAGAAAATTGATGAACTCATGCTATTCATTAAGGCAGTTACCCAAGAAGAAATTGTATGGATTAGTCGCTACTAAAAAGAAATTAGATCAACTTAAGGGTGAGTCGTGAGTGCTCTAGTGTTTAGTAGAAATGAAAACGGATTGTGGTTTGAACGAGAAAAATTAGTTGCGTCTGACCGTCACCACTCTGATAATTTTGGCACTTGGGTGAGTATCTCTGCCTCAGATATATTTGTTGGATCAGGAAATGGTTTTAACGAGCTCGGCCAGGATAGTTTATTTAAGGCAGGAGCGGTATATAATTTTTCATCTTGTATTGGTAAGGCTGAAATCTCTGAATTGGAATGCGATAGCTTTTATTGGCCATTAAATCTCCAAACTTATTATTCGTCGGGTGTTTATTATGATACCAATACCAATTTTGGGTGTGATTCTATTGTGATATTAGACCTAAGCATTGTTTCTCAAGATCCGAACATCGGTTTTTTTGGATTTAGTGGTTTAGCGGCAATCGATAGTACTGGTTCATTCCAGTGGTGGAATTGTGATTCGAACCAGCTTGTTTCAGAGGCAACAAGTCAAACATTTCTGCCAACTATCAACGGATCGTATTCGGTAATATCAAATAGAGAGGGTTGTATAGATACCTCTGAATGTCTCCATATTGGTAATGTTGGTATCGACTTGATCGAAGGGTCTTCATTTGATTTTTATCCAAATCCAAGTGAATCCTTAATCATTGTAGAATTCTCTGAAACGATAGATAATGCCACGCTTGAATTGTTTGATGCAACGGGAAATCTGGTTTTTAATAGAAGAATTATCAATGAGCATAGGTTAGAACTGACACTTCCTATGGTTGCAGGAGTTTACCTTCTTCACCTAAGAAATGAGACTGGTCATTCTTCCTATAAAAAGGGCTTGAAATATTAATCATCAATCCTCTCAAGGTTCGAAAGATCAAATGTATTGTCTGAGCAAAAATTGCTCGGGCAACGTTTAGTATGTGAAAAGTTCGTGATTGCGAAGCGATCGGGATAAAGGCTTTGAACCTCCCCCCAAACGGTATCACGAAGCAATCCTAGATAAGAAGCCCTTGGCTTTTATCAATTTACCATTAGAGTATAAAACGAACTTCAAGAGCATTTAATTGCTTTGTTTTGCATTTCTTTTTCTTGATAAATGCGTAAAACTTTTCTTGAAAGTCTCATAGAAAAAGCTGAAAATCGAGGCAGTAAATTAAACGGACAAGTACACTGAAATGAACGAACGCAGCACAACGAATTTTCTTCTTTTAATCATTGTAATTCCATTGGTATTTTATCTGTTGAAGATTCTCTCTTTCATATTTATACCATTGTTTTTTTCAATGTTTATTGCCCTTTTGTTCTTGCCTTTAATGCGCGGGCTCAACAAGAGAAAGCTTCCAATGCCGGTGAGTATCATTGCGATATTGACCATCATTACGGCCATCTTCTATCTCGGTGGAAGATTGATCAAAATTTCTATTCAAGAAATTCTCTCAGCAGACAACGCATTCTTTGATACCGCTCAATTCAAGTTGACCGGCTTGGTTGAATCATTGGAGAGGTTTTTTGGCGTTGAGCGTTTGGCAGAAGAAGGTTTGTTGAGCCATTATTTTAAGAACATTGACATGTTTTCAAGCCTTGCCCCGACATTAGACTTTGTTGGTAATACGCTCACAATGACGTTGATGACTGCTTTTTTTGTGGTTTTGTTTTTAGCGGGATCCATCAACTTTCAAGAAGTGATGCAAAACGTGTTGTTCAAGCAAAAGTTTTCTTCTGTTAAGACCTTTATGAAGATTGAAAAAGACATCATTAAGTTTATTTGGGTCAAATTTGTGATAAGCTTTTTCACCGGTGTAGGATTTACTTTGGCCTGTATTTTCTTTGAAGTGAGCTTTCCTGTTTTTTGGGGCCTATTTGCTTTCTTGATCAACTTTGTTCAGATGGTAGGGTCAATCATTTCTGTGATTTTATTATCGCTTTTTGCGCTAGTCGAGCTCGACCCCACAGTCACGCTTATTGTTTTTATTGCCGTAATCACCGGAGTTCAAGTTTTAATGGGGTCAATTTTAGAGCCGATTTTTCTCGGCAAGACCTTCTCAATAAACGTCATTACTGTGCTTGTTATGCTAATGTTATGGGGCTTTATTTGGGGTGTTCCAGGATTGGTAATGGCTATACCGTTGACGGTGTTCATCAAAATTGTTTTAGAAAAGTTCAGCGGCACTCAAATGATTGCTCGATTAATGTCGGGCAGTTAAAAGTGGTTTCTGGTAAAATGATCATCCGCAATGAACACAAACAGAGTTGCCAAGGCTTTGAAGGTGAGGTTTACCCTAGCTTCATCGTGAAAGCGATACGTTTTCTTGCCAGGTCTACCTCCAGCACCTTAACACGAACCTCTTGGTTAAGTTTTACTACTTCAAGCGGATCACTCACAAAGCGGTCTGCTAATTGAGAAACGTGCACCAATCCATCTTGCTTAACTCCTACATCTACGAAGGCCCCGAAGTTTGTGATGTTGGTAACAAGGCCAGGTAAAATCATGCCTACTTGAAGGTCTTCCACCTTTCGAACATCCTTTGAGAACTCAAATGGCTTGGCTTTCCCTCGAGGATCGCGACCCGGTTTTTTGAGTTCACTTATTATGTCTTTCAGCGTAGGCAATCCAGCAGCATCATTCACGTATCGATCGATTTGTATGGAATCAATCAGCTCATTGTTGCGAACAATGTCTTTGATTTCACACTTCAGATCTTTTGCTATTTGAGTTACAACGGCATAGCTTTCTGGGTGAACAGCGCTGTTATCTAGTGGGTTTTTAGCATCAGCGATTCTTAAAAACCCTGCACACTGTTCGTATGCTTTTGCGCCTAGTCCAGAGACTTTAAGCAACTGCATTCTAGATTCAAACGGGCCATTTTCATTTCGATATGCAACAATGGCAGATCCCAATTTGGGTCCGATTCCACTGACGTATTGCAGTAAATGTTCACTGGCAGTATTCAGACCAACGCCCACGTGATTCACCACACTTTCTACGGTAGTATCCAGCTTTTCTTTCAGTAGTTTTTGGTCTACATCGTGTTGGTATTGACCAACACCAATGGCCTTTGCGTCAATTTTTACCAATTCACTTAATGGATCCATTAACCTACGTCCAATAGAAACAGAACCGCGCACTGTAACATCGTAATTCGGAAATTCGGCACGGGCAATAGACGAGGCTGAGTAGATGGATGCTCCATTTTCATTGACTACATAGGCTTCTGTTCCGGCCGGTAGATGCACACTTTGAATGAAACGCTCTGTTTCGCGTCCGGCAGTTCCGTTGCCAATGGCAATTGCTTGAATTTTATAGGTCTGAACTAAGGTGTTGATTTTGGCAGCTGCCCTTTTGCTTTCGTTTTGTGGAGGGTGAGGGTAGATGGTTTCATTGTGTAAAAGCGCACCTTGCTCATCTAAGCAGACCACCTTGCATCCAGTTCTAAATCCAGGATCGATCGCCAACACACGTTTTGATCCAAGCGGTGGAGCCAATAATAACTGCCGTAGATTTTCAGCGAATACATTAATAGCCTCAAGGTCTGCCTCTTCTTTGGCCGAATTTCTAAACTCTGTTTCTATGGAAGGCTCAAGCAGTCGTTTGTAGGAATCAGCAATAGCCAATTGAATTTGGGCACTAGCTGAAGTGTGGTGGCGAACGAAATAGCGCTCAAGTCGCTCAATTCCTTCTTTTCTATCGGGAGTTATGGAAACCCTGACTACGCCTTCATCTTCCGCCCTTCTCACAGCGAGCATCCTATGTCCTGGGCATCTCGACAAAGATTCTTCAAAATCAAAGTAGTCTCGAAATTTGGAATCAGCATCGTCTTTCCCCTTGATCACTTTCGACTTGACTCTGGCTGAATGGTGAAAATGCTTACGTACAATATCCCTTGCCGCTGGCCGCTCGCTGATCCATTCGGCCATGATGTCTCTCGCTCCAGAAAGAGCTATGTCAAGATCACCTACTTCGCCAGGAACAAATCGCTGTGCGAATGATTCGGGGTTTGAAATGTCTTGTTTCATTAACGCTACAGCCAACGGCTCCAGTCCTAATTTTCTTGCGGCTTCAGCTTTGGTTTTTCTCTTTGGCTTAAATGGGAGATAGAGATCTTCTAGTTCGTTAAGGATCCGACAATCCATAATTCTCTTCTTGAGCTCATCGCTTAACGCACCTTGTTCTTCAATGGTGCTGATAATGAATAGTCTTCTTTTTTCAAGCTCTTGAAAACTGGTGTAGGCCTCCTTTATATTTTGAAGTTGCACTTCGTCTAAACCGCCTGTGCGTTCTTTTCTATAACGGGAAATAAAAGGGATAGTAGCGCCTTCATTTATCAATTGAAGCGCACTAAGAACGTTGTTTTCTTTTAATTGAAGTTCTTGGGAGATTGACGTTGAAGCTTGCATTTCGCGAAGATAAATTTGACATCACAAGGATTCACTAAACTCCATAATATGTTTTGAGGCGGACTTATAAAGTCCCAACGAAAAAAGGCAATTTGCATCACCAATCTTGAATGAAGTATATTTGAGGGAGACGATTTGGTTAGCAAATCGAATAGAATAAACGGCTCTAAATCCGATCTGGAGAAATGAATGAGATAAGGAATTACATAGATCAGCTTCTTTCAAACCCGTTGGTAGATAGATTGCTTTATATCGCAATTGGGATTGCCATAGTGACCTTCATTTCTTATTACCTAAAACGACTTCTTAATCGATCCATAAAGGACAATGCGAGTAAATACCGAGCGAGAAAAGCGTTGAATTTGCTGTCGTATTTATTGATGATCATTATTGTTCTACAGTGATAAATTGGGAAGCATTGGTGTTGCGTTTGGTGTTGCTGGAGCTGGTGTTGCTTTCGCTCTCCAGGAAGTCATCGTTAGCATTGCGGGTTGGATACACATCATGATTTCTGGAAAGATCAATGTGGGCGAGCGCGTTAAAATTGGTGATGTAAAAGGCGACATTATTGATATAGGTGTGTTTAGTTCAACGATCATGGAAATGGGTGCTTGGGTGGATGGAGACCTCTACAATGGGCGCATAGTGAGCATTTCAAACAGCTTTGTTTTCAAAGAAAACATTCATCACTATTCTGCTGAATATCCCTTTTTATGGGATGAGGTGCGTATACCAGTGAGGCACGAATCAGATATTGATTTGGCTCGACAGATTTTTTTGAGTGTTTTGGATGAAATCTGCGGAGAATATGCTGAGCAGTCCAAAGTTCACTGGTCAAAAATGACCATGAAGTTTCGGGTGGAAGAAGCAAAAGTGGAGCCGATGGTTTCCATGATGTTTGATGAAAACTGGATCTCTTTTACGTTGAGGTATGTCGTTGACTTTAAAAATAGGAGAACAATCAAAAATTCAATATTCACTCGAATTCACGAAGAAATTGAAAGGTCTTCTGGGAAGATCCTAGTGGCCACCTCAGCCATGGAGGTTTCAATGAAGCGGGAAGGTCAATAGAAAGGAGTTTTCAGTAGTCTTCGATGATGGAGGCTCAATCGAGCGATTTAGTAGAATCGTAAAAGTAGGGTACATGAGCACATTGCCTTGTGTTACTTTAGTTACATTCAGCCCCCGAGGTAGGTCGTAACATTGCACATTCAAAATCAAAAAAATTAAAATGTATGGGATTTTTCGGATCAATGTTTGGCAACGATAGCAGCGCTGCTGTGAAGGAGATGATAGACAATGGAGCAGTAATTATAGATGTTAGAACGCCTGCTGAATTTCAAGGTGGACATGTGACTGGCTCTAAGAATATACCTCTTCAAAACATTCAGAACAAGGTGGCTGATATTAAAAAGTTTGGTAAGCCAGTTGTTTTATGCTGTGCAAGTGGTGCTAGAAGCGGTCAGGCAACTGGCTTTTTGAATCAACAAGGCATACAATGTGAGAATGGCGGTGGCTGGATGCAAGTTAATAACCTCGTGCGATAAGCAGTTCTTCTAACGTTTAAAAAGCCGTGTGTCCATAAGGTGGATGCACTGCTTTTTATTTGCTTTATTTTTACTGAAATGGGTCCGAAAAACGCTCGTCCGTAATCATTGTTTCATCAGTGAGGGTTTTCATAAAGTTGATCAAGTCAATTTTGTCTTGATCAGTAAGCTGTAATCCAGTTTGAGCGCTATATGCCAATGCAGGATCTACTGTTTCAGAAATCACTATGCCGTGATCATAATGATCGACAACTACTTCTAATGTTGTGAAACGCCCATCGTGCATGTAAGGGGATGTGAGGGCAATATTGCGTAACGAAGGGACCTTGAATTTTGCACGATCTCTAGGATCACCGGTAGCTGCTTCTCGTCCTATATCGTCTTGAGCGGCATCTGCATCTAAACCATTATTCATGTAGCGGTTATTGTCAAAGTTGCTTCCACCGTGGCAATGCGCGCAATCTGCACCGGATAATTCAGGAAAGCCAGGGTTATACTCTGTACTGAATAAGATTCTACCTCGCTCTTCACTTTCGGTTAAGGTGGCCTGTCCGTCAAGGTATTTGTCATATTTCGATTGATTTGAGATGATCGAATTCATGAATTGTTCCATGGCCAATGACATCCTTACAGAGGTGATTTCAGCATCACCAAATGCACGAATAAATTGAGCAGGATAAGTGGTTGTTTCGCTCAACTTAGTCACAACATTTTCCAAGGTTTCTTTCATTTCTAATTCATCTTGAATAGGCATTAACGATTGATCGCGAAGCAAGTGCGCTCTGCCATCCCAGAAAAATTCGTTGGTATGCCAGAGCATATTAAAGATGGGCATCGCTTGCCTTTTACCCAATGAACCATCTACACCAGCAGAAAATTGATCGGGGTCTGAAAATCCATCTTGTTGAATATGGCAGCTTCCGCAAGAAATAGAATTGTCTTTTGAAAGCAGCTTTTCATAAAACAACATTCTACCCAGCTTCACACCTTCTAAAGTCAAAGGATTATCTCCCATGTCAGGTTCAGCAAAGCGCCCATAGTCCAGTTCATATGGCGAGTCATCATATTCTGGGGTAATCACACCAGGAAGTCCTGCAGGGTCTTTGGTGCACAAACTAAAAACTAGAGGAGTTAATAAAGCAACTAGAGTAATTGACTGTTTAAGCTTCATTCTTGAAAGCTTTTATTAGAGATAAACTCTTGGTCAGATAGGCTAGTTAAGAAGCTGATTAAGTCATTTATTTCTTGTTCATTTAGACTTAACGGCTTGATCAATTGGTCTTTTAGGTCGCTCGATCCGCCATTGTTATATTGGTCAATTACTTCGCGTAACGTTGAGAACGAACCATCATGCATATATGGTGCAGTCAATGAAACGTTTCTTAGGCTTGCTACTTTAAACAATGAGTAGTCAGAAGAGTCTCCTGTCAAGCGCATTTTGCCAATGTCACCAGATTCATAACCATTGTTTCTAATGCTATAATCGGTAAAGTTGAATCCTGAATGGCATGAAGAGCAATTGGTGCGATTGCTATTAAAAAGCTCCATTCCTCTCATTTCTGACGCTGTTAGTGTTCCTTGGTCTCTAATAAACTTATCGTATGGACTGTTTCCGCTGATCAAGGTTCGCTCGAAAGTGGCCAAAGCGCGCGTTACAACAAACGGTGTTACTTCAGAATCAAAAGCATCAGTGCTCATTTGAACATATTCAGGATCTTGACTCAGGCGTTCGCAAATCTCTACTATGTTAAAGTCCATTTCACTGTGCTCTTGAATAGGCACAAGCACTTGCATTTCTAGCGTTGGCACCCCACCTTCTCTCATGAAGTGAGGATGAAAAGCAACATTTGCCAGAGTGGGAGAGTTTCTAGACCCAACGTTGTTGTCTACACCTGGAGTTACTGGTAAGTTATCTGCAAACCCCAAATCTTGTTTATGGCAGCTTGCACAACTGATCGAAAAATCTCGAGAAAGAGCGGGGTCGTAGAAGAGCTTTTTCCCCATTTCCCATTTGCTCAAGCTGAAAGGGTTGTCTTCTGGAAACAAAATAGGATCAAAGCCATCCGGAACCTGGGTCAATTCAGACTCGAGGTCTTTGTTTACGATTATAGACGGAAGCTTGTTTTTGGAGCAAGACTCCAAAAAAGTCATTCCAAGAAAAACGAATAGGCCATATGCGATTGACTTATTGAACACTTAATTTTTTAACCATCATTTTGTTTGTGGCAAGGTCATTCACTCGCACGAAGTATACCCCAGATTCAAGGCTGCTTATATTCAATGTTTGATTTCCGCTATCAAGATGAGCGCGATGAACTTGCTTTCCAGTTAGGTCAAACACGGTAACATTCAACGGGGAAGATGAGCTTGAGCTCAGCATGGTGTTTCCGTCTACAGATGGGTTCGGGTAAAGCTGAAAATCAAGTCCAGAGGCTAATTCAGAAATGGCATTTGGCTCTTCTTCCTCTTCCAATGTAGTATCAACCGGAGAAGTTGTCGTAAATACTAAATCGCGAAAATTCTCCAACAACTCTTCGGCCTCGCCAACCTCACCATGCGAGATTACACCTGAGGAAACATTAATTCCTGCAAGTGCATTGCTATAGTTGCCGTAAATCACCGGATTGAGTTCGCCATTATCAGCACTCATTGTGATCGGAATATCCACCTCAAAATAATTTTTATTTCCCAAAGCATGAATTTCAAAAAGTTGATCAAACTGCGGCCCGCCATTTCCCTCCATTGCAACGAAACGGTAACCAGCTGTCCAGCCCCAATGCATCGATGGGTTTTTGTGGGCCAAAGGATGCGAAGGATCGTAGGTAGATGGGTCTAAATTGTTGTGCTCAGGGTCTACACCGATTGAAAACCTCAAACCTTCTAATTCATCAATACTCAACGCACCTAAATCGATTAAAGTAGACTCGCTTGCGTTGGCCAAAACCCAAACATCAGGTACAGTTATTTCTTGACCTCCGTCATGCACTAGCGTAATTTCAGACATGTAATACTCTAATCTTTGAACGTCAAACTGCACATTTTCTGGTGTTTCAGCTTCGGTATTAAATGCAAATGCTTTTGATCCTAGCGCATGGACTATTTCTAAGCTCACATTGTTTTGAGCATTCAGAGAGAATGTAGTCGAAATGAGCAATAGGCTAAAAAAAGGAAGTATAAGTTTTTTCATTTTGAAGTATTAAAATAAGGGCCACTTGACCCAGCCGTTCAAATATAGCGAAAGTTAATGGTGGCGTATTTTGCGTGAGTTGTTTTCTTGGATTCTTAAACGAACATTAGCAAGCCTTATTAATAACTAACGATATCACATATCATTAGAATCTGACCAAAATCTAAATGATACGCGGTTGTAATGTTCGCTTTTTATACATTTGAGCGTTCTCAAAAAAGCTTTAAGAAGTTTTGTAAGGGGTTGAAATGCATTTTTTCTGTCCGCAGAGAAAATTTCATGTAATGATAATGGTGCATTTCGTTATCGCTTTATATGTTTACAGCCGATTTTGAACATTTAAACAAGAAAAGCAAATCCAAATTCAAATTAGTTAATATGAAACGTACCTTTTTATCTATTGCAATGACTGTTACTCTGATGGTATCAGGTTTGTCAATGTCATTTGCTCAAGATGAACAATCTATGGAAGCAGACAGCAATGTTGCTGACACAGGTGAAGTAATGGCCGAAGAGCCTCAAGAAGAAGAAGCTGCAGCTCCAATGGAAATGCCAGCTGAAGAAGAAGCGGCTCCTGCTGAAGATAAATCACTGCATCAAGTAGTGAAGCAGAAGTTCATTGAAGGTGGTCCTGAGTTCATGTCATTTGTATTAATCTGTTTGATCTTAGGATTGGCTATGTCTATAGAGCGTATCCTTTATCTTAATATGGCTACAACAAACAGTGATCAACTCTTAGAAGATGTTGATAACGCACTTAAGAGTGGTGGCGTTGATGCTGCTAAAGAAGTTTGCAGAAATACAAGAGGTCCAGTAGCGAGTATTTTTTACCAAGGACTTGATCGCGCTGACCATGGTATTGAAATGGTTGAAAAGTCAGTTGTTTCTTACGGAAGTGTTCAAATGGGACTTTTAGAAAAAGGTCTTTCATGGATTTCTCTTTTTATCGCTCTTGCACCTATGTTAGGTTTCTTCGGAACGGTAATCGGTATGATTGGCGCGTTTGATGCAATTGCTGCTGCAAACAACATTTCCCCAGGTATTGTTGCTGGTGGTATTGGAGTAGCCTTGATTACAACGGTTTCAGGTCTTCTTGTTGCTATGGTTCTTCAAGTTTTCTACAACTACATCGTAGCAAAAGTGGATAGCATTGTTAATGATATGGAGAATGCTTCTATTTCATTAATCGATATAATGATCAAGCACAACTTGACTAAATAAGAATTTTATGTTTCAAAAAATCAATACGACAGGCATGTATGTCTTTATTGTCATAGGAGTAATCCTTATGATAATGACCATGTCTTCAGGACTTACTCCTGAGCAAAGCGAATGCACAGACTGTGGAGCAGTAGGCAGCTTTCTTGGATTGAGCTATATTCTTCTCATTCTTGCAATTGTTGCAGCATTGGGAGGTACTGTGTTGCAGGCGGTAATGAATCCAGGTAAACTGAAAGGATCTCTTATTGGATTAGGAGGTATGGCTTTGGTAATCATCATTAGCTATGTGCTTGCTGATGGTACAGTTGAGCCATACTACGCTAGTGGAATTACTGAAACAGCATCAAAATTGAGTGGAGCAGGGCTTTATGCTTTCTACATTTTATTCGTTTTGGCTGTTTTGTCAATTGCATCTTCAGCAGTCACTAGATTTATGAAATAAGGAATATGGCTAGTAGGAAAAGAGAATTACAAGAAATCAACGCAGGGTCGATGGCTGACATCGCATTCCTTCTCTTGGTTTTCTTTCTTGTTACCACTACCATGGATACAAGTTGGGGTTTGGCGCGAAAGCTGCCTCCACCCTTATTAGAAGACCAACCTGATCCACCACCCATTAAGGATAGAAATGTGTTTGTGGTTTTGGCGAATGCCAACGACCAATTGTTAGTGGAAGGTGATCTATTGAGCATCGATCAATTACGAGAGTCAGCGAAGGAGTTCATTGCAAACCCCATGAGAAAGGAAAACTTACCAGAATTCAAGGAAGTGGATGTTCCTCTGTTGGGTAGAATGCAAGTCTCGAAGCAAGTTATCTCGCTTCAGAATGACAATGGAACTTCTTATGACCTTTATATTCAAGTGCAAAACGAATTGGCTGCGGCTTACACCGAATTGCGCGATGAGTTGGCCATGCAGAAATTCGGAATGTCTTACAAAAAGATTGAAGAGATGGCTAAGACAGATGAAGGTGCTGAGAAGTTCGGAGAAATGATTGACGCCATTCGTGATGTATACCCACAGAGAATTTCAGAAGCAGAACCTAAAGATATTGGAGGGTAATTATGTCAAAGTTTAAAAAAGATAATAATAAAGGAACACCGGCTGTAAGTACGGCTTCACTTCCTGATATCGTTTTCATGCTTCTTTTCTTCTTCATGGTTACTACTGTGATGAGAGAAGTAGATCTTAAGATCAAATTAGATCAACCAGAAGCAACTGAAATTGATAAGCTGGAGGACAAGGCTCTCGTGGATTATATCTACATAGGTGAACCTATGAATAGCGATTTGTACGGTACTGTTCCAAAGATTCAATTGGATGATGATTTTGCCACCATCGAAGATGTACAGGATTATATCATTGCTAGAAGAGCAGATCGTCCAGAACAATTGCAAGGTAAAATCACCGTTTCACTTAAAGTTGACAAAGAAACCAAGATGGGAATTGTTACTGAAGTGAAACAAAAACTCAGAAAAGTTCAAGCATTAAAGATCAATTATTCTACAAGAGAAAGAGTTGTTCGATAACGAGAGAATTTGGATTTAAATTAAGCCTCGGAAATTTCGATTTCCGGGGCTTTTCTTTTGAGCCTCTGCGAAGAAAAATAGATTGCAGTGAGTCCAGCAATGAGCACAGCGCTGCTCAAAAGGGCGAAAAGCGCATCACCTTCATTAGCACCAATGGTTTCGATACTTTCTTCAATCGCGTCAATTCCAATATACCAAGTGATGATTACAGCCAAACCATTGTTGATTAAATGACCAATCATAGGGAGTAGGAGCGTTCCAGACCAATGAGCCGCATAGCCAAAAACTGCACCTAAAATCATTCTCGGAACAAAACCAAGGAACTGCATATGAAAGAATGAGAAGAGAAATGCGGTAACCCAAATAGCAACATGGTAATTCTTCGCCACCTTAAGAATTAAAGGCTGCATGGTGCCTCGAAAGAATACTTCCTCTGCTATGGCTGGAATGATAGCGATTAGAATCAAATTGAACATTAAGTCACCAACTGAGTCCATGCTCAAGAATACTCGAATTAAAGCTTCAGCATCGGCTTCCATTCCTCTAATCCAATTCTCAATTCCACTCATAGCTGCTGGCAGAGACAAACTGCTGTTCCATTCGGCTAAATAATTGATTAGTGGTAAAGCCGATACTATTGTCAAACCGAATACTAAAATCATTCCTAGCCGTCCGCTAACATTAATGAGTGAATACGTTTTGTCTTGCTTATAAATCCAACGGAATACGAGATATGGAATAACAAAAAGACCAATGGCTTGCATGATTTGCATGAGCTTCAATACCAATACTGCTGGTTCGTTCGGGTCACTCACAGAACCGGGGTTGCTAATAAAGCCAATGCCTGACCCGCTGAGTGCGAAAGGTATCATGATGGCACCTAATAAAATGAACATAGACACAAAGCCTACGAGCACTAAGGCGGAAAATTGCACTAGAGGGTGAGCATTCTTAAGGGCTTCTCGCATAAGATTAGAATTGAATGTAACTTTGCAGCGCAAAAATGGTGAAGATAGGAGACATAGAGCTAGGAGATTTTCCGCTGTTGCTGGCACCGATGGAAGACGTGAGTGATCCACCTTTCAGAACGTTGTGCAAGCGCTATGGTGCTGACTTGATGTATACTGAGTTCATTAGTTCGGAAGGATTGATTAGAGACGCTGCCAAAAGCGTGCAAAAGCTTGATATCTATGATGAAGAACGCCCCATCGGAATTCAGATTTTTGGAGGTGAAGAAGGACCAATGCGAGAATCAGCGGAAATAGTTGAGCGCACTAACCCTGATATTTTAGATATCAACTTTGGCTGTCCAGTCAAAAAAGTAGTCTGTAAAGAAGCTGGAGCGGGCATTTTGAAAAATATTCCGAAAATGGTGAGCCTCACCAAGGCCATTGTTGATAGTACTAGCTTGCCCGTTACAGTTAAAACACGATTGGGATGGGATGACAACTCAAAGAAAATTGTTGAGGTAGCTGAGCGATTGCAAGATGTAGGCATAAAAGCCATCTCTATTCACGGCCGTACGCGCGTGCAGATGTACAAGGGCGAAGCAGATTGGTCATTGATTGGAGAAGTAAAGAATAATCCAAGAATTCAAATCCCCGTTTTTGGCAACGGTGATGTTGACACGCCAGAAAAAGCAATTGAAATGCGCTCAAGATTTGGAGTTGATGGTGTGATGATTGGTCGGGCAGCCATTGGTTACCCTTGGATATTCAATGAAATAAAGCATTTCATGGCTACTGGAGAGCACCTCTCAAAACCTAGCACAGAGCAAAGAGCTGCCGCAGCAAAAGAGCATTTAGAACGTTCTATTAAATGGAAAGGCGAAACGTTGGGGGTCTTGGAAATGAGAAGGCATTACTCCAATTACTTTAAAGGAATTCCTCATTTTAAAGAGACAAGAATGCAACTCGTGACTGAGATGGACCCAACAGCTTTGACCGAGATTTTGGGATCAATCAGAACGACTTATGACGAAGTCACTTTGTGAAGCCGTTGCTCATTGAGTAAGGTTTTCACAGGAATTATACTTGCCAATAACCCTATAGTAAATACCACTCCAGACACCGCAAGGATATCTGTCAGATGAAGTTCAACGGGATAAAACTCTACCAATCCACCTTGCAAGGGAAAAAACCCAATATATTGCTGAACGAGGATCAATGTGATTCCCAATCCCATTCCAATTCCAGCGCCCACACTGGTAATGAGCAATCCTTCATACAAGAATACGCGTTGAACATCTTTAGCGGTTTGCCCTAACGAGCGCAATAACGAAATGTCTTTTTTCTTATCGATGATCAGCATTGTTAAGCTTCCAATCAGATTAAATGTGGCCACAATCAGGATAAAACTGAGGATAAAGAATGTCACCCATTTTTCTGTGGCGTTGGTTTTAAACAAGACATCATTAAGCTCTATTCTTGTTTTCACAATGAGTTGACCTCCTAAAAGTTGGATGAGTTTTTCTTTTACCAATTGTGCGTCATGCCCTGGTTTAAGTGTAAGGTCTATGAATGAGGCATGGTTCTCATATTGCAGCAAATCTTCAGCGAAATCAAACGGCACGTAGATGTATGAATAGTCAAACTCAGGATTGAGCGCTACAATTCCCAGAGGAACGATGCGCTCTTGAACAAACTTGCTCTCGGGATTGAGCGAATTTATGCCATTGCGTTTAGCAGCGAATACCTTGATGCCTTCATAGCCCTCACTGATGAAAAGGTTCAAGTTATCCGCAATTCCATAGCCTAATAATGCTCTTGGATATCCGTTGTATGTGATGCCTAACTCACCTTCAACCAAATGCTCATCCAAGCCTAAATTGGGAAGGTAAGATTCAGAAATGCCTCGTAATGTTACGATCGATTGCTGGTCTTTGAACTGTAAAAAGACCGTTTCTTCTAATATTGGCGCAATCGCTTGAGCTTCATCCCAACGGATAATTGTGTTCAAGTCAACCGAATCTAGAGCAATGGTTTTTCCTTTAATAGGACTAATTCGAATATCAGGGTCAACTGAAGTATAAAGATCGGCTACCAATGTCTCTAATCCATTAAACGCACTCAAAACGATGATCATGGCTAAGCTGCCAATGGCAACTCCTGTTGCCGCGATTCCAGAAATAATATTGATCACATTGCGATTGCCGCGTGAGAATAAATAGCGCTTTGCAATAGAGAGGCTAAGATTCACTACAATTTATTTTAGTAAATCGTCAATACGCTGGGCATATTCCATGGAATCGTCATGGTAAAAACGAAGCTCAGGCATTACCCGAAACTGTTTTTTTATTTTTTGATTAAGTGTATGACTGATTTCATGCAAGTTAACATTCAAATTTTCGACAACGGCTTTGGACTCTTTTGTTGGGAAGGCACTTACATACACCTTTGCATAACCCAAGTCAGGCGTAATGCGTACGGTGGTCACTGAAATGATATTGCCTTGAGTAAGATGCTGAAATTCTTTTTGAAAAAGCATTCCCAATTCCTTTTGTAGGAGTCTTGAAACCTTTTGTTGTCGTACACTTTCCATAAAGCAAAAGTATTAAATGATGTCGCCTAAACCATCAGACTTAATTTTGCGTCTTACCTTCGAATTCAAACGTTTTAAAAGCATCACTATGAAAAAATCACTACTTCCTTTATTACTAGTTATATTGAGCCTGCCTTTAGCTGCTCAAATCACCATTACCCAAGCTGACTATGGTCAAGTAGGCGATAGTATAACTATTGGCAACGATGTTAACCCACCAGCTGGGTTGAGCGTTGGAGGAACTGGTTTGCAAACCTGGGACTTCACCGCTTTGGCGTTGAGTAACATCAATACATTAAACTTTGTTGATCCTGCAAATACATTAAGTGGTGCTCTGTTTCCACAAGCGGATTTAGCTATTGAGCGCCTGACTGACACACTCTTTTTTCAGTCATCACCAGCGTCATTTTTACTTGATGGTGTGGCTGGGTCTGGATTTGGTCTAGGAGTAAACGTTGTGGCCAATTTTAATCCAAACTCTACACAAGTTGAATTTCCTGCTACATTAGGCTCTTCTTTCATTGATACCGCGGTATTTGATACCATTGTTGATTGTCAAGCTTTTGGTTTTGGCAACTTATGTGATTCTGCTCGATTAAGGAGAACATTGATTGGAACAGGAACTATTGATGCACACGGATCAATTAGCACGCCTGGAGGAACATTTGAAACTGTGCGTCAATATTTCAGAGAAGACAATTCAGACAGTGTTTGGATTAAAATACCGTTTTTAGGATGGTCGTTATTCAGCGATTCTCTTTCTACCAATCATAACTATAGATGGATGGCTAATGGAGAAAAGTGGCCAGTTTTGAGTGCTGTTGCTGATGCTCCTGGCGGGAGTATTACTTCAGCTGAATTCATTATTGGAGCCCAAGTGTTGGCTTTTGCCGATAATGTTACGGGGCCATCTTGTAATGGAGGCTGCAACGGTTCAGCCTCAGTTTTCGCCATTGGCGGAGTGCCGCCTTATACTTATTCGTGGTCTAATGGCAGCAATACCGCGGCAATTTCTGGGTTATGTGAGGGAACTTACACGGTGACAATAGAGGACAATGATACTGGTTCTTACGTCTTGAATATTGAAATAAATGAGCCTTCAGCACTTACCATCTCTGGAGCAGTTCAGGGATCAAATACTGGTTCAGATGGTGCAATAGATATTACTGTAACAGGCGGAACAGGTTCAGGGTCTTACAGCTATGGTTGGACAGGTCCGAATGAATTTACAGCTTCAACTGCAGATATTTCTGGCCTGGGAGAAGGTGATTACACCGTTGTGGTAACTGATGGCAATAATTGCGACACGACAAGAACATTTGCGGTGGCTTTAACAGGAATAGCAGGGTTAAATGAAGCAGGGTTTAAGGCATATCCAAACCCAGCAAATGATGAGTTGAACATATTGTGCAGCAACATCATTCAATCCTACAAAGTGACAGATTTGTTGGGCAATGTTGTTTCAATTGCATCGCCAATCTCAATGAGCACCGTGTTTTCTACAGCCAATCTTTCAGAAGGCATTTATGTGGTTGAAGTGATTACAGCGCGCGGCACGTTTATCAATAAGGTAACAGTTGCTCATTGATATAAAACGGAATCAAAACTGACAGAGATCAGTTTCTAATCATTTAAAGCGAGGCACTTTTGTGACCTCGCTTTTTTATGCAACAAGCCAAACAAATCAAAACCTGCTACCATTGCGGAGAAGACTGCAATGATGGAGTCATTCAGCATGATGATCATGATTTTTGTTGTCATGGTTGTAAGACCGTATATACGCTGCTCAATGATA
>DGQE01000005.1:0-6159 GCA_002389645.1 Flavobacteriales bacterium UBA4422
CGAAGCAGTGTGGAAGAATTGATCGTTAATCTTGGTCATTTCTATTGAGGATGAATTTTCTTTCAGCTTAATGCAGCTTTAACTCAAAGTCTCAATCAATACATCAACATCTTCTTCAGTATTGAAAACGTTTAATGAAACACGTACCCCACTGCCTCTTGCACTCACATAGATATTGCGATCAGCAAGAGTTTGGGCGTAATCATTTGGGTTTACGTTTACAGGAAGACTTATGCTGAATAAGTGGCTTGCAAATAGCGACTGATCTACATCTAAACCTTTTGCTTTGAGGTGATTATGCAATGGTATCGCTAAATTAGTGCAATATTCTGTGATGTTTTCTGGTCCCCATTCAATCACTTGTTTCATTCCCTCAAGAAAAACGGGCATCAACAAGAAATTACTCGTTTCACCTACGTTGTATCTACCGGCACCATCGGTGTATGTCATTCCATAATTGGTAAGCTCGCTGAATTTGTTGGCATTGGTTCGGTTCATCCATGATTCTTCAATGGGAGTACCTTCATTAAAACGCTCGCTCATATAGAAGCAACCAATAGAGTATGGGCCGAACAACCATTTGTATCCAGCGCAAATCAGCGCATCTATGTTAAATGCTTTTACATCAATTTTCATGGCTCCAACGGCCTGTGTTCCGTCAACTATGAAAATAGCGCCCCTTTCCTTGCAGCGCTCTCCAATGGCTTTTAGATCATACTTGTATCCATTCATCCAATGAATAGCTGAAATCGCAACTACCGCAGTGTGATCAGAAATGGCGTCAATAATTCGTTCATTCCAATCTGAAAAAGGTTGCTTGCTATTATTGGGGCCAATTACATTGATTGACGCTCCATGTTTTCTGCTCCAGCTTTCTAAGGCTAAGTAATCACTTGGGAATTCGCTTTCTATGGTGATGGCATGCTGACCTTGGCTGTAAGAGACATTCTTTAGAACAGAGCTGAGTCCGTATGATACCGCTGGCATGAAAGCCACTTGTTTAGGTTCACAGTCGACCAAAGAGGCAAATAGTTTTCTGCCGGTTTCTGGTCGATCGAAAAAATCGTTAGCGGTGCGCAAATGCAGGTTTTTCTCGCGATCCATGGCTTCAATCATTGCAGCTTCACCTTTTATCAATAATGGAGATTTCGCAGCGCAGTTGAGGTAATGAATGCCTTCTTTGAGATGCACAAGGTGTTTTTGATTTTGCATAGAACAAGTTTAAACAGAATCCTAACCCAGCTGTATTTCAATCCGCAGATAATTTTTAGTTGCATAACTTGCGGGTCTATAACCGTACTCTTTACTCTATGAGTTTTATTCGATTTCACAAAGCCACTTTATTTGTCGCAGTTCTGATTATCTCTTTTGTGTTCAGCTCTTGCAGTAGTAGTAATGATGTCGCTTCATCTCACTTGCTTCAAAAGAGAAAGCACAGAAGTGGGTTTCATTTGAATTTAGGATCCAATCAGCACAAACCTACCAAGTCAATCGACCTTTCTGAGAAACAAATGGAAATTGCGCAAAAGAGTCCTTCTGATAGTCCCGAGGATATTAGAAGTCTGGATGAAGCAAAACCTCCTAAGAGTGATAATTTCAGATCGAAAAAGCTAGTGAGGCAAATCGCAGAGTTGAAGGCAAAGAAAAAACGAGTCCAAAGGGAATTAGGCCAAGTATTAGAAAATGTTGACACCAAATTTCAACGGAAAAAAGTTGAGCATATCGATGATGATCCTTACTTCGATAAGAACAGAGAAATCATGGCCACGATTGCCCTGATTTTTGGCGTAGCTTCCATTCTACTGATTATTCCGGCTATTGCCGTTACTGGCCCAGCCGGCCTTATAATATTCGGCTTATCCTTCGTTGCGTCCATAGCAGCCATGGTATTGGGCGGGATTACGAAAAAAGATTTTCTCCTTGGGCAAATCGGTTTTATCTTGGGAATAATAATAATGATTACATACATAATAATACTCTTGTTGATCATTATTGTTGTAATTCTTTTATTATCGTTTTTGAGCGGTTTTTAAAATCTGAGTCATCGTGAGTCACAGGTTTTTTCCATGGTTAATTGAACTAGACGCCCTCCTGATTTTCTGAACTGATGGTCTAATTGTTACTTTGTTTACTAAACTAATTAATGTTTTAAGGATGAAAAAAGAAAGACTGTTGATCATGTTTGCAGTGCTATTTGGTGCTGGTTCATTGATTGCCCAGGATACATTTTCTATAGTTGCTCTAGATTCAAACACAGGAGAAGTAGGAAGCGCGGGTGCTTCATGCGTAGATCTTTTTCAAACTCCTTTTTCCAATGATGATTTTTTGGGTGAGCTTTTTCCTGGAGTAGGGGCAATTAATTCACAGGCTTATTATTTAGGAACAAATCAAAGCAATGCCGCTACAAGGATGAATTTGGGTGATACACCGAGTCAAATTATCGAGTGGCTCGTGGCTAATGATGTGTCAAATCAACCTGAGCTCAGACAATACGGAATTGTTGGTTTCGTTGATGGCACGCCTCAGTCTGCAGCTCATACTGGCGCTTCCACAGATGATTATAAGAATCATATCATTGGGCCTAATTATTCGATTCAGGGAAACATTCTTTTAGGACAAGAAGTACTTGATTCAATAGAGGCTCGATTTTTAAATGAGCCCGGAGATTTAGCGTGTAAGCTCATGGCTGCCCTTCAAGGTGCTAATATGGTAGGAGCGGATTCGAGGTGTTCGAGCAATGGAACATCGTCTTTGTTTGCTTTTGTGAAAGTCGCACAATCAACAGATGCGCCCGGTAGTCCATCATTTTTGGCTTCAGTAAGAACGCGCAATAATGATGGAATAGAACCTATTGATTCGCTTCAGACCAAATTTGATATCGTGCATTCTTGTTTACCTCCCGAACCACCTCTGGGAGTTGGAAGTGTTTCAGCTGAGTCCTTTTCTTTCAGCCTTTACCCAAATCCTGCTGCAAATGAATTAACCATTTCCTCAAATCAAGCCTATGATGAACTGAGTCAAGTTGAGATCATTGACTTTACTGGGAAGGTTGTTTATCAATCAGCAATATCAACCGCATTAAATATCAGCGTAGCAGAGTTTGAAAGGGGAGTTTATTTCATTAGAATAAAATCGGATGGTCATGATTTTGCCACCAAGTTTATAAAGGAATAGAGTACGAGGTAATTCAGTTAACCACCAACGTAATCTCAACATCTATTCTGTTGGTACTCAAAAGTGCTTTATTGTAGCATGTGCCATCTCCATAATCAAGAGTTCGGGCGTCATAGTCTTCCGGTTTTAACGATAAAACTCCTTCTGTTATCCAAATGCAGTCTAGTTGCACTCTTAACGCTGAAGTGATGTCAATGTCAAAAGTGTTGCCACTTCTTATAACGTCATTAGCGGAGCCCGTTATTTCGTAAACATCATCTGTAATTCCATCCCAACCTAAGAATCCTCCGCTGCCATTGCTTGTGAAGAAACCTGTTTCTTCTCCTTCAATCCATGTTCTAATCCATTTGAAATAGAAATTCAATCCCACATAACCTAATGGTTTTGATTAACCATGTCTTCTGCAGGGTTAGCAAGTTTTAGTTTATCCCTGGGGCGGGAGGCATCCAATCGTTGAAACTTTGGTGGGTGCGATATTCTTCTAATAAATCTTTGTCTGGGTAGAACATTAAAGTTGGTTTTTCACCATTAAATCCTATTGGGATTTCAGCCGTTATTTTTGGACTGAGTATTCCGTAATTAACCCGAGCATGATCTTCGATAAACTCTGCAAATTGAATTACCATCTGAGGAGAATGAAGCATTTGATGATATTGATCATCGTTTAAATATTTGCGGATATCAATTTGTGATCGTTCTGATCCTGTGTCGATATACATTTTGATGTTTCTTATGTCATAAATTCTGTTTTGGATTTTCATGTGCCAAGAAAAGCGCTGACCCTCTCCGGTCCAATCCGCATATCCATCTATGAAATATTGTCTAAGGGGGAAGCCTAGTTGGAATAGAACATAGGAAGATAACATGAAAAGTCCCCATTTAGGAAGTTTAATGGCGCTTTCTTTAGTACTTGAAAATTGCTTGATTAGTTTCATTTTTACTAGCCATGTTGATACTTCATCTGGTTCAAAGAAGAGTATCAAAGCACCAAGCATAAAATAAGGAAATATGCTTATGTCATTAAAGAGCCAAGCATTGGTGATGTTGAATCCAATGGCTGCAATAAAGGCAATTTTACGAGTTGGTTTGTAAAGCAATGCGAAGCCTATGAAAAGGTCGAAAACAAGGCCTCCATATGTTATTAAACCTATCATAAACTCGCTAGTCAATGCATCAATGCCAGATCTTATTGCTTTTGAATTTAGTATTTCTCTTGTCGGTTCATGGTTAAACCAATATGGATTGATTTTGGCAATTCCACCATAGAAATAGACGATAATAACTTGAAATCGTAATAACCAATACTGCCACATTCCAATGAGTGTATTACCCTTTATCTTTCGTAGTGTAAAAGACTTGTCTAAATCCATAAAGAACATCATTCCAGAAAGCAGAATGATTAAATAGTAATGGTTGTTGTAGAAAGTTTGATCTACTAGAAAAAAATAACTGAAAGAAAGAAAGAAGTAAAGAACAGCCCAACGAAATAAAACTCCGGTAATCATTAGTAATGTGCTAATAATCATACCGTGCATCATAAGTTTGAGCAATTTCTCGGGGAGAATAGGTAATGCTAGAAAGTCGTATCTGAAGTTGACGCTAGGCTCCATGATGTAGTAACTAATCAAATTGAAATCATACCATTCAATTATGTTGATTAGCATAAGGCAGCCAAAAAGAATGCGAAATAACCCGATTGAATGCACGGGTACCAATCTATTTAATTCGTGTGCTAAGTTTCTCATGATTAGGTCTTCTTGTTGGAGTCTGACTATTCAAAAAATCGAAATCAAAGATACTTTCAAAGTGCGCGAAACTAACCTCGAAGAGTGCTTTCAGTATCTCGTCTATTGGTGCTTAGTGTTGCTTTATTGTCGCATATTCCATTGCCATAATCAAGAGTTCGGGCGTCATAGTCTTCCGGTTTTAACGATAAAACTCCTTCTGTTATCCAAATGCAGTCTAGTTGCACTTTCAACGCTGAGGTGATGTCAATGTCAAAAGTGTTACCACTTCTTGAAACACCATTTGCAGAGCCGGTGATTTCGTAAACATCATCTGTAATTCCATCCCAACCTAAGAAGCCTCCGCTGCCATTACTAGTGAAGAAACCCGTTTCTTCTCCTTCAATCCATGTTCTAATCCGTGATGATTCCCAAGACATTGTTTGTCCTTCGAGATCAGTTATGCTTGCTCCAGATACTTCCACAGAAAAGTGAAGTTGGCCTATGGCATTCTCCCCTTTATTTGTTGCAGTTCGAGTACCAGTCACTTTATAGCCGTCAACCGTGTAGTTATTCGTGGTTGTTGTAAGGATACTTCCTTCTTCTCTATACCAACCTGTCATCGTGTAGCTGATTTGTCCAGTGCGTGTCTTACCATCTCTTCCAACGCATCCTATCTCTCCAAAATCAACTGTTACACCCAAAGGAAATGGATTTCCTACGGTATCTACGGTGATGATTGCACAAGATTGCCAAGTACTGTCTTTTGCTTCCACATTCTCAGCGCTTCCTTCTACTTGCTCTCCTAAATCATCCCATAGGCTTTCGGCAAGAGCATAGTCTTCAGCAATTTCAGTAAATGCTTCGTTTTCTTCTTTGACTTTACCGCAGCTCACAATCAATACTGCACTGGCGATGAAAAGGATAATTTTTTTCATGATTGGAATTTAGATGGAAGTCAAAGTTGACAAATAGTGGCAGAACTATCAAGATTATCTAAATAAAAAAAGGCCTTCCTGAATATTCAGGAAGGCCCAACAATCAAAATCCAAAATGTAAAATCTTAAAGTTTCGCTCCAAGGCTAACTTTCATTGTGAATTCATCATAAATGGCTTTATCCCCTAAGTTATCGAAAAAGCTATTGGATCCGTACTTCACATCATATTTTGAGCGATCAACAACCATTTCACCATAAGCGGCAAATTTCCCGTCTGCTGTTTCCACTTTTGCTGGAAAGCTAATTGGATGTGAAATTCCTTT
>DGQE01000005.1:6206-7074 GCA_002389645.1 Flavobacteriales bacterium UBA4422
AGATGACCTTCTAATTTTTGAGCGTATTCTCCTTCAAGATCTGTGACCTTAATTGAAGTCATGTCTATGATAAATGAACCACCTTTTAATTGGCCATCTGCTACATCTACAGATCCGCTTTTTAAGTTTACCAGACCATTGTGCTTGCCAGTTACTTTTTCAGCATACCACTCAATTTTACTTGATTCTGGTTTGATAGTTAGCTTTTCAGATTTTAGAATTGGACCGAAGGACATAAAAATCGCTCCTAATCCAAGCGCTGTAATAATCGATAGTTTTTTCATTGTTTAAATTTTTGATGATACAAATATATGTATATACATTTAATGTATGGGCAAATAAAAAATTTATGCAAATGTGAATGGCTACATTTGAACAAATAATTCTGATGTCACTAACCGAAACACGAAAGATTGCGCTTGGTTTTAAAGCGCCCAAATTTTCTCTCCTGGATGTAGTCCGCAATGAGCAGAGGATGCTGAAAGACTTGAAAGGTGAGCGGGCAACAGTATTTATGTTTATCTGCAATCATTGTCCTTACGTTATTCATGTAAGGGAGGAGTTAGTTCGCCTTGCGAATGCCTATAGACTAAAAGGAATTAGTTTTATCGCGATTAGTTCAAATGATGTTGAAAACCATCCTCAAGATGGACCAGAATTGATGAGGGAAGTAGCCCAAGAATTTAACTTCCCATTTCCATACCTCTATGATGAAACCCAAGAAGTTGCAAAGGCTTATCAAGCCGAATGCACTCCAGATTTTATGGTATTTGACTCCGAATTGAAATGTGTGTATCGAGGAAGACTTGATGACAGCACTCCAGGAAATAGCATTCCGGTTTCGGGTAGTGATTTGAGAAAAGTGTTG
>DGQE01000026.1 GCA_002389645.1 Flavobacteriales bacterium UBA4422
AAATCAGAATATGAAATCAATCAGAAATATTGCTATTATTGCCCATGTAGATCATGGAAAAACTACTTTAGTTGATAAGATTATCGACCACGCGAAATTATTAGACGATAGAAAAGAACAAGTTGATCTTCTGTTAGATAATAATGACCTTGAAAGAGAAAGAGGTATTACAATTCTGTCTAAGAACGTTTCCGTTCAATATAAGGGCGTTAAAATCAATATTATTGACACCCCTGGTCACGCTGATTTTGGAGGTGAAGTAGAGCGTGTTTTGAAAATGGCTGATGGTGTATTACTCTTAGTAGATGCCTTTGAAGGTCCTATGCCTCAAACACGTTTTGTTTTAGGTAAGGCTATTGAATTGAACCTGAAGCCAATTGTGGTTGTGAATAAGGTAGATAAGGAAAACTGCAGACCAGACGAGGTTCATGAGCAGGTTTTTGATCTAATGTTCAACCTTGATGCTACTGAAGATCAGTTGAATTTTGAGACCTTATATGGTTCGTCTAAGCATGGCTGGATGAGTAAGGATTGGAAAAGACAAACATCTGACATCGTTGAGCTTTTAGACACAATCATTGAAGTTATTCCAGAAGCCACTTATCATGAAGGTGAGGCTCAAATGCAAATTTCATCATTAGACTTCAGTAGCTTTAAAGGACGTATAGCTATTGGTAAAGTATATCGAGGTGATCTGATTGCTGGAAAAGACTATTTCTTGATGAAGAAAGATGGTGTCAAGAAAAAGAACCGAGTTAAAGAGCTATTTGTCTTTGAAGGTCTGGGGAGGCAGCAAGTTGATAAAGTGAGAAGTGGTGATCTATGCGCTATTGTTGGAATGGATGATTTTGAAATTGGCGACACAGTGGCTTCCATGGAGAATCCAGAAGCCTTAAAGAGAATTAGCGTGGATGAGCCTACTATGAGTATGCTATTTACTATTAATAACTCGCCATTTTTTGGAAAGGAAGGAAAATTAGTTACGTCAAGACACCTTAGAGACCGACTATACAAAGAGACTGAAAAGAATTTGGCACTAAGGGTAGAGGATACTGATACTGAAGATAAATTTAATGTATTCGGCCGTGGAGTTCTTCACTTGAGTGTTCTTATTGAGACTATGAGAAGAGAAGGGTATGAACTTCAAGTTGGAAAGCCTCAAGTAATAATCAAAGAGGTTGACGGTGTTAAATCTGAACCTTTTGAAACCTTGGTAATTGATGTCCCCGAAGAGTATAGCGGAAAAGCAATTGAGTTAGTAACTCAACGAAAAGGCGATTTGCTCATTATGGAGAGTAAAGGAGATATTCAGCATATCGAATTTGATATTCCGTCAAGAGGTTTAATCGGATTAAGGAATAAAATTCTTACAGCTACAGCCGGAGAAGCTGTTATGAATCACCGATTTAGCGCTTACAAGCCGTTTAAAGGCGAAATGAGTGGAGTTGATAAAGGGGCTCTTGTGTCCAGTGAAACAGGTCAGGCGTTAACTTTTGCAATTGATAGGCTTCAAGATCGGGGTCGTTTCTTTATTGACCCTTCAGAACAAGTTTATAAAGGACAAGTCATTGGTGAAAATTCTCGTGACAATGATTTGGAAGTGAACGTTATTAAAGGAAAGCAGTTAACAAACGTTCGTTCATCAGGCACGGACAAAGCAGCCAGCGTAGCGCCTAAGGTTAAATTCTCACTGGAGGAAGCCATGGAATATATTAGGGACGATGAATATTTAGAGGTTACTCCTTTAAATATCAGGATGAGAAAAATATCATAAAACAAAAAAGGCCGCACATTGCGGCCTTTTTTGTTTCTAAAACTGAATTTTATTTCTTAGTCTTTCTAGTCACTTGCCAAGGCCAGTTGCTGCATGCACTATATTCAGCACCATTGTCACCGCCTATAATTGCTTGACCGCAAGTTGATGTGCTGTTATCGCAATCGTAAGTCTGTGCATCTATTACAATTAAATCACATGCCTCCGTTGTGCTTTTACAAGTAAAGATTACTGCATTGTCTGTCCAGCTCAAAATATCACCATTTTGGCTAAGGGAAACGGAGAATGTAGTGAATGAATTGGCACTTGATCCTACACCAGCTAAGAAATAACCTGTATTAGAGATGTAGTTTATGGTAAGGTTGGAAACTGCGTCTTCAGAAACTGCACATGAAGTGATGTCTTTTAGCTCATATAATTCGTAGTTAATTGTTGCTACTCCATTGGCATCAATAGTTCCGACATCAAAGCTTCCTTCGTTGGATAATTCAACACTTTGATTGCTTGTTTCGGTAAGGGCAATTTCAGATTCTTTTGAACATCCTACCAATGCAGCAATTGCTGCTAATACTACTAGCTTTTCAATAAAATTCATTTAGATTTTTAAAGAATTACAATCTCCAAGCCTTAAGAATTAAGTTTGTCAGAGAATTAAACAGTTTGCAAGAACACGTCATTTCAAAAGAAGAAGATTTTTTAAAAACTATTGATCTCTTATCTAAGGAGCAATCGATTGCGGTAGACTTAGAATTCGATAAGAATAGATACCGGTATGGGTTCACCATGTGCCTAATGCAGGTAGCAACTCAAGATGAATGCTTTGTCATTGACCCTTTAAGTGAAAGTATAGATATATCATTAATTTTCCCGGTAATGGAGGACTCTGCGATCATAAAACTCGCTTTTGAGTTTGGTGAGGATATTCGTCTATTTCACCACCTTGGCTGCAGACCTAAGAATCTTTATGATTTAAGCATCTCCACTAAACTTCTTGATTATTCGCAAGTTTCTTTGGGTAATATACTTTCTCAGCTTTTGGCTATTGAAGTGGATAAGTCTTCCCAAAAAAGCAATTGGTTTCAAAGGCCATTAAGTGAGAAGCAAGTAAAATATGCTGCTGATGATGTAAGGTATTTGCATAGGTTAGAGTCAATACTTAACAAGCGTATCGAAGAAAAGAAAATAGATGATTGGATAAAAGAGGAACGTTTTGTTTTTGAGAATCAAAACTTTGAATCAACAGAAAACAGCAACCACTATAAAATTAGAGACATGGATGATATGAGCGAAGTTCAATGGTACATATTCGAATGTCTCATTGAATTCAGAGAAGAGTTAGCCAAAGATTCTAATAGGCCATCATATCAAATCATGGATAAGGATTTCCTGTTGAGGTTAGCAAAAAATAATAATATGATTGATTCTTTTTATATGGAATCTAAGGCTTCAAAAAGATTTTTAAATGAGACGTTTAAGATGCGACTTCTTAATTTGGTGAAATCTTCGAAGCAAATTGCAATAGAAAAAGGGTTCTCACTTACTGATCTGGTCAACCCAAAACTATCTCAAGAAGAGATGGATGAAGTCAGGGCTAAAAAAAACATAAAGGACTCTATTGTTTCAAATACCTATAAGCCTATACAGAAACTAATTAAGCAAGACTTTGGCGAAAATGCAGCTGTCTATATAATGGGTAATAGACTGATGAATGAACTGGCTGCTGGGTCTTATGATAACTTACGCGATTATAAAAGAGAGCTTATAGTGAGTTATGCTAAACAATTAAATATGAATTTGCCTTTTTCATAAACAAAGAATAATATCCGATTCCAAGAGTTTAGATGACATTATTGAAGAAATTTTCAAAGGTTAGAAATCAAACACACGAGTTGTGCAAACCACTTCTCATTGAAGATTATGTGCCACAAGGAGCGCTTTATGTAAGCCCTGCTAAGTGGCATATTGCGCATACTACATGGTTTTTTGAAACTTTTTTACTCAAGAATTATCTTGATAACTATGTAGTGTATCACCCTGCTTTTAGCTTCCTTTTCAATAGCTATTATAACAGCGTTGGAAGCAGAACGGCTCGGGTAGATAGAGGTTTAATGACGCGACCTAGTGTAGAGGAAGTTTATAAGTACAGGTCATATGTTGATGAAGCTATGAATAGACTATTGAGCAGTAAGCGCAATGATGATATGCTTCCTCTTTTGGAAATTGGCATAAACCATGAACAACAACATCAAGAGCTGTTGATGACAGATATCAAATTTAACTTAGGTCTTAATCCATTGCATCCTATTTATAAGGAAGGGTTTTCTCTAGTCAATGATCATAATACTGAAGGTGGGTTTACGCTAATCCCTGCTGGTAATTACGAAGTAGGGTTTAATGGTGAAGGTTTTAGTTTCGATAATGAACATGGAAGGCACAAAGTTTACCTCCATGAAGCAGCTATTTCTAAATCCATGGTTACCAATGGAGATTACCTCGAATTCATGGAAGACAATGGGTATCTAAGACATGACCTTTGGTTAGATGAAGGCTGGATATGGGTAACTGAACATTCTATCAAACATCCTCTGTATTGGAAAAAAGTTGAAGGGGAATGGTTTCAATTTACCCTGGGAGGATTAGTGTCATTGGATATGAACGCGCAATTGTCTCATGTTTCTCATTATGAAGCCGCAGCTTTTGCTGAATGGAAAGGAATGCGATTACCAACTGAGTTTGAATGGGAAGTGGCAAGTTCAGAATTTAAGTGGGGAAGTAGATGGGAGCATACGTCAAGTGCGTATTTAAGATATCCAGGATACAAGAAACCTAAAGGTGCTGTTGGTCAATACAATGGTAAGTTTATGATGAATCAGATGGTACTTCGTGGAGCAAGTAATGCTACGCGCGAAGGGCATTCCCGATCAACATATCGAAATTTTTTTCACCCTAACATGCAATGGCAGTTTGCAGGAATACGATTAGCAAAAGATGAAAGATGAGATGTTAGAATTATTTGCACGCGAAGTGAAAGAAGGCTTGAGTCAATCTCCAAAACGATTGTCATCAAAATGGTTCTATGATAGTATAGGAGATTCGCTCTTTATAAGAATTATGAACCTACCAGAGTATTACCTCACGAAAAGTGAAGAAGAAATTTTTGCTAAAAAGACTTACCAGATACTATCGTCATTGGTTCCTGATTCTGGGGAATTTGATCTTTTTGAACTTGGAGCTGGCGATGGCAGTAAAACAATGCATCTTTTGACTGCATTGAAAACACGAAAATTCACTTATCGACCAATAGACATTTCCTCCAATTCTATTGATAATCTTCAGAAACGTGTTGCTGAAGAACTTCCAAGTATTGAGGTTGAAGGTATGCAGGGTGAATACTTTGAAGTACTTGCTAAGCTGACGACAGGTAGACCAAAGATTATATTGTTTATGGGGTCTAATATTGGTAACATGCTAGATGAACGTGCAAATGAATTTCTACTTAAACTAAGTGCGGTGATGGAAGTTGGTGACCGACTTTTACTAGGGGTTGATTTGATAAAAGATGAAAGTGTAATTCTTCCGGCTTACAATGACTCTGAGGGAGTTACTGCCGAATTTAATTTGAATCTATTAGATCGAATCAATAGAGAGCTTGGGGGAGACTTTGATCGGAAGCATTTCAAGCATACTCCTCAATACGATAAGGAGAGTGGGGTCGCTTACAGTTACATAACATCGATGATTGAGCAAGATGTTAAAATAGATGCACTAGGCCAAACTTATCATTTTGTTGAAGGAGAAAAAGTATTCACTGAAGTTTCAAGAAAGTATGATGAGAAGGCTTTGGCAGCAATAACCAATCATACTTCTCTGAAACTCGTAGATAGAATATTCGATTCTAAGGAATACTTCTGTGATGCCATTTATGAGAAAGAATAGCTATCCTAGAATCGGTGTTATTTCCAAACTCAGAATTCTTTCTTTTGTACTCCAAATGAAGAGTTTCGATTAGCCATAATAATTTCAATACACATTGAATATGAATATAAATGAACTAGCTCAATTAGTTGATAATGCAGCTTTTAAAGCTACTCCTGTTAAACAAATAAGTGAGGGTCAGTCTTTAACCTTGGATGAAGCATATGAGGTTCAAAAGCAAATGATTGATTTGCGACTAAAACGAGGCGAGAGACTCATCGGCTTAAAAATGGGTTTTACGTCTCAAGCTAAGATGACACAAATGGGCGTAGATGATATGATTTGGGGAAGGCTCACAGATGAAATGATAGTTCAAAACGGTGGTTCAGTCAATATGAGTAAATATATTCATGCTAGAGCCGAGCCAGAAATTTGTTTTAGGGTTTCAAAGGATATTCATGGTGAAATCGAATTAGACGACCTTGATCAATATGTTGATGGAATAGCTCCAGCTTTAGAAATCATTGATTCTAGATTTGAGAATTTTAAGTTCAGCCTAGAAGATGTAGTAGCAGATAATTGCTCGTCAACTGGAGTTGTTGTAGGGAAATGGTTAGCACCAACACGTGAAATTGCCAATCTGAAGATGACTCTTTCGTTTGACAATGAAGTTAAGGCGGAAGGTTCGTCTTTTGATATTCTTGGTGATCCATGGAAATCTTTGCAGGCTGCAACGCGTTTAGCTCACCAGTATGGTGAGAAGATTAAAGCTGGTCATATCATCATGGCAGGAGCGTCAACAGCAGCTATATTTATCGAGAAAGACACGACAATATCAGTAAACGTAGAAAAGTTAGGAAGTTGCAGCTTTAGAGTTTCATGAAAGGATTAACGGGTTTTTACGTCTAAACAAAAAACTAGAATTATGAAAGCAATTTGGAATGGTAAAGTAATCGCAGAAAGTAACGACACCACTGTTATAGAAGGAAACCATTATTTTCCTGAAGAATCATTGAACAAGCAATACTTTATTAACTCAGGTACTCACACTGTTTGCCACTGGAAAGGAGCCGCATCTTATTATTCTCTAGATGTTGATGGAAAGGTCAATGCAGATGCAGCTTGGTTTTACCCTGAAGCGTCTAAAATGGCTAAAAGTATTGAAGGAAAAGTTGCATTCTGGAAAGGAGTAGAAATAGTAAATCAATGACACATATTGAATCATTGCATCGTGCTGCCCAATATTTGGCTGCAGCATCTAAGAGTTTTCTTCCTGCCAAAGAGGATGATAGTCATACTAATTTGGGGTGGAATCCAATTAGTAAAAGCTTCGAAACACATCCTATTGATAAAACTGGATTGGCTCTAGCTTTTAATCTTGAAGCCTACTCGTTAGACTTCATTCATCCTGTTTCTGGCATTGAGGCCTCGTTTCCATTAGGTGGAGCTAAACATTTGGATATTGTAAATTGGATAGAACGAGAACGTGAGTTTTGCAAAGTTCCAAATGAATTCACGTTTGATCTGCATTATGAATTGCCTTATAAAGAAGCTTTTGATGATCATTTGGTTTTTCCAAAGATGAAGGAAGAGGATTTAAAACCTCACATTCAATTGCGATGGCTTGCCGATAAAGCTTTGGCGCTTACTTCAAGTAATTTTGACATGTTTTCGGATATACGCACATGGCCACATCATTTTGATACTGGTGCTATTGGAACAAATTTGAATGAAGCAGGATCTTCTTTCGGAGTCGGGCTTTCTATTCCTGACAGTGTCGTTGATGATTATTACTTCTATGTCTCAAAGTACAATGGAAATGAATCGATCAATGTCTCCCGTTTTTCAAAGCTTAAAAATGGAGAGTGGAAATATGATGGTTGGAATGGTGCAGTATTAAAAGCTTCTGGAAGATCTCTCCCTGAGGTGTTGTCATTTTTTGCCGAGGCTATAAAAGGCTATTCGTAGGGTTTATTTTTCTGATTCGATATTGGTAATGATTTGAAGTAGGTTTGCTGACTCGCGGTAACCGTTTGCTGCAAGATAGAGTTGGCCATTGTGACGAACAACTACTGAAGGGAAACCCTTGACACCCATTTCAGCGGCCAATTGAAAATCAGATCGTGTATTGTATCGAGCTTCTTCGGAGTTAAACTTTTCAGCGAAATCTTTCGCGTTAAGGCCAAACTCTTTGGCTATTTCGATGAAGGTGGCCTCAGAGCGCATGTCTTTGTTGTCGACATAAAAGGCACGCTGCACAGCTTTAAAGAAATCCAACTCAATTTCTGGGTTCATTTCCCTGGCTACAACAACAGCACGACTGCCAGGCTCTGTGTCTAAAACAAAGCTTTCATCTCCGATGATTCCATAATTAATAGGTAAGGCGGTTCTTTTCTCTATTTCTTTCCAATGATGCTCTAGAAAGTCACCTAAATCTGCCATGGTTTCAGTGCCTTGAGGCCTTAAACCTCCTAAAATCACTTTAAACTCATAGTCAGGTAATGCTTTTTTTACTTTGGTTATTTCTGGAGCAAAACCATAACACCAGCTGCACATAGGGTCACCGATATATATAAGGGTTGGATTTTGTGCTTGAAGCCACGAGTAAGACATAAATGAGGAAATTAATATTGTTAAAAGGTATTTCATCGCTCTATTAAAGCTAATAGTATTGCTAGTGTTGATAATAACACCACTTTAATCCATTTGGTTGTAGTCCAAAACGATGGGTGCTTTATCATTCGAGCTGCGCGCCCAGATATTATAGCAATGCCTGAAAAAATAATGAAAGAAACTAGCATAAACACTACACCTAATGTCATCATTTGATACATTGGGCTCCATCCATCATTACTCACAAATTGGGGCAATAAAGCAATAAAGAAAATACTGACTTTCGGGTTTAGTACATTCATTACAAAACCTCTTTTGAAGATGGTGAAGAATGGCTCTGTCGCTGCTTGTTTTCCTACCACAACATCCAATGGTTTTTCTTTAAACGCACCATAAGCCAAGTATAATAAATAAGCTGAGCCTAAATATTTAATTAGGCTAAATGCAATGTCGTTCTGTATAATTAGCAATGAGATTCCTGTAGCTACAAGTGTGGTATGAATAATCACTCCACTCATTAAACCCGTAGTTATACCAACGCCTTGTCTCCATCCTCTTGAAACACTCTCAGTTAGCACATAAACGTTATCAGGCCCAGGAGTTGCTGCCAATAGCAGTGTTGCAAATGCAAACTGTAATAGAAGTGATAACTCCATTACCGTGCAATATCTTCTTCAGCGCCATGCGCTAAGGCCTTTAATCTTTTCACGAATACAAGAAGTAACAACCCGAACGCTAGACAGAAAATTGTAACACCACCAAAAACTTCTAAAGCACCCGCGCTTTCAGCAGCTTCTCCAATCCAGCCGGCAACTTTATTCCCTAAGCCGGTAACTGCAAAATATGCTCCCATCATAAAACTAGCGTATTTAGCAGGCGCTAATTTGGTTATAAATGATAGGGCAACTGGAGAACTACTCAATTCGCCTACTACATGAAGTAAATAGGAGAGAAGCAACCAGTAAAGACTAGCTTTCTCTAAAGCCAAAACACTTACTTCATAAGCGGCACCCATAAGAGCCATAAATCCAAAACCCATTATGATCGTTCCGATAGCCATTTTGAATATGGCAGATGATTCTTTGCCTTTCTTTTTCCACCATAACCAAAATGCGGCCATTGGTGCTCCAAGAATTATGACATAAAATGCGTGCAACGATTGTAAGAAGCTTGCCGGTATCTCATATCCAAAAACTACCCGGTCTACAGTTTGCTTAGCATAAAGGTTCATAAAGCCACCAGCCTGCTCGTATGCTCCCCAGAACACAATCATAATCAAAAAGGACAGCATTAATACAATCGTTCTGTCCTTTTCAATTTTAGTCAATGGTTGCTTCATCAAAGCGGCAGACTCAGGGCTTGATCGGTGTGAATCTCCAATACCTGTTAGGTGCTTTTGGCCAAATACATAGACAATCTGACCTAATATCATTCCAAAACCAGCCAAGCTAAACCCCAAATGCCAGTCTACTACTTCACCGAAATAGCCAACAAGAAGCGGAGCTGAAAATGCGCCAATATTAATTCCGATATAGAAAATGGTGAATCCAGCATCCCGTTTCACATCACCTTTTTTGTACAATCCACCAACCATAGTGCTGATGTTTGGTTTGAGTGCACCAACACCAGAAATGATTAGTGCTAGACCGGAATAAAATGCAACTATCGTATCTATGGCCAATATAAATTGACCAAAAATTATTAATACACCGCCCACTAGAACTGATTTCTTTTGACCGAGCCATCGGTCGGCCAGCAATCCTCCAGGTATACTCATCATGTAAACAAGCATTCCATACCAACCATAAAGCTCTAATGCTGACTCATTACTCCATCCGAGACCTGGGTTGTCACCTAATTTTTCTGCTGTTAGGTATAGCACAAGTATAGCGCGCATTCCATAAAATGAAAAACGTTCCCACAACTCTGTAAAGAATAGAATGAATAGGCCTTTCGGGTGTCCAAAAACAGTATTTTGCTCCATGATGTATAAAGTTGGCGCTGAAAGTAAAACCTATCAATCAATTATCAGGGCCTAAATTCACAGTTATGTTACTTCGAGAAGCTCTTGCTGCAGATGAAACTTCTATTTTAGAAATCATGAATCAGGCAATCCTTGATCAGAAAAACGCCTATTTATCTCGGTTTGATAATGAACATGGTAGAGTTTGGTTCAACGGGCTTATGGACAAAGGGCTAATTGTATTAGTTGTAGTATTAGATGATGTGATTTGTGGTTGGGGAGCTTTAACTCCATATCGAGAGGGCAGGGGAGCTCTATCGCAAAATGTTGAAATTACATTTTATGTTCATGAAAGGTTTAAAAGAAGAGGAGTGGCTTCAATGCTGATTAAAGACTTAGAGAAAAGAGCAAAGCAGTTGAATAAATCGCAATCGGTGGCCATATTATTGGATGACAATAAGGAAAGTAAAACTTTACTAAAGAAAGCGGGGTATCAAATTCTCGGATATTTTCCTGATATCGCAAGTTTCCAAAACAAAGTATGTGGTCATTTATATATGTGGAAAGCATTGCTGTAGGTCAATAACATGTGTGACGAGAGTCATGCTTAACATCTAAACTTCAGTCTTAGGTTAACGTATATTCATACAGTTATAAAGCACATGAACAACCTCCTAAACATACCGATAATATCTGCCTATTACTCGATGCGCAAACCAGGTGTAATTGATAAGGCACATGGTTGTGAATACCCTGTGGTTGTGCTTGATGCTGACGCTGAAATCTTCAGTATTTCAGGAGATTCTGAGCCGGAAAACGCAAAAGAGTTTTTCGCAGATATCTTTATTTGGCTTGAGATGTATTCCCTTTGTCCGCTTAAAAATCAATCGCTAATTGTAGATTTAACAGGATTTAATTCTAGTTCATCACTTTACCTTCTTAAACTATTTGAAATGTGGTTAAGCATAGATAACAGTAATTCTGTAACCTGGAAATACCATTCAACAGATGACAGTATGCTTAAGGCAGGAGAGGAATATGCAGAGATGGTAGGAGGGCGATTTCTATTGGAAGCTAAAAAAGAAACTACTGTTTAGGCGTCAAAGGGTTTTGCTTATATTTTTCCGGCACCTCTCCTTTTAATGACCTCATAAAAACCATTACATTTTTAACCTCTTCACCGTTCATTTTGTAATCTAGCTGAATATCAGCCATGATTTTCACTGCTTCTTTCAAATCTTTAACGCTGCCATCATGGAAATATGGATATGTTTCTGTTATGTTTCTTAATGATGGCACTTTAAACATATACTCATCCAGCTCTTCATTTGTCAAGTCAGCCACTCCTTTGTCAATTTTTTCACTTTTGGTTGCCTCCCAATATGGCTTGTAAACCCCAAATCGATGGAACTGATTCCCACCAAGCAAAGGGCCATTGTGACAAGTGTTGCATCCTGTGAGCGTAAATGTGAGAAGACCTTTCTTTTCTTCAAGAGTCAAGGCCTGTTTGTCTCCTTTTAAGTATTTGTCGAACCTTGAAGGAGTCAGTAGTTGTCTTTCAAACACACCAATTGCTCTTTGCATGTTTTCATAAGTAATGGGATTGGCTTGATCAGGAAACGCCTTTAAAAAAACTCCTGATAAACCTGAACTTCCTTGAGTCTTTCAACCATAAAGCTTTTACTAGGGATATTCATCTCAACGGGGTTCAATACTGGACCACCTGCTTGTTCTTCTACATCAGCAGCTCTTCCGTCCCAAAATTGAACATTGTGCAAGGCAGCGTTGAGTGTTGTTGGTGAGTTTCGACCTCCATTTCCTCCCAATTCACATGGGCTAGTCGGCAAATTGTCCACTCCATAACTGTCAAGATTATGACAAGAATTACAACTAATGTTTCCATCTTTTGATAGGCGCGTATCGAAGTAGAGTATATGCCCGAGTTCAATTTTGGAATCTGAAGTTATGTTTTGAGGGTTGTCAGCCCTCACTGGTAAAGCTTGATATGAATTTAACTTATCACTTAATAATTCGTCATAGCGCCTTGATTCATTGTTTGTTTGTGCCTCATTATCTGATGTTCCGCATGAAGTGAGAACTATAGCTGCTATAATGGTGAAAATGTAGTGGGATTTCATGATCAATAATTTGGTTCAAAATTATCAACAACACCCCTTTATGTTTGGTGATACTAGTCACTCAAGCCTATATCATTTCTATAAGCATGTTTAATAAGGTCATCTAGTTGAAGTATGTTGAGCGTACATTCATGAGTGGCCTCAAGAATAACTTTCGGAGCGACACCTGCATCAAAAGCCTCTTTCCATCTAGAAGCACAAAGACACCATTTATCTCCTGACTTAAGCCCGCTAAAATTAAACTCAGGTCTTGGTGTGATGAGATCGTTTCCATGAATCTTAGAAAAGTTCAAGAAATCCTCGGTCATTACAGAGCAAACTGCGTGCATGCCGATATCTTCTTCATTAGTTTTACAACATCCATCACGGAAATAACCGGTCATAGGCGCTTTGCTGCATGTGATAATAGGTTGACCGAACACATTCAAGTTTTCCATTTCCTACGATTTTTGTTCTAAACCCAGTTCAATCTCTATTTGTTTGCGTGCGATTTCTAAATGCGACTTGGCTTCTTTATCGAGAATTGGGTATTTAGGTGAAAGGGAGTTAATCTCATCAACAATGATCTGACTTACAAGCGCACGCATAAACCACTTGTGGTCTGCTGGGATGATATGCCATGGCGCATGTGTCTTAGATGTCATTTGGATGCATTTTTCATAGGCTTTTTGATAATCATCCCAATAAGCCCTTTCTTTCATATCAGATTCCGAAAACTTCCAATTTTTATCCTCTCTTTTAAAGCGTTTTAAAAACCTTTTTGCTTGTTCCTTTTTGGATAAGTGTAGAAAGAACTTGATCACTTTTATTCCATTCGTATGAAGTCTTTGCTCATAGTTATTTATTTGGGCGTAACGCTCATGCCAAAATGAATTGGTAATATCACTCACCTTTCCAATATGCGATAAGTTTTGGCGAAGGACTATTTCTGGATGAACTTTAGCAACAAGGACTTCTTCATAATAAGATCGATTGAAGATTCCGATCATTCCCTTTTCTGGCAAATCTCGAGTGCTTCTCTACAAATAATCATGTCCTAGTTCTAAACTATTGGGGTGCTTAAAGCTTTTCACAAAACAACCTTGAGGGTTAATGCCTGACATGACATGGTTTATAGTACTGTCTTTGCCAGCTGCATCCATAACTTGAAAAATAATCAGTACAGCATGCTTGCCACTGGCATATAATTTATCCTGCAATATTCTCAGGTCCAATATATTTCCGACCATAGCTTCAATAGCCATAACCTTACTCAGATCTGCTGTATAGCCTGGGTCTATGGACGATAAAGAAAACTTGTGTCCTCCACTACTAATTTTGAACTTGTGTGTTTTCATTGATGATTTTTATTCATCTGAACAAAATACACAAAGTCTAATAACGATCAGGATGAACAAATTGATCAACAAACTGAAGGAAGTTTTCAGGTGGGTGATGTCCTTTATCGTAATGTCGAGTTAAATGAAAAAACACTTTCTCTTGATGAAGGTAATATCTGTTCGCAATACTATGAGACAAGTCAACCTTGGCTGGATCGTGTCGTTCAAAGAACTCTTCAAGTCTCTGCTGGAATTGTTGTTTGGTGAATGTCATGATTGTTTTTGTTTGTACTCAAATGTAATTACGGTAAAACTGAAAATTCCTGATCTATATCTGTTTTGAAACTTATATCGAACAGCTTTTTTTGAGTAATTCAGCGTATTGCTGATCTTATTCATTTGGCTACCTTACACGTTTTAATTTTATTAAATTATTCATATGAATATTCCAAAGTTTATAGTTCCAATTGTAGCCGTAGTTTTTATAGTAATTTACATTCTAGCAACATCAACTAAAACCATAGATTCCGGTAAAGCTGGTGTGCTTTATCGTAAATTTTCTAATGGTGTTGACACCACGCATACATATTCTGAAGGGTTTCACATAATTGCCCCATGGAATACCATGTTCATCTACGAGGTAAGACAGCAAGAAATTTTTGAAAAAATGGCAGTTCTATCTTCTAACGGCCTTGATATCAAGTTAGATGCATCTATTTGGTTTCAGCCTGATTTTTCGAAGCTGGGGAACTTACATCAAGAGAAAGGGGAAAACTACATTGAGCGAATTATCATGCCTGCAGTTAGGTCAGCTACTCGAAGTGTTGTAGGAAGGTATACACCCGAGCAGATTTATTCGAGTAAAAGAGACGCTATTCAACAAGAAATTTTTGAAGAAACAAAGAAAATAGTTGCAGGCCAATATATTCAGTTGAATAGTGTTTTGGTAAGAGATGTGACGTTGCCAACAACAATTAAAGAAGCTATTGAACGTAAGCTAAGGCAAGAGCAAGAATCTTTAGAATATGAATTTAGACTTGAAAAAGCTGAGAAAGAAGCGGAAAGGCAACGCATAGAAGCTGAAGGAAAAGCAACCGCTAATAAATTATTGAATGCTTCTCTTTCGTCAAATATTCTTAAAGAAAAGGGCATTGAGGCCACTTTAAAACTTGCAGAGTCTCAGAATTCTAAAGTCATAGTTATTGGATCAGGAGGGGATGGTATGCCGATTATTTTGAATGGAAACTAAAGTCTTCTCACAACCGTAGCATAATTAGTCGTCTGACATTTGAAGACAGAAGAGTAACACCACTTGAAAACTATAAGCCCAATAACACATGCCGATTTTAGAATAATTATATTCTCAACCATATTGGCTTTATTGAGCTTTAGTGCTTTTTCACAAGTTCCGACAAATCAAGACTGCTTGGGTGCTATTCCGATATGTAGTAATACCTATACCATTAATTTTAATCATAACGGTATGGGTAATTTTCCAAGTGAAATCTTCAATGCTGGAACCTGTTATGCTACTGAGCAGAGAAGTATTTGGCTGAAGTTTACCATTCAACAAGCTGGTTTACTCAGGTATTCTATAACACCATTGAATGCTAACCAAGATCATGATTGGACACTTTTTGATATGTCAACAACTTCATGTGCCCAGTTGGCAACTTTTGCCGGTGCGTCAGGGGCTATGGCAAGATCAAATACTTGGGGAGTATTCGGAGCAAATGGCCCATCAGGAGTAAGTACGCCAAACGGTGGGTTTGGAGTTTGTAATGGACCAGGAAATTTTAACGGACCGCAATGGAACGCAGATCTACCAGTAACAGCTGGAACGCCCTATTATTTGCACATTACGAATTGGACGGGCACTGTATATGGTTTTACCATAGATTTCTCAGCTTCAACAGCAGTATTGTTTGATAATGTTCCACCTGCCATGGATACGATCACATCAGCAGTAAATTGTCAATCTTTTGACAGCATCGTGGTGGCGTTTGATGAAGGTTTAGTTTGTTCATCGGTTCAAGCAGGTGACTTTTCGTTAACAGGACCAGGAGGCTCTCACACCATTACATCAGCAAGTTCTGTTAACTGCTCTGGAGGCCTTTCGAATGATGTCGTGGTGCATTTTACACCTCCGGTTACGCAGGTTGGAAATTATACTCTTGAGATTATACCTGGTGCCAATTATGTTGAAGATTTGTGTGGTAATCAAGATACTTTGGATAGCATAACTTTTACATTCGATGGGTTAATTCAAACCCAGATGACTGCGTCTGAATTAAATTGTTTTCAAGAATGTATCGGAACAGCTCAAGTGTCGGTTATTGGTGGGGCAGCACCTTTTACATATGATTGGAATAATGGCTTGCCCTCAGGGACGACACAATCTCAATTGTGTGCCGGTTTTTATACTGTGACGGTGACAGATTCAGTGGGTTGCGAGGTAGTCGATTCAGTGGAAGTTACACAACCTGATGATATTGTACAATCTGTTGTTTCAGCCACGGAGCTCTCTTGTCCTAATTCTGCAGCCTGCGATGCTGAGGCTGTAGTTTCTGCGTCTGGTGGTGTTTCGCCATATTATTATGTCTGGGGTTCTGGATCAATTGGTGCGACAGGAAGTAACTTATGCGAAGGGGATAATTATGTGATAGCAACAGACCAGAACGGGTGTGTTGATACGTTTGAAGTGAGCATAGGTGTTCCAGATCCTATAACTACAAATAGTGCAGGTGACACTTTAATATGCATTAACCAAGTTGCTTCTATGGCGGCAGCATCTTCAGGCGGAACAGCTCCTTTTTCATACATCTGGTTTGAGGACTCTTTATTGACAACTATTATATCGCAAAGCCAAACTCCTCAAGTTTTAATTGATACAACCACATCTTATTGGGTGCATGTAACAGATGCTAATGGCTGTCCAGGCGATACTGCAAAGGTTACGGTAAGAATAAGACCACCATTAGGGTTGGAAATTCCAATAGTAGATACAATATGTCCTTATGACACGATTGATGTAGAAGTAGCTGCTACTGGAGGAGATTCGGTTTACACATATTCCTGGAGTTCAGGAGTTTTTGGGTCAGTTGCCGCAATAAGCCCAGATTCTTCCACTTGGTATCAAATCACAGTTTCGGATTTCTGTGGCACTCCACCTTACGTTGATAGCGTGTTTGTGCAAGTGGGTGGTTATTCCCGTATTCTTTCTGAAATGAAGTTTGAAGATGACTCGATTTGCTCTGGTAGTTCGATTTACCTTATTGCATCAGGCAGAGGAGGATATAATGGACCCGATGAATATCAATACCTCTGGTCGCACACTTCTGATGAGAATCCTATCCAATTTGTAAAGCCTTCGATAACTACTTCATACTCTGTCACTATATCTGATCTATGCTTGTCTGTAGCTGGTGTGGCGGCAAAAACAATTTTTGTTGGAGACCCTGAGTTACCTTTTTTAGAAGCAAACCCTCAAGTGGCTTGTGAAGATGCGGATGTTTGGTTCACAAATCGAACGTTTAACGAAACAAGTAAGTACACCTGGGCATTTAATGATGGTACACTGTTTAATCAATTAAACACGGAAAGCGTTTTATTAGCATTTCAAGAATCAGGGTGCTTTGATGTTAGTGTGGATGTTATGACGGAGTTTGGTTGTTATACAAATTCAAACTTCCCATGCATAGTTCAAATATTAGAACAACCTAAGGCGGACTTTACGGCTAGTCCGCTCAATCCCACTAATATTAATCCGGATGTGACCTTTATCAACGCTTCAAAGAATGAAGATTCTTTTACATGGTATATTGGAAATGACACCTTAGATGGAATCGAGCAAGTCTTTAGGTCATTTGACGGTTATGCGATAGACAGCGTAGTAACATTGGTTGCACTATCTGAAGAAGGATGTGTGGATACCTTATCTAAAACATTTCATTTTTTATATGAAACACTGATCTATTACCCCAATAGCTTTTCACCCAATGAAGATGGTTTAAACGATGTGTTTTTGATTAAAGGAGAGGCAATTCAAGTAACAGATTTTCATCTACAGATTTTCAATCGGTGGGGTGATTTGTTCTTCGAAAGCAAGGATATTGCAGCAGGGTGGAATGGATGCTTGTCAAATGGTGATTATATTGAAGCAGGGACTTATCCCTTTGTTTTAGAGTACAAAAACAACTTAGGGCAACAAAGGATTGTTAGAGATCAGATCATTGTTTCAAAAACGGGTAAGAAAGTCGGATTGCGGTAACTAAAAGCTGATGGTTTTGTTTTCTTTTGTAAGCTCACTAGAACTTCTATTTTACACTGATGGATATAATCACTTTAGTTATTGGTATTGCGTTAGGCGCAGTAATTGGCTACTTAATAGGAAAGGTTTTGAAGCCAGGAGAAGAGACACTGGAAAAAGATGAAAAGTCCATTAGTATCGACCGATATAATGACCTCCAAAATCATTTAAATACCATTCAGCAAGAAAAGAATAATGCCGAGATTGAAGTTATAAGGCTCAACACTGAACTGAGTAAATGGACCGAACGTCATGAGCAGATGGAGCTCCGATTAAAAGAGCAAAAGGGAGAGTTAGGGCAGTTGCAGGAAAAGTTTAAAAATGACTTCAAGGTGCTTGCTCAAGAGATACTCGAAAAAACTGGTCATACATTCAAAGAGCAAAACAAAGAACAAATAGGTACTATTCTGGCGCCTTTCAAAGAGAAACTAGAGAACTTTGAAAAGAAAGTAGAGGAGACTTATGAGAAGGGTAAAGCTGAAACAATTTCTTTGAAAAGTGAAGTGAAAATGCTTAGTGAACAAAGTGCTAAACTTTCGAAAGATGCTGAAAACTTAACCAATGCCCTTAAGAGTGATGTTAAGACTCAGGGTAACTGGGGTGAGGTGATCTTGGAAAGAATATTGGAGAAAAGTGGTCTTTCAAAGAATCAAGAGTACTTCATCCAAAACAGTATAACGACTGAAGATGGAAAACGCTTTCAGCCAGATGTTATCATTAAATTACCGGACGATAAGAACGTTATTGTTGACTCTAAGGTTTCCTTGATTGCTTACGAAAGGTTTTCATCGGCTGAAAATGCAGAAGAGCAGCAAGCGCATCTTAAAGAGCATATTTCCTCAATTAAAGCACACGTAAAAGGTTTGAGTGATAAGAATTATCAAAGCCTTTATGGTATTGATGGTCTTGACTTTGTTTTATTATTCATACCCATAGAGGGAGCTTTTTCAGCGGCAGTTCAATACGACAACACCTTGTTTCAGGATGCATTTGATAAAAATGTGGTGATTGTGTCTACGTCTACCTTATTAGCAACCTTGAGAACTATTGCAAGTATTTGGAAGCAAGAGAAACAAACGCAGAATGCTATTGAGATTGCTAGACAGGGAGGAGCGCTCTACGACAAATTTGTTGGTTTAACGGATGATTTATTGAATTTAGGCAAGCAGATGGATACTGCGAAGAAATCCTATGAGGGTGCTATGAACAAAATTACCTCAGGTTCAGGTAATTTAATCAAGAGGGCAGAGGATCTAAGAAAACTCGGATTGAAGACCAGTAAGCAGATTGAACAAAAGCTTATTGATAAAGCAGATCAAGAAAGCTGATTATTGGATAAAGAAAAACCCACAAGAAAAATTCCTTGTGGGTTGTAAAACAGTGTGGTCATTAAGACCAAATATATTAGGAGATTATCTTCTTCTATCTTCTGCTTTCTTAACTACTATCTCGCGTCCTTTCAATGAACTTCCGTCCAATTGATTGATTGCGTTCATAGCGTCTTCATCGCTTTCCATTTCTACGAAACCGAATCCTTTAGAACGACCTGTGTCACGATCAGTTATTACTACTGCTGACATTACTGAGCCATGCTCTTCGAATACTGTTTGGAGGGTTTCACTTGTTACTCCGTAATCCAGTTTTGCTACAAAAATCTTCATGTTATAAAATGTGTAATTGAAAAAAAATCCTTCAACATATTTAGTTTTAATTGAAGGGGTGAATAAAATTATTATAAATAGGCTTTAAGCTCGTTTCCGAGTGTTTTGGCCATTCTTTTTAATGCTTGTTTTTTAATTTGTCGCACTCGCTCTTTACTTAGGTTGAGTTTTAATGCAATCGCTGTCAATGATAATTCATCAGAGCCAATACCGAAATTTAGAGTTATAATTTCCCTTTCAGTGGTGTTAAGGTTAATCATTGATCGTTGAAGTTCGATGGTTAACGATCCTTTCATCAGCGCACGATCAGTTTCTACACTACCACCACTTAGCGTATCTGCAATAGAAAAATCATCAGTATCCCATAATGGAACATCTATTGAAACTCCTTTCTGGGAGCTTTCGATGGATGATGATATACTTTCTTCAGTAAAGTCGAGCATATCAGCCAGCTCATTGGTTGTTGGTTCACGCTCGAATTCTTGTTCTAGACTTGTACTAGCTTGCTTAATCTTTCGGATGTTGTTCGTTTGGCTTAGTGGTAAACGAACTGTTCTAGAGTGTTGAGCTATAGCTGACATAATGGATTGTCTAATCCACCATACGGCATAAGAGATAAATTTGAATCCTCGTGTTTCATCAAATTTCTCAGCTGCTTTAATCAAACCTACGTTCCCTTCGCTAATCATATCAATTAAAGGCATGCCTTGTCCTTGATATTGCTTGGCGACTGAAATCACAAACCTCAAATTAGCCCTCACCATGCGATCGAGTGCTACAGAATCACCTTCTCTAATGCGCTTGGTAAGCTCAACTTCTTCCTCCTGAGTAATCATTGTCTCTCGGCTTACTTCATTTAGGTATTTGTCGAGGGTTAGATTATTCCTGTCGGTAAAAGTGGCGGCTATTTTTAATTGGCGCATATGATTCTTAATTCTTTGTTTGTTAATGTATTACGATACGAAGGTTAAAGCTTTACCTGTCTTTCCAGCGCGACCTGTGCGACCAATTCGGTGAATGTAACTATCAAATGTCTGTGGTACTTGATAATTGATCACATGGGTAACATCAGAAACGTCAATTCCTCTTGCTGCAACATCTGTCGCAACTAAAACTCTAATACGTCCTTGCTTAAAAGCATTCAACGCTGTTTGCCTAGCGTTTTGGCTTTTATTACCATGAATGTCATCTGAATCAAAACCTGCTTTGTTCAATTGAATACAGAGCTTTTTTACTTGATGCTTGGTTTCTTCAAATACCAATACTTTCTGGTATTCTTCGTTTGCAATTATTCCACACAGCACTTCAAATTTGTTTTCACCTGATGATATTCTAACAATGTCTTGGTCGATATGATCTCCAGTGCTCTGACCTTCGCTCACCTTAACGGTTGCATGATTGGTTAGAATGCCACCGATCAACGACTCTTGAGTTTTATCTAACGTAGCTGAGAAGAGAAGGGTGTGCTTACGTTGATGCATTCCACTGATCAGTTTTTTCACATCATGCACAAAGCCCATATCAAGCATTCTATCAAACTCGTCTAGCACAAGGGTGTTGAACTTGTTCAAGTTCAGTGCTTTTCTATTAGCTAGATCAATCAATCTGCCTGGCGTGCCAATAACTACATGGGCTTTTCTCCGTAAATTATCTAAGTCACGGTTAATGTTTGTTCCGCCAATGTGGCAAGAGCTATATAAGCCTAAGCCTTTGGCCATGCTTTTAAATTCATCTTCAACTTGCGTTGCCAACTCGCGAGTTGGAACCATAATCAAAGCATAAGGCTTTTGAGGAGAGCGCATTAATTCGTGAATGATTGGAATTAAGAATGCTCCTGTTTTGCCGGTTCCAGTTTGGGCGACACCTAATAGATCGCGACCTTCTAAAAGGGTTTCTAATGTCTTATCTTGAATTTCAGTTGGGCGTTCAAAGCCTTTTGCTTGCAAACAAGCCCTTAATCTATCGTTGATTGGTAAATCAGCAATAAATCGATCAGACTGATAATCTTGAACTTCTACGTTACTTGCTTTCTTCACTAATAGTGAAGGGTTCAATGTGGATGGCTTTCTGCCTCCTCGGCTTTGAGGTCTGCGACCTCCGTTGCGACTTCCTCCTGATGGTCTTCCACCGGAAGGATTAGCGCTTTTTGTCTTCTTGTTGTTTTTAAACGATGTATGATACATGCACTTTTAGATACTTTGCGAAATTGAATTCGCGTTTATATTCATCAGTTCACGCGCTGAACTGAGTCTTACTATTTAATTTAGATTGTTTTATGGAAGTCTTTTAAATCACCAATTGGGTGAACTTCTTCCAATTCTTTAACTGCGCTGGGCTAGAGAACAACTCATAAGTTCTCAATGTTATGATGCGAAACATTTTAAATGCATCTATTGAGAAAGAGCGAAAAAATCACTTTCGCTGAACTTAGCCGAGTCAGAAAGTAAAGAGAGGGTTTCTTGTGATGCCGAATAAATGGCTTTTGGGAAAAACTGTCTAGACAGAAAGTCTGCTAAGAATATTGGGCAAAGGTAAACGATTAATTGCACGAATAACATCAGTGTTACGGAATAACGCTTATTGTGAAATTTTCGCGTCTTTATGCCTAATCTTGCGCTGCATTAGAAGATTATGAAGTTTGAACAGTACCGCATAGCCGAAGGAATAAAGACGAGCATATCCAAACTCGGTTATAAGAAGCCTACCGACATTCAATACAAGTCTATTCCTCCAATTCTTAAAGGAGAGGATGTGCTGGCCATTGCGCAAACTGGAACAGGGAAAACTGCTGCTTTTGTCATTCCTATATTGCACCTATTGCAAGAACGCAAGATTGAACGAAGGTCTGATGGCGTGAAATGCCTGGTGATGACACCAACCCACGAATTAGCGCTACAAGTGCACAATGTGTTTCAAGAATTGGGAAAACACACGCGTATTACTTCCTATTGCATTCACGGTGGAGTGGAGCAAGCACCACAAATTGAAAAGCTGAATGAAGGCGTGGATGTGCTGGTGGTAACGCCCGGCCGTATGTTTGACTTGGCAAGCCAAGGTGAATTGCGATTGGGCCGCGTAGAAATTCTAGTACTGGACGAGGCCGACCATATGCTCGACCTTGGATTCATCAAAGACATACGCGATGTAATGCGCCACATACCTGAACGCAGGCAAACCCTGTTTTTCTCTGCAACTATCAATGAAGAGATTAAAGATTTGGCTTATTCATTGGTTCGAAACGCCATTCGCATTCAGATTTCACCCAAGGATCCTGTATCTAAAAACATTGAGCATTCGGTGGCTTTTATTGAGATGGATGACAAGCGTTTCTTCTTAGAAGGATTCATCAACAGTCACCCAGACAGCAAGATGTTAGTATTTGTAAGAACGAAGGTGAGGGCAGAGCGAGTGAAGAAGGCGATGGAGCGCGTAGGCCTAGTTACCGATACCATTCATAGTGACCGCGAGCATTCAGACCGAGACAAAACCATGAGGGATTTTCGCTCTGGCGATTTAAAAGTATTGATCGCTACCGATGTGAGCGCGCGAGGAATCGATATTCCGAACGTGGAATACGTGATCAATTACGATCTACCAGAAACGGCAGAGCAATATGTGCATCGGGTGGGACGCACGGGGAGAGGAACCCAAAAAGGCCAGGCTTATTCTTTCTCGAGCAGCGTAGAAAAGGAGTTGTTAAAAGAGATTGAGGAGAATCTAGGAAAGCCTATCAGTCGACTTGTTGTGAGTAAAGATGAGTATCAACTTACAGTAGACAATAGCAAGGCAAACGAACATGATTGGCTTGCTCTTATTGACGAAGCTGAAGAATTTCAAGCTAAGAAAAAGAAAGCCAAATCGAAGAAAAAGGCAAAAAAGAAGTAGTTCACATCCATTGTTCACGCAAAGAAAATAGCTGAAAACCGCTACTTGTTCTAAATCCTTATCACCCTAAGTTGCATGATCTAAAGCTATTGGACTTATGCTTTAATATTATCACCTCTGCGCCAGTAGCCGAAAAATGCATGACGAGCATATCGTTCATGCTGATGGCTGTTCTGAACTCGAAAGGGAAGAACGGTTGGATTATATAGGATTGTGTAGATCTTCACAAGCAGCCATTTCCGAAGCCCAAAGAAGAGGGTACCACCGAGTAAAAGCATGTAATGTTTGCTCGCATCGGTGGGACTCTAACATGTTTTAGTGCTATTTACTGAACCACTATTTTAGCCTGCTGCAGTTGCTCTCCATTTGAATATTTCAATTGATACACTCCTTGACCTAAGCGACTTACATCTAGTGTAGTGCTCGAAGCATTAATGGCTTTTTGCATCACCAATTGACCTTGCATACTGTAAATGGCCACTTTGCCAGTTGCAGATTCAGTTTTTATAGTGACAGCATCGGAAGCAGGGTTGGGGAACAATTAAAAAGTGCTTCCATCAGTATTTTGAATACCTGTGGCTAAGTAAGTCAGATCAACATTAAAGTCACCACACGAAGTCGTGCCAGCATTAAAAAGCTCTTGAAGATGGTCTGAATAATCTTTCATCTTAAGTACAGCACCTTTTCTATCATTCATCTTTTGGGCAAACACATAAACTATTTCGAACGAATTGCTTGCGCCAGCATCAAGGTTGATTGGTCCCAAACTGAAAACTCCTCTTCTGTCACCAGGCAGGATTTCAGCTGATTCTTCATCCCAAAATGGAGCAGCAACACCTGCCGTTCCCATATGCACAGTATCTGAAGAATCGGGATACATAAAGCGGCATTCAATGGCTTGTGGATTTGATGGGTCATAACCACTACCACCGTAGGTCATTGGTACACCATTCATCCAATTTCCATGCATTAAGTTGTAATGGTGTTGAGCGTTTTGAAGAAAATCAGGACCGGGATCACCAGGAGTTCCAGCGTTGAAACCGAGGCCCCAGAAGCAATGCATGCCCTGCTGTTCATTATCCACAATGCCATCACCCATTCCAAAACCGTTGTAGTTTCCACCAAAACTGACCGATGGCATGTTGTCCGTTGCATCATTTGCCAAGCTAAGTCCTTTCAGTAAACGAATTCCTTGTGCAGGAAGGTTGTTTCGATATGCAGTAATTCCGCCACCATCTTGATCATAGTTGTCTCCATTATAGCCAAACACCAAGTTCCTGAGTGGGTCTGATCCGACATAGTCATCTTGAGCATTTCCCAAATCAAAATCAGTCCAAGAACCAATATGAAAATCATGATAATCTTCACTGGATCGATTGAAAAGAGTGTATTCCATGAACAGGGCGTGATTGAGTGCAGTGTCCTCAGGGCAATCAAATCCATAGGCCATACCGTGAATTTCAATCCCAAGTTTTTCTTCAGGTGCAAAGGAGAATATTCTTGCATCATCATTGAAGATAAAGTACACTGCCTGATCACCTTTAATAACGGGATAGTCAAAGTCATTTATCGGATCATATTGCCCATCTCCATCTACATCGACAAACGGGGCAAGATTGGCAGCTTGTCCAAAGCTCACGTCTCCATGCGCAGGCCAATCAAGCACAGATTGTGGAGGGGAGACTTTTCTTGGGTTCATCAACCATTCCTCTATTTCAGCCTTATTGACCTTCCAAACGCGATCCCAAGATCCATTGAAAGGGGCGGTATAATAACTACTATCTCCGATTGGTCCTGGCATGTAATCATAACTGCGATAATTGAAACTATTGATTCGAATTGCTGTTGCTAAATGCAGTTGATTGGCAGAATCTAAACCGCCAATTCAAATGGTGGAAGTATAAATCGAAGTGGTTGAATCGTTTTTTGGAACATAGAAGCGACTCCAATTATAGTCCCAGAAATGACTTGCAATTGGAGATATCAGTGCTTTAACATTGTTTCCGTCAAAATAATCGTAGCCATTTTGGGCATTGATTGCAGGCATACTGAGCAATGCGATGGCTGAGGGTAGGAGTAATTTGAGTTTCATGGATGTTGTCTCTACGACCAATCTCTTCAATTTATCCATTCAAGCCCACCATGAATGAGGTTTCGGTAGCTTTTGGAAAGAGCACGGTATAAATGAGAGCCTCCTATCTTAAACCCTACATATGAGCTATTTCTTCACCCATTTTGTCATGCTTACTTCACCATTACCCAATTGAACTTTGGCTAAGTATATCCCAGCGTTTAATCCTGAAACAGATATGCTACTAGCATTGCCTGAAGATTTTTCTACTAATTGACCCGATAAGCTGTAAATCTCTACAGAAGTGATTTTCCCTGAACTCTGGATGTGAAGCACATCTTTCGCTGGGTTAGGGAAGAGGCTGACAGTGGAGTAACTCGCTGAACTAGCAATGCCCGTTGGTTCTTCAGGAGTAGGCAATTGAAATTTCCAAGCATCTCTTTGAATGGTTCCGGTTTGGCGATTTTCACCACCAAGGAAATAGATCGTATCGCCAATTACAAACGAACCAGGTGCCCACAAGCTGATTCCTGGATGCGAAGGAAACTGATTCCAATCATCCGTGCTTGGATCATACTGCCAGGATTCGCCCGTTTGCATAAACGAATGATTGTCACCATCTCCACTTAGCACGTATCCATAGTCACCATGATCAAATTGTGTCCCTGCCACTCGCGCTTCACCTGGGAAATCGTCCATTGTTTCCCATGTGGAAGAAACCTGATCGAAGTGATACCAATCGTTATAAATGGTAGGAGCTAAAGTACCATGACCCATGCCTGCGTATAGCTCCCCATTTACAGAAAATTGAAATGGGTGATGGCGCTGTGGTCCTGGTAAGTTGGGTAATTGAGTCCATTGATCTGCGATCATATCATACTCCCACCAATCATTAAGATTTCCATTAGCTCCATCTCCTAAACCCACAAAAATTTTATCATTTGCCATCAAAAAGGCAGGATGTCTTCTAGGTGAACAAGGGCAAGTGGTTAAGAAACTCCAGCTTTCGTTTGAAGGGTTAAACTCCCATATATCTCCTAAATATGCCGTCACCGTGGCGCCAAAACCAACATATCCTTTTCCCTCATAGGCATATCCAATCGCAAAGCTTCTCGGAGCACCAGAAAATTGAGGCATTATTGACCATTCATCTGCCGCTGGATCATACTTGTAGAAATCTCTTGAAGGTCCTTCTGAAGCATCCCAACCAGTAGCTGAATATCCTACGCCATCTATAGCGAAGGTAACCGGGTGATGTTTTCCTGAAGGTAAATCTGCGATGGATGACCAATCTTGCGCTGCAGTCGTATGGAATATGAGTGATAGAATTGAGATGGAGTAGAGGTACTTGATCATAAACGCTTCATTAAATTGATGTANNTACAACTCGCCTATGGAAAAGTTCATTCTAAAACAAAAACTTCTTGGAATCTTATGGCTAAAAGATTCATGTTTCAAAGTTTTTTGATGGAAAGTGTTTCTTAAAAAAGTGCTAGAATATTCCATGAACAGATATGTTTAAGCCTTTAGTCACGCGGTTCAGGTAGAAATGGCTAAAAAACCAATTCTGCATGACAATTACAGTCTTTATTTTGCACGAAAATCTCTCTCAAATGTTACTTCGGTCGATCATTACTAAAGGATGCTTTGTTTTCATAAGCTTACTCATTACCGCCTTCCCCGCATTAGCTGATAAAGAAAAGCCTTGGTTTTCTTCTTCGAAGATGTTCCCAACGCTTGTTTTTAATCCTATGGAGACGCAAGTGAGCGGAGTAATTGGGGTTTTATTGTCAGATGACGAACTTTCGTATGACTTATTCTGCCCAGTAGCTATTGGTTTTCATAAAGCCATTTACAGTACTGAAAAATATTCGATTTCGCTAAACGGCTTAATTCATTCGCAGTTTGGCTGGAGAGAAGAAACGCTTTCGGCATATTCTGGATACAAGAGGTCTTTATTTAATATCGATTTCGTTTATGGTGTTGAGTTTACCTATAAAATCAAAGATCACATACTCCTTCGTTTTTCTGGTGCACACCGATCAACGCATTTGGGTGACGATTATATTCTCTTGAATGAATTGAGACCATCCGGTTATTGGAAAAACGACCCTTCAAACTATGAGTTTACTTCTGTGACCTTATCTCATAGGTATTCCATTTTTACTTGTTATGAGCGTGCTGGCATGGTTACCAGACTGGAAACGGTGCGAAAAAGACTTGAATTACAAGCGGGATTTCAAATTGATGATCTACAAAAAAATCATTGGAAATGGCTCGTTGTAGGTATAGATGTTAGATTGCTTTAAGCGACAAATTTCTATCCCGGTGTTAATGTTGGTTTGGGGGCGAAAATTGGCAAGAAAGCAAACATACTCGCCACTTAATTTAGAATATCATGATTTGAAGCTGAACATATATTCTCTAGAATGTTCTGTCGAGAGTTATAACTGTTTTATTCAGGAGTTGAGATTTTCATGGAAACTATTTAACTTATAATATATATTATGTTAAATAGAGTTTGGCAAATTATAACCTAACTCCATAGTGTCTCGTTTAATTCTTTACTCCAGTAAAAATGATAGACTCCTCAACTTGTCCGTAAACTGAACTACTCATTTTGATAAATGATAATTTGATCAATTCAGAATTGTATGATCCGTACCCTTCCACTTGAACCAATTCATTAGATCTATAAAATCTTTGAGAAGGAATAATAATTGAAGTATCAGATACTAACTCGTAATAAAAGCTGTTTTCAATGTTTAGCCTATTTGGAATATTATCGTCTGCAATAACAACTATACTATCTAATCTTTCAGACATTAAAGATGCAGATGAAGTCGAAAAAGAGCCTAGATAAACTCCATCATAGTTTCTATTGAACATCAATTCACATTGATCTCCAGAATACCATTTCTCACACAAACACTGCCCTTCATAACAACTGCCGTTGTTAAAGCATTCGGTATTCGTACACTGTCTATCACAACTTTGCAACGACAGACAAACGATGAATATAGTTAGGTATTTGCTCATTCGCTGAATGAACAAAATTAGGCATAAAAAAAAGACCAACATATTGGTTGGTCTCCTATTCGCTAAAAGAATGCTTCGATTAATTCGAAATTTTCTTACTCATTGCTTCGTATTTCTCCATTTGATTGGTGCGTGCATAAAGCTCTTTCAATGAAGTCATTGTGCTTACATCATCTGGTTCTAATTCATGCGCCTTCTCTAAATAAGGAAGTGCATCTCTTAATTGTTGATCCGCTTTCTCTTTTGCAGCTTTGTACTTTGCGTCATCACTAATCATGTTTGCTTCATTTAGCATTTCAGCTCCCCTGTTATAGTATAAGGCACCTAGGCTATAAGCAGCATCAAAGTAATCTTCTTTTACACTTAATGCCTTAGCATAGTCTTCCTTTGCTTTTTCAAAGAATGGACGAGATTCATCCTTTTTGCCTTCGTTGAGCATGCTCGCTTGCTTTGTATCATAGATATTTCCTCGAACGAAGAATAGCAAGAAGTTTTGAGGATCATTCTGAATGGCAACATTTAAGTTTTCAAGTGCTTTATCAAACTCCTTGGATTCTAAGTAAATGTTGATCTCCGCAGTAATTATTTCTTGACTGCTTGGTAAAACTTCACGAGCCTCTGCTAATGTAGCCTTGTAGTTCTCCTTATCACCTTTTTCTTTGTACAGATTTGCCAGGTTGATATAGCTGTCTTCCAAACTATATTTAATTTCAATAGCTTTTCTAAAGTCTTTTTCAGCTTCGTCATACATTTTACCATTTAATGCTGCTACAGCTGCACTGTATATTGCTCCAGAATCAACAGCGCCAGCCTCTAAACGCACTGTGTAGCATGTTTCGAAGTATTTAACAGCATCATCATACTTTTTAGCATTGAAATTCTCTACTCCTTCTTGGTAACAGAATGCTGCAAGTCTCTGGTAGCGGTCATTTACATCATTCATATTGATGCGTTTACTTCCCAATTCCTTTGCTTTTCCAAATGACTCAATAGCTTTCATTAAGCTTCCTTCTTTTAGACTAGCAAAACGCTCTTCTTCTGAGAAATAGATTTGCTCATAAATCTGTCCTCTATAGTACCATGTTTTACCGTCATCTTTGGTTTTAGCATGTTCAATGGCAGGTTCAATTTGTTCTTTTGCCTTCGCTAACTCTCCATCTCCCAGGTAGTTGTACGCATTTAAAACTTTAGCTCCTTGTGCAAATACTAAATTGGCACTTACCATAAATAGCATAGCTGCTACTATTCTTCTCATAGTTATTATATTTTGATTCAAAAGTAGATAATCAAAAACAAGACCAATGCGAAGATTACTCTTCTATCTCATTTTCTTCTGCTCCTGCTTCTGGAGCTTCATCAGTAGTCTCTTCATTGGTTTCTGAAACAATTGGTTCGATTGGGTTTCCTTCTTCATCGAGCAATACTTCATCTTCCTCTAATGCATCAACTTTGGCAACAGCTGCAATGGAGTCATTACCTCGCAAGTTGATCAATCGAACACCTTGCGTTGCTCTGCCCATCACTCTCAGTTCAGCCATAGACATTCTTATAGTAATACCAGATCGGTTTATAATCATTAAGTCATCTTCATCTGATACAATCTTTATGGAGATTAACTCACCTGTTTTTTCAGTGATGTTGAGTGTTTTAACTCCCTTTCCGCCCCTGTTAGTAATTCTATAGTCTTCTACTAAGGTGCGCTTACCGTAACCTTTCTCAGAAACCACAAGTACACTCTCAGCAGGGTCATTCACACAGATCATTCCAACCACTTCATCTTTCGGCCCAGCCAAAGTAACACCCTTAACTCCACTTGCTCCGCGTCCCATTGAACGCACCTTGGTCTCGTCAAAATGTATTGCTTTACCAGACTTAAGCGCCATGATTATATGGTTTTCACCGTTAGTCAATCGTGCTTCTAGTAAAGTATCCCCTTCTCTGACACCAATTGCTATAATTCCATTTGCTCTAGGACGACTATATTGTTCTAATGGAGTTTTCTTAACAACACCATTCTTAGTGCACATCACAATGAAGTGATTGTTTAAGAACTCTTCATCGCTTAGGCTTTCGACATTTATGTAAGTCAATACTTTATCATCAGGCTCTATATTCAACAAATTCTGAATTGCTCTACCTTTTGAAGATTTAGTTCCTTCAGGAATCTCGAATACACGCATCCAAAAGCATTTACCTTTCTCAGTAAAAATGAGCAGGTAATTATGGGTGCTAGCCACAAAGAGATGCTCTAAGAAATCTTCGTTTCTGGTGCTTGACCCTTTGCTTCCTACTCCACCTCTCGATTGACGTCTGTATTCTGTAAGCACAGTTCGCTTGATATAACCTAAGTGAGATATTGTTACAACAACTTCTTCATTCGGTATCATGTCTTCGATGCGGAAATCCTCAGCACCATACACAATTTCAGTTCTGCGCTCGTCACCGTATTTGTCTTTAATAGTCAGAAGCTCTTTTTTGATCATCTCCATTCTAAGATCTTCAGTGTTCAATAAGTTCTTTAAACCTTCAATGGTTTTCATCAACTCATCAAACTCAGCTTTGATTTTATCCCTTTCAAGACCAGTCAAACGCTGTAAACGCATGTCAAGAATAGCTCTTGCCTGAATCTCTGATAGCTTGAACTGAGTCATCAGTCCTTCACGCGCTTCGTCAGGTGTTTTAGAGGCTCGAATTAGTTTGATAACCTCATCAATATGATCAAGTGCAATAAGAAGGCCTTCAAGAACATGAGCCCTCTCCTCTGCTTTGCGTAATTCAAATTTCGCTCGTCTAACGATGACATCATGTCGGTGATCAACATAATGAACGATCATGTCCTTTAAATTCAAGGCCTCAGGTCGACCTTTAACTAAAGCAATATTGTTAACGCTAAAGCTTGTTTGCAGCGCTGTGTATTTGAATAAGTGGTTTTGAACCACATTTGGAATAGCATCGTGTTTCAGTTCATAAACGATACGCATACCGTTTCTGTCAGACTCATCCCTAATATCGCGAATACCTTCGATTTTCTTTTCATTCACCAATTCAGCAGTCCGCTGAATCATATCTGCTTTATTCACTTGATAAGGAATCTCTGTCACGATGATCGCTGCTCGATCGTTATCATCAACTTCAATGTTGGTTCTGGCTCGCATGACAATACGTCCTCTTCCCTCTTCAAAAGCTGCCTTAACACCTTCGTAACCATAAATGATTGCGCCTGTGGGAAAGTCTGGGGCTTTAATGTGCTCCATTAAACCAGGTATATCAATCGCCTTATCGTCAATGTAGGCGATGATGCCATTAATAACTTCTGTTAAGTTATGAGGAGGCATGTTCGTTGCCATACCTACAGCAATTCCACTAGTTCCGTTGATCAATAGATTTGGTATCCCAGCCGGAAGAACCTTAGGCTCTTCTAATGAATCATCGAAATTTAGCTGGAAATCAACTGTTTCTTTGTCAATATCAGCAAGTAATTCTTCCGCTATCTTTCTCAATCTAGCCTCTGTGTAACGCATTGCTGCAGGGCTATCACCATCAATAGAACCGAAGTTACCCTGCCCATCTACTAAAGGATAGCGCAAACTCCAAGGCTGCGCCATTCTTACCATTGTATCGTATACTGAAGAGTCACCATGTGGGTGATACTTACCCAGCACCTCTCCAACAATACGCGCAGACTTTTTGTGCGCTCGGTTTGAAAGAACGCCAAGATCTAACATTCCGTACAAAACCCTTCTGTGAACAGGTTTCAAACCATCTCTAACGTCTGGTAATGCCCTAGAAACGATAACTGACATCGAATAATCGATGTAAGCTGTTTTCATTTCATCCTCTATATTGACGCTAATAATCTTTTCTCCTTCTGCCATGTTGTCCTTCTATTGGTTGATTGCTGTTTGAGTCTAAGCTAGTGCACTAAGACAAGTGTCCGAAAGTAACATTAGACATCCCGATAACACCTAAAAAAAGGTGCTATTTTTAAACAAAATTCTGTTAGTATACTTACTATAAGCAAGGTTTTCAACAATGAGTTGACACTAGCTTTGGATAAGTTAAAAAATCTACTACTTTGTCGTGGCATTATCCTTGGTAATGAGGATGCACAGTTTTAAGAATTATGGATACAAATTTTTCACCGAGAGTTAAGGATGTTATTTCGTTCAGTCGAGAAGAGGCATTAAGGTTGGGGCATGATTATATCGGAACTGAGCATTTCCTTTTGGGTATGATCAGAGAAGGTGATGGCATGGCAATTAAGATTTTAAAGAACCTTGAAGTTGACCTTTCTGAATTGCGAAAGCTCATCGAAAATTCTGTAAAAAGTGTCGAGAGCAGTGGAAAGCCATTGAATAGTTTGGGTAACATTCCTCTCGTTAAGCAAGCTGAAAAAACACTGAAGATTACTTATTTAGAAGCTAAGCTGTTTAAAAGCACAGTAATTGGCACAGAGCATTTATTGTTAAGCATATTAAAAGATGAAAATAATGTGGCGTCTAGGGCTCTTTCTGCGTTTAATGTTACCTACGATGTCGTAAAAGAAGAATTAGAATTAATGTTGAATCAAGAAACACCAAGATCGGAATTTCCGAATACACCGAGTGATGACGATGATGAAGATGGGCCATCCTTTGGTTCAGGTTCAGGAGCTGGCGGAAGTGGATCGAGCTCTGGCTCTTCTAGCCGCAAGCCGGGAGATTCGAAATCAAAAACACCAGTTCTAGATAATTTTGGTCGAGACCTTACCAAAATGGCCGAAGATGATAAGCTCGACCCTATAGTGGGTAGAGAAAAGGAGATCGAACGCGTATCTCAGATCTTAAGCCGCAGAAAGAAGAACAATCCAATCCTTATTGGGGAACCTGGTGTTGGTAAATCCGCCATAGCGGAAGGTCTTGCTCTGAGAATTGTTCAACGAAAGGTTTCCCGAGTCTTGTTTAGCAAGCGAGTGGTAACTCTTGATCTAGCATCGTTAGTTGCAGGAACGAAATATCGTGGCCAATTTGAAGAACGCATGAAGGCAGTGATGAATGAGTTGGAGAAAAGTCCAGACATTATATTGTTTATTGATGAAATCCACACCTTGGTTGGTGCAGGAGGAGCTTCTGGTTCTTTAGACGCGTCAAATATGTTTAAACCTGCATTAGCTCGTGGAGAAATTCAATGCATTGGAGCGACTACGTTAGATGAGTACAGACAGTATATCGAGAAGGATGGAGCGTTAGAAAGAAGGTTTCAAAAAGTATTGATCGAACCAACAACTACCGAAGAAACCATCCAGATCTTAATGAACATCAAGGACAAATATGAATCACATCATAATGTGACGTACTCTGATGAAGCAATTAAGGCTTGTGTGCACTTAACGGACAGGTATATCAGCGATAGACACCTTCCAGATAAGGCAATTGATGCCTTAGATGAGGCAGGGTCAAGAGTGCACATCACGAATATTCGCGTACCCAAAGGGATAATCGAGGTTGAAAAAAAGATCGAGGAGATAAAAGAAGAAAAGAATCGTGTTGTTAGAAGTCAACGCTATGAAGAGGCGGCTAAGTTGCGAGATACTGAGCGTCAATTGATTGAAGAGTTTGATACAGAAAAGAAAAAGTGGGAACAAGAAACAAAGAATTACCGAGAACCAGTAACAGAGGATAATGTTGCTGAAGTGGTTGCGATGATGACTGGTGTTCCTACTCAGCGCATAGCTCAAAACGAAGGTTCACGTCTGGTAAATATGGATACCGAGCTGAGAGGTTCAGTTGTAGGTCAAGACAATGCGATTGAAAAAGTCGTGAAATCTATTCGCAGAAATAGAGCAGGATTGAAAGATCCTGATAAGCCGATTGGAACGTTCATATTTTTAGGTCCGACAGGTGTTGGTAAAACCCAATTGGCCAAAGTATTAGCGCGCTACCTGTTTGATAAAGACGATGCATTGATTCGGATAGACATGAGTGAGTATATGGAGAAATTTGCTGTTTCTCGTCTAATTGGTGCACCTCCAGGATATGTCGGCTACGAAGAAGGTGGTCAGCTGACGGAGAAAGTGAGAAGACGCCCCTACTCTATTATCTTATTGGATGAGATAGAGAAAGCGCACCCAGATGTGTTCAATTTATTACTTCAAGTATTGGATGATGGCCAAATTACTGACAGCTTAGGTCGTAAGGTTGATTTCAGAAATTCAATTGTAATTATGACATCTAACATTGGTTCGCGCCAATTGAAAGATTTTGGTGCTGGAGTTGGATTTTCAACACAGGCTAAACTTGACCAGGCAGATGATATAGCTAAAGGCGTAATCGAAAAAGCACTCAAGAACGCATTTGCTCCTGAATTTCTGAATCGAATAGATGATGTTGTCTTATTCAACAACCTAAATCAAGAGCACATTAAGGAGATAATTCATATTGAAATGAAATCTCTATTGAAGCGCGTAGAAGAAATCGGTTACAAGTTGGTAGTTTCTGATAAGGCGTTGGATTTTATTTCAGTGAAAGGTTTTGACGATAAATATGGAGCGCGTCCTTTAAAAAGAGCTATTCAGAAATTTTTGGAAGACCCAATGGCAGAAGAAATCATTAAGACCAATATAGATGAAGGTGATGAACTGCATGCCGACCTGAATAAGGAGGGTGATAATATTGTCATCAAGGTTAAGAAGCCAAAGAAGAAAAAGGATTCAGAATCCTAAATGAAAAAGCCCCGTATTTGCGGGGCTTTTTCTTTGTCTAATTATATGATAGCTACTCTTAATTTGCCACTTCAGACATGAATTTGATTCGTATGATTCTCAGTTCCTCAGCAGTGTAGTCCTCATCATCAAGCTCTTCTAATGCAGCTTCGATGTCAGGGGTTTCGGCCTCCATGAAGTATTCATAAACTTCTTCCAGTCGATCCTCATCTACAACATCATTTATGTAGTAATCAATATTAACCTTAGTTCCACTATCTATAATATGTTCAAGTTCTTCTAAAAGCTCGTCAAAAGTCATTCCTTTAGCCTTGGCAATATCTTCTAACGGAATTTTGCGGTCTATAGATTGGATGATATAAACCTTCTTACCCGACTTGTTGACTACAGATTTTACCACCATGTCTTGTGGACGCTCAATGCTGTTTTCATCAACGTAAGTTTGAATCAAGTCAATAAATGGCTTTCCAAACTTTAATGCTTTACCACTTCCTACACCTTGAATGTTTTTTAACTCATCCATGGTGATTGGATACTGGTTTGCCATATCCTCTAGTGAGGGATCTTGGAATACTACAAATGGTGGTACATTTTTCTCTTTGGAAATCTTCTTGCGCAGATCTTTGAGCAATCGCATTAGGTTTTCATCCATTACGGCACTGCCCGCTTTTCCTTGCATTACTATCTCGTTGCCTTTCTCTATTTGTGAAGTGTAATCGTGATCTTTATAAATGCTGTATGATTCAGGCGGATTTACCATGAATTCCCTGCCTTTTTCAGAAATCTTTATCAGACCATAGTTTTCAATGTCTTTATAAAGCAAGCCTTGAACAAGTGCTTGTCTAATCGCTGCCATCCAATATTTAGCCTCTGTATCTTTTCCGATACCGAAGACTTCGCTTTGGTGATGCCGGTAAGTAGAAACCTCTGAAGTATTGTTGCCGCAGATAACATTGACAATATGCTTTGATTTAAAGCGCTGCTTTACTGTGTCAATGACCTTGAATAGAACAAGCATTTTATCGACAAACTCAATCTTTTCTTTTGGGTTTACGGAGTTGTCGTCCATATTAGCTCCTTCGCCATTTACCTCGTCCCATTCTTCACCAAAGTAATTGAGTAGAAACTTTCTTCTAGAAACGGTTGTTTCCGCATAAGATACTACCTCCTCAAGCAGCTGTTTACCGACTTCTTGCTCAGCAACGGGCTTTCCGTTCATGAACTTTTCTAACTTCTCGATATCCTTATAATCATACATAGACATGCATACTCCTTCTCCTCCATCTCTTCCAGCTCTTCCAGTTTCCTGATAATAGCCCTCAAGGCTTTTAGGCATATCGTAATGGACAACAAATCGAACATCTGGCTTATCTATTCCCATTCCAAATGCTATGGTTGCCACGATTACATCAGCATCTTCCATTAAGAATTGGTCTTGATGTTTTGACCTAGTGTTAGCATCGAAGCCTGCATGATAAGGAAGGGCTTTGATCCCGTTTACTTGCAGTGATGAAGCAACCTCTTCAACCTTCTTTCGGCTGAGGCAATATATGATACCAGATTTACCCTCTCGTTCTTTTACAAAACGTATGATTTGCTTGATTGGGTCAATCTTCGGGCGTACTTCATAAAATAAATTTGGTCTGTTAAATGATGCCTTGAATACAGAGGCATCGTTCATGCCTAAGTTTTTCTGTATATCTGATTGAACTTTGGGTGTTGCAGTTGCAGTAAGTGCCATCACTGGAATCTCCTGATCGATTCCCTTGATCATTTCTTTGATCCTTCTGTATTCTGGCCTGAAATCATGTCCCCACTCTGAGATACAATGGGCTTCATCAACAGCAACAAATGAAATTGTTACACTTTTAAGAAATTCTAAGTTTTCTTCTTTGTTTAAAGATTCAGGAGCCAGATAGAGCATTTTAGTACTTCCATTGGTCACATCTTCTTTTACTTGAGTGATTTCAGTTTTGTTTAATGAACTATTTAAAAAATGAGCGATGTTATCTTCACTACCATAACTGCGGATAGAATCTACTTGATTCTTCATCAATGCGATCAACGGAGAAATAATAATAGCTGTACCGTCCTTCATCAGAGCTGGAAGCTGATAACACAATGATTTTCCACCACCTGTTGGCATAATGGCGAATGTGTCATTTCCTGCCAATACACTCTCAATCACCTCTCTCTGCATTCCTTTAAAAGAGTCAAACCCAAAGTGTTCCTTCAAGGCCTCTTCTAAAGATATTTGCTTCGTGTTCATAAATACAAATTGCTTTAGCTACTAAAAATACTACAATAGTTTCAAATAATCGACATTCTATCTAGGAGGTTGATTCCCCCTATTTTCATCGCTTTTCAAGAAGTTGGAAAATACAAATAGGATAACGACTGAAGAGCAAAAAATAACCACTAATGTTAACAAGCTCTTTCTAAAAACTTGCTCAACTTGAATTACATCCCAAATGGAAAGAACAGCAAGCACCGAAAAAAACAAGACAGCTAAGATGAGCACTGAAGCTGTTATCTTTTTTATGTTTTCTACCATATTCAATTATTTAACTGTTTCACGATTCCACACGAGTTCAGTAATTGGCTGCTCATCTAAGAAGTAGTATTTTCCACCCCATGAGTGCACAACTCTCTTATATACCTGTTCTCTTCCGGCAATTGTAACTCGCTTGATTGTAACTTTTGTTCGTCCTTCATCAAATGTCTCTTCGATCACCCTTCTTTTATTGTCTTCTTCTTCCGTTGCTTCAACTTTAGCTAGCTCCGCTATCATCTCTTCACACTTATTCAATCGCTCTTGTGCATGACTTTGTCCTGGTAAAACGGAAAGTGCTTCATTGTACTTATCCCTTGCCCCCTCATAGTTATTATCTAAGAAAAACTTGTCCGCAACTGCAACGAGTGCATTGTACTCTTCTTTAATTCTAGCTTGCGCTGCTTTCTTCTCTAACTCAGAGATCATCTTTAGCTTTGATTTCGGAACCTCTTCATTTGGGAAAATTTGAAGTGCATCATTGAAGCTTTTTCGCGCTAAGACATAATCCTTTGAAACCATAGCTTCATTGCCAGTCCTCATGAACCCATCATATTGTGCTTGTTTCGCTGCTTTTGCTGCCTCCTCGCTTTCCTGAGCTTCTTTTTCGGCAATTAGAGCGTCTATTTTCTTAATTTGAGAATCGGGGAAGGCATCCGATGGGTTTTGAGACTTAGCTACCTCATAAGATGCTCTGGCAGTTCTAAAGTCCCCAGCATCTAATTCGCCTTGAGCACGCTTGAGTAAATTTTCATATTCAGCTTTTGCTTTAGCCTCTGCTTCCGCTGCTGATTTAGCTGCGGCCAATGAATTTAAAATTCCATCAATTTCAGCAATCTTTTGATTTGGGTAATCATCATCTGCTCTATATCCAGCAGCTAAATTGTATGTAATCTTAGCCTCTTCATAATTCTTTTGCGAAAACAACTGATCGGCTTTGGCCACAGCATCATCGTATTTCTTTTTAACCTCAGCCTCTTTAGCTGCTAAAGCCTTCGCTTCCTTTTCTTTTGCTTGTAGAGACTCTATTTTATTGATTTGATCTTTTGGGTATGCCTCTGACTTTAATTTCAGTGCTGCTGAATATTTGGTCAATGCTAGAGTATAGTCTTTGCCAGAAAAAGCCAAATCTCCTTCTTTGATGATAGAAGCATATTCCGCATCAACGGCAGCTTGAGCTTCTTTATCCTTCGCTATGCGTAATTGTTCATCAATGATGCTTTGTGACTCAACGATTCGCTGTGTGGGATATTCCTCATTCGCTTTCACCGAAAGAGCTTTTTTGTATGCTGCAATAGCATCTTCATATTCGCCTCTATCAAATGCCGCATCAGCAGAAGCAATATTCGTGTTATACGATTCTTCAATTTCATTCTCTTTCGCAGCTCTAGCCATTTCAGACGTAATTGCTGAAAGCTGCGTTTTTGGATAAGTTTCATTAGGCTTTAACTCCAAAGCCAATTCATAATTAGCTTTAGCGGAAGCCCAGTCTTTATTGCTAAAATCATTATCGGCAGTAGCAATGATCCCCTCATATTCCTTTTGCAATTTTAATTCTGCTTCTCTTTTCGCATTCTCGTTTTCCAAGGCAGTTAGCCTAGCTTGCTCAGCCTCTATTTTGGTGATCTGGTCAGAAGGGTAAACCTCTTTTGGCTTTAAATCTAAGGCGGCTTGATACCCATTTCTTGCTGTCTCATAGTTTTTAGAAGCATAGGCCTTATCGGCACTAGCTATAGCAGCCTTGTAATCGTTGTCTATTTTTTCTTTCTCAACCTTAAGCTTATTAGCTTCGGCTAACTCTTTAAGCTTGGTTGCAATTAGTTCAAGTTGCGTTGTTGGATATACTTCTTCAGGTTTAATATCCAATGCAGCTTTGTAGTGCTGTTCAGCTAATTGAAAGTTATTAGCACTAAAAGCAGTGTTTGCCTTATCAATTTTATCAGCATAAGAAGCGTCAATTTGAGCTTGTCTCTTTTCCTTATCCTGCTGGGATGCAATTTCAGCTAAACGCACTTCAATTTCTTTCAATTTTGATTTAGGGTAATCGTCATCCTTATACTTCAATGCATTTTGATAAGATGCTCTTGCGTTTAAGAATTCATTCTTACCATAAGCAGCGTCTGCTTTTGCAATTTCATCATTATACTGCTTGTCTTTAGCGGCTAAAGCAGCTTCTGCTTCTTTCTCTAGCTTCTGCTTAGCAAAAAGGTCTTGGCTCTCTTTGAGTCTGTTTTTTGGATATTCCTCGTCTGGTTTAATGGTCAGGGCTTCCTGATATGAAGCAATAGCACCATCATAATTCTTATTTCCATAAGCTTGATCTGCTGAAGCCAAAACAGAAAGGTATTTTTCTTGGGTAGCTCCTTCTGCATTCAATTTCGCATTAACCTGAGAAAGCATTTGGCTTGCGACCTTTGATTCTGGTTGCATTGATTGAGCGGCTAATAAATTATCCTTTGCTAAAAGATAATCACCATCATCGATTGCTGTTTGAGCATCTTTCAATGCTAGCTTATAGTCTTCTTCAAGTCTTTTTAGACGCTCTTTTTCAGCTTTTATTCTTTCCTTCTGGGCGTCTTCTAAACGATCAACCTCCTGCTTGATTTCCCTTGTGTAAAGCTTGTCATCAACGAAGTTTTCTACATTCGGCTCGTAATAGACCTTACCGATTGGCTTGTCCAATATAGAATAATCAACACCTTCCATGCGTTTGAACATGTCCACGACAAATCCACCAAACTCATATCCCCAAAGCTGTTCATCAACAGGTACGTTGTTGGTGTTCAAGTAAAGCTTCTTGCTGACATAAGTAGACTTGGCAATTTCAATAATGTACTCATGACCGAAATCAAGATAGAGATCAAACCGACCGTTGTTTCCTGTATTAACTCTTTTGAGTTCCACACCATCTTGATATAACGCTATTGTTGCTCCAGATATACGCCCACCATTTTCATCCTTTACTGTTCCGTCAACAGCAAGGTTGTTTGGATCTTGAGCTTGCATAGACAGACTCATTCCAAGAATAACGATAATAATGAAAAGTGTAGACTTCATTTAATGGTAGACTGTCCGAAGTTAAATAATGTGATTCAGCTAATCTAGTATAGGACAGCTTAATTAGCTTAATGAGCCAAATAGGGCAATCAACACCTTTAAATTGAGGGTTATTGAGGTTCTGGACCTAGTTCAATGTCAGAAACAATACGAAGTTTGAATTTTGCATTTTTCATGTCTCTTGCTTCTTTGTTGTCATTGTATAATCTAACAGAGAAGTCTCCAGTAATGATAGTATATGATTGATAGTCGTTCAAATTGGCTTCTACGTTGCTTATTCTGAAATAACCGAAAGGTTGAAAGGTTGGTGGGTTGTCTGACCTCCACTCTACTCCTGCTGTATCGATATATGAAACTACTGCGCCTTCTTGAGCGTCATTGTTCCAAAGAGTATCACCAATGGAATTGTTTCCTACACGTCCCCATCGGATAAGATCTTCTCTAATAGAAGGATTGTCAATATAATCTTGAATATCCCAAAAAGCGAAAGTGTCTGTTTTGCTAAAAGGGAAATAGAGTGTAACGATGTCTCGAGCTGCTAGATCCAACTCTATCGGATCAACTACCACTGACGGGTCAGAAACATCCAGCAAAAGGTCACGATACTCTTTCGTTATCATGGTTGTGTAAGGTGCATAATGCCAGCCAAACTTGGCAAAAGGAGGGAATAATTGATCTACTGATGAACCAGCTGTGTCAAATACTTCCTCATTTCGAGCATCACCTACTAAATTGATAAAATCAGTTGGTTGCCATTGGGTAGAGTCGTCTAACACCTCATAAGTCATAGTATCAGCTTGCTTACCCAACGTAAACTGAACATACAAATCATTATCAATGATATGAATAGACGGCTCAGGAGGCGGAACAGAGATATCTGGCAAGTTCGGTGTTTGATCTTCACACGACCAAAGCAGCGATGCGCAAATGAATACTAAAAGTGGTTTTTTAAACATAAGCTTAATCTAAAGCGGTAGCGAATTTACAAAATAGACGTATTGAACGAACTCATCGTCAAATAATTGCAACATTGGAGTGTTGATTACCTCGCCAATGCTTGTGGAATAAGCCCTGTATTGCAGGTGTTAAGCAGTTCAGAACTGTGGCTGTATTTTAGCACCTTACCCTTTGATAAATAGTCAAGTACGTCCGAAATGTAGATACCAGATTGATCGACAAAAATGCTGTAGGGAGTTTGTGCTGCATGATTGAATGATATACTTTCAAGCGTACTGACATTAAGCTGGTTCACCACATTATTACGCAATAAATAGATGATTGAATCATATAAAACAGCTCCAGATAGGCGTGTATTGAAGCTTTGTATAGCTTGAGTTTGATTGAATTGGTCCAGCTTGACTATCCTGGAACCTGACTTTCCATTTCCCACAATCATCACATCTGTCTTCCCTTCAAATAGATATGAAGGCTCAATTCCTAAATCAATCTCTGCGCTGAGGTTAAAACTCGGCAGCCCAAACACCAGGACAGAGGAGTCTGTCATATTGGAAACATAGAGCTTATCTTCAACCTGAACCATACGTTCAGTCCAAGTAGCGGTAGATACTTTGTCAATGATTTGAGCGTTAGACACATCAATAACCGTCAATTCTTGCCCACCGAAGTCGCTTACTACAGCATGCTTACGATCGATCATGAGCATGTAGCGTGGAGAATTAAACCCTTCTATTACAGCGATTTGTTCGAAAGTTGAGTCATTGATTATGCGAATTAGTCCAGAGTTGTTTATCACTAAGTATAGGCTATCTCCATGATGAAGAATAGACTGAAGCACATCGCCTACTTGAAATCCGTTGGTTCTGGAGAAAACATCGTTTTCTACTTTGTCCTCTTCTAAATTCAAAACGCTGAGGGAGGCATTATTGTATTGAAAGTTTCCTTCGCAACCAATGTATAGCAGATTGCTGGTTTGAGATTCTAAGATTGAATCATCGCTAACATTTACAGGGCCGAAATATTCATTCTTTTGGCAAGAAGAAAACAGCACTAATAGTATCAGAGCAATTACCTTGTCCATATAAAGTTAATTTGAAGTGTATACATTCTTCCTGGCATTGGGCGCCATGGCATGTTTTGATATTGCCAATCAAAAACATTATCGATACCTGCTGTTAGCCCAAGCTTTGTTTGTCTTAAAAGATAGAAATCGTATGAAGCAGATAAGGATGATAATTGATATGATGGCATATAGGATGACTCATCATTGGATATGTAGCGTTCACCTAGAAATAAATAGGAATAATTAATGTGAAGCTTCCTGTATTGATAAGCAATACTGGCATTTGCGCTGAATGAAGGGATAAAAGAAAGTGCCGTCATGTCTTCTTTCGTTGCGCCACCTTGCGCATTGATGTATTGGCCATTTCCTCGAATCAAAAAGACGTGCTGCTTTAATCTTATACTTTTCTCAATAAATAAGTCAGTGCCAAGTGTCGATGAATAATCAACATTGGTTGGGCTGAACACACCACCATCTGGCAGCCACCTGATACGGTCAGTGAATGAACCTTTGAACGCTGCAACTTTGATGGTTAAATCTTTTGAAGTGTAATTCACTGCTAATTCAAGCAGTTCGCCCTGTTCTGACTTCAGCGAATCGTTGCCGCCCGGATTCCAATAGATTTCATTTAATGTTGGGAAACGGGTGCTTTGAGAGGCCGATGCTGAAAAAGCAATAGGCACATACTGCCAAGGCTTGATGCTAATTCCTCCAAACGGCAAAACCGCTTTATCCGCATTGAATGAAGCGTATCTCGTTCCTAACTCAAAAAGAACTTTTTCATTTAACCATAGGTATTCAAGATTCAATAAGCCATTGAGCATAGTGGCCATTTCTGATTGACTATAACTCTGTGATGTAGCCTTTATCAATGTGTGGTTGACTTGTCCATTGAGCTTTATTTTTTTATTTAATTCAATTAATACATCTAATTGATTTTGAAATGATTGGCAATCATTAGAATTTGAAATGTTTAGAGCCGAATCTCTATACGCATTTACATTATCTTCAAACATGGATCTATAGCTTAGCTTCATTCTATTATTCACCCGGTAATCTGCTATTGCCATAGTTCGATGCACTTCATCTTTCTGCTGAGCAATAGTAGGTTTGGTATTAATGGCACTCGGAATTGACCTATCTATCTCATTGTACCAATAAATCAGACTCACATTGATTGATTCGCTTGGCATAAAGCTGAGCATTGGTGAGATGTTTCGCCTGTTAAAAGAAGCATTCTCCATTATTGATGTCTCAAAGGGCTCTTCGCTCACATCAGTGAACGGGAAACGGTTGTTGAGTGATTGTAAATCTCCATTCAAAGAAAATGAGGCTGGCATTTTAAATAGACTGAAGTTTTGATTTATCCGAATAGATTGCGAGTAGTTTTCAAAAGATGAAAGGGTCTGACTTGCTTGAATGTAGTTTTGATTATAGTTCACCGATTGATTGAGTAGAACGCCACCTCCCAGCCCTCCAGTAGCATATAAATTCATTGAGTTGCCAGTAACTAAAGAAATACTCGAGAATTGTGCCATTGGAATAGTGGAAAAATCAATTGTACCCAACATAGGAGAATTGATCTTTAATCCATTCCATAGTAACTGTGTGTGGTTGGCATCTCCTCCTCTAAACGTTGGTGTGGCAAGTAATCCAGGACCATAGTTCTTAAAGTTTAAACTGGAGCGTGTGGTTAGAAACTCAACCAGGTTCAATGACTGCATTGGCTCCATTGACAAAGAGTCGTAGGTGATGTTAAACGATGACTGCAGCCCAACTTCAGTTGAATCTACAACATCAAAAGGAGCAAGCTCCAGTATTTTCTGGGCATTTAGATTACCAAACAGAAAGGAAAAGACTAATAACCACCTCCACTTCATGCTAATGCGATTTAACGCCTTTACCACCTCTAGATATCCAAACACCTCGATATACCGATTCATCACTGATAAGTCGGCCTTGCAAATCGTATTTAGCAGAAGATTTATTGTTCTTGGTTTTGAGTACACTCACATTTAGGGGAATTCTGCTATTGATAATACCAACGGCATCTAAATCAAAGCCACCTTGAGGGAAATTGGTTGGCCAAGGATCATTAATGATAGTTCCGCTATGATCATAGGAAGCATGTTGGTTGCTAATTGAGCCGACAACGTCAATTATTTTAACGTGCGTCACGCTCTGCTTATCAAGTGCAGATGTATCTGGTAAGTCAGCTAAATCGAAAGGTGTACCGAAATTTACAATATGCTTTCCCGCTAAATTATGAAAGAGGGTTGCATCTGAATTTTCGAAAGATGCTTTTTGTGCAGAAGTATCTTGCTCACTGATGGCTGGAAACCGAAAGAAGTTTGTTCCATCAGAACTCACTTCAACGAATGCCAATTCAAGAAAGGCCTCGCTCCCACTCCCAAATCCATTCTCAAACACGGCAAAGTCATATCCTGGCCCATCATAAAATGGAGCAGCAAAGGTCAGTGTTGCGCCTCCACCATCACCTAAACTTAGCGTTAATGGAGCATCTGGCTTGCCAATGGCGTACAATTCAGATCCACTACTTGCATATCCAGAATCAGGTAAGTCTATTTGCCTCAAACCACGATTTACATCACAAGAAATGGCCCAATTTCGAAATGCTGACGAATCTTTATACAAGGTAATCGCTCCAGGTTCACCAGCTTGCGGACTAAAGCTACCTTGCCCCAAACACTGAAGAGAAAACACAATTGGCGCTATGATAACAAGTGCTCTCAATGAACTATCTTTTTAACTGAAACGCCATCAGCGGTTTCTCGGGTGATAATGAGGATTTGATTTTTACGCTCGATGCTCAAGCTGCTTAATGAATGGTTTTGGAACAAATGAAGCAGTCTTCCTTGCCTATCAAACACTACATAAGTAGCTTTTGAAGGATCGTTCAGCTGGATGCTACTTCCATCTGAATAAGCTTCAAATTCATTTTCACTAACAATATTTAAACCACCAACTAAGCTGTATTGAATGTTATCCAATGAAAAGAATAAAGGTGTGTTTACACCAAAAGCACCTGTGTCACTGCTGAAAAGCTTAAATGATAATTCGGTAGCGTTTTGGGGTAAAGACGATAGGTCAACTTCAGTCCAGTCGTCAATAATATAGTCTTGTGCGTTATCCTCAAACCTGAAGTCAGCCAAGTAAAAGTCAACACTATCTAATTCCAAATTAGAAATGCCATATATGCGCACAAAGAAATAATCTGGGTCATCTCCTAAAGGACCACCAAATTTCTTCGCAAAAACATCACCATTGCGCATACTTTTATACGCGTATGTTGTATTTGTGACCTCTAGGCTATTCCATATTAAGTTCTGATCAAAAACTATTGGTGTATTGAAAGAGATTGCTCCTGCACCAAGATTGGCTGTTGCGTGCACATTATCATCATTAAGAGAAGATGTATACGCACTGTGAAGATTCATGAAGCTTCCATCCGAAGTATCACGCATAGTGCTCATAGCAAAACCTGATGCCCAGTAATTGGATGCGGTGTCATACATAATGGGAAACTCAAAATCACTAGACACAAAGAGTGAAGTGCCGTCTTGCCCATCAAGAAAAGTATCTTGACCGATGGCGATATTTTCAAAATCAATCGATTGAGCCATGGCTTCTGAAGAGCCAATTAAAAATGCAAGAAAAAGTAAAAAATGTTTCATAGGTGTTTAAGTTAAATACATGATTAAACACGAGAAACGATCAGAAAAGATTGACAGAAGGTGGGCCCACGGGAGCACATCTCCGATCAGCTTTTATTCCCGAAAGCTTTTCGTTATGTACTTCTGGCAGGTCTTCTGACTTGTTTCAGTTTTCGCGCCTTCCCATCTTTCGACAGTGGCTTTGTTAAGCGAAAACCCTTAGCGAAACTTACAGCTGCGGGGACAGTTCCGGATTCACACCGGATTCCCTTTTAATCTTGACATGGTCAAGAACCAAAAGTTAAACGAAAGTAGAAAAGAAATTGATTTAGAAGTTTTCGCGAGGAACTAACCTTGCTCTGAACTTACCTTCAGTTATTGGAAGAACTTCGTTGCCGTTGAATAATCGGCCAGCAAATTCACCTTCTATAATATACATAGCCAACGTATCTAGCGTGTCTTGATCAACGACTCTAGGATAGAAATCTAACAATCTGAAATAGGAGTCTACCAATTGACCGCTACCTTCCTTTGTCGTCCAAACATCACGATTTGAATCAATGTATTTAACCTGTACTCCTCTTCTACCATATTCAGTATTGGTAAACGGAATAGCTACACCGTAGTCTGCGATACCCAAATAAGTGACAATTTCTTCGTTGAAAGGAAGGTTTACTGGAATGGTATCATATTCTTCAATACAATTGAAAAAAGAGATTTCAATACGCTCATCTGGAATCTCAGGACGTAAGAAACGTGTAGTATGATCAAACCAAATATTGTCTGAATCATTGATGCATGGTAGCATTTCGGCTAGATTGGTCCGAGGAATATTTCGATAAATATTCTCCTCATAGTTCGGCCAAGTCATCCAATTTGGAAAATTCTCATCATTCGGGTCCAATTTCGTTATTGTATCCCATTTTGATCTTTTTCCATCTTCCCAAACTCTGTATTGACCGTCAAACTTGCCGTAGAAGAAGAAATCAGCTGTCGGAACATTAAATGTATCAAATGTCAATGGGTCATTAGGGTCAGGATAACCCACAGCACCAAGCGTAGTGCCTCTTTCACACGATGATGACAATATTCCAGCAACGAATAATGTTGCAACAAAAAATGAAAGTTTATTCTTCATACTATTCATAAGGAGGTCAAATTTAAGCAAAATGACTTTGCACTAAGACGTTCTTTAATTATTGAGGTTGGTTTACAAAGGAAACGTTGTTCCTGCGATTAACATGGCGTGTGAAAATTGTTTTTCATCAACACCTAGTTGATCCAGATCTTTTAATGCATCAATCAATAGCTCTGTAGCCATGTTCCCTACTAAATCATCTTCTGCCATTGGGCAGCCGCCATAGCCTTTTATGGCAGCATCAAATCTTCTACACCCGCTCTCATACGCCAACTTTGCTTTCATTTTGGCATCTTCTGGCAGCGTGTGCAAATGAGCGCCTATTTCTATGTCTGGGAAATCAGGAATTAATGTTGAGAATAACTCTGTAATGTTTTCGCCATTACTCACGCCCACTGTGTCTGCCAAGGCTATGATTTCAATTCCTAGGTCTTTGCTTAACCGTTCTGTCCATTTCGCAGCCAATTGACCACTCCAAGGATCAGCATATGGGTTGCCGAAGGCCATTGAGATGTACACCACCATTTTTTTGTTGTTCTGCACGCACAAGGTTTGCATCTCTTCTACCCTGCTCAACGATTGCTCAATGGTCGCATTGGTATTTCGCAATTGAAAAGTTTCAGAAATACTAAATGGGTAGCCCAAGTAATCAATCTCTTCGAAGTTGCATGCGTCTTGAGCGCCTCTGGTATTGGCAACAATTGCCAACAATTTAGATTCAGTGTTTTCTAATTCTAGCATGGAAAGCACTTCAGTAGTATCTCTAAGTTGAGGAATGGCTTTTGGAGAAACAAAGCTTCCAAAATCGATGGTATCAAAGCCTACCTTAAGCAGTTGATTGATGTATTTTGCCTTTTGTGGGGTTGGAATAAATGTTTCCTTTCCCTGCATAGCATCTCTAGGGCATTCAATAATTTTCACACTCATTGCAGCAGTCTTTTATTGATGTTTTTGATCAACCAAGGACCTTCATAAATAAAGCCCGTATACAATTGAACCAATGAAGCACCTGCATTGATTTTTTCTAAGGCATCTTCAGGGTTGTGAATTCCACCTACGCCTATGATCGGAATACGACCATTAGACTCCCGGTGAATGAACTTTATCACATCTGTACTCTTCTTCAGCACGGGAACGCCACTTAATCCGCCTGCTTGCTCAGCTAAGCTTTTTGCCGACTTCAAATCACTTCTGTCTAATGTAGTGTTGGTTGCAATCAATCCATCAATGTTTATTTCTCCAACCAGTGAAACGATATCGGCCAACTGATCTTCAGAAAGATCTGGTGCGATTTTCAACAGAACAGACTTTGATTGCTTCTGTTTTGCACGGTATTCAAACAGTGTTTCAAATATGCGCTTCAACTCATCTTTTCCCTGCAGCTCTCTTAGTCCTGGGGTGTTTGGCGAACTCACGTTAACCGCAAAATAATCTACGTGATCGTAGAGCTTTTCGAAGGCAATGCGATAATCATCCAACGCTTTATCGTTGGGAGTGACTTTGTTCTTTCCAATGTTTCCGCCTATTGGCACTTTGTGCTGCGATTTCTTAATACGCTCTACTGCTGCCTCTACCCCATCATTGTTGAACCCCATTCTGTTGATGAGGGCTTCGTCTTCTAATAAGCGAAATAATCGTGGTTTTGGATTTCCCGGTTGACCTTTTGGAGTAACAGTTCCAATTTCAATGAACCCAAAACCCAATTCAGCCAGTGGATCTATCCATTTAGCGTCTTTATCAAATCCAGCAGCTAGTCCTACCGGATTTGGAAAGGTTAACCCAAATAGCTTTCGCTCTAGTTTTTCATCCTTAACCTTAAAGGATGGTGTTAATGGGTTATTCAATAATCCCAAATTGTAAAAACGCTGCAACCATCCCGTAGTGAAATAGTGCGCTCTTTCAGGATCCATGCTGTAAAGAAGCGGGCGAATAATCGATTTATACATCGATGCGAAAGTAAGTTTATCTCATTTCTTTTCACGTCCTTTGATGCCAATTAAACCAGAAATAATGAAAACGCTTTTTACTATTATTTTCTCTGCTTTCATGTTATTAGCCCAAGCTGGCGACTTCAAAGTGAAATTTCAAATTGAGACGGTTGATCATTCAGCTATTGAAGTCACAAGTCTTGTAATTAGGGAGCAAGGAGAAGAAATAATTCGTCAAAAAGCACCCGCTAATGGAGATGTGAAATTAAAATTAGAAGAAGGTGAATTGTATGAGGTATGGATTATGAAGGAAGGCTATGTAGCGCATGTAATACACAATATTCATAGCGAAGGTGACGGTAAGTTTAAAGTGACATTGTACAAAACTTCTGAGTCTCTTCCAGCTATCACTTCGTCCTACCTCGGTGTAAATCGAGAGTTTGACAATGTGAAAGAAATGACAATACCTGCAGAACTGTTGGGCGATTCGATACACGTTGTGAAAGAAGACGCGATGAGCAAAGACGAGCAAAAATCATTGAGTAAAATTCAATCCATTGCGAAAAGCCAAACCAAGGCCCAAAAGAAGATTGACAAGCTTTTGAAGAAGCGTGCGAAATTAGATGAGGAAATCAGCGAACTAACTACTGATCTAGCTAATGATGAAACAGAACGTTCAAGTGGAGAAGAAGAAAAGCTGAAATTGCAAGAGAAGATAGCAAAGATTCAGGGCAAGTTAGATAAGCTCGCTTATTGATCTTCTGAGTAAGTTACTTCTATAATCTTTACTCCGATAGATTTTACTTGAAGACTTCCTTTGCCTTGAAGCCATAAGTAAACGTTCATATGCGCATCCATTGGCACTTCACGAGGCATTCTTAAAAAGAAGGAGGATGAATTCCATTGTCCGTCAATTGGCTCGGTGTACATGAGGTTTGCAGCACGGTATTGATACTGCTGGTCTTCTTTGTCGAAGGATACTACTCCTGAAACCCCTGCCTTTTGATAATCTTCAGAGAAGGTTATGAAATCTATTTGAATCATCTCGTCTTTTCCAGTGACCACACTATCGGCAGATACCGTCAGTGCCTGCCCAAAATCATTGTTTCTTGATAGACGATACTTATCGTGGTTCTCAGACAAACTATGCTGTTTCACTTCTACTATCAATGTGGTATCGAAAGAAGTGCGTTCGGGCAATCCTTTTCTCAAACGATCGGTATCTGCGTCTCGGTAAGCATCTCCAATTAAGCTCAAACTAGACGGAACTTCTGACTCAAGGAAATATGCCCAATATGCTTTCTTCGTCATCGTACTATCGGTAATAGCACCTGTGTTGAAATAATTGGTTTGAAGCAAGTTGTTATATACCAAAAGAGACATCAACCCGATTAGCACTGCTGAGAGAGCTCGAAACCTCATAAACACGTAACTCAGAAGTCCCGCCAGTCCGAAAGCACACAATGCATACATATCTATCATTGGTCTGATAGACAAGCTTCCACCATAATACCAGCACCACCAGCTGAAGGTGATATAGATATGAAGGAGAATTACAACGGTACTTGCCCAAAACAAGCTCTTATCCATTCTTCGAGAGAAGAAAAAACCATTCAAGGCGAAAATCATTATCGGAGTGTATAGAAGCCAGCCGTTTCTATAGCTAAAAAGTCCTTGTATAAAGTTTCCAGTAAACCAATAAAACGCCTCATTCTCATATGAATAATTGATCCATTCTCCTGTGGTGTATTTCCAAAACACCAATTGTGGTAATATTGGAATAAAGGCCATCAATGCGGCTAATGCTAGTTTTGGGGTCAGCAGTTTTCGTAGCGAGCCCGTTTGAACATATAGCATGATTGGTGTTACCAAGCCTATTGTAATGTTTGTTGGGCGAATCAATACTATCCAGCCCAAGATTAAGGACATGACTATTAAAGTCTTTTTCTTACAGTCTTTTAGCCATATATCATTCAACCATAAGTAGAGCGCTATCAGTCCAAAATTGTAGACATGAGACATACCACTATCAGAAGTGCTGTAGTGCAGTAAGTTAGTTCCATAAAAGATTAAAAACACGGTTATAGAAGCCACCCATCCAGTAAAACGCTGATTCAACACTTGCCAAAGAGCCAAACAGCCTAGTAGGAGAAAAAATATGGCGGTAAATGCCACGGCTAATTGATACGGTGTAGACCATCCGTTACGCCTATAATCAAAGACAGCAGCAAAAGCATCTGCAATGTAAAACCCGGGTATCCACGCATAGGACAAGCCCATTGTCATTTTAGGAAGATGTTTTCCAGGTAAACCTTCATGCATCCATGATCGGTAGCCTTCTCTGCCAGGAACCTCTCCATGAAGCTCATTCAGCGGATCGCCATGAACAAGTGTTCCTTCTATGTAACCGTAATATCCAAAGCCATCACTTCGAATTGCGCTTTCATTGCTCCAATGTCCGAAATCGAACATGTGATACACTGCCAGTGCACAAATGAGGATAAGAATTGGTAATGGCGATTTGAACATGCGCGTCAAAAGTAATCCGTAAATAAATCAAAGCAGAACTGCATATCGTACATTCGCTCCATGGCAATCATTCAGGCAAACAACGTGTTCAAAAGTTACGGTGAATTAGCCGTGCTAAAAGGAATAAGCCTTAGCATTGAAGCAAAGGAAATTGTAAGTGTAGTAGGCGCCTCAGGAGCAGGCAAAACAACGCTTTTACAAATATTAGGCACCTTAGATAGGCCGGATCAAGGGCAAGTGATGATTGCTGATACTGATGTTTTCGCTTTGAAAGACAAGCAGGTTTCCACTTTCAGAAACCAAAAAATTGGATTCATATTTCAGTTCCACCAGTTGCTACCTGAGTTTTCGGCTATTGAGAATGTATGCTTACCATCGTTCATTGCAGGTAAGTCAAAAAAGGAAGCAGAAGCGCAAGCCAAGGAATTGCTTTCGTTTTTGAAGGTAGACCATCGAATGAACCACAAGCCAAACGAGTTGAGTGGCGGTGAGCAGCAGCGGGTAGCCGTTGCACGGTCCTTGATTAACAATCCCGCAGTGGTGTTTGCCGATGAGCCATCAGGTAACTTGGATTCGAAGAATGCCGATGATTTACACCAGCTTTTCTTCGATTTGAGGGATCAATTTGGACAAACCTTTGTGATCGTTACACATAATAATGAATTGGCGAACATGGCAGATCGTAAGCTAGAAATTGTGGATGGCATATTGTAAGTGAATCATGTTTGGTCTCGTTTTTGGTTAATAGCAAACCATGTTTAAAACCTCTACCCTTTTCGTTCTTCTCGTTATCTCCGCATTGCAATTGCGTGGCCAATGGTTTTATCAACTGCCAACTTATAAACTGCTTAAAGACTCATGTGTTACCGAGATCATTGTCAAGCAGTTTGAGCTGACGCCAGCAAAAGGTTGGGTAACAGACACCAAACGCGATCCTGATGAAAAGGTGAAACCTTCAGAACAGTTAGCTCATTACTATATCAACACTTTCGGTAATGTAGATTCTTTGATTTACTATCACAATGGAAAGCGATTTGGTGGTTTCATTCTTAAATATGATGCTGAAGGTCACCTCATTCAAACGCATGAATTTAGACCAGATCGCCCATACATGGCGTTCAATAAAATCAAAAAAACTGAAGAAGGCTTTCGAATAAAGTATTATTCAGACCAAAAGCTATGGAAGCAAAGCATCGTGAACAGCGACAGTGTTATTACTGAAGACCAACATAAACGAGCCAAAGATTCAATCTATTTTCGTTATAATCCTGAAAACCACGAAAGCTTCAGAAACACCTACATCAATGACTCATTGATGGCGACTGGCCATTTTCATTGGAAACTGAAAGATGGTATACCCGATAGCTTGATTATTATCAGCGAGTTTTTTGATGATCGTGTCATTAGACACTATGACTTGAGAGGGTCTGGTCGCTATGAAGGTCGGTTTAAAGTGTTTCCTGATGGCACGCCTTTGATTCCGAAGAATTCCGTGTTTCATCGCGTTATGAGCCACTATAATTACTTTACCCATCACGATACATTTCGAGGCTTGTATTGGGAGGCTGCGCGACATTTTTCTGAAAACAAAATTCTTCGAGAAACCTCTGTACATTTAGAACCAGCTTTTGATGATACTACCGCGCGAAGCTTCTGCACGATGAAATACACATTTGGACATTGCAAAGACCAATGAAGCATAAAGTCTCTCTAGGTATATTAATTGTATTCTATCTCATAAGTTTGGTTTGGGCATTTTACATAGGCCGATACGAGACGGTTTATGGCGCAGGAGTTGGAGTAGTAATGCTTATCCAAGGTTCAATTCTTGCGCTTTCGTTAGTGCTCTTGCTCTTGAAATGGGGGTTCACTGCTTCTTTTAAAGCATCTTTCATGCTGGGTACTTTGCTGAATCTAATTCTTGTTCTTGTTCATGAAATCAGCGAATACCAACCTACTCGTACGATTGTAATTCCTAAAAATTATGAGGGTTGCGTATATCTTTTTACGGTGAATGGACCGCGAGATAATGTATACGTGGATGAACGTGGATTTGGATATATTGGATCAGAAGGAAGAGTAAAATGGGAGATACAGCGTGGAGGAAAGGATATTTCAAATGCTTGGAACACCAGTCATAGCAATGAAATATGTTATGAAGATGGCCCGCTGTTTACGTGTTACAACGTGTTGTGTGTAGAAATCAATGAAAAAGATGAGTATCCAGTTCAGCACCTTGATCCGTATGGACAAGTGAAATGTATGAATCACTATGAATTTTTAGATCTGGTGCGTTTGGGATGGGTGGATGAAAGTAAACTTCGCAAAAGGGTTTGGGATGCTGACCGTACCCGATTGGATCTGAAAAAATCACGTTTAGGGGATTAAGTGAGAGGTTTGTGGTTCTCGATGTCTGTCATGCTGAGCGTGATAAAAAGCAGCACTGGTCGAAGGGTGAAATTAGCTCGCGTTATAATTGGTAACCGCACTTCGGCTCCGCTCAGTGCTCAGGTTGAATCAACACAACTTGATAAAAGCCTAAATGATCATTATTAGCGAATTAGTGCTATTATTAAAGCGCTAAACAAACCTATTGCCAAACATTCCTCCCATAGCCTTCTATTTTATTGCATTTGTATGGGTGCTCTTTGCATCGGTGTATGCCTCTAAGTTTTTTCAACGCGTAAAACTTCCGCTCATCACAGGATTCTTAATGGCCGGACTGATTTGCGGTCCGCATCTGTTGGCCTTTTTACCCAGCGAGTCCATTCAAAACCTTTCGTTTATCAATGATCTTTCGCTGGCATTTATCGCATTGGCGGCTGGAAATGAATTGTATTTGAAGGAAATTCGCTCTCAGTTTAAGAGCATCGCTTGGAATGTTTTTGGGCAGCTGCTCATCACCTTTTGCCTGAGTGCACTGGCAGTTTATTGGCTAGCAGACATTATTCCATTCATGCGTGATATGTCGGCCATTGCAAAAATGGCGGTATCTATTTTAGTGGGAACCATATTCGTGGCCCGCTCTCCTTCCTCGGCCATTGCCATCATCAACGAAATGCGCGCCAAAGGCCCTTTTACGCAAATGTCTATTGGGGTAACAGTGATTAAAGACGTTTTGGTAATCCTGCTCTTCGCCATTTGCTTTTCAGTGGCCCGAACGGTCATTGCAGGTAAAGAACTAGAACCTTCTTTTCTTCTCGTTTTACTCGCAGAGCTATTGGTAGCTTTTGGTGTGGGTTACCTCTTGAATCGCGCCATCCAATTGGTGTTTTATATTGACATCCCAGCCATTGCGAAAGGATTCTTCATCTTGGCGTTGGGTTATGGCGTGTTTTACGCATCGCATTGGGTAGGCGATGTTTCTGGATCTTGGTTAGAAAACGGCTTTCACTTTGAACCGCTCTTAACCTGCATCGCAGCCAGTTTCTTGTTGACCAACTACAGCCGCTTTCGCAAAGATTTTCAGGTATTTGTCGAGTACTTTGGTTTGCCGGTTTATGCGGCCTTCTTCACGCTGACAGGGGCAGCGCTGTCCATTGATGTGCTGGCCAACGTGTGGTTTGTGGCATTGATTCTTTTTGGCGTTCGTCTTGTAACGATGATTTTAGGAGCATATACAGGAGCTTCATTGGCGGGCGATCCTCCCCTTTTTAAGCGCATTGGATGGATGCCTTTTGTTACCCAAGCGGGCGTTGGTTTGGGTTTAGCGACCAAGATTGCTCTAGAGTTTCCGGATTGGGGAGCGGAGTTTGCTTCCATTGTGGTGGCGGTGATTGTATTGAATCAATTTGTGGGTCCTCCCCTTTTCAAGTATGCGTTGATCAAGGTGAAGGAAGCCCACATTCCAGCAAAATCACCGGACTATGATGGTGTGCGTGATGTGTTCATTTTTGGAGCAGACAATCAAGGATGGACGCTGGCTAGGCAATTGAATGCGCACAATTGGAATGCAGAATTAGTCGGCACGCGAGGCCTTTACAGTCCTCAAGAGTCCACAGAAATTACATTGCATCAGCTGGCAGCATTAGACCTCGAAGCTTTGGAGTCGATCAATATTCAAAAAGGAGACGCAGTAGTGCTGCTGCTTAGCGATGAAGAGAATCTAGCATTGCTCAATACCATCAGAGAAAAAGTAGGGATCAAAGACATTGTGGTGCGGCTCAACGATCACGCTTATTTTGATCAGTTTCACAACTTAGGGGCGCTCATCGTAGAGCCTACCACGGCTACAGTAAGCTTGCTTGATCAGTTTGTACGTTCTCCGGTGGCAGCTTCATTGTTATTGGGAACAGAAGATGCACAGCAAACGATGGATGTGGAAGTAAGTGACGAGGAAATGCACGGAACGTTTATACGTGACCTTCGCCTTCCGTCAGACACCATTATTCTTTCGGTAAAGCGAAAGGACGAAATCATTATTTCACATGGATTTACCCGACTGCGCGTGGGTGACATTGTTTCTGTGGTCGGTTCTGGTGAAAGCTTGGAGAAGATCCGGCTTCGTTTTGAAGCGTAAACCGGAAAGTTGTAAGGTCCGTAGCTGGTAGTTCGTGGTTTGTGGTTCAAGGTTATTGGTTGGTGGTTGTTGAACCCTGAGCGGAGTCGAAGGGTGAAATTAGCTCAGGTTATAATTGACAACCGCACTTCGGCTCCGCTCAGTGCTCAGGGTGAAGACCTCCTACCCATTCAACTTTTTGACATCAATCTTTAACTCATCGTATTCAAAATGATTGAAAACCTCGTCTGAATTGTCTACGCTGCCCTTTTCATTTTTAGCCACAGTGATGTATTCTAACTCTCTAGTGCTGGGCAGTTTCATTAAGTCACTTAAGGCATCCACTTTTTCATAGTCTTCCTTGTCAATAGGTTCCAACCATTGATCAAACTGATCGGGATTCAAAACAATGGGCATGGTGTGCGGCTTTGAACCACCATTGTTGATCTCGTGCATGGGTTCATCAGCCTCTTTCGTGAGAATGGCACAAGTGAGGTATTCTTTTCCGTCAATCGTAGCTACATCCCACAATCCAGCAACGGGCATGCAGTCGTAGTCTTTTGGTGCAATGAAGAAAGGATAAGTAGTATCGTCTTGTTGATGAAATGTAAAATATCCATCCAACACAATAACGCAACGCCTGTCGTGGGCAGAATCGCGCCACGTGGGTTTTTCATCATCAAACATGGTTTCACTGGCAGCGCTCCATGTTTTACGTCCGATATCTAGGGCTTTCTTTTGTCTATCTACAGCTTTTAAAGGATCGCCATGCGGTTTATCACTGCGCCAATTGGGAATGAAGCCCCACGTAAATTGAGCCAATCGCTGCCCTCCTGCTCCACGCACTAAGCAAGGCAAAGGTGCATTCTCCTTTCCAGGACTGAAGTAACGTTGCACTTGATTTGGATCAGGCTTTTGAAGAAATCGATTAGGCTCACCCTCTCGCCATAATGCATATTGCTCATGCAAATCACGCATAGTATCAGCATTAGAGGTGTTTTTAATGAGGTATCTAAACGCTTTATTGGTATCGAAGGCTACATGGTTACTCATGGGGTCAAAGGAACGGGTTTTGATGATATTTCAAGCCTTCAATTTTGAGTTTTTCAGGAACAAATACGACTGTATTCTGTTTCCTTTTCAGAACAATTAATCATGGCTAAAAACAAGAAGAAAAAGAAAGATCCAAGAGTACAGCTTGTTTCACTTTACAAGAAATACGTTACAACTAGCGGAGAGCTTCCCCATTCCATTAAAGATCTGATGCGTTTTGGCGATTTAGATTTTAAAGATTTCAAGAAGCATTTCAAAAACCTAGAAGAGCTAGAAGCGGCTATTGTGCTTTGGTATTTCCAATGTGCAGACGATATTCTGCAAGGTGATAAAGAGGCTAAAAGCTGGGACCAAAAAGACAGGCATGCCGCTTTTCTCTATTTGCTGGTTGAGCAAGCTTCGCCCGATGAGCTTTTCTTGAGTGAATTTGTTGCTGAGAAGCGCAAGTCACCTTCTTTCATGAAGTCGTTTGCGATGACACTGAATGCGCAATCTTTTAAATCATTGGACCATCATGGTAAATCAGCAGAAATGCTGAGTTCAATAGGATTGAACCCAAAGAAGACTGCACTTACCAATCATGCACTGAGTGTGCTTTGGTTTTATACGTTCGATAGCAGCGCAGACAAACAAGATACGGATGCCTTTATTGAAAAAACCAGTGACCTGTTGTTTCGATTGACAGACACTAGCACACTAACGAGCATGTTTGACTTGGGTAAGTTTATGATTAGCAGAAAGAACACTGCCTTTAGCTGGTCATAATATGAAGAAGAATCAAGATAAAATAGCCGTTTCTAAATTAGGTCGTGCAAGCAAACTGGCCAATGCAGGAGCTAAAGTAGGATCTAACTATATCAAGCATTACGCAAAGCGGTTGGTGAACAAGGGTTCTAAAGAAGAGCTAGATCAAGACAATGCTAAGGATGTGTACAAGGCATTCAGTGAGCTTAAAGGCGGTCCATTGAAGATGGCTCAGATGTTGAGTTTAGGCGATCAGTTGCTTCCAAAGGCATATACTGACCAATTTGCTCAAGCTCAAAATAAGGTTACCCCACTCTCCTATCCGCTGATACGCAAAACCTTCAAAAAGGAAGTCGGTCAATACCCAGAAGACATATTCAAGCGTTTTACGAAACAAGCGGTAAATGCTGCTTCTATTGGTCAAGTGCACAAAGGCTCGATAAACGGTAAGGATTATGCCATTAAACTGCAATATCCAGGTGTGGCAGATAGTTTGAAGAGCGATATTAATATGGTTGCTCCGATGGCCATTAAGATGTTTGGCCTCAAGAAAAGTGAGGTTGCTCCATATATGGAAGAAGTGGAGTCTAAACTATTGGAGGAAACAAATTACGAGCAAGAGATGAGCAATTCCCATCGCATCATTAGTCAGTGCGGCAGCCTTAAGAATGTTGTGTTTCCTGAGTTTATGCCCAAATTATCGGGTAAGCGTGTGATTACCATGTCATGGATTGATGGCCAAGGTTTAGCCGATTGGATAAAGACCGACCCCAGTCAGAAACAGCTTAACAAGATGGGGCAAGCATTGTGGGATTTTTATCAATATCAAATTCATGAGCTCCGTTTCATGCATGCTGATCCTCATCCAGGTAATTTTATCGTTACTCCAAAAGGCGATCTTGGCGTGATTGACTTTGGCTGCATAAAAGAGATTCCCTCTGATTTTTACAAGAGCTACATCAAGCTGCTGCAGTATGGAAATGAAATGGGCTCGAAAGAATTTCGTTCAGCATTGATAGAACTGGGTTTATACAATCCATCTGCACCATCAAAAGAGAGGCAGTTGATATTGTCCACCTTTCCTGAAATGTTTGAGTTGGTAGGAAGACCATTGCTACAAGATTCGTTTGACTTCTCTAGTGACGATTACTTCAAAGAGATTTACCAAAAAGGCGAAGCGCTAAGCAGAAACTCTGATATGCGCGGGCTATCTGCTCAAGGCTCAAAGCATTTCATCTATTTCAATCGAACCTATTTTGGATTGTATCAATTACTGAATCAGCTCAAGGCAAACATTAACACCTCTAATGTGGTAATGAAGCGTCCACTGAAAAAAAGCGCTTAAACTAAAAGTACAAAGCTGACAGCTTTCAGGAGAACTTGTAGCTTGCACCCTTAATGGCAAAATTGAAGAAAGAAGACTTGTTTTTGCGTTTAGAAGATGCTTATAAAAGGCATTCGAAGCCCGATTTCATTCCTCATGATCCCATTCAGATTCCTCATCGCTTTTCTAAGAAAGAAGACATTGAGATTGCTGGCTTTTTAGCAGCTACTATAGCTTGGGGTCAGCGGGTCACTATCATCAACAACGCCCATCGCATGATGGAGATGATGGACAATGCTCCGCATGATTTTATCGTGAATCATAAAGCTTCAGACAGAAAACGATTCGAAGGATTCGTACACCGCACATTCAATGAAATCGATGCCATGTTTTTCACGGAAGCATTACAGCATTTGTATTTGAATGTGCAAGGATTGGAAGGAGCATTTATAGCTAAGCCTGGTGTGGATGCGAAAGAGCGGATATCACATTTTCACCAACAGTTTTTCAGCATAGAGCATTTGCCGCGAACAACGAAGCATGTGAGTAACCCCGCTAAAGGTTCTTCCGCCAAGCGCTTGAATATGTACTTGCGTTGGATGGTTCGTCCTAATAAAGAAGGCATAGATTTTGGCATTTGGCAACACATGAAGCCAGCAGAATTAATGATGCCACTGGATGTTCATACTTCTACTATAGGAAGAAAGCTTGGTCTTATATCGAGCAAGCAAGATGACTGGAAAGCCGTTGAAGAACTAACCACGGCTCTACGTCAATTTGATCCTGAAGATCCTGTGAAGTATGATTTTGCGCTGTTTGGAATGGGCGCGAACAAGGAATTGTAGTAACTAAAGCCTTTGCTGTCATACTAATGATAACTGCGCAATCTTTTCTTGAAGTGCTTATTGCCCTGCTCCTTCAATCAAGAAAGGTGTTTTGCCATTTGTAATTATCACCTTTCCATTTTCGCTTTCAGCCAATTTCAAGAAAGCCTCAATACTTCTAAGCTCTAAAATCTCGTCCGTTAATCCCTCAGACAATATCTGTTGTGCATCTCTTTGACCTTTTGCTTGAATGATCTTTCTTTCCGCCTCAAGCTTTTCTTGCTCTCATAAAAAAGTCATTCGCATTACTTCTTGCTCAGCTTCTAACCTCCCCTCAATAGAATTGTATAAGCCCGGAGGCAATTGAATGGTTTTTAATAGAACCGCCTCAATAGCTATTCCCCGGCTGATTAACTGTTCGTTCATCACGCTAGCAATTGCCGATTCTATTTCACCTCTTTTTCCTGAGTGCATGTCCTTGGCCATGTATTGAGCGCATATATCTGCCGATGCTGACCTGAACACACTACTAATGATGGTTTCATAGTTATTCCCAAGCTGCTCAATAAGCATAGGAACTCTGGACTCCTCTATTTTAGACAAAATGGAAATTCCTGAATTAATATTTAACCCCTCTTTACTCGGTAGATTTAAGTACACCTCCATATTCACAGTGCTTGTTGGGGCTTTAATAATCATCGTAGTAAATGGGTTGTAACCAACGGCTCCTTGACTGTATACTTGATCAGAGAGTTTACCAAACGATTGCTTTACGCCCACTTCTCCTGGGCGAATAATCGCGCATGAACTAAGAAAGAAAATACCGATGCTGAAAATGAGTAGACTTTTTGTTGGTTTCAAAATGAACAGTTCTGGTTAGCCACATTAAAAGAAAAGAAGTAAATCTTAAACTAAAAGGAATGATGACTATTGTTTGTTTTGCTACTTCAAAAAACAGGCCAGTTTTTAACCGGAATTAACAATCCATCAATTCAATTGGTTAACGATTGGGCTTCGATCATGTTGAAGTGTGGATCTCAAGCGAAGATTGAAGGAGGTTGTTTTCGTAAATGAAGCATATGATGTCCACTAACATCTGGCATCTCTTTTCACATTTTCGAAAGCACACGCCAACTCAAGACAAGTCCAATCACCACAAGAACAGCCCCAAGCATCATAGGCGCACCAGGAAATTCTATAGGTGCGTCAGGGCCGGTAAAAAAGCCAAACAGCCCAGTCATAACAGGTGGACCTATAATGGATGTTGCACTCATCATGCTTGTCAATGCACCTTGTAATTCTCCTTGTTCGTTGGATGGAACTTCATTGGACATGATGCCTTGCAGTGCTGGTCCAGCAATACCACCCAAACAATACACCACCATATAAGGGTATACCAACCAACCATCACCAGCCAAAGAGAACAACACCAAACCGATCGCATACATGATCATTCCAACATAAACAGATGCATTCTCACCAATTTTAGGAATAAGCCAACGTATTAATACACCTTGAACTAAAGCACTCAATACTCCTACAAAACCTAAAGAATAACCTACTTCTGCTTCGCCCCATTCAAAGCGATACATTGTAAAGTATGCCCATGTGCTTTGAACTGCATGAGAGGCAATGTAAACGAATACCATAGCAAAGATTAAACCTGATAGAACGGGATAGTGTCTAAGCTTCATTAAGCTACCAACAGGATTAGCACGTTTCCAACTGAAATCTCTACGCTTTTCTAATGGCAATGATTCGGGAAGTATGAATAAACCATAGAGCCAATTTAAGAGCGATAAAACTGCTGCAGCGTAAAAAGGCACTCGTGGGCCAAATTCACCCAGCAAACCACCGATAACTGGCCCTACAATGAATCCTAATCCAAAAGCCGCACCGATCAATCCAAAATTAGCGGCCCGCTTTTCAGGGGCACTCACATCGGCTATGTAGGCTGCACCTGTAGTAAAACTTGCGCCCATTATTCCAGATAGAATTCTTCCTACAAACAACCACCATAGGTTTGGCGCTAAAGCCAAGAGTATATAATCCAATCCAAACCCAAATAAAGACACCAACAGCACTGGTCTTCGGCCGAACTTATCGCTCAACGCACCAACGATAGGTGAAAAAATGAATTGAAAAAACGCATAGGCAAAAATCAGCCACCCACCATACTTCGATGCCGCGCTCAGGCCTTCGCAAGTAAGCTCCATAATCAAGCTTGGCATCACTGGAATGATAATTCCTATGCCCGTTACATCTAGAAGTAACGTGATGAAGATAAATCCAACTGCAGCTTGTTTATTTCGCATGATTTGATTGGCGCTGCAAATGTGGGGTTTGGGGATTTATAATTGATGATTTATAATTAATAATTCATGGTTCGTAGTTCAAGGTTAAGTGGTTTTGATGGATGGATGGAACGATGAACTCTTCGCCTCCTCTCTCTCTTCCACTTTTCACCAAACATTAACCTGCCTAAGCAATTGCCCTTGAAAGCCGATCATTTATCGCCCGTCCTAATCCATAATCTGGCAGACGTTGCACAATGAGTGATTGAATCGAATCATTGTCATCCCAAGCTCTGAGGGCATTGTAGAAGTTTTGGGCTGCCTCATCATGGGAGCTAGCCTCAGAGAGGTAAATAACATTTCCTTCAGGCACATCATCAACAGTCAAGTCAAATAGAATAAATGCACAACCTTTTTTATGAATAGCATTCAATTCTTCTTGATTTTCAATGGCTGTAACTCGCTTGGCAGGCGCATAATGCTTTATCAACATACCTGGAGCCTCTGGCTTGGAAGAAGATGATTGAATCACTACCTCTCCGACCTCCATCTCTATCTCCTCGATGGCGATTCCGCCTAAACGATAAACTACCACTTCCCCATTTTCTACTCCAACAATGGTTGATTCAATGCCTACTTGACAAGAGCCTCCATCCAAGATCATGCTAATCTTTCCGTCAAAATGCTTTTTCACATGATCTGCTGCAGTTGGACTTACATACCCAAATGGGTTTGCACTTGGGGCGGCAACAGGAAAATCACACAAGGAAAGCATTTCAAGCGTAAGCGGATGGCTGGGTATGCGCACGGCAACGCGCGGCAGTCCTGCTGTTACAACATCTGAAATCATCCATGACTTTTCCATCAGAACTGTCAACGGTCCAGGCCAAAACTTCTGAGTCAAAGGCTTTAGTATTTCAGGAATAAACATTCCCCATTGATCAATTTTATCCATCGAATCAGTGTGGATGATTAACGGATCATAGAATGGTCGATTCTTAACAGCAAAGATGGATTTTACAGCATCTGGATTAAAGGCATTCGCCCCCATTCCATACACCGTTTCAGTGGGAATAGCCACTAATTCACCATTCTTAAGGAATGACGATGCTGATCTTACATCTCTGTTTATTAGCGTCATAACACCTTTGACTTAAATTTTTTATTCCATTGATACAACCCTAGCACACTCAATGCGGCATATGCGATCATCAACAAACTGTAGATGTGCAAACCACGCGACTGATATAGCCAAATGGATGTAGCATTGATAACAATCCAATACACCCAAGCACTAAGCACCTTATGTGCTTCCAGGTAGGTAGCTAAGAAACTAAAGGAGGTGGTTGTAGCATCAATAAAAGGGTTTTCAGCATCAGAATTGGTTTTAAAATACCAGCCAAGTAAAGCAGCTAGCAAAACACCACATCCAAATCCAACTAATGTCTTATTCAAGGGCCATTTTACAACGGGCATTGACTCACCTTTTCTCTTGTTCCAAACCCACCAGCCATATACTCCCATTACGGCATAAAACAGGTAAAGAATGGATTCTGAATAGAGTTTCGCCTCGATAAAAAGATAGATGCTAAGTAGTGACGACACAATTCCAAAACTCCAGCACCAGATATTCTCGTGCATCAATAACACAAGAAACGCCAAGCTAAGAATTACAGAAACTACTTCTATGATGATATCGAGATTCAATATGATATAAATAAGAGCGCAAAGATGCTGTTTGCGGATTAAAATAAGGCCGTTAATAAATGAAAAGCTGAACTGTCTAAACTCCTTGTTTATTGAGATATATTCATCGCATGAAATTTTTGCAAGATCAGCTACCCCACGCTATGTTTACGCTATTGCTTAGTGCACTGAGTTTATCGGCCTTAGCACAAAAAGAAACCATAAAGGCTAGCGCATATTTTGAAATAGATGAACGGGTTATATTTAATGGAAACGACCTTGATCGCGCGTTTAGTAGCATTCCAAAAAATTCAAGTGCTCGTGTAGTTGGATATGCAGATCATGCTGGCGACACTGCTTATAACATTTCACTATCTGAAGATCGAGCGCAAGCTGTTGTAGATTTTTTAATGAATCGCAGTGAAGGGCGTTTAGATATCATATCTGTAGAAGGAAAAGGCGAATTGCCTCCAACGAATACTGACGCAGGAGATGCATTGGCTAGAAGAGTTGATGTCTATTTTGACTACACCAGAAAAAATACTGCTGTAAAGCCCGCTCCTCCTTCACCTCCTTCACCAAGTCATGTAGATGAAAAGCCCATGGAAGAGAGCTTTGAAATTGATACTGTTTCAAAAGAAAACATTGTTATGAAGGGGCTTTCCTTCATTGGAGGAAGACATTTTCCGACCCGAGAATCGATGCCCGAATTATATCGATTGGTAGAGACCATGAATAAATATCCAACACTCGAAATTGAGATACAAGGCCACATTTGCTGTGACTACACCAAGCCAGACGGAATGGATAATGACACGGGAGAACCTATTCTATCTAAAAACAGAGCCAAATATGTGTATGAGTTTTTAGAATTGAATGGCATTGAGTCATCGCGTATGACCTACATTGGTTTGGGGAGCACTCAACCCAAAGTATTTCCTGAAAAAACAGAAGAAGATCAGCAGACCAACCGCAGGGTTGAGATAAAGATCACAAACCTCTAGCAGCTTCATTTTCAAGGTGGTGAGGCAGGTCACTTGCTCACCCCTTTTAGGTTGTTACTTTTGTGCGGATTTTAAACAAACTCACATTTACACAATGAAGAAAATCGCAGTAATTGGAGCGGGAACAATGGGCAACGGAATTGCTCATGTGTTTGCTCAAAGCGGATACGATGTAAACCTCATCGACCTTTCTCAAGACAGTCTAGATAGAGCTATAGCAACAATCACCAAGAATTTGGATCGAATGGTGAGCAAAGAGAAGATTACCGAAAACGACAAGGCCGAAACCCTTGAGAGAATTACAGGTGTTACTCAAATGGTTGACGGTGTTAAAGATCGCGACTTGGTAGTTGAAGCAGCTACTGAAAATGTTGATTTGAAGTTGAAGATCTTCAAGCAATTGGATGAAAATACTCCTGAAGGATGTATTTTGGCTACCAATACCTCTTCTATTTCCATTACAAAAATTGCTGCGGTTACCAGTCGTCCTGACAAAGTAATCGGAATGCATTTTATGAATCCAGTGCCTGTAATGAAGCTGGTAGAAATAATCCATGGCTATGCAACCTCTGATGAGGTTACTAAAGTCATTATGGATGCGAGCAAGAGCTTAAAGAAGATACCGGTAGAAGTAAATGACTATCCAGGGTTTGTGGCGAATAGAATCCTCATGCCAATGATCAATGAAGCTATTATTACATTGCATGAAGGTGTAGCTGGTGTTGAAGAAATTGACACGGTTATGAAACTAGGAATGGCGCACCCAATGGGACCTCTTCAGCTGGCTGACTTTATTGGTTTAGATGTATGTCTTTCAATTATGAATGTATTGCATGATGGATTCGGAAATGGAAAATACGCCCCATGCCCATTGCTAGTAAATATGGTAACAGCAGGTAAACTTGGTGTCAAGTCCGGTGAGGGTTTCTACAGCTGGACACACGGAACGAAGGAGATTGTATTAGCAGATAATTTTACCAAGTAGTTCGTGGTTCGTGGTTCGTGGTTCAAGATTAGGTAGAAAACAGAAGTAATGCCTTCAATAAAGAGATTTGAAGATTTAGAAATATGGCAAGCAGCTCGAGAGCAGTCTCAAGAATGCTACAGGCTTTCTCGAATATCAAGAGTCGAGTGCGATTACGATCTACAAAACGCATTGCCAAAAACTAGTGGATCAGTCATGGATAATATTGCGGAAGGCTTTGGTAGAGGCGGAAATAAAGAGTTTGTTCAATTTCTTTCTATTGCCTCAGCGTCATGTGCAGAAGTCAAATCTCAGTTGTATCGATTCTCAGACCGTCCTTATTGTAAAGAAGAAACCACACTAGTCATTGAAAAATGTGAAACACTTAAAAACAGAATAAACGCATTCATTTATTATTTAAAAAACTCAGAAAAGAAAGGTTATAAATTCATGGAAGACGATTCAACTTATGGAGCCAACCATGAACCACTAACCTAATTAACCCAAAAACAACACATAATATGCCTAAAGGAATTTACCAAATACCCTATCCAGATAATGAGCCTATAAATAGCTATGAGCCGGGCTCACCTGAATTGAAATCTCTTCTTGCCAAGTATGATGAGATGTACAATCAATCTCCGATTGATGTACCCATGTATATCGGTGGTAAAGAAGTTCGTACAAACAACAAAATGCCAATGTCTCCTCCGCACGATCATGCAAAGGTGTTGGGTCATTTCAACTATGGAGATGCATCACACGTGCAAGATGCTATTGACGCTGCCCTCAAAGCAAAGAAAGATTGGTCTGACTTGCCTTGGGAACACCGCGCTAGCATTTTCATTAAAGCTGCTGACCTATTAGCAGGCCCCTTTCGAGATAAGATGAATGCCGCAACTATGTTGGCTCAATCAAAGAATGTTTTTCAGTCGGAAATTGATGCAGCATGTGAACTGATTGACTTCTTGAAGTTCAATGTGCATTACATGCAAGAGATATATTCAACCCAGCCAGATTCTCAAGATGGCGTTTGGAACCGACTAGAGTACCGACCTTTAGAAGGATTTGTTTTTGCAATATCTCCCTTTAACTTTACTGCTATTGCCGCTAACTTGCCTGCTTCTGCGGCAATGATGGGAAATACAGTAGTATGGAAGCCTGCAGAAAGTCAGATGTATTCTGCACAAGTGATCATGGAGCTATTTAAAGAAGCTGGTCTTCCTGATGGTGTAATAAACATGGTTACAGTTGATGGTCCTGTGGCAGGAGATGTAGTTTTCAAGCATAAGGATTTTGCTGGATTGCATTTTACTGGTTCTACTGGAGTATTCCAACATTTATGGAAGGAGATTGGAAACAACATTGGTAACTATAGATCATATCCTCGCATTGTTGGAGAAACAGGCGGAAAAGACTTCATTATGGTTCATCCAAGTGCTCGACCTAAGCAAGTAAGCACAGCTATTTCTCGAGGTGCATTTGAGTTTCAAGGACAAAAATGTTCTGCAGCATCGCGTGCCTATATCCCAGCTAGCATGTGGGAGGAAGTTAAAGGATATGTGATTGAAGATGTCAAGTCTTTTAAAATGGGATCGCCAGCCGATACTAGCAACTTTATTACAGCCGTAATTGATAAAAGAGCTTTTGACAAAATAGCTGGTTATCTTGATTTCATCAAAGAGCAAAAAGATGCTGAGATCATTGTTGGAGGAAACTATGATGACAGCAAAGGCTATTTCATTGAGCCAACGGTTGTTGTTACATCAAACCCACACTTCCGAACAATGGAAGAGGAGATTTTTGGCCCAGTGATGACGGTATATGTTTATGAAGATGATATGTTCTTGGAAACAATGCAGATCTTAAATGAGACTTCACCTTATGCGCTTACAGGAAGTATTCTTTCTCAAGACAGATACGCTATCGATTTAGCTTGCAAAACGCTTCAGGATACAGCTGGTAACTTCTACATCAATGATAAGCCAACGGGTGCGGTTGTGAATCAACAACCATTTGGTGGAGCAAGAGGTTCAGGCACGAATGATAAAGCTGGGTCTCAATGGAACTTGATTCGTTGGGTGAGCCCTCGAACCATCAAAGAAACGTTCGTCACCCCCACTAATTATCGCTATCCTTTCTTAGGATAGTAGTTCAGTAAACTATATTCAAATCCGCCTGATCATAGATTGGGCGGATTTTTTTTGATCTATATTCCAAGTACCTCTTTCAGAAGTTGATAGCCAGACTTACTGACTTGAAGCTTTTCTCCGGAGGTAAGAATGGCAATATGACTCGTTTTTTCATAAGGCTCAATGCGCGTGATATAATTTACGTTAGCCATAAAAGAGCGATGGATACGAATGAATAGCTCAGAAGGAAGAACGTTCTCATAGTGCTTTAAGGTGATTTTCTTCATAAAAACTCCATCAGCACAGTGAATTTTCACGTAATCATCATCGGCTTCTAAAAAACGAATGTCTTTGTGTGCAATGATTTTAATTTGACCATTGTCTCGAAGAACGATCCTGTTAGAAGTCTGCGTTGCCGAAAGCTCTTGCACATCGTCTTGCTTCATTCTAGGCTGGTTCCTGAGGCGCACCATGGCTTGATCAAACCGCTCCTGGCTATATGGCTTCAATAAATAATCTACAGCATTGTTTTCAAATGCTTTGATGGCATATTCTTCAAATGCGGTGGTGAAAATAATGGCTGGAAGCTCATCTTCATCGATAAGTTCTAGCATTTCAAGCCCTGTAATTTTAGGCATTTGCACATCAAGGAAAATCAAATCAGGCTTGAGGTCAGTGATCATTTTTAATGCTCGGAAACCATCATTACACTCGCCAATCACCTCTATATCTGAATGCAGTGCTAAGTATTCTTTGGTCACTGAAATAGCCAAAGGCTCATCATCTATAATAATGGCTCTGATCATGTTTGTTGAGGTACTTTTAATGTGGCAATAAACGAATTTTCTGTTTTATGGGTTGTCAATAGGTCATCCCTTCCGTATGTCAAATACAACCTACGCTTGATGGCAGTCAGCCCAAAACGTGTTCCTTCTTGAGTAGAAACATCAGCGTCAATCGGGTTGGCGATAGATATCTCTAAAAAACCATCAGTCTTTTTCACAATTACATCGATCATCACATCTTCTGTGGTTCCATACAAGCCAAACTTTATGGCATTCTCCATCAATGGCTGCAATAATAGTGGCGGTAAACTAAGTATTAATGCATCATCGGCAATGTCCAAATTGGTTTGCAGCCGATGTCCAAACCTCACTTTTTCAATTTCCAGGTACAACTGAACGTGCTCCAGTTCTTTAGTGAATTCAATCTTTGCTTGATCAGTTTTAATGGTGCCACGCAAAAAAGCACTGAGCTGTTGAACCATCTTCCGTGCTTCCTTCGGCTCAGCAACAATGGGCGCGTTGATTGAGTTTAGGCTGTTGAATAAAAAATGAGGCTGCAATTGATGCCTCAATTTTAATAGCTCAGCTTCTTTGCTAAGTTTTTCCGCTTCATCCCTCCTATCTTGAGAAATTGACTGTTCCTTTATTTCACTGAACTGCATTCCCAATCCGATGGCAGCCGCATTCGCCAAAAACGCGAATCCACCATGAAAAAACAACGCCTTATCTGAAAACCCTTCTAGCCCGATGCCATCGAAAAAATATGATAGAACTAACTGGTCAAGCACAACCACAATAGCACTCGCTATACTGGCTGCTGAAATTAGATATATGGCTCTGTCTGTGCTAGGTGAAAAATAGCGAATGGAGTTAATACTCACAAAGAGAGACAATCACTTAGAGTCCCATTAAAACAATCGAATACTTGAATTTCATAAATATAGATTTAGACTTTTGGAAGATTTAATCCTTCAGTCCTTACACTTCTATTCTAATAGATCTCCTTTGATACCAGTCCCCATTTCTACAGATACATCCGTGAGGTGGTTCCCAAAGGCTGTCAACGCATTAATCATATCGTTCACTGGACCAACAGATCCCATCACTTCGATGCTTTGGGTATAATCCAAAGGACTTGGAACTGCCGTTGCTTTCGTCACTAGATCGTCAGATAATGATTTGGCTCTTGCGGCCATCTGAGGTTCAAGACTAAGAATAAGGTCGTTTAAAGAGAATCCTTCAACGTAGGTGCTATCAACTCTACCATAACGACCATTGAAAACACTCCTCAATCCAACCGAATTGAAGTATAGGTCTCGGTGAGAGTTATCACTAAAACGCGATTCCTCATCACCTTCCAATGAACCCAAGGCATTCTCTAGTCGGTATTTAGCCAATTCAAATTGACTAAAATTCACCAACCCCGTCATAGCATAGCGTGTCGCTTTTTTCGGATTAAGGTTAAGGAATTCATTTCGGTAGTTATTCTGAACACTCGGAGACCATTCATCTGAGAGTGATTTCAAATCGATGACCAATTGATCAACACATACTTTTAAGTAAGCTCCTCTTCTCTTGGCCGAGTTAGCATTACTGTCAGCAATAACATAATCGCTAAACGTGCGCAAACCCGGAAGTTCATCTTCCAGAGCAGTCACGTCTTCTCCCCAAAGTAAAAACTCGATCACATGATAACCCAACGTAATTTGTTGACCTCCACCTTGATCATTTAATTCAAGAAGACGCTTCGCAGAGATGGATGGGTAATTGACAGAGTCGTTAATGATTCCGGATTGTGGGGAACCTTCCATATAGTCAATTCGAGCAGGATTAAAGTCCCAAGCATTTAAGCGCCTCTCATAATTATTTGCAGAATCATCAATTGCTCCAAAAGCAAAACGAAAACCTTCAGACTGACTATAAGGAATGTGAGCCAACACCCACTTCTCTTTGCAAGCCTCTAAACCCGGAATGGTTGGGTTTGATATAAATAGGTCAATCGTTTCTTGCAAATTGAGCGCTTCTGTGTGCGCATCATTATACATCGCATGAACGATACTAGCATACGTTTCAACAAAATCTATGTTGGCCTGATTCGTTACAGCATCGTAAACACACGAACCGTCATTTCTCTCAGCATCTGCGCTATAATTACTAGCATTGAGGTCCGTACAACCTTTTTCAACACAGCCAGGAAAGAATAAAGCAAAAGCCACTGCTATTGAAAGGACAATCGAGGGAAAAGTATTCAAGTTGGCGTTCATTCTAATTTTTTGCATCGCTCATGAAATGCGAATATATCTCAAGCTAGAACGATAACAACCTATCATTCATCATAATATTGCTCCAATATCGACTTCATATGTTGATGGCAATTCCATGGCATAGGCAGACATCGTTCAACTATAGATTCATTCTCTTCTTTGAATTGTTCTAAAATAAGGTTCTGTTGCATGTGTTTTAACGCTGCCTCAAAGCTATTCTCAATGCGCACATAGAATGCTTCAGTTTTCAATTTATTCTCTCTGGCGTAGACGGTTGATACTTGTGTAAAATAAATCAACAATGCTGCTACTTTTTCAGCTGAATACGCCAGCTTCTTAAAATCATTGATGGCTTTTCGCGCTTTATAAACCTTTAGTTTCTTCCCTGTTTTTGGATAAAAACCTTCGTACACCCTTTCCTTGAATTGTTCTAACAATTCATCCTCGTCTGGATTAGCGAAAAAATCGAAATACTCTTTTACAGCTTTGTGCTTTTTGTAGAGCTCTGAAATATGATGGATTAATTCCTCCTGTTCAAGTTGTTCTAGTTCTTTCTTGACATCTCTAAGTCCCATGGCGGGAAGATAATAGAATAAAAAGAGGAGGCGAAAAACGATATAAATTCTAACCCTATCGAACCTCTCGAATACGCCTCCTCAAAGAATAAGTCACAAGAAACAATTCAAAGAATCTTAAGACACTAACTTCAATTAATAGCGTTCAAGAATATAACAATTTTGAACAGTCGCAATAATTAGTATAGAATTCCTATTATTACCTTATACTTATAAAAATCAAGAGTTTAGATCATCTAATTCAAGCCAGCGCATTGTTTTCTGATCAAGCTCCTCACTCAACACTCCTAAACTTGTGGAGATTTCTTGTAATTCTTCAAAAGGCAAGTTTGGATCTTGAAGCTTTATTTCGAGCTCCTTTTTATTCTCTTCAAGTTGAGGGATCTCTTTCTCTAATTCCTCAAACTCAAACTTCTCCTTAAAGCTCAACTTCTTTTTAGGCTGATCTTTCTTTTCTTGAGACACATGCTCTACCGAAGGTTTAATAGGTGTTTTTTTGAGTGCTGCAGCTTCTTTAAGTTGAGTTTGTTTGTATTCAGAATAAGGACCCCAAAAATCTTTTATTTCAGCATTTCCTTTGAAAACGAATAAATGATCAACCAATTTATCCAGGAAATATCGGTCATGAGAAACTACGATCAAACATCCTCCAAAATTTTCAAGAAACTCTTCCAATTTTTGAAGCGTTAGCAAGTCTAAATCATTGGTTGGCTCATCCAAGATTAAAAAGTTCGGGTTCTTCATGAGTACAGTCATCAAATGAAGCCTTCTTCTTTCGCCACCACTTAATTTAGATACATAGGTATATTGCATTTCAGGCGGAAACAAAAAGTGCTGTAAAAACGCTGATGCCGTTAGTTTACTTCCATCGCTCAATGTGATAACATCAGCAATCTCTTTTAGTACTTCAATTACTCGCTTGTCTTCACTAAGTTGAATGCCGGCTTGCAAATAGTAACCATAAACAATCGTATCGCCTACATTAACTTTACCTGAATCAGCCTGTTCCTTTCCGGTTATAATATTTAGGAAAGTGCTCTTCCCTATTCCATTCTTTCCAATAATACCTATACGCTCACCGCCTTTAAAGGTGTAATCAAATCCTTTTAAAATATGGTTATCACCATAGCTCTTGTAGACTTTTTTCAATTCCAAGATCTTTCCACCTATGCGTGACATTTTCACATCGAGCTTCAGTTCATCTTGTTTTTTACCGCTCTTGGCTTTCGCTTCTATTTCATAAAAAGCATCAATCCGTGACTTACTTTTAGTGGTCCTTGCTTTTGGTTGGCGTCTCATCCACTCCAGCTCTTTCTTCATGAGCTTCCCCGCCTTGTCTATTTCTACCTGGAATGTCTCTTCTCGTTCGGCTCGCTTTTGGAGAAAATAGCTATAATTTCCTTGATGGCGATACATCGTGCCATCGTTCATTTCAAGAATCACATTACAAACCCGATCTAAAAAGTAACGATCGTGCGTCACCATTAGCAAAGTAACTGATGATTGCGTCAAATAATCTTCTAACCACTCTACCATTTCAATGTCAAGATGGTTGGTCGGTTCGTCAAGAATCAAGAAGTCTGGGCTATCTAGCAATGCTAAGGCTAAGGCCAGTCGTTTCTTTTGACCACCGCTCAATGTGCTGATCAATTGCGTTTTGTCATTGATTCCAAATCGTGTCAGCATGCTTTCTAACCTTCGGTCGAATTCCCAGGCTTCCAGCGAGTCCATTACAGCTTGAGCATCTTCCAACGCCTTCAAATCAGCATCACTTCCAGAGCTTGATGCGTCAAGCATACTATTATACTCATCTATTACTTCCAATATCCTCGCACTAGCGGAGGTGATGAAGTCTTCAATAGATTGATCCTCCTTTAAGTCAGGTTCTTGCTCAAGGTATGCAACTCGAACCCCTTGCCTGTAGGTATAAGAGCCAGCATCTTGAACATCTTTTTCGGATAGAATCCGCAGCAACGTACTTTTTCCCGTACCATTATTGGCAATCAGAGCAACTTTATCACCTTTGGCAAGCCCAAAAGTGATGTTTTGAAAAAGGGGTTTAATTCCAAACGACTTGGAAAGGTTTTCAACCGATAGATAATTCATTGGTACGAAGATGCAATGACTAGACGATAGTTTGACGATTATATTCAAACATCCATTGCGTATATTTTGCGTCTTGAATTTATCAGAGATTCATAAAAACAGAACATATATTTGACCAATTGTAAATCATTTATGAGACAGTGGCTTTCCTTTTTCATTGTATTGCTAGTATCAGAGTCCTCTTTCGCTCAGCTAGACCCAAATCGACCGAATCCCATTTTTGATTTTGATGAAGTGATTCACTTAACTTTAGATATAACTGAGGAAGAGTACAATCAAAAACGAGAAGCTGATCCAAGTGCGATGTATCATTGGACAAATGTTTTGAAGAAGCATGTCAAGTCTAAGGCTGATCTAGATAACTTTTGGCAACAATTAGAACATTTGGAGTATTCAGAAGAAACCATTGATTCGAAATATCACATCTTTTTTAGCGATACCATATTCAAAGAAAAATTCTGCACATTCGTCAAAATGACTAAAGGAGACTCTTTTTACAAAGACATTCTAGTGTTTAAAAAAGAAGGCGAGGTTCAAGGTATTGGTAAGCTATGCATGAGTTGCGATAAAGCCAGCTTTGCTCCTCCAACTGTTTTTACAGACTGTTTTGGTGAATACAAAGAGTTTGATCGTTTACGTGAGAAAAACCTGTTTGAATAGTCATTTCCTTGGATTCTTAACCGTTTATCCAAGAGATCCTGCCGTTAGTTCATTGGTGTTTTAGCGTTTGATTATTACTTCCTAGTATTGATCAAAATCAAACACCATGAAAAAGTTTACCCTACCCCTAGCCGGAATGCTAATATCCGGAATAGTATCAGCACAGTGTCCACCTCTAAGTGATTTTAATACGCTAGACATAAATAACGTTAGTGCCACCATAACCAATAGTGGTGACATGTAGTGGGATTTAATGGATGCAGGTTATGAAGCCCCAAAAGGATCTGGTATAAATGCGATTTTTTCTGGTTCCATTTGGATTGGAGGGCTTGATTCGGGTAATACATTAAGCATGGCAGGTCATTTGTATCGCCAAGGTGGTGTGGACTTCTTCGCTGGCCCGGTTTCGGACAGTGGAGTTACAAATACTGCTGTCTGTAACGAGTTTGATCGTGTATGGAAATTGGATGCAAGTGATATTGAAAACTTCTTAGCAGGCCAAGCAGCAGTAGAAGAAATCATATCATGGCCAGCTAAAGGAAATTCATATTTCATCAATACTATTTCAAATGACTTGGCGCCTTTCTATGATGAGAACGGAGATGGTTCATACAATCATGAAGATGGAGACTATCCTTTAATTAAGGGCGACCAAGCTGTCTTTTGGGTATTCAACGATGCGGGAAACCTACATACTGAAACTGGTGGAGGTCAATTCGGAATTGAAGTGCATGCAATGGCCTATTCTTTTATCGATTCTGGGCATGTCAACAATACTACCTTTTATGATTACACTTTAATCAATCGAAGTGATCGCGAATACCACGATACATATATAGGAGTGTTTACCGACATCGATTTAGGCGAAGCTTCTGATGATTTCGTTGGCTTTGACGTAGATCGAAAGATGGCTTATGGTTATAATGGGGATGCATTTGACGATCTCCCGAATGGATACGGAGCTGATCTTGCTATGATTGGGATCCAAATGAATAAAGCTCCATACTTAGACAATGGAGCGGAGAGTGAAATGCATAACTCAACACATCTAACAAGCACCTTTTTTGGTGATCCATATGGAACTCCAAGTATTTCTTTTGAGTATTACAACTTTTTGAAAGGATTAGACGAGTTTGGCTCGCCTAGACTTAGCAGCCAAGGTGATACTGTGCTTCACACCTATCCTGATTCTCCTAACGAAGGAGGTGAATCGATGTGTAACACTGGTATAAATGCAGGCGAATACAAAACATTGATGTCTTTCGGTCCTGTGACTTTATCAGCTGGTGACAAGAATAGCTTTAGCTATTCTGTAGTTTGGGCAAGGGACAGTTCATTCAATGGTAGTGGATGTCCTGATATTAGTATGTTTCAAGATGCAGCTGATTCAGTTGATCAATTTTACAATCACAATAAATGCTCAACATTTGATGTGTCTACCAACGGAATAGTAAAGGATTCAGAAGTAGGTCAAAACAACGGTTCAATCGATATTTCTTTAATTGGATCGAGTGGGAACTACGATTATTCATGGTCAGGTGGCCAAAAAGGGGATTCAATTGGTGGCCTCGCTTCAGGTAGCTACACATTAACTATTTCAGATGTATTCGGATGTTCAGTTGAAAAGTCATTTACGGTATCAGAAGTAGTTGGCATCAGCGATTTTGAACTAAGAAATATCTCGATTTACCCTAACCCAAGCACAGATGGACTTTATTACTTCGATAAAGCAATGGACGAAAAAGTCACAGTAGAGGTTTTTGATGCATTGGGGCAACATATCAAAACGCAAATGACATCTAAGCAAATAAGCCTGCAAGAGTTTACATCTGGTTATTTCTTCATCAAAGTAAAAATGAGTTCAAGAGAAACTTCATTGCACAAAGTGTTGAAAACAGAATAGTTGACTTTCAATTAGATGTTGAAAGCCCTAGCTTTAGTTAGTTAGGGCTTTTTTTGATTTAACTTAAAATCGGTCTTAAATCAAACGTCTATTTATACTTTCGTTCATTTATTATTAATGAATTAAGTCCGCATTGCTGGTAAATGAAAAACACCTATTTCAACCTTATTGATCAAACCTTTTATTTTCCTCAAGAAGGTTTCGACCTTAGAGATGGATACCTCACTTTTCACGGAATATCTCTTAAGCATTTAATTGAGAAATACGGCACACCATTCCGGTTTATTTACCTTCCTAAAATAGGTGATCAAATAAAGAAAGCTCGTAACCTGTTTAATCGTGCTATCAAAAAGCATGGTTATAGAGGAGAATATCACTATTGCTACTGCACCAAATGCAACCACTTTTCTCACGTGATCTCAGCTGCGCTCAAGCATGATGTTCATTTAGAAACCTCTTCTTCTTTTGATATAGACCTAATTCAAAATCTTTACAAAGAGGATAAAATTGATAAGAAAAGAACCATTGTCAATAATGGATACAAAACAGATGACTATTTAAGAAAGATCATTTCGCTGCATGAAATGGGGTTCACTAACATTATTGTTGTGTTGGATAGCAAATCAGAGTTGGCGCGACTAACCGCAGTCGCGAAAGCTGCGGGAATCAAGAATCCTGTTAAGATCGGTATTAGAATGGCTATCAATGAAGAGCCACAATCTGCATATTACACCTCTCGCCTAGGCATTCGTCATGCCGAGATCAATGATTTCTTCAATAATGAAATCAAAAACAACGAGCTGGTTGAATTTAAAATGCTGCATTTCTTCGTTGATTCGGGTATTAAGGACAGTCTTTACTATTGGGGCGAGTTTCAGAAGGCGGTTAAACTTTATATCGATCTTAAAAAACAGTCAGAAACGTTAAACTCATTTAATCTAGGTGGTGGATTTCCCATTAGAAACAACTTGGGCTTTGAGTATGATTTCAACTATGTGATCAATGAAATTGTGAAAGGAATCAAGGAAGCCTGCGACAATGACAATGTTCCTGAGCCGGATATTTTTACTGAGTTCGGCAAGTATACTGTAGGAGAAAGTGGCGCAATCATTTTCAAAGTATTGGAACAGAAACAACAAAATGACAATGAATCTTGGTACTTGATTGATAATAGCTTAATGAATACCATTCCAGATGCTTGGTCAATTCACGAAAAATTCATTCTGTTGCCGATTAATAAATGGAACAATGAATACCGCAGGGCCAATATTGGCGGTATAAGTTGTGACCATTCAGATTATTACAATTCTGAAGATTTTAATCAAGAGGTGTTATTGCCAACATACCCAGAAACAGATGAAGAGCCGTTGTACTTGGGTTTCTTTCACACAGGTGCGTATCAAGATGCCATCAGTGGGTATGGCGGAATTAAGCATTGCCTCATCCCCTCGCCCAAACACGTGATTATTGATCGTGACGAGAAGGGGAATATAATCGACTACGTCTATCGAAATGAACAATCAGCTGAAGACATGTTTAGACTTTTAGGATACAATCAAGAATGACAAATTTTGCAGGAGTAGCAGATGAGTTCTGCGCATACGACTATGCAGCTGTGTTGCTGCAATCTGTTCCTTATGATGGGACCAGCACATGGATAAAGGGTGCTGATAGAGGTTTTCCAGCCTTTCTTGACGCATTAGAAAACATGGAGCTCTATGACATAGAAACAGGAACCGAAGTTTACCGAAAAGGTGTGCATATACTACCTCAACTGAAAGAAGATTCATCACCTGAAGCTATGTTTAAGGAGGTTTATTCCAAGACAAACGAATTACTAGAAACAGGCAAATACCTGACGTTTTTTGGAGGAGAACATTCTATAAGCATAGGAGTCATAAAGGCTTTCTACGAGAAGTATGACAACCTCACTGTGCTTCAATTAGATGCGCATGCTGATTTGCGTCCAAGTTATCATGGCTCTCCCTACAATCATGCTTGTGCATTGTATGACGCTAGTGTAAATACAAACCTAATTCAAGTAGGAATTCGCAGTATGGACATCGATGAGGTCGAACATATGGATCGCAGCAAGACTTTTTTTGCAGAAAACATGTACGGAACTACTGATTGGATGGATCAATCAATAGCTCTGATGACTGACGATGTGTACCTAACCATTGACTTGGATGCTTTTGACCCAGGAATTTTGCCAGCTACAGGAACGCCTGAACCCGGAGGAATTGATTGGAATACAATGATTCGCTATTTGAAGAAAGTATTCGAACAAAAGAACGTGGTTGGATTTGACATCGTTGAACTCGCTCCTATGGAAGGAAACAAAGCCTCTGAATTCCTGGTGGCTAAACTTTATTACAAACTATTGAGCTATAAATTTTTAAATCATGGCAAGTAAAGGACCAATAAGCAACTTTATTCTAGAACATTACAAGCATTTCAATTCTGCAGCATTGGTAGATGCTGCTCAAGGCTATGAGAAGCATTTGAATGAAGGAAAGAAAATGATGGTAACATTAGCTGGGGCGATGAGCACAGCTGAGCTAGGTAAATCATTTGCCGAAATGATTCGACAAGATAAAGTCCAGATTATCTCCTGCACGGGAGCAAACTTAGAAGAAGACATTATGAATCTAGTGGCTCATAGCCATTACGAGCGTGTTCCAAACTATCGTGATTTGACGCCAAAAGAAGAATGGGGTTTGCTAGAGCGAGGTTTGAACAGAGTTACAGACACTTGTATTCCTGAAGAAGAAGCCTTCAGAAGACTTCAAAAACACATCTTCAGCATATGGAGAGAAGCTGAAGATAATGGTGAGCGCTATTTCCCTCATGAATTCATGTATAAAATGCTGAATTCAGGTGTTTTAGAGCAATATTATGAGATTGATCCTAAAAACAGTTGGATGCTTGCAGCAGCTAAAAAGAACTTGCCAATTATAGTGCCTGGCTGGGAAGATTCCACCATGGGTAACATTTTCGCTTCTTATGTAATGAAAGGTGAGTTGAAAGCTTCTACGATGAAGTCGGGTATTGAATACATGACTTATTTGGCTGATTACTACACTAAAAACGCTGGAGATAATGGTATCGGCTTCTTTCAAATTGGTGGGGGTATCGCAGGTGACTTCCCTATTTGTGTGGTTCCAATGCTCTATCAGGACATGGAAATGCATGACATTCCATTCTGGAGTTACTTCTGCCAAATCAGTGATTCAACAACAAGCTATGGGTCTTATTCTGGGGCTGTTCCGAATGAGAAGATCACCTGGGGTAAATTGGACATTGATACGCCCAAGTATATTATCGAGTCTGACGCAACAATAGTAGCGCCATTGATATTCGCATATTTATTAGGCTGGTAATTAACTACTTTTCTTCTTTATAGAAGACCTTATAAAACTTTAACCCACGTTCTGCATCGTAACCTTGCTCAATATTATCAGGGCTGCCATGCACGTAGATATGGAAGTTTTTATCGAGCTTTAAAACACTTTTAAAGAATTTTTTTCCACTTTTCACAGCCTGTTTTGACGATTCAAAGTGATCTTCAATTTCAACGTTTTGTTCTTCTTTATAGCGGTCTTTGTATGAATTAAACGTTTCAATAACCTCAGGCTGTTCCAATACAGATTGTGCAAAATCTTGGGAATCAATTTCATCATTCTCAGTAAAGTAGCCACTTGATTTATTGAGCATTTGGATTTGTGAAGCTCTATCTATGTCAAATGCTTGAGTCATTTCCTCAATAACGAAAGATTTGCACATTGTCATATACTCTTTGGTCATGGTATATTCTGTGCTTATTGGCTGCACTCCTAAGAAGTCTTCTTTCCAATATTGAGCTTCCTCTCCTTTACTTAGTTGATCATGTGTCAGAACTTTGAACCCATCATCTACTGACGAATTAAATATGATGCATCCTTTATCCAGCTTTCGAATGTCAATACCGTTTTCAAACTGAAGTTCGAACCGCTCATCAGCGTCCAACACATTCATAAAAACATTCTTTTGCTCACTCTTAAATAATCCGACAGCCTCTACCAATTCACCATCAAGTGCCACATCTGTAAAATGAACTACGTAAAACTCCCCTCCTTTAATCCGAGGATGAATGGAATGAGCGTAGAGATGCTTTCCGAGCTTCTGAGATGCCTCTATGAAGTTGACGGAAGTGAGAAATAACTCATTAACATAGTTGTAGGTTTCATTCAACTCCAAGTCAGTATGATGATGAAAAGCCATATACTCCTCACTCTGAAAAGGTTTCAAGAAATATCGTAGAAGTAACTCTTCTTCTTCAATAGCTAAGCTCCTAACATGCTGATCGCTAAGGGTTAATCGTTCTTCATTGGCTTTATTGCCAACGTAGTGGACTACTATTTTTTTAATCTGGGCAGCTGAAAAGTCATGCATCGTTGAAACCTTTTGATAGGCTACGAAACTAATGATTGGAAACTCAGATTGACCCTGAAAGATTGAATTGTTTGGAGATGGAAAATCTACCTTACCGTATGCTTCAGCTTATTTGACAAACTTGTCAATTTTGAATTATCACGAGGAAGCAACTCAATGCCTAGCGCGATATCTCCATAAACGGTGTAGCGTATGACCGAAGGAAAATCATAGTCAACATTTTCGAATTCACATTCAAGAGGAGTTTCTTGAGTCAACGAGAACGTGTAAGGACCTTCATCATTAATCACCACTGTATAACCTGCCTTATCCCCATAGTTTTGAAGAAACAACTCCTCTGAATCTACGGTATCACCATTGGTTATGCTATACGCATGACCTTCGAATCTGTACTTATTCCATTTCCATTGTTCTATTAGAACGGCCTCCCCTAGCTTTCCTTCCCATTTTCCAGATAACCATCTAAAACGATCTCTAAAAGAGTTGTCTGTTCGGCTGCACGATGAATTGATAATCAATAATATAACTACCACGAAATTGGTCGATTTTCTCATCTTGAATCAAAACTAAACGAAAGATTTGAATGTAGCACATCAAAGTATCTTTGCCTTTTATGAATGGAATGAGAATAGTTTTTTTTGGAACGCCTGATTTTGCTGTAGCAAGCCTTACTGCTTTAGTGGAAAATCATTTTGAAGTAGTTGGAGTAGTTACAGCTCCAGACAAACCCGCTGGAAGAGGACACAAGCTTCAACCTTCAGCCGTAAAGAGTTATGCCTTAGAGCATAACTTGAATATTCTTCAGCCTACCAACTTAAAATCTAAAGACTTCATTTCAGAATTACGTTCACTTAATGCTGATATACAAATAGTTGTGGCCTTTAGAATGCTTCCTGAAGTAGTTTGGAACATGCCTCAACTTGGAACCTATAATGTTCATGGTTCACTCCTGCCCGACTATCGTGGAGCAGCTCCTATCAATTGGGCAATCATCAATGGGGAAAAAACTACAGGTGTTACATTCTTCAAATTGAAGCATGAAATCGATACCGGAAGTATTCTCAATAGCAGAAGCACGCCCATTGATGAAAATGAAACAGCAGGTGATGTCTATAACCGTCTTATGCAAGAGGGCGCTTCTTTGTTGGTAGAGTCATTGAAAATGATTACGTCTGGATCTTACACTTTGCAAGAACAAGATTTATCATCTGAGTCAAAGCATGCGCCCAAAATATTCAAAGACGATTGCGAAATTAAGTGGAATCAAAACGTTCAGAATGTCCACAATTTCATCCGTGGAATGTCACCTTTTCCTTGTGGGTTCACAAAAGTTAGAGTCGAAGATCGTGAAGAGGTATGGAAGATTTCGAGAAGCAAAAAAACAGATAGACCTTCCACTTCAAAAAATGGTTTCCTACGAGAAGGAAATCAGCTTTTTGTGGAATGCAATGATTTCTGGCTAGAAATCCTTGAAATTCAAACTCCTGGCAAACGTAGATTGAAAGCCACTGAGTTTCTAAATGGCTTTAAAGGTCAAATTGAAGGTGTCAAGATCATTAAAAAGCCCTCCGAAAAGGGCTTAGAATGATGGGCTCTACTGTTTTATTACTCGACTAATTTTCCCCTTACCTTCCTGTTTAATTGAAATATAATACATCCCCGATTGTTGATCAGTTATATCAATACGTTCTAGAACAATATCGGTATCACCTTCGAGACTGTTCTTGTAAACAGAACGACCATTTGTGTCATACACCTCTACTTCTACATCGCCTTTCGATGCCAATCCCATGTCCAATATAAACACCCCGTTTCCTGGATTTGGGGAAACTGTGAAATGATCCATTTTTAGAGAATTGCTTTCATCAAGATTGGCATCACTTTTCTTATTGAGTTCACGAATTTCTTCAAATGACAGCTCGCTTACCTCAATATGATATACGTACTCTTTCAACCCTTTGCTTCGAGATGTTCTTTCAATTTGACGATCTATTTCCATCAATTTTCCTGAAGTTTTCTTATTCTTCCCATCTCTTTCAAACTCAATCTTAACCTCTTCTTCGATACACATTTCAGAAAGGATATCCACCAATTCCTTAATATCCTTCGTTTCGTGGCCGTTAATTAATTGAACAACATCTCCTTGTTTTATTCCCATTTTAGCTGCTGCTGTACCTTCAAACACTTCTTGAAGTCGAACACATCCATCTTTTTCGACTGACTTCCCTACGATTCCTAAAAACGCTTTTCTATCGTGCTGTTCAATAATCGACTCAAAATGAGGAAGACCAAAATCATGGTGAGGTGGTCTAGGAGGATGCGGAGGCCTTTCTCCTTTTGAATCCCAGTCGAACTTATACGAATAGGATCTTGGGCTATGCTCACCAAGCTCAGCAGTTATTTTCTTCTTTTCCCCATCCCTCGACAATTCAATTATTATAGCATCTCCAGGTTCATTGGCATGAATGCAAGTAGCTACTTCATTAAAGCTATTTACTTCTTTTCCATCCAACTCGATGATGATATCCCCTTGCAATAAACCAGCTTTTTCAGCTGCCGAACCTTGTACAACCTTATCAATTTTAACTCCCTTATCAATGTTCAATTTCTCAGCCTCCTCTTTATCAACTTTGCTTGTCATCACTCCCAGAAAAGCACGTGATTCTGATTCTTCATTCCAATCTATACGCTCTGGAACAGCCATTATGTACCTTCTGAACATCGGCTCTTCCATATTTCCATTTCTTCGAATTATTATTTCCAGATCAGTTTGATCAATTTCATTTACAGCTTCGTCCAAAATCACTTCTATGTCTTCCAACATTTCATCCAATTCAAGATCCACCTCCTCTTGATCCATGTGCTTCTCGATTACCGTTATGCTTTTAGTGCCATTTTCAGTAACCTCAACTTCAATTATTACTTTCTTAGAATTGCTCGGCTTTTGATCTTGGGCTTTTGCTATTGCCACCCCGCCAAGATTAAGTGCAATTAAGAATACTATTTCTTGGATTGTTTTGACAGTAAAATTTTTCATAGGATTAAGTGGTTATTTGATTGATTCAAAACTAAGTCGCATCATTCACCACAAAAGTTTAAAGGAGTTGAGAAGTGTTAACTGGTGTGAAACGTTAAGTTTGAAAGCATGATAAAAAGACTCATTTTATATTGTTTTGGCTTGTTCATAGCACAAAACGTAATGGCCCAGGGAGTATTGGTTTTGGGGGTTGCTCAAGACGCGGGTCACCCGCAAGCAAACTGCATAAAGTCATGCTGCAACGCTGCCTTTCAAGATCCAATTAAATCACACAAGGTTAGCTCAATAGCAATTTCTGATGGAAGCAGCTTTTATATTATTGATGCAACACCTGATTTTACTACTCAATTTCAAAAAGCCAAAGAAGTATTTAAGGATCAAACGTTTGGAGGAATAATTCTTACTCATGCCCACATTGGACATTACACGGGTTTGATGTACTTAGGAAGAGAAGCAATGAATACTGAATCTGTTGCAGTATACGTCCTACCTAAGATGAAGGCTTTTCTAGAGGGAAATGCACCATGGAGTCAACTTGATAAATTGAAAAACATCAAGCTCATTGAATTAAATAGTAACCAGAGATATAGCCTATCTGATGACCTAGCAATATCTCCATTCATCGTGCCGCACAGAGATGAGTTCTCAGAAACCGCGGGTTATTCAATTGAAATTCGTTATAACAAAACTCTTTTCATACCTGATATTGATAAATGGGAGCTTTGGGATGAAAATATTCTAGAGCTCATTAAGCAACATAACTATGCATTATTAGATGCGACATTCTATGATGGAAAAGAGTTGCCTGGTCGAGACATATCGAAAGTCCCTCACCCTTTTGTTTCAGAATCAATAAAGCTATTTCAGTCTCTGACGGTTGACGATAAACGAAAAATCTATTTCATTCATTTAAACCATACCAATCCATTATTGAATAATCAAAGCGAAGAGTTTAAGGTGGTTGCTAGTGAAATGATCAATGTCGCTTCTGAGGGCTTAATTCTTTCAGTAGAATAGATACAAAAGTTAGAACCCAACTTATTTCCATACTTTAACCACGATTAAACCTACCCTTTCTTTCAGATGTTAACCGAGATTAAAAAATATTGGCGCAACGACCTTATTGCTGCGATTAGCGTTTCGCTTGTTGCGCTGCCTTTAGGGTTGGGTATAGCAATAGCGTCTGACGCACCGCCAATTTCGGGCCTAATTTCCGCAATTGTAGGAGGCTTGGTTACCACTTTTATACGAGGCAGTCGCATAGCTATAAATGGACCAGGTGCTGGGGCTATAGTTGTTATTCTTACCGGGAATCAATTGCTAGCTGATGGAAATGCGAGTGGGTTTCCCTATGTATTGGCAGCCATTTGCTTTGCGGGCTTGCTTCAAGTTATCATGGGTTTTGCCAAACTTGGACGTTTAGGAGAAGTTGTTCCAAGTGCGGTAGTGCATGGCATGCTTGCCGCAATTGGAGTTATCATATTAGTAAAGCAGCTGCATGTTGGACTTGGTCATCACAACTATGCTCAATCCGCTATGGATAGCATCTTTGACCTTCCTGGCAGCCTGTTCAACCTGCATCCCTTAATCACCTTGGTAACTGTCACAGGATTGTTAATTGCTATTTATCACCCCCGGATCAAGAACAAGTTGATTCACTTTATTCCTTCTTCTGTTTGGGTTTTAGTGATCACTATACCATTGGTTTTTATTTACAGAAACTGGATAACAAGCTTTTTAGGAATAACCTCTGAAGCATTTATATATCCAGAAAAGCAGCTAATTACTTTCCCCGAGGACCTATGGTCTGGACTAATGTTTCCTGACTTCGGAAAAGTTGGGACAGTAGATTTTTGGTTAGTAGTATTTTCAATTACGATTATAACAACTATCGAAAGCTTAATTAGCACGAAGGCTGTCGACAAGATTGACCCAGAACATCATAGAACGAACCTGAATAAAGATTTAATGGCCGTAGGTGTTAGCAGTATAATATCCGGAGCTATTGGAGGGCTCCCGGTAATTACCGCCATCGTTCGCAGCTCAGTGAATATCAGTAATAATGGAAAAACTAAATACTCCAATTTCTTTCATGGAGTCATTGTTTTACTGTTTATAATAGTGTTTAGGCCCGTACTTGAAGAGGTTCCAATGGCTGCGTTAGCAGCAATACTTGTTTACACTGGTTATCGATTGGCTTCGCCTAGGGAGTTTGCTGATGCTTATGATCGTGGCGAGGAGCAGTTACTTGTCATGGTATCCACCCTTCTTTCCGTTTTGATATATGGACTGCTTTGGGGAATAGCGCTTGGATTAGGGGCGGCATTTCTTGTGCAATGGATAAAGTCAAGAACAACAATGAAGTCATTTGTCCAAGCTATTTTCAAACCTAAAATAACAAGCCAGCAACATCCAGAGTATTTCGAACTAAAGTTTGGAGGGGTATTCAATTTCTTGAATCTGCTCAAGGTTAAACAAGCATTTAAAGACTCGCCTAAAGATGAAAAATTGATCATTAATTTATCCGATGCCATTTTGGCTGACTTCTCAGTAATGGAATACTTAAACGAATATGGCACGCTGATTCGCGACCGTGGCGGAAGCTTTGACATTAGAGGGACAGAACTTCATGAAACCACCTCTGATCATCCTTACAGTATGCGAATATTGACTCCTCAACATCAGCATAGCGCTCGATGGATGAACCAACATCAACGTGAGATAATGAAAACTGCTGCGTTCTTTGGGTGGCAATTCGTTATTGGCAAGGAATACGGCTTCGATGAACTGAAACGATTTGAATTTTTTAAAACCCACCCTATTGAATACATCCATAATGTCTCCTCCGGATTATTAAGAGATCACAATCTCTTTTTCAGAATAATGGACGTAGTTTTTGATGAAGGGGCCCTTCAAGCCAAAACACTGTATGACACCACCTTGATGGTAATTGACTTGAGAAACCCTATTCCTGAATTTAGTCTTGAAAAAGAAGAACTATTCGACAGGATATTCAGTACCGGAGGGTTTAATGACATCAACTTTGATGAAGACCCTGAATTCTCTCGAGGAATTCTTCTTAGAGGAACAATTGTAAAAAGTGTCCGAAAACTATTCAATCAAGAAATGCGTCAGTTTATTCTTCAAAACCGCGGGTACCATATCGAATCTACTTCCGATCAATTACTAATCTTTAGTGAAATGAAGCCTTTAAGCTCAGAGGAGTTAAAGGAACTAAACGAATTTGCTCACGGTTTAATTAAGTACTTAAGCCAAGAAAAAGATGGCTAAATCCTAACCCTTCGGATCAACCTTGATGGCGCGCCCTTTGAATCTAAGTCCTTTAAATGCTGGCTGTATACTATCGGCTTTCGCAACCTCAATATCAAATTTAGCCTTATCACCAAACATGTCGATTCTTCCAATGTATTTGCTTCTAACTCCAGTTGTATCGCAAATAATCTTCAGTAGATCACCTTTATTAAGCTCATCTCCTTTTCCCAGATTGATTTCAAAGGTTTTCATATTCTCCTCCTTACCACCTACCCTTTTGTTGAAAGGTTTGTCATAATTACCCTCTCGTCCACCTCTATCTTCTCTTCTTCCTCTGACATTTGGTCTACCTCGGTCACTTCTATCGCTACGTCCTCTATCACGGTCGCTTCGTCTACCTCTATCATCTCTAGATCCGCCAGCAGAAGCATTTAAGTCACCACCTTTCTCTACCCTCACTCTTTCCATTACTCCAGTGATGTACTTAGCTATAATATCCTCTTTTGATAGAAACTCAAGCTGCTCTAAAAAAGCATGCACCCAACTTTTAGCTTCATCTGTTTCTTCCACAGAAAGCAACTCATCTAATTTAGACTGAACAGATTTTAGCTTTACCTCATCAGCCGAAGGAATCATAATCTTCTCAAACTTAGCTTTCAACTGACGCTCAATAGCAAACAACTTACGTTGTTCAGCAGGTGAAACCAAAGAAATAGCTGTTCCTGTTTTACCAGCACGACCGGTGCGCCCGCTTCGGTGGGTATAGAAAGCCAACTCATCTGGTAAGTCATAATGAATTACATGTGTCAAGTCATTAACATCAATACCACGCGCAGCAACATCAGTTGCCGCCAGAATCCTAACCTGCTTTGACTTAAACTTGCGCATTACAGCATTTCGCTGTTGCTGAGAAAGATCACCGTGAATAGCCTCTACAGCGTACCCCGACTCCCCCATACTGCTTGACAGCCTTTGTGTTTCTGCCTTCGTACGACAAAATATTAAGCAGTACATATCACCACCTTCAGCATCAATAATCCGCTGGATAGCAGCTTCTTTATCGAAGCGCTTTACCAATGCAAACTGATGTTTGATATTGGTGTTTAAATTCTCTTTTGAAATAATACTGACCTCTAGTGGGTCTTTCATGTACTTGTGTACGATATTTCTGATATCAGGTGGCATGGTAGCAGAAAACAACCATGTGTTTTTATCGTGCTGCGTGAAAGATAAAATTGTATCGATATCTTCTTTAAAGCCCATATTCAACATCTCATCAGCTTCATCTAAAACCGCAAACCTTACATTACTAAGGTTCAGAACCTTACGATCAATCAAGTCAATCATACGTCCAGGTGTAGCAACCAGTATTTGAGGTCGCATTCTTTTCAAATCTCTAATTTGATTTGAAATCGCAGCACCTCCATAAACAACACCAACTTCAATCTTCGGTAAGTACTTAGAAAAGTGCGTCAATTGCTGTGCGATTTGTTGAGCTAACTCCCTTGTCGGAGAAAGCACAACTGCCTGAACAGCGTGAATGTCAATATCGATATGCTCGATAAGTGGAATACCAAAAGCGGCTGTTTTGCCAGTTCCGGTCTGCGCCAATCCTAAAAAGTCTGTTGCTTCATTTAGCAACATAGGAATTGCCTGCTCTTGAATAGGCGTTGGCGTTGTAATGTTAAGGTCTTGGAGGGCTTTGACTATATTCTCATTGAGCCCGAGTGATTCGAAAGTTTGCAATATATCTGTAATTCAGCTGCAAAGGTAGTCTGATTCTACGACTAACGCACTCATCTTGATAAGTTTCTTTACGCTAGCCCTTTGTTTAGCAAGGCCTTCCGTTATTCATAACATGAATCAAAAGCAATGTATCAGCATATCGTAGACACACCAATCGGATGGTTTAGAATAGTTGGTAATGATACACATATCGTTACCTCTGGATGGATTAATGAAGAAGATGCCATAGTTGGCGGACCAGGTGCTCATGTGGAATGGAAACGCGAAGCTGAAGTTCAAATTCAAGAATATTTTCAAGGAAATAGAAAGGTATTTAACCTTCCGCTTTTTATTGAAGGAAGTGATTTTCAGTCGAATGTTTACACATTGCTTCGACATATCAAATTCGGCATAACCAGATCATACCTTGATTTAGCCTTAGATTTAGGAGATGCAAATAAGGCAAGAGCTATAGGCGCAGCTGTCGGTGAAAATCCCTACCTTCTTCTAGTACCTTGCCATCGTGTTATTGGCAATGACGGGACTCTAACTGGATACGCGGCTGGGCTAGAAAGAAAGGAATGGCTTTTAAAGCATGAAGGCGCTTTCGGAAGTGAGCAATTAGCCCTATTCTAAAAATTGGTTGAATTAAGACCTAGATCGTCTAGCTCTGGTAGCTCATCAAAACTAATCCAAAACATGTTTTTCAACCAGTCGCAAAATTTTCTTTCGAGACTCACTGAAATGCGTTCTCATGTTCCATAAGTCCCTGAACTCTAGATATCATGCCATTCGGGATTTGTCCAATTACATGGTCTTCTCCGTTATAATGGGCTGTTACCGAAATCGTAATATTTATTACTCCATCAGTTTTTAGTGAAAGCTTCATACCATCGTATAACGAATCATTCATTACCTCAGCAGGAATTAACCTCTTAATAGCCATAGCATAAGGCAATGGAATAAAGTAACTCGGGTCTTTTCTTGTAAGTCGCTTCTTAGCTTTCATCAGTTAGGTGATACGAATGTGTCGAAAAAATGGTTTGGTTTAACCACTTTTTTTTCACTCTCACCAACAACATCTAACTCAAAACTCTTAAGACCAGGCCTTTTAGATATTCACCTTCTGGGTGAGCTATGCTTACTGGATGATCCGCTGGTTGCCTTAGATGATGCAAGACTTGCAATTGTTTGCCAGCATTTATGGCTGCACTCACTATAGTGCTTGAAAACAAATCGCGATCAACTACCTGAGAGCAGGAAAAGGTAAACAACACACCTCCTGGTTTCAATTTCTTTATAGCAGCCTCATTTATTCTTCTGTATGCTTGAATGGCACTATGCCGTGCGCTTTTATGCTTCGCAAAAGCTGGCGGGTCGAGCACAATCAGATCGAAAGCTTCGTCCATTGATTCTATGTAAGGAACCGCATCAACTTTAAGCGATGAGTGAATTTCGCTGTAATTATTTAATTGTGCATTTTCTTCAGCCAAATCTAGCGCACCTTGAGAGGCATCAACACTTACAACTTTTATTGCCCCACCTTTAGCGGCAGACATGCTAAATCCGCCTGAATAACTAAAGACATTCAGCACTGACTTCTTGTTTGAATAGGTTTCTAATAGTTTTCGATTATCGCGTTGATCAAGGAAAAAACCTGTCTTCTGCCCTTTCAACACATCAACATTATAGGCTATTCCATGCTCAGCTATTTGAATTCGGTTGGTAACCTCACCTAAAAGAACTTCCGTTTTTTGCTTTCCAACAGGCTTGTGCAGTATGTTTTTGAATTTCAACCCTTTGAGCGCCTCTACGATCAATGGTAAACTATTAGTCATTCCAGCAGAATGTGGCTGAAGTACTGCGGTACCAGCATATACATCTACTATTAATCCTGGCAATGAATCTCCCTCACCGTGCACTAAGCGGTATGCACTCGTCTTCTTACTTGGTAATTCAATTGACTTCCTTAAGTCCACCGCTGCTTTTAGTCTATTATGAAACCATTCCGCATCGATTAACTCATTTTTAAATGTCAGAATCTTTATGGCAAGAGAGCCATCTGCATAATGTCCTTGAGCTAAAAACGCCCCTTTAAAATCTGTGATATCAACGACATCACCTTCCTTTATGCCATCAGGCTTTTTAGAAATAGCACCTGAAAATATCCAAGGATGAAAGCGCTCAATAGATTTCTCGCGACCTTTACTTAACTGAATTACATTGCTCATCCTCTAATCATTATTTTGTGTTTGTATAAAAACTTAGGGGCATCAATTTGAACTTTATATACACCCCATTCCAGATCATTTGTGTTCAGTCTAAAGGTGTGCTTCCCTTTTCCTAAATACATCTCTTCATGAAAAACCGATTCAGCACTAAGGTTAAGTAAGTCAAGCAGAAAGTCTCCGTTTTCCTGCACCAACACATTGATTTCAATTTGTTGTCCTTCACGAATGACGTCTGGGAGATTATTGATGACTTCAGTTTTTTTCTGATGCAAAGAGTCCTTTAGCAATTCTTGACTCAATGAATCAACTCGATCAAAAACATCTGAATAAAAATGTTTGTAACCATCGATATAATAGTAATCAGCACCTTGCTGATGCTCATATATGACCCATTGCCCTGCACGAGATAGACTGTCAATTATCAATCCGCCACTATCCACAGTAGTTGTTGACACCAAGCCAACTACCGTTTGGTAAGTTCCTTCAAGATTAGAAACAACTTCTGAAGGAGAAATAATTAAACCGTTAAAACCATTACTTATGAGAGATGAAGTAAGCGAAGCTCCACTGCCCAATGAAATGAATTCAGTTCTATTTAGCGATTGAACACTGTCTTTAAAGTGATTCATCATTGATGACAATTCGCTCCAAGTTAACCGCTGACTTTTTGTTTCTGGAGCTACAATCAAAGCATTTCTATCAGCTGCCAACCAATGCAACTCATGAGCCCAAGAAGTGTATTTCCATCGCTCTCCTGCATCGTCAGTAAAGGCTATAATCAAATGATCTGGCTTCAACGTGTCCTTGATAGAGGCCAAATTCAGCTCACCGCTCTTCAGTTTTATCGTTTCCTGATAAATTGACTGTCCTAACAACGAGGCACTTAAGATTAAAAATGTAAAAATTAGGCCTACTCTCATGGGGGCGCAAAATTAGTAATGCTTTCATGGCCGTAAACCAATATTGGATTTATACTTTCGCGCCCCGAAAAGAAAGAATAAAACATGTCAGGAAACAGAACTTTTACTATGGTAAAACCTGAGGCTGTAGAAAACGGCAACACAGGTGCAATATTGGCTAAGATTGAAGAAGCCGGATTTAGAATTGTCGCAATGAAAAAACTTCACTTGAGCGAAGATCGTGCAGGTAAGTTTTATGCTGTGCACAGCGAACGACCTTTTTATGGTGAGTTGGTGGAGTATATGTCATCAGGACCAATCGTTGCTGCAGTATTGGAAAAAAGCAATGCCGTTTTAGATTTCAGAACATTAATCGGCTCTACTGATCCTTCAGAAGCAGCTGATGGCACTATCCGTAAATTATTTGCTGAATCAAAGGCAAAAAACGCAGTTCACGGCAGTGATAGCGATGATAATGCAGCTATTGAGGCTTCATTTTTCTTTGCTGACTTAGAGCAATTCTAATGATCGCTCAAGACAAAGCTTTTTTCCTTAAAAGCATTGATCTATTAAGAACGTGGAAAAAAGATCAAGAACCCCAATGGGGTTCTATGTCTCCTCAGCATATGGTAGAGCACCTTGTAGGTTCATGGCGTATTTCCAACGGAAGAGCCCAAGCACCTCAAATGCTTACTAATGAAGATGTTGAGGTTAGGCGTGAATTTCTTTTTAGCGAGAAGGCATATGCTAAAAACATTGCCAATCCAACTTCTAAAACACAAGGAAACGCCCCACTGAGGAAAGAATCATTAAACGCAGCTATCGATCAGTTGCAAGATGAAATGAAAGCGTTTTTTGAATACCACAAGTCCCATGTTGATGCTATTGAAATGCATCCCGTTTTTGGACCATTGAACTTTGAAGGTTGGATGACTTCTCAAACCAAGCACATGACGCATCATATGATGCAGTTTGGACTGCTTCGACAATTTTTGATTTATGAAGCTTGACGAAGAAATTAATAAACGCAAAACTTTTGCGATTATATCTCACCCGGATGCAGGTAAAACAACCTTAACGGAGAAGTTTTTACTTTTCGGTGGTGCAATTCAAACGGCAGGTGCGGTAAAGTCAAATAAAATCAAGAAGACAGCAGCCTCGGATTTCATGGAAATTGAACGTCAGAGAGGCATATCGGTGGCAACATCGGTGATGTCCTTTGAATATCGAGACTATTTGATAAATCTTTTGGATACTCCTGGTCACAAAGATTTTGCCGAAGACACATATAGAACACTGACTGCTGTTGACAGTGTTATTCTAGTTGTGGACAGTGTTAATGGTGTTGAAGAGCAGACAAAAAGACTAACCGAAGTTTGTCGAATGCGCGATACGCCAATCATTGTTTTTGTAAACAAGATGGACCTAGAAGGTCAGGATCCGTTTGACCTTTTAGATGAATTGGAAAACACCTTAAACATTAAGGTTAGGCCTTTAAGTTGGCCAATCAACAAAGGAAAGCGCTTTAAAGGAGTATACGATCTTCATCAAAAAGCACTAAACCTCTTTGAAGGAAGCAAAACCAAGCTTTCAAAAGAAAGCCTTTCAATAACCGACTTGACTGATCCTCAATTAGATACTTTGTTGGCAGAAGATGCTGATCAACTTAGAGAGGATGTTGAATTGATTGAAGGAGTTTATGACCCCCTTCAAAAAGAAGATTACCTGACCGGCAAGATCGCTCCTGTATTCTTCGGAAGTGCGGTCAACAACTTTGGTGTAAAAGAAATGCTCGACACCTTTATTGATCTGGCACCTACTCCTCTGCCCCGACCAAGTAACAAAGGTGATGTAGACCCCTTCTCCGAAAAGTTCAGTGGTTTCATTTTTAAGATTCATGCGAATTTAGATCCGAATCATAGAGATAGAATCGCATTCCTTAGAGTTTGCTCTGGCACATTTGAACGTAATAAATTCTTCCACCACACACGTTTAGGGAAATCTTTTAGATTCAACAACCCTTACTCATTTCTAGCTCGAGAAAAGAATGTGGTAGAATCAGCTTATCCTGGTGATGTAATCGGACTATATGACACTGGAAACTTCAAGATTGGTGATACACTCACCGAAGGGCTTGATTTTACATTTCAAGGTATTCCAAGTTTTTCGCCTGAAATCTTCAGAGAAGTAATAAATAAAGACCCTTTAAAATCAAAGCAACTTGATAAAGGAGTGCGCCAGTTGACAGACGAAGGAGTCGCTCAGCTTTTTATTCAGCAACCCGGTAGTAGAAAAATTATTGGAACCGTAGGAGAACTCCAATTTGAAGTAATCAAGTATCGATTAAAAGAAGAGTATGGAGCTTCTTGTGACCTTGTACACAAAAACTTCTACAAAGCATGCTGGATTACAACCTCTGACAAAGAACAGTTAAGTGAGTTTGTTCGAATAAAAGCAAGTGAAATAGCATTTGATAAAGATGATAATCCAGTCTTCTTAGCTCCATCCGCCTGGATGCTGCAGATGGCTCAAGAGAATTACCCTAGTCTTACATTTCATTTTACCTCTGAATTTAAAACAGCAACAGAAGCAGAACCTTAGCTATTTTGCTATATATTGGCTGCTAGAAGAGGCTTGATTAGCAAACCCCTATAAACAAAGGGTTTACATAAATTTGTTCGTATAGAATATTTACTATTTTTGCCGCACTTAGATCGAGTGTAATTACCACTTTAAGATGAAAAAAAAATACCTAACATTATTACTTTCAGGCTCAGTAGCCGTTATGATGTCTTCATGCGGTGGAGAAACAGAACAGCCTGCACCTCCTCAAGAAGAGCAAACTGTTATTAAACCTTCAGAACCACTAGGGTTTGGAGATGAAGGCTCACAGTCTTATTCTGTGCCTAGTCCAAATGAATTGTTTTCGATAATTAAGGAGAGTAATCTTCCATACAAAGATGGATTAATCAATACTGAAAGCACCAACTACTCTACTTCGAAAACACAGGCTTTAAACTTTGGACGCTTAACGGCAGACATTGCTTATACTGCTTCTTATGAGAAGTTTCAAGAGTCAATGGCCAACTTTGACAACTTAAGAAAGATAGGTGATGACCTAGGAATCTCTTATGTTTTCGATGAATTCATGGTAAACCGAGTTAAGGATAACATGGATAATGCAGATTCATTGGAGGTCATTTCTACGAACTCTTATCAGAGAATCATCGGTATGTTAGAGGAAAATGAAAAAGCTTCTACCCTAGCTATTATTGCTGCTGGAGGTTTTGCCGAAAGCATTTATATCCTAACTAATTTGATTGGTGAGCACTCTGAGAATAACGAAGTGATTTATCGATTAGCAGATGAAAAACTCGTAATGGAGAATATCATGGATTATTTAGAGCTTTACAAAGATGAAGAACGCGTTCAGGAGGTAATAAGTGAAATGGAACCAATGACCTCGGTATTCATGGCACTAAGCGAAGAAAAGGTTTCAGAAGAGAAAACAATTAAGGAAGATAAAGTGATTTTAGGTGGTAGCCGAGTAATTATGACTTCAGAAGAATTCAATGCTCTTAAAGAAGCTGCTACTACATTTAGAAATTCATTTGCAAATGCAAGTCAAAGCTAAGGTGATGGGAATAAAAAGTTTAATAGGTCTAACCGTAATATTTTCAGGTTTTTTTACTTTGTCAAGTATTGGTCAAGAATGCAATAACTTTCACAAGAGAAAGTGCTATGGTTCAGACAATGCATATATGAGCTACAATACTCAGTCAAAAAGTGGAATGTTCATTTTAGGACATACTTCAGATTTAGTATTTGTTGCGCATTCAGGTCAAGACTATCGAGTTAGCTTGTGCCAAGACAAGAAAGTTGAAGAGCCTTTAAAGTTTCAAGTAATTGACTCCCGAAGTAAAGACATTCTTTTTGACAATCAGGATGCTGCTTTGGATATTCCACCTGCTGAAGGTGAGGATCCTGAAGAAGCAGGACTACCTCAATTCTTTGAGTTTAGTGCTGATGCAACTAAGAAAATAATCATAAGAATTACTGCTCCTGGCCCTCCACCACAAAAAGGTGAATCTAAAAGAGGAAAAAAGAACGAACCAGACCCAGATGATCTTTTTTGTGTAGGTGTTCTTGTTGAGAACATGCCTTCTCCGAAACTAGGATTCTAAAACTCCAAAGCCCTCCAAACGAGGTCTTTTTTTTTTTGATTAATAGATGAGAATCTTCAAGCGCTGGGTGAAGGCTTCACTAGCTATTGTAACGATATAAACACCTTTTTCCTCATCTCTTAGATCAAGAGTTGAGAAATTGCTTGAAGCAAAGCCTGTGATTCTCTCAACAAATTTTCCTCTTGCATCATGAACTGTGACCATACGAAACTCATAATCTAAAGTAGACTTAATCGCAAATTCACCTCTGTTAGGATTAGGGTAAACTTCGAAAGGAGAAGAGTTATAAAACCTATGTTTCGTTATGGTTATTCTTTCTACCTCATTTAAACCTGTGTTACTCTGAGTGAGTCCACATAACACATAAAAATCATCTTCTACATTCAGCAGTTCTGCACCTCTTAGCTCTATCCGATAATTTGGGAGATGCAGCCAATTGTCCTCATCGGGATTATAGAAATAGCATTCTGACAATAGTTCTCCATCGCCATTCTCACCACCAATGATTAACGCTCCGCTATTTGAGGAAGCCACTGCTGAATAAGTTCTTGCTTTACCAGGGAAATCGCTCATTCTTGACCAGCTATCATTCAATAAATCATACTTCCATACCTGGTTGTTCGTGCATCCATTCTTTTCTCGCCCAAGCATAAGGTAACCAGAACCTTTAATACCGAAACTTGACATTTCATCCTTGCCATCACCTGGAATATCTCCTATCAAATCCCAATGGTGAGTCTCTAGGTTAAACCTCCACATATCATTAAAATGAACAGAGTCATTTCTTCCTCCAGCTAGAAATGCATAATTACCGACTGTAAAAACTGCAGCTACTCCACGTGGCTGCCAAGGTGCATTATCTAATTTCATCCATTGCATAGCAGATGGGTCGAATAAAAAGCACTCGTTAGAAAACCTATTATCAGGTAGAATTCCTCCTACGACAAAACCATAAGAATTCGAACTAAAAGAACTCGCATATTGTCTAGCTTCACCCGGCAAGGTGTCCATTTGAATCCATTTGGCTTTAGCGATATCGTAACAATTCCATTCATTTCTCAACCTAAAAGATTCATTCATTCCACAGCCATAGTATAAACGACCATTGAGCGTAAAACCCGAACCATCATCAACCTTTCCACTTGGAAGCGGAGCTACAATACTCCAATCAGAATAGGAAATGCTATTCTGTGCCAATACCTCAAGAACAGTGCATAAGAAAACTAAAATAAAAAGGCTCCTAATCATGGAGCCTTTTTAACGTAATTACTATACATGTATTATACTACATCATTTTAAACCCACCTATTTCCGCAACATGCTTTTCAAGTTCAGGCATATTGGTTGGCTCGCTTGACTTAAACTCATTGCGAATAGCTGCAATCCAAGTTCGAGAGCGGTCATTGAGCTGGAAATCATCTGTCATCATTCGCCCTCTTGTTACCACAATTCCCATATCGGCTCCTTCATACAGGTAGTCTCCAGCCTTCATTATCCTTAAAAAGAATGCTTCATTTTCTGTTTCTACAGCTCATCAGCAAGCTCCATATCGACATCATAGGTTGCAACATTGAAACAAGTATGTATCAATTTAGCTGCTTGTTCTAGAATCGCCTTAACTACTGGCTCAGGACAATGCCCTGAATTCAGCACGCCTATTCCTCCACCAAAATCAATTAATTCTTGTCCATCGGCATTGGTTATAATTGCCCCTTTAGCGCTTACTGCCGTTGATGGGTTAAACACACTTACACCGTTTGTTACTACTTCATTGCGCAATTGAAATAAGGCCTCACTATTCTTCGTTTCCATATTCCATACTTGAGCGATAATGCTTTGAAATTTAAGCCTGTAAAAGTAGAATTAGCAATGAGCTTTGAACCACCTCTGAATAAATAAATTTGAACGAATTGCATAGAGTTGATTGGGAGATAAAAAGTCTTTAATAATGCCGGATATAAAGAGTCTCGTTTAACTTCGCAGCTATGGAATTACCATCCAAATTACTAGAGAAAACCGTTTCTTATTTTGAAAGTCTTCCTGGTGTCGGCAGACGAACTGCACTAAGATATACTTTACAGCTTCTTAAAATGCAAAAAGAAGAAGCCCTGAACTTTGGCGCATCAATGATTAAGTTGGTGGAAGAGCTGGGTTTCTGCAGTATTTGCCATAACGTATCAGATGGAGACGTTTGCCAAATATGTGCACACCCCAAAAGAGACACGGAAACAATTTGTGTAGTAGAAGACCTCAGAGACCTTTTGGCAATTGAATCTACATCTCAATATTATGGTGTTTATCATGTCTTAGGAGGAGTGATTTCTCCATTAGATGGTATCGGCCCTAAGGATCTTCACATTGAATCACTAGTAAACAGAATCAGCGAAGGCACTTGCAAGGAAATCATCTTTGCCCTACCTTCCACCATGGAAGGTGACACTACAAGTTTTTACATCTTCAAGCGTTTAAAGGACTTCAGCGTGAAAACAACAAGTTTGGCAAGAGGTGTGGCAGTCGGTAATGAATTGCAGTATACAGATGAATTAACTTTAGGACGATCTATTCAAGGTCGCCTTCCGTACGATAATGCCATGAGATCCTTCTGAGAACGTGAAGCTCAGTATAATCATAGTCAACTATAACGTTCGATTTTTTCTCGAACAAGCGATTAGAGCAGCTTGGAAAGCAAGCACTAATTTAGAGTGCGAAATTATTGTAGTCGATAATGCTTCTACTGATGGTTCAAAGGAAATGGTTGAAAGCTCTTTTCCTAATATTCAATACATCTACCTTGAAGGTAACTTAGGCTTTTCAAAAGCGAATAATGTTGGAATCAAAGCTTCACAAGGAGAATATGTTCTTCTACTAAATCCTGATACAGTCGTTGCTGAAGACGCTTTCGAGAGGTCTGTAAAGTTCATGGATGAACATCCAAAAGCCGGTGGGCTCGGAGTTCATATGATTGATGGTTCAGGTTCATTTTTACCAGAAAGTAAGCGTGGCCTTCCCACCCCATCGGCAGCCTTTTTTAAAATATTTGGACTATCTAGACTCTTTCCCAACTCAAAGAAATTCGGCAAATATCATTTAAGCTACTTAGATGAAAATCAAACTCATGAGGTAGAAATATTGAGTGGTGCATACATGATGATGCGATCAAGTGCATTGAAAGAAGCAGGATTGCTGGATGAGACCTTCTTCATGTATGGCGAGGATATTGACCTTTCTTACCGATTAATTAAAGCAGGCTTCAAAAACTATTACTTTCCTGAATCCAGAATCATTCATTATAAGGGAGAAAGCACCAAAAAGGGCAGTGTGAATTATGTGTTTGTGTTTTACAGAGCCATGCTCATTTTCGCTAAAAAGCACTTTGAAAAAAGCCAGGCTTCGATGTTTGGACTTCTAATTAATAGCGCTATTTACTTCAGAGCATTCTTGGCATTAATTAGCCGTCTGTTTGGTAGGATATGGCAATTGCTGTTGGATGGTGGGCTCGCCTATGGAATCTTCTTATCTGCGGCTGCATGGTATGAAAAAATTGCACATAAGAACTTTGACCTTCCTTTCGTCAGTATTTCTCTGATTGCTTATACCTCAATAATATTAATCACCCTTCTTTACTCGAACGTATATGACAAGCACTTTAGATATATTCGACTTTTCAGAGGGTGGCTTTTTGCTTTTTTCATGCTCTTAGGCGTATATGCTTTACTTCCTGAAGAATATCGATTTTCTAGAGCGGTTTTATTAATAGGAAGCATAACTTCTTTGTTCTTCGGTTTGGCTTGGCGCGCCTTACTTCACAGCCTTAACAAAAGGCTGTTTAACATTGATAATAATAGTGCTGCACGAACCCTAATTGTGGGAAACGAACAATCTTTCGAGGATGCAAATCGGTTCCTCAAACAGCACGGCATTTCCCCTTCTTTTTCTGCCGGTATTTATAATCAACAACAAAAACATTACCCCATAGGATTCTTGGGTAATTACAAGCAATTGAGAGAAGCAGTAAAAGACTTTAGTATCAACGATGTTATTTTCGATACTAGAGCCATAAAAAACTCGAGAATGATTGAATTGATGGGTGATTTAAGAAACTCAAACGTTCAATTTAAAATGATGATCGGCACCCCCTTCTTTCTCCTAGGCAGTCAAGAGGCTATTGGGGCTGAAGACACTTTGAGCATGGGAGAGTTACGCGATCTTAACCCGCAGTCAATCAAGCGATTTAAACGAACTTCAGACATTCTGATTTCGCTTATAATGATACCATTATTACCTATTCTTCTTTTGTTAGTTGATGAAAAAATGGGATTAATAGTTAACTTAAAAAATGTTCTAACAGGGAGTTTTTCTTGGGTTGGTTATGATCCAAGAGGTTTACACAGAGCACTACCTAAAATGAAGCCTAGCATAACCTTCTCTTTGATGAACGTGATTCTTCCAAACAATACTTTTAATCAAATTGTAAAGGAAAATGTGAGGTACTTGCACCGCTATAACCCTATTAATGATTTCACTATTATGTTAAAGCATATTCATTCTTTGGGAAGGTCACCTAAAAAGTAACTGAAAACATCGTTAAATTTGGCCTATCGATGAAAGCAAACTTTAAACAAACATTACTTCTTTTAATCACTTTTACCATGCTTACTTCAAGCTGCATGGTGCTCGATGGTGGCAATTCATACCGAAAGAAAAACAAATGTTGCGGAATAATAAAATGCGATATGCATCGAAGAAGCCAAGTGAGAAAACACAAAGGCACGGTAAACGCTTCGAAAAAATTCAAAAAGAAAGAGCAGCGTATCAAGCGCGGCTATTAGTCTTACTTGTAAATTTTCCTTCTATTTAATTCTCTTTGGTAACGTTTTGCATTGTTCACATGCTCTCTGTAAGAGCTTGAGAAATTGTGATACCCAGAAAAATCTTCCTTCGCACACATGAATAAATAATTGTGAGTCGATGCATTAAGAACTGCGTCTATTGACTCAATTTCAGGTAGCAATATCGGACCTGGAGGAAGTCCAGCATTTCTGTAAGTATTATAAGGAGAATTAATCTCCTTATGTATATTCAACACGCGTTTTATCGTAAAGTCACCAATGGCATGAATAAGTGTTGGGTCAGACTCTAACCTCATTCCTTTCCTTAGACGATTAAGGTATAATCCCGCCACTATTGGACGTTCATCTTTCTTGGCTGCTTGTTCGGACTGAACAATAGACGCCAAGGTGGTCACTTCAGATTGAGATAAGTTCAAAGCTTTTGCTTTGGCTACTCGGTCTTCATTCCAAAAACGCTTGTACTCTCTAGCCATTCTGACAACAAATTCTTCTGCGGTCGTATTCCAATAAAACTCATAAGTATTAGGCAAGAACATCGTAAAAATAGTAGTGGTGTTGAAGCCATACTGAGCACAAAAGGCATCATTAGTCAAAAGTGAAATCAATGATGCGCTATCTGCTTCTATATATCTCGAAATATTTGATGCAAGTTCACTCTTAGTCCTGACTGATCGAATAATTAATTGGATTGACTTCTGATCTCCGCTTCTCAAAAGGTTCACCAATTGATTATTGTTCATGCCATCTAATATTAAATAACGACCAGCCTTCACAAGGTCTGGGTAATTCTTGCGCTGAGCGACCCAATCGAATGAAGCACTATCACTAATTACACCCTTGCTAATCAATGAACGTATAACATAAGAATACTCTGCATTTGATGGAATAAAAAACTCTTTGGAAGAATCATCCAACACGACATTTGGTGCAAATATTCTTTGGTAATAATCCCAAGACATATATGCTCCGATCAATACACCTAAAGCAACGATGGTCAGTATAAATTTCTTTGGCTTCATGAAATATTAAAAAGCTGATAAAAATTCTGATCAATGAAGTCACTGCCATCCCATAGCCAGTCCTTTTTTGTTCCGCAGAGTTTAAAACCAGCAGATTCAAATAATTTAATACTTGATGAGTTGTTTATCAGGACATCAGCATAAATGGATCTTACATTCAAATGTTCAAAGCAAAACTTACTTAAAAGTAGAAGTGCTTCTATTCCAAATCCCTTTCCTCGATAATCTGGATCAATTAGAATCCCAACTCCAACTCTTTTATTTTTAACATCAAAGTCATACAAATCGATACACCCCACAGAGCTTACTGAATCATCAATTATCATTAACCGCATTTGATGGTTAATGAAAATATCATTCTCGTGTTCAATGAAATGCTCTACTTCATCTTTCGAATAAGAAGTATTTGTATTCGAAACCAACCAATGGTCTGTGTCATTTTCCCAACGAACAATATCATCGACATCTTGCTTGGAGGCTTGCCTGAGAACACAACGTTCACCTTTCAATTTCATCCTTCAATCTCACCTTTGAATACAAATGTTGCAGGTCCAGTTTTCCAAATATCTTGAAATGAGTCCTTAACTTTTTCTAGACGCACCTCTAAATCCCCTCCAACTGCTTTTATTTCTATTGTTTTATTATGATTCCCCCAATAAGCCATAGCCACTGCAGCAGCGGTTACTCCTGTGCCACAAGCCAATGTCTCATCTTCTACTCCCCGCTCATAGGTTCTAATAAAGAGTGAGCCATTCCTTTCTTCGACAAAGTTGACATTTACCCCTTCACTTTTGAATCTATCGTTATATCGAATTTTACGACTTTCCTCTATCAAGTTCAAGGTATCAAGGCCTTTCACTCGCTTCACATAATGAGGTGATCCAGTATCTAAAAGAAGTGCGTTATCATCAACAACTTCAATGAAGTCTACATCAATCATCTGCAATGAAATCAAACCATCAGCTTGCACCACGGCATGATGCGGACCGTCAACTGCTAAAAAATGACAGTTTTTTTGAATAACTCCCAGGCTGTGTGCAAACTGTGTGATGCATCGACCACCATTACCACACATCGAACTATAATTACCATCTGAGTTGTAATAGACCATCTTAAAGTCATAACCTTCAGCTAATTGCAGTAACATCAAGCCATCAGCCCCAATCCCAAAATGTCGATCACACAAGTGCTTTATTAACCCAAAATCTTTCTCAGGAAATGAATTACTCCTGTCATCGATGATTATAAAATCATTTCCTGCGCCTTCGTACTTGTAAAATTTCATCTGTCTGCAATATTCGCAATCCGCTACAAACTTGCGTATATCTTGCTTAAAAGAATTGAGTTTGGACTAACATATATTAACAGCAAGAGCACAACCCAAAAAGTCAATAGGGAGTTATTTTGATACGTAAAACATTAAAATTAAAAACATGAAAAGAATAGTTGGTTACTTCTTAGCTGCATTTTCAGGTGGACTTCTATCCTTGGCATCCATTTCATATTTTCAAAATGAGCAGCTGGATCAAATTCAAAAAATTGAAGAATTGAGGGCACAAAGCGCTGAATCAAACAATAACTATCAAGCATCATATGGACTTCCTCTAGAAAGTGTCGATTTTGCTGATGCTGCAGAAAAAACGGTAAATGCTGTAGTTCATGTTAAAACCACATATGAATTAGATGGTGGATATTACTCCTTTGATCCTATCCGCCATTTCTTTTTTGGTGATGGTATATACCAAAAGCAGCCTCGCATGGGAGCAGGTGCTGGATCTGGAGTCATAATGTCTAAAGATGGGTATATCGTTACCAATAATCATGTTATTGATGGTGCGACCAAAGTTCAAGTAACTACCAACGACAACAAAACCCTAGATGCGACAGTAATCGGCCAAGACCCAAGCAGTGATTTGGCGCTGTTGAAAGTGGAATCTGACAACATGCCAAAGATTGATTTGGGTAACTCAGATAATGTTAGAGTTGGTGAATGGGTGCTTGCTGTGGGTAACCCTTTTAACTTAGAGTCTACGGTGACTGCTGGTATTGTAAGCGCTAAAGGAAGAGACATTAACATCTTAGCAAATGGCCCTAGCGGAATAAGTGCAGTGGAGTCGTTTATTCAAACAGATGCTGCTGTCAACCCAGGAAATAGCGGAGGTGCATTAGTAAACAGCCGAGGTGAACTGATAGGTATAAATGCTGCTATTAAATCAAATACAGGATCATACACGGGGTATTCATTCGCGATTCCAGTAAATATTGTCTCAAAAGTTGTTGAAGACCTCCTTGAATATGGAGCTGTTCAGAGAGGGTATTTGGGAGTGCAAATTCAGAATGTAACTCAGGAATTGGCAAAAACGGAAGACCTGAAGAGCAGCGATGGAGTTTATATAGCCAATACCATTGATCTTGGTGCAGCCAAAGAAGCGGGCATTAAAAAAGGAGATGTCATTACCCAGATAGCTGAACGAAGGGTTAAGAATGTAACAGAGATGCAAGAGCAATTGAGTAAATTCAGACCTGGAGATGATATACTAGTTACAATAAACCGAGGTGGAGAGATAATGAGAATTCCTTTAACACTAAGAAACCAATTCGGTGAAGAAGAACTAACACCTAAAAAAGAGCTAGAGCTTCATGAAAAATTAAATGCACTCTTGGAGGACATTGATGAAGAAACCAAAGCAGCACTAAAAATAAATAGTGGGGTTCGCATCGCTGAAATTGGATCTGGGAAACTGAGAAGTGCTGGAATTGCAAAAGACTTCATCATTACAAAAGTGGATCAAACCATTATAAAGGACAAGAACCATTTACTGGATGTCTTAGAGTCAAAAAGTGGAGGTGTTCTTATTGAGGGAACCTATCCTAATGGTAAAAAGGCATACTATGGCTTTGGTCTTTAATAAAACTTTTTCCTGAATCATACGTTTATCGCAGTATTCACGTCTATATTAAGAGAACAATAACTAAACGTTGCCTGCAATGAGAAAAACAAATACCTTTGCAGCCCCGTTTAGAGCACACTATAAAGAGGGGAAAAGAATATGAGGCAGTTAAAGATTACCAAGTCAATTACTAATCGCGACAGCCAGTCGCTTGACAAGTACTTGACAGAGATCAGTCGTGAAGACATGATCAACGCAGAACAAGAAGTTGAACTAGCTAAACTCATTAAAAAAGGCGATCAAAGAGCCTTAGAGAAGTTAGTAAGAGCAAACTTGAGATTCGTTGTATCTGTATCCAAGCAATATCAAAACCAAGGTCTAACACTTCCTGACTTAATTAATGAAGGAAATTTAGGGCTTATTAAGGCCGCACAGCGTTTTGATGAAACCAGAGGTTTCAAGTTTATTTCATATGCTGTTTGGTGGATTCGTCAATCAATCCTTCAAGCAATTGCTGAGCAGTCGAGAATTGTTAGGCTTCCACTGAACCAAGTTGGTTCATTGAATAAAATAAACAAGGTATTTGCTCAACTCGAGCAAGAGTTAGAGCGCCCTCCTGTCGCAGATGAATTGGCTTCTGCACTGGAAATTCCAGAAGACAAGGTTAAAGACACGATGAGTGTTTCAGGCAGACACGTGTCGGTTGATGCTCCTTTAAAGGAAGATGAAGATTTCAGTCTTTTGGATTTAATCAGCAACAACGAATCACCTAGTGCTGATGGTGAGTTGATGAGGGAGTCTCTTCAAAGAGAAATAGAGCGCTCATTGGAAACACTCACTGAAAGAGAAAGAGATGTGATTCGTTTATTCTTTGGAATAGGAATGAACCACGGACTTACATTAGAAGAGATTGGTGATAAATTTGACTTGACACGCGAGCGTGTAAGACAGATAAAGGAAAAAGCGATCAGACGACTCCGTCAAAATTCGAGAAGCCGACTCTTAAAAATGTATCTAGGAGAATAAAACAAATTGAAAGGGCCGTGAGAATTCACGGCCCTTTTTCATTTCAACTTCACAAACTATTTATCAACTATAAATCACATGGAATCTATGGTAGCGAACAACTATCAAAGCAATTTCAGCGCTTATGTCGATCATGAAAAAGCCGCTGTAAGTTTACAAAGCAGCATTGGTCAATTACTGTTTGAAAAAGGAATAGAGTTAGTATTGTTCAGGAACCCTCTTCTGGATATAAGCATCTCTGAAATTCTTCAATTGCATGACTATGCAAACGAAATCGTTAATAAGCCGATTAACGTTCAAGATACTTCTGCACTCGCGAAGGAGCTCATGAATATGGAGCTCGCCCCATCCAAATTGGATATCGGATTACTTGCAGCCGAGTATCACGCAGAAAAAGCAAATGATTACAAGGCATTTTTAGAAGGTAAATTGGCTGGATTTGGTTCAGATGCGCGCGAGCCGATCAGCCCTAAGGACGTTGTTCTTTATGGATTTGGACGAATTGGCCGATTGGCTGCTCGATTGCTTATCAAATCTGCTGGAAGAGGCCAGCAGTTAAGATTGAGAGCTATTGTCGTTCGTAAAATTGATAAGGATCAATTAAGAAAGAGAGCTCACCTGCTCAGAAACGATTCAGCACACGGACCATTCAAAGGATCAGTTGTAGAAGATTATGACAACATGGAGTTAATCATTAATGGACAACGTGTTAAGTTCATTGCTGCTAATAATCCTGAGGATATTGACTACACTGCTCATGGTATTAATGATGCCTTGATCATTGACAACACTGGCGTATTCAAAGACAAAACAGCTTTGAGCCGGCACCTGCAGTCAAAAGGAGTGAGTAAAGTATTGTTGACTGCGCCTGGAAAAGAGATTCCAAATATTGTATATGGAGTAAATCACAAGAGTATTGATCTAGATTCTAAAGATATAATTTCTGCTGCGTCTTGCACGACCAATGCGATTGTTCCAGTATTAAAGGTTATTCACGACAATTTAGGCGTAAGTAAAGGACACATTGAAACCGTTCATGCCTACACCAATGATCAAAATCTATTAGACAATTTGCATAAGAACAGTCGAAGAGGACGTTCTGCTGCTGTTAATATGGTAATTACCGAAACGGGAGCTGGAAAAGCAGTGACGAAGGTTATTCCTGATCTGAAAGACAAATTAACGGCTAATGCAGTACGCGTTCCAGTACCTAATGGATCTCTGGCAATATTAAGCTTGACCGTAAATAAGGAGACAACACTTGCCGAAGTTGATGGGCTACTAAAAGATGCAGCCTTAAAAGGTGACCTCGTTAATCAGATCAACTACAACATTAATGAAGAGTGCGTATCTAGCGATATCGTAGGAAATTCTTGCTGTTCAGTTTATGACAGCAACGCCACTATTATACACCCTGATAGTAAAAACATCGTTTTGTATGTGTGGTATGACAATGAATTTGGATACACAAAACAAGTATTAAGACTCGCTAAGCACATCGCTAAAGTGAGAAGGTTGATTTATTATTAATCAAGTCATAAAGATTAAAAGAAGGCTGTTCATAATTGAGCGGCCTTTTTTGTTGCTATACACTTGAAATGATGAAATTTACAACATGATCAAAAGAATTTGGAATAACCTTCCATGGTTTTTAAAAACCCGTTACGCACTAACGCTAGCAGCATTTGCAGTGTGGATGATGTTCTTTGATCAACACAATATGATTAGACAAATTGAATTGAGGGCCGAACTTTATCAGCTACAATCCGACAAAGAGTACTATCAAGAAGAAATCGTGAGTATTAAAGAAGACTTAGACGAGTTACTTTCCGATAATTCGAAACTTGAAAAGTTCGCACGCGAAAAATATTACATGAAAAAGCCTAATGAGGAGATCTTTGTTTTTGTAGCGGAAGACTAATTACCTTTTCTTAGCCTTTTGATTTTCTTCTTTCATTTCTTGATTTAGCAACTTGAAATCGACCTCACCAAGTTGGTTGATTAAATGTCTCACCATTACCAATGCTCTTCTTATTCGAATCTCTGGGTTTTTAACATTATCACTCCAATGGATTAGCGTGCGTTGCTTTCCTGGAGTAAGCCCTTCAAACAAAGCACTTCCCTCCTGCTCTTGCAGCAGCACTTCAGACAACTCATCACTCATGGGCAAACCATATTTAGCTCGATCCTTTACTATTTCAATATGAACTAACTGACCTAATACCCACCCTAATTTTGACCTGCGTTCTTGATTGATGAAAATTTGAAAATTGCCTTTCCCGTCTGGCATCAGTGCACAGTGAAAAACCACTTCACTTCCAGCATTACATATAACTCTGCGATTCTCACCATCAATAAATTGCATTGCCTGCTCAGCATCAATAGGTAGATAATAATTCCACCCTAAACTTGAATCAGCTTTCTCTAACTGTGTGCCTATTATCATGCAACCCGAAATTAATCACTTGATTATTAAACAAATCCACTATTCAAAATTATCTTGTAATCAATAGTACACATTGAAAATAAGGAGCTACTACTTTTGGTAGGCAAAGAATACTGCACACTATGGATAAAATATAAAAGCTTAATGAATCACTAGCCAACACTTTGGGCGTTGTAGTGATTGTGTTTTCAATAATCGTAGCCTATTTCATTTATTCTCAAATATTGGGAAATCCTGATAATTTCATTGATGGCGACCCGAATAACCAGCCAAAAGAAGGGCATTACTTAGGCACCATTTACAAAGGCGGTAAAATCATCATTCTGCAAATCAGCTTTATGATCATTTTAATGACATATGCGATTGAAAGGGGTTTTTCTCTTTTTAAGGCAAAAGGCAAAAAATCCAGTAAAGAGTTTGCCGAGAACATTAAACAAAACCTCGCTGCAAATAGCTTAGATTCAGCGTTAGAATCATGCAAAACTCAGAAAGGCGCCATAGCCAATGTTGTTTACAAAGGATCAAACTGTTATACAAGTGAGAATATACAGGGCCTACGACCAGAGGAAAAAGCTTATCAAATCAAGCGCGACCTCGAGGAAGCCACAACCCTTGAAGTTCCAGATTTAGAGAAAAACATGATCATCATATCTACTATCGCATCTGTGGCTACGCTAGTTGGGCTTTTAGGAACTGTAACAGGAATGATTCAAGCATTTTCAGCTTTGGCTATCGCTGGAACTCCTGATGCGGTTGGACTAGCAGGTGGTATTTCTCAAGCTTTGATAACTACGGCACTTGGTATTTCAACTTCAGCTGTAGCCATCGTTATTTACAATTTCTACACGACCATGATTGACAACATTACTTATGGAATGGATGAGACCAATTATGCCATTTTGAATCATTATAAGCAATCCGTTCAAATTTCAGAACCAGAACCAAAAGCATCTTTGACTTCGGAGACAGAAGAAAAGGAAGGCGATGTCTAAACTAAGAAGCATAAAAAAACTCCCTAAACTCGACATGAACCCCATGGTTGACATGGCGTTTTTGTTGGTGAGCTTTTTTATGATGACCACAACATTTAAGGCTGACCTGCCTGCTGAGATTAGTATTCCTTTCTCAAAGGCTCAGCTTAAACTACCTGACAAAAACATTTGCACCATCACAATTGATGCTGAAGGACGCGTTTTCATTGGGCTCGACAATAAATTTGATCGAAAGCAAATGCTTCAATATGTTGCGCAACAGAATGCCATAAACCTCAGCAGTGATCAAGCAGAGCTGTTTTCACTGCTTTCGTCAAGTGGTGTTCCATTAGAAGAGATTAGCCATTTCTTGACACTAGAAGGCGATGAAAGAAAGGCATATTACCAATCCGGTATCCCAATTTCGAAAGAAAACAATCAGCTCCGCAATTGGCTCATTGGATCACGATTATCCAATCCCAATTTAAGGTTTGCGATTAACGGTGATGGAGATGCATCAGTTGCTATAGTAAAAAGAGTTTTCGATATACTTCAAGATATAAATATCACTCGATTCAACCTTGTAACCGACACAGAAATAGATGCTTCCGAATCTTGATGACATAGAAGTTGAAAAAATCAATGTGCGTCAATCAGATAACAAAACTGACAAACGCACTTTGAATGTTGACATGAATCCAATGGTGGATCTTGCATTTCTGCTGCTCACCTTTTTCATGTTAGCAACTACATTCAGTAAGCCGCAAGCGATGGAATTAATGATTCCAGCCAAGCCGAAAGATGAATTAGTAGAGCAAGAAATGGCGGTTAAGGAATCTAAAACGTTAAGTATTGCACTGCAAAAAGATCAAGTACAGTGGTATAGAGGCATTACAGACCCTGAGGCTAATGTTATAAAATACGATGAACTTGAAGACATGCTGCGTTCAGTCAATCAAAATACTGATGGTCTAGTTGTCCTCATTAAACCATTAGAATCAAGTAAATACGCGAACCTTGTTGATGTATTAGATGCGTTAAACTACAGTAATATTCAGCGATACGCGATTAGTGATCTAAGCGACTTTGATTTAACCTTAGAGGGAAACACCGCAACTAATGAATAACTACTCTAACGGATATTTAGCCTATGGTGTTGAGGACAGAAAAAGCCTTTACACACGCTATGTTGTCTATTCTATGAGTATTGCCTCTACTCTTCTTCTTGGTATCATCCTCTATCCAATAGTAAAAGAACTACTTCAAAAGAAAGAAGTCGAAAAAATTAAAGTTGAAACTCCAAGAGTAGTCAACTACTCTCAGCTATCAGCTCCTCCACCAATTGACTTAGAAAAGCCTGAACCTGAATTATTCAAGGCACCACCCAAAGCCAAGCAAGTAAAGTTTATTCAACCAGTAGCTAAGAAAGATGAGGAAGTATTAGAAGAAGAAAACATTCCTACAATGGACGAGATGGAAAACGTTCAAATAAGTACCATTGAATCTGAAGGCATAGACAGCATTATTGTTGATGAGGTATTGACTATCGAAGAGCCAGTCCAAGAAGAGGCATTTTCTTTTGTTGAGGTAATGCCATCCTTTGAAGGAGGCGATTCGGAGCTTTTGAAATATCTAGGGGATAACTTAAAGTACCCAAAAGTTGCGAAGGATGTGAATGCCGAGGGAGTCGTTTTCCTTCAATTTGTTGTTGAGGCAGACGGAAGCATAGCTGAAGTGAAAGTCTTAAGAAGTGTTTTTGAACCTTTAGACCAGGAAGCCATTCGCGTTATAAAGTCTATGCCAAAGTGGATTCCAGGTAAACAAAACGGAAAAAACCTACGAGTTCTCTAAACCATTCCTATAAGGTTTGATCTTCAATAAGAAAAGTCGAATTTTTATTTCAAATCTTTTTCGGAAAGATTCAAGTTCTTACCTCTTTCATCCTTTATTCTCCAATAAGTACGACTGATCTTAGGAATCTTCTTATCGATTGTAGAGGCATAATCAAGAAATTTTTCATTCGTAGTATCATTCGAAAAAGAGCGACCAATTACGACTGTAACTGCTTTTATAATCTCTTTAACATCCGAATCAGTCATTTCTGCATGCTCTTCTATAGTGCATTTTTTAATACCTAAAAAGCTACAAGGACCGAAATGATTTTCACCAAGTGACTTGTATATTATAATATTCGGATCATTAAGTATCTGATTTACAGCAAATTCTCGCTCATCTTTTTTTGATGAAGCAAGCATTTTTTCAATTGCAATCAGATTTTCAACGATGTCAGATCTTTTCTTTACTAAGTTCATAATTGCGCTTAAGTCTTTCTATTACTCAGTGGCTAACATAAATCAATTCTAATATATGGGCCATTATATTTTTAGGTAGTTCTTAACGATGCATTGTTATTAGTGACTCTTCTCACAACACTTTTCAACAAATCAGCATTCTTTTTTAAGTCGACCAAGCTAAACAGTAAACCTTCAAATAAGTTTAAATGCAGCATGTGATCGCATAATTCGTAATCATTCTAAACGCGAAAACGCGCTCAGGTTTTTGTTGGATGCTATCTTCGCTCTATGAGTAATTCTGATTATCTAAACTCTTTTCCAAAGGATACAACTGATGCATGGCGCAATCGTGTTGAGCGAGAGTTGAAGGGAAAGTCTTATGAAGATTTCCTTATCTGGAAAAGCAACGAGGGCTTCGAGATTGAAGCTTGGCAAAACTCTAGACCATCTCCTTTACCTCGTTTAATTGCCCCTAGCGATCCTTGGAAAATTATTGAACCGATATATTCTACTGACGCTCAAGAGGCAAACAAATTAGCTTTAGCTGCTCTAAATGTTGGTGCCGAGGCAGTTTGGTTTCAAAAGAGCTTTTTAGGAGCTGCATCTCAAGTTGCTTCTCAAGGTATTGACAAGGGTATCGCTCCTGTTTTTATCCGCAATGGAAACATAACAAACCCTTTTCAATCACTTCTCAAATCAGGACAATCTAATGATACAGAAAGTGAAGAAACCACTTTCTATTTAGATGGGAACCGATTACGTGAGCGTGGTGCAGGTGTAATTGATGAGCTTGCAATACTGCTATCTCAAGCAATTGAGCTTGGGAGAAAAACCAATTTCGAAAAACAACCATTGTTTGTTTCTGGAATCGGAAATGCATTCTTGACTGAAGTGGCGAAGCTGAGGGCGTTAAGATGGCTATGGCTATCAATACTGCAAAAAGAAGGAAAAACGCCTCAGAACGCATCTATTCTAGCTAAGAACCTAACTATTGGATATGCCTTAAACGATGAGCATACAAATATTTTGAGAGCCACGTCCTCTGCCATGTCATCCGCAATTGGTGGTGCGCAATACGTAATGATTGAACCTTGGGATAGAAGCTGGAAGGATCAAAATACCTTCAGCTCTAGAATAAGCAGAAACATCCAGAATTTGCTTAAAGAAGAAGCTAGATTAGATAAAAATCTCAACCCGGCTGATGGCTCCTATTTGATAGAGAACCTCACTGTGAAAATCGCAAAACTGGCTTGGGCTAAAGTCAACGAAATAGAAAGTAAAGGAGGCTTCACAGAATATGCCCTAAGTGGTCAGTTGAAATCTGGTTTAAACAAATCCAGAGCGCAGATAATTGACAGTTATGAGAAAAACCGATCAATTCTAGTAGGTGTGAATAAATTTCAATCTTCAGAAATGAAGACCGAGACTAAAAGATCTTCGAGTCATTATGAATTGTTACCGGATTTAATGGAAATTCCTTTTGCACTTCAAAACCAGCAATCATGAGTAATTATAGTACGATAGGATTTGATGAATTGGTTGGCGCCCCTGCCCCATCTACCTCTCAATCAATCCAACACTCTTGGAAGTCGCCAGAAGGAATTGAAGTGCCAATGGTTCAAGATGCAATACCTGACTCATCATTTCCTCATTTAATCTCTGGAGCTGGTGCTGCTCCTTATTTAAGAGGACCATATGCGAGTATGTACACCATTAGACCATGGACTTTACGTCAGTATGCTGGATTCAGCACAGCTGAAGAATCAAACGCTTTTTATCGGAAAAACTTAGCTGCTGGGCAAAAAGGTCTATCTGTAGCCTTTGATCTAGCCACCCATCGAGGATATGACAGCGATCATGAAAGAGTTAAAGGTGACGTTGGTAAAGCTGGCGTTGCCATCGACACTGTGGAAGATATGAAAGTGCTCTTTGATCAGATTCCTTTAGATCAAATGTCAGTTTCCATGACAATGAATGGAGCAGTCATACCAATCATGGCATTTTTTATTGTGGCAGCTGAAGAACAAGAAGTTGGTCCTGAAGCTTTAACTGGAACAATCCAGAATGACATCTTGAAGGAATTCATGGTTAGAAACACATACATCTACCCACCTCAACCTTCAATGCACATCATTGGCGATATATTTCGATATGCTTCAGAGAAAATGCCAAAGTTTAACTCAATAAGTATTTCGGGTTATCACATGCACGAAGCTGGTGCAACAGCGGATATAGAGTTAGCATATACTTTGGCAGATGGTTTAGAGTATATCAGAACTGGAATTGATGCAGGTCTAAAAATTGATGAGTTTGCTCCAAGACTATCTTTCTTCTGGGGCATCGGAATGAATCATTTCATGGAAATAGCCAAAATGCGCGCTGGTCGAGTATTATGGTCTCGAATTGTTAAGCAGTTCGACCCTCAAAAGGAAAAGAGCATGGCTCTTAGAACGCACAGTCAAACTTCTGGCTGGAGCTTAACCGAACAAGATGCCTTCAACAATGTGGCACGAACAAGCATAGAAGCACTAGCCGCGGCAATGGGCGGAACACAATCGCTACATACAAATTCACTGGATGAGGCAATAGCACTTCCAACAGACTTTTCAGCACGGATAGCAAGAAATACCCAGCTATTTTGGCAAATGGAAAGTGACATTACCAAGGGGATTGATCCTTGGGGTGGCTCTTATTATGTAGAGCATCTGACTGCTGGCCTAATTGATAAAGCTTGGAAACTCATCGAAGAAGTAGAAGAGCTAGGTGGAATGACCAAAGCCATTGAAGCAGGGGTACCTAAAATGAGAATTGAGGAAGCTGCTGCTCGCAAACAGGCTGGCATTGATAGTGGACAAGAAATTATTGTCGGAGTGAATCGCTATGAAATTGATGATGACACTGAACTTGATATCCGTGACGTTGATAATAGCAAGGTTAGAATATCTCAAATAGAAAGAATCAATGCTGTAAAAGCCAATCGCAATGAGGAAGAAGTGAATGAAGCTTTGGAGGCATTAGCAGCATGTGCTCAAACTGGAGAAGGCAATCTGCTCGATCAAGCAGTTATTGCCGCTAGAAGAAGAGCAACCTTGGGTGAAATTAGTTCTGCAATGGAAAAAGCATTTGGACGGCACAGGGCGGAAACAAAAACAATCAGTGGAGTTTATTCTGGAGCGATGAAACAAGACAAAACCTTTGAAGAAGCACACGCCTTAGCAGAAAAAGTAGCTGAATTAGAAGGAAGAAGGCCACGCATATTGGTCGCTAAAATGGGACAAGACGGCCATGATAGAGGAGCGAAAGTTATCGCTTCATCATTTGCAGACATCGGATTTGATGTTGACGTTGGCCCCCTCTTCTCAACCCCAGCTGAAGTGGCTAAAATGGCCATGGAAAATGACGTTCATTTTGTAGGCGTTAGCTCATTGGCAGCAGGTCATAAGACATTGGTCCCTGAATTGGTAAAAGAACTACAACTTGTTGGACGTGGCGATGCAATTGTTGTTGCTGGTGGAGTAATTCCAAAACAAGACTACCAATACCTTTACGATGCCGGAGTTGCAGCAGTTTTTGGTCCTGGGACAGTGATAAGTCAAGCGGCAATTTCATTGCTAAATAAGCTAATTGAGCGCTTACAACACTAAAATAGTAGTTCGTTTGTTGGTTAAAGTGCCTAAATCAATTGAGAGTACGCACTATAATCCCTTCTCTCGTTTCACGATTAGAACTTCATCATTTTCCAACTCAAGGTATCCCATTTCATAGCAAAAATAGTAGATGGAACCTGTTTTAGTTTCGTAGGTATGAGTGAAGTAATTGAAGCTAAAACCTTTAGACAACAGTTTGTCTCTGGATGTTTTAGTCTTGTCTTTGGGGTTTAACTCTACCAATATTCTCCTGTTTTTTCTTAGAGTGTTATTAATATTCCTAACTAGGTTATTTGCATCGCTGTTATTTCGGTTGTTGTATGCATTCCGGCATTGGTCGCTGCAAAACTTCTTATCTGCTCTACCTATAAGCTTATCTCCGCACTCTAAACATTTCGATTCCAAAGCCATAGTCTCAAAAATAGAACTTACACGCTATATCTCAAAAAAGAGAAATCACGGATTCTAGCGTTTTAGATTAATTTTTAGCAAATCGAAAATTAGAAACAACTCATATGCGAACCCTAAGCATTTTTACTCTTGTTATTTGTTTGCAAGCAAAAGTTATTGCTCAAACGCAAGTAGTTCATACTCCAAGAACCAGTCCCCGTGCCAAAATATCACAAACTATTGGCATCACTGATGTAACCATTAACTATTCTAGGCCAGGAGTTAGAGGTCGAGAAATTTGGGGGAACCTTGTATTTGGTATGCATAACCCTGGATGGGGAACTGCCAAAAGTGCTCCTTGGAGAGCTGGTGCAGACGAGAATACGGTAATCACTTTTTCTACCGATGTAAAGTTAAATGGAGTTCAAGTAAAAGCCGGTAGCTATGGCCTATTCATGGTAGTTGAAGCAGATGGAGCTATAGAAATACTACTTTGTTCTAATAACGAAAGCTGGGGTGCATATTTCTTTGATGAGAATGAAATAGTTGCAAGAGCCAGCTCTTCATGGCAAGAGCATCCATTTACAGAATACCTAGAATATGAATTCAATGATTTTACGGAAACAAGTGTCTATTGTGCCTTAAACTGGGAAGAAAAGTCAATTCCATTTGAAATTGAAGTTGATATCAATAAAACAGTAGTCAATCAGCTAAGAAACGACTTAAGAGGAACCGCTCGCTTCTCTTTTGTTGGACCTTTAGAAGCAGCTGATTGGTGCGTGAGTAATAATACCAATCTTGAAGAGGCTCTTGAATGGGCAAAATTGGCCGTTACAATGGATAATCAATTCCAAACTCTAAAGGTGAAAGCAGCTGCAGAATATGCTTGAGGCGAGACCGAAGAAGCTCAGGCTACTATGAAAGAAGCTATGCCACTAGCCAACATCTTTGAACTTCATTCTTATGGCAGGCAATTAATCACAGAAGGCAAGTTAGATCAGGCAATAGATGTCTTTAAAGCAAATGCAAAGCTTCATCCAAATACATGGCCTGTGAATTATGGCATGGCTCGCGGGCTATCTGCCAAAGGCGATTATTCCAAAGCAGCTGAATATTTGCAAAAAGCACAAGCAAATTGTCCGGATGATGTCAATCGCGAAATCATTAAAAAGAATATCGATAAACTTCAGCGCAAGGAAGACATCAACTAATCGAAAGTTAGATCTAGATAATCTTTCACTCTATAGAGAATGTAGAGTACTTTAGCGGTCTATGCTATCGAAAAAAGCAAAATATGCAATGTTGGCCCTAGTGCATTTGGCCAAACACCAAGACGAGGGTCCTGTGCTAATTAGCAAGATCGCTGAGGAAGAAAACATTCCACAAAAGTTCCTTGAAGCCATTCTTCTTGACCTAAAGAAGGACGGAATGCTAGCGAGTAAAAAAGGAAAAGGCGGAGGGTATTACTTAATCAAATCAACGGATGAAGTAAACATGGCCGATGTTATGCGATTGTTTGATGGTGCAATAGCACTATTGCCTTGTGTTACATTTAAATATTACGAACGTTGCGAGGAGTGTAAAGACGAAGAAACCTGTGGCATTCGAGATACGTTCATGGAGGTTCGAAATCAAACTGTGGATATTTTGAAAGCCTCTACCCTTTCTCAAATTCTCAAGAAGTAAACTATCTAGAATAAAATTATTACTCTACATAGTTGATAGAGTTTATATATTTGCCGAATGATGGTTTTAAAACCCATTCTTATACCAACCCTGCTAATTGCATCAATAACTAGCTCATTTGGGCAATCAATTGTGCATCAGAATATCTTATGGCTGCGCTACTTCAACAAACTATCATTTAATGACAAAGTTTCTCTTCAAACAGAATTTGAAGAAAGAATGTACATCAACCCCTATAGGGAACACCAACGATTAATACCAAGTATCAGCTTTAATTACAACCCAAAACATGATGTTTCATTTAATCTAGGATTCACATATTTTCAGCAGTACCTACCCCATGACGCCACGATCTCACCTTCCCTTTATAATGAGTTCAGGCCTCATCAATCAATAACCATCACCAACAATTTTTCTTTCTTTTCTCTAAAAACTCGGCTTCAACTGGAAGAAAGAGTAATAGAGCAGAGTAATGAATCATTTGCTTTCAACATGAGAGAGCGGTTATTGCTTCAAGTGGACATTCCGATTATAGAAAAGGAAAATTCGACAAGACTTATAGCAATAGTTTTCAATGAATTAATGATACAACAAGGCGCTGGTCTTCGCTACAATTTTTTTGATCAAAACCGTATAGGCGCAGGCTTTAAAAGTACAATAAATCAAGCTTTTCAAGTAGAAGCGGTCTTTCTTAAATGGCATCAACAACGATCAACACTTGTAGATTATTTCAGTCGAAACATTATGAGAATCACTCTAATTCACACCATTCATTTGTAAATGCTCGAATCACTCACAACAGACGCTTATATAACTGCTTCAATAATCGGTGCAGCCATTGTATTGTTTATAATGGACAAACTCTCAGTTGACTTGATAGCACTGCTTATAATGGGGGCTTTGGTGGTATTGGGTGTTATTTCTCCTGCTGAGGGTATGGCTGGGTTCAGTAATCCAGCGACAATGACCGTGGCATTCATGTTCGTAATTTCTGCAGCAATTTTAAAAACCGGTTCTCTTCAATTTGTGGCGAGTCAACTCACGAAAACATTCAGAAACCACTATCAAAGAGGAGTTGTTTTATTGATGTTAATGGTAAGCTCTGTGAGCGCTTTTATCAATAATACACCAGTAGTTGCGGTTATGATTCCTGTGACGATTCAAATCGCTAAGAACTCTAACAGAGCTGCTTCCAAGCTTTTAATTCCAGTAAGTTACGCCTCCATTTTTGGCGGTATGTGCACCTTAATAGGCACTTCTACAAACATCCTTGTAAGCGGTATTGCAGAGCAAAACGGAATGGTTCCTTTCAAAATGTTCGACTTCGCTCCAATGGGCTTGGTTTTTGTAGCCGCAGGATCGCTATTCATGATATTTATTGGTCAAAAACTTCTTCCAAGCAGATCAGTGGATACGGAAGATGATTTGGAAGACAGTCTTATTGATTACTTGGCTGAGATCGAAATCTTAGAAAGTTCGGAATTGGCCAATAAAACCATTCTCTCATCTCCCCTTGTAAAAGAGTTGGAAATGGAGATTTTGGAATTAAGACGAAGTGCCACCACAATGAATCTACCTCAAGGTGATACCACGCTTCTGGTTGAAGATATTTTGAAAGTACGCTGCAATGTTTCTAAGATGAAACAACTAAAAGATCAATTAAGAGTGAAAATCATGCCTTTTGCTGATGACGATGAGGCAGAGGAAATTGCCGGCAAAAGCTCTTTTGTTGAATTAGTAATCCCTACTGACTCTGCTTTGGAAGGGAAAACCCTGAGAGAGTTTGATTTCAGAAGGCGATTTAGAGCTGCTCCTCTCGCGATTCGACATCGTGAAGAAGTATTGAGGGATAAATTACAAGATGTGCGATTAAGAGCAGGTGACGTGATTTTGGTGGAAATGAAAACACACTTCATGGATCTATGGAAAAGCAATACTAGAGATCAAAACATACCTTTCATAATATTGAGTGAACAGGGTATTTTGAATTTTGACAAAAGAAGTTTCATTATTGTAATATCCGTGGTGGCAGCTGTAATTACATTAGCTTCAACAGGGGTTCTACCAATAGTCATCAGCACGCTGCTGGGCGTCTGTGCACTTGTTCTCACTGGATGTTTGAATATGAAAGAAGTGTATAGAAGTATTCAATGGCCTATCGTATTCTTATTGGCTGGCGCATTGAGTTTAGGTGTTGCCATGCAAAACTCAGGACTGGCTCAAGCCATCGCATCTGCCATAGTAAACAACCTTCATGAATACGGTCCTATTGCGATTCTTTCAGGCATTTACCTCTTTACAAGCATCATGACCGAAACAATGAGTAACAATGCTACAGCGGCTTTAGTAGCTCCTTTGGCGATTGCCACCGCTCACCAATTGGATGTATCTCCTGTCCCCTTTGTAATGGCAGTTATGTTCGCTGCATCAGCTAGTTTCATGACTCCAATTGGATACCAAACCAACACCATGATTTATTCAGCAGGAGGATATAAGTTCAAAGACTTTATAAAAGTTGGTGTTTGGTTGAACATATTATTTTGGATTCTTGGCACACTCTTGATTCCAGTATTCTTTCCGTTTTAATCCTCCGTCTAGAAGCCAATTGTGACAGATTCGAACCCTTATAAAACATCTAGGTTGCAACCGGACTGAAAAAACAAAGGAGATTAAAGCTCTCCGCAGTCTTCGATCTTAATATTCTTTGATGTTTGTCCGCTTCTTGATCCAAGCTCTTCAATAGCCGAAACTACATCCATTCCTTCAGTAACATTTCCAAAGACAACGTGTGCGCCATCCAACCAATCTGTCTTAATTGTACAAATGAAAAATTGGCTGCCATTGGTGTTTGGACCTGCATTAGCCATACTTAATGTTCCTGGGCCTTCATGCTTCAATGTGAAGTTTTCATCTGGAAAACGATCACCATATATAGACTTTCCACCGGTTCCATTGTGATTAGTGAAATCACCTCCTTGCAACATAAACTCAGGAATCACTCTATGAAAACTGCTACCCTTGAAGCCGTATCCTTTTTCACCTGTACACAGTGCTCTAAAATTCTCAGCAGTTTGAGGAACAACGTCCGCCCTCAATTCAAACTCTATTCGCCCTAAGGCCTCACCATCTGCGGTAACATCGAAAAAACACTTTGGATTACTCATATTTATAGTTCTAAATTTAAGCCGCAAAAGTGAAGATTATGTTCCGTTTTATTGCCGTTATTATTCACATATTCGTTGATCAAATAAGAGTTCCATGAAAATATTCCGAAGCTTTTCAATTATTAGCCTTCTCTTGATTCTAATTTCTTGCAATAAGGATAATGAAGAGCAAGCGGCTGCAGATGATAAAATCATCAAAGAATACATTGAAGCTAACAATTTAGATGCGGAACCCACTGGCTCTGGCCTTTATGTAGTGATTAATGAAGAAGGTTCAGGCTTTAACCCAACTCAAAACAGCACCGTATCAGTTTTCTACAAGGGATTTTATACCGATGGAAAAGTATTTGACGAAACTGGTAACGAGCCCATTTCATTTAGCCTAAATCAAGTCATCGCTGGATGGCAAGAAGGAATCCCCTACTTTAAGCCAAGTGGCTCTGGAGTTCTGCTCATACCCTCTGCCTTAGGTTACGGCAATGATCAGGTTGGTGATATCCCGCCTAACTCTGTTTTGATATTCGATATTGAATTGGTTTCGGTGAATTGATCATTTCAGTTTAAACCAATCCCCTCCTTTTTTTTCTTATCTATAAATCATGCTAACAGCAATGATCTAGAATGCTTAACCGACAGCAATCACGTACAACCATTTGCTATCGATATTAAACGGGTATCTACCGAATCGAGCAAACCTCTGGTCATTCCTTTGTCCTATCGTTCTTTCAAACCACAGTCTGAATTCAACTGATGCATGCCAATAGAAGTAATACGATGACGCAAGAGGCGCAAGAACAACAGATGGGTGAATGCACACAGAAGATGACGTGGAATGAAGAATAAACAGTTCAATTAAACCATTAATTTAAATTTTAGAAACTATGAACGCTTTAAGAAACAGAGTACAATTGATCGGTAACTTAGGAATGGACCCAGAAGTAAAGTCTTTTGACAAAGACAAAAAAATGGCTAGAATCAGCATCGCTACCAACGAAGTGTATTACAACGCCAAGGGCGAAAAGGTACAGGACACGCAGTGGCACAACATTGTGATGTGGGGCAAGACAACTGAAATCGCTGAGAAATACCTCAAAAAGGGTCAAGAAGTGGCTGTTGAGGGTAAATTGGTCAATCGCTCATGGGAAACCAAAGAAGGCGAAAAGCGCTACGCTACAGAAGTTGTAGTAAATGAATTGGTAATGCTCGGAAAGAAAGACGCTGCTTAAACTAACAAGCACAATTCTTACCAGAAGGAGCCACTCGTGGAGTTGGCTCCTTTTTTTATTTCAAAATCACGAATCGCTCTTTACCAACCATGTCCTTTCGCACTGTGATCGTGCCTTTCCAAATTTGAGCCATCTCATTTTTAAATAATTCCATATTAGTAGCGTGTGTTTCAAAGTACACAGACTTCGCACTATTTTTCAAAGCCATTAATGCAATGCGCTTATAGAAGGCCAATGGATCTTCAGCTGGAGCGAACAATGCGAGATGTGGCTCGTGGTCCATCACATTGCTATGCATATCTGCCTTTGCTATTTCAGGAATGTAGGGAGGATTGCTGATATATACGTCAGCCAATGGAAGTTGAACTTTAGCGCTAATAATATCTGCGGTAAAAAACTCGATATTAAGACCTAAATCCAATGAATTTCTCTTCGCAACACCAAGCGCTGTTTCAGAAATATCACAAGCACTTACCTCCCACTCTTTTCTCTTTTGTTTCAACGCTAAAGGAATGCATCCTGAGCCTGTACCAATATCTAAGACACGAAGATTGTTTTCATTTTCATTCTCTAAAAGCAACATGACGAGCTCCTCTGTTTCAGGTCGAGGTATTAACACGTTGGAATCAACATATAACTCTAAATCACCGAAGTTCGCTTTATTGAAAATATATTGCACCGGCTCGTTGGCTTTAAGTCGCGTAATCACTTGCTTCCATCGTTCATAGCTTTCAGCTGAAACTGCAGTATCATTTTGAAGGTAGGCCTGTGACTTGCTCCAGCCCTCAATTTCCTCAACACACCAGTGATACAACGACAAAAGTTCACCTTGCAAATAGGTTGAAGTCAATGCTTGGTAAAAACTTTGTCGAAGTTCTGAATGCGTCATAGCGCAAAGGTGATAAAGAGAATCGAGTCTTTGCTTTGATTTCAAAATTCCTACAAATTCACCGCTCACAAAAGCTTTAGAATGTGCGCCAACAGGAGCCCTTTCTCATTACATTTGACCGATGATAAAGGATGAAACCTTCATGCAACGTTGTTTTGAACTGGCTATTCTCGGAGCTGGGTCAGTCGCACCGAATCCTTTAGTTGGAAGCGTAATTGTCCATAACCATAAGATTATTGGTGAAGGATACCATCAAAAGCTCGGAGGTCCACATGCTGAGGTCAATGCCATCAGCGCAGTAAAAGACAAAGCGCTTTTATCGGAAGCCACCATATATGTAAACTTAGAGCCCTGTGCCCATTATGGGAAAACTCCTCCTTGCGCTGATCTAATTGTTTCACACAAATTCAAGCGCGTTGTAATTAGTAACCGGGATCCGTTTGAACAAGTTGACGGAAAAGGTATTGAACGCTTGCTAAATGCTGGAATAGAGGTAAAATCAGGTGTTTTAGAGCAAGAAGGGCGATGGCTAAATCGAAGGTTTTTCACTTTTCATGAAAAGCAACGTCCATATGTCATTCTCAAATTTGCTCAAACCATCGATAGCTATCTGGACTCGTTCAGAACTGAGGATGATCATGAAAAACCACTAAAAATCACGGGCGATGAAATGAATCGCATGGTCCATAAATGGCGAAGCGAAGAAGCTTCAATTTTAGTAGGAAGAAACACGGTCCTTTTAGACAATCCAACCTTAACCACTCGCCTATGGCCCGGAAAAAACCCATTGCGCTTAGTGATTGATCCGGAATTACAAATCAAAAATGACAAGACAGTCATGAGTGATGGAGGCCACACATGGATTTTCAACGGAATCAAAACGGATTATTGTGAAAACAACTTGTGCTATATACAAATCAATGATGCCCGAGAGTTTCATGCTGAAATTCTATCCTACTTACATAAAAGCAACATCCAATCCGTCATTATTGAAGGAGGCGCAGCTACCCTAGCTAGGTGTATTGAAGCGGAAGTGTGGGATGAAGCCCGCATAATTACGGGACAAACCCGCATTGGAGAAGGCATATCAGCTCCTGACATTAATGGTGAACTGCTTTCTTTTGAATCGATTGGCAACGACTTTTTACAAGTGTATTTACCTGCATGATCTATCTCATCCTCAGCATTCTATCATCAATAGGCATTTTCATCGCATTTCGTATGTTCAGTCGGATGGGCGCCAATACAAGGCATGCGATAATGATCAACTATTTGGTAGCAGCAATTACAGGGCTTATTGTTTTTAGACCCAGTCAACTCTGGTTCGGTTCTAAATGGTTCCTCCCCTCCTGTTTCCTCGGTATATTTTTCTACGTCATCTTTAGAGTGATGGCAAAAGTCACCCAAGAAAATGGAATGTCAGTCTCCAGCATTGCAACTAAAATGAGTGTAGTAATTCCTGTTGCGATTGGTTTAACCGTGCTTCAAGAGTCCATTAACGCACTAAAAATCATAGGAATTGTTTTCGGTTTAGGATCAGTATTAATGAGCGCTGGAAGTAATGTAAAGAATGGGACATGGGTTTGGCCATTGGTGTTGTTTATAGGCAGTGGACTCATAGACAGCGCGCTCAACCTATTTCAAACATTGAGCGTAACAGAAGATGAATTCCCCGTGTTCATCACCAACATTTTCGCCTTTGCGTTTCTATCTGCCTTTATCCACCAACTTTTCAGCATGGAGCATAAAATCTCACCAAAGTCGATTATGGGTGGAGTTGTACTCGGCTTAGTAAACTTTAGCGCGCTAATTTTCATACTAAAGTCGTTGGCACTTCCCAATTGGGAAAGCTCCATCGTTTTTCCAATCAATAACTTTGGAATCATTGCAGGGTCAACACTATTCGCGATGATTGTTTTTAAAGAGAAAATAGACTTGAAGGGCTGGTTAAGTATTGGGTTAGCCACATGCTCAATTATGCTACTCTATTATTCTAAATGACTCACCCTGATGCATATAAAACGGTCACATCCCCATCAGAAGGAGACTTCAGAGACCGCGGAAGTAAGTTCCCCAGCTATCTCTTTCCATGCGGAGATGAAATAGAACTAAAGGGCTATATTAATGACTTAAGAAAGCAGCATCCTGGAGCTAGACATGTATGTTATGGTGCCATTCTTGGTGCTGAAAACAGCGTTGAACGAAGCAATGATGATGGAGAACCTGGAGGCACGGCTGGGTTGCCCATATTGAACCAATTACTGAGTGCCGAATTAAAGAATGTAGCATTGCTAGTAGTCCGTTATTTCGGAGGCACGAAGTTGGGGAAAGCAGGACTTATCAATGCCTATAAGGAAAGTGCAAAAGAAGCAATCGATGCCGCTAAGCTTGTGACTCGCCAGATCAGAACAGGTATTCAATTTCGTTTTTGTTATGATGCTACAGGACCGGTAATGCAGGCTATTGAGAGCATTAAACATGCACACATTAAAGAACAAGTTTATGACCAAGACTGCTTGATTACCGTCTCTATTCCAAAGTCTGAGCTTGACAAAGCCTTACATTTGTTTGATCACACCGATGAAGTTGAAGTTAGCCAAATGGATTAGTATTTTTTTAATTGCCCTTGGTGGATTCAATGCGCATGCTCAGGATTATCTTAATTATTCGTGCGAACGACTTCCAATCGAAGTAAATACCCTCTCAACACTGGAGTCATTTCTGAGTAGTAAATATCAAAAAGATATCCAACTAATTTCAGATACTAGCATTCAAAGCCTAACAGGAACTCACCATTCATTCAAGCTTTTCTATGAAGGTTATGAAATTCATCATGGCTTGGTGAAATGGAATGATTACAGAGGAGCTTCATCTTCAATTTCCTTTCCAGCTATACCCCAAAGCATGGAGACAGTCAACACAAATCCATCTCCTTCAATAGCACCAAACTTCATTAAGATTAATAGATTAACTCCTCGGATATTTATATCTGATATTAAGTGGTTTATAATTAATAATTCTCTTACAAAGAGATGGGTGATTCAATACGAAACTGATAGTGAATTAAAGGAAGTTGTGCTAGAAAACGTAAGCGAAGTTTTGCAAGAAACAGACCTAATTATTCACAACAAACCAGACACTTTAATTTATGTAAATATTTTCAATCCTGACCCACTTACTTCTGCCCGACAAGAATATGCTTCTCCATTTATTGATGACCTCGATCGCAGTAATTCAGCACTTGAAGAAGAAATGATATTGGACTCCATAAGACTACGATGGAGGTCCGATGAAGGACTTTGGAAACTAGAATCGGATTATGCTCTTGCGATAGACATTGATTCACCAGGAGTCGCTCCACCAGCGCGGTTAACTCCATCCATCAGTGACTTGCAAGTGAATCGAAGCCACAAGCATTTCGAATACTATAATGCATTTTATCACATCAATTCTGCTCAACGAAGATTAAGAAATATAGGATTTACCAATCTCGTAGACTATCCACTTGCATTTGACGCCCACGGAAGTCTAGGTGATCAATCGAGTTTTGTACCGAGTGGAGCATTTCCTTACCTCAAATTTGGTGATGGCGGAGTTGATGATGCAGAGGACGCAGATGTAATCACACATGAATACGGACATGCAATTTCTTTCAGTGCTGCACCAGGAACCAATTTAGGCTCAGAGCGGGCAGCTTTGGATGAGGGCTTTTGCGACTATTTTGCAATTAGTTATTCACGCGCCACGAGCGATTTTAACAATAACTCAGTATTTGACTGGGACGGTCATAATGAGTTTTGGGAAGGAAGAACCTTAACCAACACCCGCACCTATCCAACTGACCTAGAGCGTGATATTTATGATGATGGAGTGATTTGGGCTTCTGCAATTGCGGAAATTTCGGACTATATCGGTAGAGATGTCACCGATCGTATTATGATCAACTCATTGTATTCATGGTATCCGTACATGCTCTTAAGCGATGCAGCAAGGCTTTTCATGCAATCAGACACCCTGCTTAATGAAGCTGAGCATTCAGAAATTGCCTCCATCGTTTTTTGCGATCGCGGATTATTACCTGGCTGTGAGGATACGCTTGTTTCTTCTCTACCTCTCAATGACCCTTTTCTTGGAAACACTTATGACTTTGCCTTCAACAAAGAACCACTATACATTTTTCCCAATTCAAGAACCGTTGAGCGAATTGAAGTATTCGATATTACTGGAAAGCTAATTCATGAAGAGGAATGGATTGAAAGTGAACAGCTTTTCTATGAGTTTGACGGAAGTAAGCTAAAACAAGGCTCTTATGTCCTGCGCTTGATTACCGATGATGAACCTTTCTCCTTTAAAGTAATTCGCTTGTGGAATTAAACCGCTTCTAACTCGATCAACCTAACTTTCATCTTGAAGTTTCCGAATAAAACAGTAGCCTCTTCCCCTTTTATTTCAGCCACTTCACCATTCTGAGAACCATTATTCATCCTCACCTTTGAACCGACAAGAATTGGCTTCGGTGATTTTTTAGGCGCCTGCTTTTTCTTCTTGACCGTGCTGCGTGACGGCACATTTTTGGCCAATTGTTTAGTTTTTGCTTGTTCCTTCTTTGTGATAAGTTTACTTTTCTCTACAGCGATAAACTTCTTAACTTCCTCCAACAGTTTCTTATTACTGCCTTTCAAACGATAGCTATTGATGAATTGCGTCATTCGCTTTCCATTGGTAAGATCCTTGTTATTCTTCTCAATCACATCTTGCTGCCGCTGCAGACGTTGCTCAAAATGCTCAGATAGAGCTTCATATTCCTCCTTGGCCTCGTCTGCTTCATGTTTTGACTCGACAGCCGCTTTATTAAGTTCCTCTACCTCTGACTTTTCTTTTTGAAGCACTGCTATCAAACCATCCAATTCTACTTTATTGGCACTAAGGCGTGTTTTAGCATCTTCAATCAAGTCATTTGGAATCCCATTAATTTGAGCTACCTCGAACGTAAACGAAGATCCTGGCTGACCAACTGAAAGTTGAAACAAGGGCTCAAGTGATTCACTATTGAACAACATGCTTGCGTTCACCGCATTCCTTAGCCGAGCAGCTTTCATCTTGATGTTGGCATAATGAGTGGTAATCACGCCAAAACTCTTGCAGTTGTAAAGTGTCTCGAAAAACACTTCAGCCAGTGCACCGCCTAGTTCAGGGTCAGAACCAGTGCCAAATTCATCGAGCAAAAGCAACGTTCGTTTATTAGAAACATCCAAGAAATATTTCATGCGTTTGAGTCTATAACTATACGTACTCAATTGATTCGCAATAGACTGATTATCGCCTATATCTGACAATATATTTTGAAACCAGCCAAACTTACTCGAAGGATCACAAGGAACTAACAAGCCACATTGAACCATGATTTGCAGGAGACCCACTGTTTTCAAAGTGATTGACTTCCCTCCTGCATTAGGCCCTGAAATCACCATCATTCTGCAAAACTTATCGAGGTATAAACTCTGGGGTAACGTTTTCGCTCCAACCTGTTTATTAGCAATCAACAACAACGGATGATAAGCATCAATCAACTCAATCATCGTCTCTTCTATAATAGCTGGTTTTGATGCCTCCATCTTCAAAGCTACCCTCACCTTAGCATTAATGAAGTCAAATTCAGTTAATACAGACTGATAGACCTCTATTAATGGCAAATGAGTTCTAATTTCATTAGTAAGTGCCAAGAATATTCGTCTGATCTCATTGCGCTCGTCATCCAAAAGCATCTCGAGCTCATTATTGAGCGACATATTCTCTCTGGGCTCGATGTAAGTAAAAGCACCTGTTTTAGAAGCACCCAGTGCATTACCAGGAACTTGTCTTTTATAGTTAGACAAAACACTCAAAACACGCCTATCATTGATGTAAGCTTCAACAGTTTCCGCCAAGAACCCATCCTTCGAAAGACGCCTCAGCACTTTTTCAAAGTTTCGATTAATCTCTCTTCGTCTGCTTTTTAGGTCCTGCCTAATCTTAAGCAGTTCAGGAGAGGCGTCATCCTTTACTTGCAACCTTTTATCAAGAACCTTTTCTATTGGAGCAATTACCTCTTTTGTAAAATAAGCCTGATTAACAAGCGAATTCAATTCAGGGTAAACTTGGTCATGATGTTTAAAAAAGTCTATCAGATCATTCACCAAACGGCTGGCATCAATTAAGCGAACGAAGCCCTCTAAATCTAGCGGAGTCCCATGAATACCTAATCGTTTAATCTCAGTATGCAGCTCCTCAAACTCTAAACGAGGAAAACCTTGCTCCAACTGTCGAATCTGTAATAATTCAGAGGCATGTTCCAGAGCTCGAATCGCATCACCTTGCCTCGTGTATGGTTGCAAAGAATTCATTCGAGATTTCGCAGAATCTTGATAACACAACTCAGCCAGCGTGCTGCGCACGGTTTCAAATTCTAAATCTTCGGCTGTTTGTTGGTCGAAAAGCAATTTCATCAAGAGTGCAAAGAAACACAGAGTAATAAAAACATGTCACAATGAATTTATGAAAGGTGATGAAGAATCCTTAACAACTAATGAAGAAATGCTATCTCCCTTTCGGGTTCAACTTCCTACTTTCGCAACATATCTATGAATCCTTACAAAACTGTAGCATTTTACACCTTAGGTTGCAAACTCAACTTCTCTGAAACAAGCACCATTGCTCGCTTATTTGAGCAAGGTGGATATGCCAAAGTTGATTTCGATGACAGACCTGATATTTATGTCATTAACACATGTTCAGTTACTGATCATGCAGATAAAAAATGCAGAAATTTAGTACGTAGAGCTAAGAGTAAAAACCCTGATGCATTCATCGCTGTTGTTGGCTGCTACGCTCAGCTAAAGCCAGATGAAATCGCCAACATCACAGGAGTAAATGTTGTTTTAGGAGCAAATGAAAAATTCAATATTATCGATTACCTCGAAAAGCAACCGAGCAATGGTAAAGCTCATATTGAAAATGGTCATATCAAGGAGGTAAAAACATTCATTCCGTCCTATTCCGCGAATGACAGGACTAGAACCTTTTTAAAAATACAAGACGGATGTGACTATTTCTGTTCATTTTGCACAATTCCTTTAGCCAGAGGAAGGAGCAGAAATCAAAGCATTGAAGAAACACTAAAAGTTGCAAAAGAAGTAGCTCAAACAGGTGTGAAAGAAGTGGTCCTCACAGGCGTAAATATTGGAGATTTTGGCCAAGGTGAAGGCGAAGATTTTTATGGCCTCATTAAAGAGCTTGACGAGATTGAAGGCATTGAGCGATTTAGAATCTCGAGCATTGAGCCCAACTTATTAAGTAATGAAATCATTGATTTTGTAGCTCTTAGTAAACGTTTTGTTCCTCATTTCCATATTCCTCTGCAATCTGGATCTGATGAAATGCTAAAAAGCATGCGTAGACGTTACCTCTCTGATTTGTATCGTGATCGAATTGAACGTATCAAAGAGAAAATGCCGGATGCATGTATTGGTGTAGATGTGATTGTTGGATTTCCTGGTGAAACCGAAGATGAATTCATGAAAACGGTTGATTTTATCCGGTCGTTAGAAGTTTCCTACCTGCATGTATTCACTTACTCCGAAAGAGCAAACACTACAGCCTTAAGGATTGAAGATGTTATTCCAATGCAAGTACGACAAGAGAGAAATAAAATTCTAACTAATATTTCACATAAAAAGAAGCGCGCTTTTTATGAAACGCAGATTGGAAGTGAACGGCCAGTTCTTTGGGAAGGTTCTGAAAGTGATGGTGTGATGAATGGATTTACGGATAACTACGTAAAAGTTCAAAAGCCTTTTGATGAAGAGTCCGTTAATGAAACCGAAGTACTTGTGCTCGGAAACATTGATAGAAACGGACTCATTAGTGTAGGCATTGATGCCGATATGATGACGGTTAGCGAAGACTAACAGGGTTTCAACCTGAGTATGGCAACCAGGTTTGGGTTCTATACACGAACATTCAATTTACCATCATCCCCAATCCAAATCTTGCAATCATATACTTCTCCTTTTTTAGGGTCTAAAATGGCACCATCATCCAATTCACCATCATCCATCTCCATGTCCTTGATAATTACCATTCCCAAAACCTTCTTTTTATATCTAGAATCATCTGAGTCGCACTTATCACAAATTGGGTTGGGGTTTTCTCCTTCCATTGTGAAAAGTTTCACAATCTTTCCTTCATAAGAGCTTCCGTTCTTATAAATCTCCACCACCGATTTTGGCTTTCCAGTTTCGTCATCTATAGTTTTCCATTTCCCTATTACTGATTGTGCTGAAACTGATAATGAAAATACAGCAAGAATAACAGTGTAAATAGCTCTCATGGTGAATGATTTGATTTTATCAAAAAAAAACAACCAAAGAAGTCCCGCAAATCAACCTCCATTTTTCAATCGGATTTATTCATTATTCTTCATTCAGACAATCGTGTATCGTTGACGTCAAATTAATTATGTTTGACTTCCTAACCTACCTATGAAAATCAAATTCACTCTGATTGCAGTAATTTTATTCTTTGCGTCTAATGTTCTTGGTCAGCAATATGTTGATCTATTGAATATTCAGCATTCACAAAGCATTGGTAAAGTAGATGCCGTATCACTTAGTAAAACAAGCTTCACCGAATCGACTATAGACTTACTTATACCGATTCAACTGGATAGCTCCAGAGCAATTATTACCGGTGCGGTTGGTGAAAGAACATATTTTAATGATAGAACTGGAAACCCAATATTGGTTTATGGGTTGATGCTCAAAGCCGGAATGAATATCAAACACGAAAAGAATTGGTCTGGAAGCTATATCCTACTACCAAGAATAGCATCGGACAAAATTGAATTCAATTCAAAGAGGTTTCAACTTGGAGGTCTAATACTAATGAAACGAATCTATTCAGAGGCCTTCAATTTTAAGTTCGGGGTTTATAGCAATAGTGAATATTTCAGTCCTTTCATTGTTCCGGTGGCAGGGTTTTACTTTCAAAAGAATCGATGGGAGATGAACGTCACAATGCCAATTAGTGCTGACCTCAACTATACAGTAAAAAAGAACTTACTCGCAGTAGGTTTTAGGTATAACGGCTTTGCCCGATCATATTTCAGATACAACACTGCGAATCGATATATTGAAAAAGCAAATAATGAATTAGGCTTATATGCAAGGCTTAATTTTAAAGAGTGGAATTTTAGAATTATGGCTGGACATTCACTTTGGAGGAAGTTAGGAGAGTTTGACTCTGGAGATAAGGCTGACTTGGCTTTGCCTTCTTTCAAGATAGGAAACAACAGAAATCCGATTTACGAATCTGCTTTAGACGAATTACTAGTTAAGTTTTCCTTTACCTATCGCTTGGCGATATAAAATCAGCAATATGTTAGAAGTACTTCAAGAAATAGATCACATCACCATAAACTTCTCTGACAATGGCAAGATGTTTTTAAATCTGACGATAGCCCTTATAATGTTTGGAGTAGCCTTAGACATGAATCTTTCGGATTTCAAGGATCTAACCAAAAAGCCCAAACCTGCTCTAGTGGGGATTCTGTCACAATTCATTCTTATGCCGCTTTTCACTTTTCTACTGGCTCTAAGCTTGGGGGGCGTTATCACACCTACTATTGGACTCGGAATGATATTGGTCGCAGCCTGCCCAGGAGGAAACATTTCAAACTTCATTAGCTGCCTAGCCAAAGGAAACATAGCGCTTTCGGTAAGCCTTACAGCATTTTCAAGTCTAGGCGGGATTATTCTAACGCCACTTAACTTCACCTTTTGGGGTAACCTCTACATCAAATACTACAGCGGATCCGCTTCAGCTGACTTGGTGCGAGATCTAAATATTGATGTTTTAGATGTGCTTCAAACCATAGTGATCATTTTAGGAATTCCTTTGGCACTTGGGTTAACATTCAAATTGAAATTACCTCGCATAACTGCAAAAATCATAAACCCCATTAAGCGGTTTTCAATTTTTGCATTCTTAGCAATAATCGTCATCATATTTGCGAGTAATGTAGACCTTTTCCTAAAATATATCCCATACATATTCTTCATTGTTCTAGCCCATAATGCTCTAGCTCTTGGATTAGGATATGGCACTGGTAAACTATTTAAACTCGACAATAGAAACAGTAAAACGCTGGCAATTGAGACTGGCATACAAAACTCCGGTTTAGCGCTAGCATTATTATTCAATCCCGATATATTCCCTCAAGACTTATCTATAGGTGGAATGGCTTTTATTGCAGCATGGTGGGGAGTATGGCACATCATTTCAGGATTGACAATGGCTGGAATTTGGTCTGGGTTTTCATTTAAAAAAGAAGACGAGAACGCTGCAATCGATTGTGCTTGATTAGATTTTCATTCATAATGAAAAATACGATCATTTGAAGTTCATCGATTAAATTATAACTTTGATCGGCAATATCATCTCAACTAACGTAAATCAAACTTACATGAAAAAATTACTACTCCTTTTTACTGCGTTTTTTAGCGCATTTTACATTAATGCGCAAACTGCGTACACCTTTACAACTGCAGGTGCCACTGGCGCAAATGGCCCCACACAGGTTCAACTTGACGCTGAGTATTTAGGAACAAACCTTCAATCAACTGTTACTTCTTCGAACGGAATCCAATTATGGACTGTTCCTTCAAGTGGCTTGTACAGTATTCAAGCTCTTGGTGCTCAAGGTGGAGGCTCAAATGGTGGACTTGGTGCTAATATTCAAGGTGAGTTTTTCTTAAATGGAGGAGATGTTCTTCACATTGTAGTGGGTCAGCAGGGGTTGGTTGATCCAGCCTCGCCAAATGGTGTTGGTGGTGGTGGTGGAAGCTTTGTTGTTAAAGCTCCTGCTGCAGCTGTTGGCGACATTTTGGTTATTGCTGGAGGTGGTGGTGGTGCAGCCAGCACAATTCACCCAGATAGAGATGCTTCGTCTACGAACACAGGTAATGATGGTTTAGTTGATCCTGGTGTTTCGAATCCTGATGGTGTAGGAGGAACTGGTGGAAATGGCGGGAATAAATCAGTATCTGGCTGTTCTTTAGATAGAGGTGCCGGTGGTGGTGGATTCTTAACTGATGGAGGCAGTATATGTCAAACCGTAGGAGCTGCAGATGGAGGTAGTTCATTCTTAAATGGTGCCGCTGGAGGCACATCAAGTGGTGCAGGTTCAACTGGCGGTTTTGGAGGCGGTGGCGCCACATGGTCTACTGGTTTTCGCGGAAGCGGAGGTGGTGGTGGCTACTCAGGCGGTGGCGCAGGTCAAATCAATTCTAATACATCAAATCATGCCGGTGGCGGAGGTGGCTCTTATAATGCAGGCCTAAACCCTGTAAATACTGGAGGCTTTAATTCTGGAAATGGCGAAGTTGTGATTAGCCCTTTATCTGCTCCAGCTCCAAACAATACTGGCGTTAACCTTTTTGTCAGCCCAACTTTTGTTGACAATAAAGTTTGTGAAGGATTCACTTCAGTTGATGTAATTATTCAGAATTACGGATCAAATCAAGTTAATAGCGTTGATATTGATTGGACCTTTGGTGGAGTTCCACAGCCGACTTTTTCGTACACAACCCTTTTAGATACTTTTAATGGCGCAGGAAACTGGGTAGACACTGTGAGTCTTGGCTCAGTAAACATCACTGGAAACTCAGAATTAGTTGCATGGACAAGTATGCCTAATGGTAACATGGACACTGTAAATATTAATGACACGGCTAGTTTTGCTATCGACTCAGTAATAACTATCGATTTAGACCTTGGTCCTGACAAAGTAGCTTGTGATGGAAACTTCACAATTCTTGAGAATACTTCTCCATCCAATCAACCATTCAGCAGTTATAGCTGGAGCACAGGAGCAAGTACATCTTCAATTATCACTAATTTGCCTGGAACATACAGTGTTACTGTAACTTATGGCCCACCAATGTGTGTTGCTGCTGATCAAATTGTGGTTACAACTGCTGACAACCCAGTTATTACTTTGGGAGAAGACACTATTTTATGTGCCAATGAATATGTTCTAGACGCTGGTGAAGATGGCGCTACTTTTGCGTGGTCTGATGGAACTAGCACTCAAACAAACACAGTAACAAACTCAGGAAACTATAGTGTTACTGTAACTAGTAGCGAAGGATGTATTAGTGAAGATGATATCAATCTTACTTTACTTGAAACCCCTGTTGTTGACCTTGGTCCAAACTTCAAACTGTGCATTTCATTCAACCAAACTCAGTTGCTTTCTGCAGGTAACTCGTTCGATTCTTATTTGTGGAGCACAGGAGCTACTACACCTAACATCGTTGTTGGAGCTGGAGTAACTACCGTAGGTAATCAAACTTACTCAGTTACTGTTACTGGTGACAATGGTTGTGAAGGTGAAGATGCTGTTGTTGTTGAGTACTCGCAGTGTGTCGGAATTGATGAGGACATCAATAACTCCAATGTGAGCCTCTTCCCTAACCCAGCAAATGACTTAGTAACGTTTACTGCTGAGAACACAGAAATGTCTGAGGTTCAAATCTTCGATCTTACAGGTAAGATGATTTATACAAACTATCCTGTGAGCAACAGATTAGAAGTAAATACTTCTGCTTTTGCTTCTGGAACTTACATTGTTAAAGTTATTACTGAAAACAACGCGGTTACCCGCAGATTGATTATTCAATAATTGAT
>DGQE01000016.1 GCA_002389645.1 Flavobacteriales bacterium UBA4422
CTACCAGCCATAAGTCTGCTGAGTACATCTCTGCCAAGAGCATCTGTTCCAAGAATAAAGGATTTAGAAATGAATGCTTCTTTTTCGACCTGACTTTGAATCTCGTTGTGGGAAACCGAAATTAAGTTATTGTCGATATCAATAAAATTGAGTGCTGAACCTAAATTCTTTGAAATCGATTTTAGCGTAAGTGGATCCAAAGGATAAAGGACATCTGCATAATAAAACTCCTTTTGTCTTCCTTTAAACTCAAGTTTAATATATTTCTTTCCTAGTTCTATGCTTTCATAGGGAAAATAAGCCCAATCACTCTCGACTCCTCCAATCCTAACTCTAGACTTGAAACTTTTATCACTGCTGGGAATATTCTTTCTTACTCTCAGGAATGTAATTGTAGTCAAAGGAGGTAGCTTAGATAATGTTCTGTGCTGAGTACTCGCGTAGCGAGAAGAATCAGGGCGCAAAAAAGAACCAAAAATTGCAACTATAAAAACAAGCCCAATCACAGCAACTCCAAACGCGAAAAAAGGATATTTCTTGATTTGATTCAATTCAGCATCAATTAACAATTGATTGATTCACGACCGTGCGATCCTTCCACTTATAGGACAAGTTAACCAATGAAAAGAGGCCAACTAAAGAAATATGGATTGGTTGCAGAAGAGAGAGAAGAATGCTTTGATAAAACCCAGCTTTAAAATTGTATTTCTTAAGCATGAACGAATGAAAACTCCATTCAATAATCCATTTCAGAATTAACACAATTAATATACCATCAATTCTCAAACCTGAAAAAATCCAAAAAGAGAGAATGATCAAAAAGAGAAAATTCTGCATGAAAATAAACACAGGGAAAAGTCTATAAAACAACTTAGAATATCCTGAATACTTTGACGCCCAGCGTAAGCGCTGATAAAAAAAGGATACGATTGATTCAGGTGCCTTAGTGAAGACTACACTTTCAAAATTATAGCTCACCGCATATTCATTCTTCCTTAGGGACTGAGAAAAAAAGACATCGTCACCACTGGCATAATCGACTTGCTGAGCCTTTATATAATCCTCAATTATTGACTTTGAGAGTAATGTGTTAGCTCCATTCACCATCGCTGGTCTTCCATATTCCAGCAATGCCTCCCCAACCAATTGATTATTGAGATTCTCATAAGCCATTAATGAATTAATGAATGAGCCTTTATAATAGTTCACAGGGCCATAAACAACCTCCTTATCTTCACCCTTAGCGGTTTGCATTAGCGACTGAATAGTTATTGGCTGAACAACGCAATCTGCGTCTGTAAGAAAACACCAAGGCTCAGAAACACGGCCTAAAGCATGAATCAAAGCTTGCTTCTTACCAATACCATTAGAATTCAAAAGCTCTAAATTAAAATGAGAGTTTTCCTTTATGAAACTCGACACCCGGATCACTGAGGCGTCAGTGCTTTGATCGTCCACTAAATAAACCTTCAGGCCCTGGCTGAGCCCAGAAGACTTATATAAACTCTTAAGACAGTCTAAAATTTGATCTTCTTCATTTCGCATTGCAATGACAACCGCCATTGGCTCATCAACTTGAAATTGTTCAACGTAGTTTGTTTGGCCCGAATTGACATAGTGATATATGAATAAAAAAAGTATGAGATAGGATACGAGCAGAAGCAATAGAATAGCTGTTATGACCACCTTCTGAAAATCTTATACGTAAACAAAACTACTGCCCCAATTAATGCAGGCAATGCAACATTTACAATCCAAACACAAAAAACGGCTATACTAACCAAGTAAAGGTCAAAATTGAAAAGATCAAAATAGCTCAGGGCAATGGACTCGCGCAATAATAAATCAGGGATAGGCAAGAAAGGAACGAGCGTGGTTGAGAAAAGTGTCAAAACAGATGAACCAATGATCGCCAACCATTCTGGACTATCCAAAATCAAATAAAACACCAAAACATATTGCAAAATGAACGTAATGAATCTGAGCAAGGATAATTGATAAATACGATGTAGAATAGAATTTGGTAGCTCAGAAAAAACAATAAAATAACTGTGATATGCTTTGAGAAATCTTATGCGCTGAAATAATGAAGTCAAAAGGTCAACCTTAAAATAAAGCATTATAGCCAATACTAAACCTAAAGAAATAGTAAGTTGAATAGCCAATGTACCAAACCCACCAAAAACATTGTAACCGAAATACTGAACGAAATAAACTAAACCAAATACGCCAAAAGAAAACGTTGCTAAAGTTTGAGCCAGTCCATTAACAAATGAAAGAAGAGATCCAGAAATCCTTCGATCAGGAGCCAAGGCTAAAACACGACCCACAAACTCACCCAAACGATTTGGAGAGAAAACCCCAAAAGTTACACCACTAAGTACTCCTTTTAAAGCTGTTTTCCATTTGACCTCAAATTGGGTACTAATCAGAATTTTCCATTTGATTACCTCCATAGACCAATTTAAAGTGGTCAAGATGAGTGACGCAAAAAGAACCAATGGGAATTGAGGCGCAGCAATAATTTCTACAAAAAATGCTACAAAAGAAAGCTCTGACTCTGCTCTCTGAATCCTAGAGACAATAAAATATATAGCTGTTATCGAAACAATCAGCTTCAGAGCTAGTCCAATTATTCTATAGAAGAATCGTTGACTAGTCTGTTCAGAACTAAAAGGTCTGAATGAGTCAATTAACTTGTTAATCCCTAATTTCGAAATATTAAGCATAGATGTCCTCTCAATCAAAGATCTCCAAAGAAAAGATAATTCTAGGTATTGACCCTGGAACAAATGTGATGGGGTTTGGTATTATCCAAATCAAAGGAATATCCATTACCATGATTTCAATGGGCTCAATCCAAATGAAAGATGGTGATCATGCGGATAAGTTAAAACGCATATTTGAAAAAACACTCGAATTGGTAGATAACTATATGCCGGATGAAGTGGCACTTGAAGCACCTTTTTATGGGAAAAACGTCCAATCTATGCTCAAACTTGGACGAGCTCAAGGAGTATCAATGGCAGCTGCGCTTTATCGAAATACTCCAATAACAGAATACAGTCCAAGAAAAATAAAGCAATCAATTACTGGAAGTGGTGCAGCTTCAAAAGAACAAGTAGCTGGTATGTTGCAGAGTATTCTAAAAATAGATCAACTGCCCAAACAACTTGATGCTACTGACGGATTAGCTGTTGCACTATGCCATCACTATCAGTCAACAAACATTATATCAGGTGGAAGTAAAAAGGGTTGGGCCAGCTTTATATCTCAAAACCCTAATCGAGTGAAGTAAAAGCCTGAGCGATTAATTCACAGGTGTTTTTCATTTCGTTTTCTCCTGGCGAAAGTTTGGCCTTCTCAAAATTTATATCCCCTACTTGGTTTATTGGAACTAAATGAATATGTGCATGAGGAACTTCCAATCCAATTACTGCTACTCCGACTCTTTTGCAATCTATTACTGCCTTAATTGCTTTGGCTATCTTTTGAGTAAAAGCCATATATCTTGCTAAAAATTCAGCATCTAGATCAAATAAATAATCTGCTTCCACAATTGGTATCACCAACACATGACCCATTGTCAAAGGATTAATGTCGAGGATTGCAAAAAACTCTTCATTCCTAGCTACAAAATAGCCTGGTATTTCACCATTATATATTCTCGAAAATATACTTGCCATTAAAGAATTATTTCAAGCACCTCCAATTTCATTAGCCCACTAGGCACTTCAATTTCCGCTATTTCACCCACCTTCTTTCCAAGTAGCCCCTTACCCATAGGTGAATCAACACTTATTTTACCTTCTCTCAAGTTAGCTTCAGTTTCAGCAACTAAAGTGTAAATGAATTCTTTGTTCATGGTTAAGTTTTTCAACCTAGCCGTTGTAAGAATCAATATTTTTTCTTTGGATAATTGACTCTTGTCAATAATTCGAGCGTTACTTACAAAAGCTTCAAGTTTAGCAATTTTCATTTCAAGTAATCCTTGAGCTTCCTTTGCAGCATCGTATTCTGCGTTTTCAGAAAGGTCTCCCTTATCCCTAGCCTCTGCGATTTGTTTTGAAATAGATGGACGCTGAACTGTTTTAATTTCATGCAATTCATCCTTCAGTTTTTTCAAACCTTCTTCTGTATAGTATCTAATATCTGACATGCGTCCTTAATATTCCATTAAATAAAAAACAGCGAAACCGCTCAAAGAACGGTTTCGCTGCACAAAAATATGTAAAATCAATTTAGATTCTTAGACGTAATCCAAAGCTGTGAGTTCCGCCTAATGGGTTAGCAAATCGATATGAGTAATCCATACTTATACCGCTCTCCTTTTTTCCGTTGAAAGGCAAGTTAACAGTCATCCCCATCGTTGGACCTGAATTTGCATTTACTCTTCCCTCACCCAATACACCAAAACCATTGGCCTCGTATACAAGGCCAGCTCTTATCGCTACGTAATGCTTGAAACCAAACTCAACACCACCTCTAAACTGATCCTGAGAGAATGAATTGGATGTGAATGTTCCTGCGATTGTCAATCTATAATCACTTGGAAGCTTTGCGTCATCAGCCGTTTCTCCTTCAGCTGGAACACTTGGCAATAAATAAAAATCATAAGAAGCGCCAATATTCAACAAGGCCGGCATTTCAAAACTTTCAGCCCTTTGGTTCAAGGTGAATTCTGCATCCTGAAGAATTACAGTTTGAGAAAGACCATCGCCAGAATAGCGCATTTTAGGTCCAACATTTCTCAATGCTATACCGAACTTCATCCGATCATATTCACCTGTCTGATAGCGAATTCCTGCATCCAATGCAACTCCTTGAGCATTAACATTATTAATTGACTCACTAACGATTCTAATGGCACCACCAGCATGAATACTTCTAGAAAAACTTCTAGCATAAGCAACTGCGATATTCAAAAACTGAGGACTAAATGTACCCTGTCCTCCATCAGGATTATCTGTTGTAGTGATTTCTATATCACCAAACGACATGGCATTGATGGATATTCCCAAAACACCTGATTCACCCACTCTTTGACCTAAAGCAATAGAATTTATATTAATGTCAGAGCCCGAGAACAACGCTACATTACTATAATAAAGCTCTGTTTTATTCACTGTTGTAAGGCCCGAAATATTCAGGTTGAATGCCTCTATACCATCTGCGAATGCAGAGTTGGCGCCACCAAAACCACTTGATCTCGCC
>DGQE01000029.1:0-3322 GCA_002389645.1 Flavobacteriales bacterium UBA4422
CGGTGGCATTGAACTCGCCCACGACAGTTCCAGTAGGTTGGTTTTCAAGTATAGCTTCACCTGTAAGAATAAGATTGGAGGGTGTGGCATTGATACTTCGGGTGCTTGAACTATTGAAGGATTCAATTTCTTTTCCGAGTAAATAAATCTTTGCTCTAATGGAAATATTAGATGCGAGGTCTTTATCTGTTATTAAGTAATTATTTAGATTGGCTTTTGGTAGGTATAAAGCCCCATTCGATTGATTTCTGTCAAAGCAGTAAATTTGACCTCCATCAGTCATGTAGGCGTGTTTGCCATCTGGAGGTAAGATTAGTTCGTCCCCCATTCTTTCGAGAGATTCTGAGCTTGCCGAAAGGAAACCTTTGGCAACAAGTTCCCCATTTGATTCATTCCTTTCAAACCAAGTAATTGATTGATCAAAATGGCTGATAGAGTAAGTGAATCTGCCATCCTTTGAGTTCGTTATGAACTTGGCCCCATTAAGTTTGCTAGCATGGTAGGATGATTCATCCTTAACTTTTTGTTTAAACACTAGTTCACCACTTGTCTGGTTTCGATCAAATACTAAAACGGAATCACCGACCCAAGACGCCAAGTAGAGTTGTTGATTATTTGCTGAGATGAAACTGTTGTAAGCTCCTCTTGAGGAATTCATTTCAGAATGATTGTCATCAATAATACCAGAGAATTGCCAGTTTTCAGAACTTTGATTTTTTTCATACCAACTAATTGCATTATCATTAATAGATGTGAAATATACAAATTGCCCATTAAGGGAAGCGACGATGTCCCTTGTTCTTTTCAGTCCTGTAACTCCACTTATTCCACTTTCTAGCTTAGCCGAGTAACTAAGATTTCCACTGGTTGGATCCCGATCGAAAATCAGAACGCTACTGTTTGCATCTGAACTAAGAAACAAACTTTTCCCATTAGGGTTTACCAAAATATCTGAAACTTGAGGGAGAGAATCCTGTCCGAATTCTGCAAAGTCAATATTGCCTTTAAAAGTTAAATTTCCACTCGTAGCGTTTCTTTCCAACCAGGTTATTCTATCTGATGTTGAAGATGTAACATAGAGATGTGATTCATTAGGAGAGAAAGCCATTTTAGAAATATCGGAAATTCCGCTTACTCCTTGGTATCCTTCTTTGATGAAATCTTGATATGAAAGCTCTCCGCTATCCAAATTACGATTATACCACAAGATCGCATCATTTGTGGAGTCTGCAACATAAGCCATTGAGCCGTTATTGTTTAGTAGCAGTTCCGATGCATTTTTAAGCTGCAAACTGTCTGGAACTATCTCATCTAATGTTCCAACTAAAGTCAAATTACCAGATGTGGCATTACGGTCGAACCAACTAATTGAGTGGCTGTTTAAGCTGTTCACATGAATATGGCTTCCATCATCTGAAAAGATGGAATAACTAGGATTATCTAACTTGGATACACCGTTTACACCATCCTTCAGTTGCCCCGCAAAAGTGAGAGCACTCGTGGTTGGGTGAATTTCATACCAAGTAATCGTATCATGCTTTGCACTTGTGAAGTATATGAAATCTTCATCTGGGGACAGCCATAGACTGGAAGGTTTTGCTAAACCTACAACATTTGATTCCGAACCACCGATAATCCCCTTAAAACTTAAATCTCCTGTACTTAAATTCTTTGAAAACCATGCAATCGAATTCTCAACGGAAGAAGTTACAAAAAACGTGGTTTCATTTTCGTTAAATAAACAACTTCCTATTCCGTCCAATCCATCAACACCGTTCAGATTATCTTTAACGATTCCCCTAAATGTCAAACTTCCAGTGCTTTCATTTCGGTCGAACCAAACAATTGAATCATCCTCTGAAGTCGGAACATATAACTTGGTTTCGCTTTTTGTAAAATACATTGTACCTGGACCATCAAATTCGGATACTCCATTGACATCATTTTTTACGTAATCCTCTAGTGTTAAAATGCCTGTAACTGCATTTCTGGAAAACCATGCAATTGAATCGTTTTTCCAACTTCTTGCATAGGCATATGAAAAATTGGAATCAAAAGTAAATTGGCTTACATTATTCAAAACTTGCGAGTTGTGGATTTGATTTTTCAAAATAAGTGCTCCCGTAGCTGTGTCCCTTGATAGGCAACTTACTGTATTGTCATCCTTTCCGATTAAATATGCATATTGCCCATCCACTGAAAATTGGAAAAAAGATGGATTATCCAGACCTGTTATCCCGTTTATCCCGTTTTGGATTATTCCTTTGAAATCCAACACACCAGAATTTGTGTCCATCGAAAACCAACAAACCGAATTTTGAGACGAATTAACAATATATAGGGTTGAATCATTAGGGGGAAAATAGTAATTCCCTCCACCATCTAGTCCGTCCACTCCATCTACTCCATCTCTTACGCTCCCTTCAAACTCGAGCATGCCTGAATCAGAATTTCTCTTAAACCAAGCAATGCAATCATCTAATGGACTAATGGTGTATAAAAAAGATTCGTCAGGGCTTAAGAACAACTGATTTACACCTTTTAGTGCATCTATCCCATTCGTTCCTTCAGATACGCTTGAAACAAAACTCAAAACTCTTGTATTTGGATCTACCGAGTAAATGCGAACTGTACTTGAACTTTTATCAGTAGAATACGCAAATTTTCTATCACTTGAGTATGTGAACTTAGATTCTATTCCAGGGCTAGCTCGAAGTGATTTATTAATTGAAAAACCGTCCTTTAGCCATTCATATTTGACTTCATATTCAGGAGGTAAAACTAAGGAATCAACCACAGTTAATGATTGTCCAATCGATGCATTGCCGATTATTGAAACACCGCCATTAACTGGTTCTTTTAAATCTTGAACCAAAACTCTAATCATACTCTCCTTTGAATCCCCTAAGTTATCTGTGGCTTTAACCCGAATTGAATGAATCGATGAATTTTCATAGTCAAAGGAAGTTGCAGAGGACAGATTACCATCAAGATCTAGTGTAAATAAGGAATTTCCATCTGATCCTGCTCCATTTACTAATGCGTAGCTAACATTTTGTTGAGTTCCCGATATCAAATCCTGAACATTACCAAGATAATAACCAATACTTTGATTTTCATAAACGGAGAATGCATAATCTGTGGGTGGTACCGAAGAGAAGGTGTGATCAACAGGTAACGAGGAGACCAAATTCCATTTGTGAGCCAAATAACCCTCCATTTCAAGGCGGTCGAATTCATTCAATGTTTCATTTAATATTAGAAACTCAGAAAGGTGGAATTTCGTATCTCTATTCCAAGAACCAATTGATATTGGAACGCT
>DGQE01000029.1:3442-3901 GCA_002389645.1 Flavobacteriales bacterium UBA4422
CTAAAGCGAAAAGAAGGAGGAGTCAGGTCCCCACGACGAGTCATAAAATGCCATGCCGAATCTGCGGAAGAATTAACTTGTTCGAATTTGCCAAACCACCCTGTCCACGAATAGGAAGAATTGTGTAAGACAGCGATTGCTGTTAATTTATCCCAAGCGTCAAATGCTAATGAACTGTTCTTAATATTAAGAGAAGACCTATCCAAAGAAATTGTATTTTTTGTTTCATTAAATGAATGAACTAAATAAGTGGGTTTGTAGGTTCTATTACCATCATTGTAGGCAATTGCATGGTGCTCATGCCCACTTAGATCTTTCCAAAATACAATCTCGTCATTGTGTCTCGGAGAATTGCCTCCAGGAAGTTGATTTATGTCTAAGTTGCTTGGATCTGTCGCATCCAACCAAAGTTTTAAGGACTTTCCATAAGATGATGGAGAAAAATAAGGTGAGTCGGTT
>DGQE01000013.1:0-35824 GCA_002389645.1 Flavobacteriales bacterium UBA4422
AGATTGAACATTAACATCGATATCAAATTGAGAAAATACTTTCGTAACTGTAAACAGAAGCAATATAAAAACGACAAAAAACCTAAAATTCATAAATGGACTATTAAAAAAATTAGCCACTTTTTAAAATTGCAGCTTTCAAATAAATTTGATTAAACGTAGGGTATCAAATTAAGTTTAACATTTCGATGAAGTAATTTTTCCGTGTTGATTATCCTCAATAAATAGTAGGCTCATTTGATGTCTTAATTGCTTTCAGAAAAAAAAAATTTCTGGAAGGAAACATTAAAAATATTAATTCCTTTAGTATAAAATAAAAAATGGGCGCTAAGCCCATTTTTTATTTTATTTCTAATTGTCCTTTTTAATCTACATTATCATGCAGGAACCCATTGTTAGGTCTTAATTTTCCACGTTTCTCACCATCCTCTGCTTCCTCTTCACCCAACGTAAACCGGCTGGTTGAAGACTCTGAAGAATGGGGCACATCATCCAAATTGATTTGCTTGCGCTTAAACGCTGGCTCATTTTCTAAATCTGACATCCCAGATGGCGTGCGCAATCTCATACTCAATTCTCTTAATCGAGATAATCTCGCATTCGCTCTTTCAGCTTGTTCTTCTCTAGAAGGACGATCATCACCACTTGGCTCTGAGCTACTTGAAGGCGTTGTGGTCTTAAAAATTGGCTTCTTTTCAATAATTGGCTCTTTCTCATCAGCCTTTTGCTCAGTATTACTTCGAATAAACGGTTCCCATTCAGGGCGTTCTTCTTCCGCTTCTTCCGCTGATTCATTCACTATTTCAGATGAAGTAATCGAATCTTGTTCTTCCTCATCGTTATCATCTGCCGATTCGATCGCACTACCCATATCGAATTCAAAAATTCGCTGAGTCTGTCCAACCTCTTCTTCTTGATCCGCATCTTCAGAAAGTGTAAAAATGTTTCGATCGTCTTCGACCGATTCTTCCTGAATAGGCTTTTCAACTTCATCCGATTGCTCAATTGTCTTTAAAAAGGGCTCGACCTCATCCTTTTTCACCTCAACGAATGGTGTTGAAGGCGTCTTCTCTTCATGTTCTTCTTCGAGATTAATTCTTCTTTTCTCAGGCTTCTTTTCGAAGTTGGAAGAAGTAGATGAGTTTTGATGAAAACCTGTTGCGATGATGGTCACAGAAAGAGAATCGCCTAAACTTTCATCCATACCATAACCCCAAATAACATCTGCACTCGCACCTGCTTCTTCTTGGATATAGTCAGTAATATCGCTGATCTCATCCATCAACACCTCTTGATTTCCGAATGTAATATTGAGCAATACATAACGAGCATCTTTAATATTGTTATCGTTCAATAATGGAGACGATAACGCCTTTTCAACAGCCTTCGTTGCTCGATCTTCACCCTCAGCAGCTGCAGAACCCATGATGGCAACACCAGAGTCACACATCACGGTGCGAACATCTTCAAAGTCAACGTTGATGTATCCTGTTCTGGTAATAATTTCAGCTATTCCTTTAGCGGCTGTAGTCAAAACGTCATCAGCCATAGCAAAAGCTTGGGCAATTGGCAAATTACCGCACATTTCGCGAAGCTTTTCATTATTGATGATCAACAATGTATCTACTTGCTCACGGATTTCTTCGATTCCTGCTTCGGCTTGCTGGCGTCTTTTACGACCTTCAAAAAAGAATGGCATAGTTACTATACCAACCGTCAACACACCCATCTCTTTCGCTGCTTTTGCAATAACAGGTGCGGCACCAGTTCCCGTTCCACCGCCCATTCCAGCTGTGATGAACACCATTTTGGTGTTTTTATTGATGATCTCTTTGATGTCATCGATATTCTCAATGGCAGCATTCTTTCCTACTTCAGGCAATGAGCCAGCGCCTCTTCCTTCAGTAAGTGTTGCTCCAAGCTGAACCTTGAAAGGAATTGGACTGATATCCAATGCTTGTTGATCAGTATTGCATACAAGGAAGTCTACTCCCTTTATTCCTTGACGGTACATGTGGTTAACGGCATTGCTACCACCACCGCCCACACCAAGGACTTTGATTATGCTTGAGTTTTCTTTTGGTAAATCGAATTTCATATCAGATAGTTTTCAGCGATTGATATTCCTTTATTAAATGTTGTCATCTTCTTCAAACCATTCTTTACCCTTGCTCAAGAGTTTATCGAATAGACCTGAAGTAGCTTTTTTCTTTGGTTTGCGAGTTGAGACAGATGATTCTTTTCTATTATTTCTTTCAGCGTATTCAAAACCTTTCAGCACAAGACCAACGCCTGTTGCGTACATCGGGCTAGCCACCTTATCGTTGCCAGAAGCTAAATGCTCAGTTGGATAACCAATTCTGGCATCCATTCCAGTCATGTATTCAAACAATTGTGGTAAATGCTTCAATTGAGCCCCGCCACCCGTAATAACGATACCTGCGATCAGCTTGCGCTCAAACCCAGAGTTTCTGATTTCAAAATAAACCTGCTCAATGATCTCTTCCATTCTTGCTTGAATGATATGAGCCAAATTCTTAACGCTTATTTCTTTTGGTTCACGTCCGCTCAAACCTGGAATAACCACAATGTCATTCGCTTGATTTTCGCTAGCCAATGCTGAACCAAATTTTACTTTCAACAATTCAGCTTGCTTGCGAATGATAGTGCATCCTTCTTTGATATCATCAGTAATGATGTTTCCTCCAAAAGGAATGACAGAAGTATGGCGAATGATCCCATCTTGGAAAATGGCAACATCAGTTGTACCGCCACCTATATCTACAAGCACTACACCAGCTTCTCTTTCTTCGTCACTCAAGACAGAAGCTGCCGAAGCCAGAGGTTCAAGAGTGAGGTCAGCAATTTCAAGGTCAGACTTCTGAACACACTTAAAGATGTTTTGAATGGCTGTAACCAATCCTGTGATAATGTGGAAATTCGCTTCTAATCGAATACCACTCATTCCAACGGGATCTTTGATGCCAGATTCATTGTCTACTATATAATCTTGCGGAAGTACATGTATGATAGATTCACCCGGAGGCAAAACCAATTTGTGCATATCCTGAATCAAAGCATCCACATCCTTGATGGAAATCTCATCATCAAGATTGTCAAGTGTAATGACTCCGCGATGCTGCAAACTCTTAATGTGTTGGCCAGCAATACCCACATTTACCACTTTGATTTCGCATCCAGAGTTTAGGCCAGCCTTTTCAACGGCTTTTTTAATCGCTTCAACAGCTGGTGTAATATGAGATACAACACCTCTTCTTACTCCTACTGATTCGGCTTTACCCATACCCAACAACTCTAATTTTCCATACTCGTTTTTCTTTCCTACGAGACAGGCTATTTTGGTTGTTCCAATGTCTAAACCAACAATGATTTGTTCGTTAGATTCCATAGATTAACTTTTAGTGCAAACCACCTGGTTTGCATACTTTAGATTGATAATTTTATATTCATTCCAGCCCGTTTTGTCTAGTCCTTTCGCGTAGAACAACTTCAACTTATTGAGCTTTTTTTCTAGATCATTTGAATTCCCGATAAGGATGTGATGATCTCCCACTCTTGGAATTAACTCAATTTCTTTTCTCTTATTCACAAAAACTTGACTGATTTGAGATGACCAAAACTGATTTTTACTGCAGTTAGATGCCACATTGTAAATATCAGCCATAACCGCAGCATCCGGGTGATCGGTTAATTCAGCTAATTCATAAATATTCTTTCCAATATATTGGTGAAGCATCAAGGTGATGTTGCCATTGGCTATTGGAACCCGAGCCGTAAATTTTGATGATAATGGCATAATTGAACCTTCACTATCAATGTAAACACTGATGCCTAAATCATTAAAAACACGCACTACAGGCTTTCGAGCAACCACATCTAAATGAAGGGTTCCATTCAACTCGGCATATACTTCGGCTTTTTGAATGAAAGCATTATTCTCTAGCAGCAACTCAAGATTACCTGGATTTATATCCAGCAATCTGGTAGAATCAATTGCATACCCTAAATCAAACACTGTTTCCTCAATCTCTTTTTTATCTATGAAAAAATTCTCTCCAGCAAAGTCAATGTTCACGGTGAGTTGTTTCAATCGTGCATTATTGGAAGTGGATACAGCCGCAACCAAGAGCACAAAAAGGGCACCAACACCCAAAACTGCACCTGATATTTTAAAAAGCTTACTCCACATTAGATTTAGTTTTTATAGCATTGGCAATAGGTTGAACGAAACGATCGATATCACCCGCTCCTAAAATCAATACTACATCTGCATTTAACGATAATACGGCATTTACCAAGTTTGATTTTTGCACCAATTGCTTAGTTTTCAACGAGAGCTTATTCAAAAGATTCTCACTTGAAACGCCATCAATAGGCCGTTCGCGAGCAGGGTAAATTGGCAATAAAATCACTTCATCTGCCTCAGACAAACTCTCGACAAACCCTTCCTCCAAATCCCTTGTTCTTGAAAAAAGATGGGGCTGAAAAATGACCCCCACTTTTCTTCCAGCGTAAAGCATACGAGCAGCAGACAATGCAGCCTTAATCTCTTCTGGATGGTGCGCATAATCATCAATCACAACTCTTGTTGGTGATTCTAAAATACGTTCAAACCTGCGCTTAATGCCTAAAAATGAGCCAATAGCATTTGCCGATTGATCGACTTTTACTTTCAGCTCCTCAGCGACTGCGATGGCGGCAGTTGTATTTTCTACATTATGCTCTCCTGCAAGCTTTAGATCGAATTGCTGACCATCATTCACTATGAACCTAAAGGCTCCATCAACTACCTCAACATTACTATATCGCACCTCAGCAGTTTGACCCTTTCCATAAATACGCTTGTTCGGATGATCAAACATTTCGGCAATGTCTTCATGAACAATAAGTAGCTCAGCTCGAGAAGCGAAAGTTTTATAATCCTTCTTCATCTCCTCAAACGTGCCATATATATCAAGATGATCTGGATCTAAACTTGTAATCACAGCGATATTAGGATGTAGTCTTAAAAAAGATCTATCGTATTCATCAGCTTCTACTATCACGTAGTTAGGCTTTCTTGTGGTAATAAGATTTGAGTTATAGCCTGTCATTACGCCACCAACAAAAGCTGCAACATCTCCTCTTGTTTCATGAAGTAAATGAGCCATAATGCCCGTTGTAGTAGTCTTTCCATGCGTTCCTGCTATGGCGATTGTTTTAGTCTCTTTAGTGATCCACTCAAGGACTTCAGATCGTTTAAACCACTCGTTACCAGCTGCCTGAACATAGCCAAACGCTATGTGATCAATTGGCACAGCTGGTGTATAAATGAACAAATCTGCTTCGTCTAAACCTTCTGAACTTTCATCAAAGCGTACCTCAATACCTTCTTCGATCAACTGATCCGTTAATGGACTAGATACTTTATCATATCCTGATACTTTAGCTCCTTTACCCTTAAAATAACGCGCTAACGCGCTCATACCGATCCCACCTATACCAAGTAAGTAAACCTTCTTAACATCCTTCAAATCCTTCATTGGGCGAGGTCTATTACGTGTTGAGCTATATGTGATGCCGCGCTTGGAAGGGCGTGCTTTTTAATGTTACCTGATAGCAATGCTCGCTTGGCATCATCTGCCACCAAGCTTTTTATTTGTCTTACTAATTCTTTTGATGCGTCTTTATCGGCAACCATAATTGCCGCATGCGTTTTGACCAAAGCCTCAGCATTTTTAGTTTGGTGATCTTCGGCTGCAAACGGAAAAGGAACCAAAATCGCTGGTTTTCCAATGATACAAAGCTCACTTACAGCTATGGCGCCTGCTCTTGATATCACAACATCAGCTGCGGCATAAGCCATATCCATATCAAAAATGAACTCAGTGATTACCAGAGGCCTATTTTCTCTAGAGCTAAGTATCTGTTTTGATTCTTCAGCAAAAAGTTTTCCAGTTTGCCAAATCACTTGAACCCCTGCGTCTAACAACTCATCAACACCAGCTTTCAATGCCAAGTTAATTGATCTTGCCCCCAAACTTCCGCCTACAGCAAGCAGTACTGGTTTCGACAAATCGAAACCATAATTCTTGAGTGCTTCTTCTCGTTTACCGGATATTTCTACCACATTCTTTCTGACCGGATTACCAGTCTTTTCAACTCGTTCTTTCGGAAAAAACTTCTCCATTCCATCGTATGCAACGCAAACCTTGCTGACGGAAGAAGCCACCCATCTATTGGTTATTCCAGCAAACGAATTTTGTTCCTGAATCAGCGTGGGAATATTCATCCAAGTTGCCATTCTTAAGACAGGACCACTTGCGAAGCCTCCGACACCAACGACCACATTAGGTTTAAAATTTTTGATAACCGACCTGGCTTTCACCAAACTCAACAACAACTTGAAAGGAAATAGCAAGTTACTAAAACTTAGCTTGCGCTGAATGCCTGTAATATTTAATCCGATGATCTTATATCCTGCAGCTGGAACTTTGTCCATCTCCATTTTACCATTGGCACCCACGAATAAAAACTCTGTTTCAGGCTCTATCTCCTTAATTGTATTAGCAATTGCAATAGCAGGAAAAATATGTCCTCCGGTACCTCCTCCACTAATCAAAACTTTAAGAGACATGGGCCATCGGTTTATTCGTAAAACTCTTGTCTTCTTTTTCAGCCCCAGCGCTCACACTCAATATTATTCCCACTGCAAAACAGGTAAACCAAATAGACGTTCCGCCCATAGAAACCATAGGCAATGACTGACCAGTTACAGGAACCAAATTGACAGCCACGGCCATATTAATCATCGCTTGAAACACTAGGCTAAATCCAATCCCGATCGAAAGCAGAGATCCAAAAGTTCGCGGACAATCTAGTCCAATTTTAATCGCTCGAAACAGCAAAACCAGGTAAAGAATCAGCACAAAAACCCCTCCAATTAGCCCATATTCTTCCAATACAATGGAGTAAATGAAATCAGAATAAGGATGAGGAAGAAAATTTCGTTGGGTACTTTTCCCAGGCATTTTACCTACTATTCCTCCTGTAGCGATCGCGATCTTTGATTGATCACTTTGGTAGCTCTGGTTCATGCTAGATTCATCAGGCGAAACAAAAGACTCAACTCGACTGATCCATGTATCCAAACGACCAAACGACCCTGGCAAAGCCTTTCCAGTCAAATAAACCATACCTAAAGCAAAGACCCCTGACAGCAGTAGCACGCCAAGATGTTTTAATTGCACTCGACCAATAAACATAAGGACTAAGCAATTGATGAATAGCATAGCTGCAGTAGACAAATCCGCAGGAAGTATAAGCCCACAAACTATAAAAACAGGTATGAGTAAGGGTAAAAACCCTCGCTTAAAATCCTTGATTTCATCCTGCCTAACAGCAAGGAAACGCGCAACGAACATTATGAGTGCAACCTTCGCCAAATCGGATGTCTGAAAGGTTTGATTAATAACAGGAATAGTAAGCCAACGATTCGCACTATTAATACTCGTTCCCATAAGAAGGGTAACCAACAATAGTGGTATACTCACATAAAGCGCCAACTGAGCAATCTTAGAGTAATAGGTATATTTTATTCTGTGCGCCAGGTACATTAACCCAAGCCCTGCCACAAGAATAAATCCATGTCGAAACAAGTAGTAAAACGTATTGCCATCATGGTGACGATAGGCCAAAGTGACAATACTACTATACACCAACAACAGACTCAGCACTGAAAGCAGCAGCATAATCAACCAAACTGGCCGATCTCCTTTTATGTATTTGAGTAGTGCTTCCAACTCTTATATTCTCATTTCTCGAACAGCTTTTCTGAATTGCTGTCCTTGTTCCTTATAATGTGTGAAGTTTTCTAGGTCAACGAATCCTGGAGAGAAAAGCACCAAATCATTTTTTTCAGCAAACCCTTTTGCAGCTATTGTAGCATCAAGAATTGAGTCGCAGTGAACAATAGGCTTACTCGCTGCGCGTATTGATGCCTGCACTTTTTCAAAGTGCTTTCCAGTGACAATAAATGCCTTGATATTTCCTACTTCAATCTCATTCATCAGCGCATAATCTACCTCTTCAGAGGACGAGCTCAAAATCCAAATCACCGGTCTTTCCATGCATTCCAAGGAATACCAAGTCGAGTTTAAATCATTTGCTTTTGCGTCATTCACATATTCCACTTCATCCACAACATCAACATACTCAAGGCGGTGTTCAATATCACCAAGTCTTCGCATACTTTGTTTTCTCGCATCAATGAGTCGCTCATTAACCTTCGCTTCCAGTATAGATGTTTGTGTTCTCATGAGGTGAAGAATTATAAGTTTCGTACAGCTTCCTTAAATTGACGGCCACGCTCCTCGTAATCATCAAACAAATCAAAACTTGCACAAGCAGGGCTCAATAAAACCGCATCACCTTTAACTCCTGCTTTGTAAGCTTTATATACTGCATCTCGCATATTATCAACCTCAATGATTTCCTCAACGTAAGCACCAAAAGCTTCTTTCAATTTGGCGCTATCTTTTCCTAAACAAACTAATGTTTTCACTTTAGCCTTGACCATATCCTCAAGCTGCGTATAATCGTTTCCCTTATCAACACCTCCTGCAATCCATACCACAGGCTGATTCATACTTTCAAGTGCGTACCATGTGGAATTCACATTGGTCGCCTTTGAATCGTTGATAAAAGAAATGCCATAGACATCATTCACAAGCTCAAGTCTGTGCTCAATGTTTTGAAAATCAGAGAGGCACTCTCTGATCAAATCTTTTCTCACCTCTAATATTCTTGCTGCGATGCCAGATGCCATCGAGTTGTAGAGGTTGTGTTTGCCTTGTAAGGCAAGTTCTTGCATCGTCATAGTAAATTGGTTTTTATTTGGGTTAATGGTTAATTCATTTTCGTTTGCGAAAGCTGCAAGGCCTTCATGACTCTGTTTTATTGAAAAAGGCGCTTTAGTTGCCTTTGATTTTATTGTCTTCATTATCTCATGCGACACAGGATCATCTTCATTATAGATGAACCAATCCAAGCTGGTTTGATTCTGAGTGATTCTCATTTTTGAACTCGCATATTTCATCAAGTCATAATCGTAGCGATCCAAATGATCTTCAGTTATATTCAATAAAATGGCGATATCACATTTAAAATCGTACATGCCATCCAACTGAAAACTGCTAATCTCAAGGACTATCCAATCGTAATGATCACCGTCCGCCACAATTGACGCGAGGCTATTACCGATATTCCCTCCCATTCCAACATTGATCCCTGCACGCTTCAGAATGCTATGTGTTAGCAGTGTAGTGGTTGTTTTGCCATTGCTTCCGGTAATTCCGATGAATTTGGCTTTGGAGTATCTACCAGCAAATTCGATCTCACTAATCACTGGAACACCCTTTTCTCTTAGCTTAACAACCAAAGAAGCCGTATCTGGAATCCCTGGACTTTTAACCACTTCATCTGCATTCAAAACCTGATCATCGGAGTGACCCTTTTCTTCAAACAGTATGTCATTATTTAAAAGAACGTTCTTATACTTTTCCTTAAGTGCACCTGCGTCACTCACAAATACCTGCCAGCCTTTTTGCTTCGCCAGGAGCGCTGCTCCTACTCCACTTTCTCCTCCGCCTAGCACGATCAACTTCTTCACTATCTAAGTTTTAATGTGATGATGCTGATTACCGCTAGCATAACTCCTACAATCCAAAAGCGAGACACTATCTTGCTTTCGTGCATACCCTTCTTTTGATAATGATGATGGAGCGGAGCCATGAGAAATATTCTTCTACCTTCTCCGTATTTGCTTTTGGTGTATTTGAAGTAAGCCACCTGCAATACCACAGATAGATTCTCTACTAAAAACACCCCGCAAAAAATTGGAATCAGTAATTCTTTCTTGATAGCAAGTGCGAAAACAGCAATGATGCCGCCTATTGCCAAACTACCTGTATCACCCATGAAAACCTGGGCTGGAAATGAATTGTACCATAAAAATCCGATGCAGGCTCCACCAAAAGCTCCCATAAAAATCACGAGCTCTTCTGAGCTTGGAATAAACATGATGTTCAGGTAATCAGCAAAAATTAGGTTCGATGACAGGTAAGCGAAAATGGCCAGTGTTAACCCGACTATGGCTGATGTACCGCCAGCCAAACCATCCAAACCATCGGTCATGTTTGCGCCATTGGAAACGGCAGTTATCACAAAAATCACAATGATGATGTAGATGATCCAGGCATATTCAGCAATCGAATCACCCATCCAATCTAACAACCATCGGTAGTCAAATTCATTGTTCTTTATGAATGGAATGGTTGTCTTTGTCACTCCTGTTTCAACCCACATTGGTTGCTCAATCGTATTTCCATGCTGATCGATTACAGATTCGGTGATTACAATCCCATTTTCATCATATGTCTTGTGCTTTACGGTCACTTCTCCATTGAAATAGAGGATAGCACCAGCCACAATCCCCAACCCTATTTGACCAACCACTTTAAATTTTCCAGCTAGTCCTTTCTTGTCTTTTTTGAAAACTTTTATGTAGTCATCAGTAAAACCAATTGCTCCCAGCCATACCGTTGAGATCAACATCAACCAGATGTAGGTATTGTGAAGCTTAGCGAATAAGAGTGTTGGAATAATAATCGCTGAAAGGATTATAAGACCGCCCATCGTTGGCGTACCTTGCTTTTGGAGTTGACCTTCAAGTCCGAGATCTCTTACGGTTTCACCGACCTGTAATTTTCTTAAGTAATCGATGATGCGCTTTCCAAAAACAAGGCTAATAATCAATGATGTAATTACAGCCATTGCAGTTCGAAACGTGATGTATTCAAACACCCCCGCTCCAGGCACATCAAGTTCATTTAAATATTTAAATAAATAATAAAGCATTAGGATACTAGGTTGAGCATTTCGGTTAGAATCTTGATGTCATCAAAGTCGAATCGCTCGCCTTTGATTTCTTGATATGTTTCATGACCCTTTCCAGCCACAAGTATTATATCACCAGGTTCAGCTATTGAAGCCGCAGCTTTTATCGCTTCTTTGCGATCAGTAATTGCCAGTGATTTTTTCTGTTGAGTAACAGCGAGTCCTGCCTGCATATCCTTTATGATAGCTTCTGGCTCTTCTGTACGAGGATTATCACTAGTGAGCATAACCCTGTCGCTTAAGTCAGCAGCTATTTTAGCCATTTCAGGACGCTTGCTTTTATCGCGATCTCCGCCACATCCTACCACAGTAATTACTTTTTCATTTCCACCTCTGATTTCTTGAATGGTGGAAAGCACATTCTTCAATGCATCAGGGGTATGGGCATAATCCACAATACCTATAATTCCATTTTCAGAACGGGTATATTGGAACCGGCCTGTTGGTGGGTTCAGATTAGAAAGCATCGTAAGCACCTCCATCTTCTCCTCCCCGAGCAACAACGCTGCAGCATATGTAGCTAGAAGATTATAGGCATTGAACTTACCAATCAACTTACTCCATATTTCGCGATCATCGAGGATTAAGTTCAGTCCTTGGAAGTGGTTTTCTAAAATTTTGGCTTTGAAATCCGCATCTGTGCGCAATGCGTAGTGATATACTTTTGACTTCGTATTCTGTACCATGATTTCTCCATGGATATCATCCACATTAACTATCGAGAAAGCATCCGAAGGCATATCATCGAAAAACTGCTTCTTAGCCTTAATGTAATTGTCGAATGTCTTGTGATAATCTAGGTGATCATGTGTGATATTGGTAAAGATGCCTCCAGCGAACTTCAATCCAGCTATCCTTCTTTGGTGGATAGCGTGCGAACTCACCTCCATAAAACAATACTTGCACCCCTCATCCACCATTTGCTGTAACAAGCGATTTAATTGAACTGGATCAGGAGTAGTATGTGTAGCCGGAATTTCTTTGGTTCCAATAAGATTAACTACAGTACTAATTAAACCTGGCTTATTTCCGAATGATCTATATAGCCGATGTAAAAGGGTAGTTACAGTAGTTTTTCCATTCGTACCTGTAACACCTACTAGCTTTAATTTCTCTGAAGGGTTATCGTAATAATTCGAGGCCATCACACCAAGCGCCTCAGCAGAGTCTTTGACCTTAACATACGTGACTCCTTCCACCAATTCTGTTGGAAGTTCCTCGCAAACAATAATCTTAGAACCCTGTGCAATTGCCTTATCAATGAATAAGTGACCATCTGTTTGAGTGCCACGAATAGCAACAAACGCACTCATTTTCTCTGCCAATCGACTATCAAAACAAATGGTTTCTACAGCCAAATGGGTATTGTCAACAACTTCATCAATACCAGCCTTGTATAATATGTCTTTTAGCAGTTTCACGATAACTCTAAGATTATTTCTTGTCCTCTGTAAATATTCGCACCCGGAATAATGGATTGTGATTTAATCATCCCACTTCCTTTCAGCCACACTTTTAATCCAGCATTTTCAAGGATGTATACAGCATCTTGTGCCGACATACCTTTGACATTGGGTACAAGGTTCTCAACGATATTTCTTCGCCCCATTTCAACCTGCTCTGATCCTGTTTGGGTAACCACCCACTTGTTCTCAGCATTGGATGAATGAACCTTCACATTCAATTCTTCAAATACATTATTGAGATCTTTTTGCATTCCACTTTTTGAGACTGGAATTTTCGTCAACGATGTGAAATCATCTGTGGATTTCAACTCATCATGAATATTGATACTGGTAGCATAAACCTTATCAGCTATCTCTGCGAAAATTGGCCCCGCAACGTGACTCGCGTAATAAACACTTCTGTTTGGCGCATTCACTACTACAATGCAACTGTATTTTGGATTGTCTGCTGGAAAATAACCCGCAAACGAAGCCTGGTAAGTAATCTTCGTACCGTAACCAGCACTAGACTCCGCAACCCTTGCTGTGCCCGTTTTTCCAGCGATCGTATAGTTCGCATTCTTTAAATTGGTTGCTGTACCCTCTTGCACAACGGCTTCCAACAATTTTCGAGCTTGCTTTGCTGTCTTTTCTGAGCAGATTTTATCATTAATCACCTTTGGTTCGATATCTCTGATCACGGAACTTTTGTCCGTTATTTTCCTCACAAAAATTGGCTTCATCATCTTGCCATCATTCGCAATGGCATTATAGAACGTCAAGATCTGAAGAGGTGTCATTTTCACTTCATAACCAATGCTCGTCCATAAATAAGAGATCAATGACCAGCTTTTATCTGATGGATCTTTAATAAGTGGAGCACCTTCACCGGCTATTTCAATTCCGATGGACTCACCTAGATTCATTCTTCGCAATCCCTTGATGAACTTTGCCGGCTCATTGGCATAGTATTTCTCAATAAGGCGCATCACGCCAATATTTGAAGAGACCGCGAAAGCTTCTTCCACTGATATCTTGCCATGACCACCATCTTTGGAGTCTCGCATTGTTTCACCATGAAATTCTGCCGACCCACTTCCAGCGTCAATACTATCATTGAGTTTTATGTAGCCATCTTCAAGCGCCACAACCAATGAAGGCAACTTAAATGTCGAGCCTGGCTCGGCACTCTCACCAATAGCGTAGTTGTAATACTCATAGTAGCCTCCGTCATCATCCTTACTCAAATTGGCAATAGCCTTGATCTCACCCGTTTCAACTTCCATAAGAATAACAGAACCGTGATGCGCATCATGACGCTTCAATTGATCCAAAAGGGCATTCTCTGCTACATCTTGAATATTAAGATTGATGGTTGTATGAATATCATAACCATCCATTGGCTCAATTTCATTCTCATCATTGATCGGCATCCACAACCCACCCGAAATTTTTTGCATCAATCGCTTTCCACTTACGCCAGCCAATTCTGCTCTATACGCACCCTCTAAGCCTACTGGAGTAACACCTTCTCTATCATAGCCTATGGTGCGTGCAGCCAACATTCTAAATGGACGCTCTCTTCTGTTTTGTTGAAGTACAATAAGCCCACCTTTAAATTTACCTCGATCAAAAATTGGAAAGTCACGGAGCAGCTTCATTTGATGAAACTTAACTCTGCGCTTGATTAAGTGGTAACGATCTCCATTCTGTCGACCTGCCACCAGCTGCCTTTTCCACTCTACAGGTGATTGATCATCAAATAAATCAGAAAGCTTAATTGCCAGTGAATCAATATTATCATTGAATGCTTCATCGGTAAGTCCGTCAGCATTCAAATCCATTCGTACTTCATAGATTGGCACTGAGGTGGCCAACATACTTTCATCATCGGAATAAATATTCCCCCTAACAGCATCAATATCTCTATAAACGGTCGTTAAATTTTCAGCTTTCTCCCTCCAGTATGAACCCTCTACAAACTGAATAAACAACACCTTGGCAATTATGGATACACCCACCAACGCAATGGCGAAATAGACCACATAGGATCTATTCATCATTTCTTTATTGGAGACTTTTGCCATTAATTAATTTCCTCTAATTCAGATGATTGAAGCACAATTTTCTTTGGTGGATCATAAGACTCATCCAAACCCATGTTGCGCTGCTGAATAATCTTCATCAATTCTGACTCGATAATGGTATTATTCAATTCACTCTTCATGCTTATTTGCTCAGAGCGCAATTCTTTTATCTGTTGCTGGGTTCGGTTTATCTTTCTTACAGAAGATTCCGCCAAATAGCCATTGGCTATGTAGACCAAACCAATAAAAGCCACGAACAACAAAAACGGCAAATGCTTTATTACAGCATCCTGCGTCAAAAGTCTCCCAGACAGCAGAGCTGCTATCGGATTACTTTTTGACTCGTTTCTCTTTTCTTTTTGACTCATTATCTTTTAACTCCTATTCTCATTTTGGCGCTGCGCGCTCTTGGGTTCTTTTCTATCTCTTCTTCAGAGGGTGCAATCACCTTTCCTTTCGGATCAAGCGATCGATTGATATTGCCGAAGACATCCTTATCAAGCACATCATCAAAGTTTCCCGACCTTAAAAAATGCTTTACCATTCTATCTTCTAAAGAGTGATAACTCAGCACAACCAGTAAACCACCAGAACTCAACACCTCCGGTACTTGCTCTAAAAACTCTTGCAGTACCAGCAACTCATCGTTTACTTCAATCCTGATCGCTTGAAATATGTGAGCCAGCTCTCCTTTGACTTTTCTTTCCGGAACAACAGACTCCACAATCGAAACCAAATCACCCGTTGTTTTTATCCTTTGGCTAATTCTCTGCTGATCAATCTTCCTGGCTATTGGCTTTGCAAACGAAGACTCACCGTATCGTTTAAAAATTCGAATGAGATCCCCTACTTCATATTCATTAACTACTTCAATCGCACTTTTTCCTTGCGATGAATTCATTCGCATATCCAGCGGAGCATCAAATCGAAATGAAAAGCCACGAGAAGCATCATCAAAATGATGACCCGAAACGCCCAAGTCAGCTATAATGCCATCCACCTTGGAAACCCCTTTTGCGAGAAGAAACTGTTTTAGAAATCGGAAATTCCCAAAACACAATTCGAAGCGATCGTCTTCTGGCGCATTATTGACAGCATCCGCGTCTTGATCAAAACCAAGCAAGCGACCACTAGAACTCAATCGATTCAGAATTTCTTTGGTATGTCCTCCAGCACCAAGCGTAACATCAACATAAATACCAGCAGGCTTCACTTCCAACGCATCAACACCCTCATGTAAAAGAACTGTTGTGTGATAAGTCATGCCTATGAATCAGTATCTTCAAGTCCACCCATAACATCTTCAGCGAGCGCTGCAAATGCATCAGCATCCTGATCCATTACTTTTTCATACTTATCCTTAGCCCACACCTCTATTCGATCAGCGTATGCAAAAAGCACCGCCTCCTTGCCAATTCCCGCGAAATTCATTAGCGATTTTGGCACCAAAACCCGCGCATTCGAATCCAACGAAATAGCGGTAGCACCATTATGAAACTGTCGGTAAAACGAGCGATTCTTCGCCACGAAGAGGTTTAAGTTCTTAAGCTTAGAAGTAATCTTCTCCCATTCGTTATGCGGATACAAAACCAAACAACCCTCAAACCCTCTATTCAAAACAAACTGCTCTTTCGCAGAAGGATCAATTTGTTTGCGCAGACCAGCTGGCAGTAAGAAGCGAGACTTACTGTCCAATTTGCACTCAAATTCACCTAAAAAGCTTGTCATGAAATCGTTTCAATAATGAAAGCGTAAAAGTATACGATTTTTACCACATTTTACCACTATATAGTCAATTGTTGATAAATCACACTAAACACAATGAACAATCTAGCTTAAATTATTACTCCTAAAGCCTTTTAGGATGTGGGAAATTGTGGAACTAAATATTATTGAGTGCGTGTAAAAATGACTTCGCTGTTAACATTTAGGTGTTTACATACTAGCTAATAAGGCTCTCTACTAACATCTATTTCTTTATTTTTGGAACCTTGCAACACTGCAACTACCATGAAGGTTAATATCATTGAAGAAGGCGGATTTAGCTACATTGAGGAAGGTCAAGGGGAAACCATCGTGGTTCTTCATGGACTCTTTGGAGCACTAAGTAATTTCAAAGGCGTATTTGACTATTTCACCAAACGGTTTAGGGTGATTATTCCAATCATGCCCTTGTATACTATGCCTATTATTGACACCAACGTAAAGAACCTGTCAAGATTCCTTGCAGACTTTATGGATTACAAGAAAATTGAAAAGGCTCACCTACTAGGAAATAGCTTAGGCGGCCATGTTGCTCTTATCTATGCATCGAAGTATCTAGATCGGGTGAAAAGCATCATTTTGACAGGAAGTAGCGGCCTTTATGAAAATTCACTTGGCGGCTCATTTCCTAAAAGGGGTAACTACGATTTTGTGAAAGAGAAAGTGGCCATCACTTTTTATGACCCGAAGCATGCCACTAAAGATTTGGTAGATGAATGCTTCGACATTGTAAACGATAAAGGAAAAACGGTTAGAATTATATCATTGGCAAAATCTGCTATTCGACATAACATGGCGTCTGAACTTCCAAAAATGAATGTTCCGGCATGTTTAATTTGGGGGAAAAACGACACAATCACCCCACCAGATGTGGCTGAAGAATTCGCTGAATTACTGCCTGACGCATCTCTATTTTGGATAGACCAATGTGGTCACGCCCCGATGATGGAGCACCCTACAGAATTCAACGACACGCTGAATGCATTCTTTAAAGATCGATTCGATTACGCAGCCTGATGTTTATACACACCGCAGATTTCGAAAAAAGCTCTTCGAAAGTCAAAGAATGTCCTGACACCACATTACCAGAATTTGCATTCATCGGACGATCCAATGTTGGAAAGTCTAGTTTGATCAATATGCTCATGCAGCGTAAAGATCTGGCTAAAACATCCGGTTCACCAGGAAAAACAAGACTTATCAACCACTTTAAGGTCAATGAATCTTGGTACTTAGTTGACCTTCCTGGATATGGTTATGCAAAGGTTTCGAAAACAGATCGTGCTTCATTCATGAAGATGATTTATGATTATTTCGAGAATCGAGAAAACATGGTGAACGCTTTCGTTTTGATAGACTCAAGGCACGCACCATTGAAAAGCGACCTTGAGTTTATGACATGGCTAGGTGAACATGGAATTCCTTTTAGCATTATCATGACTAAACTTGATAAGCTTTCGAGCTCAGACTTGAAAAAAAACAAGGACGTCTATCACAAGAAAATGCTTCTTGAATGGGAGTCACTCCCACCATTTTTTTACACTTCCTCCTCCTCTAAACTAGGACGCGAAGAAACCCTCAACTATATTGAGCATTGTATGAAGATTTATCAAGAAGCTCAAAAAGAATAAATCTGCTTGATCCTAAATGACAATTGAAAAGAACAATCGCATTTTCTCTCCTTATCGCGCACTTCGTTCTATCGTCTTGTCAACCTAACTCTCAATCTACTTCATCCATGAGTAATGTCGATAATACAAACGACTTAATTCACGAATCAAGCCCTTACTTGTTGCAGCATGCTCACAACCCAGTCAATTGGATGCCATGGGGCGAAAAAGCACTGAAAAGAGCCAAAGATGAAAACAAACCAATGCTTATCAGCATTGGATACAGTGCCTGTCATTGGTGTCATGTGATGGAACACGAAAGTTTCGAAGACACATCGGTAGCTAACATAATGAATGAGCATTTCATTTGCATCAAAGTCGACCGAGAAGAACGACCCGACATCGATCAAGTTTATATGGATGCCGTTCAACTGATGACCGGAAGAGGCGGCTGGCCGCTAAACTGCTTCGCATTGCCAGATGGACGCCCATTCTTTGGTGGAACGTATTTCCCAAAAGATCAATGGATCAAAGTATTGACGAGTGTTAATGAAACGTTTGTTTCTGATCCAGCGAAAGTTGATGAGTACGCTACCAAGTTGACAGAAGGCATCAACCAAATGGATGACATGCCGGTTCAACCCATTCCATCAGAATTCTCTGATGAAGCAGTTGATGCAGCTCTAGGTCGATGGAAAAAGCAATTTGACAAGGAAGAGGGTGGAGCTCAAGGTGCACCGAAGTTTCCATTACCCAATAATTATCAATTTCTATTGCACTATGCTATTACTGAAGATGATGCCGAAGTAAAAAAACAAGTGTTTCTCACGTTAGATAAAATGGCTTTTGGAGGAATCTATGATCAAATCGGAGGAGGGTTTGCACGATACTCGACAGATGACATTTGGAAAGCTCCTCATTTTGAAAAAATGCTTTATGACAACGGACAGCTGCTATCATTGTATGCTAGTGCTTTTAATGCTACAAACAATCCGCTTTACAAGCAGGTAATTGATGAAACAGTCGAATTCATTCAACGAGAATTAACCGCTAAAAAAGGCGCCTTCTATTCTGCACTAGATGCCGACAGTGAAGGAGAAGAAGGAAAGTTCTACGTATGGTCGATCGATGAGATTAAGGCGCTTTCTGGAGAAGATTTCGAACTCATCAAAGCATACTTCAACGTCAATAGAAAGGGACTTTGGGAACACAATAACTACATTCTATTAAGAGACCAAAGTGACTCAGCTGTTGGCGAAAAATTCAAGTTAAGCAAGGAAGAGCTCGATGAAAAAATCAAAGCTTTCAAGCTGCGAGCTATGGAAACTAGAGCCAAGAGAATTCGCCCGGGATTAGATGATAAAACCCTGACAAGTTGGAACGCCATGACCGCCAAAGGATTAGTAGACACCTATATCGCAACGCGAAATGAAAAGCATCTAAGATTAGCAAAAGACAACCTCGACTTCCTTCTAGAACAACAAATAAAAAAAGACGGAAGTCTCTTTCATTCCTATAAAAATGATCATTCTAAAATTAACGGATACTTAGAAGATTACGCACATTTAATTGATGCACTTATTCGATACTACGAAGCCACATTTGAAGTTTCGTACCTAAACAAAGCAAATTCATTGGCACAATATGTTATTGATAATTTCGACCGAAACCCAACTGGTTTCTTCTACTTCAAATCGAAAACTGACGAGCAGCTTGTTGCCCAAAAGGCAGAAGTTACAGATAATGTAATCCCAGCTTCTAATTCTGTTATGGCCACTTGTTTGTTCAAACTAGGTCAGTTCTTCCAAAATGAAGAATTCATTTCAATTACAAAAAGCATGGCCGCATCAGTTGAGCCAAACTTTAGTCGCTACCCTGCTGGTTACAGTCAATGGATGAGCCTGATACTATATCTATCTGAGCCTTATTATGAAATTGCGATAGTAGGGGAAGAATGTGAAGAAAAAAGAAACGCACTTCTTCAACACTATCTTCCAAAAGCATTGATTTGTGGCGGATTAAATGCCGGTGAACTGCCTATACTTCAAAACAGAAAAGTTGAAGGAAAAACCCTTATATATGTATGCCAGAGTGGCGCCTGTAAGCTTCCCGTTTCAGATATTGATGCAGCGTTGGAGCTTATTAATTAACGCTTTTGTACTGCTTGCATGTGTCGGCAATGCGCAAATCATATTACCAGGAAAATTCATTGATGAGCGCTACCCACTTTTCAATGACAGCATCATTGCTCAGGAAGGCATAGAGAATATTACCATTCGGGTTATGCGCAAACCTTCGAGCAGTCCAATTTATGATGACGGACGCAGAATCACCTATCATTTTAATGAATTGGGAAGATTAATCTCCTTTCAAAAAGTGTTTCCAAGCATAGCAGGCAGAGTGGACACGAGCAGCCTTACATTCATTTATAGGAATGATATTCTTCAAGCACGTTCTGAGAAAATTGGTAAATACAGGAAAAGAATATCCTTTGACTACATCAATACTCATCACATTGTTGAAACCATCAAAGTAAAGCATGGAGGAATGGATTGGGATGAATTAGGGAAGGAAGAAGTCAAACGCAATGAAACCCGATCTGATGAGCAAATATTGATTAGTGAGTTGAGAGGAGGTGTAAATGAGAGTGCATATCAACAAACAATTAAAACACTTACTGCAGATAGGCATCCAATTAAAAAAGAAGTTTGGTTTGGCTCTAGACTTTCAAGTTCTGAGTCGTTTGAGTATTCTAACGGCTTACTTTCCTCCTACTCCCTGAACAATCCTCAAAAAGGAAGCTCAATTAAAATCGACTACGACACTTCATCGTTACTTCAAGAGGAAGGAGAATGGTGTGAGTATGAGGTTTGTAAAAACTGGAGTATCGTATATTATGATACTGGCCTGCCAAAGGCTTTCATTCTGATGAACACAAAGACACAGGATATGGAGATTTGGGAATACCGTTATAGCTATCGGTAACCTATTCTAATACAACAAACTTACATTCCGTTGCTCCAATAGAAATGATTCCAGAGTAAACCAAGTCCCCACCAACTGAAGTTCCACCCGAGCGCAGATAAGCCTCATAACTGTAAGTTCCAGGTTCTAAGTCAAGAATATCAACTTTCGGACATCCCGATCGGCAGCCAGAAACCGCTCCATTGCACGCTTCAAGAAATCGCCCAACAAACTCATCTTCAAAGTAAAGCTCAATCTGAAAACCGGCCTGGATATCAATCAAGTTAAAAAAGAGAACGTCACTAGGATTAAGGCAAGATCCATCATCCGTGATCGCGCGAGACCAATAATTGGAAGCTTCTGGGTCTGTGCAACCCAAATATTCACAACTCCCATCGTCTGACGTAGCCGAATCATCATAGTTTGTAGCCGAAAAATCAGTACATCCTTTATTACAGGAAGATGCCACAAAACCTACTATTAGAAATGTAAAAAGTAACTTTTTCATACCAAACCTTTTTTAGGAGTCGTAGCTTGAAATTCCTTCAAATAGAATGGTTCGAAGTAAGCCACATCCTCGAAGTTTTGTTCAAGATAGGCTTTCTCAGAAAGGAGCGTCATTTGAGATGCCGAAGGCCAAACATCCTTTAGGAAACGGCAGTTTTCAGCATGGCAAAGGGGTTGAAATTTTTCTGATCCATTTCCAAAGAATAGGATACTCTGATTCAGTAGTTCTTCAGCGAAAGAAGTCTCATCCAGAATCACTGGAGAAACTTCGTTTACTGGATCATTGTTTTGATCGTAAAAGGCTGTATACACCTCCATGCGCCTTGCATCCAACATCGGACACAGCAAAGGTCGATCCATCGAAACGATTGTTTGCTGAACATTAGGATTGAAACACATCTCTTGTAGAGTATCGATGGCAATTAAAGGCTTTTGAGCTCCGAAGCACAGCCCTTTACCCAAGCTAACGCCAATGCGCAAGCCAGTGTAACTTCCAGGGCCTTTGCTCACTGCGATAGCGTCAAGATCTGAGGAAGAAAGACTATTTCGTTTCAATAACTCATCGGCAAAAACCGCCAACTTCTCTGCATGAGAATAGCCATCATTCAACTCTTCTAGGTCGATACAGATACCGTCTTTACCTAGCGCCACAGAACACATGGTTGTAGCAGATTCTATGTTGAGAATGAGAGCCATTTCTTAACCACGAATTACACGATAATTTTCGAAACGTAAATCAACCGTTTTCTAACCTTCGAACCCGATTGGTTTGCCCATGTAAAAATCCAAAATCCCTGTTTTGAATATGAAGTCATAGCGAGCTTGAGACAACTGCGCTTGAGCAATTTGAAGATTGTTCTTTGCTGTATTAAACTCTGTGACATTCATCGCACCAGCCTCGAATCTGACTTCAGCAAATTCAAATGATTTTTGAGAAGACTTCAACACCTCAACATTTGCCTTATACAACTCGCGTGCAGCAGCAGCATCTGCACGAGCAGTCTCAATACGTTGACGCAACCCCAGCTTCTCTTGTTCAAGCTGCAGTTCAGCGATAGACTGATTAATTTTTGCTTGATTCACTGAATTTTTCACACTGTAACGATTGAAGATTGGAACATTTAAACTCAGACCTACAAACTGATTAAAATTATCATTCAATTGAGTCGTAAATGGCACTTGCTTCACGGCTGCATCAAACGTAGAAGTAAACACAGGTTCTCCGGTCTCAAGAAATCCAATCTGCTGGTCAGGCCCTTGAGTAACCGACTCCACTTCTGTTCTCAAGCCAGAGTAACCGCTGCCGATAGACCCGCTTAAAATAAGCGAAGGATAATAACCACTCTTGGCAGCATTGAGCTGTTTATCAGAGCTCAGCAGCGAACTTTCAGCGCTTTTAATCTCTGGCATACTTGACTCTGCATAGCTATAAACTATAGCTGCATTCTCTAATCGAATAGCACTGTCCGCATTTACTTGTGGTTTAATAAGGTTCATGGTTTCATCAGCTGGAACAAGCATTAATTGTTTCAATTGAAGCTTTGCGATTTGATAATCATTTCTTCGTTGGGTAAGGTTTGATCGATCACGCCCTAATTGAGCCTCAAGCTCATATTGATTACCGAGATTTGAAGCTCCAGCATCAACCATCTTTTTAATTCGATCTAATTGCCTCTCTGTGATGTTTACTTGCTGCTCCGCTGAAATAATCAAGTCTTCTATAAGGACCACTTGTAAATAAGCCGAAGAGACGTTAAGTGCAATATTGTTCTTCTGTGTCTCTACATCATACATCGCAGATTCTAATCCTGCCTGCTGAGCTTGAATATTTTGCTGATTTTGAAATCCATCGAACAACGTTACATTGGACGAGAGCCCAAACGAATTACTCTGAACACGCGTTGTGGCAAACTGATTCGTAAAAGGATCAATTCGTTGTCCCCAGTTATAATTGTGTGAAGCAAATCCATTGACATTGGGCAGCACATTGGCCTTACTCGACTTAAGCTGAGACTCACTGGCTTCAAGACTTAATTCCGCCTGTTTTACCTGCAAATTATTCTGCCAAGCGAGATCGATGCATTGTTCTAAAGAATAAATCTCTTGCGCTTGATAACTCGTTGAAGTAAAAAGGCAAATCACAAAGAGAAAAACATACCTCATACAGCAAATGTATAAACGGCTTTTGGTGCAACTAAGAAAATAATACGAACGGCAGGAAAAGGTTATGAACGCTTTACGATTCGGATTCCGACTCCACAGTGTTTTGATTCAACCTTCTAAAAAGAATGATACCCATGCCAATCAATAATGCATAAGGAATGCCCATCAAGTAAAGAATGCCCGCATTTAAACCTTCCGCCAATTCGCTTCCCGTTTTAAGATTAGACTCAACAACGGCACTACACATGCTGCATTGAGCAGAAACATCTACTGAAGCAAATGCTAAAACCAGGGTAAGAAAAAATAGTTTCTTCATCATAAATACCTAACAAAAGTAAATATCTATTGGTTTAATAATAGGGAGAAATCATAAAGTAAACTACGACTCCGGTAATCGAAACATATAACCAAATGGGAAAAGTTATTCGCGCAATTTTCTTATGCTTGTCAAGCTTGTTCGACAATGCTCTCGAGAAAGAAATAAGCACCAATGGTACTATGACAATTGCCAGAACGATGTGCGTCAAAAGAATGAAGAAATAAATGTATCGAATCGTTCCTTCCCCACCAAAAGCAGTGCTTTCATGCGTAGTATGATAAAGCACATAGCTCACCAAGAACAACGCACTCAATACTAGATTTGTAGTCATCAGCGTTTGATGCGCTTTTCGCTTTCCTTGCTTAATCATAACCACCGCAGCAATAAGCAATACACTAACAGTTCCGTTAATGGTGGCATTCAATGCTGGCAGGAAGTCAAAGCTTCCCTCTGCAACTTCAAATTTTGGAGTAATATAAATAACACCCACGGCAGACGCCAAAACACCAGCCACAATGTATATCCATTTATTGATATTTATCTCTTTGTTTCCTTCCATGTCATGTGAGGCTCTTTCAGCAAAAGCTTAATAGCATCTTGCAATTTCTTATTTTCCTTATGAACTCTTGAATCAAAAAATTCACGGATAATGCCTTGCTGATCCACTAACACAAAATGTTTAGAGGGCAATTCACTTCGACTTTTTAATTGTTGTGTGTTCACAAACGTGTACTCTAGAAAAGCATTTAATTGATCATCATCCATCACCTTTGCGAATCTCCATTTCTCCATCTCAGGCAAGTGATTTTTTCGAAGGCTTTCCAACTCTTCTAGAGTCACTGTATTATCCAGGCAAACGCTGACTACATTCCATTTATCCTGCTCAGAAACATCATTCAAGTAATTGACCAACGTTACGCCCTTTTTCATGCAAGCTTCGTTACAAGGCATTGAGAAAAAATCAAATAAGACAGGCTCTCCATTTAAGTCATCAATAGAAAAAGAGTTTCCATCTTGATCCATCATAACCATATTAGGAACTGGCTTGAATATGGAGTCTCCATTTTCCGCTATTCTATAGGAACCATATGATCCCATTTTAACCACGTGATGCTCTCCCAATGTGAAAATCATAAAGAGAATCGATGGAAAAAGAAGAATCAATATGAGGTAAAATCCTTTGCGCATAAGTCATAAAAAAAGGCTTTTGAATAACAATCAAAGGCCTCGTTTTGTTTTTATTTATCGAGTGTTAAACCCAACCTATAACATCTTTCACGTAGTAAATGAAAGAAGATTCGGATAGCAGGATAAACAACAAGTAGCCTATAAACAAGAAATAAGGTATCAAGATCACATTTCGGAGTGATTTACGCTCATCTCCTAGGTGCATAAACACCATAACGATGTAACCAGCCTTCAAAACGGTTAGGATAATGAAAATAGATTTGATTGTCAACCAACCCATTCCATCTACATCAATGTGAGCCTTACCCCAGATGATTCCCATCGCAACCTCAATTGCCGTCACAATAGACAGTAATGCAGTTACGAAATAGATTTTCTTTCTGATTTTTTTACCAGCCTCCTCATCATGATGAGAATCCAGTGAATATTCTATGATGTCGTCTCTTTCCATGTTTTGAAAATTGATGAAGTTATATCAAGTAGAAGAATGTAAATACAAATACCCAAACTAGGTCAATAAAGTGCCAATAAAGACCAACCTTTTCAACCATTTCGTAATGTCCTCTTTCATCGTACCATCCTTGAATAGAACGAATCAAAACGATAATATTGATGACCACACCACTTAAAACGTGTGTACCATGAAACCCTGTAATGAAGAAAAAGAAGTCAGCATACAATTGCGGACCGTAAGGGTTTGACGTTAAAGAGGCATTATCAGCTGAGGTTGACAATAAACCATCAGGACCTGCAATGAATGTTGCCCATTCCCATGCTTGAGAACCTAAGAAGATTGCCCCACCAACAACAGTAAATGCCATCCACTTAATAACAGCTTTTCTATCCATTCTATGACCAGCTTCAACAGCTAACACCATTGTCACTGAACTAATGATCAGAATAAACGTCATCAACGCCACATAGAGCAGTGGAAGGTGAGCATGCGTTAATGGAAAGTGAAAGAATATGTTTTCTGTAATCGGCCACGCATCTTCTAAGTGATGTCGCGCAAAGGCCAAGGCTGAAAGGAATCCTCCGAATGTAAGCGCATCTGAGATGAGGAAAAACCACATCATCATTTTACCATAACTTACACTAAATGGAGAACGTCCGCCTCCCCAAAGTTCTGCTTTGTCGATTGCTTGTGTTGCTTCTCCTGCCATGATTAGGTTAAAAAAGGTTATTTAGGATTTCGGTGCAATGTTAACGAATAAAGACTAAAAACAGCAGCAAGTATATCCAAAGGATATCGAGAAAATGCCAATAAGTGGCAGCAACCCCGATACCTACGTGATCTTCAGCTGAATATTTTTTCAAGATTGACTTCACCGAAGTGAAGATTAATGCAAATAATCCTCCGGCTAAGTGGGCCAAATGTAATCCAGAGAGTGCATATAAAAATGACCCTGACGCATTGCTTTCGCGTCCTGCGAAAAACACGCCCATGTCTACCAACTCGCCCCAAGCTTTAAATTGAAGCATTGTAAAGACAAAGCCTAAAATCAATGTTCCAATCAACATTAACGTAGTAAGATTTGTATTGTCTTTCTTAATCGCATATTGAGCTCCCATCATGGTTAGACTGCTAATTACGATTACCACTGTGCTTACATAAAACGTATCAGGCAAATCAAAGTACAACCAATTACCTTCTGCTTGACGCACAATGTAGGCGCTAGTCATACCGGCAAACAGCATTACCATACCAACAATACCAACCCACATAAGCGGCTTGGCTGTTTTATTCTTAATGTCTTTTAACTCCTCTTCTGAAATATACGTTGCCATCTTCTTCTGTTTAAATGAGATATAATAACTGAACTATTGGGAGATAAACAAACGAAGCGAACATGAGTTTAAGCGCAGCTTTATCATCTAAGTGATTATACAACTTAATAGCATACCACGCGAAGCCCATACCAACTAGTGTTACTAGTGTTAGCACGATTGAATTCCCTGTGGTGAAGATGATTGGAAAAAGGCTTATTGGAATTAGAAACAAGGAATAAATCAATATGTAAAATGCAGATGTTTTGCTTTTACCTTTTACCGAAGGCATCAGCTTGAACCCTGCTTTGGTATAATCGTCATCGGCCTTCCAAGCAATGGCCCAAAAATGAGGAAACTGCCAAATGAATTGCGTTGCGAATAAAACGCCAGGAATCAATCCAAAGTCATTGGTAGCTGCCACATAGCCCAACATGGGTGGAATCGCTCCGGGAAAAGCACCCACGAATACCGCAATAGGTCCTACCCTTTTCAGAGGAGTGTAAACAGCAACGTATAGAAATAAAGCCAACGTTCCGAGCAAACCACTCAACGGGTTTAAACCAAACCACAATATGAGGACGCCAACAATTCCAAGTAAACAAGCCACCACAAACCCTTCCATTGGTTCCATGCGCCCATCTGGAATAGGACGGTCAGCAGTGCGCTTCATTAGCTTATCTAGATCGCGCTCAATTATTTGATTGAAAGCATTCGAAGAACCCGTCACCATGAATCCACCTACGATCAAAAACACAATCTCAAGCACATTAGCTTGATGCAAGTCGATAGCAAAAAAGTATCCAGTTAGTGCACTAAAAACAACCAAAGAAGCCAATCGCATCTTGGTCAACTGAGCGTAATCTGTGACTTTAGCTTTCAAAGAGACGGTTATAGATGCTGTGCGCGCTTTCATTTTAAAGAGGTGCAAATGTATTAAGCATGTCGAATTTTCGGTTAAGAATCCGTCTAAATTTCATCTTTTGTTAAGCCTGTCAAATCATACCTTCGGCCGCTGATGGCTGGTATCTATATTCATATTCCATTTTGCAAGCAAGCGTGCTCGTATTGCGATTTTCATTTTTCCACCAATCAGAAACTTCGTAAACCGGTCATTGATGCACTATGTCTTGAAATAGAAATGCGTCAATCTGAAATTTGCGAGCCTCCTTCAACCCTATATTTTGGCGGTGGATCACCATCTATTCTAGATAGTCAACAACTGAATCAAATATTTCGTTCACTTTCAAATGCTTTTGATTTAAGTGAACTCAAGGAAGTGACCTTAGAATCAAATCCAGATGATCATTCTGACGAGAAACTTGCTCTGTGGAAATCACTTGGAATTAATCGACTCAGCATTGGTATTCAATCGTTCATTGATCGAGACCTAAAATTGATGAATCGCGCTCACAATGCACAAGATGCTCAACTCTGCGTTCAAAAAGCACGTGATGCGGGTTTTGAAAAAGTGACACTTGACTTGATTTATGGTATCCCGAATCAAACGTCTGTCGAATGGAGGAGCAACATTCAACGCGCTATTGATTTGAACCCACAGCACATAAGCGCTTACTGCTTAACAGTGGAAGAAAAGACAGCCCTACACCATCAATTGGTAAAAGGAGAAATCTCTGAGAAAGATGATGAAATTATCGAGCAAGAATACTTGACATTGCATCACATGCTCTCGAAAGCCGGCTATGAACACTATGAAATTTCCAATTTTGGTAAACCAGCCCATCTAGCCTCTCACAATGCCAACTATTGGAAAGGACTGGCATACATTGGATTTGGACCTTCGGCACATTCGTTTGACGGAGCCCAGAAACGATCTTGGAACATCTCAAACAATGCGCAATACATCAAAGCGGTAAATTCTGGCGGACAATTCTTGGATGAAGAAACCTTGAGCGCTGAAGACCGAAGCAATGAACAAATAATGACAGGATTGAGAAGAAGTAAAGGCTTCGACCTCGAACAACTTCCAAAAGAGCACGCTTTGTGGGTGCAGCAAAACATTAACAAGCTTGACGATCAATTGAAAGCGTGCATTTGGCAAAACGAACGACATGTCGGCATCCATCCAGAAAATTGGCTGCTGGCCGATGCGGTGATTCGAGAAATCATGATCGACTCTTAAAAATCATAGAAACGGATTCTCGTTTTGCTTGTTAACAGTAAAAAATGCTTGACGCAGAGTTTTGAAGTGCATCAATGAGCACTACTTGAAGCCCAAAACCTTAATTTGCTCAATAGCATTAAACATTTCAGAATATTCCACTTTTCCTTAATGAAAAGTGGAGCAAAAATCAAGGCTGTGAATCCTTTTTCACTGCGAGTCTCGCCTGCCCTAAGTTCACTCGGATGATCTCCTAGTTTCAAGGAGCTTTCCGATCTCACTAAGGACAATCATCGATTCTCGATCAACGGATTCAAGGCCGACGCAAATCCACAGTAATAATTATAAGCGATCACATTAGACTAAACTTTGGGAATCTCTGTGACATTTCATAAAAAACCTTCTATTTTTCACCAAAATTTAATCCCATGGACTGGAAAAACGGTATTGACATCTCAATTCCTTACAGAACCGAAAATGACGCTACTTCGGCATGGTATGTTGGTCCGATAAAAATTGAGCCTGTGCGCGCTGAAGGCTGGATAGGCTCGGTGAAAGAGGGTGGATCGGTAAATTTTCGTGACATTACGCTGAATCCACACGGCAACGGCACACATACAGAATGCGTTGGCCACATTGCACCCGAATGCCAAAGCATCAATCAACATTTGAAGCAATGGATGTTTGATGCCGAATTGATCTCCATCACACCCGAAAAACGAGGCGAAGACTTGGTGATCACCAAAGACCAAATCACCAAATCACTCGGTGATAAACGCCCAGAAGCCGTTATTTTGAGAACACTCCCCAACGAAGAAGGAAAGCTGCACTTGAACTATTCCAACACCAATCCAGCCTATCTCGAAGCGAGCGCTGCAAAATGGATGGCCGAAAATGGAATAGACCATCTGCTGTTGGATCTACCTTCTGTTGACCGTGAAGTGGATGGCGGAGCACTTGCTGCTCATCGTGCGTTTTGGGCATATCCTGAAAACACGCGATTGCATGCTACCATTACCGAGTTAATTTTTGTGCCGAACCATGTAAAAGATGGAAACTACCTTTTGAACCTTCAAGTGGCACCCATCGAAAACGATGCTTCACCGAGCAGGCCGGTTTTGTATCCACGGGCTTAACACAAATGTTAGCGTCAGTCTACCTTAGTCGGTAGATAAATCTGATCGCTTGCGTTCAAGCTCCAGCGATGGCGCAGGGATTTAGGCTTTGCCTAAATTGTCTCGAAGACTAGCGGATTAGGAGAGTTTTGAAAAATATAAATAATTCAACCTAAACACTTGTTTATCAGGATTTTTAGTTCTTTTTGTAGCAAATCTTTTAAAAACCATGCTATGAAAAATCTAATTTTTGTATTCTTATGAATTCTCATTTCTTTCACGACTTATTCTCAAGTAAGTTCTGTCACCGTGAATAACAATACTACTTGTGATATGAGTATTCGAATATTTGGGTCAGATTTTGATTATACGTGTTTTGATTCTTCTGTCCCTTGTGCAGCTTCTTCTTGCGTAAGCCCGAGTGTTCCTGTGGTCATAACTCTTCCTGCAGGCTGCCAATTTATACACTATTGTCAAGTTCAAGAACGCCATCCTTGTCCAGGAAATCCCGGATGTATATCAACTTCCGTATTTGCATCATTAGACGGTTGCTTGGGATATGGAGATAATGTTACTGTTGCGAACACTTGTAGTGCATCATGTGTATCAAATGCTACCATCAACGTGGATTGGACTGTGCAGTCAGTTATAGATATCAATTAATTATCGTAATATTTGAAAACATTGTCAAATGAATGAGATTAGGCTGTTTTAAGGCGATCCAATTTTTATGTTTTGCAACACTTGCGAATGTAGGTTTTGCCCAAGGCCCAACATCACATTGGTATTTTGGAGATACTGCTGGAATCCAATTCAACAATTACAATCCTACATTTTTTTTAAATAGCAATTTATTCTTAGCACCAGAAGGATGTGCTGCATTAAGTAATTCAAATGGAGAATTGTTATACTATGCAAGGCCAGATTATGCGCTAAATCAAAATCACGACACTCTCGAAAACGGAAGTCAACTAAACGGTAGTTTTTCATCTACACAAGGAGCATTATTCATTCCAAATCCTATTGATTCATCCATTATCTATTTAATTACTCAAGGAGGATTGACCCATTCCTATTCTATTCTTCGCAGAAGTGAATCAATGCCAATGGGATTTATCCATCCATCGGAAAAAAATATAATTCTTGCCACAGGTACAACAGAAAAAACTACAGCTGTACACCATAAAAATGGTAAAGACATCTGGCTTATAACACGACAATATCTCTCGGATACTTTTAACGTATATCGAATATCAGAGACAGGTATTGATCTCCAACCCATAACTTCCGTTCTTCCGTCCGATAGTATTTTCGGTTATAATGGTCAATTAAAGAGTTCCCCAAATGGCAAATTCATAGCTGAATGTCTCAACGTAACAACTGCACAACATCCCGTACAAGCGATTATATAGGTTTAATGACGAAACTGGTCAAATAAGTAATCCAATTGGAATAGTATCCAATACTTCTGCACATTACGGAGCCGAGTTTTCCGCAAATTCAACAAAGCTGTATTTTTCTCAAAATGGATCACCTCCAATGGGAGGTGGTGTTATTCAATACGACTTATCCATCTACGACTCTGCTGCAATCGAAAACAGTGAATACCACATAGTAGGCCTGGGTCAATATTCTCTGCAAATTGGAATAGACAAGAGAATATATGGATCTCGAACGTTTGAAAATGAGCACCTATCTAGAATTGAAAACCCTGAAGCAAACGGACCAAATATTATCTATTCTGATTCAGCAGTTTACTTAGGTGGAAGAACATCACGACTCGGTCTTCCTGATTTCATCCAATCTTATTTTCACCCTGCATACTTTGATTATGAATCGAAGTGCAATTTGCCTGTGAAATTCCGTTCATATCCTGAGGGTCAAGACAGTGTGCACTGGGATTTTGGCGAGCCTTCGAGTGCTTCAAACACTTCCACGCTTGTCAATCCTACCCACGATTATCAAAACGAAGGGTTCTACACCGCACAATTTATAGTCTATGCCGATAGTTCGTCTGACACCTTTTCCAGAGATATTTATGTGAAAAAATCATTGGGCTTAACGGGAAGCTCGTTCAGTGCTGATGTATGCGACACGGCTCACGTGATCAACGCCAACCATCACCTTACTCTGATGAAATACAATTGGAGCACGGGGGCAATTTCTGATTCCATTTCGGTCAACCAAAGTGGAACCTATTTCTGCTCTATGACAGCATTTTGCTACAGTTTGGTTGATACGTTCAACATAACCTTTCTACCAACGCCTGATGTAGGCTTAGGCAATGACACCTCTCTGTGTGAAGGTCAATCGTTCACTGTTGGTCCTGCTCCGATAAACTTTATTGTTTATAATTGGTCGACAGGAGATACAACTGCAGGGCTGTTGGTCGATGCCAGCTTAACCTCAAACTTTGAACCGCTCGAGCTTTCACTCACCGCCACCAATGCGTGTGGCACTGCCAGCCACACCATTCGCATTGATTTCTTACCACAACCCGATGTTTCGTGGTTCAGCGATTCGGTGCTGTGCGATCAGTTGGAAGCTATCATTACCAATCCGCAGCAAGACAGCGTAACATATTTCATCACCTACACCACAGATGCTGTGCTCAACGATACTTTGAATGAACCTTGGCGCATTGATACGGTTGGCTTGTATTCCCTGTACGCCTTCAACCGCTGCGACACGTTGGTGAAGCGGGCATTTCTCTCACCGTTCAATGCCATTGATCTTTCATTGGGTGCAGACACAGTGCTTTGCCCAGGAGACTTTGTCACGTTGAATGCCTTTTGGCCTTCTTCAAACTATGCTTGGGAGAATGGCAGTATTGACAGCATTCTAATTGTAAATTACAATGATTTGCAAAATGCAGCTTCAGAAACCTACTCCGTAACCATTACGAATGGAGCTTGTCAGCGAATTGCTTCGCGAACTTTGAGCATAGATGAGTTGGTGTGTGACACCGCCAACTGCAAATTCTCCATCCCCAACGTGTTTTCGCCTAATGCTGATGCCATCAATGATTTGCTCAAGATTACGAATACTTGCTCCAGCGTTTCGTTTTCTGTGGCCATCTACAACCGCTGGGGGCAGTTGATTTTTTCCGATGAAAGCGCTCAAGGCAACACGCCCATCACGTGGGATGGTTTCATCAATGGAATTGCTGCTGCCGAGGGCACTTACTTCGTTGTCATTCAGTATGAAGGCAAAGTGCAAAAAGGAAGTTTTTCGTTGGTGGGGTAAACATCTCATCAAGCTTTAGCGTCAGACGCACTTTCAACCTCCTCAAAATCAAGCACTCTTAAAATTGTTAATATCATTATTCGGTATTTGCCAATTATTATTTAGATAACCCAATTTCCATCTTAATTTTATTCGCTCAAAAACCACAACTACAAAACAACACGATCATGGCACGCCCCTTAGACGATATCGACCGGAAAATCCTTAGAATAATTCAAGAAAGAGGTAAAATTTCCAATATAGACCTAAGCAGAGAAATTGAACTTTCGCCTGCACCAACACTAGAACGCTTAAGAAAATTAGAAAACCAACGCATCGTTGAAGGCTACCACGCTGAGGTGAATTTGATGAAAATGGGCATCACCATTAAGGCATTTATTCAAGTAACCTTGTTGCACCAACAAGAGAATAACATCCATCGTTTTATTGAGGCCGTATTGCAAATCCCAGAAGTGGTAGAATGCAACCAAGTAACAGGCGATTATGATTACCAGCTGAAAGTGTACACTACGGACATTGGAGCATTGGACAGATTGATTACTGATCGCATTAGCAAGTTACCAGAAGTAGGCCAAATCAAATCGCACATCATTCTAAGTGAAATCAAGCATTCGAAAGTGGTGCCGATGCTCAACAGCGAGTTAGAAGAGACGTGAACGTAGAAGAATACAGAGAATACTGCATTGCAAAACCAGGTGTAACAGAAGGATTTCCATTCAACGAAAGCGTGCTTGTTTTTAAAGTCATGAACAAGATGTTTGCGCTATGCGATATAGATCAATATGCATACGTCAACTTAAAATGCGATCCAGAACGCGCTATTCAATTGAGGGAAGAATTTCCTGGAATCACGCCTGGATATCACATGAATAAACAACAATGGAATTCTGTTTCAACCGATGGAAGTGTGCCCGATGACCTATTCAAAGAATTGATCGACCACAGTTATGCGCTAGTGTCAGCCGGACTTAAAAAAGCGGATCGCGAAGCATTAAAAAATTTGCAGTAAAAAACAATCCTTGACAATTCAAACCCTGCTTTCTTTGCGGAAAGATTTAATCGGATGAAAAACTTCTTCTCAGCTCTTCTTCGCTATTTTCTTCGTGGTGTCATTTTCCTTACTCCAGCTGCAGTAACGGTTTATGTAATTGTTCAAATCTTCATCATGATCGATGGCATTATCCCAATCGATATTCCGGGATTGGGTTTGCTCACTTTACTCGGTGTGATTATTCTATTCGGCATTTTGGCGAGTACAGTATTGGCTCAGCCTTTTGTAAACTGGGGAAATCGCATCTTGAAATCGGCCCCGATGATCAAGACGATCTATTCTGCCATAAAAGATCTGGTAACGGCTTTTGTCGGCACACAGAAAAAATTTGACAGACCAGTTTTGGTGAAGATGTATGAGAAAGCCGAAGTTCAAAAACTTGGCTTTTTAACGGGAACCGACTTAGATGACTTAGGAATTGGAAAAGACAAAGTAGCGGTGTATTTACCCCACAGCTACGCCTTTTCGGGAAACCTTTTCATCGTTCCTGCTGAAAACGTAACTCCCTTAGATGCAAAGCCGGCGGATATCATGAAGTTTATTGTATCTGGTGGCGTCACTAGATTGAGCGATATCGAGCAAGAACGAATCGATTGAACTTCATTAGAAAATACAAGTCCTATTTTTCGCTCCACGCGGTAATATTTATTTGGGGGTTCACAGGAATATTAGGCCGAATCATCACAATTTCGTCCACTTCAATTGTATGGTATAGAATGCTAATAGCATTCTTAGGTTTGATTGCTTTCATGATCTTCACCAAGCGTGGTTTTTATACAAGCAATCTCAATAAAATTAAATATTTGGGCACAGGAATAATTACCGCTGCACATTGGATTTTCTTTTTTAAAGCACTCAAAATCTCCAACGTCTCCATCACACTAACAACCTTGGCTTCAGCTTCGCTTTTTGTAGCCTTCTTAGAGCCTATGTTTTTCAAACGGAAAATCATCGCATATGAGATCATTTTAGGAATCCTAACTCTAGTGGGTTTAGCCATCATCTTTCAAGCAGAAAGAGACTATTCTATTGGGATAATTTACGCCTTAATTTCAGCTTTTTTCGCTGCATTATTTAGCACTTTAAATGGCGTTTTTGTAAAGCACGAACGGCCTACTTTGATAACAACCTATGAAATGATGGGAGGTGTTCTCTTCATAAGCATTTACTATCTATTTACTGGAGGGTTCGAAAGCCTTCAAATGCCGAGCAGCATAGATTGGTTTTGGCTATTCATTTTAGGGCTGGTGTGCACCAGCATGGCGTTTGTGGTCAGCATTGAAGTGATGAAAGAGTTGAGTCCTTTTACCGTGAGCATGTCCATAAATATGGAGCCTATTTACTCGATCATTTTCGCCCTCATCATTTTTCAAGAAGATGAATATATGAGTTCGCTATTTTATTTAGGCGCTGTGATCGTAATGAGCATGATTTTCATGAATGGATACTTTAAACGCAGGGCCAGACTCAGGGGCGAGAAGGTGCCTGTGCATTGAGTGGTTCGTGGTTCGTGGTTCGTG
>DGQE01000013.1:35850-68596 GCA_002389645.1 Flavobacteriales bacterium UBA4422
CGTGGTTCGAAATTTGAGATTATTCCACCCTAAACCCTTGTTTATCAGAGTTTTTTTGAAGCATATCTTTAAAACCATGCTATGAAAAATTTAATTTTCCTAACTCTATTTTTAGGCTTTTCAACTAGCCTGCTATCTCAAACGATTACTGTTACAAATACCACTAACTACGATTATGTAGTCAGAATTTTCGGATCGAATACACCCCTACTACCACTTGTTTTTCGTGTTATGTGTCAGCATGTATTCCAGTCAACACACCTAATGCAACTGTAAATTTAAATACAGGATCAGGACTTCCTTGCGGTGCAGACACATATGTTACAGCATCAGAAGTGAGGGTTCAAAATACTTGCTTCTCCGCAAAACCTTGCATAAGTTCGAATACGGTATGGACATCTTGGACTGGATGCAGTAGTCTACCATCATCTGCTTCTGCCACCAATTCCTGTTCACCTTCCCCTTGTTCTAACACATCAACCACTGTAACTTGGACATCATACAATAGTTTTGACATAACCCCATAGCTTCTTTTGTTCTAATCTTCATTCAAAAAATTTAGAGCGGAATAAATCCCTAATTTTAGGCGTGTTGAAAGTAACTTGCTGCATAATATTTTTTGCAATAAATGCATTGATCTATGCCCAAGGACCTGCATCGAATTGGTACTTTGGATTGCGCGCTGGAATACTGTTTGAAAACCTTGAACCAACTGCATTATTGGATAGTGAAATGAGGGCCTTTGAAGGCTGCACTTCATATTCAACAGAAAACGGCAATCTCTTATTCTACTCGAATGGAGACACGGTATGGAATAGAAACCACCAACCGATGCCAAATGGCACAGGACTTCAAGGACATCCTTCATCCACCCAATCGGTTGCCTTTTGCCAATTACCAAACTCCAATTCACAATATTTAATCTTTACTACAGATGGTTTCAATTTGAATATAGGATTGAGATACTCTATTATTGACATGGACTTAGACGGAGGATTTGGAGATATCGTTGTTGGGCAGAAAAACATATTAGTTTTAGATTCCGTCACTGAAAAGCTTGGAATTATTGAAAAATGCGATAAATCAGGTTTTTGGGTAATTACTAATCGAACGCTCGGGAACACAATTTTCATGTATTCCATAGATAGCAGCGGCTTAGATACAAATGCAAATTTTAGTCAAGGGCAAATTTTCTATTCGTCACTTGGGGCAAAATTTGGATACTTGCGAATCTCTTCGAAAGGTAACTATGTAGCATTGTGTCATGAAATGAATCATAAAGTAGAATTGTTTCAGTTTGATAATCAAACTGGGCTATTATCAAATCCTATTGTTATTCAAACGCCCAACCTTATCAACTTTCCTGCACAGAGTAAACCATACGGAGCTGAATTTTCGCCTAATGAAGAGCTTTTATACATTACTTCCAGAAATGGATTTGAAAGTTACATTGCCCAATACAACATCACTAACTACGATTCGAGCACGATCAAGTCATCAGAATTTATTTTTAGCGATTCTATTTGGACTGGCGCTTTGCAACTCGGTCCCAATGGCCACATATATGGGTCTAGTTTAAATCATCTTTTTGAAATAGAGAATCCAAATGGAAATGGTGCAGCAGCGAACCTAATCCAATCTGCGGTGCATTTGGGTGGTCGACCAGCATATGACGGGTTACCCAACTTTGTTGCTTCAGATATTATTCCTCCAATTCCAAACATTCAAATATGCATAGGCGACAGCATCGCATTTGACTACGAACAGGAGTGCGCCATCTCCTACTTTTGGAATTTTGACGATCCCGGTTCAGGAAGTTCAAATACCAGCAGTCTTAGTAATCCAGTGCATACGTTTTCAGATACCGGTAGTTTTAATGTCCAATTGATTGTGCAATACCCGACATTATCTGATACTTTCTCAAATATTATAACCGTTGTTGTGCCACCAGCACCAAGCGTGCTTAAAGACACTACCATTTTATGTTACAGTCACCCTGCTTTTCTCTCTGCTTTTCAATTTGGAGCAGAATACAGCTGGGCGGATGGAAGTGATAGCTCGGCTATTTTGGTAAGTGATACAGGATGGTATGTGTGCACCATTTCCAATGCTTGCACAACCATTATCGACAGTTCATTCGTTCGTTTTGTGGAGCCTTTGAACATTGACTTGGGCAACGACACTTTTTTATGCGATTCCCAATCGATCACATTGAGTGGATTTGATGTAGACCAGGTGGCTTCGTTTGTTTGGAACAATGGAGATACGTCAAGTTCAGCACTTGAAACCTCTCATTCTGGCGCAACCCTTTCCTCTAACTTTTGGCTCACCGCAACCAACGCATGCGGCACTTCCAGCGATACCATTCGCATTGATTTCTTGCCGCAACCCGATGTTACGTGGTTCAGCGATTCCATATTATGCGATCAGTTGGAAGCCACCATTGCCAATCCGCAGCAAGACAGCGTAACTTATTTCATCACACACACCACAGATGCTGTGGTCAATGACACTTTGGATGAACCATGGCGCATCGACACCGTTGGCTTGTATTACCTGCATGCCTTCAACCGCTGCGACACGATAGTGAAGCGGGCGTTCCTTTCGCCCTTCAACGCGATCGATGTCTCCTTAGGTGCTGATACAGTGCTTTGCCCTAGAGATTCAGTCAGATTGAATACCTATTGGCCTTCGTCAAGCTATGTGTGGAGCAATGGATCAACCGACAGCATTTTGGTTGTGAGCCACGATGACCTTCTGAGTGATGGCTCCGAAACGTATTCCGTAACCATCACCAACGGTGCATGCCAGCGCACTGCCTCGCGCTTGGTGAGCATTGAAGATGTGTTGTGCGACACATCCATCTGTAAATTCTCCATACCCAATGTGTTTTCACCCAATTCCGATGGCATCAACGATGTCTTGAAAATATCGAACACTTGCACTAGCGTTTCATATTCTGCCGCCATCTACAACCGATGGGGGCAATTGCTATTTTCTGATCAACGCGCTCAGGGCAATGCATCCATCACATGGGATGGTTATGTAAATGGAGTTGCCGCATCTGAAGGCACATACTTCATCATCATTCAAGCCGATGATCGCGTGCAAAAAGGAAGTTTTTCGTTGGTGAGGTGAGTTAGGGTTACTGCGTAATAATCAATCGAAACGTTTCACCCGCTCCATTTTCAGCATCTACATCCAACATATAAATACCTGCAGGAACATCGTAGCTTAAGTCAACAATTGTTGATGCATTGGAAACCATATTATTTGAAATCACCCTTCCAGAAAGATCATACAAAGTGATTACGAGCTTTCCAGAAGCGCTTGCATTGCTCAACTCAAAGCTACCATCCGATGGATTGGGGTATATTGAGAATGAACGATTTTTCACATCACCTACACCAAGTGGGAATACATTGACATCTTGACAAAAAACCCCGCACACATTTTCACCATCGTAGGTGGTCAAGCAAACTTCATAAGTGCCTGGTGCATTATACGTGTATGATGGGTTGGCAAATGCGGATGAATTTCCATCACCAAACTCCCACAATACCGATGTAACATTTCCAACATTAGTAGTATTCGTGAATGAATACAAATTATTCGCGCCTCTCGTGAATTCAAAAGCTGGCTCGCAGGTATACTCCACCACGGTGATCGTTTCGCAATAAGTATCGAAGCAAAAAGGATTAAAATTCCCTATGGTCAAACACACCTCATATTCCCCTGGAGCGGAATAAGTATGGTTAGGATCGATGCCTGGATTTGAACCATCGCCAAAATCCCAAATTCTGGTAAGTATGTCACCAGAAGATAAATCAATGAACGTAACAGCCAATTGCTCTGCTTCATAGTCAAAGTTGGCTGAGCATCCTTGAGCTTTGGAAGCTTGGATGAGGCTCATTTGTAAAAGCGTAAAAACGATAAGTTTGGATACGGTTGATTTCATAGTGATGGTATTGAATATCAAATAGAAAAGTTTCCACAAATGAACGCAGAGTAATTGATAAATTGATCATCCTAATAAAAACAGAATCAACTACTTCATTGTTAACATGAAATTCATGAAGTCGACCTACAAACAACATTTACATTTGTCGCATGCAAACTGACGCTAACATCGAGGCAAAAAAACGCTATTGCAACAGCCTCACCTCATTTAGTCGCTTCAAAACCATTGAAGTAAATATTGGCTCATTGAAAATGGGTGGAGATAATCCGGTCCGGATTCAGTCAATGACTACAACAGACACGATGGACACCGAAAAATCGGTTGCCCAAAGTATTCGAATGATCGATGCTGGCTGCGAATTAGTTCGTATTACTGCTCCGAGCAAAAAAGACGCTGAAAATTTAAAGCCCATCAAAGAGGCATTGGCTGCAAAAGGATACACCACACCGTTGGTTGCTGATATTCACTTCACGCCAAACGCTGCAGAAATTGCTGCTACGATTGTCGAAAAAGTGCGCGTAAACCCTGGTAATTATGCCGACAAAAAGAAATTCGAGCACATCGAATACAACGATGATACCTATCGGGCTGAATTAGAAAGAATTCGCGAAAGATTCACCCCACTTGTTCTATTGTGTAAAGAGCACAACACAGCCATGCGCATCGGAACGAATCATGGTTCGTTAAGCGACAGAATTTTGAGTCGTTATGGCGACACACCACTAGGAATGGTGGAAAGTGCAATGGAGTTTCTACACATCTGCAGAGATCATGATTTCCACAACATTGTACTTTCTATGAAGGCTAGCAACACACAAGTAATGGTTCAGGCGTACCGATTGCTGGTGAATCGCATGATGAACGAGGGGGTGAATTATCCTCTTCACTTAGGGGTTACTGAAGCAGGAGAAGGTGAAGATGGCCGCATCAAATCTGCCGTTGGAATAGGAACATTATTAGAAGATGGATTGGGCGACACCATTCGCGTTTCGTTAACCGAAGAACCAGAATTTGAAATCCCTGTAGCGTTTGCGTTGGCGAAGCGCTATGAGAATCGAGCGAATCACAGCGTTATTCCGGAGTTGAACTCGTATCCGATCAATCCATTTGAATATACGCGAAGAGCTTCTGCAGAAGCGGGAAGCATAGGAGATCACAATGTGCCGCGCATCATACAAGATTTTTCACAAGGAGATGAAATAAAGCCTGCAAACTTGCATGCAATAGGATACAACTATTCCGTTCCACTCGATAAATGGAACATTACTGATCAGGCATGCGACTTCATATTTATAGGGGACAAAAGCATTTCTTTTGAAATCCCAGGAACCTTAGGTGTAATTCAAAATGCAGATGCATGGGAAAACAAAGACCGCCACTTCCCCATTTTCGAAAGCATCTCTTATGTTGTCGCTCAGAATAAATCTGATAAAATCAACTTTGTAAAAACTGATTTGGAAGGCTTAGATATGCCGCTGATTGCAGCGTTGAAATCTGACCCAATGGCTGTATTGGTTTTAACAACCGAAAACCAACATGGAATGGCTGAGCAGCGTGCTGCGTTTTTCCGATTAATGGAAGAAGGGTGCAACACGCCAGTGATTATTCAAAGAAGCTATCGCGACTTGGACGAAAACACACTTCAATTATATGCTTCAACTGATTTGGGTGCTCCGTTTATTGATGGTTTGGGCGATGGAATTTGGATTGATGCTGTAAATTGTGGCAGCAAGAAAATGATCAATTCTTTAGCTTTTGGAATCTTACAAGCTACACGAACCAGAATCTCAAAAACAGAATACATCTCATGCCCTTCTTGTGGCAGAACATTGTTTGACTTGCAAGAAACAACGGCAAAAATCAGAGCTAGAACAAGCCATTTGAAAGGAATCAAAATTGGCATCATGGGCTGCATCGTAAATGGACCAGGTGAAATGGCTGATGCCGATTATGGTTATGTCGGCACTGGCCAAGGGAAAATCACATTATACAAAGAGAAAGAAGTGGTAAAGCGTAATGTTCCTGAAGCAGAAGCTGTGGATGAATTGATCGGCTTAATTGCAGAACATGGCGACTGGATTGAAGCTACAGAAGCCTAAACCAAAAAACAATGATTGGAAATAAGAAACACTACCTCATCGCTGGATCAACAGGATTGATTGGTAAGCAATTGCTATCATTATTACTCAACGATCCAGAAACAGGGAAAGTGACTTCTTTGGTTCGCAAGCCAAGTGGTGTCAAGAATGAAAAATTGGAAGAAAAAGCCATCAATTGGGATACGTTTACCGAAAATGACCTACCTCTTAACATTGACGCTACATTTTGTTGTTTAGGAACGACCATGGCGAATGCTGGAAGTAAAGACGCATTCCGGAAGGTGGATTTCGAATACGTTTCAAAGTTGGCAGTGTTCAGCCAACGAAAAGACATTCCGCAGTTTCATGTAGTGAGTGCGGCTGGATCTAACCCCAATTCCAAAATTTTCTATAATAAAGTAAAAGGCCGAATGGAAGCGGAAATCCAGAAGTTGGATGGCTTAAAAAGCATCTATATCTATCGTCCTAGCATGCTACTTGGAGACAGAGAAGAGTTCAGGTTTGGAGAGCTAATGGGCAAAATTTTAATGAAAGGATTGAGTTTTATTATTCCGAAAAGCTCAAAAGCTATTTATGACACCCAGGTTGCCCATGCCATGCTTCACCATGCTGAACATCCCAAAAAAGGGTCTCACATCATCACCAACGCAGCAATGCATGACTTGAGCGCTTAACGGTTTGGAAGGAGACTACATTACCATCAAGCACGGGCCACGTTTTGAAGGCATACCATCAACTATCGGCATGTTTGGCGCTATTGGATTCATCATCTACGGTTCATTTCTTTTAAGTACTGATTTCAGTGCAGCATTAGTAATGTATTTCATTGCATTGGTTTGCGTTTTTATCTTTCTTGATTTCAGAGGAGTAAACATTGATTTCAAGAAAAACCGCATTCGCCAATACCGTAATATGTTGATGATTCATCATGGAAAGTGGGAAACCATTAGTGACTTCAATAAAGTTAGTTTGACGTTAGAGCAGTTTAAAACCATGTCAGCCTCAAGCCTTATCAGCCAAAGTTTCAATAGCAAATCTCACGATTCTTACTTCGTAATTTTAGAGGGTGAAGAGGGTGTTATTCCATTTGAAATTGGAGAATATGAATCTCATTCTTCCGCCAAAAAAACCATGAAATGGATGGCAGAAAAACTGAATCTACCCAACGAGGATTTGTATGGTGAGAGAAAGAAAAAGGCCGCAAAAATCAGAAATAAGAGAAAAGCAGGAAGAAAGAAATAGACTTGCCTACTTTAAGACAAACTCTTTTCGAAAGGTTTTTGCATCGCTCAAGTTGGCTTCTAATAAATAAACACCTGCGGTGAGCTCTTCCAAATTCAAGCTTATCTGCTTTCCTAAAAGAGCTTCTTTGAATATCACCATATGACCATTCAAATCAAATATTCTCAAGTTTTCAACTTCTGACTCAACTTCAAGATTCAAGATTCCAGAACTAGGATTCGGATAAAGACTGAACCTAGTGTTTTCTTATTCATCTACACTCGTTAAGTGATAGGCAATTTCTGCTGCGAATGGGGTTGGAACCGTACTGTTTTGTATCCATGATGTGGCATTTGGATCTTGATATGTATAACTAGAAAAGGCTCCTCCAACTTCAAGTTTGTTATTTCCATTGATTGTCATGGATCGAATACTGCTGTTGAAATAGCAAAATGGGCCAACTTGACCTTGCTCATTGATTGAAAATAGTGATTTTGAATTCGAGTAATTACCAAGTCCATCAACAGGGAAATTACACCTGCACGATAGTAGCATCGTGTCGTTGTAATCTATCACGTCAAACATATTCACTTGACCTTGGGCCATGTTCATTCCTACAACTGTTGCACTATCAAGCAGGCTATTCCAACCTTCTTGCAAAGAATAAGTATACGCACACTTCGATTCATATTCAGTTCCTGAGGCACACCTTCCAAGCAAGCACAAGGCATTTTCAATCACTCTTAGTCGATTGGTCAAGTATTCCATTGGGCAGTTTAAATCGCTGACCACAGAATCTTTAAGGTAGCTAAAGTTCGAGCTACTAATCGTGTCGTTGATATAAATGACCTCTGAAAACTCACCAGCAATGGCAACTCCCTCCTCATACTCAACAATATCGCTGACCAAGCCATCCACTTCAAGTATATATTCAACAGATAAATTAGCTGGGTTGACCGTGTAAATATGGCTTACACCCAAGGCATTAAAATAGGCATCAAAATAGATTTTACCTCCGATCATTTCAGCGGCATGAGACGAATAAGACAGCACATTGGCCAATGGAATAAAGCTCAAGCTCGATGCGTCCAATATTCCCAATCCAACGGAATCACCACCACTCAAATAAGCACCGGCTATCGCAAACTGTTCTTGCCCTAAAAACGCAAAATCAAACGTTTCGCCACTCGGTTGTACTGCAAAGTTTAACTCATCACCGTTCAAGTCTTTGCAATGAAAACTTCGCAAGCCCAATGAATCAAACCCTCCCGCGTAGCATGTCAATCCTTCATTTGAATTAAACTCAACTTCATGCACAATCCCATTAAACCTTTCCTCAGAAGGAAGAAACCTCGTTTCTGGATAATAAGGATAGCCTGGCTGGATCCATTCTAACTCCCAAAATTCAAAGCCGTTGATTGAGGCCCATTCTTGAATCGGTTCACGAGGCATTTCACTCAAGTAGTTGAAGTTATTTTCTAGCCTTAGTTGATCGGTGTGATCTGTTTGGCCGTCCTCAATCAATAAATTGGCCACAGCACAAGGAGTATCAAACTTATCGACAAAATATGGCGTACGTTCTAAATGTCCGTTATTTCGAGGAAACTTACCCGACAAAGCATAGGAATTCAATACCTCTAGGTGAGCCTTTCTACTCTCGAGCTGTGTAGCATCCAAATCTGCCGGTGTGTGGGCATCGAGGTAGTGAAACACTTCCATCAAATGTTTTTGAATCCGCTCATCATCAGAAGTAAAAGACAACATTTCCGATGCCATTTCTACATCATTCCAGTGCTCATTTACGATGGCTAAATGCTCTTGAAGTGGCTTTGGTTCATGGTAAGATTGGCCTATGACCGCTTGTGTCAGCATCAGGAGCAATGTAAAAAGAGTGAAGAGTGATTTCATAGTGTTGTGGTTTCTGAAAAGACGCAGCCTTCAAATTAAACGTTGGCAACCCAAACAAATATTCCATATTTAAGATCTATACGTTTTCTTCGTATCGCACTGTGAACCCACTTGACACACCCATAGAATTTCTAAAAGGCGTTGGCCCAATGCGAGCCGATCTGCTGAAAAGTGAATTAGGCATTCGAACGTTTGCCGATTTAGTGCGCCATTATCCATTTCGCCATATCGATCGCAGTAAATTTTACTTGATTAGTGAGGTTGATTCGAATGCGGCTTTGGTGCAAGTGAAGGGCAAGTTCATTCGCATCGACAGCATTGGAGCGCAAAGAGCCACGCGCATGGTCGGAGCTTTTCAAGATTCGCAAGGCGGAATCATGGAAGTGGTTTGGTTCAGAAGCTTGACCTGGATCAAGCAAAGCATTAAGCCCAATGTAGAATATGTGCTGTTTGGTAAACCAGGGATGTTCAACAACAAGCTACAAATGACGCATCCGGAAATTGAACCAGCAGCCGAATTTGATAAGCCTTTAAAAGGTGGGTTGGAAGGTGTATATCCCGTTACCGAAAAGCTTAAATCAAGAAAACTTGACAGTCGTGCCATTCGCAATTTGATGCAAACTGCTCTTCCACAGGTGCTTTCTTCTATCGTAGATACACTTCCCGCCTATATCATCAAAAGGCAAAATCTTTTAAAAATGCGTGTGGCCATCCAAGCCATTCACTTTCCAGAGGATACTCAACAACTTTCTGAAGCACAACGCACTTTAAAGTTTGAAGAGTTATTCTATGTGCAAATGCGCTTGATGAAGGTGAAGGCTTTGCGCGAAAAAAACATCAAAGGACTCATCTTTCAAACCGTTGGCAATCATTTCAATGATTTCTACAACAACCACCTGCCCTTTTCATTAACCGAAGCTCAAAAACGTGTAGTGAAGGAAATCAGGAAGGACATGGGCAGCGGCCATCAAATGAATCGCCTGTTGCAAGGTGATGTAGGAAGCGGAAAAACAATCGTAGCGCTACTTTGCGCATTGATCGCCATAGACAATAGATACCAAGTCGCTATTATGGCTCCCACTGAAATCCTTTCTCAACAGCATTTTGAAGGTCTATTTGAATTGGTTTCTGAAATGCCCATCAACATCGCTATTCTTACCGGAAGTTCCAAAACTGCTTACCGCAAGAAGCTTCACGCACAATTGGAAAGCGGAGAAATAAATCTTTTAATCGGTACGCACGCCTTGATCGAAGACAAAGTAAAATTCAAAAATTTAGGCTTGGTGGTCATCGATGAGCAACACAGGTTTGGTGTAGCACAACGTTCGAAACTATGGAAGAAAAATACGGTTCCTCCTCATGTTTTGGTCATGACAGCTACGCCCATTCCTCGTACTTTGGCTATGACCGTTTATGGAGATTTGGATGTAAGCGTAATCGATGAATTACCTCCAGGAAGAAAACCAATTAAAACAGTGCATCGCTGGGACAGTCATCGTCTTCAAGTGTTTGGCTTCATGAAAGAACAAATAGCTTTAGGCAGACAAATCTATGTCGTTTATCCATTAATCGAAGAATCTGAAAAGCTCGATTACAAGGATTTAATGGATGGTTATGAAAGCATTTGCCGAGCTTTTCCTCGTCCTGAATTTGAGGTGGCAATTGTGCATGGCAAGATGAAGCCCGCAGATAAAGATTTTGAGATGAAGCGCTTTGCCGAAGGTCAATGTCAAATCATGGTGGCAACAACAGTAATTGAAGTAGGTGTGAATGTGCCAAATGCATCCGTCATGGTCATCGAAAGTGCGGAGCGCTTTGGACTTTCTCAACTGCATCAGCTGAGAGGAAGAGTTGGGCGTGGTGCAGATCAGAGTTACTGCATTTTAATGACGGGAAATAAATTGAGCAACGAAGGCCGCGTGAGAATGAATACTATGGTTGAAACCAATGACGGATTCAGAATATCTGAGGTTGACTTAAAGCTACGTGGACCAGGAGATATTATGGGAACACAGCAAAGCGGTGCCCTCGACTTTCATATTGCCGATATTGTCAAAGACACTGAAGTATTAGAGACTGCCCGAGAAGAAGCTTCATACATTTACGAAAATGACCCTGAAATATCGCATCCAAGTCTAAGTAATGTAAAATCGCACTTGGCTTTAATGATGAAAAATCGACCGAATTGGGGGAGAATCTCATAACAAAAACAAAATGAAAAAAGCATACGCCATTATCAACTTAATAGTCACCATTGCCATTGTGTATTGGAACTCCGTTGTCGGAGCCAATGGATACAACGGAGTGAAAATGGCCGAATTGAGCGATAAATACTACAGTCTTTTCACTCCAGCAGGTTATGCCTTCAGCATTTGGGGTGTCATCTTCATTGGTCTACTGATTCACGCCTATTACCAAATCAAAATGGCCTTTTTCAAAAAAGAATACAGTGGGTTCTTAGATCAAATAGGCCCATGGCTGATCATCGCCAATGTGTTAAACGGAATTTGGATTTGGGCTTGGCTGACAGAACGAACTGGATTAAGCGTACTTATTATGCTTGGGTTGTTGATTTCATTGATCATTCTAGTGATAAGGCTAAACATGGAACGATGGGATGCGCCTTTCGTGGTTATTCGAAACATTTGGTGGCCCATTGTCATTTATTTCGGATGGATTTGCGTTGCGACCATCGCCAATATTTCAGCCTATTTGGTGAAGATTGAATGGCAGTCAGGGTTGGAAGATTCAACATGGTCGATCATCATGATCACGGTTGCCACAGCGCTTAACTTAGGGATGCTCTATTTCAGAAGCATGCGAGAATTTGTAATGGTAGGAATCTGGGCCATTGCGGCCATCGCTTATCGTCAGTGGGATGTTTATCCTAATATTCAATGGACTGCTGTTATCTGCTGTATGATTCTCGGACTTGCGTCTTGCTATCACGCTTATTTAAACTGGGGAACGAATCCCGTCTATAAAATGCTGAACAAGCAGAAAGCCTAACGCTTCACGGAGGCCATTTCTGCGCACTTCTCGCCATCAATGGCAGCCGAAACAATTCCTCCAGCGTATCCTGCCCCTTCGCCACAAGGATACAGGCCTTTAATTTGAACATGCTCCAAGGTTTCTCGATCTCTTGGAATTCTTACCGGTGAAGAAGTGCGAGATTCTGGCGCATGCACCACAGCTTCGTTGGTCAAATACCCCTTCATCGAAGCATCAAATTCCTTGAATCCTTGTTGCAATGCTCGGTAGATGAATTCTGGCAGCACTTCCTTCATCTCTACCGAAGTTGTGCCTGGCACATAAGATGATTCAGGAATTTCATTCGACTTTTTGCCTTGTGTAAAATCGACCAAGCGCTGCGCTGGAACGCGCTGAGTTCCGCCTGCAAGTTGCCAAGCGCGTTGCTCAATTTGCTTTTGAAACTCTACTCCTGCTAATGGGCCGAACGATTTATACGCTTTAAAATCTTCGGGTTTCAACTCAACTACAATACCTGAATTCGCAGTAGATTGATCTCGTTTACTGGGTGACCAACCGTTGGTTACGACTTCGCCTGGTGCTGTTGCGCACGGAGCAATTATTCCACCAGGACACATGCAAAATGAATACACGCCTCTGCCCGAAACTTGCTTCACAATGCTGTAGGGCGATGGCGGCAAATATGGCCCACGCACTTCGCATTTGTATTGAATTGTATCAATCAAAGCTTGGGGATGCTCCACACGAACGCCCAATGCAAAAGGCTTGAGTTCAATCAAAATGTTGTTTCTGTGCAGCAACTCAAACACATCACGCGCACTATGACCAGTGGCCAAAATGACTTTGTCTGCTTTCATTCGATCTCCTGCTGATGTTACCACGCCTTTGATGGCGCCTCCTTCAACAATCACATCAGTCATGCGCGTATTGAAGCGTATTTCTCCACCATTCGCTAAAATGCATTCGCGCATAGCCGTGATGATTCCTGGTAATTTATTCGTTCCAATGTGTGGATGAGCATTCACCAGAATGTCACGACTTGCTCCAAACGCCACCAAAAGATTCAAAATCCGTTGAACGTCTCCACGTTTTTTTGATCGGGTGTATAGCTTACCGTCACTGTAGGTTCCCGCACCACCTTCGCCAAAGCAATAGTTTGAATCTTCGTTGACAACATGATCTTGATTGATCGCTTTGAGGTCGCGTCTCCTCGTCCGAACATCTTTACCTCGTTCAATAATGATCGGCTTCTTCCCCAACTCAATGCATTTCAACGCAGCAAACATTCCAGCTGGTCCAGCTCCAATAATGATCACCGGTTCTGCATTGCTCACGTCCTTATAATCGGGAAGGGAAATATCTTCTTCAACATAATCTTCACCAATGAAGGTCTCTACTTTTAGATTGATTTTCACATTCCGCTGACGTGCATCAATCGATCGTTTTAAGACCTGAACATGATTGATTTCTTCAACGTCAAGCTCCATTTGAGAAGCTATTTCAGCTCTAATCAAATCATCGGAAGCGGCAGTCTGCGGATCAGTTTGAAAAATAAGTTCTGTTTTCACACCGCAAAGAACAGCAAATCGAAGTTGCGCGAAAACCGATAATTCAGAAAACTTTCAGCGGTGAATAATTGACGACCTTTGCAGCCGAAGAAAACACCATGTCAGTACACATCAAAAATCGCGAAGCCATCCTGTCAAAACTTGGAATTGAGAAGCTCAACCCAATGCAGGTGGAAGCCACAGAAGCGATTCACGCCAACGATGAAATTGTTTTGCTTTCCCCAACAGGAACAGGAAAAACCTTGGCTTTTTTACTGCCCATCATTGCCGAATTAGACCCCGAAAACTCTGAAGTTCAAGTATTGATATTAGTTCCATCGAGAGAATTGGCTATACAAATAGAACAAGTAATTCGAGAAATGGGCAGTGGATTTAAAACCAATGCTGTGTATGGAGGAAGAGCAGGCTCAAAAGACAGGATTGAACTCAAGCATAGGCCGGCCATATTAATTGGAACACCAGGCCGTATTGCCGATCATTTGCGCAGAGAAACCATAGCCACATCATCCATCAAAACATTGGTGCTTGACGAATTTGACAAATCACTAGAAATAGGATTTACAGATGAAATGAGTGAAATCTGCGGTTTGCTTCCCGATGTAAAAAAGCGATTGCTTACATCGGCTACACCAAAAGTGAATATACCTGCGTTTGTTGGGCTCAAGGATCCAAAGTACGTCAATTATCTAGAAGATGGCGTGCCCATGCTGGATGTGAGGATTTTGCTCTCGCCAGACAAGGACAAACTGGATACACTCGTTGCCATTTTAGAACAACTGGGCGATCAGCCAGGCATTGTATTTTGCAATTTCAAGGAATCGATCAATCGCGTGAGCGAATACCTCGACCGACATAACATTGCCCATGGCACTTTCTACGGAGGCATGGAACAAAAAGACCGCGAGCGTGCTTTGATCAAGTTCAGAAACGGAACTTATAACATAATTTTAGCAACCGATTTGGCCGCTCGTGGATTGGATATCCCTGAATTGAAGTTCATCATTCATTACCACCTTCCGCTCAAGAAACACGAATTCACCCATCGCAATGGGCGAACTGCCAGAATGAACAGTGAAGGGTCTGCCTACATCATTCAATATGAAAAAGAACGACTGCCCGACTTTATTCGTGCGATAAACCCACCTGTTGAAGACTTGGAAGATTTGCCGTCTTCAAAAAAAGATGAAGCCATTGTTTGGGAAACCGTTTTTGTTTCAGGAGGAAGAAAAGATAAGATTTCGAAAGGCGACATTGCAGGGCTGTTTATCAAGCAAGGCGGACTTGGAAACAATCAAGTGGGCGTGATTGAGATCAAGCAAGATTGTGCGTTCGTGGCCGTAGACCAAACTAAAGTGGACACCATTATTCAGAAACTGGACAATTCTCGATTGAAGAAAAAGAAGGTGCGAATAACGAGGATAGAGTAAATTCCAAGTTCGTGGTTCTTTCGTCTGCTTTCAGCAGCCTCAGTTCGTGGCTTAGGTCCTTCGCAATTGATAATTCATGATTTATCATTAAGAACCACAAACCTTTAACCCCCGAACCTCAAAACCAAAAAAGGACGTCCCCAGCGAAGAGACGCCCTTAACCTAACTAAACAGAGAACGATACGGTTTGCTCTTGCCAAATAGTGAATGATTTGAAAAGCCCTCCACAAGGAAGGGCTTTTACGAACCTATAAGGATTGAGCCTCATAGGCGCCTTGGTCTCCGCTTGGCGATTCGGAGACCGCGGACTGACTTAGAAGGTAAAGCAATGCTTGCGTTTCGGCATTGCGAATGTCCAATTGCATTTTTGAAAGTTGTGAAAGCACTCCGCTTAAAGGAATATGACGTAAATGAAAGTTAGCCCAATCCATTTTCTCGTCTCGAAACGTATATGTTTCACTGAAATCAAAAGGTAATATTGTGACCATTTCACTGCGTATTTCAGGCTGATAAACTTGCAATAATCTCTCTTGAAATGTCTCCAATGAATTTACTAGAATATTTGCACTGTATTTTTCTTCTCCGTGAAAAAGAATATGAGTTGGGATATCAAAATTGTCTTGCTTACTGAGCAAATAAGGCTCGATATTCATCGCTTCATCCTCGGAAATACCTTCCGTTTCAGTAATCAATTTCAATCGCAAAGCCAGAATTTCATCCAACGATTGATTCACTGCCATCTTTAGTGAGGCTGCATCTTGATTTCCGTCCAATTTAAGATAAAGCCCCTCATTATTTGCCGCTTTCTCTGCAGAATAATCCAATTCAGCACCAACCAATAGTAAGCCTCGATTAAAGTTCGCGCTTCGATTTACAGTCATCAAACCAAACACAAGAATCAAGCACGTCATTGCCACCAATCCTGTCGATAGCGTAATTGACTTGTTGGATGAAGTTTTGTACTTCTTAAAGTAAAAAAGCGGAACATAGAGCGCAGCGAGAATACCCATTCCAGACAGTAAAGTAATGGAAGCACCGGGCCAGTGCATGATCTTAAACAACACGCCAATGGTAGTAAGCGTAAGTCCAACGAAGCCTGAAATGTGCATCAGCGATTCATCGCGTGGCGATTCTTTGAGCTTATGCCAGAGCAACAAGGGTAAATACACGAATGCAAGCGAACCCGCACCCAATACAATCAACACAGCGGCCCCAGGCCAATGCATCAATTTAAAAATCGTCCCCGCCAAGAGAAGAATAGTCGAAGTCAGTCCGAAAGAAAATGCTACTTTTTTCATGTTTTCATTCATTTCGGTTAATAATTCAAAAGTTTGTTGTTGAACCTGTTTTAAGCCCCCAGGTCCGAAGAGCTTTATCGTTTGCTCGAAAGCCGCCTCAAAAGACTTGCCTTCGTCCATTTGTCGTTCAATAGAAGTGCACACATGATCTAATAGGTCGTCATGCAATGTATTCTGCGCTATTCCGTGCTGCTTGATGTATGCGCTGATCAAAGCAACTTGTTGTTCATTCAATTCAGACATAGTAGCTAGGTTTAAGTGAAAAATTGTTGAGTAGGCGATTCATCGTTTTTGAAAACTCTTGAAATTCTGCCGCCAGGGATGTAGCTTGATTATTCCCACTCTCCGTTAATCTGTAATATTTCCGCACACGTTTTCCAATATTTTCTTTCTCGGTTTCGAGCAGTCCTTCAGCCTCTAAACGATGCAATAAAGGATACAATGCTCCTTCCGTGAGTTGAATTTTCCCATCTGTTTCTTCCTTCACATGCTGGGTTATTTCATAGCCATACATCCGGCCTTTCTTTGCTAACAAGCTCAAAACAATTGTTTTAAGCGTGCCTTTGATGAGTTCGTTTGAATACATAAGGCAAACATACATCAGTTTCTTATGCATCCAAACATTATACCTAATTTTCTTATGCATAAGAATCTAAAGTCTTGATAATCTGAGAGAAAAAAAAATCCATTGAATTCTCATCAGAACCTAAAGGATTGTTGCAAGCGCTATATTTGGTGCCTAAAGCAAAAAACATGAAAGTTTTTCTCAAAGGCATTATCCTAACCCTACTTGCCGGATCGGCTTTGACCTCTTGTGTCAAGTATCAAATCAACAATCAATGTTGTGAAGATGAATATGAAATCATCAATACTAATTATGTGTTGCCTGATTCTTTTGCCTTGTACATTCCGCAAGCATTCACTCCGAATAATGATGGTGTCAATGATCTATTCTTACCTGTTGGAAGACGTTTTGACTTGGAAGAATTGATTATTAAAAAAGGGATTAGAACAGTTTACCAGTCAAAAAACCGATTGGAGGCATTTTGGGACGGAGGTGATGAGAAAGATGGTCGCTATAAATATGAAATGAGGATTCGTCTAGCAAATAACGACCAACTCGACATTAAAGGAAATGTTTGCTTAATGACCATAGGTGCTATTGGCAGCGATTTGCGCGATATTCAAAGAGAAAAGATTTGTGAATGCGTTATGGGTGACATGCTCAATGAAACAGATGGAGTCTTCAGAGAAACGGTTGAATGTCCTTCTAACCAATAAAAATGGTTGCTGAACTTTCTCAAATTCTTCTTCGTGATTTAGACCGACTTCACAATGAAATATCTGCCTTTGACTCAGAAGAAAAGCTTTGGATAAAGAAAGCAGGCGTTAGCAATACAGCAGGAAATTTAGCCTTACACATCGCAGGAAATTTGCAGCATTTTATCGGGCATGTGCTTGGCAAAAGCAGCTTTCAACGAAATCGAGAAGCAGAATTCAACAATCGAGTCGACAGATCGACCTTAATTTCTGAGATTGAAAGTGCCAAAGCTTCAGTATCGTCAGCACTCCAAAGTTTGAGTGAAGAAGATTTAAAAGCAGATTTTCCAATTGAAGTTTTAGGACATCCGATGTCTACAAAATTCTTCCTCATTCATCTCATTGGGCATCTAAATTACCACCTCGGGCAAATCAATTATTGCCGCAGATTGAATTGATTCCACTTTTGAACTTTTAGCCCAAAAGAGCATTCTATATTTGAAGTCAAATTTGAAAGCTCTAAGATGATTACACGATCTAAGTCTGACGCCTTATATGAAGAGGCAAAACAATATTTACCTGGCGGAGTAAACTCTCCTGTGCGCGCTTTTCGTTCTGTAAACGGCTCACCAATTTACTTTGAGAAAGGAAAAGGCAGCCACACTTGGGATGCTGACGGAAACGAATACCTCGACTTTTGCTGTTCTTGGGGTCCACTTATTTTAGGTCATGCGGACGAAGGTGTATTGTCTAAAGTAAGCTCAGTAATGGCAAATGGAACTTCATTTGGCGCACCGAATAAATATGAGACAGAACTTGCAAAACTTATCGTTGACAATCATCGCTACATCGAAAAAATAAGATTTGTTAATTCCGGCACCGAAGCTGCGATGAGCGCCATTAGACTAGCTAGAGGATATACTGGCAAAAACAAAGTGGTGAAATTTGAAGGTTGCTACCATGGACATGTGGACAGCTTAATGGTAAAAGCCGGGTCTGGATTAGCTACTTTAGGTACAAGCACATCAGCTGGTATTCCAGAAAGTTTCGTAAAAGAAACGATCGTCCTACCACTTAACAACAAAGAAGCAGTCAACAAAGCCATCGAAGAATATGGAGATGATATTGCCTGCATCGCCATTGAACCCATTCCAGCAAACAACGGATTGCTTCTGCAAGACAAGGAGTTCTTGCAATTCTTAAGACAACGTTGTGACGAAACAGGTATCCTTCTATTCTTTGACGAAGTAATTTCTGGATTCAGGGTTTCATTTGAAGGAGCTAGCGGCTTATATGGAATCAAACCAGATATGATTGCCTTCGGAAAAATCATCGGTGGTGGATTTCCTGTTGGCGCTTATGGAGCTTCATCCAAAGTGATGGATCATGTGGCACCTGACGGACCAGTGTACCAGGCGGGAACCTTAAGTGGAAACCCTGTGGCTATGGCTGCTGGTATTGCCCAACTAGAGCATTGCCTAAAACCTGGCTTCTATGATGAACTAGCCACCAAAGCGCAAAGCTTAGTAAATGATGTGCAATCATTTGCAGATGAGAAGGGCTTTCCTTTCCATATGTTCCATGTGGGGTCTATTTTCTGGATGTCATTCAGCAATAAGAACCGTGTTCAAAGTGCAGATGAAATCGACCCGAAAAGTGGAGAACGCTTTAAAGTCTTTTTTGACGAATTGCTTGAAAAAGGTGTTTACGTTGGTCCTTCAAGTTATGAGGTGGGATTCATCTCTTCTGCGCACTCCTCTGATGATTTAGCAAAAGCTGCAAGTGCAATGAAGGCAGCTCTAGCAAAAGCATATGCCTAGCAGCACAAGCATTGGAAAAGGGTTTGATCGACTAGCTTTTATTTATGATTTAGTGGTTTGGCTGGTGTTTGGAAATAAAATTTCAAACCTCAAAAAAACGTTTCTTGGACCTCTTACTAAAGCAAACAATGCCATTATCATTGGCGGAGGCTCGGGAAAAATTTTAAAGTATGCTATTGAGTCTGACATCGCCACCAGTTTTGTGTACGCTGAACTTTCAGATCGAATGATCGAAAAAGCAAAGTCAAGAATTACACCTTCAGACCTAACTCGCATCGAATTCTGTGATGATTTCGAACAGAAGCTTCAAAAAAATAAGTTTGACTACATTATTCTTCCTTTCGTTTTAGACTGCTACAGAAATAGAGATGTAAAAGCAATGCTCCGTCAATTTTCAGTTGCCTTGTCTGAAAACGGAAGCATTTTATTCTTCGACTTTAATCTTAGCAAAGAAGATGGATTTGAGCCAAAACAATGGAAAATAGCATTCATCAAATTACTGTACACCTTCTTTCGGTTGACTACAGACATTCCTGCGAAAAAACTACCATCATTCGGCCGCCACTTTAGCGAAGCTGGCTATTACAGAGGGCGTGCAACGCTTATTTCAAAAGGTTGGATTCAAGCCATTGAATGGAAGCGAGAAAATAGAATTAGGGCTACCGAATAAATCACTATCAAGCCTTCAAACACCAGCGAATAGCGAAGCTCAGCCCATGCCTCTTTCATTTTTGCATATGCAAAAAGAACAAGTGCAAATACAACGCCATATGTCAATAGCATTTGAAGGTTGTTTTCCATCTGGAGGCTCAAATAACAAGCTTGAGCAAACCACACAACGACAACGACTAGCCCTATTTGGCGTCCACGTTTAAATCCAAATTCCGTAGCCAATGTGTTTAACCCCGCATGCTTATCATTAGATATATCGCGCAAATCAAATGGAATGGTGACAGCAAGCAAGAAAAGCATCCGCTCTGTAAACAATGGAAACAAAGACTTTGTAAATAAAGCATTCATGCCCCATTGTTCAAAGACAGGAAACCCGAATGTTAAATAACTAGCTACGATTGAAATGATCAACGGCTTTGCCAATGGAATATCTCGGAATCGTTGCCAACCATTAGATGTAGGTAAAAGTGGTATAGTGTATCCTGCAGAAATAATTGCAGCTGGAATTACCCAAACGATAGCATCAGCGTCAAAACTTGGCAGGATTAGCAACTGAATGAAGACTGCAAAACTCATCGCATATTTGAGCGAATTGGCATATTTCAGCACCCATAAATGACGTGCAGCCAATTGATCTTTCGGAATGAAATCGATCTTGTATAAGCGATGAAATGTGTACAAAACAAATGACCCCAGAAATATGCTAGCAGGAACATACCAGCGCTCTTCCAGTGAATCTACAATTTCGTAGCTACTGGCCGTTAAAAAAGTAAGTAAAACAGCCACAAACACATTGGAGTAAATGAGTGCGCGGACCTGCCGACCCATTATTTGATAAGATCTTGACCTAATGTAAAGCCAATAGCAGTTCCAACCAAACCTGTAAAGAGCGATTTAAACAACCTCTTATTACGAGCTGTGCGTTCATAACCAAGAACATAGGCAGGTTCCGTAACCAAATGAGAAGATGGGATTTTATCTTTATCAATCTTATACGCTGGAATACCAGTAGAAACCAAATAGACAAAAGGGACAGCGAAAGAAAATACGGTTCCAGAGAGCACATAACCTAACCCTGCAGTTACGGGCAATCCTGCCGCAATTGTCCAGTTAGCATGATAATACTTTGAGGCATCCTGCTCGCCTTGGATGTAAAACCGCATCTCATCAACCGTAAAGTAATTACCGATCACGGTATCCATGTAGTAGATCACTTTTTCTTCGCCTTCAGGACCATTGATGGAAAAAACACATTCCAAGTCTAATTTCTTTGGCTTCACCTTCTCGCTTTTCTTGATCAAATCATAATAAAGATTGAAGTGTCTTGACCGGTAACATTGCCCTCCAAAACCTTACCTGTCATGAGCAGAATTGACTGATTTGACTGGGCAAATAAAGTAGTCGAAACGAATACGAAAGCCAATAAAAAAGAGAGCTTTTGATACATTTTACAAAAATGATGAAATTTATTGCTTTAAGCCTACAAACTTAACGAGAGATATCATGTTATCGAATACCAGAAATGATACTTCAGCAAAGTATATTTGCAGCCCTTTATTAAAACAATATGATAAGACACGATTCTTTCCAATTGAGACATATCGGTCCTCGCAGAGAGGAAATCGATAGTATGCTTGAAGCTATTGGCGTTTCATCCATTGATCAACTCATAGATGAAACGGTTCCAAAGTCGATCCGTTTGAAAACTCCATTGAAACTGCCAGAAGGAGTGACAGAATTTGAGTTTTTAGAGTACACCAAAGAAGCTGGAGCAAAAAACAAGATTTTCAACAACTTCATTGGTCAAGGATATTACGGTACTATCACACCATCTGTGATCAAGAGAAATATTTTAGAAAATCCAAGTTGGTATACTGCATATACTCCATATCAAGCCGAGATTTCTCAAGGGCGATTAGAAGGTCTTTTGAATTTTCAAACTGTCGTATCTGACTTAACAGGTCTTGAAATTGCCAATGCCAGTTTATTAGACGAGGGGACAGCTGCGGCTGAGGCTGTAATGATGCTATTTCACTCTAGGCCAAAAACACAAGTCAAAGGAAATGTCATTAAGCTATTTATTGATGAGTTATGCTTCGACCAAACAATCAGTGTTGTAAAGGCCAAAGCGGAAGCAGTTGGAGTTGATGTGGTGATAGGCAGTGTAAATGCTATTAAATTGGATTCCAGTTTTTTCGGTGTATTAATTCAGTCACCGAATAAAGAAGGGGTAATCAGTGACTACTCTCCATTGATGACTCAAGCCGAAGAGCTTGAAATTAAAAGTGTCGTGGCAAGTGATCTTTTAGCTCTTTGCTTGATGACACCTCCTGGAGAATGGGGAGCAGATGTAGTTGTTGGAAGTTCGCAACGATTTGGCATACCGATGGGTTATGGTGGACCGCATGCCGGATTCTTCGCGACAAAAGATGATTACAAACGCCATATCCCAGGCAGAATAATTGGTGTTTCTGTTGATCGCGACAATAAGCCCGCATTGAGAATGGCGCTTCAAACGCGTGAGCAGCACATTAGGAGAGATAAGGCCACAAGTAATATTTGCACAGCTCAAGCGCTACTCGCGATTATGGCTTCAATGTATGCTGTATATCACGGTCCTATTCGACTAAAAGAAATTGCTGAAGAGACTGCTCAAAAGGCAAAAAGGTTAGCTACCTCACTTTCCAAATTAGGGGTAGAAATTGTGCATGAAGCTTATTTCGATACAATTTGTCTTAAGGTCAGCGATGTTGAAGCGGTTAAAAAAACTGCAATTGCTATGAATACCAACTTCTGGTATCATGAAAATGGGTGTATCACCATAACGGTTGATGAAACTACCAACGAGAAAAGTTTAAACCTAATTCTTTCAATTTTTGCTAAAGCGCTGAATCAAGAAGGTGTCGAACTAACAGCTGCCAGAGGCGAAGTTGCAATACCGATCCACTTGCAGCGGTCATCTGAGTTTTTGGAGCATCCTATTTTCAATGCGTTTCAAAGTGAAACTGACATGATGCGTTACATCAAGCAATTGGAAAACAAGGATATCTCACTCACAAGAAGCATGATCGCATTGGGAAGCTGCACGATGAAGCTGAATGCCGCCACTGAACTTTATCCCATTTCAGACCCACAATTTGCAAATCTCCATCCATTTGTTCCTGTGAATCAGGCCAAAGGATATGAAACTATTATTAAAGAATTACACGATGCTCTTTGCGAAATAACTGGATTTCATAGCATGTCTTTCCAACCAAATTCTGGAGCTCAGGGTGAGTATACAGGACTAATGGTCATCAAAGCTTATCACGAAGCTAATGGCAACCCAAACAGAAAGATTGTGTTAATTCCATCATCTGCTCACGGAACTAATCCAGCTAGCGCAGTCATTGCAGGAATGAAAGTAGTAGTAGTGAAATGTGATGAAGCGGGTAATATTGATATTGAAGATCTTAAATCGAAAGCAGAGACCCACGCTGAAGAGCTGGGCGCCTTGATGGTAACTTACCCATCAACACACGGTGTTTTTGAAGAAGGCATCAAAGAAATCACACAAATCATTCATGATAATGGTGGTCAAGTCTACATGGATGGCGCCAACATGAACGCTCAAGTTGGTTTGACAAGCCCAGGAAATATTGGAGCTGACGTTTGCCACTTAAATCTGCACAAAACTTTCGCCATTCCACATGGTGGTGGCGGTCCTGGTGTTGGCCCAATTGGAGTAGCAAAGCATTTATCTCCGTTCTTACCTTCTCACCCTTTTCACAAAACTGGTGGTGAAAAAGGAATTGGGCCGGTATCAAGCGCACCATACGGAAGCGCCTCGATATTGCTAATATCTTTTGCTTACATCAAAATGCTAGGTTCTGAAGGACTTACCAATGCAACAAAATTTGCCATTCTGAATGCAAATTATCTTAAAGCAAGACTTCAAGAAAGCTTCCCAGTGCTCTACACCGGCTCAAACGATCGCGTAGCGCACGAGATGATTCTAGACTGTAGACCCTTCAAAAGGTCCGCTCAGATCGAAATTTCTGATATTGCTAAGCGACTTATTGACTATGGTTATCACGCACCCACGGTTTCATTCCCGGTAGCTGGAACCTTAATGATAGAACCAACAGAAAGTGAGTCTAAAAAAGAACTGGATCGATTTGCAGACGCATTAATAGAAATTCGAAGTGAAATACGTTTTATTGAAAACGGAGATAACTTGGCTGAAACAAGCGTTCTAAGAAATGCACCTCATACGGCAGAAGTTTTAACCGCGGACGAATGGCCTTATCTATATACTCGTCAAAGAGCTGCTTATCCGCTTCCTTGGATTGTTCAAAACAAGTATTGGGCTCCAGTATCAAGAATTTCTGACGCATTTGGAGATAGAAACCTCATTTGCTCTTGTCCTCCTTTGGAAGATTATGAGCATCATCCAGCCATGACGATGGAAGAATAAGGAATGGGATAATTTTTAAGGTTCATCATCGTTACTTTTGGGCCTATTGAAGCCTATGAAGCATTTATTTCTTTTTGGTATTGTATTGATTTCTCAATTAGCGATCGGTCAGCGCGTGGTTACTGCTAATATCTCTGCTGACAAAGGTTCCAGGTATCAATCTACTTTGCCAGAAAACGTCATTTTCTACGAGGGCTTTGAAAACAGTAACCGACCGAGCCTTCCTGAAGGCTGGTCAACACAGTCGCTAGGCACAATTGGTTTTGTGGCTGGCACAGCAGGCTCTGCTCCGGGGCAAGCCAATGAAAATGGCTTTTGGGCTGTTCCTAATCATGGCATTTTTGCAATGGCCAATGACGATGTGTGCAATTGTGATAAATCAAAAGACAGGTTAACATCTCGCGTATTCGATTTGACTGCGATTAACGAATTGAACATTCGCTTTTCAGCTTTTCAAAATGGCAGTGGTGGCCAAAGGGCCAAGGTTGAAATCAAAGCTGTGGACTTACCTTGGACTGACTTAGGCAATATTTCAAGCAATGTAGCTTGGAAGGTTCATAATTTTCAGATTCCGAAGAACTTCCTAAAGCAGGGCTTTCAATTCAGATTTCTCTATGATGATGCTGGTAATTACGCATCTGGATTGGCAATTGATGACGTCTATTTATTTGAAGGAAATTCAGAATTATTCTCACTTGAGAAGTTTTATTCAATCAATGGAAATGACATTGGATCTGGTCAGCTTTTTCAAACCATTCCTTTGTCGCAGGCTAGAGAAGCGCAACTTCAGTTTGGAGCATCTATTCACAACACGGCTTTGAGCAGAAAAAATGCTCGTCTTAGCATTACGGCAACTGGTCCTGTCGACTATGATCAAACATCATCAAACTGGATGATCAGCGCCAATTCTGACAGAACAGTTTTCATTGGCGAACCTCAGGCATTCAGTCCTTATGAAAAAGGAGAGTACTCCATTCTCGCCCTCTTAGAAAGCGACTCGGCCGATTCTAACTTATCCGATAATTCATTTAATACTTCTTTTTCCGTTGTAGACAGTGTTTATAGCCACGTGTCTCACAGCGCTGAAAACTCCACTGGCGTTTGGATTCAAGGTTCTAGCGATCTTTATGGCAGTGTCTTTCATTTTCATGATACCGACTCAATCCTCGCATTAAGCGCTCGCATACACCCTTCTTCCGAGATAGGTTCAAAATTTAAAATCGAAATATTCAATTTTGACTCCATCAATCAACAACCACTTTATTCATCACCTGCATTTGAGGTGTTTGAAAATCATATTGGTGTTGATATGCGAATCCCCTTGAATATTGAGATTCAGCAAGGAAAACACTTAGTTGTGTTCAAGAAAGAGCCCGGTCCTAAACGCTTAGTTATTGGAGTGAACAAAACGAAAGAAGCTATAGATAGTAATGTTTTGTATCGTGCAGAAGGAGAAACATGGAAGCAACTGCCTTATTTCCCAAAATCAAGTCTGATATTCAAATCACTCGATACGAATTGCTTGGGAAGCATTCAATATACATTAATGAATGAATCGTGTAACGGAAATGCTGATGGCAGCGTAAGTTTAGATCCGATTGGAATGACAGCACCGATCTCCTACTCGTGGTCAAACTTTGCGGGAAACACCTCCAATATTTCAGATTTATTTCCAGGAATATATACGGTTACAATTTTAGATGGTAACCTATGCAGCTATTCCAAGTCGTTCGCAATTGATAGTGCCAGTACGCTAAAAATAAACCCGACAATTCTCCCTGACAGCTGCAATAGGCAAACCGGCTATTTGGATTTAGGTATTACTTCTGGAAAAGAGCCTTACACAACAATTTGGAATCTAGACACATTGAGCGAAGTAGAGTCTGGCCTCGACCTTGGGCAATATATCATTCATATTGAAGATGATAACAACTGCACTCTTGACACACTTATTGATTTACCAGGTTCAGTTGCAATTGACATTGACTTTCTTACAAACGAACCTAATTGTTCTACCAATGACGGAGAGATCAGCGCAACTATTGCTGGAACTCCTCCATTCAGCATTCTTTGGAGTAATGGCTCAACGAACCCTACATTGCAAAATATAGAGGCAGGTATTTATACTTTAGAAGCAATAGACTCTTTAGGCTGTTTTGTTTCAGAAACAGTTTTATTGAACAACGTCAACGCCCCTTCTTTGGCAGTTTCTCAGGCTAACGGTCCTCTGTGCGGTAATGCATCAACAGGAAATATTGTCTTAACTGTATTTGGAGGAAGTGCACCTTACAGTTATGAATGGTCTAATGGATCTTTCGATCAAAACTTGAGTGACCTGCCGTCCGGCAAGTATTCTGTAACTGCTAGCGATAATCTTTCATGTCTAAACTTCGCAGAAGTTGTGCTTGAAGACCAGTCCCTTCCAATGCAAACTAACTTCAACTCGAAAGGTGTGTATTGCAATGAGGACAGCAGCGGTGCTGCACAAGTTCGTGTCTTTGGGGGAACATTGCCATACAGCTATAATTGGTCTAACAGTGCTCAAACCGACCTCATAGAAAATTTACCTTCAGGAGATTACAGATTATCTATCACAGATCTTAATGGATGTGAAAAGGTAGACAGCATATCCATCTCAAATGGCTCTCCATTTTTTATAACTTTTGACTCAGTTTTCAGAGATACGTCTGCCAGCATTATTCCTGGCAATGATGTATTCATTTCAACTTACGGAGGAACTCAACCTTACTATTACAATTGGAACGACAGTATTTTCAATGAAGACCTTATTGATGTTGAAACTGATTTATACTCTCTAAAGGTTACCGATCAATTAGGATGCACAATCTCTTTTGAATATCTACTAGAAAATGGCCCAGCATCTATTGATGAATCAGACAAAAACAATTCATTAACAATCTTCCCAAACCCAATATCTTCAGGTGAGATATTGCAAATCAAAAGTCATAGCGAAGTTCTAGATATTGGTATAAGTGACATCAACGGCAGATTGTTCAGCTCTCAGAAAGTCTTTAGTAAGGAGGTTTCCTTGAGTTTAAAGGACTTACCACCTGGCCTCTATTTCATCCATGTTCTAACGACTTCAGAACAAAAAACAATGCCTTTTATTAATAATTGAGAATAAAATCAACCAAATTCTAACTGAAAGCCTATCTTAAGGCTTAATTATTACGTCCTTTCATTAATATTGCAAACTAATTTTAAAATAACATTATGAAAAGAATACTATACTCTTTGGTAGGATTGTTTTTCTTCTCTTCAGCAGCTTCCGCTCAGAATGAAGTGACGCAAATCCACGTTAAAGATTTTAAGCAAAGTAATACTGGAGACGATCAAGTTTTCAGATATAATAATGGAGCGCAGCGTCTATCAAGCTACGATGACACCATCTGGTTTGATAGTTTTGACTCAACATCTTTCTGGAATATCGATAACCAAGTTTCTGGCGGGGGCTGGGAAATCGCTTCCAATGTAGGTACTTGGTACTTTCCAGTTAACGCAGCCATCAACTCAACAACAGGTGGTAATTATGCTGTTATGGTTCCTCAAGATCCTAATAGTGCTACTTCAACCTTGCACAGAATATCATTAGCAAACCCAATTGACATTTCAGCTTATTCAAACCAAAATTTAGTTCTATCCTACGAAAAGTTTGGGGCTAGATTTTATGACACACTAAAAGTTGAAGTTAGTAATGATGGTGCAACTTGGACAACACTAGACAACAATACTGATTTTCCATTGCTATCTACAGCTGGCGGAGGAACAACTGAAAACCCAGCATCGAGAGACCTTTTCGTTCCGATAAGCATAGTTAACGGAAGTGACCTTTACATTCGATTTACTTGGGATGCTGATAGAGCAGGAGTAGAGGGTATTGCTTATGGATGGTTTATTGATGATGTTTCATTGTTCAATGTTCCAGCAAATGATTTATCCATTGATAAAACTGCTTTCTTCGAAACAGTAGGTATTAGTTACGAATGGTATTATGGTGCTATTCCAGCCAAGCAAGCTGCTGCAGATGAAATGACTTTCTCTGCTGTGTATTCAAATAAAGGTTCAATGGATCAAACAAACACACAGCTTGATCTTGTTGTTTCTGGCCAGGATAATCAAACTTTTTCTTCTGACGTTACAAATACTTTACTTGCTGGAGAGACTGCCGACACTGCTAGAACTACAACTGTTTACGGCCCAGACAATGGAGTTGGAACTTATACTTTCACTTGGAATGTTTCAGGTGACAATGTTGATGATGTACCTTCTAACAATAGCTATTCTGTAGATATGGAAGTAACAGAAAATGAGTTTTCGATGACTCCGCTACCAGTATCTAGTGCGAATGTTTTAGGAAAAGGTGGAACAGATGAGCCATATACAATCACTCAAGGTTATTTCTTCAACGCTGATGATACAATTACATCAATGGGTGTTGCACTTGACCAAGAGTGGACAGTAACTGGTGCGAGCTTCCAGCTTTCAGTTCTTGATGAAAACGAAGCTCCAATTGCTCAAACAAGTATTTATGTTACTGATAATTCAATGATTACTGGTGACATGGTTTATTTCCCACTGCCAGAAACAGTTATTCCAGCAGGTTTTTACGAAGCAAGAATTGAGGTATTTGCTGAGTCTTTGTTCGTAGTTTCTAGCCAAGATCCTTCGCACCTTCAGGCTGCACCAGGTGGAGGCTTTTTCTCTAGAACGTTTCTTTCTTTTGGCGGTCAAACCTTCATTGAAGATCAGGTCTATTTGACTATCAGAACTAAAGCTGATTTAAACTGCAACCCTAACGCTGAAGTTGTTGGAGCTGTGTTTGATGTAAGTGCTGCAGAGCCTTTTGAAGCTTCTATTGAGATTAGCGATGTAATTGGATTAACAGGATCTATATTCACTTATAGCTGGACAGGACCTACAGGATTTACTTCAGGTTCCATGAACATTGACGAATTAGCAGTGAAAGGGGACTACACATTGGTAGTAACTGACGCTGATGGTTGCACTGCAACAGGTGTATTTACCGTTGATGGAAACGTTAGTGTAAATGAACTTGCTAACGAGGCTGTTATCAATGTTTTCCCTAATCCATCTAATGGAAACTTTAATGTGAGCTTAGACAATGCTTCTGGTTCTTATGAGATTAGTGTTACTAACTCTTTAGGTCAAATTGCTGCTTCAAGAACAGTAAATGCAAGTGGATCAAATCAAATCGTTGAGTTCAGCGACTTGAACCTTCCAACAGGTGTTTACACTGTTTCTGTGGCTAATACTAAGACTGAAGAATCTCCAAGCATCTTTAAAGTAGTGGTTGAATAATCACCTCATTTCATAATACAAAAAGCCCCGACCAAATGGTCGGGGCTTTTTTTTGTTCTATTAATCGGTTCCATTAAAATAAAGCAGAGCCGGTCATCTCGCTTGGAGCATCCTGTTCAATCAACTTTAGAATAGATGGAGCCACGTCTGCTAAAATGCCGTCAGATACCTTTAAAACTCCTTCAGCTGCTATAATACAGGGAACCAAGTTGGAAGTATGCGCGGTATGTGGTGTACCATTAGGTAAGTAAGCGATATCAGCATTACCGTGATCGGCAATAACGATGAAAGAGTAGCCTTGTTTTTGCCCTTCTGCAAACACTTCACCCAGGCACGTATCCGCTGTTTCAACTGCTTTTATAATAGCTGAATAAACGCCAGTGTGACCAACCATATCAGGGTTGGCAAAATTCAAGCAAATAAAATCGGGCTGATCAGCTTTCATACTTTCAATCACCCGTTCAGTTATTTCGTGAGCACTCATTTCAGGTTTCAAGTCATAGGTTGCCACTTTGGGAGATGCTGCAACAATTCGCTGCTCGCCTGGAAAAACTTCTTCGCGCCCTCCGGAAAAGAAAAAGGTAACGTGCGGATACTTCTCTGTCTCGGCAATCCTTAATTGTTTCAACCCCGCTTTGGAGACCACTTCACCCAGCGTATTGACTAGATTATCCTTCTCAAAAATCACATGAACGTTTTTAAACGTTTCGTCATAACGCGTCATCGTAACATAATACAATGGAATCGTTTTCATTCTAAACTCAGGGAGGTCCTGCTGAGTCAATGAACTAGTGATTTGACGGCATCGATCCGTTCTGAAATTGAAACAGATCACCACATCGTCTTTTTTGATTCGGCCTTCACCCGAATCAATAACAGTAGCTCTGAAAAATTCATCCGTAAGATCTTCTTCGTAATATGACTTACAAGCTTCACCAAAACTATTAGTCAACTCTCCTTTTCCCTCTAATAAAAGATCATAAGCTAGTTTGATGCGCTCCCATCGTTTATCTCTATCCATGGCATAATACCTGCCAATCATAGAAACTAGCTTTGCCTTTTTGCCTTCCAATTCATTTTCCAATTCCGAAATAGCATCTACGGCATTTCTTGGTGAGGTATCTCTACCGTCAGTAAAGGCATGAACAAATACGCTATTCACACAAGAAGCTTCTAGGATTCTCACAAGTGCATGCAAGTGATCTTGATTGGAGTGCACTCCTCCTCTACTCACCAAACCCATTAAATGAATAGAAACATTGTTTTTCTCAGCATGCTCAATAGCAGCTTTCAGTGCAATCATTTCAGCAAATTCGCCTGACTCAACCGAACGATTTATTTTCAATAAATCTTGATAAACAATTCTTCCTGCTCCAATATTCAAATGCCCTACTTCACTGTTGCCCATTTGTCCATGTGGCAAGCCAACATTCTCTCCAAATGTTCTTAATGTACCATGAGGATACTTATTCATTAAACCATCAAAAACTGGAGTTTTAGCACTCGTAATGGCATCGGCTTTAGACCCATCTCCTATTCCCCAACCATCTAAAATGATCAACGCTGCTTTATTCTTGTTCATAATGACTAATTGAATTTTACACTAAACACGGTGCCTTTTGGTGAATTATCTCGAATGACCATTTGTGCATCATGCAATTGAACTAATTGTTGCACCAAATACAACCCCAATCCACTGCCCTTCTGACCGCGGGTTTCTTCGTTGCCCATACGATAAAACTTTCGCAATACACGTTCACGTTCAGATTTAGGAATTCCCTGACCATGATCGGCAACTTCCAAAATCACCTTATTGCTTTCCTTTCTCATACGAATGTGAACTTCTGTTTTAGGTGCATACTTCAAAGCATTCTCAATCAAATTACTGACAATAGAATCGAACGCACTCTTATCTGCTAGAATACTGATTTCAGCATCACAATCAATAGATAAACTATTCCCGGATTGCTCTGCCAAAGCCCGAAATCGATGAACCACTATATCTATTTGAGATTTTACATTGACCTCTTCTTGATACATTTCAAACTTTCCCCCATCCAGGCGAGAAGCTAGAAGTAAATTAGATACAAGCAACTCTAGGCGTTGCGCTGAACTGAGTGCCCCATCAATCATTTGATGGCGCTGTGCAGCATCCATTTCTCGCTTATCTAAAGTTTGAAGATTCAGTTTAATCGAAGCAATGGGTGAATTAAACTCGTGCGTAGTCGCTAAAATAAAGTTTCGTTCTTGAAGAGCCAATCGTTGCTCTCGAAGGATCGATTTTTGGATAAAGTAAGCCCCAACGATCAATAATGCAAGGAACACACTGCCCTCACCCAAAATCATCCAAAGCTTGTTGTTTAAATCAGAAGGGGCGCTAGCAATTCCCTCTGTGCCTAAGGCTATCAATTGATCATTGGCAATGGCTATTTCTTCATTAAGGTCATAGATAAGGTAAGCCCACCATGCAAATTGCACAAATACATAGCCCAATAAAACATACAGAAGAATAACTACTCGAGGCCTTTTTTTCATGCTTCAAAGGTACTTCGATGAATTGGTTAGGTTCAATCTAGATAAAAGGAAATATGCCTAACCATGAATTTAGATCAATCTTGAGTAAAAAACAGATTATCTAAAACAAAAAAGCCTCCTAACGGAGGCTTTTTGTGTGGTGCGGGAGGGAATCGAACCCCCGACACAAGGATTTTCAGTCCTTTGCTCT
>DGQE01000015.1 GCA_002389645.1 Flavobacteriales bacterium UBA4422
AAAGTTTTTGTAAGATTAATTTCCATATACATAATGAAAGTCATCTAAAGCTATAGTCTTTTTTCGAATCACTTTTTATGTTTCTAAACAATTTTAGATTTAGCCTCTAAAACAAAAAATCCGAACAGATATGTTCGGATTTTTTTGTGGTACCTCTAGGAATCGAACCAGGGTCACAAGGATTTTCAGTCCTTTGCTCTACCAACTGAGCTACCGCACCGCTAGTTTTTTTTAACCTTGCATTCTCTTTTCAGGAGAACGGGCGGCAAAAGTAGAAATTTATCAAACTCACCAACATTTTATTCAAACAATTTGAAACTGATCTTTGACATAGGAAATACTCGCACGAAAATAGGCCTGTTTTCAAATGATGATTTGAAGAAAACCACAGTCATTTCTGGTACTCCAAAAAAAGAGCAAGTGATGGGTTTTTGCAAGGATGTTCAAATCGACTCAATAGCCATATCAAGTGTAGGTCTAGATATTTTTGATAAAATAGCTGCATGGTTCCCGAAATGCTCTGTTCTAAACATCGATCCCAATACTCCTCTTCCTATCAAAACCAACTACCAATCGCCTTCAACCTTGGGCATTGATCGTATTTGTGGTGTTGTGGCTGGAAACAAATATTTTCCAGAAAGCAACGTTTTGGTCATTGACATGGGCACCTGCATTACTTACGATGTGATCAATTCAAACAAAACACACTTGGGCGGAGGAATATCTCCAGGCTATAAAATGCGATTAGATGCAATGCATAAATTTACTTCTCGCCTTCCTCAAGTTGAAATAGAACCAACAATTCCTGAGATAGGCACGACCACAAACCACTCACTATTATTTGGCGCAGGCCAAGGAATAAAGGCGGAAATAGCAGGAATCATCTTATACTTTTCTGCCAAACATCCAAAGCTTAAAGTAATTTTAACAGGCGGAAATCATTTGATGGTTGAGCAAGGCAATGAAAATGCCATTTTTGCAGCCCCAAATTTGATTCTAGAAGGAATACATGATATCCTTCTACACAATGAAAAATTAAATGATTAAGCGTTTACTCTTTCTTCTTAGCATTTGCTTGAGCCAAGGTGTATTCGCCCAAACCAACACTCTTTCTCCTTATTCCATCTACGGATTAGGAGATAATGTGCATACTTCTCTTGCAGCTCAATCTTCCATGGGTGGAACGAGTCTTGCGATATTGAGCACTCAAAATATCAACATTAATAATCCGGCAGCGCTGGTTTTTGTCAATCGCCCTACTTTCAATTTTGACGTTAAAACTGAGTTTCTCACGCTGAATAACGGTGGAACTAGCGAAGCAAGCTCACTATTTTCCTTTGGAAATTTTTCTTTCGCTTTTCCGCTAGTAGTGAATCCGTCAAAAAAACGAAAGGCCTCTTTTACATTTGGAATAACACCTTATGCTCAACAAGGTTATGATGTAGCATCCTATGAAACTGTCCCAGATATTGGTGAAGTCGAGTATCGTTTCTTAGGAGAAGGAGGAATCAACTCAGCCTTCCTGGCTGCCGGTTATGAGCTTTTGACTGACTCTGGTAGAATTAATACACTGGCTTTAGGTGCAACCGGGTCTTATGTATTTGGGTTAATCAAAAACGAGCGTATCACTACTTTAGACAATTCAGTAAGTGGATTTGGATCAAACCTATACAGAGGTGAGACTCACGAAATTAGCGCTGCTGATGTTAGACTGGGTATTCTCTATACTCGAAGATTATTTTGGAATAGCAACACTCCTGATGAAAAAAGCGGAAGCTTTTCTCTTGGTGGATTTTTTAAGCCTTCTGTTTCTTTAAATACTTTTTCAGACCAAACTGCCTACACATTTATCAACGATTTCACTTCACCCACAATCATTGATACTGTTTCGTTTTCGAAATCAAATATCCCAACTGTGGCTGCCTCTTCTTTCGGCTTAGGTTTAGGGTTTATATATGACGGCAGAATAAGTCTCGGTTTAGACCTGACATCCACACATTGGTCTGAGCTATCTATTGCTGGTGTGAACCAAGGATTGAATGACGAAATGCGCGCCTCATTTGGTTTTGAATACATCCCAGACCCTACATCATACAAGCAATTAGCAAAGATAATTCGATACCGAGCGGGGGTTAGTTATGAACAAACAAGACTGAATGTTGGCGGAGTTCAGCCAACAAGAATTGGATTGACCGCGGGGCTTGGAGTTCCTATTATTGCATCAAAATCTACCTCTATTTTCAATATTGGCACTGAATATGCAATACGATCAGGAGCAGGCTTACCTGTCACCGAGAATTATGTGAACATTTTCATTGGATTAACCTTTACACCTAATCAATATGACAGGTGGTTTGCTAAACAGAAATATGACTGATACTAAATTGAATTTTATGAAACGTTTTTTGATGACCCTAATGGCCTTTGGTCTTTTAAGCCAAGCCAGTTTTGCGCAGTTAAGAACTTATACTAGTAGTGCTGAAGACAGTATGATGTGCTTACAGAATCTGTCTCTATACATTGAATACTTCAAGCAAGACAATTATAATGACGCAGTAGTTGGTTGGAGAGAGGCCGCTCAGGTTTGCCCAAAATCAACAGAGTCATTATGGGCTAATGGAATTAAAATCTACCAAGAACTTTCAAGTAAAACCGAGGACAAAGCTCGCAAAGAAAGCCTACTAGACTCCATGTTTTGGGCATACGATCAGCGTATTGAACATTTTGGAAAAGAAGGTTACGTGCTAGGAAGAAAGGGGTCTGATCTTTTGAAGTACAAGAAGAGCAATCCTCAACTGGCATTTGATGCTTTGTCAAAATCTTTAGAGCTTCAAGGAAACTACATGGAGCCAGGAGCGAGCATCTATCTCTATAAATCAGCTTATGACTTGTATAAAGATGGAAAAGGAGAAAAGTCTGTGCTTTTTGACCTTTATTCTTCATTGAGCGATGTGGTCGACTACAACATGCAGAATCAATCTAGTGAAAGAATGAAGAAAGCATATGAATCAGCTCAGAACAACATTGACAAGATGTTTGGTTCAGTGGCTGAATGCCCTGATCTTCTTGAGATTTACACTCCTAAATTTGAGGCCACTCCTTCTGATGAGAAATTACTACGTCAAATCTTGAAGGTAATGGATAAGAGGGACTGCACTGATGAAAATCTCTACTTGCAAGTTGCAGAAAAGCTGTATGCCATAGACCCAAGTCCTGAAGCTAGTTATGCTATTGCAAACGGTTATGCGAAGAAGAAAAAATACAGTACTGCTAGCGAGTATTACGGCAAAACCATTGAATCCACTGATGATAATGAGTTAAAAATCAAAGCGCTTGAAAAAGGAGCTCGAACTGCAATAGCCTTAGGGCAAGCATCAAAGGCGAAATCATTAGCCATGAAAATGTTAGCGATGAATTCAGGCAATGGTGAAGCATATATCGTTATTGGCGATGCCTACATTGCAGGTAAAGGCGAATGTGGTGGCAATGACTGCTCAGCTCGCGCAGTTTATTGGGCGGCAGTAGATAAATACATGAAAGCAAAATCAGTTGACCCAAGTGTTTCTAGTGAAGCTCAAAAGAAGATCAATATTTACTCTGAGCAATTCCCGAAGAAAGAAGATTGTTTTTTCCATGGAATCAATGAGGGAACCACCTTTACTTTTGATTGCTGGATTGGAGAAACAACAAAAGTGAGAACACGATCCAATTAATTGAAACCTTACTTTTTTCATAGAACATTTCTCATCCCGATCATTTTCATGGTTGGGATGCTTGTTTCTAGCTGTGAAAACGATATTGAAGATGTAAACAGGCTAACTAATTTCAAGGCCCTTCCTTTACAATCGATATACTATTCAAGAATTACCTATACTGACTCAGGTCGAGTAAAACTGGTAATTGAAGCCGGCCATATAGATCGCTATCCGATGGGCGAAGATCCTTTTGATGAATTCACTGCTGGTATTCGGGTTCTTTCTTATGGGAAAGAAGGAAATTTAGAATCAGAGATTATTGCCGATAGAGCTACAAACTATCCTAAACGAGATTTCATGATTGCAAGAGACAGTGTTGTGTTAAAAGACAAAGAAGGTAAAATGCTCAACACCGAACTCTTAAACTGGGACAACAAAACCAGCAAAATTTACACCGATAAATTTGTAAAAATCACCACTGCTTCTGAAATTCTTTACGGAGATGGATTGGAAGCAGAGCAAGATTTTTCACGCTACGAAATTCAAAATATTAAAGGCCGAATTAAGATTGATGAAAGTGCCGACAGCACTTCACAAAACGATCAAAAACCCCAATAGGTATGAGAAAATACAACTTATTCATGGAGAAGTTCTGGATGGTAATTGCCATCGTCAGCTTCGTATATGGAGTATATATGATCAGGAAATTTGGACTTGCGGATGCTGGTCTTTATTTGATAATGCCATTAATAGCAGGTGCTCTTTACTATCTTCGTTCTTATGCAAGAAGGAGAGCGGAAAGAGAAAATGACCAAAAGGACTAGGGTTTTCTTTATTGATTTATCATTCTAAATGGACGACCCCTCATATACATTATTGCTCTTCTCCATACTGGTTTCCTTGATTTTGTCTGCTTTTTTCAGCGGCATGGAAATCGCCTTTGTTTCATCAAACAAGCTTAAAATTGAGTTAGACAAGAAGCTAGGATTACTTCCTGCGAAGGTGTATTCCTTCTTTTTAAAGCACCAGTCAAAATTTATAAGCACACTATTGCTGGGTAATAACATTGCCTTAGTTGTATATGGAATTTTCATGGCTCAACTTCTGGAAAGCTCAATAAGAGCTAGCCTGTTTTTTATTCCTAATCTAGGTCTTTTAGAAGCGCTGGTACTTTTGATTCAAACTATCATTTCAACCATAATCATTTTAATTTTCGCTGAGTTTCTCCCAAAGGTTTTATTCAGAATTAACCCCAACCGCAAGCTCGAAGTTTTTATGGTGCCCATGCTTATGATTTGCGCACCTCTTTTCGGATTGGTCTGGCTTGTATTCTTGATCCTTACCTATATTCTCAAAATCTTTTCGGTGAATTTTCAAGAAAGCGAATACGCTTTTGGACGAGTTGACTTAGATCATTACGTCAAAGAGGCCTCATCAAACAGTTCTGAAGAATCAGAAATGGAGAACGAACTCCAAATATTTCAAAATGCGCTTGACTTTTCCAATATAAAGGCGCGCGAGTGTATGGTTCCCAGAAACGAAATTGAAGCACTATCTTTTGATGATTCCGTAGAGCTTCTAAGAGAAACGTTTGTAGAAACCGGATACTCCAAAATTCTCATATATAAAGAAACGATTGACAACGTAATAGGCTATGTTCATTCTTTTGAGCTGTTTAAAAAACCAGATGCGATTAAGAATATTCTAAGACCTCTAGCTATTATTCCAGAAACCACTACTGCTGATAAGGTTTTAAAAACACTGATTGAGCAGAAAAAAAATGTAGCATTAGTGGTTGATGAATATGGAGGAACATCTGGAATGCTTACTTTAGAAGACATCGTTGAAGAAATATTTGGCGAAATTGAAGATGAACATGACTCTGAAGAGTTGATTGAAGAAGTTCTAGGAGAAGGCCAATATTACCTAAGTGCAAGGCTAGAAGTAGATTACATTAACGAGGAATTCGAGTTACACCTGCCTGTAAGCGATGATTATGAAACGTTAGCTGGGCTCATTATCAATGAAAGTGAAGACATTCCTGAGGCCGGAGAAGTCTTAGAAATAGGTGATTATATCATAGAACTAAAGAAGGTTAGCGAAAATAAAATCGAGGAGGTTTATCTACGCCCCTCAGAAAGTGGAAATTAGAGCTAGTTATTCCATTTCAAGATGTATTTTCGCGACCCATTAAAAAAAACGCTAGTATTTCATGGCAGCAATTGGAACAATTAGAAAGCAATCAGGCTTATTGATCGTATTAATAGGAATGGCAATGATCCTTTTCCTTTTAGGTGATATCTTCAGCAGTGGCGCAAGCTTTTTTGCCGGACAAGAACAAGAGATCGGCACAATTGCCGGACAGTCTATCGATCTTCAAGATTACGAGCTTAAAGTGCAGCAAGCAATTGATCAGCAATATGGTTTAGAAGGAGCTTCTGAGCAAGCACGAAAGTCAATCCGCGAAAGAATCTGGCAAGATATGATCAGAGAACGTGTTCTTTTAACTGAGTTGAAGAGTTTAGGCATTTCAGTAAGTCCTGACGAACTGCTTGATCAAGTAAAAAATGTACAACCAGGTTCTATCCTTTATCAATATTTCACTGATCCTAATACTGGACAGATTATTGAGCAGTTTCGTGACGAGAGAACAGGACAGATTAACTCAAACAGAGTTCTTCAAGCAATTCAAAATTTGCTAAGCAGCGAAAATGCTCGTGATTGGTTACCGATCGAACGAGCAATTCAGCAAGATGTGATGATGAGCAAATACATGACCCTATTGAACAAAGGACTTGTTGCCTCTACTATTGAAGCCCAGCAAATCGCGAAAGAAAAACAAAGTCAAGTAACGTTCAAGTATGTTTTAAAAGAGTTTAACTCTTTAGACAACAGCGAATTTGAGCCTAGCGATGCTGATTTCAAAGCTTTTTACGACAAGCATAAAAATGAACCTAGATTCGAACAAAAAGACGAGACTAGAAGTGTGAAAGTAGCCTTGTTTGAGCTTACGCCTACAGATCAAGATGTCGAAGAAATCGCTCTTGAAATGGAGGATATAAAAGTCGAGTTCAAAAAAGACTCTAACGATACGGCATTTGTTGCTGAAAATGCAGATGGTCAAATTGCAAGTCTGATACGTTCTACGAGCATTGATGAAGTAAACCCAATAATCAAAGACACACTAGCGAACGCTCCAATTGGTGCTGTATTTGGCCCAATCACGATAGGAAAAACAATGGCGCTTTATAAATTATCAGGGAAGTCATTTTCACCAGATTCTGTTAAAGCGAGTCACATCCTTATTACCATAGCAGATGCTGCAGATACCGCAATTGCTTCAGCCGCCAGAGCGAAACTAGATTCGATCAAGACAGTAGCACAGAGTAAAGGAAACTTTGCTGACTTGGCTAAAGAGTTTTCAGAAGATTTTGGATCTGCAGAAAAAGGCGGAGATTTGGATTGGTTCACCAAAGGAAGAATGGTAGCTCCATTTGAAAAAGCCGCTTTTGAAGGTGTTAAAGGAGATATGGTTATCGTGCAATCACAGTTCGGAATGCACTTGATCTATATCACTGACCAAACAGAGGACAAACCAAAATATTTGGTATCTACAGTTGATAGAGCTATTGAACCAAGTAAAGAAACATCTGATGCCATTTATAGAAAGGCAAGTAAATTCTCAATTGACAATCAATCAGCTGAATCATTTGAATCAAATGAAGAAGTGAATATTCAGGCTATCCCATCCTTGGCATTAACATCAAATAGTGTTGGTCCTATGACTAACGCTCGAGATATGGTTCGTTGGGTTTTTGAAGCCGACAAGGGAGAAGTGTCGAATCCATTTGAAAGTGAAAAGTTTATTGGCGTAATACTTGTTGACGGCATCAGCCCTTCTGGCGTTATGAGCTTAGAACAGGCTAAAGGATTAATCAATGTTGAGGTAATCAATGAGATGAAAGCATCAAAAATCCTTGCTGATTTAGATGACGCATCAAGTGTTGATGCGGCTGCTCAATCTTTCGGAACACAAGTAAATACAGCCTCTAACGTTTCGTTTGGACAAGGCTCATTGCCAAATGGACTCGGAAGAGAAATGAAGGTACTTGGCACCGTTTATGGTTTAGAAGCAGGACAGGTCTCAAGTCCTATCATTGGCAATCGAGGTGTTTTTGTTCTAGAGCTTGTTTCCAAGAATATTCCTGAAGGCGAACTTGACTTGACTAGCACCAAGCGCACAGAGTCATCTAACATGTCATCTAGAGTTAATGCTCAGGTTTATGAAGCATTGAAAAAGAATGCTGGAGTAAATGATAATAGAGCAAAGTTCTATTAATAAATAGTCCATTTATTAACTCTTTCTTAATCTTCATCTTGAGGTTGAATCTACCTTTGCACATCTAATGCAAAAGGGTCAACTTATAATCGCGCTAACTGTATTTGTTTTTCAGGGATTTTCACAACAATCTTTTGACGAAAAGATAACTACAGTTTCCAATGTTCGTATGACCATCAATAATGTTGGTACATTCGGAAACGCCTTTGGAGGAAGTTATGATGTACTTGGTTATTCTTCCGCGGAATTCCCTGCAAATTCTGGAATTGAACATATGTTTGAAGCTGGAATTTGGGTTGGAGCATTAATAGATGGTTCAAACGTAGCTGTTTCTTCTGCTGCCTATGATCAAACTTCTGGATATAGTCCTGGACGGGCAGGTTACGAATTCACAGGAGAAATAGGAAACGTATTCGAAGAACGTTCTTCCTTAATTGACAATCCCAATTACAGTCCAGAAGCTATTTCGCATCAAGATTTTGTAGCTGACTACAGTGATAAAAACATTTTAGTTCCTGGCACTCAAATTCAAATCATTGGTCATGATAATCCTATGAACCTTGATGTGCATTTTGAGTCTTATAACTGGAACTACTCGTTCAGCGACTTCATGGTTATTTGCAATTACAGCATCACCAATAATAGCTCTAGCAACTTGGAAAATGTTTATATCGGTATGTGGGCTAATGAGGTTGTTAGAAACACAAACATCACTCCTGCTGGACAAGGCGGAAGTGGGTTTTATGACAAAGGAGGGAATGGCTTTATCGATTCGCTTTCTCTAGCTTATTGTTTTGATGCCACGGGAGATGTAGGAAATACGGAAAGCTATATCGGTCATAAATTCTTAGGAGCTGAAGACAAAAATGGTTTTCATCACCCGACTACCGATTCAGCATTTAAAGTGAATTATCAAACCTGGCAGTTTAACTCTGTTGGACAGCCGATATTCTTCTTTCCGAGCAGCGAGCTTCAGCGCTATGACAAGATGAAAGATGGCTTTAACCAATGGCCCTGTTGGGACGAAACAGGATCGCCAGATCCAAGATGCGGTCAATTTCAATCAGAATCTATACAAGACCAAATCAAACAACCAGGAAACCGCAGTGATTTAGTTTCTGTTGGTCCCTTTGAAACAATGGCTCCTGGTGAAACGATAGATTTCGCTTGGGCTTGGGTGTTTGCGAAAAAGCAAGAAGATGGCAATCCTAATACAGATAACACACCTGCACAACAATCTAACTTAATTACCAATGCTGAGTGGGCACAAACAGCATACAATGGTGAAGATGTAAACTTTAATGGTTTACTAGATGATGGTGAAGACAAAGATCAAGATGGAGAAATTACACGATTTATACTTCCAACCCCTCCATCGATTCCTGAAACCAAAGTAGTGGCTAGGAATAATGGCATCGACATTTATTGGACTAAAAACTCCGAGGAGTCAGTCGACCCAATTACGCAAGAGCTAGATTTTGAAGGTTACAACATTTTTTTAACCAAACTTGGTCATGATGTTGTTAAATCTGCCGATTTAAATACTGACCTTAAACTTATCTCGAGTTATGACCTAGAAGGCAATGGCCTATTTTATGAAACGAGTTTGGCTTCTATATCCCTTGAAGAGCCAATAGAATTTGAGGGTGACCCTAAAATTTATAACTATAAATACTCCATAGACAACTTGGTAAATGGCTGGCAATACGCTCTTTCGCTCACCGCATTTGATCGAGGTGATGAAGGAAGTGGTTTAGAGTCTTTGGAAAGCTCAAAGCTGGCTAATGCTTGGCGTGTTTTCCCAGGAACAGAGATGAATGAAAAGTTTGACCAGTATGCAACTCCTGTTGCACCACTCAGTGCATTATTCAATAAAGAATTAAAAGATAGTTTAGAGCTACTTAAGCCTTTTGCTTATCCAAATCCATATTATGCTGGCGCGTCATGGGAAGGAAGATCAACATTCGAGGAGGATCGAAAAATAATTTTTGGCAACTTACCAGAGCGCTGTATAATCAGAGTATTCACTCTTTCTGGTGACTTGATAAAAACCATTCAACACGACCAGACTTATAATGGCTCTGATATTCGCTGGTACAGTACGTATTCAGATACAGAAAGAACCGTATTCTCGGGTGGTGAGCATAGCTGGGATTTACTGAGCGAAAGCGCTCAAATCATAGCGCGAGGAACTTATATATTCTCGGTAGAAGACCTGAATTCCGGTGAGATTTGGAAAGAAAAATTTGTCGTAATAAAATAATAAACAAGACCTAAATACATAAAAATGAAAACACGATTACTCTTCTTAATTTTTGCGATGGCTTCAATTAACTTGGCCAAAGCTCAATATCCCGTAGTATCGATTGAAGATATTCAAACGGTTACTCAAAACGCTCTAGGAAACTGTGATGATCAAACCTTCTATTTAGGAGATACTGTCATTATTAGAGCAAAGGTAGTTATGGACGGAAACCTCGCAGTACCAAGTGGTGTAGGTAACCCAAATGGACATAAAAACTTCTGGCTTCAACAAGGAAATGGAGGAGCTTACAAAGGCATTGATGTCTTTAATCTTTCAAGCATGAGTGTTTCTGAAGACCCGCACAACCTTATTGCAGGAGATTCCGTTGAAATACTAGGCTACATTGACGACTACAATGGTGAAACAGAAATTGTACCTCTTGAAGGTTCTTCTATCACACTTCTAGGTCAAGGTCAACCTATTTACCCAGTTCAAGTAGACATCGCAGATCTTAATGATATTGAAAGAAATAACCTTTTAGAAACAGGTGAGCAATGGGAAGGCACTTATGTGGAAATTGTGGGTGCCACAGTTGCTTCTTTAGACTTCTTTAGTGGCGGAACTAGAGTAAGTTTCAATATAGAAGATCAATTTGGCAACCTTTTAGGTGTCTCCGACCGCTTTTTAGTTCAGAAGCTTCCAGGAGAAGGTGGAAACTTTGTTGCACCGAACGTAGGTGATCAATTAGACACGATCCGCGGAGTAATTGCTCATAGTAAGAATAACTGTCCTGGATTTAATGGACGTGGTTACGAATTGTACCCTTTCCAAGAAAGCGACTACGTGTATGGTGCTTCGGCTCCTCGAATTTTCAATATTGCAAGAACGCCACTTGTTCCTAACTCAACTCAGGATGTTACAGTAACTGCTGACATCACTGACAATGACGGAGTAATAGTCTCAGCAAGTCTTTCATATGCTACGGGCTCTACAGGTGGAAGTTTTTCATCTGTGCCAATGACATTTGTTTCTGGAGAAACGTTCACGGCTACTATTCCTGCTCAAGCAGATGGCACTCTAATCAGATGGTATATTTCTGCTACTGATGATAGCGCTCAAGTCACTCAATTACCCAATAATGACCCAAATACTAACACGTACTTATACAGAGTTAGAAACAACGGACTGAGCATTTTTGATGTACAATACACGCCTTATGCCAATGGCATCAGCCCATATTTAGGTGAGAGCGTAAGTGTAGAAGGAGTAGTGACATCTAGCGTCAACTCAACTGATACAGGAGACCTAGGTTACGTATATATTCAACAAGAGAACCAGCTAAACTTCGCTGGTTTATGGTTGCAACAAGGCTCGACAATAAGTCAATTGGAAAGAGGTCAAAAAGTAGAAGTTGAAGGTGTGGTTTCAGAAAACTTCGGTATGACAGCTTTGACTGACATCGCTTCTGTAAATGTTACAGGAACAGGTTCTATTAATCCAATTGTATTGAACCCAGATTCTTTCAGTGTGTACAATGGTGCAACACAAGAGCAGTTTGAAGGAATGTTGGTTCGGTTCGAAAACCCTTCTGTCGGAGACAAAATCTATGTAGTTGAGCAAAATGCCGATGCAGTGACTAGCAACAACTATGCAGAGTACAGAGTGGGCACAGATGTATTTAATCCAAATTCAGGCGTAAGGGTAATTGCGGGGCGTTCTGCTGGAAACAGCTCATTGTACGTTTCTTATATCAATGATTCTTTATGGGTCAACAATTTAAGTGTAGATCCCTATGTCGTTGATTACGGTCACAGCATGCAAAGTATTTCGGGTATTTTCTACTACAGTTTTGGTTCAATGAAATTACTTCCAAGAAATAACCATGACATTGTGGATTATGGTGATGCTCCCGTAACAGCTATGTTCTCTTCTAACCTTGTAGAGGTTTGTGTGAATGATACTGTTCAGTTCATGAATATGTCTTCTGTTATTGCTGATGATTTTACATGGGATTTTGGAGATGGCTCGTCATCTGCAGTCGAAGACCCAACTCAGATTTACACTGTTGGTGGATGGTACAACGTAAGCTTAATTGCATCAAATTCTGTTGATGGCGCTTCTGATACAACCACTGCCACAGAATACATCTATGTTGATTCAAGTGAGGCCTGCGTAACTGTTGGATTAGAAGAAACAAGAGTTTCTGCTGTAGAAACATTAATCTATCCTAACCCAACTTCTGAAATGATCACTATCAAACCTGATTTTGTTGACCATTCAGTTTACAGCATTACCATATATGACCTAGACGGAAGAGAGGTTTTCAAAAGAATGACTAATCGTTCTATTGAGACCTTAAACCTTTCTTCTTTAGACGCTGGAAATTACATTCTTCAAGTGAGTGAAAATGGAAGCCTAGTTGACGTGATGCAATTCGTAAAGCAGTAATTCGAACAGAAGAATGGCGCAAAAAGATAAAAGGACATTGACCCCCCTTTTGGCTAAAGCTATGCTTGGCCTGTCTTTTTGCGCCATCTTTTTTGCTAGTGCCTGTAAAAAGGACGAACCAAAAGAAAACCTGGCTCCTGAAACCATTACATCGGTTGAAGCTTTCAACCTTTCTGGTGAAAATAGACTGAATAGCTTGGTTTCGCTGCAATGGTATGGTACAGATCCTGATGGATATGTAACCGGTTATGAATTCAGCTTTGACAAGGAAACGTGGTATTTCACTGAAAACCAAGATTCTACTTTTCTTTTTTCCATCTCTGCAGGAAGCGACACACTAGATATTGACTTTTTTATTAGGGCGATTGACAATGATGAGAAAGCAGATGAGTCTCCAGCATTTTTGAAAATCCCATTGAAAAACACACCTCCGGAAATTTCATTTGACAATGATTTAATACCTCTAGATACCTCATTCAACCTTATCACGATTACGTGGGATGCGAATGATGCAGATGGTTTTGAGACCTTAGAGCAAGTACAACTTAAAATTAACGAAGGCGAATGGGTGGAAATCAGTCCTAATCGGGACCTCTGTGCAATAGTTCCTTTAACACCGGAGCAAAATGGAGAGGTAATGTCAACGGTTTATTACGATCAAAACACCGCTGGATCGGAAATTACTGGACTTAAGCTCAATGATTTGAATAGCTTTTACATAAGAGCTATTGATATTGCAGGCTCGATTAGTAAAGAAGACACGATTGGTGATATATACATGACTAAAAAGTCGAATGATTTATTGGTGATCGGAGCTAATTCGGCTAGTCCCAATCAATTCTATGCATCTAATTTAACAGCTGCGGGCATAGGTTTTGACTTCATAGACTTCATAGCAAATGATGCCAAGAATCAACCGAAAATTTGGTCTCCTACTATGAGTTTATTGCTCAAACAATACGATCAAGTATTGATGACCGCCAATGATGTCACATTTACCAACATACAGACAAACGCTGATGAAATTGTTCTTGAATTTGCTTCATCGGCAATAGAGGAATATGTATCTGATGGAGGTAAAATTTTCGTTTCGGCTAGCTTTCCTGCTAACTACGATCAAACAAGTGCATTATATGGAATTTTACCTATCGATAGCTTTAGCTCTTCTGTTGGCATTGCTAGACTTCCTATTGATTCGTTAGCTGTCACTTCAGAGCCTACTTTCCCAAACCTGACATGTTCTTCATTTATCTCCGGCCTCGACCCTTTTTACCCATCGAGCGATGCAACCGTTCTCTACACAGCCCAACTGACTAAAAACAATGGTTGGGAAGGCCCAAAGAACATAGTCGCGAAAAGATCTTCAAACGGAAATACGAATTTCATTTTCATGTCGGTTGAACTGCACAAGCTAAACTCAGATCAAGCAGCAATGCAACAATTCTTCGATAAAGTATTTAACGATGAGTTTAACTGGTAGGCAACATATCCAGCAGCTGAAAAAAAGTTTGTTACGAACAATAAGCTTTGTATTCGTAATTGCATGCTCCATTGGATTCGCTTCTGGTCAATCGGCCACGCTCAAGGGAGTTATTTATGATAAAGAAACTGGAGAAACACTTCCAGGTGCTACTGTAGTATTGGTGGGAACATATAAAGGCACCAGTACTGACATGGATGGCCAATATGAGATCAAAGACATTAAGGCTGGAGACTATTCAGTAAAAGTCACCTTCATCGGTTATAGCGATCAGATATATAATGGCATCACGTTGAAAAAAGGTGAAACACGAACTCTTGACTCAAGAATTAGTTTTAGATCAAATACTCTCAATGAGGTAATTATTATTGGTGAACAGGTTATTGATTTGGAGAGTGGAAAGTCAGAGATTAGAATTTCTCAAGATGAGATTAAAGAAATGTCGGTGAGGAATGTACAGGACGTGGTGAAAATGCAAGCTGGTGTTAGCGAAAACCCTGACGGGTTGCAAATTCGTGGAGGACGCGTATACGAAACCCAATACGTAGTTGATGGAATTTCTGCAAAAGACCCGTTGGCAGGAACAGGATTTGGTGTGAATGTGAGCTCTTCTTCCATTCAAGATGTGAAAGTGATTACTGGAGGAGCTGGTGCACAATACGGAGATGGTTCTTCTGGAGTAATTTCTACTGAAATTCGCGAAGGAGGAGACAAGCTTGAAGTAAGTGGAAGCTGGCAGACAGACAATTATCTCACCAATAGAAAAAACGGAACCGCCTGGAATACAGATATATGGGAAGCTACTATTGCAACCCCAATTCCAGGAACAAAAAAGAAGTTGACACTTTTTACTTCAGCATCGGCCAACCTTACAGACACCTATTTTGACGAGGAAGCAAGTCAACTACATTCATCGCTTTTTACAGGCAACGATTCTTCTTGGGCGCCACGTCAAGACAACAAGTGGTCTCACACATTCAAGTTAGCTTATACAGTTCGCCCTGGTTTCAAGCTATTCTTCACGAACCAGCATTCGCTTAATATCAATCAAAACACAAGAAGTCTGCAAATCGTAGGTTTTGATGCTATTGTAAGGCCAGGTTACCAATATAATTTCAGTAATAATTTAGACAACGCCACCACCTATACTCATCAATCGAACCTTACCGTGGCTGGAATGACATTTTCTTTTCCAAACAATAAATGGACAGTTCAGTCGAATGTAGGTAGACTCTTTACTAACCTGAGAGCAGATGCAAACGGCCGTCCGTTTAGAGAGCAAACAATAGATCAGATTTATGATCCGGAAAGTATCATCACCGATCCTATTACCCTATTCAATCCAAATGACTCTATTGTTTATGTCAATGCTCCTTCTGGATTGGTAAACAATAATGGCATTAGCACTGTCTGGCACGACCATTATGTTCAAGAATATACGGTCAAAAATGTATTCAGCTACTATCCAGAAAGTAAAATCCATAAATGGACTTTCGGACAAGAACACAAAGAAACTGAATACCAATGGGCAGATGTTTCGAGCCCTTGGGTTGGCGCTCCTATTCAAATCAACGACACATTAACTACACCATCAATTAGTGTTGGTTCAAGTAATGATATTTGGAAAGCCAATGCAACCAATGGTGGAATATTTGTTGAGGACAACATAGTTTATAAAGGCATCAATGCCACTTTAGGTGTCCGTATTAACTATTGGGCATTTGGATCATTCGTTGATGACGCCATCGAAAACCCTGACGCCCTCATTCTTGACGAAGTTAGAAGACAGTATACCGAGCGAACATTCGGAATTTTGGGAAAACGTTTTCAAGCAAGAGTTTTACCACGATTGAATGTCTCTTTTCCTGTTACAGAAAACAACGTTTTATACTTCAATTATGGTCATAGTATGAACTTACCTCACCCGCGCTTTATTTACGCAGGGTTAGATCCTGTGTACCAAGACCGTGGATTCTTGTCGAGAATTGGAAATCCTAATTTAAAGCCAGAAACTACAGTTTCCTATGAACTTGGTGTTAAATCTCAAGTGACGAAAAAATTGGGGTTGACATTTACAGCTTTCAACAATGACAAATACGATTATATCGTTACACGCACGATTGTTCTTGAAGACCAAACCGGAAGGTTAGTTGACCGCACAACGTCAATCAACCAAGATTACGCTCGAATTATTGGTCTTGAGCTAGGCGTGAACTATAGACTAGGTAAATTTATAAGAACCTTCGCCAACGTAACTTATCAATCTGCAACAGGAAAATCAAACTCAGCCGCGGAGTCTTTATTGCAAATCGTTCAAACAGGCTTTGTAAATACAACTGAGGAACAATATTTAGCTTGGGACAGGCCTTGGGATATAAAAGGTGGTGTAATATTCACGCCTGATAGTACGATTTCTATTGGAAGAATACCTCTCAAAGGATTCAGACTTTTCGTTTCAGGAACATACAAATCTGGACTGCGCTATACACCCTATGATTTCGCAGGAACAAATGATATTGGAAGACCAATTTACATAAGAGATGATTCAAATCCGAATGCTGAAATCGGAGAGTATTGGTCGTGGTTTGATATGAGGCTTTCTAGAGACTTTGTATCTAAAAAGGGGCGTGGTGTTTCTTTGAGTATCGAGGTAAAAAACATATTCAATAGACGAAATGCACAAATTGTCAACCCAGTAACTGGACGAGCCTACGAAATTGGAGATGATGTCCCAGACAACTGGAGAAACCTAGCTTACCCTGATCCGCTTGACAGAAGCACACCACCAACAGATCCAGCTAGATTCTCATCTCCACGTCAAATTATTTATGGCTTATCATTCAAGTTTTAATGAAGAAGCTACTAAGTCATATCATTATTCTCCTAATCGCGGTCAACGCATCAGCTCAGCTATTACCAAACTTGGGCGGTCAACGCGCGGGCGTTTCTACATTATCATTTTTGAAGAATGATGTTAGCCCCAGGTCTATGGCGTTAAGCGGTGCAAACTTGACGCTTTCTGCCGATGGAATGTCAACCGCGCACAATACTGCATCCATGTCTCAACTAAGCGGAATCCACATAGCAGCTTCAGATTTAATGATTGGAGCAGGTATTAATCAGTCTTGGCTTAGCGCTATTATACCATTAAAGTCAAGTACAAGTGCCATCGGAGTAAATCTAAACTATTTAAGCAGCGGTGCGATGAAAGTGCGCACTGAATTCCAACCGGAGGGTACAGGAGAGTACTTCTATGCAAATCAATTTGCAGCTGGAGCAGCATATTCTAAGTTGCTTTCAGATCGATTCAGCTTTGGAACAAATATCAAAGTGATTCATGAGCAACTCGCACAATATTCGAATACAACTGTTGCGGCTGATTTAGGTTTTCTATATACCACTGATGTAAAAGAGTTGAAGTTTGGAATTGTAGTCCAAAACTTCGGAGGGAATTCGAGTCTTTCGGGTATTGATTTGGCTGAAGAGTTTAATCGACAACCCGTTTCAGTTGGTCAATATTCGGTGCCAACAATATTCAGATTGGGAGCTTCCATGAAGCCCATTGAAAAAGAGGATCAAAGTGTAATGGTAGCTATTCAACTTGAGCATCCAAATGACAATAGCGAAAACTTAAGAATTGGAGTTGAGTATGAGTTTAAAAAACTCCTTTACGCTCGGGCTGGTTATAAAATCAATGTTGCTGGAGAGAACTTACCTACTCTAGGCCTTGGTTATAAGTTAAGATTGGGCAGAAACACCATGATGATCAACTATGGAGTTAACGCCACACAGTATTTAGGAACACTTCACGCGTTTGGTCTAGACTTCATGTTTAATAATGACAAAAGAGAATGAAAGGGTTAATCATCATACTTTTCTTAGCTACTGTAATGCTTAGCTCTTGTGAAGGGTTTTTTGGTAAAAAAACCGACTTAACCTTTATTGACGCACCGGTATTTCAAGCTAGAGATGTGGCTTATGTGCCTATTCAGCCTATAATTGATGGTTTTTTTGAGCCAACTGATGTCATTGCCGGTTTTGATGAATTAATCTACGTGGTGGATGCTGGAAGCCAAGAAATAATCGCATTCGATCAAAGCGGAAGAGAGCAGGGACGCTATTCTCTTCCGGGCGTGAGAAAAATTGTGCAGGATAGACAAATGAATATCTTGGCCATTGCTGATCATGACACAACCATAAATGATGCCGATTACACACTCAGCGCTATATACCGACTAAACTTGAATGCAGCACTAGGATACGGAATAAACAATGCTGAGATCATAAATAAAATTATTCATCCTTTTTACTTTAAAACAAGCTTCAGCAGTCTTGATGCCGATGTAAATTTTTCTTCGGTTGACATCATGGGTGATAATAGTTTTTATGTTACACGAACTGGACCAAGAGACAACGAAAATCAAGTTGGAGGACCAGATGACGGAATTGTTTTATTCAATGAAGATGACGAATATGTTTCCAACATCTTCGTAAGCACAAATTCAGGTTTTTTTCGTGGATATTTTCAAACCCCACTATCTATCGCAACCTTTGCAAAGCCCAGGCAAAGCCCTTCTGTAAGCCCATCGAGCAATTTCTTTGTGGCAATGGCTGACCCAAATGTCTCCATCAAAGTACAATCCATAAACTTCTTAGAAACTGAATTTGGATCTTCTTACGAAGTTGAAATTCTAGACTTCACAGATACTTCTGAAGCCAATGACTTTCTTTATCGCTCTGATAGATTTGAAAACCCTGTAGACCTTACTTTGACCGGAGATGGAACAAACTATCTATTTGTAGTAGACGATGCCAAAGACTCAATTTTTCAATTTACAACTCGTGGCTGGGAAGGTGTGAATCCTCCAGCGGGCTCTTCCGAAACAAAAAATATTATTGCCTCTTTTGGTGGAACAGGCGAAGGAGCTACACAATTCAACAAACCCTCAGCTGTCGCCTACCTGGATCGCGTATTATACGTAACTGACAAAGGAAACGGCAGGCTACTACGATTTAAACTAACGACCGATATTGACTAATTCTTTTTATGAAAAATATTCTCTTCTCTCTTTGTCTTTCCTTTTGCTCTTTGCACGTAATCGGTCAAACAACCCTGCCAACATCTTGGGACTTTAACTCGACTCCCGCATCTCTGCCCACAGGATGGTCAACCAACACTACTGCCAATTATAGTTCAGGATTGATCGATAATAATGGGTCGACTTCTGTTGCAGGAAAACTGCAAGTAACCGATCATTATGTGACCATTCACTTTTTTGATGAGCCAGGAAATGTTTCTTATAACTTAAAAAGCTATGGAACACCAACGTTTATGGGAACCTTAGAGATTCAGGAGTCCGTGAATGGGACTTCTTGGTCTACTATGCACACATTTAATAGTGGAGATTTCAGTAGTTCTTGGGCCCAATTCTCAGACACACCAGATATTACGTCACGTTACATTCGCTTCATTCTATCAAATAAAATTTCTGGCACAAACGCAGGACTTGATGACGTTAGCATACTTGCAAATGTTCCGACCATTCAAGAAATGAACGTTCAATTTGAAGGAAATGACATCCCTAATAACAGCGCGGTTCAATTTGCTGAAAACCTCAGCTCAACAAAGGTTTTAAAATTTGGAATTGAAAATTTAGGAACTGGAAGCTCACTTACCATAGGTGCTTCTAGTATATCTGGCAGCGCAGCTTCAGACTATTCTGTAGGTTCATCTCCATCGAGCATTGGCACTCTAAGTAATGATTCTTTAGAAATAAACTTCACCCCTTCAGTTTCAGGAAGCAGAGTTGCGACCCTATCAATAGTCAATGATGATCCTAATGAAAACCCATATATCATAAACTTGAATGGCATAGGCGGGACTGGAGCCAGCGAGCCAAGTGCCAACCCAACCAACTTATCTGTAGGTATGCTTAAAACATACCGAGTAGGGGCCTCTTTTAACCCCAGTATTGCCGAGGGTTACGTTGTTCTATATAAGAAAAATGCGCCCATCAATGCCACGCTGCTTGATGGTGTAGAATATGAAAAGGGTCAAGGACTTGGGAATGCCAAAGTAGCTTATGTGGGTACGAATACTACATTTTGGTTAAATGAAGCTACAGCAAATGATACATTCCATATCAAAGTTTACGCTTTCAACGGAACTGGTCAATTTATTAACTATAAGAACGACTCCCCTCTTCAAGGTGAAATTATTACTCCAATGGCAACGATGATAGACGCCAATTACTACAATAGCATTGATGTAAATCAAAATAGTTTCGTAGAAGATCTGCACGATGTCATTAATCCTCATACAATTCGATTTTATAGCAATTACAAATCAGATATCGTACCGCAGTTTATCGCTCGGGATACTACGAATAATCAGCGCGTGGTAACGGGCGTTTATAGCAATGATCAAGTAGTTTACTCTCCTCCTTTCGCCTGGACTCCGACAACAAGTCTAAACCGAGAGCATACTTTTCCTGCCAGCTGGATGCCAAGTGCAGGAAGCACGGGAACTGCTGAATATCAAGATAGGCATCATCTATTCCCTACTGTTTCAACAGCAAATGGACAGCGAAGCAACGAACCACTAGGGGAAGTAATTACAGCCACTTCCTCTTATGGAGATGGAAAGAGAGGAACCGATGCATTTGGAAACACCGTATACGAGCCAAGAGAAGAACAAAAAGGAGATGCAGCTAGAGCTATCCTCTATATGATGTCGGCCTATAATAATGCCCAAACTGACAACTGGGCATTAGATAATTTATTAAGCAATGGTCCGAATCAGAGACAAGAAGTGCTAGTGAATTGGCATATTAATGATTTACCTAGTGGATACGAGCACGCGCGTAACGATTACATCGATTCACTTCAAGGAAATCGAAATCCATTTGTTGATAGTGCACAATGGGTATGTTACATCGATTTTAGAACGATGAATTATCGCAGCACCCCAGACAGCACTTGCTTGGCATTGACTTCAGGAAGTACAACTGCACCAGTTGACACGAATGACAGTACGATTGGAGTCAGAGGTATTGATAGTGACAATAATTGGATCATGTATCCAAATCCTTCATCTACTTTTATTACAATTGGTAACAATGACTTTGAGAGCATTTTGTTCATCTATGACTCTCAAGGAAGAATGAAATTAAATGAGACCCTCAACGCTGTTGAGACAATTGATGTAAGTAAACTCCCCTCTGGTATTTACCATATCAATTTGCAATCAACTCTTAACGAAACCCGACAAAACTTCAGGCTAATTAAGGAGTAGTTAAAGTAAAAACTCTTCTACAGCTTTTATAAACTCAGCAGGTTTTTCAGCGTGTAGCCAATGCCCAGCATCATCTATTGTAACTAAATATGAGTGGGGAAATAGCAATTTAATATCTGGCCAATCTTCATCAAGGATATAATCTGATTCACTTCCTCTAATGAACACTGTCTCACCTTGATAATCCATGTCATCAATGGCTTCTCCAATTAGCTCCAAACTATTTTCAATGGCATCCAGATTAAAGCGCCATCCAAACTGATTGCGTTCTTTATGAAAAAGGCTTTTCATCAAGAACTGACGAATTCCTGATTGAGGAATATCTGCTTTCATGAACTGCTCAGCATCCGTTCGTTTCGCAATATCTTGCAACGGAACCGCCCTCAACCCCGCAATAATAGATTGATGATGAACTTTATAACTACGCGGACCAATATCAGCAACTACTAGTTTATCGACTCTTTCCGGAAAATCTTGAGCAAGCTTCATGGCCACCTTACCCCCCATTGAATGACCCAAAACATTTGCGCTTTTCAACCCTAAATCATTCAACAATTCAACCACATCATCAACCATCACCTGATAGTTGTGTTCTGCATTATGTGGCGAGTGTCCATGATTTCTTAGATCAACAATAAACACATTAAAGTGCTCGGCTAATTCTTTGCCTGGTGCTTGCCAGTTGTCTAACATACCCATCAAGCCATGCATAATGATTAATGGTTCGCCCTCCCCAAATGATTTATAGTTCAGCTTCATACCAACTTAGACAAATACATCTGCACAGTGTTTTCTAACCCAAAGTATAAAGCATCAGAAATCAGAGCGTGACCAATAGAAACCTCATCAAGTTGTGGCAATGAAGAAGCAAAGAATTGAAGATTCTCAAGATTCAAGTCGTGCCCTGCATTTACACCGATACCTATTTCAGAAGCATGTTTTGACGCAAGTGCAAAAGGCTTTACTGCTGCTTCTTTATCGCTATTAAAATTAGCTGCATAGGGTTCTGTATACAGTTCAATTCTATCAGCGCCAACATCTTTTGCACCATCAATCAATTGAAGGTCTGGTTCAATAAAAACAGAAGTTCGAATCCCATGAGATTTCAACTCACTTAATATTTCTCTCAAAAATGAGCCATGTTGCAGCGTATTCCAACCTGCATTACTTGTCAAAACCCCTGGGGGATCAGGTACCAACGTTGCCTGAGCTGGATTTGCCTTGATGACTAAGTCGAGCCATTCACGATTTGGATAGCCTTCAATATTGAACTCTGTTTTTACTGCCTTCGAAAGCTCATCAACATCATTATAAGTGATGTGCCGTTGATCAGGTCGCGGATGAATTGTAATCCCCTCAGCACCATATGTTTCTATGCGCTGAGCCGCCAATACCACGTTTGGAACATCACCTCCGCGAGCGTTTCTGATAGTGGCGATCTTATTTATGTTTACACTTAGCTTGGTCATTCAAAATTCTACATTTGCCTTACAAATGAACGGATTTCCCCGTCTTTACTAGGAAAGACTTATTATAAAATGTTAGCTGAAGAACTCATAGTAGATAATATTCCTCCACTCAAAAAAACTGATACCGGAGAAACCGCGCTTCAATGGATGGATGAATTTAAAATAATGCACTTGAGCGTAGTAGAAAATAAGAACTTTTTGGGAACAATTTCAGAAAGTGATGTTTTAGGAATGGCAGATTTAAGTGAAAAAATAGGGAACTATAGCGAGATGTTGAATCCTGCTTTTGTTACTCAACGGCAGCACATTTTTGAAGTAGTTAAAGTGGTGAATGACCAAAAGCTTTCAATTATACCTGTGCTTGATGCACAAGAGAAATATGTTGGCTCCATAACCATTGCGCAATTGATGGAAATCATTGCCGACATGCCAGTGGCAAATAACCCTGGTGGAGTAATCGTCTTGGAGCTCAATCAAAATGATTATTCATTAGAAGCCATTGCACGAATCATTGAAGAAAACAACACAAAGATCTTAGGGACTTTTATCACGTCTCATCCTGATTCTACCAAAATACAATTGACGATTAAAGTAAACACTATTGATATAAGATCAATTGTTTCATCTCTGCAGCGTCATGAGTATACCATCACTTATTTTGAGGACAGCAGTGATTTTAATGATGATATGCAAGACCGCTTCGATTCTTTCATGAATTTCTTGAACATATAACTTCTTGGCATGCCGAGGCTGAGTTTAATTATTATCATCATCGGTTTTGCGCCTATTTTTAATCTTGAAGCTCAAGATAAAGTTCGAATTGACGAGATCATTATTCTGGGAAATCAGCGCACTAAAGAGCAAGTAATTCTGCGAGAACTAGCTTTTCAAAACGGTGATAGCATATTGATAGATCAATTTGACCTTCTCAAATTGAAAAGTATTCAAACCCTCACAAACACCTCTTTATTCAATTTTGTTGAAATCAGCTACTCAACTCATAGTGAGGGCAACATTATTCTTGTTGTAAAGGTGACAGAACGATGGTTTATATGGCCAGGCATAGTCTTTTCTCTGGCTGAGACAAACTTCAATAGTTGGTGGCAGAACAAAGATTTTGACCGAATTAATTATGGCTTTTTCATTCAAGACATGAATTTTAGAGGGCGAAGAGAGAAGGTAACAATTGAACTACAAAACGGATGGAAACGCAAAGTTGGACTAGACTATCAAGTTCCAGGGATCAATAAAAAACAAACTATTGGCGCGGGAATTAAAGTCTTCTATGCCCGAAACAGGGAGTTGAACTATGGCTCTTTTAACAATGAGCGACTATTCTTCAAGGACCAAGAATTTATTCAAGAAGAATTCACTTTCGAAGGCAAAATGGAATTTAGACCAAGACTGTTTAATAAGCATCGTTTTGCCATTGGCCTGAGTACTATAATTATTGACGATACAGTAAACGTATACAACACTACTTATCTTCCAATTGATCGAAACAGGTCTCAGTACTTTTATTTCAACTACGGTTTTAAACGTGAAAAACGAGACAATATAGGATACCCTTTAAAAGGTTATTTATTCGACATAAGCTTAGATCAGGACGGATTAGGCTTGATTCATAAAGATGATATTATGATGACTAAAGGCTTATTGACCTTTAACCTTCACAATCATTTAGATGGTAGATGGTACTTTGCCCAAGGTTTAAAAGGGAAATACACTTTTTTTGATAGTAACAACGTGCCTTATTACTTTCAAAAAGGACTGGGCTATAGCAGCGCTGCCATTAGAGGTTATGAATTATTCGTAATTGACGGCCAGCACTATCTATCCTATAAATCAAACATTAAATACCAACTAATTAAGAAACACACCGTAGACCTTAATTTTGGCTTAGCAAACAAATTCGATAAGTTCCATTATTCCTTATTTTTGAATGCGTTTGGTGATGCTGGTTATGTTGTAGACAATATTAACGCTTCCATTAATCCTCTAGCAAATAGTTGGCAATATGCATATGGTCTTGGTCTTGATTTTGTTGCATATTATGACGTTGTTATCCGTTTTGAAGGGTCAATCAACCGCCAAGGACAACCAGGGTTTTACATCCATTTTAAAAATCCAATTTAAATGAAACCATTTGCCATTTACGGGCGTGAATTCGGAGAAGAGCACAATACAAGAATCATTGAATTTTTCGCACTCCTCGACTCCAAAGGGGCCAAGTATGCTATTTACGAGCCATTCGCAAAATTTCTTCAGACGCAAATCGGACTATCGAATCAAATTGAGGTTTACTCAATAGAAAAGTTTGACGCCTCTAAATATGAGATTATGCTATCCATCGGAGGCGATGGAACCATGCTTGACACTACCACGATCATCAAAAACTCTAAGCTTCCAATTCTCGGTTTGAATACTGGCAGACTTGGCTTCCTCTCTAGTATTAACCTTGAAAACATGGAAGAGGCAATGGCTCAAGTATTAAAGGGTGCATTCATGATTGATACTCGCTCCGTCTTGAAAGCTGAAACGGAAGAAAATCATTTCGGAGATGAAAACTTTGCACTTAATGAACTAACAATTCATAAAAAGGATTCGCAATCCATGATCGTTGTACAAGTATATGTAGATGGGAAATATCTAAACACTTATTGGTCGGATGGCCTAATTATAGCAACGCCAACAGGATCAACTGCGTATTCTTTAAGCTGTGGAGGCCCGATAATTCTTCCAAGCTCATCTAATTTCATTATCACACCAGTGGCAACTCACAACCTGACCGTTAGGCCTGTTCTTATTTCGGATCAAAGTGTCATTACACTCAAAATGGAAGGCAGAAGTGAAAACTTTTTGATGTCAATGGATTCTCGCTCAACAACAATAAAAGAGAATTGTGTGATCACCGTTATGAAAAATGATTTTAAAATCAACCTTGTACGACTGAAATCACATAGCTTTTTAAAAACATTACGACACAAATTACATTGGGGTTATGACAGCCGCAATTAATAGAATTTTAATCGCTCTTTAGTCAAAAACTTATATTTGCACTTTGAGAAAACCTTTCTACTTGAGACAATTAGTAAGCCTTTTTATTTTATTTCTTGTGCCTCAGATTAGTGAAGCACAGCGCTGGAAGCGTTACAGACATGAGGTTTGGGGTGGCTTAGGTGGTACTAATTTCATGGGTGAGTTAGGCGGAGGAAAACAAGAAGCTCAAGACCTCTTTATGGATTTCGATGCAAAGTCAAGTCGATATGTTATCGCTGCTGGCTATCGCAATAAATTGGATGAAATATTCAGCTTAAAAGGAGGCTTAGCTTTCTCAAGGATTTACGGCTCAGATAGATTTGCAGGAGACATCTATCGTCAAAGTAGAAATTTAACATTTAGGTCGCCCGTAGTTGAATTAACAGGACAAGGAGAAGTGTTTTTTATCAGAGAAAAAACCAGTAACCGTTATCGCACTAGAGGTATTAGAGGAGCCATTGGAAGTGGATTAAGTGCTTCATTAACTGGAGGTTTAGGTCTTATATATTTTAATCCAAGAGGAGAATATAATGGCAAATGGTATAGCCTTCAACCCATGGGCACAGAAGGACAAGGCCTTCCTGGAGGTCCCGATAAATACAAGCGAATTGCAATGGTGATTCCTTTCGGAATTTCTGCAAAATATAGTATCAACCGAAATGTCTCAATATCACTCGAGTACAACTTCCGATTCACATTCACAGATTATATGGATGATGTGAGCGGTTATTACTATGACGCTGATGCTATTGCAAACGCTAATGGTGGTATAAATTCAGAAACTGGACAAGCAGCCGCGTATTTGTCAAATCCAGCATTTAGGATTGAAAGAGAAGATGGTACCTCATTCCTTGCCGGAGGCCAGTATCCATCTAACCCTGCTCAGCAAAGGGGCGATGGCACTACCAACAACACCTACATGTTTGCTATTCTAGCTTTGAATTATAAGTTTACATCCAAGAAAACTAACCGTCCTAAATTCTAATCAAAGAATATTTTTGGACTTTCATCGTTTCTCGATCATGAGAACTCTTGTTCTGACAGCTATTCTTTCTGTTTTCTTCTTATGCCATGTGATGGCGCAAAAGTCAGGTCAAACAGATTTCGAAATTGGCGTGAGTGGAGGCGTTTCATGGTATAATGGAGACCTCAACCCTTATGGCCATTTTAGCAAAGACTATTGGCATGAATCCTTTGGTGTGAGCCTCAGAAGAAATCTCAATCAACGATTTGCGGTGAGAGGACAAATCAACATAGGTCAAATATCAGCGGATGATGTGTTATCGTCTTCCCAGTTCCAATCCAATCGTAATCTAAATTTCACTTCTCCGCTCTATGAATTTGCATCTACTCTCGAGTTCAACTTTCTTCCATTCGATGCACTGATAAATAAAAAAAGGTTTAGCCCTTACTCTTTTATTGGAATTGCTGGTTTCTACTTCAACCCTAGCACTATAATTGAAGGCAGTGTCTATGAGCTACAGCCTTTAGCTACTGAGGGTGAATCATACTTGCGTTATGGCATTTCCATTCCATTTGGCTTCGGTTTTAAGCTTGCTTTAACAGACCGAATTATAGTAAGTACAGATTGGGGATTGAGAAAAACATTTACTGATTACCTAGATGATGTGAGTAGCTTATACCCCAATCAAGCTTATATCGATGGTCTATCTCAAGACATATCAGATCGTAGTCTAGTGCAGTCTGGACCAGATGGAACTAACTGGGGCACACAAAGAGGAAATTCAGTGACAAAAGACTATTACACCTATGCTTTAGTCACTTTAGCAGTGCGGCTTGGACCGAAGAAAGGATCATGCAAGCATCTTAGGATTTGAGTATCTTCGCGGCTTAAATTGTCTCATCTTATCGTGAGGCATTTTTTTTAGATCCAATGGAACTCGAAAAACAACTAATTAAAGACGCCATACCGAAACACATAGCCATTATTATGGATGGTAATGGGCGTTGGGCAAAAGAAAAAGGAAAGCCGAGAATATTTGGTCACCGAAACGCACTTCAAGCTGTTCAAGACACGACAGAAACTGCGGCCAGAATTGGAGTAAAGCACGTTACACTTTATGCTTTTTCCACAGAAAATTGGAAACGTCCTCAAAGAGAGATAAATGCGCTCATGGAGCTGTTGGTGAACACCATCAACAAAGAAATTAAGAATCTTCAAAAGAATAAGATTAAGCTTTCTGCAATTGGAGACTTAAAGTCGCTTCCACCAGCTACCCAGCGCGAGCTAGCTAAAGCAATCGAAGCAACAAAAAACAACACCCAATTGGAAGTAATTTTAGCGTTAAGCTACAGCTCTAAGTGGGAAATCACTCAAGGGATAAAACAATTGTGTGAAGATGTTAAAAAGGGTGAAGTAGAGCCCGATACAATAAATGAGGACACCGTCAGTTCATATCTTGCGACTCGCAATATTCCAGACCCTGAATTAATGATAAGAACAAGTGGCGAAATGAGAATTAGTAATTTCCTTTTATGGCAATTGGCTTATGCAGAATTAATTTTTTCGCCTAAATTATGGCCTGACTTCAGAGGTGACGACCTCATTCAATGTGTGATAGACTACCAAAAAAGAGAGCGCAGATTTGGTATGACCAGCGAACAAGTTAAGGCATAAGGTTTTCATGAGTAAGTCAGTTTCGGCAATTTTCTCTGCACTTTTCATTCTATTGGCATTGACCTCTGTAGCACAAGTGCGCATTGGCTCGTCTTCTTCATTTTCTTATAGCTCACCAAAAACATATGAAATTGGCGGCATAACTGTTGAGGGAGCGGATAATCTAGATGAAGGAGCCATTAGACTATTGTCAGGATTAAATGTTGGAGATAAAATTGACATTCCTGGTGAAGAAACTTCAGAGGCGCTGAATAAACTTTGGAAGCAAGACTTATTCAGTGATGTTCAATTGCTTTCTCAGCGAATTGAGGGTAAAAAGATATTCCTAGTTATTAAAGTCAGTGAAAGGTCGAGATTATCAAGATTTAAGTTCATAGGCGTTTCAAAATCTGAAGCAGATGATCTGCGCGAAAGAATTAATTTATACAAGGAGAAAATAGTAACCGACAACCTTGTTATTTCGACTCAAAGTGAAGTCTACACATTTTATGAAGACAAAGGTTTTCGCTCTGCAGAGGTAAATGTAACCCAAGAGGCTGATAGTCTATTCAGAAATCATGTGATGTTGACGATTCAAGTTGACAAGCATAAAAAAGTTAAGATCAACAACATCAACGTTACGGGTAACACTCACTTTAGCGACTCTAAGGTTCGTGGAACCTTTAAAGAAACTAAAGAGAAAAGCTATTTCAAGCCATTTCTTGACCTTGACACGTTGAGTAGAAATATTATCAGAAATATATTCGGAGATATTCGATCGATACCAAATCACGCTTTAAAGTACGTTCAGAACCACATCAAACTCAGGATTTTCAAATCTTCCAAATTCCTTCAAGAGAATTTTGAAGCAGATAAAGAAATGCTCATCGCTAAATACAATCAAAAGGGTTTTCGTGATGCGCGTATAATGAGAGACTCAATCTATGACGATGGCACAAGCAGGATTAGTATTGATCTTGAACTATCAGAGGGGAACAGATACTACTTCAGAGATATCAAATGGATTGGAAACACCAAGTATTCATCCGATATTTTGACGAAAGCTTTGGGCATTAAAAAAGGAGATGTCTACGACCCTATTAAATTAGAAGCCCGTTTGTATATGGATCAAAATGGAGGTGATGTCACTTCCTTGTATATGGACAATGGCTACCTTTTCTTTCAGCTTGATCCTCAAGAAATTTTAGTTGGAAAAGACTCTATTGACCTAGAGATTAGAATGTATGAGGGACAGCAGGCGAGAATTAACAAGGTTACTGTAACAGGAAACACCAAAACAAATGACTATGTAGTTCTGCGGGAGCTTCGCACAAGACCCGGCCAGTTATTCAGTCGTGCAGACATCATCCGATCGCAACGAGAACTTTCAGTTTTAGGATTTTTTGATGCTGAGAACATGAATGTCATTCCAACTCCAGACCCTTCAACGGGCACTGTTGATATTGAATACGTTGTTCAAGAAAAGCCCAATGACCAATTGACGCTGCAAGGAGGCTACGGACAAGGAATTTTGATTGCCACAGTTGGAGTTCAATTTAATAATTTCTCGTCTAAAAATATTTTCAAACCAAGAGAATGGAACGGACCACTTCCTTCTGGTGACGGTCAGAAATTTGGCATTCAATTCAATACAAATGGGCCAGCTTACCAAGCATTCAATGTCTCTTTCACAGAGCCTTGGTTGGGTGGAAAAAAGCCAACCAGCTTAACTTTATCCGCATTCTACTCCTTCTTCTCAAACGGAGCCAACAAAAGAGCTCCAACATTATCTGACAGCTTGACAAAAGAGTTTTGGGGAATTGATAAGCCTTTGTATGTCTTCAATGTTAATAGAGGTTTCTTCGAACGAAGAGGAATTGCAGCTCAGATAGGAAGCAGATTGAAATGGCCAGATGATTATTTCACCGCATTTATAGAATTGAGCGCTCAGCAATACACGCTCCAAAATCAACAGCAGTTTATTTTTCAAACTGGACAAGCATTCAACCTTTATGCTAAGTTCAATATTTCAAGAAGTTCTATTGACCAAGCCATCTTTCCAACCATGGGATCTGAACTGACTTTGTCAGGTCAATTCACCCCGCCTTACAGTTTCTTTAACGATAAAGACTATTCAGATCTCAGTGCTGCAGAGCGTTTCAAGTGGTTAGAATACCACAAATGGAAGTTCACCGGAGCATTGTACAACAAGATTTTTGACAAGTTTGTCCTTTACACAAGGGTTGGTTTTGGAGCCCTCGGATTGTATAATAGGCAGGTTGGAATGGTGCCATTTGAGCGATTTTACTTGGGTGGAGATCCATTCTCTAGTGCTGTGAACCAGCTTGACTCTCGAGAAATCATTTCTTTAAGAGGGTACGCTGGGGCAAACTTATCGCCAACTATTGGCGCTACTTTGATTAACAAATACACGGCAGAATTGCGCTATCCATTCTCTTTAAATCCAAGCGCAACAATTTATGGCCTCGGATTTGTAGAAGCAGGAAATAGTTGGGAAACTTTCGAAGGCTTTAATCCCTTTGATGTTTACAAATCTGCAGGACTAGGAGTTCGGATTTTCTTACCGATGTTCGGACTGCTTGGTGTTGATTGGGGATATCGATTGGATGACGTAGAAGGCCGAGTTGGATTCCCACAATTTGACCCTCAGAAGTCAAGATTTCACTTTACACTGGGGATGAATTTTGGAGACTTATAAAACGAATATTATGAAATCGAAAATACTTTTATTGTTAATCATATCCGCATTTGCGAGCACCAGTATGATGGCTCAGCGCTACGCATTTATTGACACAGACTTCATTCTTGAGCAAATTCCAGCTTATCAGGAGGCTCAAGCTGAGATAGATGCTCAAGCTGAGAAGTGGCAAAAACAAATTCAAGCTCGGTATGATGAAATTGAAAAAATGTATACCGCTTATAAAGCTGAACAAGTGCTTCTAACACCTGATATGAAAAAGGTTAAAGAGCAAGAAATCATTCAAAAAGAAAAAGATGCAAAGGACTTTCAGAAACAAAAGTTTGGTGTTGAAGGAGACCTCTTCAAGTTGCGCCAAGAACTTATAAAACCCATACAAGAATCCGTGTTTGAAGCAGTTCAAAAAATGGCAGAGCAAAAGAGCTATGCTGTTATTTTCGATAAAGCCGCTACAAGCTCAGCAATCATTTACGCAAACCCTAAATATGATCAAAGCGAAGAAATTCTTCAACGTTTAGGTTTTACGGGTGATTCTGAATAATTAATACTGTTTATTTGCACTTTAAATTCATTTAATCATGAAATATATACTACTTACCATCGCCAGTTTGGCAATTTTCACATCGTCATTATCTGCTCAAACAAAAACAAAGTTTGGTCATATTGACTCTCAAGCTCTCTTAGAAGCAATGCCCGAGAAAGCTGCTGCTGATAAAAAATTAGAAGAATTTGCTGCAACCCTGGAAAAGCAGTTAGGAGCAATGTCCACAGAGTGGGAAGGAAAAGTTCAAGACTACAGAGCAAACGAAGCGGTTATGTCTGATATCATTGCTCAAACTAAAGCAGAAGAAATTCAAAACTTAGAACAACGTATTCAAGCATTCCAACAAAATGCACAGCAGCGTTTAGCTAAAGAAGAGGGTACTGTTTATCAGCCTATTTTGGATAAAGCAAAAGCTTCAATCGAAAAGGTTGCTGAAGAAAATGGTTATTCTTATGTTTTTGACACCAGCTCAGGGTCACTTTTATATCAGCCTGAGTCAGACGATATTCTACCTCTGGTAAAAACAGATTTAGGAATCACACAGTAATTTTAAATCCCGATTCTATCGGGATTTTTTATTTCTACTTGTTTCAGTGAAAAACGATCAACCTATAGGAGTATTTGATTCTGGAGTCGGTGGGTTATCGATTTGGAAAGAAATTCATCAATTACTACCGAATGAGGCTAGTATCTATCTCGCTGATTCGCTGAATGCACCATACGGAGCTAAGGACAAACAAGTGATAATCGATCTCAGCATTAAGAATACTGAGATTCTAATTTCGAGAGGATGCAAGCTCATTGTAATCGCATGCAATACAGCTACCACCAATGCCATTTCATACTTAAGATCGCACTATAATGTTCCGTTCATAGGAATAGAGCCAGCGACCAAACCAGCGGCAATTGCAACGAACACAAAAAAAATAGGAATTCTAGCAACTAAAGGGACACTCGTAAGTGAGCTTTTCATCAATACTTCTGCTAAATATCGTGGTGGTGTTGAAATTATCGAAACAATAGGAGAAGGATTAGTGCCAATTATCGAATCAGGAAACCTATCAGATGCCAATGAACTTCTTAAGAAGTATCTGACCCCAATGATCGATGCAGGGGTTGACAATATTGTACTTGGGTGTTCTCACTACCCATTTCTACAAGAGCAAATCAAAAAGATAGTTCCAGCTAATATTACCATAATTGACTCAGGTGCAGCAGTGGCGAGACAAACGAAAAACACATTAGAATCTTTGGAGCTTACCACTTCTGGCCATTCTCCAAAAATTGAATTCTTCACCAACTCAAAAATTGAGGTGCTAGATTTATTCCTGGAAAGAATTGGCGTTGAAAATTACGAATCTTCTTATCTAAAGTTTTAGCTGGATTTTACCTAAACCAGCTGGAATACTTCACGTAGTTTCCTGCGATACGAGCTATTTCTCCGTCAATCATATCTTGAGAAACTTTCTTGATAAATTTCGCAGGAACCCCAGCATATAAACTACCAGCTTTAACAACAGTACCTTCAAGTACAACTGCTCCTGCAGCAATTATAGAATTCGATTCAATCACAACATTATCCATTACAATTGCGCCCATCCCTATCAGAACATCATCGTGCACTTCACAACCATGAACTAATGCATTGTGTCCTATTGAAACATTATTTCCTAACACCACCTTTGTCTTTTCGTAAGTAGCATGAATTACCGCTCCATCCTGAACATTAACCCTATTCCCCATGCGAATGCTATTTACGTCACCCCTAACTACCGAATTGAACCAAAACGAACACTCATCTCCGCAAACCACGTCTCCAACAAGTGTAGCATTTGGTGCTATAAAACAATCATTTCCAAACTGAGGTGACACTCCCATCACCGGTAAAATAGTAGCCATAGTTAGTTCTTTAGAACAAAGCTAACTTAAGGCTGTTTGAATCCTACATTTGCATCAACAATTGAATGATGAGCGAAAAAAAATTACCCTATATGATTTATGCTGAGGTTACTCCAAACCCAGCTACTATGAAGTTTGTTTCGAACCATATTTTAGCTCAAAATGGCTCTATTTATGAATTCAATTCTGAAGATGAGACTAAGTTAGCTCCTTTTGCTCAAAGGCTTTTTAGTTTTCCTTTTGTGAGCAAAGTATTCATTACCCAGAACTTTATCACCCTCACCAAAATTGATGGCTTAGAGTGGGATGATGTAATGCTTGAGTTGAGAGAATATATAAGCAACTACCTCAACTCTGGAAACGACCTTTTCTTAGAAGGAGTTGACGCAAAAGAAGATGATAATGCTGAAACTTCAGCTACTGGAATAACGGATCATTCAAAGGCAAGCACACCTATTGAAGAGCGCATAGTAGAATTGCTAGACGAGTACATTCGCCCTGCGGTTGAAGGGGATGGAGGTGCTATTCACTTTAAATCGTTTGAAGAAGGAAAGTTAAACGTTGTACTCAAAGGCGCTTGCTCTGGGTGTCCGTCAAGCAGTGTTACATTAAAAGCTGGCATCAAAGCCTTGTTTGATCGAATGCTTCCTGAAGTAAAGGAAGTTGTTGCTGAAGAACTCTGATAGCATTCCTCGTCATATTCTAATTTATCCTTTTTATTCTCAATTGAAATCACCAATTTGCAGGTAAACCTGCAATGATCAGTTGAAAAACCTTGTCTTCATAATTTTATTCCTTGGGGCGATATCCACCTCGTCATTTGGCGAACATCTGGTGGGTGGGGAGCTACACTATGAATGCCTAGGAAACAAAAAATATGTAGTTACATTGATTATGTACCGTGACTGTAATGGTCCAGGGTCTCCATTTGATGAGACAGTTAAAATCTCCATGTATCGAGGCTTCGATAACAGCATGATAGACATTCTATTACTCGAACATCCTGGAATTGTTGACACACTACCTTTCAATCAAAACATACCTTGCCTTGTGGACACTCCCAACATTTGCATTTCAGTAGCAAAATATAGTGACACCTTTGAATTTCAGATTCCGCTTGGAGGAATATCGCTTGTTCATCAACGATGCTGCAGACCGCCTAACGTAATTAACATTCAGAATGTTCAAGACATCGGCACTACTTACTTTGCCTTTATTCCAGATAGCACAGTTGCACCATGCAATAGCTCGCCATCGTTCAATGTTGTACCTCCAATCGCACTTTGCAGTGAACTCTACTTAAATCTTGATTATTCGGCTACAGATAAAGATGGCGACAGTCTCACGTATTCCTTTTGCCGACCCTATCATGGAGGCAGTTTTCAAAATGCAGCTCCTACACCAAGCCCACCTCCTTTCGAATATGTTCCTTGGGCCGTTGGGTTTGATGATGAGCATCAAATAACGGGGCTTCCTATTCTCGAAGTTGACACCTTTAGCGGAATTCTTACTGGACGACCAACCAACCTTGGAACATATGCCTTCGGAGTTTGCGTTCAAGAATGGAGAGATGGCGTTTTTATAAGTGAAAATAAACGAGATTTTCAGTTGACTACTTTATATTGTGAGGTAGACGCAGCTGCAGCTATAGATAGCTCTTTAGAGGCTTGTATCGGTTTTGACATTTCATTTTTCAATCTCAGCACATTGGGGGATTCCTTTCATTGGGATTTTGGAGATTCCTTAACAATTCATGATACAAGTAGTTACCTTAATCCAACATACGAGTATCCTGACACTGGTATTTACGAGATCACGCTCATAGCTTATGGTGAGATTTGCAACGATACAACCGCTGCTACGTATCGAGTTCAGCATAAAATTGAACCTTTCTTTGAGCGCCCGATCGCTGATTGTCTAGATCGACATAATTACACTTTCAAGCCTGAAGGATTCTTTCGAGAAACCACATCAGCCCGCTGGGAATTCGAGAATGATACTGCATTAATCAATGACGGGGATTTTCCAACTGCCTCTAAACAATACGATACAATCGGTTATCACACGGTTACTCTCCACTATATTGATAATGTACTAGGTTGCAAAAAAGAATATACAGACAGTGTTTATGTGATCCCCAACCCAACCATTGATCTTTTAGACCCGATTCAAGAACAATGCGCTCCATTTGAATGGACTTTTTCTGCTACAACCACAGAGGCCTACAAGCCTACCTATAGTTGGTATATTGACTCAGTATTAATCTCTGAATCGACATCTTCATTTGTCAAAATTGACTCCGTTGGAACGTATGATATCACCATTCGCCTAATAACAGACTCAATGTGTGTGGATACAGTTGATTTGCTGTATGAGCAACACATTGTGGTCAACGACACCCCAAGTGCGGGCTTAAAGATGTCAAATCTTTGGACCGATATGTATCATCCAGATTTCACCGTTTCAGATAATAGCACCAATGCCATAAGATGGAAGTTTTATCTGGATGACGAGTATATTGCTCGATCCCTTTCTTATGACTTCTCATTGCCTGATACTGGTAACTATCTTGTTTCACAAGTTGCTGAGCACAAGAGCGGTTGCCTTGATACGGCTTATCAAAAGATCAGAGTAAAACCTACCTATTTATTTTTCGCTCCAAATACTTTTACCCCTAATTCAGATGGGAAAAATGAAATTTGGAGTCCTTCTGTATTCGTTTTCAATAAATATGCGATATCTATTATTGATAGATGGGGGCATGAAGTCTTTAAATCTGACGATCCTTCAATAGGATGGAATGGCCGTAAATGGAACCATGGTATAGCTTGTCCTAATGGGACATACACATACATGGTGAATATAAAGGACGATGAAAACGAACCACGTTTTTATGAGGGCTTGATCAATCTTCTTCGCTAGACTTAAAGCCCAAGAAGAACTTTCTCTGGTTCTTTTCCACCGAACAACATCCACGCAGGATTCTCGATCATCTCCTTCACTTTATATAAGAAACTCACGGATTCCTTTCCATCAATAATTCGATGGTCATACGAAAGCGCAACATACATAATCGGTCTGATCTTCACCTCGCCATTCACCGCAATTGGTCGCTCGACGATGTTGTGCATTCCCAAAATAGCGCTTTGAGGAGGATTGATAATAGGTGTACTAAGCATAGATCCGAAAACACCTCCATTTGTAATAGTGAAAGTCCCTCCTGTCATTTCATCGATGCTCAATTTACCATCTCGAGCCTTGATAGCAAGCGACTTAATTCCACCTTCAATTTCGGCTAACGACATTTGCTCAGCATTGCGCAAAACAGGAACCATAAGTCCTTTAGGCGAACTCACGGCAATTCCAATATCAGCATAGTCATGGAAAATCATTTCTTGACCATCAATATATGCATTGACTGACGGGTATAGTCTCAAAGCTTCTGTTACAGCTTTCGTAAAGAACGACATAAAGCCAAGATTTACACCGTGTTTCTCTTTGAAAGCCTCTTTGTATTTTTTGCGTAAATCCATCACATAGCTCATATCAACCTCGTTAAAGGTCGTAAGCATCGCTGTTTCGCTCTTGACAGCGACCAATCGTTCGGCAATCTTTCTTCTAAGAGAACTCATTTTCTCTCTTCGCTCATCTCGCACACCACCCCAGCCTGAAAGTTCATTCGCTGTATTAAACCCGCCTGCTAAGTAAAGTTCAACGTCATGTTTTAAAATCTTACCTCCTTCTCCACTGCCTTTAACCTTAGCCGAATCAACGCCATTGTCATTCATCATTGCTTTGGCCACAGGAGTAGCCTTAGCATTAGAATTATCTGCTGCAGGCTCAGCTTTTGGTGCTTCTGCTTTAGAAGGTTTCTCATCCTTGGCTGCAGGCTCAGCTTTTGGTGCTTCAGGCTTTTTCTCAGGCTTAACAGTCGTATCTATTTTGCACACTACTTGTCCGATCTCAACAGTATCGCCCTCTTCAACTAAAAACTCGATTTTTCCAGCTACTTCTGCGTTCAACTCAAGCGTAGCCTTATCACTATCAATTTCCGCAATTGGTTGATCTAATTCTACTACATCTCCATTTTGAACAAGGAGTTGAGCCACTTCAACTTCTGTAATCGACTCGCCCGGACTGGGCATTTTCATTTCAATAATATCAGCCATTATCTGTCCTTTTTATACTTAGTTGAAAACTGTATCAATGATTAATTTTTGTCTTTGTTGGAACCTTTTCATAGATCCACTAGCTGGACTTCCGCTTTCATGACGACTGACGCATTCAGGCTTCTTTCCTTCCCAAGTGCGCTGCAAGAAATTCCAAGCGCCCATATTAGAAGGCTCTTCTTGAGCCCATACTAACTCAACCTCAGAATCATATGAAGCTAATATTTTGTCAATAGCTTTTTGAGGAAATGGATAAAGCTGCTCTACCCTTAACAAAGCCACATCTTCTCTTTTATTCTCTTCTCTAGCTGCTAGCAAGTCGTAATACAACTTTCCTGAGCACATGACTACTTTCTTAACCTTCTTTTTTACCTTAAGCGTATCATCATAAACCTCATTGAATCTTCCTTTTGCTAAATCGTCTATAGTCGAAACACATTTTGGATGGCGCAACAAACTCTTAGGAGTAAAAACTACGAGCGGTTTTCTAAATGGCCATTTTACCTGTCTCCGCAATACGTGGAAGAAGTTAGAAGGAGTGGTGCAATTAACCACTTGAATATTGTCTTCAGCACACTGCGATAAAAATCTTTCAAGTCGAGCACTTGAATGCTCAGCTCCTTGACCTTCGTATCCGTGAGGAAGAAGCATCACCAATCCATTCATACACGCCCATTTATCTTCAGCTGCTGTCAAAAACTGATCAACGATAATTTGTGCTCCATTAAAGAAATCACCAAATTGAGCTTCCCAAACGACTAATGAATATGGGTTTGACATGGCATAACCGTATTCAAATCCCAATACGCCATACTCTGATAATAGTGAGTTATAAATGCTAAAGTCACCTTGCATCGATGTAAGGTTTTTTAAAGGCACATATTCTTCCTTACTGTCTTCGAGCGTGACAACTGCATGGCGATGAGAGAATGTCCCACGTTCAACATCTTGCCCACTAATTCTTACAGGGTATGCTTCAAACAAGAGACTGGCGTATGCCAACAATTCACCAAGAGCCCAATCCAAGCGATCTTCTTTCACCATGGTCTTTCGGTCTTCCATAAGCTTTAAAAGCTTTTTGAAAAACGGTTTATCCGATGGTAAATTATTCATGCTTTCTGCCAGCTCCAGAAGCGTTTTCTTATCAAATCCAGTATCTGGTGACTTATCAAAGTCCTTGTTGTTTGAAGTGATAATCCCTTCCCATGAAGCCTCTAAGAAGTTAGAAATCTTAGCCGTTCCTGTTTCCTTAGCTTCGCTCAACCGCTCTTGCAATAGCGCATTGAACTTCGTTTCGATATCCTTAGCTTCTTGAGCGGTGAGGTTACCTTCATCCATTAGCCTTTGTACATATATCTCCTTAGGGTTCTTATGCTTTGCGATTGCTTGATAAAGGGTCGGTTGAGTAAAACGAGGCTCATCACCTTCATTGTGCCCATATTTTCTGTAGCACAATAGATCAATAAAAACGTCTTGCTTAAATGTCTGTCTGAAATCTATTGCCATTTTCATAGCATGAACGACAGCCTCAGGGTCATCGCCATTTACGTGGAATACAGGCGATAGCGTTACTTTTCCTACATCCGTGCAGTAGGTACTTGAACGTGCATCTAGGTAATTAGTAGTAAACCCAATTTGATTATTGATAACGATGTGAATACTACCACCAGTTCTATACCCATCTAGTTGGGCCATTTGAACCACCTCATAAACAATTCCCTGTCCTGCTATAGATGCATCACCATGAATAAGGATAGGAATTATTTTGGCCTCATCTTTCAGGTAATTGTCAATTTTAGATCGAACAATTCCTTGAACCACCGGAGCTACAGCTTCTAAGTGAGAAGGGTTAGGAGCTAACGTAAGTTGAAGCTTAGTTCCTATCTCCGTTTCCAATTCTGAAGAATAACCTAAGTGATATTTTACATCTCCATCAAAAAGATTGTCTTCGTATTCCTTTCCTTCAAATTCACTAAAAATATCTGAGTAAGTTTTCTTTAGAATGTTGGCTAGAACATTTAAACGACCGCGATGAGCCATTCCTATAACGATCTCTTCTACCCCAAACGTTGCTCCATACTCAGCAACAACATCCAAGGCAGGAATCAATGCCTCACCTCCTTCAAGGGAAAAACGTTTTTGCCCAACAAACTTCTTATGAAGAAAACTCTCAAACACAACTGCTTCATTAAGCTTTCTAAGGATGGTATGCTTAATTTCTTTTGAGAAATGAGGCAGGTTTCTATCCGTTTCAATGCGCTTCTTGAGCCAAGCTAACTTTTTTACATTTCTGATATACATATACTCAACTCCAATACTATTGCAGTAAGTAGTTTGTATGTGATTAACTATATCCTTCAATTTTGAAGGTCCTATTCCAATTTCCACACCTGCATTAAACACCGTATCCAAATCACTTTCAGACAGGCCGAAATTTTGAAGATCTAACGTTGGAGAATACTGTCTTCTCTCACGCACAGGGTTTGTTTGTGTGAACAGATGACCTCTAATACGATATGCATTTATGAGATCCATCACCTTGAATTCCTTCAATGTACCTTCAGAAACCGCTTGATCTCCATAGTTTGATTGAAAAAAATCGAATCCTTGAAAAAACTTATTCCATTCTTCGTCTACCGAACTAGGATCTTGCTTGAATTGCTTATACAATTCTTCAACAGCGTTTACATCGCCATTGCCTATAAAAGAAAATTTATCCATCGAATCAATCGAGTATTGGGATAACAAATCTAAGGTTTTAAGTGCTCTGGACTATCGTCAGATTCATCTTTCGGTATTGAATTTGAGTAATGCTTTCTGATCCATACCTTTTGAAAGCATCTAAAAAGAAACAAACGACTGACTTCACCAATGCTTAAGCTTTCAATATCAATATTTACAGGAATATCAATGCGATAATTAAGGTTATCCCATTGGTGTTTATTACTTTTCACATCTAGAATAGAGCGCGAGATAACTTGAATGATATCAGAAAGTAAAAAGTCTTCAGAAACTCCATCAATTGAAACTCCGGATAAATGAAAATCTTTTAATAGCTGATTAAATGCATCGACACGCCATTCTCGTGAATTCATATGCAGCTCAAATTGCTCAGAGATCGCGGGAAGAAAACTATTGTTTGACACAACTGTTCATTTTGAAAATAGACTATGACGAAGGTATTAATCACGGGAGGAACGGGAATGATCGGAGCTCCGCTAACAGAGCTTCTTTTAAACGTAGGGTATGAAGTTATTCATCTTAGCCGCACCGTAACAGGAGAAGAACGAGTACCAACGTATTCATGGAACCTTAACACTAAGCAGATTGACCCTCGTGCTTTTAATGGGATTGATAGCATTATTCATCTCGCAGGAGCGGGTATTGCCAACAAACCATGGAGTGCAAATCGAAAACAAGAAATAATAGATAGCAGAGTTGAAACTGCTAAAATGCTATTCGATGGATGTGATAAGAATAACGTCAATCTGAAAAATTTCATTTCAGCATCAGCCATTGGATACTATCCCTTAACAATTAGCGATTTAGTTTATAAAGAAGACAGCCCGAGCGGAACTGGCTTTCTTGCTGATGTTTGCAAAAAATGGGAGGATGCTGCTGATGAATTTAAGACAGTTGCTGAAAATGTATCAAAAATTAGAATTGGTTTAGTACTTGGGAAAGATAAAGGAGCCTTGAAACAAATTGCTCTTCCAGTTAGGTTCTATGCTGCAGCTGGTCTTGGAAAAGGCTACCAATCAATGGCATGGATTCATGTGCACGATGTAAGTAGAATTTTTGTGCATGCGCTTCAACAAAACCTCAACGGAGTTTATAATGCTGTGGGCCCTGAAACAGTTATTAATCAAGACTTCATGCAGATATTGGCAGATGTCATGGAAAAACCACTTCTACTGCCTAACGTGCCTGAGTTTTTAATCAAATTGGTTTTTGGAGAGAAGTCTGATCTAATCTTGAAAGGCGTGAAGCTTTCATCCAAGAAAATTCAATCTACAGGATTCGATTTCGATTATCCAACATTAAACTCTGCCCTAATGCAGATATATAATAACTAGTTTTCTCTATCGATGAGATAATGAACAAGTGCAGAAAGCTTTGCTTTCACATCTTCTTCACCACTTATCTTAGAAAGGGTTTCCAAAGAAAAATCTGAGTATTTAGCTATCTCATTTTCTGCATGTTCTTTGATGCCTAGCTCATTATACAAAGCAGTAACAGCATCTACTCTTCTAGGTATATCTGTTATTGAGTATGCATCAAGAAGACGTTGCTTATTATCCCCAAGTAATTCAAATGCCTTTAATGTCAGCCAAGTTCTTTTTCTTTCGCGAATATCTCCACCAATTTCTTTTCCAAAGGCCTTTTGGTCACCGAACGAATCAAGATAATCATCCTTAATCTGAAAAGCCAAACCCATACTTTCTGCAAACTGTTGGATTTGGTCTAATTGTTCATTACTAGCATCTGCCATTATTGCGCCTAGCTGCATTGAACCGCCTAATAAAACTGCAGTCTTCAGTCGAATCATTTCTAAATATTCCGATAAAGAAACATCTTCACGAGATGCATAATCCATGTCAAACTGCTGTCCTTCACAAACTTCTAATGCGGTTTTGGAAAACACATCTGAAAGCTTTTTCAATTTATCAGTTGGAGCAAGAAACAAATGCTGATAAGCAATAACGATCATCCCATCACCACTAAGCAAGGCAATATTCGTATCCCACTTTTTGTGCACTGTAGGCAGGCTTCTTCTCACTTCGGCACTATCCATAATGTCGTCATGGACTAATGTGAAGTTGTGAAAAACCTCAACAGCCAAAGCCTGATTCATGGCATGTGAGTATGGTTTACCAAATAATTCGCAACCAACTAACGCGAGTATGGGTCGAATGCGCTTTCCACCAAGGGAAAGCATATATCTAATTGGCTCATAAAGGTTTGCGGGGTCTTGTGGCAGATCAATTGAGTTTAAGTCGGACTCAAATTCTATACGCAATTTGTCTAGATAGTTATCCATAGACTATTTAATCAGGTTCATTAGATACTCACCATAACCACTCTTAAGTAAAGGCTTGGCAAGGGATTCTAACTGTTCGGCAGAAATAAAGTTCATCCGATAAGCTACTTCTTCTATACATCCTACCTTCAATCCTTGTCTTTCCTCAATAACCTGCACAAATTGACCAGCCTGCATTAGCGATGGAAATGTACCTGTATCTAACCAGGCATATCCTCTGCCCATAGCTCGAACTTCTAATTCTCCCATTTCAAGATACTTTTTGTTCACATCTGTAATTTCGTACTCTCCTCTGGCACTTGGCTCTAAGTCCTCGGCAATCTTAACTACTCGGTTATCGTAAAAATACAACCCAGGCACAGCATAATTTGACTTAGGGTTTTCTGGCTTTTCTTCCAGAGACAAAGCCTTGTGATCTTGATCAAATTCAACAACTCCATACCGTTCTGGATCATTAACATGATACGCAAAAACCACTCCTCCTTTTGGGTCTACCGCTGATTGCACAAGCTTGTGAAAAGCATTTCCAAAGAAAATATTGTCGCCTAAAATCAAGGCTACATTATCATTACCGATAAAAGATTTACCTAGCACAAATGCCTGCGCTAGTCCATTGGGAACTTCTTGAACCTGATAGCTAAACGAACAACCCAAATCAGACCCATCCCCCAAAAGACGCTGAAAATTTGGCAAATCATGGGGTGTTGAAATGATCAAAATCTCATTAATGCCTGCCATCATCAGTACTGATAATGGATAATAAATCATTGGTTTATCGTAAATAGGAAGCATTTGCTTGCTCATAGCAAGCGTTAAAGGGTGAAGCCTTGTGCCAGCCCCTCCAGCTAAAATTATTCCTTTCATAACGTATTATTTTCTTCTTTCTCAAAATCTAAGTCATCTAATTCTAAATCCTCTTCTTCATCGAGAAGGGTGAAAAACGGTTCTTTAAACCAGCGTGTTAGCATAGCCTTTTCAAAAGACATCAAGAATGAGGGTAACAAAATCAGGTTAGCAAACATCGCTACCATCAGTGTCAATGAAACTAAAACCCCTAGTGCTTGGGTACCTCCAAAATCTGAAGAAGAAAACACTCCAAACCCAAAGAATAAAATGATGGATGTGTAAACCATGCTCACTCCTGTTTCTTTCAACGCCAACTTCACAGACAGACCAATATCATTATTTGTTAGCCTCAATTCTTGTCGATATTTTGCCAGATAGTGAATTGTATCATCTACAGAAATACCAAATGCGATACTAAAGACTAAGATCGTTGATGGTTTAATATTAATTCCAAAATAACCCATTATGGCCGCAGTAAATAGCAGAGGTATGAGGTTAGTAACGACCGATATAATGATCATTCTCAACGAACTAAAAACAAAGGCCATCAGAAGAGCTACAATTAAAATTGCCAAGCTAAGACTTACAAAAAGGTTCTTAACCAAATAATTAGTTCCTTCTAGGAATGTAATGCTCGGACCAGTGATTGAAACACCCATATAGCTTTCATTCAATGCCGCGTTTAGCAATCCAATGGTTCTCTCGTTATTGGCAAACTGAACGGAATCAAGATCAAACTTCGCAATAGAGTCATCTTCTAAATAAAGACTACTAAAAACTCGCTTAGCTGGGGAATTCCGTTTCAAAATATATCTGGCAATAGAATCCGATACTGAGCTATCTTCATTAGAGGTGACAATTAACAAAAGTGAATCTTGTTTTGCTCGTTTAGGGTTGAAAATAGCATCGATTTTTGGGAAATAATACGCAAGTAGACTATCCATCTCTAACGTTCCAATATCTGCTACTTGAAGACTTATTCTGGCGTATTGTTCCGTGGAATCCAAATATGCTGTTAGTAAACTTTGGTCGGTTGACGAGTTCTCAACGTATTCACCAAAAAAGGCTTTTTCTCTACTAGTGATTAACTCATAGCGCTCAGGATTACCGTTGTAAAATGCCTGTTTAATAAACTTCAAAGCATCCACAATTGAGATACTTTTCGAAAAAGAATCATCTTCCTTGAACAAGTCTTGAGTCTCTTCAATTTTCTTTAGAATACTTGACTTGGTAATCTGCTTGGGCTTCTTTGCGTCCACTTTAATCTCAAAAGGTACTACCCCGCCAAAATTTTGTTCAAACCAGTGCAGATCCTCAACTGTCTTATGATTCTTGGGTAAATCATCTACAATATTTCCTGAAGTCTCAATTTGAAGCAAGCCAAAAACTGATATTATCACAACAATAACAGTAACCGAATAAACTAATGGTCTCCTTGACTGCACCAAATGAGTAAAGAAAGATACCAAATTGAGGACCCATCGTTTTTCAACGTGCGCAGTTTTATCCTCTCGTGGTACGGGTAAGAAACTATAAGTTATTGTGATAACTAAAATAGACAGCACAAAAAGTGACATGATTGAAAAGAAAGCAACGATACCAAACTCAACCAAAAGAATGCTCTCAGTGAAAACGAACGTTAAAAAGCCAGTTGCCGTAGTGGCATTCGTCATAAAAGTGGCACTTCCGATTCTCGAGACTACCCTTGTTAAAGCCTTAGCACGGTTTCCATGAAGATTAAGTTCGGAATGAAATTTATTGATCAAATAAATACAGTTGGGAATACCAATTACTATGACCAATGGAGAAATCAAAGATGTTAATATGGTGATTTCAAAGCCAAGTGTATTTAGCAAACCTAATGACCAAACTACTCCTAAGCTCACAACTGTCATTGAAATGAGTACTGGCTTAATTGACCGGAAAAACACCAGTAAAATGATAATGGTAATAATCACCGTGAGCAGCAGTAGTGTTCCGAGCTCCTTCTTGACTAATGAACTCAGGTTTTCCCTAATGTAAGGCATCCCAGAGTATCTGATCTTTACATTATTATCCTGCTCGAATGCTTCAACTTTTGACAACACTTCTCCGAAAAACTCCGTTCTATCAGTAGAGTTAAATCGATCATTGTTCATGGAAATTGCCATGAGACTATAGTTGTTTTCAGCATTATATAGCAACCCCTTATAGAAAGGAAGTGACTCATATCGCGAACGCAAGAGATCAAGTTCATCTTGACTCTTAACCGGTCGTTTCACAACTGGGTCAATGACAAATTCCTTAATGCTAGTGTCTTTGATAATATTAAATGCACTACCAATTGAAAGTACGGTATCAACCCCTTCAACTTCGGTTAGACTTCGTCCTAGTTTATACCATTCATTAAAAACGTCAACATCATGAAACAGATCTTTTTCAATTCCTATTGCGAATACTGTTGACTCTTCTTTGAACTGATCTTGAAAACTTCTCCAATCAATAATAGTTTGGGAGTCTTCAGGAAGCATTTGGGGTAAACCATACATCAGTCTAACCCCAGTTGCTTGATAAAGCATAACTGAAGTAAACCCAAGTAAAGCAATAATAATTGCAATCCTGTAACGTACTATTAACCGGGCGGTTTTAGCCCACATATGTAAGGGATTTAGAGAGTTTTCGAAGGTAAGTGAATCGCATGCTAACGCCAACGCATCGAAGCATTATTTTTGGGCATTCATGACCATTACAGATACTATACAACTTCTTAAACACTGGACTCCGAATAAAGGCTTGAATGCACTGCTCACGTTGGCTAGCTATTACAGAGGCCGATTGTTTGGGAGTCCCCAGCACTGGGGAAAGCCTGTAAGCTTGTCAATTGAACCCACGACAGCGTGCAATTTAAGGTGCCCCGAATGTCCAAGTGGACTCAGAAGCTTCACTCGTCCAACGGGTAAGTTGAGCTTAGAGCTTTTAGCTAAAACACTCGAAGATGTCAAAAGGCATTGTACGTATATCAACTTCTATTTTCAAGGTGAGCCTTATTTACACCCTCAATTTTTTGAGATGGTAAAACTTGCTGATAAAGCGGGCATTTATACTGCCACGAGTACAAATGCGCACTTTCTAGATGATTTGCGCGCGAAAGGAACAGTTCAATCAGGCCTTGATAGACTTATCATTTCTATAGATGGGAGTGAGCAATCAACGTATGAAAGCTATCGCAAAGAAGGAAGCTTAGAGAAAGTGATTGAAGGAACAAAGAATGTGATCAAATGGAAAAAAAAGCTGAAATCTAAAACGCCTCATGTCATTTTTCAATTTCTAGTGGTCAAACCAAATGAACACCAAGTAGATGAAGTAAAGAAACTTGGAAAAGATTTAGGAGTTGATGAAGTCAAGTTTAAAACTGCGCAGGTTTACGATTTCGAAAATGGTAATGAGTTGATTCCAACAATTGATAAATACTCTCGCTACGCTAAAACCTCATCAGGAAAATGGGAAATAAAAAATCCGCTGGATGACCATTGCTGGAGAATGTGGTCTGGAGCCGTAATTACTTGGGACGGAAAGGTCATTCCATGCTGCTTTGACAAAGATGCCCACCACAGCATGGGAACTTTAGTTGAAACTTCATTCGCGGAAATTTGGAACTCTTCTCAATACAAAGCTTTCAGAAAAAGCGTCTTGACGAGCAGAAGTGAAATCGAAATGTGCAAAAACTGCTCTGAAGGAACTACCGTTTGGGAAAACTAAACAGTCATTATATCCTTTTCCTTGACCTCTAAGATTGAATCAACAGTCTTACCATATGAATCGGTAAGTTTTTGAATACGATCCTCTGAGTCTTTAGCTAAATCATCAGAAATAGCATCTTTCTGCAGTTTCTTAATTTCATCATTTGCTTCCTTGCGTGCATTTCTAATGGATACTCTAGCGTGCTCGCCTTCAGCTTTGGTTTGTTTCACCAAATTTAATCTTCGCTCTTCCGTTAGCGCTGGAACGTTGATCATGATTAATTCACCATTATTCTGAGGATTTAAACCAAGGTTCGCCACCATAATTGCCTTTTCAATAATCGGAAGCATAGGTTTTTCCCAAGGCTGAATCGAGATTGTGCGTGCATCCGGAGTGTTAATATTACTCACCTGATTCAAAGGTGTATTAGTGCCATAATAATCCACAAAAACGCCTTCCAACATGCTTGCACTTGCTTTTCCTGCTCTAATCTTTAAAAGCTCTTTGTGCAAATGGTCTAGTGCCGATTCCATCGACTCCTTTGCCATGTCATATATCATTTCAATCTCTTCCATCTCATCAATTAATTATCGGTTGCAATAATAATTAGAAACTACAATAATTAAACCGCTACCAAAGTGCCTACATGCTCCCCTTCCACAACCCGAGTCAAATTGCCGGGTTTATTCATATCAAAAACTATAATCGGCACGTTGTTCTCTCGACATAAAGTAAATGCCGTCATGTCCATTACATTCAAATTCTTTGAAATAGCCTCAGAAAATGATAGGCTCTCAAACTTCACCGCACTTGCATCTTTTTCTGGATCTGCCGAGTATATACCATCAACCCTTGTTCCCTTTAAAATAACATCAGCCTCTATTTCTATAGCACGCAAAGATGCTGCAGTATCTGTGGTGAAATAAGGGTTCCCAGTTCCAGCACCAAATATTACTACCCGGCCCTTTTCCAAGTGCCTTACCGCTTTTCTTCGAATAAAAGGTTCAGCAATTTGCTCCATTTTAATTGCTGTTTGTAATCTTGTTTTCAACCCAATAGACTCTAGCGCTGACTGCAAGGACAAACTGTTTATTACGGTAGCCAGCATTCCCATATGATCTCCCTGCACACGATCAATCATCGATCCATCTGCTTGAATACCTCTAAAAATATTTCCACCACCAATAACTACCGCAACCTCAACCCCGCGCTCAGCAATTGATTTTATCTCATGCCCATATTGCATGAGTCTCACATTATCAATACCGTATTGTTGTTCACCCATGAGCGCTTCGCCACTCAACTTTAACAACACCCTTTTATATTTCATTTCAGCCATGGAACAAACCTAATTCATTTTTATAGAGAACCGAATCTGAAATATCAACCGTTTAAGGTAATTACCAGATTCAAAATATTTGGCACAAAAAAAGAGCGATGATTCTTCATCGCTCTTTTTTTGATTTCATATTAAATCAATTCAATCCGTGGCGTTTGAAACTGGTTACAGTCAAACTGCCATCTATATCTTTAAGCATTTGCTCAACAGACTTTTTATTGTCCTTAATAAATGCTTGGCTCAGTAAAGTGTTCTCCTTGAAAAATTTATTCAATTTACCTTGAGCAATTTTCTCAAGCATCTCTTCTGGCTTACCCTCTTGACGGGCCATGTCCATACCGATCTCGATTTCTTTTTCAATAACTGAAGTTGCAACACCGTCTTTATCCAGAGCAACTGGATTCATTGCTGCAATTTGCATCGCAACATCTCTTCCTGCTTCTAATACTGCATCTCCCTGCTTATTCAATCCAACTAATGTTGCCACTTGATTGCCAGGGTGGTTATACGCAACAACAGAATCGGCCTTGATTAAGTCAAAAGAAGGTATTTCGATTTTCTCACCGATCTTACCGATCATTTCGGTGATCTTGTCGCCTATTGCAAGCCCATCACCAAAATCAAGTGCCTTCACCTCATCAGCCGTTGCACAACCCGCAGCAAGAGCAAGCTTAGCAAACTTTGTTGTTGTTTCCATAAACTCAGCATTCTTTGCCACGAAATCTGTTTCGCAACCTAGTGTTAGTATAACCCCAATGCTTGCAGAATCGTTTGTCATGGAAACAGCTAAACCTTCTGAAGCTTCTCGATCACCTCTCTTAGCAGCAACTTTCTGACCTTTCTTTCTAAGTATTTCGATCGCTTTATCAAAATCTCCTTCCGCTTCAACCAAAGCTTTCTTGCAATCCATCATACCGCTTCCCGTCATTTGACGCAAACGATTTACTTCTGATGCTGTAATTTTTGACATCCTCTAATCTAATTTTAATCTTTCTTAGTTTTTTCAGCTACTGCTTCTTCTTTCGCGGGAGCTGCAGCTTTTTCTTCTTTCGCTTCTTTGTTCTTTTCAGCCTTGTCGCGATCATTCTTGCACTCAGCTAATCCTTCTTTGATAGCTTCTGTCATTATAGAAACTACCTTATTAATTGACTGAGTAGCATCGTCATTTCCTGGGATTGGAAAATCAACAGCACGAGGGTCTGAATTTGTATCAACGATAGCAAATGTTGGTATGTTAAGCTTTCGAGCTTCACGTACAGCGATGTGCTCTTTATTGATATCTATAATAAATAACGCTGCTGGAAGACGCGTCAAGTCAGAAATACTCCCGAAGTCTTTTTCGAGCTTTTCACGTTGACGGTCAACTTGAAGACGCTCTCTTTTAGACATTGTCAAGAAAGTACCATCAGCCTTCATCTTATCAATAGAAGACATCTTTCTAATCGCTTTTCTTATTGTAACGAAGTTCGTCAACATACCACCTGGCCAACGCTCAGTAACAAAAGGCATGTTTACATCACCAGCCAACGTTTCCAAAGAGCTTTTTGCTTGTTTCTTGGTTGATACGAACAAAATCTTCTTTCCAGACTTTGCTATTTGTTTTAGCGCTGCAGCTGCTTCTTCTGCTTTGGCAACAGTCTTGTGCAAATCGATAACGTGTATTCCGTTACGCTCCATAAAAATGTACGGAGACATATTTGGGTTCCACTTTCTTTTCAAGTGGCCAAAATGCACACCTGCTTCTAATAGTTCTTTGTAGCTTGTTCTTGCCATGTTTACCTTCTTGTTAAAGCAATCAGCGGGTAGTTCCTTTGGAAATCCCGCTGATTTAGATTCTAAACAGTTATTATATAATATGAATTAACGCTTGCTAAATTGGAAACGCTTACGTGCTTTCTTCTGACCTGGCTTCTTACGTTCAACCATTCTTGGATCACGTGTCATGAAACCTTCAGCTCTTAATGCTGATTTATATTCCGCATTGATCTTAACCAATGCTCTAGAAATACCTAATCGAATCGCCTCAACTTGACCATTGATTCCACCACCAGTTACATTTACAGTAACATCGTACTGACCTTCTGTTTCTGTTGTAGCAAACGGCTGGTTCAATTTATGATGTAAGAACGCAGTATCTACGTATTCTTTGAAGTCACGGTGATTGATGATCATGTTACCTTTTCCTTTTGAAAGGTAAACTCTAGCTATACTAGCCTTTCTACGACCAAGTGCATTAATTACGTCCATCTTACTTTATTGCGTTGATATCGATTGTCTTTGGTTGTTGAGCCGAATGAGGATGCTCTGATCCTGTGTATACATACAGGTTACGATACATTTGACTTCCGAGCTTGTTTTTAGGCAACATGCCTTTAACAGCCCATTCGATCAAATCTTCTGGCTTTCTTTCTAATGTTTCAGCGGCAGTTCTTGAACGCTGACCACCAGGGAAACCTGTATGCCAAAGTCTCTCCTTTGTCTCAACTTTATTTCCTGAAAGGCTAATCGCCTCTGCATTGATCACAATTACGTTATCACCACAATCTACGTGTGGAGTGAAATTGGTCTTATGCTTTCCTCTAAGCAGGTATGCTACATGTGAAGAAAAACGACCAAGCGTTTGATCTTTTGCATCTACAACAATCCACTGCTTATCGGCAGTTTCAACATTTGCTGAGATAGTTTTATAACTTAAATGACTCACGGTTCCAATAGTTTTATTCCCTTAAAAAGGGGCGCAAAGATAAAACTATTTTTAACTGCGTCAAACAGTTAAGAAAAGATTTTATCAAAGCAGTTATTTACTTTATTACTCCAAGACTCTTTCCGACTTTCGTAAAAGCAGTAATCGCCTTGTCTAATTGACCTGGTGTGTGGGCAGCAGACAATTGCACACGAATGCGCGCTTGCCCTTTAGGCACCACAGGAAAAAAGAACCCGATTACATAAATCCCTTCTTCCAATAATTCATTAGCGAATTTCTGCGATAACGCTGCATCATAGAGCATTATAGGTACAATTGCCGAGTCACCATCCTTAATATCGAACCCAGCTGCCTTTATTCCCTTTTTGAAATAGTTGACATTACTCTCAAGCTTATCTCTTAAGTCAGTTGTTTCTGTAAGTAAATCAAACACCGCAATAGAAGCACCAACAATACTTGGCGCCAACGAGTTACTGAATAAATATGGCCTTGAGCGTTGACGAAGAATTTCAACAATCTCTGTCTTCCCGGTTGTAAAACCACCCATCGCACCTCCCAGCGCCTTACCTAGGGTGCCTGTGATGATGTCTACACGCCCCAAAACATTTTTAAGCTCAACCGTTCCACGACCGGTTTTTCCAATAAACCCAGTAGCATGGCATTCATCCACCATAACTAATGCGTCATACTTATCAGCTAGGTCACAAATTTTATCGAGTTGCGCCACATAACCGTCCATCGAGAAAACGCCATCCGTTACAATAATCTTAAATCGAGACCCATCTGCCGCTTTTAATTGCTCTTCAAGGTCGGCCATATCACTATTTGCATAACGGAATCTCTTGGCTTTACACAACCTCACACCATCGATGATACTGGCGTGATTTAAAGAATCTGAAATAATAGCATCCTCTGCGCTCAACAAAGGCTCAAAAACACCTCCATTTGCATCAAAGGCTGCAGCATATAATATGGTGTCCTCGGTATGTAAAAATTCCGCGATTTTTTGTTCTAGCGTTTTGTGAATATCTTGAGTTCCGCAGATGAAGCGAACAGAAGACATACCAAAGCCATGCGTATCTAAAGCATCTTTTGCTGCCTGAACAACTTTTGGATGAGAGGAAAGGCCTAAATAATTGTTAGAGCAAAAATTCAATACTTCTTGTCCTGTGCTTATTTTAATGGAAGCACCTTGCTCAGACGTTATTACCCTTTCTTTCTTTAATAAACCCGCTTCTTCAATTGATTGAAGCTCATTTTGAAGATGTTCTTTTAGATTACCGTACATATCATTTCAATTTTTCTAAAAAACAAAAAGCAGTCGGTAATGACTGCTTTTTGTTTTCTTGATTAGTATATCATTTAAACGTGTCCTTGAGCAACCATTGCATCGGCAACTTTCAAGAAACCCGCAACGTTTGCACCTTTCACATAATTAACATAGCCATCGCCATCTGATCCATACTGAACGCAAGCTTCGTGAATACTGTTCATGATACCATGAAGCTTTTCATCAACCTCTTCTCTTGTCCAACCTAATCTTAATGAGTTTTGACTCATTTCCAACCCTGACGTTGCAACTCCACCAGCATTTGACGCTTTACCCGGAGCAAAAAGCAACTTAGCTGAGTGAAAGACTTCAATCGCTTCAGGAGTGCAAGGCATATTCGCGCCTTCACTTACACACATCGCTCCATTGGCTACAAGGGCTTTTGCCTCATCTCCGTTCAACTCATTCTGAGTTGCACATGGCAGAGCAATATCGCATTTGACTGACCATGGGCGCTTTCCTTCATGGAATTCAGCTCCAAACTTATCAGCATATTCCTTAATCCTACCTCGTCTATTGTTCTTCAAGTCCATGATGAAAGCCAATTTCTCAGCGTTGATTCCATCCTTGTCGTGAACAAAACCTGAAGAATCTGACACAGTAACAACTTTAGCTCCAAGCTGAGTAGCCTTTTCACATGCATATTGCGCTACATTTCCACTTCCTGAAATGACTACCGTCTTACCATTGAAGCTCTCGCCTTTCGTTTTAAGCATGTTTTCAGCAAAATAAACATTACCATATCCTGTTGCTTCAGGACGGATCAAACTCCCTCCAAACTCACGACCTTTACCAGTAAGGACTCCAGTAAATTCATTTCTCAGTCTTTTATATTGACCAAAAAGAAAACCTATTTCACGACCTCCAACTCCGATATCTCCAGCAGGAACATCAGTGTCAGCTCCAATATGCTTAGAAAGCTCTGACATGAAGCTCTGACAAAAACGCATCACTTCATTATCTGATTTGCCTTTGGGGTCAAAATCAGCGCCACCCTTTCCACCGCCCATTGGCAGTGTGGTAAGTGAATTCTTAAATACTTGCTCGAACGCTAAAAACTTAAGGATACTTAAATTCACTGATGGGTGAAAACGAAGACCTCCTTTGTACGGCCCAATAGCCGAATTCATTTGAATTCTGTAACCTCGATTTACTTGAAAACCTCCTTTATCATCGATCCATGGCACACGGAACATGATTACTCTTTCTGGCTCAACCATTCTGTTTAGAATGTTAGCATCCTGATAGGCCTTGTTTTCAGCGATGTAAGGAATTACAGTTTCAGCGACTTCATGAACCGCTTGTAGAAATTCAGTTTCATTTGGATTTTTTGCCTTTACAGCATCCATGAAACTGTCTATTTGTGCTTGATATTTACTCATTGTGAACTTGTTAAGTCTGTATTAAAGTGCCGCAAAAGTATTAGATTTTAAATCTCATAGTGCTATTTTTTATTGCCCTTATTTCGCGAATTTAACACGGTATAAATCAACTTGTTCTAGCCAATACCTTTTAGATACATCCATGCCATCCAAGAAGTAAAACTCACCACCCCAATTATGTTTTACTCGTTTGAAGACTTTTACATCAATACCTTTTTTCACCACTATTCTAATAACCTCGTGGTTAGTGAGGTTGAATGTCTCCTCAGTAATTCCATTATCAAGTTGAGAGAAATCCTCTTTAACCTTTTCTTCTTTTATAGGTTGGGCAGCAGACGGAGTTTGTTTCACAACATTTACTTCTTCTTTTTTGACCGCAGGCATCTCTGCTTCAATAGGAGGTTCTATTTCTAATGAAGGAGATTCATTGATAATAGTATCTACAGCTGACTCAGCCGAAACGACTTTTAAATCTGGTACCTGAAGAGATCTTGATTGAATCTTTTGATCAGACTCAACCTGCATAAGCTGCACTGATTTGATTGGAACTTTTACATAGATCGAATCAACCGATCTAGCAGCATTCTTCGCCATTAGAATATCTAAATCATTGACTTTAGAAATCAACCATTGTTTCATTTCAGGGTTGTACTGGCTAGCCTCTTGAAATGTCATACGAGCCAATAAGTAATCGTTGGCCTTAAACGCCCTATCTGCATTCTCAATGAGTTCTTTGTACTTTTCTTCTGCTGCAATTAAAGCCTCAAATTCTTCTTTGGCTTTTTGATCCCTTTTACTCAACGGCCTTTGAGCCATTAATTGAACTGTAAAAACAAGCATTACTATGGAACATATCCACTTCATATGACACCTCTTATCATCCATTTAATTTCACTTAGCATCATGGCAGTTGCGCCCCATATTTGATGCCCTTGATGCTCAAAATATGGCATCTTTATTTCAACCCCGTTATTTAGTCTAATTTCACCTTGAACAACCAATTTATCATCAAGCAGTTTTGATACAGGTAAAAAAATAATTTTTTGGACTTCCCGCTCATTTCTAGACAATTCAGGAAGTTTGGTAAGATAGAAAAGAAAAGGGTGAACTAAAAATCTACTAGGTGGAATATAGACCTCAGAGATAGACCTTATTAGCTTTGGAGTTTTGCGCAAAACGCCAACTTCTTCTTCCATTTCCCTCAGAGCGGTATCAACTAATGACTCGTCCTCTTCTTCCACTTTTCCACCTGGAAAACCTATTTGACCGCTGTGCACCCCATCGTATGACTGTCTTTCAATAAGTAAAATATTCGCCTCATCATTTTGAGGAAAAAAGGTGACGGCAACCGAACTCAGCCTTGGACTTTCATCATTCTGAAGTGCAGTTTTACGTTGTTTAGCTATAAAAGGCAAAATATCATCATGAGCATCTTGGCCTGGCAACGGCAGATCGGGTAATAAATGAAGCCTATTCAAAAGGTGATCAAACCTCATGATCGTTCAAATGATATTTAACCAAGGCATTGATAGGCTTGCGCTCAAATATCCCAGGTGTCAAATTAAACTCTCTTAATACCTGGCGCAATTCTGTTTCAAATTCACAAGCGATAGAACCAAGAAAATGATGCGGCCAATCTGAGTGATCATACTTCAAAAGATGCTTCCGAACAAATTCAGTAAAAACATCATGCAACAAATTTTGGATAAACTCTGAGCTTCGAAATTCAGAACAAATTGGCGCAAAAGATGCAACAAAAGTATTCGGCAACGGATCGTGATAAACATGATCTAGAATTTCATCTTTATCAAACTTGTACGCAGCATCAATGTGATCTGCAATTTCATCGGGCATTTCTCTATAACAACGCGCACGAATTAGTTCCTTCCCTATATGTCCTCCACTTCCTTCATCTCCGAGCACAAAGCCAAGATTATCAACGTTATCTAAAACGTTCATTCCATCATATAGACATGAGTTGGATCCTGTGCCAAGAATACTCGCAACTCCCTGATTAAATTGACAAGCCGCCCTAGCAGCTCCCAAAAGGTCGTGATATACAAAAACGCTGCTACTAGAAGTCGCATTGCTCAATGCATAATTTACAATTTGATTCCTTTTTTCATTGGAACAGCCTGCTCCATAAAAGTGAATAGCCTTAATCTGATCAATTAATTCTTGCGGAATTGTTGATCGAAAGACTTCTTCTATTTTCTTTTGATGAACGTAAAATGGGTTCAAACCCATTGAAACAAACCGCTGTTCGTCTCCGTTTTTTTCGTCAACTAAAACCCAGTCCGTTTTCGTTGACCCACTGTCTGCTATACATATCACAGTGCAAACATATTAGGCTAAAGTATGTGACAGTTAAAAAACTGAAAGTTTTAAACGAAAAAGCCCCAATCAAATGATTGGGGCTTTCATAAACTTAATTCTTATTTATTTCTGATCAAGGTCAAATCACCGCGCCACTCAACGGGCTCCGCATCTAAGGTTTCTTCCCTTCCGGTAACTACATAGAAGTATGTTCCTTCTGGCTCGTTACCGCCATCCCAGAAATCATCTATTTGTTCTGTTTGAAATACCTTGGTTCCCCACCTGTTGTAAATCTTCATATCAAAATCCTTGATGCCTTCGATATCCCAAACGAAGAAATCATTTTCATTATCACCGTTAGGGGTAAACACATTAGGAATAAAGAAATTAGTAATCCTGTCTGTGCGAACAAATAACTTGCTCGTATCAGTACACTGACCATTATCTGCAATTAACTGCACCAAATAAGTCCCAATCTCAGGAAACAAAAACTCTTGTGTTTCTCCTAATTCATCTTCAACAGTTTCGTAATCACCGAATGTCCATGTATAAAACAAGCCCGATGTTGGTTCACTAAGATTAAAAAACGTGAGATCCAAAGGAACATTTCCTGTAATAACCCCGTCAGCAGCAATTGAAACATCACTAGAAGTGCTATCCACTTCTATAAGCGCATCTGGACTCGGCTTCACAATAGTCTCTAGCCTTGAATAATTACTCTCACAGCCATACTTACTGACTTGAGTTCCATAAATAATGGTTGGCATATCTACCAATTCACCATACCTGAATGGATTTCCAGCTCCTAACAACTCCATATCTTGCAATGAAGGTATACTATCAGCGTTCTCAGTTATACCATTCCAAGAATACCATTTGTAAGTATTGCTTAACAACCCATCTCCTCTTACTGTCCAATTATCACCTTGACAGTACGGGCCACCACCGTGAACCTTCGGACGAACAGGTGTACGAGCTATTCGCACTTCCACCTCTTCTTTATTATAGCATGTAGTGGCGGTATCGTACAATTCATAGCTTAAAGTATAAACCCCTTCTCCTATTTCACTTGGCATAAAGAAACCATCATGAAGAGCAACTAAACTTCCACCCCATCTTCCATCTTCTCTTGCCGTTTCTAATTGAACACTATCTAAAATATTGTCGCAATAAACACTATCAGCCCCGAAAATCGATGCGTCTGGCAGTAGACTAATCAAAAGCTCTTCAGTCGTAGAAGTACCGCAAAGCCCTTCGATTTCGTAAGTAATACTATAAGAACCTGCCTTCTTACCCTCCGTATCGAAATAAAAATTTCCTGAACCTTCTGGGTTTTCAAAAATATCATCACCCAACCAAGTTCCAAATGGATCTCCCTCATAATCGTTCAATCGAAGAAGTAACTCCTCTCCAGCGCATATCTTAGGCAAGCTATCAATACGCGAACTATACTCATTAATGACCCGAATATCTATTGAATCAGTGTTCACACAGCCACTATCGTTAATCGTATGATAAATTCGAACAGTATCAGGAGCCGTATTAGCATAGGCGCTCGGATCAAAATCACCTGATGCAGCAGTATTAGGACCATCCCAAGTACCTCCAGAAACGAAGCCTTCTAGTTGCTCTGACTCACTGAACTTACAGAAAGGACCTTCGGTTGCCACGCGCGCATCAGGTAATCCTTTTACCCTAATATTCAACTCAGATTCATTAGCGCATACACCTTGTAAAACGTATGTAATCGTTACCGTAGTATCATTTCCAAAACCAGGATTTACAATGTCTGGAGCAAACACCCCTTCGACACCATTCACAATACCTGGACCTAAAAACGTTCCACCTGGTGTTTGAGAAACAAGTGTGTCCAACCCATCGGTTGCACAATAAACCACTGTATCCACTGTACCTCCATTGACTGGAGATAGCATTACTGGGAATTGATCAAACACTTCAATGATGATTGTGTCTGTATTGCCACACGTAGCAGTTAGATTACTAGTAACCACATACGCTGTGGTTTGCTGTGGATTAATCCAAGGGTCTTGACATTGAACACAGCCAAAATTTTGACCTACTATTATTGGGTCTCCATATAAAACTGACCAAGAAAATGTATCTCCTCCGTTCGCATCCAGCTGTATCGTATCTAGGCTACAAATTGCAGTATCTGGACCCAAGAAAGTAGCAGGACTAATGAAAATATTGTAATTATAGATGTTGAAGCCTGTCACAGGACAGTTATCATCTTCAACCGTAATATTAAAAGGAACAAAATTTTGGGCGACTGGAACCGAGTTCCACTCGATGTGCACTGTGTCAGGATTTCCTCCTTGAATAGACCAAGTAGCACCTGGTAAAACCTGATCTATGTTACACGTTATCGTCAAACTATCATTTGAAAGGTTTCCTGAAGTGTCCAAGTCAAATATTGCAACATCAAATTCGAAATCTTGACCAACACAAACTTCAATTGTATTTGGACCAGTTTGGGCTCCTGTTCCTCCGAAGTTCAGCAAACCATTGGTATCCTGTTGAGGAGGTATATTCACACATGAATCGGTAACGATAAACTGAACATCTCTTTGAGTAGTACTGATTCTAGTTCCAGTCTCTTGATCATACTCAGAGACCTTCACTGCAATGGCATAGTTAGAAGCTATGGCTGCCGGATCTTTAAACGCAACGAAAGTAAGCTCACCTGTAGCTGGGTCTATATTCACACCTTGCATTGGTTGAATGCCAGTGTAAACGAAAGGAAAAGTAGCGTAAGGAATGTAATTAAAGCCCGTAACATTATTATACGTTGAAACTGCAGTATCTAACTCCCAATACAAGCTGTCACCATCTTGCTCTGACGCACCCCAGTTGTAAGTCACATCCTGTCCATCACAGAAGAACGGAATTGGCTTATTGGTTGTAAATTTTGGAGAACTATTGTTCGGATATGACTGCTGCTTCAATGTTGTAAAAGCCCCAATTGATGGTTGGCCAGTATAGTTTGAGCCTGTGTTTCTGGCTCCTGTTCCATACCACAAAACAAATTCCGAACAAGACGACTGGGTCAATGTACTCAGCACTAATTGTTGTTTGTATTTGTACCATCTAATTCCTAATAGACCAGTTTGCCAACCAGCCAAACAAGAGTTTTGAGTTGCTGCCAATGGCGCACAAATTGGAGAAGCATCAATCAACGTATCTAGCGGTGCATTGAATGAATTACTAGAATTTAAATCAGGACATTGAACCGAAAAATTACCGTATCCACCTGAGGCTGCAGAGGTAGGCTGACCGTTAAAGGCAGAACCACCACAATACTCAAAAAAGTCTAGGTAAACGTCAAAAGTATCTCCATTAATATGCTCATAGGCAATACTCATTCCCATGATATGGGTGGCTTGCACTTTTGAATACCCGATTACTGCGAAAAGCAGAATCATTAATTTTAGGCTTATGTTTTTCATTTTATCCAATTTGATATTGATCAGACACTCAAGCTCAAGTCAAAGTTGTCTGACACACGAAAAAAATTTTCACGAAGATATTGATACTCTACTTTAATTCATGAACCATTCTTCAACTCGGCAGAAACATTCTTTCGCCATAACGAATAGTTTAGAACCTTTGCATCAATGTCGACACTAATAATCGGAGGTGGTTTGGCCGGAATTTGCATTGCTGAGCAACTCAAGCAAATAGGAGAACCTTTTAAACTTATCCAACCGACAAACATTCCTTCTAGTACAGCAGTTGCGACTGGAATGTTCAATCCAATCGTATTCAAACGATTAAACCTTAGCTGGATGGTTGACGCACTTATTCCAGAAATGCTAACTTTCTATCAATCGCTTGAAGCATCACTTGGTGTCAACCTAGTCGAAAAACATGAGCTGTTCAAAAAGATAAAAAATCAAGCTTATGAGGACTTTTGGAATAAAAGGCTAAAGGATTCTGAATACACCCCTTTCATGGGAGACATCAACAACACCTTTGGTGAAGTAAAGCAGACAGGCACACTAGACTGTGCTTTACTTCAAACATCTTACATATCAAAACTAAAGTCCGAGAAGCTTCTCATTGAGTCGAAATTTCAATTGGAGAATTTAGTGCCAGACAAAGATCAGCTCCATTACAACGATGAAACTTTTGATCGAATTATTTTTTGCGAAGGTGCCTTTGCTGCGGAGAACCCATACTTTAAATGGCTTCCTTTTAAGCTTTGTAAAGGGGAGTGGATAACCGTTCGCGCAGAAGAGCCAATGACTGACATCGTACTAAACAATGTGGTAAACATTATTCCAATCGGGGGTAATGAGTACAAACTGTCAAGTACATTCACTTGGGAAGATTTAGATTGGAAAACGACACCTGAAGCCATTGATGATTTACTTAAAGGTTTTACCGAACTATTCGATGTTCCATTTCAAGTCATCGACCAAAAAGCTGCAATAAGACCGACTGTTGCTGACCGCAGACCATATTTAGGATCTTCCCCTGATGATGACCGGCTATTTATTTTCAACGGATTAGGGTCAAAAGGAGTTATGCTTGCCCCTTACTTCTCCAAGCATCTAGTCAAACACATTTTCAGAGGCGAAAAGTTGCTTCCTGAGGTAGATATAAAACGTCATTATAAAAGATATTTAAATCGGAACGAAAACACCTGATCTAGATCAGAGTTAATTTTCGGTAAAGCGCTTAATTTTGCAGCATGCCTCTTCATAACAGAATTGATAAGCGCGTATTAAAAGAGATGATCGCAAATGATCCAACTCAGCGCAAAACTGTATCTTTTTACAAGTACTTTCAAATAACTGAACCCAATGTATATCGGGATCATTTGTATAAAAGCTGGGAAGAGTTAGGATGCCTTGGCAGAATATACCTCGCTAACGAGGGGATTAATGCTCAGATGAATGTTCCATTAGACAACTGGAACGAATGGATCGAGCATTTATCATCGGATGCTAACCTCAATAACGTACCGTTAAAAATAGCGGTTGAAGACGACAGCAAATCATTCTACAAACTGAAAATTAAGGTACGAAGTAAAATTCTTGCTGACGGTTTAGATGACAGCACGTTTAATCCGTGGAACACCGGAAAGCATCTGAGCGCAGAAGAAATGAACGAAGCCATTGAACAAGGGGCTATCGTTATTGACATGCGGAATCACTATGAAAGTGAGGTTGGTCACTTTGACGGAGCGATTACTCCAGATGCGGACACATTTAGACAAGAACTAAAAATGGTCGAAGAAATGCTTGAGGGCAAGGAAGACCAGAAGGTTGTTATGTACTGCACAGGAGGAATTCGCTGCGAAAAGGCAAGCGCCTACTTTAAGCATAAAGGCTTCAAAGACGTCAACCAATTGAGAGGCGGAATCATAGAATACGCGCACCAAGTTCAAGATAATAAATTGACAAACAAATACATCGGTAAAAACTTTGTGTTTGATGAGCGCCTTGGAGAGCGTATCAGCGAAGAGGTAATAGCGCATTGTCATCAATGCGGTGAGCCTTGTGACAACCATACCAATTGCGAAAACCTAGAGTGTCATTTGCTTTTCATCCAGTGTGACGCTTGTAAGGAAAAATATGAAGCTTGTTGTTCTGATGAATGCAAAGAAATTATCCAACTGCCTGAAGAAGTTCAGCGCGAACGAAGAAAGGGAAAGCGTTTACATGGTGATACGCGAAATGTCTTTCGAAAAGGTCGATTCAATGAACGGATTGATGGCGGTCTTTCAAAAGCGTCTTCTGTTGATCAAATGTCAACATAAGTGGATAAGTTTTGATCTGTAGGCCAAACGGATTGAATAATATTGCAGCTTATTCAGCATTGAAAAAACCTCCTATTTGGCATGAAAGAAATCCGTTCAGCATTAATCTCTGTATTCAGTAAAGACTGGCTTGATGAAATAGCTGCAGAGCTCAGCGCAAAAAACATTAAAATATACTCTACTGGCGGCACCGCTGCATTCCTGAAAGATAAAGGAGTCGAAGTAATTGAGGTGGAATCCATCACAGAGTACCCTTCGATACTTAGTGGTCGTGTAAAAACACTACACCCAAAAGTTTTTGGAGGAATTTTGGCTCGATCTTCAGAGTCACAAGACACTCAAGAGTTAGAAAAATTCAACATTCCTGTCATAGACTTGGTTGTGGTTGATCTTTATCCTTTTGAAGAAACAGTTGCTTCAGGGGGAACGGATCAAGAAATCATTGAGAAAATTGATATTGGTGGTATATCTCTGATCCGTGCTGCAGCCAAAAACTTTAATGATGTTACGATCATACCTTCAAAAAATCAGTATGCAGATTTATTGAAGATTTTGAAGTCAGGAGGAAAGACTGAATTAAGTGATCGTAAAGCGCTTGCCTCGAAGGCGTTTGAAGTAACCAAACTTTATGATAGCGCCATTTCATCGTACTTTTTAGGCGAGAAGTGGGACGATCAGCGAAAGGCATTAAGATATGGTGAGAATCCACACCAAGAAGGTGCATATGTTGGCAACATCAATGCATTTGTTGAGCAATTGCATGGGAAAGAGCTTTCTTACAACAACCTTTTAGATATTGACTCAGCACTTAGATTGATTCGTGATTTTCAGCATGAGGAACCAACATTCGCTGTGATTAAGCACAACAACGCTTGTGGGTTTGCTACTAGAGCCGATGCCAAAACTGCTTATCTAGATGCTCTTGCGGGTGATCCCGTGAGCGCGTTTGGTGGAATTATCATTGCCAACACAAATATTGATGTCGCCAGTGCTGAAGAGATTAACAAGCTTTTTTGCGAAGTAATTATTGCGCCATCTTATGATGATGGAGCTTTGAAATTACTTCAAAGTAAAAAGAACCGCATTATCCTTATCGATAAACTTCAAGGCTTTCCTAGCAAGTCTGTGCGTTCAGTTTTAAATGGTGTTTTAGAGCAAGATATTGACGCCAAAAATGAAAAGTCGGAGGACCTTAGAAACGTTACAAAAAGAGTAGCGACAGCTGAGGAAGTCGAGGACTTATTATTTGCGAATAAGCTTGCGAAACACACCAAGTCAAACACGATTGTTCTAGCTAAGAACAAACAACTTGTAGGAAGCGGAGTGGGCCAAACTTCAAGAGTTGACGCGTTGAAACAAGCAATTGAAAAAGCCAAGAGCTTTGGATTCGAAATTACAGGTAGTGTAATGGCCAGTGATGCCTTCTTCCCTTTTCCAGATTGTGTTGAAATTGGAAATGGTGTTGGAATAAAGGCTGTCATTCAGCCTGGTGGTTCTCTTCGAGATCAAGAATCAATTGACTACTGCAACAACAATGGAATGGCCATGGTATTGACAGGTGTTAGACACTTCCGTCATTAAGGCAATTGTTGTGGAATATTGAAATTAAACTACTTTTAGACCAATCAGACTTGAACGGAGAGAATAAATATGGGATTGTTCAACATATTCACAGAAGAAATTGCCATTGACTTAGGCACGGCAAACACAATTATCATTCACAATGACAAAGTTGTCGTGGATGAGCCATCTATTGTTGCTGAAGATCGGTCAACTAAAAAAATAATTGCGGTTGGCAGGCTCGCTATGCAAATGCATGGTAAGACACACGAAAACATCAGGACAATACGTCCATTAAAAGATGGTGTAATTGCTGATTTTCACGCTGCAGAGCAGATGATTAGAGGAATGATCAAAATGATCAACTATGGCAATAGGCTATTTACTCCTAGTCTAAAAATGGTAATCTGCATACCTTCAGGAATTACAGAAGTGGAGAAAAGAGCCGTTAAAGATTCTGCCGAGCATGCAGGAGCAAAAGAAGTATACCTCATTCACGAACCAATGGCTGCGGCCATAGGAATTGGAATTGACGTTGAAGAGCCAATGGGTAATATGATTATTGACATTGGCGGAGGTACAAGTGAAATTGCAGTTATAGCGCTCGGAGGAATTGTCTGTGACAAGTCCATTAGAGTAGCCGGAGATGAGTTTACGAGTGACATTGAAGACTACATGAGACGGCAGCACAACATCTTAATTGGTGAGCGAACAGCTGAGCGTATCAAAATAGAAGTTGGCGCTGCAATTACGGAACTGGAAGATGCACCCGAAGACATGGCGGTTCACGGCCGTGACTTAATGACCGGCATACCAAAGGAAATAATGGTTTCATATGTCGAAATCGGGCATGCCTTAGACAAGTCAATCTCTAAGATTGAAGAGGCGATACTTAGTGCACTTGAAATGACTCCACCAGAATTGTCGGCTGATATTTACAGAACGGGTATTTATTTAGCTGGAGGTGGTTCAATGTTAAGAGGGCTAGATAAGCGAATAAGCATGAAGACCAAACTTCCTGTACATGTAGCTGAAGATCCATTGCGGGCAGTTGCTCGTGGAACTGGCATTGCATTGAAAAACGCCCATCGCTTCCCATTCTTGATGAGGTAGCATAGCACTAAAAAGCACAATAGAATAGGTGACTGAATATGAGAAATTTCTTTCAGTTCATTTGGAATAATCAATTTACGTTTCTGTTCTTCTTCCTGGAGTTCATAGGCTTTGTAATTCTTACGACCAATAATAGTTTTCACAACTCTTCACTCTACTCTACCTCGATTTCATTAAGTGGGAAAGTCGCAAACATCAACAATTCCTATGCACAATACATTGGCTTAAAAGAGGAGAATACGTTACTCCTTGAAGAGAGTGCAAGGCTTAAAGAAAAATTACTGAATTCATCAGGTACTTCTAACAATAATGTATCGCGAATTCATTACAAAACAAGGAAGGCAAATGCAATTAAAAGCACGTACAACCTTGGAAACAACTACATTATACTAGACAAAGGATCTAATGCAGGCATATCTCCGCAACAAGGCGTAATCGGACCAGAAGGAGTGGTTGGAATAATTAGTCATTGCAGCGAGCATTACAGTAAGGTGATCCCTCTCATCCACAGTCAAAGTTTGATAAGCTGTAAACTCTCATCCAGCTCCTATTTTGGCATACTAAAATGGGAAGGAAAAGACGCTCATTTCGCCATTTTAGAGGACATCCCTAACCATGTCGGTATTCAGCCAAACGACTCGATACTAACACGCGGTGCTTCAGGGGCTTTTCCACCGAATGAACTTATTGGATTTGCGGTATCCTCTGAAAGAAACGAAAGCACGGGCTTCCAATCAATCACCGTAAAACTTGCTACTAACTACGAAAACATCGACAATCTATATATCATAGAAAACGAGGAAAAACCCGAACTAGATTCACTCATAATGGAAATTGAGCAATGACAAGAGATATCTTCTCCTATATCATCCATTTTCTTCTTTTGATAATTGTTCAAATTGTTTTGCTGAACAACGTTCAATTTTCAGGTCTTTTGAACCCTTACCTCTATATTTATCTACTGATCATTCTCCCTGTAGATTTTCCTCCGAATGCCGGGTTATTTTTAGCTTTTGCTATGGGGATAATCATTGATATTTTTTCCCAAACACTAGGTATGCATACTATTTCAGCAGTGTTTTTGGCTTATGCAAGACCCTATATACTTCGTTCCATGGCTCCAAGAGATGGATACGAATTCTCGAGAAACGTAAGCATTAAGCAAATGGGGTGGCTTTGGTTCTTAACCTTCTCAGGAATAATGGTTTTTCTGCATCACTTCGTACTCTTTTTCATAGAATCATTCAGAATGAGCGGTTTAGGGTATACCCTGCTAAAAGCGATGGGTAGTTCATTGCTTACGCTATCTCTAATTGTAGTTGTGCAATTGCTTTTTACACGCTCACCTAAGTCTGGGCTAGGGTATGATTAATCTAGAAAACAGAAAGATAAGCGTAATTGCTCTTTTTGCAGTAATATCATTGATATTTATTGCGCGTTTGTTTTTTATACAAGTGTTGGATGATTCTTACACTTCTTCAGCTGATAACCAAGCCCTAAGATACGTAACTCAGTATCCAGCACGTGGAATTATTTATGATCGTCATGGTGAAATCTTGGTGCAAAACCAAGCTGCATTCGACTTAATGATTGTGCCTCGTCAGGTGAAGGGAATTGACACGATTGCATTTTGTGAATTACTCAATATTTCAAAAGAGGAGTTTGTGCAACGAGTGGACAAAGCCAAAAGCTACTCTACTTACAGATCGAGTATATTTCAGAAACAGCTAACTGGATCAGAATATGCACGTGTTGCAGAAAACCTATATCGCTTCAATGGCTTTTATGGTCAAAAAAGAACCTTAAGAATTTACCCAGATAGCGTTGCTGCTCATGTATTAGGCTATATCGGTGAAGTGAACAGCAAAGACATCGAGCGCGACTCCGTGTATAAGTCTGGAGACTTCATTGGCATCAGTGGCCTCGAAAAGCAATATGAAAATGTACTAAGAGGAGAGAGAGGCAGAGAAGTATTAATGGTTGATGTGCATAATACCGTGCAGGGCAAATATCTAGGTGGAGAATTAGATATTCCCGCCAAAGCAGGAGTCAATTTGATTTCAACGCTGGATCTCGGTCTTCAAAAATATGGTGAGCAATTGATGCGCTTTAAAAAAGGAAGCATCGCAGCAATTGAACCTTCAACTGGAGAAGTGTTGAGTTTAATATCAAGTCCAAATTATGACCCCAATTTGTTGGTTGGTGTTAAAAGAGCAGCTAACTATCAAATGCTCGCTCAAAACGATTCGTTAGATCCACTATTCAATCGAGCACTTATGGCTAAATATCCTCCAGGCTCAATCTTTAAAATTATTCAAGCATTGATCGGCCTTCAAGATGGAGTAATACTAGAAAGCACTGGAATCACATGCAATAAAGCCCTTGTTGGATGTCACAACCATCCATCAGCGAGGAATCTAAGGGAAGCTATTCAGATGTCTTGTAATCCGTATTTCCATCAGGTTTTTAAGCGCCTAATCAACAAAGGATATTCGAGTAATTATTTTGAAGATAGTGCACTTGGTTTGGAAGAATGGCATGAAAAAGTCAGCAAGTTTGGCCTTGGTCAACGACTTGCTATTGATTTACCTTCCTTAAAAAGAGGAAGTATTCCTGATGTAGAGTTGTATGATCGAATATATGGCGCAAGGCGCTGGGCTTACAGTACGATTTATTCTGTGAGTATTGGTCAAGGAGAAGTTGAAGTTGTACCTCTTCAGATGGCAAATCTTGCTGCAACAGTCGCAAATCGAGGTCATTTCATTGACCCGCACTTAGTAAAGGAGATTGACGCTGAACATGACTCAATTATTCACTATGAAGTTCACAATACAGACATCGACTCTAAATACTACGAACCTATTATTGATGCAATGCAATCAGTAGTGGACAAGCCCGGAGGGACAGCAAGAAGAGCGCGCATTGACAGTATAAAAGTTTGTGGCAAAACTGGAACAGCAGAAAACCCTCATGGAGAAGATCATTCAGTGTTTATTGCCTTCGCTCCTCGAAACAACCCCAAAATTGCGATTGCTGTGTATGTTGAAAACGCAGGTTTTGGCGGAACTTGGGCGGCTCCTATTGCCAGCCTAATGATCGAAAAATATATTAATGGCAGTATTTCCGACACAATAAAAGAACAACGCATACTAGGTGCTAATCTGTTATTCGAGCCCATTGAGAATTAAACGAAACATATTCGAAGACATTGACTGGGTGATGGTAGTAATTTATCTCGTCTTGGTTTTGTTTGGCTGGATTAGCATTTATGCCGCTACCTATGACGAACTTCATCCATCTATTTTCGACCTTGCCAAAAATCATGGTAAACAAGCATTATGGATTGGCTTAGCCCTTGTAATTGGACTGATCATGCTTTTCTTCGATACTAGGTTCTTTGAAACATTTGCTTATCCAATTTACGGGTTTGCCCTTCTTTTATTAATGGGAGTGCTTGTTTTTGGAACAGAAGTAAAAGGTGCTCAATCTTGGTTTGTACTAGGCCCTGTAAGTTTTCAACCAAGTGAAATAGCAAAGTTTGGAACCGCACTAGCCTTAGCTAAGTATCTAAGCATGAATGGTGCTCGGTTTGATAATTTAAGCATCAAGTTAAAGTCATTGGCTATAATTTTCTTGCCGGGCGTATTTATTTTATTGCAACCGGATGTGGGATCACTATTGGTTTTCACTTCGCTTTTAATCGTTCTTTACCGTCAAGGCCTCAGTGGATGGATCTTTGGACTAGGCTTTGTAGCCATTATCTTGTTCATTATGGCCTTGTTTCTTAAGCAGTACGAATGGACTCTATTTGGAACTTTGATTCAAGGCAAAGTAGCTTTCATTCTTGGGCTTAGTTCTCTTGCGGCACTAACTTATTATTACCTGCGGAAGAGAAAAGGAAGCTTATTCATTATTGCTGCAGGCTATATAGCTTCATTAGGATACTTTCTAAGTGTAGATTATTTGTTTGACAATATTCTGCAACCACACCATCAAAATCGTATCAATGAATTATTAGGAATCGTTTCAGATCCCTTAGGCGCTGGATATAATGTTCATCAATCTAAAATAGCAATAGGTTCTGGCGGATTTTCGGGAAAGGGTTTTCTTCAAGGAACTCAAACCAAGTTTCATTTCGTGCCTGAGCAGAGCACGGATTTTATTTTTTGCACCATTGGCGAAGAATGGGGCTTTTTAGGAAGCTTGGTATTAATTGGTCTGTTTCTAACCCTCATGACCAGAATAGTTTGGCTAGCAGAAAAACAACGTAGTGTTTTTACACGAGTTTATGGCTATTGTGTTGCTTCAATTCTTTTCATCCACTTCACCATTAATATTGCCATGACAATTGGATTGGCTCCCGTTATTGGTATCCCACTGCCCTTTTTCAGCTATGGTGGTTCTTCACTGTGGTCTTTTACGCTTTTACTTTTTACGTTCATAAAGCTTGACTCTGAGCGGAAATATGTGCTGCGCTAATTTCGTATAAAGACCTTTCTGCTGAGAGAAGATTCTGAATCTCTTCCTGTGATAACATAGAATCCTGAGTTCAACTTCGAAAGATTAATTCTATTTGATTTACCGATTTGTTTATTTGAGTAGACTATTCTCCCTGTCAAATCATGAGCAAAAACCCAACCACTACTCCCGGAATATTTCACCTCCACTTGCTGTCCATAAACCTCAATTTGCCAATTCATAGGGTCGATTGACCTTGATAGTATGCCATTTAATGAATCAGTTGTATCGGTAACAGACGTCAATTGTTTAACACTGATATCGGCAATTACTGGTAGATGATCACTCATATCATAAAGAGCAGAGAGAACTGTTGCTGGTGCACTGTTATTCGTTCCATCCAACAATGAAAGGTTATAGTGATCGCCATCATTGCCAACGGCTATGTATGAATCTGACACATAACTTACCATGCCAGTATCCTCCATGATCTGGCCGCTCATTAGCATAATATCGAACCTATCATCCAAACCACCGCCAGAAGCACAACTTCCTGACGTATGGGTTGACTGAGTATGAGAATATGAAAAAGAAGATGCTCCACTCCACATTTCATTTGGAATTAGTGGGTCATAAAACTTGTATTCACCAAAGCTATTATTGGTCAGATTCTGATAGGCTGATTCATTAGAGCTCTTCATATTCATGTCGCCTGCAGCAATAAAATAGCTTGGTTCATATTCCGTTTCTAAGTAGTTCATTAAGGCCTCTGTAGCTAACCCCCTATCCACCACATCAGATGAACTGCTACCAGCTTTTAAATGCATTCCAGCTAAATGAATGAATGCCGTATCAGACCCTTCCGACAAGTTTGGGTCTTTGTAATAGAACGACCAAACATCTATTACCCTCACCAAATTGGAGTTATTCTGAGCAATAGAAACTTTCTCCAGGCGGTGAAGCGCTAATTTTTTTTTGTCGTAAAACACTCCATTGACCAATGAGCTGAAAGAGTTGTTTTGAATGTTGGCCCGCTGATAGCGAGTTTCTCCATCAACATTCAAAACATTAGCAATGATCCGGTCAGCATATATTTGATTTGCTCCCATTTCATTAACAAGAAGAATGTCTGGCTTAGTATATGAAGCTATAGTCTTGAAATAGCCATCCTTATCATTGATATTATTATTAGTTGAAGTGCAAAAATTGGTCACTTCACCGTAGTAAAGTAAATTATAGGACATCACCCTAAGCGTGTCATAAGATTGAGCAAACAAAAGGTTAGTTGCTAAAAAAAAGACCAGGGTTACAGCTATTTTCATGCTTCGAAAGTTAGGTTCTGATGGGTTTAAGATATCACCTCTTCATTAAGATTAACAGGAGGCATATCTTTTACCAATATATTCTTCTCTGAATCAGAAAGCATTTGCTGGATATCGCTATACTTATCAAAGTAAAGGTTGTAGACGGAGTTTTTCATCATTGGGATTTCGGTGAATCCTAATTTATCAAGGGCACTAATCACATCCGAAATGTGAACTTTATCAATACTGCGATGCGGCAAATACCCTAGACTCTCTTTTTCATCACCTCCTACCTCATATATAAGTTTAGATTCAATCATTAAATCTAGTACTCGAGCCGTTACACCATATGGAAGAGCCAAAGCTTCTGATAGTTCCTTACCAGAAGGAGCATCCTGACCTTTTTCAAATGTTACAGAGATATAACGCATCATCAAAAGGGCAACGATATGACGTTGAGATGTACTCAATTTATCTCCGTCAATTTCATTTTTTATTTCAGAAACATATTGATTTGCATAAGCTACTTCAGCACCTACTAGGGTAATAAGCCATGACGTGTTTACCCAAACCATGAATAGTGGTAATGCAGCAAAACTTCCATAAATAGCATTATATCGACTAACCCCAACCTGAAAATTAATGTACACCCATTCTAAAAGCTGAAATGAAGTACCAGCAATAATACCTGCAACCAAAGCCGATTTGAAGCTCACTTTCGTATTTGGCATTACCATATAAACAAAGGTGAACAGCAACCATATCAATGTATACGGTATCATCCGAATGAGAAAATGAATGAATGGACCGATGGTCTGTAAAAAATCATAGCCCGCTACTAAATTTTCTAATTGGCCACTAATAACGACTGTAATACTCCCCGCCAATATTACCACGATAGGTGCGAAAAGCATTATGACGAAATAATCAGTAACCTTTCTGAGCCAAGTTCTTCCCTTGCCAACTTGCCATATTTCATTGAATGAAAGCTCAACATTAGAAAGGAGTTGCATCACTGTCCAGAGTAAAATTACAACACCGATTCCAGCCAACAAACCGCCTTTGGTGTTTTCAAGCATTCGAGTTGCAAATGTCATTATTGGCTCAATTACCTCTTCGTGCCCTTTGAGAGCACCAGTTAACTCTTCTTCTAAACTTTCCTCAAACCCGAAACCTTTAGAAATTGCAAAAGCTAAAGCAACGATAGGCACAACTGAGAGCATTGTATAAAAAGTCAGTCCTGCAGCCTGTAGCTGAAGATTGTCTTTCGTATAATTCTTCAATACGATTAAAACGATTCTCAATTGCTTTATGCAAAAAGCAGAGAATGGATTTCTGTCCTCTAAACGAACATTCCAAATAAAATCGTTTATCATTTTAATTACACCCATTTCAACTTCTAAATTCAATCAAAAGAACAAAGTTCAAAAATATTGAAGGCTACTTTTAAATAATAAATTGAATCGAATAGGTTTGACCCATGCAAAAACAACTTACGCTTCTTTTTCTTTTCGTGGTCGGAATAACTGTTTCATGTCAAACACAAGAAAAAAAATTCTCTCTTCAAGATTACTATTCTGAAGATGCTCAGCTCACCCAATTGGTGGATGAAGTATATAATCACCTTTCAGAAGAGCAGCGCGTTGCGCAAATGATCGTGACCTCATTAGGAAAACTTGGTAAGCCTTATGCGCAAGTTGAGCCACTTATAAAAGGACAAAAAGTGGGCGGTATCATTTTTCTCAGTGGCGATCCAGAGCAGTTTAAAGTGGATATTGAGTCCATTCAGGCGATGAGCGATGGCTTTCCATTAATGATGAGCATGGATGCTGAGCCAAGTTTATTTAACAGAAGGATGCCAGGCACGCCTGAAATGAAACCCACAGCTGAACTCAAGTCTTCTGCTGAAATTAAAGAGGCAGTATCAACTATTGATAAAACACTTCACCATGTAGGTTTTACACACAATTACGCACCTGTTATTGATGTTTCTCCTAATAACGAAGCAATAGGAAACAGAACTCTAGGAAGCGATTCTTCAACCATAGTTCCTTTGGCTATATCGTTCATTGAAGCGACACAAAACGATCAGATAATTGCGACTGCTAAGCATTTTCCTGGGCACGGCAGAGTGAGCGGAGACACCCACAAAAAGTTGGTCTACATTGATGGTGAATTAACCGAAGTGAGCTTATACAAACCGATTATTGAAGCTGGTGTGTTATCTGTAATGGTTGGTCATATTGCTATTGAAAATAACCCAAAATATAATACGGAAGGAATGCCTTCAACATTAAGTCCCGTGGTAGTAACAAACCTACTGCGAACAGAAATGGGTTTTGATGGGCTAATAATCACTGACGCTATGAACATGGGTGCTGTTCAAGAAATACCAAACTCAACTTTGCTAGCTGCTAAAGCTGGTTGTGATATTATTTTGATGCCGCCAAATGAAGTTGGTACATTAGAATCAATAATTGCTGAAATGAATAAAAACGAGGAATTTAAAACCCAAATCGAAAAGTCAGTAAAACGACTGATCAGAGCTAAGATATGTTTAGGTCTCAGTTTTAAACCCGCCTAAAAGCTCATCGGAAGATCCGTTTTTATTTCAATCGGCACTTTTTTATGGAAAAAGAAGTTGCCCACCTTTAACTCTCCTTTTACTAAAACCTCTGGCTTCTTGCCTGAGAGCATTCCTGCCAAGCCTGTTAAACCAGCTGTAATCAAATCACCCATATTTCCTGTAAGCTGGACAGGATAAACTTCTGTGGAGTTTGCATTAATTTTAAATGCTTTCTTCAATTGAGCATCACCCAAACTTTTCTTGCCTGAGAATAATTCAAAATCTCCACTTTTAACAGTAATAGGAAAGGAGTTAGGGTTAGACAGAACCAAACTGATAGTTGCATCAAGCTTTCCACCCTTCAAACTATTAACTTCGAAATTTTGAACATTTTCAAGCTTAACATCCTTAAATTCACAACTTGAAAGGGTTAGCAATGACAAGAATAAAACGAAGAAATTTAAGTGAATTCTGTGCATATTAGAATGAATTTGAGCTTAATTACCGAAACAAAGAAAAGGTTAATGAATTCTTTAACGCTTTCTCTGTGTCTTTTATTTTTTGCTTCTATTTCAGCCCAAAATTATAGAACTCAAAATTGGACCTTCCCAGATGACAATGCGTTGGATTTTTCATCTGGCATCCCAATTCCTGACACTAGTTCTGCGGCAGGACTGGGTGGCGGAGCAAGTATCTCAGACCTAAATGGCAATTTGGTTTTTTATTCGAATGGTGAAACTGTTTGGACATCCAACGGATCAGTTATGATGGGTGGGGCCGGATTAGCTGGAAACTCAGGAGCAGCGCAAGCAGCACTAATCATCCCATCAACTACAAGCAGCACTCGTTATTATCTTTTCACGAATAGTGCCCAAAGCCTGAACATCGAGCTGAACTATTATGACGTAGAAATGACTTTAAATGGGGGGAATGGCGCTGTGTTCGGTCCTAATCTACTATTAAACCCATCCACCGAAAAACTTGCTGCCACTAGGCATGCCAACGATCAAGATTATTGGCTTTTAGCCCACAAATACAATTCCGATGAGTTTCATGCTTTTCTTATCGATGATAACGGAGTAAATACAACTCCAGTGATAAGTTCAGTAGGAATACCTCATCTAAGTAGCGCTGGTGGTGGTGAATACCATGGCGTTATGAAAATTTCGCCTGATGGTCAATGGGTGGTGACTTGCAATTTCGCCTCTGGCACGGTTCAACTCTTGAAATTCAATAATGAAACTGGTCAAGTTTCTGATCCTTTAACCATCACTTCTGGGGCATCTGTCTTTCCATTTGGGGCGGACTTCAGCGCTGATAGCAAGAAACTCTTTTATTCAAGAAAGGCATCGAATGTTGCAAACCCATTCGGCATTCATCAATTTGACTTAGATCATATTTCAACAGACTGTCTGCTGAGTAGTGAACAAATAGTCTCCAATGGCAATCCTTTCAAGCCCTTTGCAGATCTGCAGCTAGGGCCGGATAAACAGATTTATCTATTTCCGGTAAACACCTACATACCTAACATTGATACATTAGGTGCTATCACCCAACCTGATAAAATGTGTCCAAATTGTGGTTTTCAAGATCAATTTCTTCAGACTGAAAATAATGTTACCGGTGGAGGCGTGAACTTTGTTTCTAGTTTTTTAAGCGATGGCATAACATATGAGTTCGGCACAAACTGTGAGTTTGACACCACATGGTTTACTCCTGAAGACACTCTAGCCCTTGACAGTGTAAATTGGAATTTTGGTGATCCTTTAAGCGCTGAAAACACAAGCAATTCAATAAATGCAGGCCACATTTTCAGTAGTCCAGATACTTTCTTAGTAACTCTTTTAGCTTACAGGGGAGCAAATATTGATACGTTCACACGAAATGTTATTATCTGGGATGTAAATTTCAATGTTCTAGGGCTTGACACCACCATTTGCAATGGTCAACCAATCACACTTGACGCTACATGGAATAGCGCTTGTATTGAATGGAGTGATGGTTCAACAAACAACACCTTGCCTGTTTCAACGGCCGGTACCTATTGGGCCGACATTTCCTATCAAAGCTGTCTTTGGCGAGACTCTATAGATGTTATTCTGATAAACAACCCTCCACAATTCAATCTAGGCAACGACACGTTAGTTTGCTCTAATGCGAATTTTCTAATTGACCCGAATCTACCTAACGCCTATTATTCTTGGCAGGATGGAAGCAATGACACCACCTTTAATGTGACCTCTACAGGGGTATATTGGCTAGCTGCAACAAATTCTTGTGGTACCACAATAGACACAATTAATGTGGAGTTAAACCAATCTGCGCAACCCGTGCTAGAGTTCCCGGAAGACACCACATTGTGTATAACAGAGACTCTTATCTTGAATGTGACTTTCGAAAATGCTTCTTATGAATGGAACGATGGTTCTTCCCTAGCAATTAAAGAAATTAATGAAGCCGGCACCTATTGGGTAGAAGTTGGAAATATTTGCGATACAGTAAGAGACACCATCACTGTCTTTTTTGATGAAATCTTAGTTTCATCCTTAAATGAGACCAACCTGCTTTGTGATGATTTTGACACGATCCTCATAACGGCAACTACGGACACATCGACCGTCACATGGTCAACAGGATTGAATAGTCCCTCTTTACAGGTCACATCACCTGGGGTTTATTCTTACATTGACTCCAATGCATGTGGAATAATTTTCGATACCACCAATGTTCTGCAATGGGACTCAAATTACGTTTTAGACATCGGCAAAGACACTGTTTTGTGCCGTGAAGACCTTCTCATTATAACTGGAGATACTGCACAAGATTTTCCTTGGACGTATTCTTGGAATACGGATGAAAACACAGCGATTATAAATTCTGGAGCTGGAAATTATATTCTCACAGCGAGTAATCGCTGTGCCTCCGAAGAGGCCGAACGTTTCATTGATGTAACTCCTACCATTCGCATCAATGAAGTAATCGACAAATCAGTTTGCGAAGGAAAATCTATTACCCTTTCAATAACAGAAAATGCCGAATCTATTTCATGGTCTACTGGAGAAGTGGGTAACATGATCGAAGCTATACAAGCCGGAGTGTATTTTGTGGATGTCATTGACAGCAATGGCTGTGCTCAGCAAGACTCTATTGCTCTTGATGATAACTGTCCAGGGTTAGTATCAAGTCCAAATGTTTTTTCTCCGAACGAAGATGGAATCAACGATGAGTTCTGTGTCGATTTAGAAAACATTTTAGACTATCAAATCTACCTCTATGACCGATGGGGAGTAGAAGTATTTCATTCAAATAATGAGACCAGTTGCTGGGATGGTGAGATTATGGGTCAAAAGGCCTCAGCAGGAACTTACTACTATGTAATTGAAGTAGAAGATTCCAAAAATGAAAAAGCCTCTTATCGAGGCTCTTTCACATTGTTGTATTAATTATCTTCAGTGAAGTACTTATAAAACAGAGGAATGGTTTCAATGCCCTTGAGGTAGTTGAACACTCCATAATGCTCGTTAGGTGAATGAATGTCATCTGAGTTCAAGCCAAAGCCCATCAAAATCGATTTCAAACCTAGTTCTTTCTCAAACAAAGCTACAATTGGTATACTTCCACCTCCTCTTTCAGGAATAGGCTTCTTCCCAAAAGACTCCTCCATTGCTTTAGACGCTGCAATGTATCCTGGGAAATCGGTTGGAATCACAATTGGGTCACCTCCATGATGAGGGGTTACTTTGACTACTACTGAGTCAGGGGCTATACTCTTGAAATGTTTTTCAAATAAAGCTGTGATCTTATGGGGGTCTTGATAAGGAACAAGTCTCATAGAAATTTTCGCATATGCCTTAGCTGGAAGAACAGTCTTAGCACCTTCTCCAATGTATCCGCCCCAAATACCATTTACGTCAAGTGTTGGTCTTATTGAGGACCCTTCCATTGGAGAATAACCCTTTTCTGATCTCGTCTCTTGAATACCAAGACCTTTTTTGAAGTCTTCAACATTGAAAGGTGCTTTTGCCATTTCGGCCCTTTCTTCCATTGACACTTCAGCTACATCAGAGTAAAAACCGTCAATAGTAATATGATCATTTTCATCCTTTAATGAAGCAATCATTTCGCACAAAACATTAACCGGGTTTGCCACAGCTCCTCCATAAACACCTGAATGTAAATCTTTATTTGGACCTGAAATCTCAACTTCGACATAAGATAACCCTCTCAAGCCAACAGTAATGGAAGGAGTATCATTGGCTATTATTGAGGTATCGCTCACGAGGATCACATCAGCTTTCAACTTCTCTTTATTCTCTTTTACAAAAATCGCAAGGTTCTCAGAGCCAACCTCTTCCTCTCCTTCAATCATGAACTTAATGTTACATGGAAGAGTACCTGATTTCTCCATGATTTCAAAGGCTTTCACGTGCATGTAAACCTGCCCTTTATCATCAGCAGAACCTCTTGCGTAAATACTACCATCTTTCACCACAGGCTCAAATGGTGGAGAGTCCCACAATTCAACAGGATCAGCAGGCTGAACATCGTAATGACCATAAACTAAAACAGTAGGTTTATTTGGATCGATAATTCTCTCAGCGTAAACAATTGGATGCCCTGCGGTTTGGTTTACTTCTGCAAAATCGGCTCCCGCAGCAATCAAACTCTGCTTAACTACTTCGGAACATCTTTGCACATCCTGCTTAAATGCTGGATCAGCGCTTACCGAAGGTATTCTTAAAAGATCAAAAAGCTCTTCTAAAAACCGATCTTTATTAAGGTCTATATATTCTAATATTTGACTTCTTTCCATCATTTAAAATTCTTTGTTATTTAAATTAGCTGCCAAATATAGGTGATGATAACTCGGTATTTCTATCACCATGAACTGGCCTATTATGTAGATAAACTGGATGTATTTTGCTATCAAACTGATGATTTTAATTAAACTTGTAGGTTATCATTCTTCATGACTTAATGCTTCGGCTATGAAACTTAAACTTTCTACTTGGATAATAGGACTGATCATCCCTTTCTTTTCACATGCTCAAGGAGACGACCCGCACACCTATCGTATATCCTCTTTCGGAGAAAACCAAATAATAAACTGCACATCAACGCCAGTTGAAATAGGAGTTGAAATTGAAAATTGGTTCTCTGGCTTTCAGTATCAGTGGAACGATGGTTCGACCGACTCGTTTAAACTGGTCAGCCCGAACCAAACAAGTGTTTACCAAGTAACGGTGTCACATGACCAATTTTCACTTTTAGAAGTCAAGACATTTACCGTCAACGTGCATAACACGCCAATTGAGGCCAACAATGATGAAATTATAATAGACAAGTTTACTTGCTCAGGTTTAGACATCGAGCTTTCAGCTCACCACTCAGGTGGACACGCCCCATTCTTTTATAATTGGAGCAATGGTTCTTCAAATCCAACAGCAGTTGTCAACCCAATGAATAATGAAACCTATAACGTAACGATCACCGATCAATGCGGAAGTGAGGCGGCAAGTCAAATAGAAGTTCTTTTTGAGCCACACGATGAACTGCTATTTTCTGATGTGTCAATTGATTTCACATGTGATAATAAAGAGGTCACCCTGAGACCTAAAGTTAAAAAAATGAAGGGAGGAGTAGGTTATGGTTATCGGTTCACATTTGGTGACTGGAGCGAAGAGAATGCTCCTATTATTGTTATTCCATCAGAAGACAAAAAAATTGATTTCAAAATAACCGATGCTTGTGGCGTCAATGTTTTAGACAAAACGATCACGTTCAATAAAGGCGCAATCGAAATTCCGGCTTGTGAAGACGAGACCATCTGCAATGGTGCAGAAGTATCCATAACAAACCTTTCAGACGGACTCTATTATTGGAATAATGGAACGATGCATGCTTCTTATTCCGAAGTTATTTCAAAGCCTACAGCCTTCGAGTTGCAGTTTTTAGATGAATGTGGCGATATGCATTCTATGCAGAAACAATTCCATTTGAAGGAAATCAACTCAAATTTCGATTATGACATATATCAATTCGATGGAACAATAAATCTTCTACCTCCTGCGATAGAGTCAAATGATAATCTCACATGGTTGCTAAATGGTGAGGTAGTAAGTAATGAATTAAATCCTGAACTTGAGCTTCTGGCAGGTGTGGAAAATGAAGTTGAGCTAATCGTTGAAGACCAAGATGGCTGCACTAGCGCGAGTCAAAGAACAATTGTAATGCGAGATGGAGTAGATATTCCATCAGCTTTTTCTCCGAATGGGGATGGCTTAAATGACTATTTCAGCGTGACATTTGAGGAAGAGCTTGATGAATTTAGCATCAAGATATTTGATCGTTGGGGGCAACTAATCTATAATTCACGCGACCAGTATTTTAGATGGACAGGAATGCTGAACAATCAAAGCGAAACTCTTACTAGTTTTGCGTACATTTTAAAAGCTACCACTGTCTCCGGAAAACAAATTGAAAAAAGAGGCACCATAACTGCTTTTGACCGTTGAAAAACATGAAACAAACTTCCACTCTTATAGTATCATTATTGCTTGTGTTCTGCAGCACTTCACTTTTTGCACAACCGATAGTAACCACCTCTGCCGCACCTTACAACTCGGCCACCTATCTTGTCAATAATGTGTTGATGGGTAGCGGTGTTTCAGGATATAATATTACTTCATATGGCACTGTTGGACAGCGCGGCTACTTTTCAAGTGGAATAGCTTCAATTGGTTTAGATAGTGGTGTGACTATGGCTTCGGGAAACGTAACGAATATTATGACCTCAACCGGAGCAGGCGCTTCTACAAATATCCCCAATGGTTTAGGTCAAGGTGGTGGAGATGCTGACTTATTAGCCGTTGCACAAAGTGTGCCCGCATTAATCGGTGCTGGATTTAGTGTTAACAGTGTTCAAGATGCTGCTTTAATTGAGTTTGATTTTGTACCTACCAGTGACTCCGTTGAGTTCAATTATGTATTCGGATCTGATGAGTATTTAACGTGGATCAATACGCAATACAATGATGTTTTCGGATTCTTTTTATCAGGCCCAGGCATCAATGGAACTTTTTCGAATAATGCAGTCAACGTTGCAAGTGTCCCAAATACAACTCCGGCTCTACCTATTACTATCAGCACAATTCATCCAGGGTTAAATGGACAGTATTATAATACAGGAGGCGCGCTACTTGCCTACAATGGTTACACTGATGTGATGACTGCGGTGCTTTTGGTTCAAGCATGTGATACTTTTCACATGAAATTAGGTGTTGCAGATGGAACTGATGGAATTTTAGATACCGGAGTTTTTTTAGAAGGAAGCAGCTTTGAGTCTGTTGGCCTGATTGTTTCTCCTGAGCCATCATACAATCCTTACGGAGCTGATACGGCATTATATGAAGGATGTGGAGATGTTATTATTTTCTTTACGCGAAACGACTCTGTGTTAGCACCTGATTCATTGAGTTACGAAGTTTACGGACAAGCTCAAATGGGAATTGATTACACAGACATAATTAACTCTGCTGGCGACCCTTGCGTCTTCAATCCAGTATCTAATCACTGGGAATGCGAATTGTACTTTGGTGCAGGAGTCGCTACTGACTCAATCACTTTTGACGTGTTATTTGATAATTTTGCTGAAGGAATAGAAAGTCTTGTAATTGCCATTACAGATAGCATACAGCTGAGCTGTTATGGAGGTGATACGATTAACCTCAACATTCTTGACCAGCCTGATTTAACCATTAATGCGTTTGGCGATGTGACTCTAGATTGTAACGATGGTCCTGCACTTATTGGCGTGCAAGTTTCGCAAGGTCTTCCTCCGTTCACCTTCAATTGGAGTAACGGAATAATGGATAGCACACAAAGTGTTCTTCCTCCTATCACATCTTCATATGTGGTAACTGTAGAAGATGGCTGCCAGCAACAAACAGAAGTTGACTTTGTGAATGTTGGAATATTCAATGTCCCGTGGTCTTCAGTGAAATTTGGAGATAATCAAACCATTTCTTGTATTGACCCACCTGCAAACATGGGTGTATCAGTTCAGTTTAATGATGCAATTTGGCACGGAGATATATCTTATCAATGGAGCACTGGATCTACTGATTCAGCGATTAACGTATTCTCAACTGTGGATACTAACTATACCGTAACCATAACAAGAGGTTGTACGCAAGAATCAGTAATTCACACTTTCCATCTTTACACTGAAAATGACCCCGTGGTTACTTCAACGAGAGATCTACCTGAGTCAAACTTTGATTGTCCAGGAGACACAGCTTTTATGAAAGTTAGCACAATGGGCGGCTACGAACCCTATACATTTAGTTGGAGCACGGGTGCAGTTGATTCGAACACTTTTGTCAACCCAATGGTAACTACGACCTATTATGTGACCGTTAATGACGTTTGCGGTCTAGTGGACTATGTTGACTCTGTTACGGTTAACATGCCAGTTGCTGTGCCACTTAGAATAAATGGAATTGTAAATGATACTGTGCCTTGTGAAAACGTAAAAGTTCATTTCGGACCAGGAGTTCCTTCTGGAGGTTATGGCTGGGGATATGCATTCAGCTGGGATAATTTTGAAACGCAAACTGATTATATTCAAGACATCATTTTTGAAGACAAACCTTTTACACTATGGTTAACTGATGGATGCCGTGTAGATACTATTTCAAAAACTGTCTATGGTATAATTGCTGATAAAAATGATCTAGACCTTATTGTACCAAACGATACAATCATTTGTTATGGTGATGAAATAATTCTATCAGCTGAAGCAATGGATGGAGCTGAGCCGTATCAATTTGAATGGAGTAATGGAGCAATTACTTCCGAAACAAGAATTTCACCTACAGAGCCAACAACATTTGAAATTCGAATGACAGATTTCTGCGACACTGTCATCAAGAAAAATGTTTTTGTGGATGTCTCCCAAGTAATTGCTGACTTTGAATGGGAGTATTTAAATGACTATGACGTAGAGTTTACCGATCGTTCCACAGGAACATCAGAATTGATAGGTTTTATATGGAAATCAGAAAAAGCCGGGCTTGAGTCTTTCGAGCAATCACCTATTCTGCCTTATCCTGACGGAGAGCCTTATATAACATCTTTGACTACAATAGATGAGATTGGTTGTAAAGACATTGACTCTGTAATGGTTTCACCTAAATTCAATCTCTATATTCCTTCAGGCTTCTCGCCAAATAATGATGGCATCAATGATGTCTGGAGCATTGAAAGCACTGGAATTAGAGAATTACGATTGGAGATTTATGACCGATGGGGGAATACACTATTCTCAACAGCTGACAAAGACTTCACTTGGGATGCATTCTATAAAGGAAAAAGAGTACCAATGGGAAGCTACGCATACAGATTAGTGCTTTATACCGATCAAGATGAGTACCAAGAAACAAGAGGTGTTGTAAACGTGATAAACGATTTCAGCAAGAGAGATTAACCTAAAAGATTAAAAATTGAAAGTCGGCTCTTTGTTAAGAGCCGGCTTTTTTTGTGCTCAAAAACCCAGATGCATTTACGAAAGATAAAAGCTCTTTATTTTCTGTCTTCAAGATCTTATCATTATCTCCATCCCACCATTTCTCACCTTTGTGAATAAATAGAATATACTCCCCAATTTCCATCACACTATTCATATCATGAGAAATAACTAAAGTGGTGATGTTATATTCAACCGTTATCTCATGAATCAAATTATCTATTACGATAGATGTTTGAGGGTCTAAGCCGGAATTAGGTTCATCACAGAAAAGATACTTTGGTCGAGGAGAAATTGCACGGGCTATTCCAACACGCTTTTTCATGCCGCCACTCAACTCAGAAGGAAATAGTTTATGAGCTGAAGGTAGCTCAACACGCTCGAGCACTTCATCCACACGAACTTGCTTTTCTTTCTTTGTAAGAGTCGTAAGTATATCGAGTGGAAAACGAACATTCTCTTCCACTGTCATAAAGTCAAACAATGCACTTCCTTGAAAAAGAAATCCGATTTCGGCACGCAATGCTTTTTTCTCTTTATGGCTCAATTCTAGAAAATCTCTACCATCATAAAGTAACTTGCCACTTTCTGGAGTTATCAACCCCACTAGACAACGTGCTAATGTGCTTTTACCACTTCCACTAGCTCCAATAATCAAACTAGTCTTTCCTGTTTCAAACGTTGCAGAAATGTTCTGTAACACATGCTTATCGCCAAACGACTTATTTAATCCAACAACCTCTATCATATCAAGAAAAGTTGAGTGATTATATAATTGGCAACTAGAATAACAATTGAGCTTTGCACAACACCTCGGGTGCTAGCCTTTCCCACTTCCAAAGCGCTTCCAGCAGCAAAGTATCCTTGATAAGCAGGAATAGAAGTAAAGATGAACGCAAATACTGCAGCCTTCGATAAAGAATACGCCACATGATACGGCCGGAAGTCTAATTGTATGCCGTAAACGTAGTCAGCAACAGTGACAATATCAGTAGACATGGCTATTAGGTAACCACCACCTATTGAAACGAACATTGATATGATTACCAAAAACGGATTGATTATTACCGATGCCACAATTTTAGGAAGGATAAGAAAAGCACTTGAATTAACCCCCATAATTTCAAGAGCATCAATTTGCTCAGTCACCCTCATCAAACCAATTTCTGAAGCAATATTAGACCCTACTTTCCCCGCTAGGATCAATGCCATTATTGTAGGACTGAATTCAAGAATAGTCGATTGACGTGTTGTAAAGCCAATAGTATACGTTGGAATAAAGGCGCTATCAATATTGGCTGCAGTTTGGATGGTGATAACAGCGCCCATAAAAAGACTAATCACCATTATAATACCCAAAGAGGCTAAACCCAATGAGACCATTTCATCAAATAATCGCTTGCGATAAATCGAGATTTTCTCAGGTTTACTGAAAACCCTCCACATCAGTAAGATGTATTGACCCAAATGGAATAAAAAAGATGCCATCGCGACAAATGTAAGGCTAAATCGGTGCTTACTTCATCAATCAATTCACTAGCTTTGAACGATGCGTTTTGTAAAAATCTCTGTTTTCATTTGCGCGGTTCTAACAATGAACTCTTGTGCGATATTCAAAGGAAAGAAAGACTGCGACTGCCCTCATTGGGGATCTCATCAGCAGCCGAATAAAGAACTCATCTTGGCGGACTCACATAAAAATGAGTAAAGATCTATTCTCAAAAAAAATGATGCCCTATATGCCAGAAGAAGCCATTAACTTGGTTTATTCCTGGTTAGAACCTCACAATATTAGATTGAAAATAACCAAGCCTAGAAGATCTAAGCTAGGCGACTTTCGAGTAAAAAGTAGAAAAGAGCCCGCAATTATTTCTGTGAACGGAAATTTAAATCCATTTTCATTTTTAATCACCTTGACGCACGAAGTAGCACACCTCAAAGATTTTGATGAACGCAAAACACTCAGAGAAGCACACGGTGCAAATTGGAAACGGATATACTCTAACCTGCTAGCTGAAGTAATAAATACGGGAGCTTTCCCCAATGAGCTTCACCCCGCGCTTCAAAGACATATCAACAACCCCAAAGCAGCATCATGTTCTGATGCTGTCCTTTTAGATGCATTAAGACAGTATGACGATGAACCAAAAGCACGTCTCAAAGAACTCGAAGATGGTGCTCAGTTTTTACTAACCAATGGAATGCGCTTTGAGCGTGGTGAATTGAAACGAACTCGTTATAAATGTCAAGAGCTCAACTCAAAAAAATGGTACTTGGTTCACGGGTTGGCTGAAGTGATCAAAGTAGACATGGACTAAAATGCTAACCTTAACTTCAAATAAGAATGTTCGCAGTGGATTACTTTCGCTGCCTGATATTAGAATAATATGAAAGATGTTTATTGCGTGGTAATGGCAGGTGGAATCGGAAGTAGATTCTGGCCAATGAGCAGACAAGGTTCTCCAAAACAATATTTAGATATCATGGGTACAGGGTCATCATTGATTCAATTGACCTATGATCGATTGAAAGCAATTTCCAAACCAGATCAATTCATGATTGTCACTTCTGATGATTATGTCAGCTTAACAAAGGAGCATCTTCCCGAACTTTCTGACGCACAAATTTTAAGCGAGCCGTCAAGGAAAAACACTGCTCCTTGTATCGCATATGCAGCCTATAAGTTGTATAAGAAAAACCCTGATGCGGTGATGGTGATTTCGCCAGCTGACCACATTATCCTAAAGGAAAATACTTTTATCGATACATTGAATGCAGCCGTTGATCACGCATATGAAAGCAACAACTTGGTAACGATAGGAATTAAGCCTAGTCGGCCGGATTCGGGTTATGGATACATACAGTTTCATCGTGAAAATGACTACGGAAATGACCACTTAAAAAAGGTGAAAACCTTCACTGAAAAGCCTAGTGTAGAGTTAGCACTTCAATTCTTAAAGAGTGGTGATTTTTATTGGAACAGTGGAATGTTTGTTTGGAAGGCGTCAGCTATCGTTGAAGCATTTCAGGAATTGATGCCAGGATTGGCAGAGCTATTCAACGAGAAAATGGATGATCTAAACTCTGATGCAGAAACTGCTGCTATACAATCTATTTATGGCGAGTGCCCCAATATTTCTATTGATTACGGCATCATGGAAAAAGCTGGAAATGTAGATGTGGTATTGGGTGACTTTGGCTGGTCAGACCTTGGAACATGGGGCTCGCTCTATGAACAAATGGACAAGGATGAGAAATCAAATGTGCTGGTGAACGGAACTGTTAAAACATACGACACCAACCATTCCATCGTAATGTTGCCGAATGATAAGCTAGCCGTTGTTCAAGGCTTAACCAATTACATAGTCATTGATACAGATGATGTTCTGCTCATCTGTCAAAAAGACGAAGAGCAGAAAATAAAGCAGTTTGTTCAAGATCTAAAAGACAGCAAACTGAACAAATTCATATAAAAAAAAGCCAAGTTCATAAACACGAACCTGACTTTTTCATGAAACCCTATGTCTGTTAGCTAAGACTTCCAATCATTTTAGTAGGATCAACCCATTGATCAAATTCCTCTGCAGTTAAGTATCCTAAATTAACAGCCTCTTCCTTCAAGGTAGTTCCGTTTTCATGGGCAGTCTTGGCGATTTTCGCTGCCTTTTCGTATCCAATTTTCGTGTTAAGAGCCGTCACCAACATCAACGAATTATCCAAGTTTTGCCTGATGCGCCCATGATTAGGCTCAATGCCAACAGCACAATGCTCATCGAATGATTTGCAAGCATCACCAATCAATCTAGCACTCATCAGCACATTATACGCCATCATTGGTTTGAATACATTCAATTCGAAATGACCATTTGAACCGCCCACACTCACTGCAACATCGTTACCCATCACTTGCGCACAAACCATGGTGAGTGCTTCAGCTTGTGTTGGATTAACTTTTCCTGGCATAATGCTAGAACCGGGTTCATTGGAAGGAATAATCAACTCTCCAACTCCACATCGAGGACCGCTTGCCAGCAATCGAACATCATTGGCAATTTTCATCAAGCTAACCGCTATTTGCTTCAATGCACCATGTGTCTCTACCAGTGCATCGTGAGCCGCTAAAGCCTCAAACTTATTTTCAGCACTTCTAAATGGATGTCCTGTAAATTCCGCAATCTTCTTTGCTACCAAATCAGAATATCCAGCAGGAGTATTAATTCCAGTTCCCACGGCAGTTCCGCCCAGGGCGACTTCTGAAAGATGATCCAACGTATTTCTCAACGCTTTCAATCCGTGATTCAGCTGAGATACATATCCAGACAATTCTTGACCAACAGTTAATGGAGTTGCATCCATCAAGTGAGTACGACCAATTTTAACGACATCCATAAACTTAACTGACTTCTTTGCCAAAGTATCTCTCAATTGCTTCACACCAGGAATAGTGGTTTCCACCACCATTTTATAAGCTGCAATGTGCATTCCTGTAGGATAAGTATCATTTGAACTCTGACTCTTGTTTACATCGTCATTTGGATGAATAGATGAATTGCCTTCACCTAGCCTTCCGCCAGCAATTACATGGGCTCTGTTTGAAACTACCTCATTCACATTCATATTCGATTGTGTTCCTGAGCCTGTTTGCCACACCACCAATGGAAATTGATCATCCAACTTACCTTCTAATATTTCATCACACACCTTTGAAATCAAATCGCGCTTTTCAGTGGATAAAACTCCTAGTTCGCAATTCGTGTGTGCAGCAGCTTTTTTCAAATAAGCAAAACCGTGAACCACCTCTAGTGGCATGCTCGCCTCTGCTCCTATTTTAAAGTTATTTCTCGAGCGTTCAGTTTGCGCTCCCCAATACTTATCGGCTGGCACCTTTACCTCGCCCATGGTATCTTTCTCAATTCTGAAATCCATATAATGTTGATTTTTAACGATTCACGGTTTTGATGAAATCTTTGTTTTTATTTCTGTCGAATAAATTAGACCTATGCTTTATATTCGCTGCCAAATGTAAAATGCCATGGGCGAATATATTGGCTTCTTTATTTTTCTTTTCTTCTTTTTAATGGCTTTCTGGATCCTAATCTTTTTGGTCGGATTCTTGGGCTACTGGTCAATCATGGGTGGATTAAACAGCATGATGCCTGGTTTATTCAATAAGAAGGAAGAAGAAGTTTCAGAAGAAGCATAACAACTCTCTTCTCTATTGCTTTTCTTCAGTGGTCAGCTTTCCTGCGCTCCACATCAAGAAGGCTTCAAGAAACTTATCTAAATCTCCATTTAAAACGGAGTCGGCATCTGATGTCTCAGCACCGGTGCGCACATCTTTTACCATTTTATACGGATGTAAGACGTAATTTCTAATCTGACTTCCCCACTCTATCTTCATCTTATTGGCTTCAATCTCAGCCTGCTTCGCACGCTTCTCTTCCAATTCCATTTCATACAATCGAGACTTCAAAAGTTGAATAGCTTTTTCTCGGTTTTGAAGCTGAGATCGTGATTCTGTATTTTCAATGATGATTCCAGAAGGCTTATGCCTCAAGCGCACACCTGTTTCAACTTTGTTTACGTTTTGCCCACCTGCTCCACCAGACCTGAAGGTGTCCCAATCGATGTCTGACGGGTTCACTTCAATTTCTATGCTATCATCTACCAACGGGTAAACATAGACCGAGACAAACGATGTATGGCGTTTTGCGTTGGAATCAAATGGTGATATGCGCACCAAACGATGCACGCCATTCTCTCCTTTTAAATATCCAAAAGCAAATTCTCCCGTGAATTGAAGGGTAACAGTTTTTACGCCCGCCACATCTCCAGCTTGATAATTCAACTCTGAAATCTTGTAGCCGTTCTTCTCGCCCCACATCATGTACATCCGCATGAGCATTGATGCCCAATCACAGCTTTCGGTTCCTCCAGCGCCAGCTGTGATTTGAAGCACTGCCTCTAAGCTATCTTCTTCAGCACCCAACAAGTTTTTCATCTCCAAGTCTTCTAAAAGCTTGCTGAGTTTCTCATATTGAGCATCAACTTCTGTTTGCTCAGCCTCACCTTCTTTTAAGAACTCGAACAAAACTTTTAAATCTTCTTGCGCTACGACCAGGGCATCGAAAGCCCTCGTCCACAATTTTTTCTTGTTGATTTGCTTTAATACTAATTCTGCAGCCTTTGGATCATCCCAAAAGTTTGGATCTTGCGTTTTCTGTTCTTCATCCTCAATCTGAGCCTTCTTATGGTCGATATCCAAGTAAGATTTTAGCGACTTCAGGCGCTCCTCAACTTGTTTGATATCATCTATCGTTGTCATAGAGCAAATGTACTTTTTGGCTTTGATTTCGAATCACATGTGCACAGAAGGTTTTCACCAATGAAAACTTTGTACTCAAGCCTTTATTGAGTATTGATATTGTCCAGCAATCCTTTAAACTCACTATACTGAAAACCTTTTTGCAATAGGTAATTGACCACTTTCTGTTTTTTGGTCAATGGCTTTTCTGATGATAAGAGGTTGAGTTTCTTTTCAATGAGATGTTCTATGGTTTGTGTGTACTCATCTTCATCTATTTCCGTAAGCGCTGTTTGAATCAATCGACTGTGAATTTGTCGTTGTTGCAATTCATATTTGATCTTTGCCTTTCCCCATCGCTTATTCCTAAAATATCCGCGTGCAAAACTTCGTGCAAAACGTTCTTCGTTGAGTAAACTCTCATCCATCATTTGCATCAACACTTGATCTACTTCCTTTTTCCACAACCCCATTCCATAAAGTTTATCCCTGACTTCTTTATGGCATCGATCACGGTAATTACAAAATGTCCGAGCCTTGATGATGGCCTCAGAAATTGATATCTTCTTTTGCGGGATGGACATCTAACGAAGTTATGGAACTCGTCTGGGAAACTGCAGAGTTCTAGTTCATGAACAATTTGTCTTCCAATGGTGTAAGAAAAAAGAAAATCCACAAAACCATAAAAAAGCCCCGCTGATGCGAGGCTTTCATTTAGAATAATATCTCTTTTCCTTCTTTGTCCAAAAACTCATAATCGAGCATGGTAAGCGCATTTTTCGCTTCTACAGGAATCCATCGTTTGTAGCTTTTAAACCACTTTCGTTGGTAACCAAACATGTTCTTTTTGAGGTATGCCGCAACAAAGGGGTGTGCTGCAAGTGTTATGACCCCATCTTTATGATCTTCAAACAACGACTTTAAATTCGTTTCAATCTCATCAATAATGGTAATTGCTGCTTGCACTTCACCCGTACCATGACAAGTAGGACAAACTTCAGCAGTTTTTATCGCCATTTCTGGTCTCACACGTTGACGTGTAATTTCTACTAGTCCGAATCTACTCACTGGCAGTACCTGGTGCTTAGCTCGATCAGCATTCATGAACTCTCTCAACTTGTTTAAGAGCACTTTTCTGTTTTCAGAACTGCGCATATCGATAAAATCGATTACTACTAATCCGCCCATATCACGCAAGCGCAATTGGCGCGCAACTTCTTCTGCAGCCTCAATGTTCACTTTAATGGCACTGTTCTCTTGATTGGCTTCGCCTTTGGCGGTATTTCCACTATTCACGTCAATAACGTGCATAGCTTCAGTATGTTCTATGACTAAGTACGCACCCGTTTTCATGGTCACGTGCTTACCGAACAAGCTCTTAATCTGCTTTTCGATGCCAAAATGCTCCATAATATCCGTTTTGGCCTTATGGAGTTTTACAATCTTTTCGCTCTCAGGAGAGATGGTTTTTAAGTAATTACAGATGTCATTGTGCAATACATTGTCATCGGTAACAATTTGGTTGAACGAAGGACTTAACAAATCACGCAGTAGCACGTTTGTTCTATCGATTTCGCTCAAGACTTTCTTAGGAGGTTTGGTAGAGGTAAAATTTTGGAATGCCTCTTCCCAACGTTGCGTAAGATTACGCAAATCAGCATCTAGTTCAGCCACCTTTTGCCCTTCAGCAACGGTGCGAACAATTACCCCACAATTCTTGGGTTTAATACTTGAAATCAATCTCCTGAGACGGTCGCGCTCTTCGCGCTTCTTGATCTTCTGAGAAACAGAAATTTTATCTCCAAAAGGAACCAATACTACGAACCTTCCTGCAATACTGATCTCGCATGTTAAGCGAGGTCCTTTTGTAGAAATCGGTTCTTTAGCAATTTGAACGAGCATGTAGCGATTAGGTTTTACAACCTGATCCATCTTACCGTTCTTGTCAATGTCTGCTTCAAGCGTGAAACCCGTTAGATCTCCATTCTTCCGCTTGCCAGTTATTCCTTCAGAAATATATTTCTGCAACGATGAGGCCTGAGCCCCTAAATCGTGGTAGTGTAGGAACGCGTCTTTCTCGTATCCTACATCAACAAAGGCTGCGTTTAGTCCTGGTACAATTCTCTTAATTCTACCTAAAAACAAATCACCAACGTTAAAACCTTTATCAAGTTTTTCGTTGTGATATTCTACTAAGCCTTTGTCCTCTAGAAGAGCAATATTTACTTCACCATCCCCGGAGCGAATGATCAATTCTTTGCTTTTATCACTCACTTTAAATTATTTTTAATTCAACCGGGGTCACAAATGTGAAGGAGAAATTACTTCTTCTTCTTGTGACGATTCTTTCTTAGGCGCTTTTTACGCTTGTGAGTCGCCATCTTATGTCTCTTTCTTTTCTTACCGCTTGGCATAATATTATGGTATTTGATTCAACATTATTTGAGCCTCATTTCTGAGCTCTTCATTATCTTTTTCACTATATAAAAAAGCTTCAAAGTGAGCTTTTGCTTCTACAGAGCGACCTAAATTAACTTTGGCTAAGCCAAGCCAATAATTCGACTCTGCAAAATCAGCATCAATGCTTTGAACTATTTCGAAGCGTTCAACTACTTTCTCCCATTGCCCCGTTTGAGCGGAAAACCTTCCTAAATTGAGCTGAGCTCTGAAGTTGGACGGGTTTTCTTCAGCGATTTGTCTTAAAAACAAAATCCCTTGCATTGGAGCTTCACTAGCAATCATGGCAAGCGCTGAATCAATCTGATTCTCAACCGATGGCGGTTCATTATTCTCAGCCAAATCTTCTGCTGACGAAACAATACCGCCCGAATGGCGCGGAGCAAAAAACAAAAGAACGATCAACACTAGTGTCGCACCAATGGCTATGTAGTGTTGTTTTTTCAATTACTTCACCTTCACATTCTTCTTCACCTTGTCAACAAAAGTTTTTGCTGGTTTGAATGAAGGAATATTGTGAGCAGGAATAATAATCGTAGTGTTTTTAGAAATGTTTCTTCCCGTTTTTTCCGCTCTTTCTTTTACGATGAAGCTTCCAAATCCTCTTAAATAAACATTCTCACCCCTTGCTAATGAGTTCTTTACACTATTCATAAACGCTTCAACCGTGGTTAAAACCTCCATCTTATCTACTCCTGTCTTATCCGCAATCTCCGATACAATTTCAGCCTTCGTCATTTTTAATCCTAATTATAAACTTTTGATATTCAGTGAATTTACCTATTTCTAAAAACGGGCTGCAAATATAGAATCATTTTAATACTCTGAAAGCCAATCGAAAAGTATTTTCGCTGAATGATTGAAGTAGTGAGAAAAGGGCTGCAAAGCTGGTATGAACAGCATAAACGCACACTTCCTTGGAGATCAAAGCCAGAACCATATTATGTCTGGCTATCTGAAGTTATACTTCAGCAAACGCGCGTAGACCAAGGCCTTTCCTATTTTAACACGTTCATTAAAACATACCCTTCCATTCAAGATCTCGCAGCAGCAGAATTAGACGATGTTTTGAAGCTATGGCAAGGGTTAGGCTATTACAGCAGAGCAAGAAACTTGCATTTTGCCGCCAATCAAGTAATCACGGATTTCAACGGCATATTCCCAGAAAACTACGAAGATATATTAAGCCTAAAAGGAGTTGGCTCCTACACTGCTGCTGCCATCGCTTCCATCGCATTTAACCAACCAAAAGCAGTTGTTGACGGAAATGTAATTCGCGTTATTTCTAGGCTGTTTGATATTACAGCATCAGTGAATCATACCTCAACAATTAAAGAAATCCAAGCATTAGCAGATGAATTAATGGACATTAACAACCCATCATCTCACAATCAATCGATGATGGAATTTGGAGCATTACAGTGCACGCCAAAAAATCCAAAATGTGAGGTATGTCCACTAGAGACATCGTGTTTGGCAAAAACAAACGGCCATGTTTCTATGATTCCTTTAAAAGACAAAAAGGTCAAAAGAAGGACTCGATACTTCAACTACATTATTGCACATTACGAGGATAAGTTAGTGATATCTCAAAGAGGAACTGATGATATCTGGGGTGGTTTATTTGAATTTCTACTGATAGAAAATTCCTCTAGCAACATTTTAACTCCTTCTGAAATTGAAGGACTACTTCCAATATCAGTCAAGAGTGTTGGCAAAATCAACGCAGAAAAGAAACATGTGCTAAGTCATCAAGACATTTACGCCAATTTCTATCATATAGAAATTAATCCTGTAAAGGATGATAAATTAAACATTGTGGCGTTAGACGATCTTCATACGTTTGCCCTTCCAAGATTGATTGACCGCTATCTTGAAAATCACGAGGTGATTTCAGGTGAAAAGCGGCATTAATTTTTAAGTTTGTTTAAATAGAAGAAACGTTATGGCAGGAAGTGTGAATAAAGTGATTTTGATCGGAAACTTAGGAGCCGATCCTGAAGTAAGAAGCTTAACAAGTGGTGCTAAAGTTGCCCGATTGCGTATTGCTACATCAGAATCATACACCAATAAAGAAGGTGAGCGCGTAACAAACACAGAATGGCATTCAGTCAATCTTTGGAGAGGTTTGGCCGATATCGCAGAAAAATATTTAACCAAAGGAGGCTCTGTTTACATTGAAGGAAGACTAAGGACCCGAAGCTATGACGATAAAGATGGCGTGACTCGATATGTCACTGAAATTGAAGGCGATAATATGACTATGCTGGGCAGCAGAGGTGACTCTAACAATTCTGGCGGTGGTAACAATTTTAGCGCACAGCAGAGTGCTCCTGAGCCAAAACCTTCAAAAGCGCAGCCGAAAGCCGCTGAAGCTAATGAAGATGAAGATGATCTTCCATTCTAACTAATATCGAGCCCATTGGACCCCGGTGAACCTTATTCGAGTATTTATTTAGACATCCTTCTTCCTTGGAACTACAATGTTCTATTTGGCATCATTTTGATGCTGATTTTACTGGTACTTTCTGCATTAATTAGTGGGTCTGAGGTCGCCTATTATTCGCTTTCACCCCAAGACAAAAAAACACTTGAAGAAGATTCCTCAAAAGCTTCTCAGCGTGTTCTTGAGTTGTTGAAGAAGCCAAAAACACTGCTTGCCACCATTTTAATCGGCAATAATTTGGTTAATGTAGCCATCATCATTTTGTCTTCATTGTTAATGCGTATGCTTTTCAATTTCGAAGACCGCGAGATATTGGCATTCATCATACAAGTAGTTGCTGTCACTTTGATAATTTTATTGGTAGGTGAGATTTCACCCAAAGTTTATGCTACGAAAAACGCTCTTCGTTTGGCGACAATCATGGGAAGTGCTCTTACAGTGATGAGTAAATTATTCTATCCCCTAGCTCGAGTGTTAGTGGTGAGCACCAGAAAAATTGACCAACGAGCCAAGGAGCACAACGATTCAGGAAACCTGATAACTGCGGATGAATTGAATCATGCACTTGAGTTAACTACAGACAACACAACGGGTGAAGATGAGAAACGCATATTAAGCGGAATTGTGAAGTTCGGATCAACGGAGGTTAGACAGGTTATGACTCCTAGGATTGATGTGATTTGCTTTGATTTAAACACCAGTTTCAAAGAACTTCAAAATCATATTGTTGAACACGGCTATTCGCGTATACCTATTTATGAAGAGTCATTTGATAAGGTTGTGGGAATTCTATATGTAAAAGACTTATTGAATCACCTTCACGCACCTGATGATTTTGATTGGAAACCCTTGATGCGCCCCCCATCATTCGTTACAGAAAACAAAAAACTAGACGACCTTTTGAGAGAATTTCAAGACGATAAGAATCATATGGCTGTTGTGGTTGATGAATATGGCGGTAGTTCAGGATTGATAACACTCGAAGACATTATTGAAGAAATAGTTGGAGAAATCAGCGATGAATTTGATGATGAAGACATTATTTACACCAAAGTTGACGACCAGAATTACGTGTTCGAAGGAAAAGCTGCGCTGATAGACGTCTATCGAGTGTTGGAGATTTCAGGTGAAAAATTTGAATCTGCCAAAGGAGATAGCGATAGTCTAGCTGGATTCATTCTTGAATTGACTGGAAAAATTCCACAGAAAAACGAGCGGATCAGATTCGAAAACTTCCTTTTCACTATTGAAGCGGCAGACAAAAGGAGAGTGAAACGCGTTAAGGTTACCATCAACCATGAAGAAGAAGGCAAATGAAAAATACGCTTATCTTTTCGTTGATTGTATTTGTTGGGATAACAGCAGCGTGCGAAAGCGATTTCACACCAAAGCCGAAAGCATATGCTCGTATTGAACTTCCAGAACCTATCTATCAGCCAACGGATGGAGAAAATTGGAATTGCCCCTACTCCTTTGAGTTTTCAACCCTAAGCTTCATTACGCTCGAGCCGCGGTATAAGGACAGCATTTGTTGGTATAATCTATATTACCCGAAGTACAGAGCAACTGTTCATCTGACATACTCGGACATCAATGAAAATCTTACAAAGCACATCGAGGAAAGCCGAAAGCTAGCAATGAAGCACATTGGAAAGGCATCACAAATAGAAGAAATTCTTATTGAAAACGATCCTAATCGTGTTTTTGGATTAGTCTATGATTTCTCAGGAGAAACAGCATCAGACATGCAGTTTTTTCTCACGGACAGTACAAACCACTTTCTGAGAGGAGCGCTTTATTTTAATGTCTCTCCAAATAAAGACAGCTTAGCTCCTGTAATTTCTTACATCAAAGAAGATGTGCAACATCTCGTAAGCAGCCTTAGCTGGACGCCAAACGATAGTTAGCAGAATATATCAGCGAAACGTGAGCCAGTAATACTATCAAAGCAAACACTTGATGGATAACGCCCATATAAATTGGCACTTCCATTAATAGCGTGATCACGCCCAACGCAAATTGAAAGAAGACCGCCAAAGAGGCTATACGTGCTGCCTTTTTGAGACTTTCTTCCCATAGAGCACTCTTGTACAGTATCCACCCTGAAAACAGTACAACAACCAATCCTAATGTGCGGTGCACGAACTGAACACCAGATCGACCTTCAAAGAAATTGTCAATAAACGGTTCTAACGCCAGAGCAGCCGGAGCAATAATATCACCATCCATTAAAGGCCATGTGTTATGTATCCAACCTGCGCGCAGTCCGGCAACAAAAGCACCATAAATAATTTGCAAAAACACCAACCCAGTGATTATGATGGCCGTTTTTCTTTCCGGTAAAATGGATAGTTCTTCCTGATTAAAATTTTTGTAACGCATGGTTACCCAATAAATGTAGCTGCACGCTATAAACGCAGTAGAAAGATGAGCGGCCAATCTGAAATGACTTACTCTGGGAACGTCTATTAGTCCGCTTTTCACCATGAACCAGCCTAGTAATGCTTGGAAAGCACCCAATCCAAGAATGATGAAAAAATGCTTATACATGGATTTGGGTATCCACTTTTTGACGAGAAAGAAAATGAATGGAAAAATGAACACAAGACCTATAAGTCGACCGAACATCCGATGAATGTATTCCCACCAATAAATTGATTTGAATTCTTCCACCTCAAAATAAGCATGTACTTCTTTGTACTCTGGTGATTCCTGGTATTTAGCAAACTCAGATTCCCATGCTTCATCTGTAGTTGGTGGCAATGAACCTGAAAAACTCCAATGTGTCATTGATAATCCAGAATGCGTTAGCCTGGTTACACCTCCGATAACTACCATTCCAAGCACCATCGCAATTCCTAAATACAACCAATAAATAACCAATCTTTTAGGAACAAACTGATCTTCCATCTAATAGAACTTTGAGAGTATAACACGGATCAAGGGAATTTGCTCAGAAAATAAAACGCAACGCGTCAAAAACATTTGGAAACTTGAAGGTACCATTCTCAGGCTGAGCACTTTTCTCTTTTCTTCTTTGGATATTTTTTTCGGCCATTGCAATAATCTCTTCTGAATTCATTTCAGAAAGATGATTTTGGTCTGACGAAATTGAAGACGATACAAGTTCATTATTTGAGCGCACTGAAGACAGCAATAGCAGCACAAAAGACGCAACGAAAATAAATTTTGAGAATGGTGATTTCATTTCGGTTACAAATGTAAGGAGTTTTCTAAAAGAATCCACATAAAAAGCTGAGCTAGAGTCAATCTGAAGCTATCTTTGGCGGCTTTATGGATCAGGAAAAACAAATTGGCACAAACGAAGTAGATGAAATGTCATTTCTGGATCATCTCGAGATTCTGAGATGGCACTTAATCCGATCAGCTACGGCTATTCTACTGGCTTCTATCGGTGCTTTCATTTTTAAAAGCTTCATTTTTGATGTAGTAATTTTTGGCCCGAAAAAACCTGATTTCATTACTTACCAATTTCTGTGCTCATTCTCAAAAATGATGAGTGAGTTGGTTCCAGCCATGTTTCCTAATGACGCCATTTGCATTGGACAAAATTTACCTGATCTCGTCAATCTAACTATGGCTGGACAGTTTTCAGCACACATCATCACATCACTAGTTTCAGGAATCGTTATAGCTTTCCCATACATTCTCTGGGAGGTCTGGCGTTTTATCAAACCCGGGCTTCAAGTGAAGGAAAGGTCTATGGCTCGTGGTTTTGTTGCCTCCACTTCCTTCCTGTTTTTCTGTGGAGTAGCATTTGGCTATTTTGTAATTTCTCCGCTATCGATAAATTTCTTTTTAAATTATCAGGTGAGTGATGAGGTCCTAAACAGCCCAACACTTTCTACTTACATTTCACTTATAACTTCAGTTGTTATAGCCTGCGGTGCAGTATTCGAATTACCCATTATAGTTTACTTCCTAACAAAAGCAGGGCTTTTGACACCTCAAATTCTTAAAGCATTTAGACAACATGCTATGGTAGGTGCATTGTTGCTTTCGGCTGTAATTACACCTCCGGATGTGTTCAGTCAAATTTTAGTTTCGATTCCGATAATGATTCTCTACGAACTAAGTATCCGAATTTCGCATATTGTAACCAAGCGCGATGCTGCTTAAACTTGTACTGACTAAACCGCTTCTTTTGATCCTATCTCCAAATTCTATTTATCGATTTGGGCTAATTGTATTGATTTTCATAGCAATTGGAGGAAGCGTTTTTGCTCAAAAAACAATTGTAACAGGAAAGGTTGTTGATGCGGAAAACTCTGAGCCTCTTCCCTATGTTAACGTTTTTTTTAAAGGGAGTAAAATCGGAACAACAACCGATTTGAACGGCTACTATCGTATTGAAACGTATTACCCTACAGATTCTTTGCAGGCCTCAATGATGGGGTTTAGAAACACAGCTAAAAAAGTAAAGCGTGATCAAGCGCAAGTTGTTGATTTCGAGATGCCCATGTCTGGGATCAACTTGGGTGAGGTCATGATTGTTGGAGATAAAAAAGCAAAAGACCCAGCAGTTGAGCTCATGAAAAAAGTAGTGAGAAACAAATCTACAAACAACAAAGAAAAGCTTGAAGCCTACGAATACTCAGTCTACAACAAGATTGAGTTTGACATGAATAATATCGATGAGTCTTTCAAAAACAGGAGGGTGATGAAACCGTTTCAATTTGTATTTGACAACATCGACTCTACCTCAGAAGACAAACCATTCTTGCCCATATTTTTAACTGAGTCTGTGTCGAGATACTACTTTTTGAAAAATCCAAAAAGCAGTAAAGAAGTAATCGAAGCCACGAAGGTGGCAGGTGTAAAGAATGAAAGCGTTAGCCAATTTCTAGGAGACATGTACCAAAACACCAATGTTTACGAAAACTACATTTCTGCCTTTGGAAAAAGTTTTGTGAGCCCGCTGGCTGATCTCGGCATGCTCAGCTATAAATACTACTTGCTAGATAGTGCAGTGTTAGACTCACGCTACAAATGCTATAAAATCGCATTCATTCCACGCAGAAAAGGAGAGTTGACTTTTGAAGGTGAAATGTGGGTGCATGATACCACTTATGCCGTAAAGCAAATCGAAGCCACAATTGGCCAGGACGCCAATATCAATTGGGTCAATGGTTTCAAAGTATACCATGAATATGATCAAGTAGAATCTGAAGTATGGATGTTAACCAAAGAAGAAGTGGTGGTTGACTTTGCAGTTGCTGAAAAAGCAGTGGGATTCTATGGTCGCAAAAAAACGATATACTCCGATTTCACGATTAATGAGCCTAAAGACCTATCCTTCTTCAACCCATTCAGCAACATTGAAATCGGAGAAGGTGTAAACGATTTTGAAGATGATTATTGGGATGCTCACAGACCAGATTCGTTGAGCATATCTGAATCTAATGTTTACAAAATGGTAGACACCATTCAAAACATCCCTGCATTCAGAACTTATGTAGATGTCATAACGCTTTTCGTAACAGGTTATAAAGAATACAAGTACGTTGACATAGGCCCTTACTTTACTTTTATAAGCTTCAACCAGATAGAAGGATTAAGATTACGATTGGGAGGAAAAACCAATGAAGACTTCAGTACCAAAATTGAATTTAGCGGCTACGCAGCATACGGATTTAAAGATCAGCTAGTAAAATATAAAATTGGATCGCGTATTTTTCTTTCCAAAGCACCACGCCAGATCTTAAGTCTGAATCACATAAAAGATCTAGAGCAATTAGGGCAAAGCGCTAATGCATGGCAAACAGACAACATTCTTTCTTCTGTCTTTAGAAGAACTCCAAACAACCAGCTCAACGCTTTTGAAGAATATAAAATAAGCTATGAAATTGAATATTTTCCAGGTCTAAGCTCTACTGTACAATTCAACCGAAGAGACCTTTGGTCAGTTGGATCCATTCCATTTCAACGGTACGATGATGATGGCAACATTAAGAATGTAAACCGCATCAGCACTGCCGAAATAAAGCTTTCTACACGTATAGCCATCGATGAGAAGTTCATCAATGGAGAGCTTGATCGAGTTAGTCTTGGCACTAAGTATCCTGTTATAAGAGCTGATGCAACTTTTGGAATCAAAGGATTCTTAGGTGGTGATTATGAATATCAGAGAGCCTCAATAACCATTCAAGATCGTATTGCATTTAATCCTCTTGGACAAAGTGACTTCACACTAGAAGTGGGTAAGATTTGGGGGCGACTTCCCTTTCCTTTGCTTCAACTTTACCCTGGAAACGAGACCTATTTTTATGATAACTACGCTTTTAATCTTATGAATTTCTATGAATTTATTGGCGATCAATGGGCGACTCTCTTTTGGGTTCATCATTTTAATGGCCTTTTATTCAATAAGATTCCGCTGTTCAGAAAACTTAAATGGCGCGAGGTTGCTTCAATGAGAACCGCTATCGGGTCATTTTCAAATAAGCACAACTCTGAACTGGAATTACCGGCAGGACTATTCACCCTCAATAAACCTTACGTAGAGGTTGGAGCAGGTATTGAGAATATTTTAAAGATTTTTAGGGTTGATGCATTATGGAGATTATCATATTTGAACAATCCTGACGTTGTACCTTTTGGAGTGCGCGTTACTTTTCAAATCGAATTTTAATTCAATGAAACTAAGAGCCGAAAATCTCGTCAAGAAATACAAAAGCCGAACCGTGGTAAAAGGTGTTTCTGTAGAAGTAGAACAAGGAGAAATCGTTGGACTTTTAGGGCCAAATGGCGCAGGAAAAACTACTTCATTCTATATGATTGTTGGCCTGATAAAGCCTAATGAGGGAAATATTTTTCTAGACGGAAAGAACATTACTAGCCTTCCAATGTATAAACGTGCTCAGCAAGGTGTAGGTTACTTGCCGCAAGAAGCCTCTGTTTTCAGAAAGCTAAGTGTTGAAGATAACTTAAAGGCTGTTCTTGAAATGCGCAAGGGCATGTCAAAATCAGAGCAACAAGAAAAATTAGAAAGTCTTTTAGATGAATTTGGTCTTCAACGCGTTCGTAAAAATCGAGGAGACCTTTTGTCTGGAGGTGAAAGAAGAAGAACAGAAATAGCTAGAGCATTGGCCTCAGATCCAAAATTCATTTTACTAGATGAGCCTTTTGCAGGAGTTGACCCCATAGCAGTTGAGGATATTCAATCAATTGTAGCCACGCTGAAAAATAAGAATATTGGCATCCTGATCACAGATCATAACGTGCAAGAGACATTGTCGATCACAGATCGGGCTTACCTTTTGTTTGAGGGAAGTATTTTGAAAGCTGGTTCGGCAGAAGATTTAGCCAATGATGAGCAAGTAAGAAAGGTTTACCTGGGGCAAAACTTCGAACTTAAGAAGTCACCAATAAAAGCAAGGGGAGCGAATTAAACCTCTGACAATTCGAAAGAATAGGACTCCATAATCATGTTGCACAATATCTTACGACATGCCTTGTCCACCTTCTCTTTTGCAATTTCAGCATTCGCAGCCTCCACATGCAATTGAATATGCTTACCAATCCTTACGTTTTGAATTTCGTTCAAACCAAGGTTTACCATGGTAGCAGAAACCGCTTTCCCTTGTGGATCCAAGAGATTGTCGTGCGGCATTACGTCTATTTCAGCTTTAAATTTCATCTGATTGTGCTCTTTCTTTTGAAGTGCCAAAAGTGGCATAAATCAATGAAAGGATGAAATATCCAATCATTATTATGGGAATTATTAAATAATCGATTAATCCATAGGCTCCGAAATAAGGCAAAACAAAAATGATGTACGCCAATGCCAACCAAATAATGACACCATAACTCCACTTATTTTTACTCCAGCTAAGTCCTTTAAACTTTAAAGAAAGCATAGGAACATTACTCAGCATCAATACTGCCAAAGCAATAGAAAGGATCTGATAAAACCTTGTATTAAACAGCATTTTCACAATAACGAAATCCGTTGCATCCCACCGTCTAGTTTCACCGAGAATGGCAATAAACTGATTTGACAATGGATGATAAAAATTGAGGTGGTATTGCATTTCCAGGATTACTGGTATACCCAACACAAACATGCTCGCTGCAGGGATTGGCATTCCTAAAAAATGATCTTTGTGCCCTGCATCAATATTGTATCTCGCCAATCGCAGAGCGCCTGCCATAGGCACCAAGCCAGCAATTCCTGCATTTAAGTAAATCATTGATGGCCATGATGCAACCTCGACAAAATAGTATCCCTGGGTAATTATGATCATTTGAAACAACATAAAACCAGGAACAACACCAAACGTAACGACATCAGCAAGACTATCCAGTTGTTTCCCCAACTCGCCTTGAGCATTCAAAAGCCTCGCTGCAAATCCATCTAAAAAATCCAACACTAAAGCCACTGCCACGCACATTACCGCAAAAACCATCTGCTCTCTCGCTGTGAAAACCAGCGCCATCAAGCCCATGAACAAATTGCCGAGTGTTAGAAGGTTGGGTGTAAACTTTATGGTCTGTTTCATCGTTTCAAAGATATTTCTTTAAATGACCAAAGCGCACAATTTATACGATCAAAATCAGTTGTAACCCCCAACCAACGCCCGCTTTAACTCGTACATTTGTTAGTTGTGATATGAAAAAAACGACCTTTCTATTTCTATCCGTTTTAGCAATTGCCCAATGGGCCAATGCTCAAGCACCTAAATACAGCAATGAATTCCTAAGCATTGGTGTGGGTGCAAGAGGGTTAGCCATGAGCAAAGCGCAGGTAGCTTCTGTTAACGATGTAACTGCAGCTTATTGGAATCCCGCTGGATTGGTCGGAATTCAATCCAATTTGCAAGTCGCTGGTCAGCATGCAGAATATTTCGCTGGAATTGCCAACTACGACTATATTGGCTTAGCTACAAAAATTGATAGTTCAAGTGCATTGGGATTTAGCTTCATCCGCTTTGGAGTAGACGATATTCCTAATACAACAGATTTAATCGATCAAAACGGACAAGTTAACTATGATCGAATCACATCCTTTTCTGCTGCTGATTATGCTTTTTTAGTATCCTATGCAAAGCAATTAGGTATTGAAGGACTATCTGTTGGAGGAAATGCAAAGATCATTTATCGACAAATAGGAGATATGGCTCAAGCATGGGGTTTTGGAGTGGATGTAGGTGCTCAATATAGGAGAGGGAAATGGCTTTTTGGCGCAACTGGTCGTGACATAACTTCAACATTCAACACTTGGAGCTTCAACCTTGATGAAAGAACCGTGGAGGTATTCCAAAGCACGGGAAATGAAATACCTCAAAATGGATTGGAGATAACCTTGCCAAAAATTAGTCTTGGCGCTGCGCGTGAATTCAACATTAAAGACCGTGTAGGAGTCTTAGTAGAATTGAATGCCGATATCACTACTGATGGAAGAAGAAATGTTCTTGTTAGTGCTGATCCATTCAGCATTGACCCCAACCTGGGATTAGAAATAGACTACATGGACATCTTCTACATCAGAGGTGGAATTGGAAACTTGCAGCGTATCAAAGCAGAAATAGGCAACTATTCTGAGTACACTTTCCAACCAAACATTGGTGTAGGAGTGCACATTAAAGAGACGCTTAGTGTCGACTACGCATTGACAGACATTGGTGATCAAAGTGTTGCCTTGTACTCAAACGTTTTTAGTTTACGGATAGCCATCAACAAAAAGTCAGGGTTACAAGAAATTGCCATGGCAATGAGCACTCGCTGTTTTTGACCTCCAGAAATTTGAGAGGGAAACTTGTTATAAATCACCTCAGGGTCTTTTAAACCGACATTTGCAAGGATCTTCAATACTTCGGTTCTTGCATCAGAACTCCAAAGACCTAGGTGATTTTGTATCGCTTCTGCGATCTGCTCACCGCATCGTAATGCTGGATTAAGAGATGACATTGGCTCTTGAAAGATCATCGAAACATGCTTGCCTCGAATAGTTGACATTACGTTCTTTTTAGCCGTAGTGACCTCCGTTGATTGACCATCTATATTAAGTACGATACTGCCCTCCATAGAAGCTCCAGAAGCCTCTGAAAGAAGTTGAATGATCGATAGTCCGGTTACTGAATTACCAGACCCCGACTCGCCAACTATGGCTACTACCTCGCCTTTATTTATGTCAAATGAAATGTTGTTGACTGCAGTAAACCGTCCGCCTCCTGAAGGGAATTCAACTCCAAAATTCTTAACAGAAACTATAGGTTGCTCATTCTGCACTCGGTAAGTTTATTTCTTCTTGTTTTAAAATCGGTCTGCCGATAAGCTTCAGATATACCTGCACCAAGGTGACCACATCTTTCTCACAATAGGTTACGATTCTCTGCAGGTTCTTTTCTCTCCAATACACCCCCGCTACTTGACTTCCATCAATATCATCTTTGGGAGTAGGCAAATTGAAAATAAAGGCCAATAACTTTAATGAAGTAAAGTTTTTGAAGTCTCCAAACTTCCACATCTGCATGGTATCCAAATGATTCACTTCCCAAGGTTTTTTTCCAACAGTATCTAGAATTTTTGGAAGCCTTATACCATTTACCAACATCCTCCGAGCGATGTACGGGAAGTCGAACTCTTTGCCATTGTGTCCGCACAAAATATGTTCTGCTGAGTTAAAATGCTTGGTCAACATTTCGGCAAACTCTACAAGCAATTCCTTTTCATAATCGCTGGCATAAGACTTAATGCGTAACTCTCGATTGGTCTCTTTGTCATTGATCAAACCAACCGAAATACAAACAATCTTTCCAAATTCGGCATAAATGCCTGCTCTTTCGAATACCGATGATGGAGTGTCATCATCACTTTGAAGCAAGAATCGCGCTTTTTCTTCCCATAGTTTTTGATATGTTTCCTCTGCTTTTTCAAACGTGTCATACTGAGGAACAGTCTCGATATCCAAAAACAAAATATTACTCAACTGCATAGCTAGATAATTAAAATTCCTTTTTGATTGAGCACCGGAATGTCAATCAAATTCTTTTTTAATAATGTATCAGGTAGAAAGATAAACTTCTTATCAAAAATGGCCTTATCGATATAAAAACTAACCCAGTATTGATTGTTGAGCCCAACTAATTCAGGAGTAATAACTTCAATCGGTCTAGATGAACGTGCCTTCAAATCCTCAAAGTAATGACGGAGTTCGGATGTCTTTACCTTATCATCTTCTTTCTTTCCGTAACCACGTGTGGAGACCAAAATATTGGTCAAGTCTTCATCCAACAAATTAATGATGTGCACCCTCCAAGAAACCTTTCCATCATCTGCTTCTGGAATAGCGCAAACACCCACTTTTTCAACTTTCGGAAAATCTATGTCATTTTTCATTCAGCAGTAATTCTTTGAGCCATATCAATGTATCGAAACACATCATCTGGATGCGGTATTCCAGTTCCTTTCTTTCGCTTATGTCCCATTCTAACTACAATCATATCGTCCTCAGGAATTACGATTACATACTGCCCCAATATGCCGCGCATCATATAAAACGTCTTTTTTTTATGTTCGCCCAACCACCATGAGTAACCATAGATTTCACACTGGTTACCTTCTTCATTTTTCAATCCTTTTTGCTGAGAAACGGAAGCTTCAACGTATGCGCTATCAATAATTTGCTGTCCATTCCATCTGCCATGATTGAGGTATAATTTTCCGATTCTGGCAAAATCCCGAGCAGTAGCATTGATGCAGCAAAAAGCCTTCTCCGTTCCGTTTTCATGATCTAAACTCCACAACGCTTCATGCTCCGCACCCAAAGGTTTCCATAAGTTTTCTGATGCATACTCTGCCAAAGAAGTTCGCGTGACGCTCTTTAATGCAAACGCTAAGACCTGAGTACCGCCACTTTGATAATTAAAGTATTCGCCTGGTTCTTCAGTTACTTCGTAATTGCGCAAGAGCAGTTCTAAATTATCACCATAATTTGCCCTGGCTGGAAAGGAAAATGGATTGAGATAGCTTTCATCAAAATTGATTCCTGAGCTCATAGTCAGCAGATGACGGATCGTCATCTTCTTTCCCAAATTCGTTTCATATTGAGGTAAATACCAATAAACAGGCTTGTCAACGCTTTCTATTTGACCGCTTTTAATTGCAATACCTGTGAGCGCACCAACCACTGACTTTGCCATCGAAAATGAATTGCTGATCGATTTATCATCGAAGCCATCCCAATATTCTTCAAAGACGATTTCATCTTCCTTAATGACCAAGTATGAAACAGTTCCAAATTCATTGTGAAAATCTAATTCTTCTTGATTGAAAGATGCGGTGTTGTAATTAGAGCTGATTTTCCAAGGTTGAGCTTCGCCCGATTGAATCGCTCGGTTTGGCATGTCTTTGTACTCCAGAATTCCAGGACCAAGACGCCCCTCAAATACAGTACTTGAAAGTGTATTATAAATATAATGATGGCCTGTTACTTCAATAACAAAATGTAGGATGAGCACCCAAAACAAGAACCACCCGAACTTCTTTAATACGCTGGATTTTGCATTCAATTCATCAGAATTTTGAAAGCGAATCCTTCAACCAATCGATTACTTCAATTTCGATAGAATCCGCTCCTTTATATTCTGCAAGATACACAGTCATCCAATCTCCTAAGTGAATCAAGTATAACGCTTGCTCAATTTTTGAATCTCCTTGAGCTCTATAATGATGAATATGTGGTGTTTTCTTTCTGATAACTGTTTCAGTCAGCTCCATGCGCTTTGCAACACGCGGATGATCGAAATTACTCGTGAGGTAAATCACGCTTAAGTCATGTGTTCCACTGGCCCATCCAACCAATTCATTATGGTTCATTTCCGGATAAACATTGTGCCAGCTCAAGCCTTTACTGTTTTCACTAATTTGCTGATTCCATCGTGTGGCAACCCCTTCTAACCAAGAAGAAGTGTACACAATAGGCAACTTACTCTGAATACTTTCTGCCAATTGGCGAGCGGCTATGCGAATTGTTTCTTCGTTTGAATCAAGATAGGCAATTGCCTTTTGCACCTGTGCTTTCCAATCGGGCGAAGTCATGCCAAATGCTTCCGCCATCCTAAACAATTGTACAATAGTCAATCCAAAAGCAGCACGCGGTGGCAATCCACCGGGAACCGCAATCAAAGGCCAATTATTTTCAACGGCCATATCACTCAATTTACCACCCGAAGAAATGCATGCAATATTGGCGCCTTGCTCGATGGCTTGATCAATAGCTTCTAGCGTCTCCTCGGTATTTCCAGAGTATGAGCAAGCAATAATAAGCGTCTTATCATCTACAAAGGCAGGAATAGTGTAATCTTTTGAAGATTGCACTGGAACTGAGCAATGATCTGCTAAAAGCTGAGAAAGTATCGTTCCTCCAATTCCTGAACCACCCAATCCACAAACCAGAACATTATTAAACTCTGGAACCGAATCCAGTTTGAATTGATCAGCAATTGTAATTGCATCCGAAAGGTGGGCAGTAAAGTCAGCAACCAGTAAATCCATCGTTTTTTCCATAGCGGCAAATATAGTAGTCATGGCTATTGCTTGCTTCTATGTCGAAGTCAAGAAAAGGTTAATGATTGTTAGTCAAAACAACCCATTATCTCTCTTTATTATTCTCGCAATTCTGTTCATCTTTGCCAACCCAATAATTTGAATGCATGTCACAAGAATTGAACGATCAAGAAATCGAGAGAAGACAAAGCTTAAACGAGATGCGCGAGCTAGGCATCGAGCCTTTTCCAGCTGCTCTTTACCCTGTAAATATTACTAGCAAGGCAATTAAGGCAGAATTTAAAGAGGAAGAAAAGAACCTTCAAGAAGTGTGCATTGCGGGTCGACTGATGAGCCGAAGAGTTATGGGCAAGGCGTCTTTTGCTGAAATCATGGATCACGAAGGACGAATTCAAGTGTATCTTAATCGTGATGAACTTTGCCCTGACGAAGACAAAACAACATACAACACGGTATTTAAGAAGCTCTTAGATATAGGCGACTTCATTGGAATCAAGGGATATGTTTTCACCACTAAAGTGGGTGAAATATCGGTTCACGTAAAAGAACTTACTGTTCTATCTAAATCTCTTCGTCCGCTGCCTATCGTGAAGACGGATGCCGAAGGCAATGTGCACGATGGTTTTGCAGATAAAGAGCAACGCTACCGTATGCGTTATCTTGATCTTGTGGTTAATCCAGAGGTGAAAGATGTCTTTGTGAGTAGAACTAAGATTATGAACTCCATGCGTGAGTTCTTCAACTCAAAAGGATACCTCGAAGTTGACACGCCTGTTCTTCAACCTATTCCAGGTGGAGCGGCTGCACGTCCATTCATTACACATCATAATTCATTGGATATGGAGATGTACTTGCGTATCGCAAATGAGCTTTACTTGAAGCGCTTAATCGTTGGCGGATTTGACGGAGTATATGAGTTTTCTCGCAACTTCAGAAATGAAGGAATGGACAGAACGCACAATCCTGAATTTACAGTAATGGAGATTTATGTAGCCTATAAAGACTACAACTGGATGATGGATTTTACCGAAGAAATGATAGAAAAAGCAGCGCTTGATTTGCACGGTAAAACAGAGCTTCCTGTTGGCGACAACACCATCAATTTCCAGCGACCATTCAAGAGGGTTGGCTTCTTAGATGCGATCAAGGAATATACAGGAACGGACGTTTCCGAAATGAATGAAGATGAATTAAGAACTTTCTGCACATCAATTCATATTGAAACCGACCCAAGTATGGGCAAGGCGAAATTGCTCGATGAAATTTTTGGTGAAAAATGCGAGCCTAAATTCATTCAGCCGACATTCGTTATGGACTACCCCATTGAAATGAGTCCATTATGCAAAAAACACCGCAAGAATCCTTCGCTTACCGAGCGCTTTGAACTGATGATTAACGGAAAAGAAGTCGCCAATGCCTATTCAGAATTGAACGACCCTATCGATCAAAGGGAACGCTTTGAAGATCAATTAAAGCTCAGCGAAAAAGGTGATGATGAAGCCATGTTTATCGATCAAGATTTCTTAAGAGCATTGGAATACGGTATGCCACCAACATCTGGAATGGGAATTGGTGTAGACCGCTTGGTAATGTATTTAACAAATCAGACTTCTATTCAAGATGTTCTCCTCTTTCCACAAATGAGGCCTGAAAGGTCGAGTTCATAGGTTTAAGGAATAGCCTCAAGAATCGTAAGACTCCTTGACCGGCTCATCGGGAATAACGGCATCAAACGCCTTTTGACCTGCAGATAGCATTTTAGGTGCAATTTTAAATCGGCTAAAGCTGAAACTTAGGTAATAGAGTAAGAAACCAAAGGCCAAAATTTGACCTTTTAAAAATTGGTTTGCTGTGTCTTTACCATGAAATATTCCGATTAGTATGGCAGAAACCATCAAAATGGTCATCAACCAAAATATCAAGAAGTAGCGCAATCGATCATTGATTAATTTCCGATGCGGTGAATAAAACCTAGAGGCATTAATGGTTTTATTTTTCATAGTAAACCAGAAGTGTGTTGAAAGCATGAAGAATAAAAATGTCAATCCACTCAACTGTTTGGCCACAGGGTTGATCAACCAAAAATCATAAAAGCCATGCATGATGGAGGCCAGCACAAAACCTCCAATCAAATAAGGCCATCCTTTTAAAGCCTTTTTGTAAGTATACACCATAACCGAATAACCAACCACAGAGCTGAATGTCATATGCGCTACGGTGGACATTAAAGCACGACCATTGATTGCAAAAAAGTTTGATTTCTGTATATACAACGCATTTTCAATGAAGGCAAAACCAAGTGCTGAAACCGAGGCATAAAGGATGAAATCATAGGGTTCTCGTACTATCCTCTTGAACCGAACAATGATCAATAAGGGTAACAATTTTACAAACTCTTCTACCATTCCAATTCCGATCGTGCAGTAGAAAAAATCATTAATTGTATCTCCATTCAACCTAAAATTCAATGTGCCTTTAATGAAGTCAGAAATTGGAAAAACCAGCCAAACTGTAATGCAACCTAATAGAAATACAATAAACATATTGAGCCATCGCTCTGGGTCAAAAACATCAAGCTTACGAAGGTAAACCGCCCATATCGTGCTGATGGAGAGGGCTACTGCAATTCCTAGATAGGTATTAAATGATATTCGCTGCATTTCATCCTTCAAAGGAGAAACTGATGGAAGGAATAGCTCAATAATTATGAATCCAGCAATCAATAATCCGCCAACAGTTGCTACGTACTTATGCCTGCTAAATCTCCAAAACTTTTTATGATCCCTATTCTGCCTGAAGTCACTGATTTTGTATCGAACAAACTGAAAAAGCAGCAACAGTCCAACGATATTGAAAATGATATTGAGGGTATTCCACACATCTCAAATCTCTAAAAAAGATCAAAGCCGAAGACAGAATAATCACTTTGCACTATGAATTTCTACATTTGATGCGATGGACAAAACATTTGGTGTAATTGGTGGAGGAAGCTGGGCAACAGCTATAGCGAAAATGCTGAGCAACAATTCGTCAAAGGTGAATTGGTGGCTAAGAAGTGAGGAAAGCGTCAAGTATGTACAAAAATTCAAGCACAACGACCGCTATTTGCAGTCTGTAGAATTTGATTTAGAACGCGTTCATCCCAGTAATGATCTGAAGCAGGTAGTTGCAGACAGCGATGTTTTAGTGATTGCTATTCCGTCAGCATTTGTTTATGATACTTTTAATGGCTTCAAAGTTGAAGGAATTGAAAACAAGATTTTGTTTAGTGCTATCAAAGGCATTGTTCCAGAATACCATTCTATTCCCGCTCGATTCTTTCACAAAGAATTTGGAATTCCCTATGATCATATAGGAATCATTTCGGGGCCTTGCCATGCTGAAGAAATTGCTTTAGAGCGACTAAGTTACTTGACACTGGCTTGTCCAAATCAAGAGATTGCTCAAATGATGGCTACTGCTCTGGCTTGTAGGTATGTCAAGACTTCTACCTCTGAAGACATATTTGGCACAGAGATTAGCGCTGTAATGAAAAACATTATGGCTATAGCCTCAGGCATTTGCCATGGCCTTGGTTACGGTGACAACTTTCAAGCGGTGTTGATTAGCAATGCGATTCAAGAAATTGAAGAGTTTGTTGATGCCGTAAGCCCCGTGCACCGGGATGTAAATTCATCTGCCTACTTAGGAGACTTGCTTGTTACTGCATATTCTCAATTCAGCAGGAACAGAGCTTTTGGAATGATGATAGGCAAAGGATACAGCGTAAAGGCAGCACAGTTAGAAATGAGCATGGTAGCTGAGGGCTATTATGCCGTGAAATCAATTGTTGAGATGAACAAAAAATTTGAGGTAAAGCTACCGATTACCCAAGCCGTGTATAACATCCTCTACGAAAAGATAAGTCCGGTGATAGAGATGAACTTGCTGAAAGACAAACTCATTTAAACCTCAAGTGCAGGAATAAATATCTGGAATGTTGTTCCTTCACCTTCTTTAGATTTTAGATCAATTTCACCCTTTAAGGTTTTAACCGATTCATTAAGTATATAAAGCCCTAATCCTAAGCCCGGTATGTACTTTTACCGCGAAAAAAGATATCCCAAATTTTATCCTTGTAATCGTCTTTGATGCCAATTCCACTATCCTCAATAATCAAATTCACACCATTTTCCCTCGATTCGGCACGCACAGAGATAAAGCTACTTTCCTTAGTTGTATCGGCATACTTAATTGCATTTGAGAGTAAGTTATTGACTATAATTTTTATACGCAACTGATCAGATTGAACGCATGTATTTTCCTCAACTTCGATGAAATAATCAATTTTATTATAGTTAGCCATGTAGACCAAGTCTGCCAAACAATTATCCACTACCTTCCTTAAACAAACATCTTGAGACTGCACCTCCATTCTCTTGTTTCGTGAATAATCAATTACATCTCTTATGCACAGATCTAATCGATCAAGAGCTGCACGCTGCATTGCCAAAATCCCGTCCAACTCTTCTCGATCATCAGTATCTTCTGCCAATGAATTAAGACCCAGCACAGAAGCAATTGGAGCTCTTAAGTCATGAGAAATACTATATACAAAACGGTCGAGCTCCTTGTTTAATTGATTCAATTCTTCATTCCGATCTTCCAATCTGAATTGCGCTCTTTTGATATCATTAATGTCAAATGAATAGCCAATAAGAAACTTTTTTGGCTGGAGCTCTTGCATTAACGTGATTGGCACCAAGTTTCGAATATGATATGAGTCACGACCATCCTTGGTTTTCATTTTTTCTTCCCATCGAATAGTCAGATCACTAGTCATTGCTTTAGCAAACATCTGATCTCTTACTTCAGTAAAATCTCCCTTCAGTCCCCGATAATCCGAATAATCTTTATTCGTTTTACCTACCATCCATTCTCGCAATTCATCATTCTGAATTGCGTTTCTACTGATGTAATGATACTTCAAGTCTTCGTCAATCAGCACAGACTCAACAGGAATATTATCCAATATATTCTGGTAAAACTCACGTGTTGAAATGAGTTCTAACTCCTGATTTTTAAGCTCTGTTCTATCTTGAACAGTACCAAACCAAAATTCATTATCTCCTTCCTTTTCAAGTCCACATATGTAGTACAGATACTTTCTTGTTCCTCCTGGCCCCTTATACCATGATCCAAACTCAAACGAAATATTCATTTTTGCAGCACGGTTGATTCCTTCTGATATGGTTTCCTGATCTATATCCTCAAAACCCTCAAGCCAAACTGAAAAAGAATCTTGATAGTCTGCGGCAAGGAATCCGTGAATGTGAGCGCATTCGCCAGACCAATCCACTCTATTAAAAGAAGGAAATACGCGCCAGTTCCCCAGTTTCGCCAATTGTTGCGAACTTCTTAATTGTCGCTCACTTTCTTGAATCTGAACATTCTGCTCTTGCTGCAACGTTACATCTGTGATTGTGCCGACCAAGTAATCGCCACCGTTTTCTTGTATCAAAGTGCAACTTAATCGCCCCCAAAAATTAGAACCATCCACTTTTCTATAGCTCATCAAAACATTGCTCACCTTTCCTTGATATTCTAGCCAATAATGAGTCTCTTTCTGCTTTTGAGTTGTAGACATTTACTGGCGGTGTTTCCAGCATGCTTCGCTTAGATTCGTAACCAAACATTCGAGCAAAAGCCTCGTTCACATATACAAATCCGAATTGAACTGAAGACTTGAAAATGGCCTCCTCCATATTATCACTAATGGTTTGCAATATGCTTGCGTCTCTCGCAGATTCTTTCAATGTCTCTTCAGTTCGTGCGTTTCTCTTCGAAGAGCTCTGAAACAACACAGCGCCCATCATTATAACCAGGCCTGCTGAAAGGCTGAAAGAAGCTACTCGGAGACTTGCTGTTTCTTCAATAGACAATTCGGTCAGTTGGATATCAAAAAGTAAAAGTGTGCCAAGAAGGGTTATAAACATGAACACAGCAAGTGTCATGAGATTCTTAGCAGTTCGGCTCTTAAAAAGAAAAACAAATGCTAAAAAGCATACCAATGCGATGTATTGAAAATTTACGTCAAGACCGAAATATGCGGAAATGCCTAAAATTAAAACAGCTGGATCTACAATAAATAAAGATCGTGCAATGTTGTATTTCCTTCTTGAATTTAAAGCAAACACCAGTATTGCTGCAAAAAGGTGAATAAACAGAATACTTAAAACAAATATCCAGTGAGCCGGCATGAAATAAATGACAGATAGGCCTGACATCCAAACCATAATCGCACCATGCAACTTGATTGAATTAATGACACGAATTTCATCGGTTTGGCCCCTTGAGGTATCAGGATAGACGCCAGTGCCAACTATTCTCTTAAATAAATTTCTCACTTTTCTGTGGCGAAATATACGACAATGGACTTCGCTTGCGACTTCGAAACCACAGCAGAAAGTTGATCTTCACTCAACTCTTTAATACGCTCTAAACTGTAAAATGACTTCAATAATTCTTTAGCTGTTTTCTCACCTATACCATCAATCTGCAGAAGCTCGCTATTAAATGCATTTTTACTACGTTTTGATCTGTGATGAGTGATTCCAAAACGATGTGCCTCATTTCTTAAGCGTTGAATCAACTTCAATGACTCAGAACGCTTGTCTATATAAAGCGGAATTGGATCTTCAGGAAAGAAAATTTCTTCAAGTTTTTTGGCAATCCCTACAATTGTAATTCTCCCTCTTAAGTCCAATTTATCTAAGCTTTTAAGCGCAGAACTTAACTGCCCTTTTCCTCCGTCAATAATGATTAATTGTGGCAAAGACATGTTTTCGTCTAACATGCGCTTGTACCTGCGGTAGACTACCTCTTCCATAGATGCAAAATCATCCGGACCTTCTACCGTCTTAATATTGAAGTGTCTGTAATCCTGCTTGCTAGGCTTCGCATTTTTAAATACGACACAAGCCGCCACGGGAAATGACCCATGAAAATTAGAATTATCAAAGCATTCGATATGCTGCGGTAAATCTTTCATTCTCAAATCATCACGAAGAGTTTGAAGCACTCTGTTTGCATGACGATTGGGATCCACTTTTTCTTGTGCTCTATGACGGTCAAGCATAAAGAACTTGAGATTTCTGACCGAAAAGTCAACCAACGATTTTTTATCTCCACGATGTGGTTGATGGAAGCTTACACCATCCCAATCGACATCTACTGAATGACTTGTAAGCACCTCACAAGCGCTACTTTGAAATAGGTTTCGCATCTCGGCAATGGTCGAAAGCAAAATATCAGACTCTTGTTCATCGAGTTTCTTTTTGAACTCTACTGAATGAGACTGAATAATGGCGCCATTCACCACTCTCATATAATTTACATAGGTAAAGACATCATCCGATGTCACTGAAGCGACATCCACATCCCGAATGCTCGGGTTTACCACTACAGATTTGCTTTGATAATCCTGCAAAAGGTCTATGCTGTTTTTGTCGGCAGCTGCCGACTCAAAGTCAAGTGATTCAGCAGCTTCCTGCATACTGGCCCTATACTCTTTAATCACGTCATCCACATCTCCCTTGATCAACTTTCTGATTTCATCAATCGATTTATTGTAGGATGCTTCAGTTTGTTTGTCTTCGCAAGGTCCAAGACAGTTTCCTAAGTGATATTCTAAGCAAACTTTAAATTTTCCCTTTTGAATATTCTCCTCCGACAATTGAAAATTGCACGTGCGCACTTTATGAAGCTTTGTCGCCAGTCCAATAACAGCCTTCATTCTTTTCACGGATGCATAAGGACCATAGTATTCTGACCCATCTCGGATAACATTTCTTGTCGGGAAAACCCGAGGGAAGCGTTCCTTCTTAATACAAATCCATGGATACGTCTTATCATCACGAAGTTGAATGTTATACTTGGGCTGATGCTCCTTGATCATCGAGTTTTCAAGAAGCAATGCTTCGAACTCATTACCCACAATAATGTGGGTAACTGACTCAATCTTTTTTACCAGAAGCCTTGTTTTACCGCTATCGTACTTATCTCTGTTAAAGTAAGATGAAACCCTTTTCCTTAAATCCTTTGCTTTGCCCACATAGATGATGACCCCTGCTTTGTCCTTGAACTGATAAACACCAGGTTTGTGGGGTAGGTTAGTCACTTGTTCTTTTAACTCCTCGGTTATTTCATCCATCATTTTGCCAATCGCGGTTATGAAGTTTTATATTAAATGTTTAATCTTGAAAGGCAAGACTTTAAACAAAGTAAAAAGAGTTTAATTTTGCACTGAAGTACAAACTTATCGAACACTTCATGATAAGCGTTGTTAAGAGCAACACAATTATGGGAGCATATTCAATCAAGGATTTAGAGCAATTGTCGGGCATAAAGGCTCACACAATTAGAATTTGGGAGCAGCGATATAAAATTATTGAGCCTAAAAGAACCAACACCAATATTCGCTTCTACGATGACGATCAATTGAAGTATCTCTTAAATGTAGCTCTGCTGTCAAGGCATGGCCATAAGATCTCATTCATTTCTCAGCTCGATGAAAATACTTTTCAGAAAGAGGTAGAAAAACTCTATGAGCAAACACTGCTGCACGACCCAGATGTCATTCTTGATTTAGACTCTAACGATCTGATGGTGTCTATGATAGATATGAATTCGGAAAAGTTTCATAGGATTTATGAAAACTCTGTTCGAAATAATGGATTTGAAAAAACCATCACTGACCTAATTTATCCATTCCTTGAGAAGGTAGGTATTCTTTGGACTCTAGATCAAATCAATCCAGCGCATGAACACTTTATTAGTTGTTTGATTCGTCAGAAAATAATCTCTGGGATAGATCTTCTTCCCAACCAAAGCGATGGCAAGAAATTCGTACTGTTCCTTCCAGAAGGCGAGTTCCATGAAATCGGCCTATTAATGGCCAACTATCTTCTGAAGAAAAAAGGGTGCTCTGTTTATTATATGGGTCAAAACCTACCAGACCGAGATGTTGAGCGTTGTATTGAAACAATTGAACCTGACAGCATCCTCACATTCTTTGTGGATCCCGCTGTAGTGAGCAAAGCAGCGCACTCAATAGAAAAATTCAGTTCTTTCGACCCGAACTTGCAAATTCTTGTTGCTGTCAGATCTTCGCCAGAAATCGATGCTTTAAAGAAAGAAAATGTCCATTTTCTCCATGGAATGAAAGACTTAGATAACTACCTATAGTCAAAAGAAGCGTTATTCGATTATTTTAACAAGAAGCTACAACCCCTTCTTCTAAAGAGATACAGAGTCAAAAGACCTACTTTGTTTAACATTATTAGAAAAAAGTTAAACATTCCCTTGTAGCGAATAATGTTTCTACATACATTTGTTGAACTTTAACATCAAAAGATTAAACAAAATGTCAACAGTAGAATTCAATCAGCAAATTCTTTCGTTCAGGAAACCACTTGAATACTTTGCTTACAGCCTCACTCACGACAGTGATGATGCGCAGGACTTGGTTCAAGACACCTATATGAAAGCTGTTGCTTACAAAGACAAGTTTAGGGACGCAACCAACCTCAAAGCTTGGTTGTATACTATAATGAAAAATACCTTCATTAATAATTACCGAAGACAGGTAAAGTCCAAAACAATTATTGATCAGTCTGAAGATCTATATTATTTATCAAATGCTCCTGATTCAAGAGATAAGAATCCTTCAAGCATCTATAACCATTCTGAAATAAGACGCTCGGTAAACGATCTTCAAGATGAATATCGCATACCTTTCAAAATGCACAATGAAGGTTACAAATACAAAGAGATCGCAGATTACTTAAATCTTCCAATAGGAACGGTAAAGAGTCGTATTTTTCTAGCTAGAAAAAAACTCATGGACGTATTGAGCGACTACAATCCTAATTAAACAAAATTGAAACCCACCGCCACCATAATAGGATCTGGATTCTCATCGTTGTCAGCAGCAACATCGCTAGCGGACAAAGGATTTGATGTTACCATCATCGAAAAAAACAGCACTGCCGGAGGGCGTGCTCGAAAATTCGAACACGAAGGGTATATGTTTGACATGGGCCCAAGTTGGTACTGGATGCCTGACGTATTTGAAACATATTTCGCTCGCTTCGATAAGAAGCCTTCAGATTATTATGCGCTAAAGCGTCTCGACCCATCCTACAGAGTTTTCTTTGAAGATGAGCAAGTAGATATGCCTGCCTCCATGCAAGGTTTAATTGAACTCTTTGAGTCGCGTGAAAAAGGAGCCGGAAAAAATCTAAAGAAATTTCTAGCTGATGCATCAATAAAATATGATGCGGGAATTAATGATTTAGTTAATAAACCGAGTCTTTCGATATTCGAATTTGCCAAATGGAAAGTGCTAAAAGGACTTTTTCAATTAGACTTATTCTCCAATTTTCACGACTTCGCGCGAAAATTTTTTAAAGACCCAAAGCTTTTAAGCATCATTGAATTTCCAGTACTATTTCTTGGAGCGATGCCTAAGGAAACCCCAGCTCTGTACAGTCTGATGAACTTTGCTGATTTGAAGCTTGGAACATGGTATCCAATGGGCGGAATGCACACAGTAATAGAAGGAATGGTGAAGCTTGCTGAGGAAAAAGGTGTGAAATTCAGGTTTGATGAAGCGGTTCAAAAAATAAGTTCCAACGGAAAGCTTAGTGTAAAAACATCGAAAGGTGAGTATACTCCTGATTATATAGTTGGCGGAGCAGATTATGCACACATAGAGCAACACCTACTAGATAAAAAAGACCAGCAATACTCAGATGAATATTGGGATAATCGAATTATGGCTCCATCATGTTTAATATACTATGTTGGGGTAAATAAAAGAATTCCTAATCTTCAGCACCATAACTTGTTTTTCGATACTGATTTTGATGCTCACGCTACTGAAATCTACAAGACTAAAAAATGGCCAAAAAATCCATTGTTTTATGTTTGCGCACCTTCGGTAACTGACGATTCTGTAGCGCCAAAAAACTGCGAAAACCTATTCTTTTTAATACCTATTGCTACCGGAATCGATGGTGACAGTGAAGAATTAAGAGAAAAGTACTTTAAAGTAGTTGTTGATCGCCTGAAAGAAAAAACCGGTGTCGACATCACAGAAAGCATCACCTACAAACGCAGTTATTCGGTGTCAGATTTTGTTTCAGATTACAACGCGTTTAAAGGAAATGCATACGGATTAGCAAATACGCTTTTTCAAACGGCTTTTCTCAAACCAAGAATCAAGCACAAAAAAATCAACAACCTCTATTATACCGGCCAACTTACCTCGCCAGGACCAGGAGTTCCTCCTTCTTTGATAAGCGGACAAGTTGTAGCCGATTATATATTAAAAAAACACAACCTCAACTAAAATGAAAGAGTTATTCGATAAAGTAAGCCTTGAGACCAGTCGTATGACGACTAGATCTTATAGTACTTCGTTCTCGCTCGGAACTAGATTCTTAGGCCCTTCAGCAAGAGATGCGATCTATTCAATTTATGGTTTTGTTCGCTTTGCAGATGAAATTGTAGACACATTTCATGACTACAACAAGTCCTACTTACTTGATAAATTCAAGAAAGACACATATGAGGCTATTGAGATGGGCATATCATTGAATCCTATCCTTAACAGTTTTCAAAAAGCTGTGAGAGACTTTGGGATTGACCAAGAATTGATTGACACATTTCTTGAGAGTATGGAAATGGACCTCAATAAAACAGCCTACTCACGCAAAGGTTATGAGAAATATATCCTTGGCAGCGCGGAGGTAGTTGGTCTGATGTGCTTAAAGGTCTTTGTATATGGAGATGAAAGGAAATACAAAGAATTGCAATTCTCGGCCATGAGATTAGGATCAGCTTTTCAAAAAATCAACTTCTTACGCGACTTGAAAGCAGATTATCAAGAAATGGGCAGAACATATTTCCCAGGAGTGGATCTAGATAATTTTAATGCTGAAGAAAAGAAACGCATTGAACAAGAAATAGCCGAAGATTTTGCAGAGGGATATAAAGGAATCTTAGAGCTTCCTCGCTCATCTCGCTTTGGAGTATACATGGCATACATTTATTTCTACCGGCTTTTCAATAAGATTCAAAGGACCGATGCTCAGCAAATACTGAAATCCAGAATTCGAATTCCAAATCAAAAGAAGTACGCAATTTTCGTAGAGAGCTACGTTAAACACAGCTTAAACCTGATTTGAGAACACTAGTTTTTACAATAGTTTTTTGTCTTTTCTGTGGATCAGCATGGAGTCACCTTCCTGATATGTCGTCATTGAGAAGTGGTTTTATTCAAGCTGTTCAGCAAAAAGAATGGCGAGAGTCTTACATGAATTCTCTGGAGAATAAAAACCATAAAGAAAGTTTACATAGAAATGCCTATTTGGGAGCAGCGAAAACATTGGTTGCAGAATGCGAAATTATGCCTTGGTCTAAATACTCCTACTTTAAAGAAGGAACAAGGTTGATAGACGCGGCAATTAAAGCAGCTCCTCTCAATGCTGAGTTTAGGTATTTACGTTTCATGGTTCAATTAAATGCACCTTCTTTTCTAGACTACAACAACGAACTAAAAGAGGATTATAAGATGATTAGTTCATCTATTTCAGGCTCAATCAATCATGAGGTTTGGATGGAATATTTCAATCAATTTGAGGCTCAAAACAAACAAAAGATTAACGCAGCGCTGCAAACAACATAGCATTAATGAATATAGAAGAAGTCATATTAGTAAACACCTACGATGAAGAGATAGGCACAATGGAAAAAATGCAAGCGCATGAAAAAGCATTGCTTCATCGGGCTTTTTCAGTTTTTGTAATCAATCAAAAAGGTGGAATGCTAATTCATAGAAGAGCATTAGAAAAGTATCACTCTGGTGGCCTTTGGACAAATGCTTGTTGCAGTCATCCAAGAAAAGGAGAAACAACGGAAGAGGCTGTTCATAGAAGACTCATGGAGGAAATGGGATTTGATTGCCCTGTATCTGAACGTTTTTCATTTATATACAAAGCAGAGCTAGACCAGGGGTTGACCGAATATGAATTTGATCATGTCTTCTTTGGCTCTTTTGATGGAACACCCCGCGTGAACCCAGATGAAGTGTGCGATTGGAAGTATATTTCAATTAAAGATCTCAAGCAAGACATCAAGACCAATCCAGACAATTATACCGAATGGTTCAAGATAGCCTTAGACAAAATGGACACGAATAACATCTTAATCAAACTATAAGTTTTGAAGATAAAAGTGAGTAGAAAAGGGCATTTCAATGCTGCCCATCGATTGCACAACCCAAACTGGAATTCAGAAAAGAACGCAGAGATATTTGGTAAGTGCAACAACCCAAACTATCATGGTCATAACTATGATTTGATCGCTCATGTAACAGGAGAAATTGATCCTGATACAGGCTACGTCATAGACATGAAAGTGCTGAAAGAAATAATGAACGAAGAGGTGCTTGATCGCTACGATCACAAGAACCTCAATTTAGATTTTGAAGAATTCAAATCCTTAAACCCTACAGCCGAAAATATTGCTGTAGTCATATGGAATCGATTGAGAAAAAGATTAGAAAACCACCTTCAATTAACTGTAACGTTATACGAAACCGAAAGAAATTATGTTGAATACAGTGGCGAATAGAGAAGCTTTAGAGACCTTAGATTATGAGCATCATTGGAATGGTTTATCCACTCCGATGAAAGAAAATGCGCATGACCTTTCGAGCCAAGAAAAGGTGGAAAAAATAAAGGCAAACTTCAAAGAAATTATGGAGACTTTAGGCATGGATCTTAATGACGAAAGCCTTCAAGACACTCCAAATCGAGTAGCAAAAATGTTTGTGAACGAAGTGTTTAAAGGCTTAAATCCGGAAAATAAACCTGAGATCAAGCTTTTCTCAAACAAGTACAAATACAAGGAAATGCTCGTTGAGCGAGATATCACTGTTTATTCTTATTGCGAGCATCATTTTGTGCCAATTATTGGCAAAGCCCATGTGGCATATGTAAGCAATGGCAACGTGATTGGCTTAAGTAAAATAAATAGGTTAGTTGAGTATTACGCAAAACGCCCTCAGGTTCAAGAACGATTGAACGAGCAGATCGCTAAAGCTTTGAAAGAAGTATTGAAAACTGAAGATGTGGCTGTAGTTATTGATGCTGAGCACTTATGTGTGAAATCAAGAGGCATTCAAGACACTGCTAGCAGTACGGTTACAGCAAGCTATCACGGTAAATTCAAGGAAATAGAAACTCGAAAAGAATTCTTGAATTACCTGAATCTGAAAAGCCAATATTGATGAAATATCTCGTTGTAGGAGGAAGTAAAGGCATAGGAAAAGCTTGTACGGAGCAACTTCTAGAAGCCGGTCATGAGGTTATAGTTGCGGCCAGGACAAATGCAGCAATCAGTCATTTGCCTGTTGAGTTTATTGATTTAGATGTTGTGGAAGATGTTTCTTCACTAGAAGATTATGATGAACTCAACGGGTTAATCTACTGCCCAGGAAGCATAAATTTGAGACCTTTCAACCGGTTGTCCGAAGATGATTTTAAAAATGATTTTAATCTAAATGTTTACGGTGCAATAAAATGCATTCAAACCTGCCTTCCAGCCTTGAAAAAAGGTCATGGATCTGTGGTACTTTTCAGCACAGTAGCTGTGCAACAAGGAATGGCTTTCCATGCATCAGTCGCAGCTTCAAAAGGAGGTATTGAAGGACTTACACGATCATTGGCTTCAGAATTAGCACCGCACATTCGCATCAACGCGATTGCACCTGGTTTAACAGATACACCTTTAGCAGAAGCATTACTTTCAAATGAAAAGAAACGCGAGGCAAGCGAAGAAAGACATCCATTAAAGCGCGTTGGGAAGGCTGAGGAAATTGCCTCTATGGCAGTGCATTTAGTCTCCAAAAACGGAGAGTGGATTACCGGCCAAGTGATTGGCATTGATGGTGGAATGAGTAGAGTGCGATAATCATGGCTGTTTTTACTGAATTAGATTGGGCTGAACGCAAGGGCCGGTATTGGTCAAATTTCTTCAATACACTGAGCGGCTTGCGTTCATCGGTGTTGATCGGAACGACCGACTCTCAAGGTCAACACAACTTAGCTATTTTCAATTCATTGGTTCACTTGGGTGCCAATCCACCATTGTTAGGCTTTATTCTAAGACCAACCACTGTGCCTCGCGGTACGTATGAAAATATTGTTCAGAAAAAATTCTATACACTCAATCACATTTCGGAAACAATGATTGATGCCGCGCATCAAACTTCTGCTAAATATGAAATTGGCGAAAGTGAATTTAGCGCCACTGGACTGACACCCGAATTGATTTCTGAGCACAAGGCTCCATTCGTAAAAGAAAGTCCAATCAAAATGCTGATGGAATTTAAAGAAGAGCATTTGGTCATGAATGGTACACGATTGATTGTAGGTCAAGTCAAAGAAGTTATTCTTAACCAGTCAATCATAGAAGAAGACGGCTCCATAAAAGTAGCTGAAGAAAATCTGATTGCTACTAGTGGCTTATACCACTACCAAAAAGTTTCCTTTTTGAAGAAAAAATCGTTTGCGCGTCCATGAATGATTTGACCATTTTTTGGTTCAGACGTGACCTTCGCCTCGAAGATAATGCAGGTTTATACCATGCATTGAAAGAAGGCAAAAATGTACAACCCATATTCATTTTTGATAGAAACATCCTAGATCACCTCGAAGAGAAAGACGACCGTAGGGTAAGCTTCATTTACACTCAAATTAAGCGCCTCAAGCAGGAGTTGCAATCCAAAGGCTCAGATTTGTGGGTGTTTTATGGCTCTCCGATTGAGGTGTTTCAGTCATTACTTAAAGAGCAAACCATCACCGGACTCTTTGCCAACAAGGACTACGAGCCCTATGCACTTGAGCGTGACAAGTCTGTCTATGAATTGTTTCAAAAGCACCACTTGATCTTTCGAGCATTCAAAGATCATGTGATTTTCGAGAAAAGTGAGGTAGTGAAAGACGATGGGAAACCCTACACCGTTTTTACCCCGTATTCAAAGAAATGGAAGGCAAAGCTGAACGATTTCTATTTGAAGCCCTACCCAACAGAATCGCATTTCAACAACTTTCATCAATCTGAAGCCAAACCGTTACTCCACCTCGATTCGATGGGTTTCCAAAAACATGAAGAAGATTGGAGCGACACTGCGGTTGACAAAGCCCTCGTTAACAATTACCATGAAACGCGAGATATTCCCGCATTGAAAGGGACTTCCCGATTGAGCGTTCATTTACGATTTGGCACAGTCAGTATTCGTGCCTTAGCAAAAGCAGGCATAGAACTGAATGAAAAATGGCTTAATGAATTGATCTGGAGAGATTTCTACCAATCTATTCTATGGCATTTTCCTCATGTAGTGATGGGCAGTTTTAAACCTGCGTACGATCACATTCCATGGATCAATGACGAGGCCCAGTTCGCAGCTTGGTGTGATGGACAAACAGGATATCCAATCGTGGATGCCGGAATGCGGGAGTTAAACGAAACTGGATTCATGCACAATCGCGTGAGGATGATCGTTTCTAGTTTCCTCACAAAGCACTTGCTTATTGATTGGCGTTGGGGCGAAGCCTACTTTGCTCAAAAGTTAATCGACTTTGAATTAGCATCCAATAATGGTGGATGGCAATGGGCGGCCAGCTCTGGTGTGGATGCAGCTCCGTATTTTAGAGTTTTCAATCCCTACTTACAAACCGAGCGTTTTGACCCTGAATTGAAATACATCCGCAAATGGATCCCAGAATTAGACACTCCTTCGTATCCAAAACCCATTGTTGAGCATAAGATGGCTCGAGAAAGAGCGATTAAAACTTACAAGAACGAGCTACAAAAAAGGAAATAAAAAAAGCCCTCCGAACATCGAAAGGCTTTTAAAAACTTTACTATTCATCATCTACATATGCTTCACCTCATCCGGTAAATCATAAAATGTTGGGTGACGATAGATCTTATCATTTGCTGGCTCGAAAAGCGCGTCCTTATCCACAGGATCAGACGCTGTTATATGCACAGACTCAACCACCCAAAGACTTACACCTTCATTTCTTCTAGTATAAACGTCCCGCGCCATTTCCAGTGCCATTTCAGCGTCAGCAGCATGCAAACTGCCCGCATGTCGGTGACTTAATCCTGCTTTACTTCTTATGAAAACCTCCCAAAGAGGCCAATTTTTCTTGTTAGACATAGTGATGGTAATTTATGGTTTAAGCTGCTTTCGTAGCTTCTCTTCTCTTTTGTTTCTTATCAGCATACTCCATGGCTGCTTCGCGCACCCACTCACCTTTTTCATAGGCTTCTTTTCTTGCTCTAATTCGCCGACGGTTGCATTTTCCGTTGCCTTTCACAACACTCCAAAACTCATCCCAATCCAGAGGGCTCATTTCATAATGACCGGTTTCTTCGTTGAACTTCAAGTTAGGATCTGGCACTTCGCAACCCAACAATTCGCATTGGGGAACAGTCATGTCTAAAAAGCGCTGACGTAATTCATCATTTGAAAAACGCTTGATCTTCCAATTCATACTTTGTTCAGAATGTGATGACTCTGTGTCGTGAGGACCAAACATCATCAAAGCTGGGAACCACCAGCGGTTGATAGCGTCTTGCGCCATACGCTTTTGTTCTGGTGTTCCTTTCGCCATAGCCAACATGATCGAATACCCTTGTCTTTGGTGAAAGCTCTCCTCCTTACACACCCGAACCATCGCTCGACTGTACGGACCATATGAGCAACGGCATAATGGCACTTGATTCATAATCGCAGCGCCATCTACCAACCAACCAATAGCTCCTATATCAGCCCAGGTCAACGTTGGATAATTAAAAATGGAAGAATATTTCGCTTTTCCTGAGTGTAAATCTTCGATTGTGTCGTCTCTTTCAACGCCCAATGTTTCAGCTGCAGAATACAGGTAGAGGCCGTGACCAGCTTCGTCTTGCACTTTAGCCAAAAGCGCCACTTTTCTCTTCAAGCTTGGAGCTCTTGTAATCCAGTTAGCTTCTGGCAGCATACCCACAATTTCGCTGTGCGCATGCTGTGAGATTTGACGAATGAGCGTTTTACGGTATGCGTCTGGCATCCAGTCCTTTGGCTCTATTTTTATTTCATTATCGACTCTCTCTTGGAAAATCTTTTCTAAATCTTTATCAGCCATAATCATCGTGTGTGTTTGCGAATATAAATACGTAGGTTGGTTTGGTGGCTGATTGAACGTAAGTTCAAGGTGAAAACAGACGAAAATCAGGTTTTGTTCAACTCACTAGGAGAGTTTGGGGTTGGTTGGTTCGTGGTTCGGGGTTCGTGGTTCATTGTCTGTCACCCGATAGCTATCTGGTTCGAGTGATTCCGCGATGAGCGGAATTGTTTCGAGAAGCACAAGACATTGTAGGATGTTCATTCTCTCTGTATTAGTTCTCGATACATCGCGCTGAGGCGCGCCACTCGAACTGACAGCAGATTGATTCATCAACCACAGAAAACCTTTTACTTAGCGCGATTATGAATATTAGGATAAGACTTCTCAGCAATAATGTTGAGTCCCAAGACGATATTTCATGAAGATCTTGGAGAAGACCTGAATTATGAACTTAAGGTGAAGACTCACCAGCGATAGCGGTGGGTTTTTACATCTGTGAGGTAATATCGGACTACGTTCGTAAGAATACTCTTAACATAAGCTCTCAGAAGAACGGTAAAAAACCATCCGCGGTTTTTTGCGGCCTCGCACAAAAAAATCGCCTTTGAGTCTTCGAGGCTTTTCTTTGCTTCGTTTCTTTTAGCCATAAAAGAAATGAAAGAGAATCTTCTTTTAAAACTTCGTAGCTAGAGTTTTAGGTTCGTGGTTGAGTTGTTCATAGTTCATCCTAGCTGTCTTAGTTCTCGATACTTTTCCTCGTTCCTCAGAAAAACTCGAAGCGCCTCTGCAGAGCAGCTTTTGCGCTCGCAGACTGACAGAAGAGAGTATTCGTTCGTGGTTAAGATGTTGATGGTTGATTGCCAGCTGAAAACTTCGGGTATTTCAATCACCAATAATAAATCATGAATTATCAATCACGCAACACCCAAACCACGAACTGAGGACGCTGAAAGCGGACGAAAGAACCACGAACCTTGAACTCCCAGCGCGCAACCTGACCACAATCATCTTCATCAACGATCAAACTGCATATCAAAAGCAATGGACTTATGCTATTTTTACCGCCTCTAAAATTGACTATGCCGAAATTTCATCCGTTGACCGTAAGAGAAGTAAAAAAAGAAACCGAAGACACTGTCTCCGTTTCATTTGATGTTCCAGTAGAATTAAAGGATGAATACGCCTTCATTCAAGGTCAATACCTGACGTTCAAAAAAGACATCAACGGAGAAGAAGTAAGAAGAAGCTATTCGATTTGCCGAAGTCCTTTTGACAATGACCTACGCGTTGCGGTGAAAAAAGTAGAAGGCGGCCTGTTTTCAACATACGCAAATGAGTCTCTAAATAAAGGTGATGTGCTGGATGTGATGACTCCATTGGGACGTTTTTATACCAAATTGGATGTTACGCACGAAAAGCATTATGTAGCTTTTGTTGCTGGAAGTGGTATAACGCCAGTAATGGCCCACATGAAAACCATTTTAGCCACTGAGCCTAAAAGTGAATTTACGTTGGTATATGGCAATAAGTCGACAGCTAGCATCATTTTTAAGGAAGAAATTGAAGATCTCAAGAATCAGTACATGGATCGATTGAGGGTATTCTATATTTTAAGTCGAGAAGCAAGCGAATTCCCAATGCTACATGGCAGAATTGACGGAGAAAAGTGCGAATTAATTCTCAAGTATTTCATCGAGCCAGAGAGTATTGACGAAGTTTTCATTTGTGGTCCAGCGCCTATGATTGATTCAGTAAGAGCAAGCCTTTCAGCAGTGAATGTTGACCGAAAGAAAATTCACTTCGAGCTTTTTGCTTCTCCTCAGCAATTGGCCGAGCGAAGCGGAAAGCCTACTGAAAAGAAGAAAGAAGTCATGGGTTTTGAAGCAAACGTTTCCATCATTCTAGATGGTGTTGCTACCCAATTCAAAATGGACTCACAAAAAACAAACATCCTAGATGCGGCTCTTGACCACGGAGCAGATCTGCCTTTTGCCTGCAAAGGAGGAGTTTGTGCCACATGCCGAGCCAAACTCGAAAAGGGTGAAGTAGAAATGGACGTTAATTATTCATTGGAGCCTGACGATTTAGAGCGAGGATTTATTCTGACTTGTCAATCGCACCCAACCACCAGTGATGTCGTAGTCAATTTTGACGAGGCTTAACTTACGATCACAGCATAGCCTTTAAATATTCCTCAAATCTTCATTTAAAATAGTTGAGGTTTCTGAATTCCATCACCCATATTTGCGCAAACTTTAAATCATGAGCGAAACGCGCATTTTGGTGATTGGTGCTTGCGGGCAAGTAGGCACAGAACTGGTTGAGGAGCTAGCGAAACGATTTGGCAATGAAAGTGTTATAGCATCTGACATCCGCGAGAGCGCGAATTTTGATGTTGAATATGTGAAGCTGGATGTGCTTGATAGAGAAGCTACGCGAAAAGTGATCGTTGATTACAAGATCACCGAAGTATACCAGTTGGCTGCATTGCTCTCAGCCACTGCAGAAAAAAACCCTGAATTTGGTTGGAAACTCAACATGGATGGATTGTTTTCCATCCTTGACCTAGCTAAAGAAGGACTAGTAAAGAAAATATTTTGGCCTAGTTCAATCGCTGTTTTTGGCCCAACTACGCCAAGAGACAATACTCCGCAACGCACCGTCATTGAGCCTACCACCGTTTATGGAATTTCAAAATTTGCTGGAGAACGATGGTGCGAATATTACTTCAACCGTTGGGGTGTTGATGTGCGCAGTGTTCGCTATCCAGGTCTTATCGGATTTAAGTCTCTACCAGGCGGAGGAACAACTGATTATGCCGTTGATATTTTTCATCAAGCGCTAAAAGATGGGAAATATGAGTGTTTTTTAAGTGCTGACACTTCTTTGCCAATGATGTATATGAGCGATGCGGTGAAGGCTACAATTGATATTATGCAAGCACCTGCAGAAGACATTAAAAACAGAAGTAGCTACAACATCAGCGCTATGAGCTTTAATCCCGCTGAAATAGCGCAAGAAATTCAAAAACACATTCCAAGTTTTAGTATTTCATACGAACCAGATTTCAGACAAGCCATAGCTGATAATTGGCCTGCATCCATCAATGACGATGACGCAAGAGCGGACTGGAATTGGGCTCATAGCTATGATTTAAAGAAATTAGTAACGGATATGCTTGAAAACTTACGATAGCAAATTGATGTATCAGCCTAAGTCTCAACATCACTTACAATAAAACTGACGCATTTTCTTAGAAATAAGTTTATCTTTTTGACCATTTTTGACGCACATCATAGCAATGAGAACATTCATAATTCTAGCCTTAATTTCTTTTTCATGCTCACTTTTCGCCCAGAATCAGACCAATGAGGCTGGCCGTAAAATTGGATATTGGAAGTTAACTGGAGCCGACAAGCCTATGCCAGGTTTTGACGAAAGCACTGTTGTTGAGGAAGGTGAATTCAAAGAAGGTCGTAAGATTGGAGTTTGGAAAGCTTACTATCCGTCAGGTAAACTCAAGAGTGAGATCACTCATGATAACGGCCGACCAAAAGGTCCATACACAACTTATTATGAAAATGGTCAGATAGAAGAAAAAGGCAATTGGGGCCTAAATAAAAATATGGGCAAGTTCACCCGCTACTACGAAAACGGACAAGTACAGCAAGATTTCACTTTTGACCAAACTGGAAAGAGAAATGGAGCTCAAAAATACTACCATGAAAATGGTCAGTTGATGATTGAAGGAAACTGGAATGGAGGTAAAGAGGATGGAGCTGTAAAAGAGTACTATGCAAATGGAGACCTCAAGTCGATTCGTGTTTTCAATGGTGGTAAAATGGACGCTTCTAAATCTGAGTTTAAAGCAGCGTCAACTCCAGCAGTAGCGGTGAAAGCAGATCCTGAACCAGTGAAGGATAATAATAATAAAGTGAAAACTACGATCTCTGTCTCTCAGCAAGAAGCTTCACCTAACATCGGAAGGTTTGATGGAAACGGACCTCACACACTTTACAACAAGAACCGTCAAATCCACCAAAAAGGCATTTTCAAAAATGGGCGCTTGATGGATGGAAAAGTTTATAAGTATTCAAAAGACGGAATCTTAATAACCATTGAAATGTATTCAGGTGGTCAATATGTTGGTGATGGAGTCATCACTGCCGACATGAAATAACATCTCTTTTTATTAGCTTCTTCTTTCATAGTTTTCTGATACTTCTATAGTTTTTCAGCTTCTATCTTTGCCTGCGAAATATTATACATGAAATCAGGATTGCACGTTTACAATACCTTAACTGGTAAGAAAGAAAAGTTTGAGCCACTATCACCTCCTCGTGTTGGATTGTACGTCTGTGGACCAACCGTCTACAGCAATGCTCATTTAGGAAATGTCAGAACATTCCTATCCTTCGATTTGATCGCGAGATATTTACGTTATGCTGACTTTAAAGTGCGTTACGTTAGGAATATTACCGATGTTGGGCACATTACCACAGATATAGATGAAGGGGTTGACCGCATTGGACAACAAGCCAAATTAGAGCAAATGGAACCAATGGAAATCGTGCAGAAATACACGACCGACTTCCATAAAATCATGGCATCGATGAACATTCTACCTCCTGATATTGAGCCTACCGCAACTGGTCATATGATCGAGCAAATTGAGATGATTAAAACCATCGTTGACAATGGTTATGCATATGAGGCAGAAGGAAACATCTATTTCGATGTGGAGGCATACAAGGAGAAACACAATTACGGTGAACTGAGTGGCCGAAATGTAGACGAGCTTTTTGAAAACACCCGAACACTCGATGGACAAAGTGAAAAGCGATTTTTTGCAGACTTCGCTCTTTGGAAAAAAGCTGCTCCTGAGCACATCATGCAATGGCCATCACCTTGGGGAATGGGATTTCCAGGTTGGCATTTAGAGTGTTCAGCTATGAGTACAAAGTATTTGGGTGAGCAATTTGATATTCACGGAGGTGGAATGGACCTCAAGTTCCCACACCATGAATCTGAAGTGGCGCAAAACACAGCGTGCAATGGTCACGGTCCAGCGCGCTATTGGTTGCACACCAACATGCTAACATTTGAAGGATCTAAAATGTCTAAATCATTAGGCAATTCTATTCTTCCGAATGAATTATTTACCGGAAACCATCCATTGCTAAAAAGAGGTTTTCATCCGATGGTGGTGCGTTTTTTCATGATGCAGGCACATTACAGAAGCACACTTGATTTCTCCAATGAAGCCTTAGAAGCTTCTGAAAAAGGCTATCAACGATTGATGGCTGGAATGAAAGTCTTGCCCACTGTTGTAACCTCTGACAAATCAGATATTAGTGTGAGCGACTATCAATCAAAGTTCATGGCTGCTATGGATGATGACTTTAATAGTTCCGTCTTGATTAGCCATTTGTTCGATGCAGTAAAAAGCATAAACTCCATAGCAGAAGGAAGGCTTAAAATAACCGAGCAAGACAAGAACGATTTGATGATGTTGATGAATGGAATCGTGAAAGAAGTGCTTGGGTTAAGCTCCATTGAGGAAACAGGAGATACGGACTTGACCAATGGGTTAATGGAATTAATTCTTGATTTGCGAGCGCGAGCTAGATCCAATAAAGATTGGGCAACTTCTGATGCCATTAGAGATCAACTTGACGCATTAAACATCGTTGTGAAAGACGGCAAAGAAGGAGCATCATGGGGGCTAAAATAGATAGACTCCTTTTACCCTTGTCGCTGCTCATAACTGTACTTTGGAGTTGCGAAAATGATGCTGAAAGAAAACTTGACACAAGGAAAAAACCTGCAGTAAGTAAACCGTCAATAACTATTATTGAAACACCATCTTTCAATCAAGATTCGGCATTTGCTTTTGTGCAAAAGCAAGTAGATTTTGGCCCGCGTGTCCCTAATACGGAGGCACAATTAGCATGTGCCAAATGGATGGAAGCTAAAATGAAAAGCTTCGGAATGGAAACTTCCTCGCAACAAGCTGAAGTAATTGCATACAATGATCAGCCGTTGAGAATGATCAATGTGATGGGCCGCTATCGCCCTGAATTGAATGACCGCATCTTGCTTTGTGCGCATTGGGACACAAGACCTTATGCAGATCGGGATACACGTGATTTAAACAAACCTATTGATGGGGCCAATGATGGTGCAAGTGGTGTTGGAGTGTTGCTTGAATTAGCAAGGGTCATTAGCCAAGACAGTATTGGTCCAAACATCGGATTCGATATTGTTTTCTTTGACACAGAAGACTATGGAAAGCCTGAGTCTTCTATGGTTGGAACGTCAAGTGACTCTTGGTGCTTAGGTTCTCAATATTGGGCGAAGAATATTCCTTTTGCCAACTACAAACCAAAATATGGTATTCTGCTAGATATGGTTGGGGCGAGCAACGCTATATTTCCGAAAGAAGCAGCATCGATGCACTATGCTCCAGATGTCGTGAATAATGTTTGGTCTATCGCTCAAGCCATGGGGCACAAAGATTATTTTCCCAATATTAACGGGAACCCAATCACAGATGATCATATTTACTTGAACACTTTGGCCGGTATTCCTTCGATTGATATTATTCATTACGAAATGGGCCGAGCTGATTTTGGGTCGTTTCATCACACCCATGATGATAATATGAATGTAATTGATGCGAATACGCTCAAAGTAGTTGGTGATGTACTGATGCAAGTCATTTACAAAGAATGAGATTAGTTTTTCTCTTAGTTTTATTCCTCTCAAATGGCATTTTAAGGTCACAAAACGCTGATATCGACTGGTTGCAGGCAACCAATGTTCATCGCAATCAAAACCTTGACCCCACATTATCTGCAATCACCAATTCTGCTTCTGTGGTTAGCATGATTTGTCCGGCTAGTGTTTTTGGTTTTGGATTTATTACCAAAGACAGTCTAATTAAAAGAAAAGGGTTTTACATTGTCGGAAGCATGGCCATTTCTGCATCTACAACCTTGGCGATGAAATACAGCATCAATCGGGATCGTCCATTTAAAACATATAATTTCATTGATAAGCAAACCGATGGAGGAACTCCATCTTTTCCATCAGGACACACTTCCAATGCTTTTGCTACTGCAACTGCAATGACTTTTGCTTTTCCAAAATGGTACGTGGCAGCACCAGCATTTGCTTGGGCCAGTGCGGTAGGATACTCTAGAATGCATTTAGGCGTTCACTATCCAAGCGATGTAATTGTTGGAGCTGCCGTAGGAGCAGGTTCAGCTTGGTTAGGTCATTGGCTCAACCAGCGTCTTTTTCAAGGGAAAAGAATACACGAAAAACTTCCACAATTCTTCCATTGAAATACCCCACTCATTCTTTTGATAGGGTTATATTTCGGCAAATTACTCGCGACAATGGCTGACGAAAAAAAATTGTTTCTACTCGATGCTTTTGCCTTAATATATAGGGCATATTATTCTTTTATATCAAATCCAAGAATCAGCAGTAAGGGATTTAATACTTCAGCCATGTTTGGCTTTACAAACACCTTATTTGATCTTATTAAGAAAGAAAAACCAACACATATCGCTGTAGTATTTGACCCCCCAAGCGGAGATCAGAAAAATTTTAGAGTAGAGCAATACGCAGAATACAAAGCCAATCGCGAGGCCATGCCTGAAGATATCGCCAGGTCAATTCCTTATATCAAAGCGATTGTTGAGGGATTTAATATTCCAGCGCTTGAAGTGGAAGGTTTTGAAGCAGATGATGTAATCGGAACTTTAGCTAAAAAAGCAGCTAGAAAAGGCTACACTGTTTACATGATGACCCCAGACAAAGACTACGGGCAATTGGTGGAGGAAAACATATTTATGTACAAGCCAGCACGTGGAGGTGGAGATGTGGAAATCATGGGAGTCAAAGAGATCTGCGAAAAATATGGCATAGTACGTCCAGATCAGGTGATCGACATTTTAGGGATGATGGGCGATGCAGTCGACAACATACCAGGTATTCCCGGTGTTGGAGAAAAAACAGCCATCAAGTTTGTGCAGCAATTTGATTCTGTTGAAGGGTTGTATGAAAACCTAGACCAATTGAAGGGGAAAATGAAGGAGAAGGTTGAAGCAAATAAAGAACTCGCTTACATGTCCAAAGAACTCGCGACCATCATACTTGATGTGCCGATAGAGCTGAACGAAAAGGACCTCACAAGAGATGAGCCAAATCAAGAAAAACTCATTGAGATTTTCACGGAGTTAGAGTTTAAAACAATGGCGAAGCGCATGTTGGGTGAAGAAATTACTATTGTTCAATCTTCAAAATCCAGCAGTCAATTGGACCTTTTCAACACACCAGAAAACGATGAATCCGAAGAAGAAGAAAATGCAATAGTAGAGGATTTGAATTCCATTGAAAGCGTAACCCACAATTACCAAGCTGTAACAGATAAAGCAGGAAGAAAGAAGCTCATAGCAAATCTACAGAAAAAGTCGAGTTTTTGTTTTGACACGGAGACAACGGGAATTGATGCGCTCACAGCAGAATTAGTTGGTATTTCATTTAGTTGGGAAAAAGGAACTGCCTTTTACGTCCCAGTTCCTGAGGACCAAGAAGAAGCTAAAGCAGTCGTTGGAGAGTTTAAAGAAGTCTTCGAAAACAATGCCGAGAAAGTTGGTCAAAACCTTAAGTATGACATTGAGGTGCTTCATCGGTATGGAGTTCAAGTCAAAGGGTTTCTGTATGACACCATGATTGCGCATTATTTATTGCATCCAGACATGCGTCACAACATGGATGAAATGTCTGAATACTACCTTAAATACAAACCAGTTTCCATAGAGTCACTCATCGGAAAAAAGGGAAAAGGACAAGGAAGTATGCGGGATGTTGCTTTAGATGATATTAAAGAATATGCCTCAGAAGACGCAGACATCACTTGGCAATTAAAACAAGCTTTAGATGCTGAACTCGACAAAGATCATTTGATAAAACTATTCACTGAAATAGAATCCCCTCTGATTCCTGTGCTCACTCAAATGGAAATTGAAGGTATCAATTTAGATGTTGAGGCTCTAAGAACCTTCTCTAAGGAATTGGGTGCCGACATAGATCAACTTCAAAAGAAAATATTGGAATTAGCAGGAATCGATTTCAATATCGACTCACCAAAGCAATTAGGTGAAATGCTGTTTGATCATTTAAAAATTGATGAAAAAGCTAAAAAGACAAAGAGCGGACAATACGTAACCCGAGAAGATACGCTCCAAAAATTATCGAGCAAGCATGAAATAATTCCTTTAATATTAGATTACAGAAGTGTAAAGAAACTGAAGAGCACCTACGTTGATAGCTTGCCAGAATTGGTGAACCCTGCTACGAATCGAATACACACAAACTATATGCAAACAGTTGCGGCTACAGGAAGACTTTCCTCCAACAACCCTAACCTGCAGAACATCCCAATTCGAACAGAGCGCGGAAGAATGATTCGCAAAGCGTTCATTCCTCGAGATAAAAACCATCTGATACTTGCTGCTGACTACTCTCAAGTAGAATTAAGAATCATAGCAGCACTAAGTGGTGACCAAGGAATGATTGAAGCCTTTAAAAATGGATTGGATATTCACGCGGCAACAGCATCAAAAGTCTTCAATGTTGCTTTAGAAGAAGTCACGAGAGACCAAAGAAGCAAGGCAAAAGCAGTGAATTTCGGAATTGCATACGGCCAAGGAGCATTTGGATTAGCAGAAAACTTAAATATATCTAGAAAAGAGGCGAAAGAAATAATCGACAACTATTTCAAGGAATTCCCTGGAATTCAGGAATACAAGCACATTGCCATTGAAAATGCCAGAGAAAAGGGATATGCAGAAACCCTCTTAAACAGAAGGCGTTATTTGCCTGACATCAATTCAAGAAACGGAACGGTTAAGGCTGCAGCCGAGCGAAATGCCATTAATGCTCCCATCCAAGGATCAGCAGCAGATATTATAAAATTGGCCATGATCAACATTCACCGTTTATTTATCAAAGAAGGATTTAAGTCGAAAATGCTGCTTCAAGTTCATGATGAATTGGTATTTGATGCTGATAAAAAAGAGCTAGAAACAATAATTCCTCTTATAAAAAAGGAGATGGAAAGCGCCTATATCATTGACGTCCCGCTAGTTGTTGACATCAATCATGGGAATAATTGGCTTGAAGCCCACTAAAATCTGATGTTTTGTGATTTAAGTTTGTTAGAACCTAGGATAATTATGAAAAAATCCATTATCGTTTATCTCTGCTTTTCCACATTGCTGATATCAAGCTGTGGAGGTGAATCAGAGAACGCCAATAAAGAAGAAAAGCCTTCAAACATTATTGATACCAGTCTTATTAAAGAAGGTATGGGCGATGAAATGTATGATCGAGCTAGAACAATGTTTTATTCTATGCCCTCGCCTATCGAGCTTCAGACGATGATCGAACAAGCTGGTGGATACTTTAGAGCTGATCTTCTGCACAACCCTCAAACTTCTTCTCAATACCAAACTACCGACCAACAAGCGTTAGCACTTGGTGTATATGGAACTGACATGAGTTACGCCACGGTATTCAACCAGCAACAAGAGTCATTGCTATTTTTAGCTGCCGCGCAACGTGTTTCCAAAAAAATGGGGATCCATGACCCGTTTAATGGAGACCTTATTGAACGAGCAAATGCGAATATGGCCGATAAAGATTCAATGCTTCTTATCGTTTCAGAATTATATTGGGAGCTTAACAGCCAATTGCAAGAAGAAAATAGAAATCAACTTGGCCTAATTGTATTAGCCGCTGGATGGCTAGAGGGTATATATCTCGGAACTCAGATTATGGATGCTGATAAGCCAGAACCAGAAATAGCAAAGGTTTTGATGGAACAACGATTTGTCGCTATGCAGTTGAACGAAATGTTTACTGACTATCATAATGAATCATTCATTAGAGAAACAGAGCAATTTTTCAGGCCTATTCTTGATAAGTACCTCAGCCTTGAGATGAATGAGCAAGAAACGACTGTTACTGAAACGAAAGGCAAAACAGTTATTGGTGGCGCTACTACAGTGGTTTTTAGTCCTGAAGATCTCACTCAAATAAAAACCCTTGCAATGGAAGCAAGAGCTAAAATCATCATGATATGAGACGCACAATTCAACTCACCCTTGCGCTTTTCATATTGCTGGCAGGTATATCTGAATCAGCATCTGCTCAATGCAAGAACTTCACTAAAAAGAAATGCTTATCAGAATTAAGTGAATATACAGGCAATGGCCAATACAATGGCGCTGTAATGTTTGAAGGTGAAGAAGCTACACTGGTTCAAACCTTCTATTCCGGTAAAGATTATAGATTATTTGTTTGTGCACATCCTGCAATTAGTGATAGTCTCTTTTTTGAAGTAAAAGACTACCGCAAAAAAATAATTTTCTCCAGTAAAGACAAAGGCAGTAATTCCTTCGATTTTTCAGTAGAGTCTACTCAACAACTCTACATTCGGGTTGCCGTTCCAGAGATGGGCACAGCGAACGAATTGAAAAAAAATGGCTGCGTTTCGATTCTAGTGGGGTTCAAAGACAATTAATAGCCCTTAAATCATTGAGGCTTAAGAAAAGCATGCTTAATATTGTGGCATGACATTCTCAATGACGGGATATGGCAAAAGCAGTTGCCAGTATAAAGGTCGAGTATTGACCTTAGAAATCAGAACCTTGAACAGCAAGCAAGGAGATTTAAACCTTCGTATTCCGGCTATTTATCGAGAGAAAGAGCTTGAAATGCGTGAGGTTATTTCATCCCATCTAGACAGAGGCAAAATTGATCTGAGTATTCAACGTGATTTAGCCGATGGAGAAACGGCCACCGAATTAAATGAATCTTTGGTCGATGCTTTTTACAAGCGCTTGAAAAAGTTAGAAGCTAACATGGATGAAGAATCATCCAAAAACTCAGTCGACTACTTATCACTCATCATGAAAATGCCAGATGTGCTTAAGCCTGCAGCGATAGAATTAGAAACCGGTGAGTTTGCGGCATTAAAAATCGCTTTGATTGAGTGTTTAGTCAGCGTCAATGAGTTCAGAAAACAAGAGGGTGCCAAACTTGAAAGTGTTTTAGCTAATGGTGCTAAAAACATCAAAGAAGGGCTTGAGAGAATCATTCCATTCGAAGAGGATCGAATCAACCGCATTAAAAAACGCATTTACAACAACCTTGGAGATGATGCTGAAAATGCATCATTTGATAAAGATCGCTTTGAACAAGAATTGATCTATTACCTTGAAAAGTTAGATATCACGGAAGAAAAAGTGAGACTAGAAGCCCATTGCGACTATTTCTTGAAGACATTAGAGGAAGAGTCTATAAAGGGGAAAAAGCTATCATTCATCGCTCAAGAAATGGGCAGAGAAATCAACACTCTTGGGAGTAAGGCACAACATTCGGAAATGCAACGAATTGTGGTAGAGATGAAAGATGAACTTGAGAAAATAAAAGAACAAGCACTGAACGTACTTTAAAAGCATGACAAGGTTGAATGCAAAAGGTAAGGCAGTGATATTTTCAGCACCATCTGGTTCTGGAAAATCAACAATTGTGCATGCGTTATTGGAAAAAGGGCTCCCACTAGAGTTTTCAATATCGGCCACAAGCAGAGAACCACGCGGGCAAGAAGTCAGCGGATCTCATTACTATTTTCTAGGTATTGAAGGTTTCAAGAAGTGCATTAAGAACAACGAATTGCTGGAATGGGAGGAAGTCTATTCCAACCAGTTTTATGGAACCCTGAAAAGCGAAACTGAGCGTATATGGTCTAACAACAAAGCTGTAATTTTTGATGTTGATGTTTATGGTGGGCTAAACCTTAAAAAGCATTTTGGTGACAAAGCTCTGACAGTATTCGTAATGCCTCCTTCCATTGAAGAGTTGGAGAAAAGGCTTAAAGGTCGAAACACTGAAAATCATGAAAAGATTAAAATGAGATTGGCGAAAGCGAAAGAAGAACTGGCACAAAAAGACCCTTTTGATGTTATCATACTCAATGATGACTTAGGTAAGGCTATTGAAAACGCATACAACGCTGTAAAAGAATTTCTAGATAGATGAGTAAGACTGTAGGGTTGTATTTCGGAACTTTTAATCCAATTCATGTAGGGCATTTGGTCATCGCGAACCATATGGTTCAGCACGCGAATCTCGATGAACTATGGTTTGTTGTTTCTCCGCAAAACCCGTTGAAACCTAAAGCATCTCTATTAGCAGATTATCATAGACTCGCATTGGTTCGGATAGCCGTTGACAATAATCTCAAGCTTAAAGCGAGTAATGTTGAATTTGACTTGGCTCAACCTTCATATACAGTACATACGCTTGTTGCGCTGAGTGAGAAACATCCAGATTACAACTTCACCATCATTATGGGGGAAGACAATCTGAACACCCTACCTAAGTGGAAAAACTACGAACAAATTTTAGCCAATCATTCTGTTTTGGTTTATCCAAGAGTTGAAAGTGATGAAAATCTAAGTGTAAATAATGAAGGCCGAAGCGATCTCTTAGATCATCCAAAAGTCACTATGATTGATGCCCCACTCATGAAAATCTCTGCAAGTTTTATTAGAAAGTCAATCAAAAATGGCTTGGACGTGAGGTATTTGTTGACCGAGCCTGTGCTGAAATATGTGGATGAAATGAATTTTTATAAAAAGTAGAAGATGAGCGAAAGAACTGAACTAGAAGAACTTGGAGAATTTGGACTGATTGATCATCTCACAAAGAACATTGAGCATTACCAGCCGTCAACAATCAAAGGAGTTGGCGATGACACTGCCGTTATTGACCGAGGAGATCATTATGAATTGGTTACAACGGATATGCTCATTGAAGGTGTGCATTTTGATATGTCATACACCCCGCTGAAGCATTTAGGATATAAAGCAATTGCTGTAAACGTCAGCGACATTTGCGCAATGAATGGCAAGGCAACACAGGTAACTGTTGGTATCGCTGTTTCAAATCGTTTTCCGGTTGAGGCTTTAGAGGAATTATATGAAGGTATGCTCATAGCTTGCAAAGCTTACGAAGTTGATTTAGTTGGCGGTGACACATCCTCAAGCTTATCAGGGTTATTAATCAGCGTTAATGCTATTGGCCGAGTCGATAAGAACAAAATTGCTTATCGTTCGGGCGCAAAAGAAAACGATTTAATTTGTGTTTCAGGTGATTTAGGTGCGGCTTACATCGGACTGCAAATTCTAGAAAGAGAGAAATCCGTTTGGAAGGAAAACCCAGAAATCCAACCAGATCTTGAAGGTCATGATTATGTGTTAGAAAGATTTCTCAAGCCTGAGCCAAGAGCCGACATTAATGAGCTTTTCGCCAAAGAAAATATCATTCCTACTTCCATGATTGATATTTCTGATGGGCTAGCTTCTGAAATTCTCCATTTATGCAAAAGCAGTAAGGTTGGGGCAAAAATTTACGAAGAGAAAATCCCTGTTGACGCAACTGTGGCGAGTCAGTGCGGAGACTTCAACCTTGAACCTTCTGTTTGCGCGCTAAATGGTGGTGAAGACTACGAACTGCTCTTCACGATCAAGCAATCAGACTTTGAAAAAATAAATCAGCTCACTGAAATAAAAACAATAGGTCACATAACTGATGCTTCAGAAGGTGTATGCCTAGTTTATCCAAAAGGAGAAGAGATATTCATCAAAGCACAGGGCTGGAAAGCTTTTTAGATATTTAAATTGAGTTAACAATCATAAAGCAAATCGATTGCAAGTGTCACTAGCGTTGCTCTAACGATATATTTCATTGGCATCACTGCCAGCATAGTTGAAAGACTAAGCATAGTGCAAACTGCAATCACAGCGATTTGCCAAATGTGCGCTTGAACAAACATACCTACTGTAATTCCGCCAACAATTCCGATGAGTAAAAACCCAACTGAAATAATTGAAAATCGATCGAATTCAGCGTTCTCTTCAAAGCGAGTAAGCCAATTTCCATGAGATGAAGTGTATTTTGAATTTTCCATTAGTAGTGTTTTAGATTAAGTCAAAAGTGTGAATACAATTGGGGTTGAGAAATGACCGTGTTCATTATAACGTCTGATAAATATCATTTTCAAATAAAAGTAAAGACCAGTCATACTGGCCTTTATTATCTAATCAAAGTGCTAATGCTCTCTGAGGAATTTGAGACTCATTAGTCGCTTTTTTGCGGACGTATTTGAATGAACTAAAAACCAAATGCCAATGCCATTAATCCAAACAATAACACCATAGTAACTAAAGCAAATAAGCTCAAGGTTGTCACGGAAAGGATTGTGAAGATTCGATAGTCAGGTTGCATTTGTTCTTTATTCATAACCCAAAGGTGTTTAACACCTAATGAATTTTACATGATCTTAGAACTTTTCAAAAATGATTTAGGTCATTGAATTTCAACACTCATATCTCTACAATACATTGAATTTGAAAAAATCAAGTCGAGCAATCGGACAGGTCTTGAATTTCATTTCTGAGACAAGGCCCCTAATTCTAATTTTAATTGCTGTCCTAATAAAGGTTAGTGTTAGCTTCTATTTTGCTTCACTGTCGAACCCAGCTTTTCCTGAAGAGTGGTTTCAAGCAACGGGAGACACTCAAGACTTTATAGAGCCAATTGAAAACCTGTATAAAACCGGTTTGCTATACACTGAATTGCATAATAATGCGATGCTGCATCGAATGCCTGGGTTTTTACCCTTTTATCTTCCTCTTCGATTCTTTTTATCGGAAACAGCAGCATTAATTGGAATAGTCTTTTTCCAATCAATTCTTTCTGGCATTTCTTGCTATGTGTTGGCATTAATGGCAGCAAAGTTTTTCTCAAAGCATAAAGCCAGAATTTTCTCGATTACATTTTTAATAGCTATTGTTAGTATCACAAACTCCATTTTTGACCGATATATTCTTAGTGAGAGCTTCAGCACTAGCTTTCTAATATTCTCCCTCTACTTGTTTCAATCGGCCTTGAAAAACAAGAAAAACTCATTGCTATTGTTATCAGGTAGCTTCATGACCGTGACAATTTTCTTGAAACCATATTTCATCTTCATTCAGCTGTATTTTCTTCTCTTTTTACTTTTCGCACATCGCAAAGAACTAAATGCACGACTGTTAAAAAACTGCCTTTCATTTACTTTAATTACAGTGGTAAGTTTAGGTATTTGGTCAACTTACTATCATCATCTTAGAGGAGAGTGGGTTCTACTTCAAAAAGCGATGCACACAAGAGTCATTTGGGGTTCGAAAATGCACCGTTTCAAATGATGAAAGAAGCAACTCGAGTAACTGGAGGCCAGTTCATTGAATGGGATCCCGATGGGGCGATGCATGCTCTTGTAAATATTGATGAGCAATTCAAGGATGATTTTTTTCCAGACGCATTTTTTTCAGACTCCTTTAGTAGAATCGACCTCGATGAAATAAGGGTTGAATACGCTAAGATGAAGACTACCAAAGACCCTAAAGCAAGCGAAGCGATTGGGATTCAAATCACTTCTAAACTGCGGAACGCCATATTTCAATATGAACAAAATCACCCTCTTGACAGACAAATTTTATCTAGACTAAGGGCTTTTAAACGTTTTTACTTTCAAAGAGCGGCAATCTTAATTCCTTTCCCAAAAAGAGAAAACCAAACGATGATTCAGCTTTCGATTAAAGCATTTTACACGGTTTTTTATTGGGTGATAATGCTCATTGGCAGTCTCGGATTGTTGAAAAACGTATTCTTAAGGCCAAGTCAGTTTGGATACTTTTTTGGTGGAATTACAGGTTATATTCTTGTACTATTCCCTATAGTAATCATTGCTTCTGAACAACGCTATATTGCCATTGCCTACATGATGATTATACCATTTGTGGCACAAATGCTCAGTCGCACTGAACCCGAAAGTCTCTTTGATGCTCAGGCTATTTCAAAACAGTATTGAAAATCTCTAGAGTTTGATTAGGAGCCTCGATATAGCTCATATGCCCTGATCCTTTAATTGTGTGCAGCTTAACGAATTCTGATATGTCCGCAAGTTCACAGCTTTCTTTGTATGAAATTCTAGGGTCCTTATCTCCCGCAATAATATGAACCGGATAAGGTGGGGATTTTAAGAGTATTTCGCGATTTGGCCTATCTCTCATACCTGCCAAGGCTGCAATGATTCCACATGTAGAAGTTTGAGATGCCTTTTCCTTAAGCTCAGAGATTTCCGATTTAAACTTCGTTCGATTCACAGGTCGAAACAGCATCGGTATTGACTTTTTCACGAAGCTTTTAGAGTTTGACTTTGCAATTTTAATGACCCTATTTCGATCTTTCTTTTTTTCCTCTGAGTCTGCTCTCGCTGTTGATTGATAAAGAACTAATGATTTGACAATATCTGGATTCACTTCAGCCAGAGCCAGAGCAACGTACCCACCCATTGAATGCCCGACTAAAATAACCCTTCGCAATTTCAAATGCTTAAGCACTGCCTCAACAGCTTCTGCCATTTCATCCATCGAGTGCACATAGCCAAGACAGTCAGTTTGACCGTGACCTAAAAGGTCAATACAAATTACTCGATGAGAGTGAGCTAACTCTGGCAAGAGGGCTTCCCACATCCAGCTAGCTTCAAGAAATCCGTGAAGCAATACAACTGCTGAGCCTTTTCCTTGATCTGAGAAATAAACGTCTATCCCTTTGAATTGAATCTTAGGCATTCATCAGCTCTTCTATCTCTTCCACTTCAATTGGAATGTTTTGCATCAGATTTTTGTGACCATCTTTTGTGATTAGATAGTCGTCTTCTAATCGGATTCCAAGATTCTCTTCTAAGATATAGATGCCCGGCTCAACAGTAAACACACTTCCTTCTGGAATAGGAGCGTTCCATGGCCCGTAATCATGAGTATCTAAACCAATATAATGCGAAGTGCCATGCATGAAATACTTCTTATATACCGGCCAATCAGGATTTTGATTTTTAATATCATCTAGCGTGATCAAATTGAGATCAACTAACTCCTTTTCCATCAAATGACCCACCGCCACATGATAATCTTTCAATGTAACACCAGGCCTTAGAATCTCAATCGCAGCATTTTTAACCCTCAAAACAGCATTATAAACATCTTTTTGTCGTTTTGTATACCGTCCATTAACTGGAACGGATCTAGTAAGATCAGATGAGTAGTTTGCATATTCAGCTCCAAAATCCATCAAAATCACATCACCATCTTTACACGCTTGATTATTCTCTATGTAGTGAAGTACACAAGCATTTCTACCCGAACCTAAAATTGGAGTGTATGCAAAACCTGTAGATCTATTTATCAAGAATTCGTGCATTAACTCTGCTTCTATTTCATACTCCATTACACCAGGCTTGATGAATGGAAGTATTCTTCGAACACCTTTTTCAGTGATATCGCATGCTTTTTGCATCAACTCAATCTCAATCGGATGTTTTACAGATCTCAATTGGTGCATGATTGGATTACTTCTCAAGTAATTATGTGCGATATACTTACTCTTACACCAATCGATCCAGCGATCTTCTCTGCTTTGCATTTCAGTATTCGCTCGCCAATGCTCATTAGTATTTATGTATACATTTTCAGCTTCACTCATTAATTGATTGAAAATTGATTCAAACTGATTGAGCCAATAAACCGTTCTGATGCCTGAAGTTTTGAAGGCGGCTTCCTTGTTTAACTTTTCACCTTCCCAAATAGCGATATGCTCATTGGTTTCTTTTAAAAAAAGAATTTCTCTGTGCTTCGGATCATGGCAATCTGGAAACACAACTAAAATGCTTTCTTCTTGATCAACTCCGCTCAACCAAAAAATATCTGAATGCTGTTTGAATGGTTTAGTGCTATCTGCGCTTATCGAAAAAATATCGTTCGAATTAAAAACAGCTAGCGACTTACTCTCTAACCTATCTTTAAAATTCTTTCTATTGTGAATAAAGAGTTCGTTGCTTATAGAATGGTACTTCATTTCTTTAAAATTTTAGCGCTTTTTACAAAGCAATAACAATCTGCGGGTCTAGCAAGATCAAAAAGTAATTAAACGCCCTTTTCCTTTATTGAGGCGAGAATATTTGAATAGCATCCTCGCACTATTTCAAAGGATCGATTCTCTCTTGCAAAGCGAACACAATCATTTACCTTCCTATACAAAGCTCGAAGCCTATCGATTTTTTTAAATATTTCATCATCGATTTTATCAAAATCATCAATGACTGCTCCTATGTTTTCTTTTATTACAAGTTCAGAGTCATCACCAATTCCATAAGGCATTACAATAGGTAAACCATTCGCCCAAAACTCAGCATTCTTCATAGGCGATATTCCAATTTTTGATGGAGTAGGTCTATGCAAGGAAAAAGCGAAGTCAGCTGCTGACAAGTACTTATCGACCTGATTCTGACTTACAAACCCAAGAGAATACTCGCCTTCCGAAAAACCTACCTCCTTTAACTTAACTTCCCACAAATCTTTATCCGGAGAAAGAATGAGTAAATGAAACTTACCTTGATAATACTTCTTCGCGGCACTAAACAATTTTATGGATTCTTGATCTAGATAAATCCCGCCTATTTTACCTGTGTAAACCCCTACTATGTCGTCTGACTTAATAGACAGTCTGCTTCTAATATCAATTCTATGCTCTTCTTTAAACTGGAACTGTTCAATATTGACGCAACATGGCATGACTTCAACACTTGCCGATGGAACATTATCATTCATCAAAAGCACAGAAGAATACGCTTGTGTTAAAGGCAATAAAAACTCTGCATTCAATTTTTGAAATTTCTCAGACCTATAAAGCAAGGATGCCCTTAAACCATTCTTCCTCCAAACCCCAGCTTCAACCATGTAATCTACATGAGGTTCAAATGATTCAACCGAAAAAGGTATGTGGTGTTTAGAAACAAATAATTGAACTAAATAAGCTGCAAGAGAAGTACGAGAAATGACAAAATCAGGCTTAGAATACTTGAATATTCGATTCAGCAAATTGTCAAACAAGACCCGATCAGTCATCTTATTCCATACTCGATCTGACGACTCATATTGAACGCGCTGCACCTTAGGCCCCAAGTCAAATTGCAAAGAAGTTTCTTTTCTCTCAATTGATATTAAAGTAATCGCATCAACCACTTAAAATTCAGCCAACAGCAAAACATGTGGTATCACTGTTGATTGGGTCAACCCTTCATTTATTCCCCAATATGAAACGAAACAAATATTTAAGCCCATTTAAAGTATCTATCGTTTTGTCAAAAATCGCTTTAAATCTGTGAAGATTACATCCGATGATTAAAAAGCTTATTTGAGTTTTTAGACCTTAACGCTGAAAGTGCCTTCGGGTGTGTTTTTAACAAAGATTATTCTCTTTTAGTAGATACTATTTCCAGCCCTTCAATAAACATTTCAGAGACCATTGGGAAAGTTCCTTTTGAAACTGAAATTGCAGTTGACGCAATAGACTCAATTAACCTCTATCACGTATTTAATGGCGACACTTTTTCAGTTAACGATATTAACCTGATTATTGAATCTGATGGTCTATTCGAGCTAAAAACAGTGTATAGTAATGATAATAAGTGCACGTATATATTATCCAATAGACTTGTCGGCTATGATGACACTCCGGATCTTGGTGTAGCGGATATTTCAGTGGAAAACAGTCAAAATCAATCGCTTCTGAATATCTTATTATACAACAACAGTAATATTGAGATTCAAAACTTTGAGTTTGAAATATTTCTAGAAAATGGAAGTCGAATAACATTTCTTGAAACAAAGCAAATTTTGCCTGGTGAGCAGTATTCTTTTCAAACTCCTGTTATTTCGAACTCTTCGAACAGTGACCCGGTTTATTGCATAAATATTTTAACCGTTAATGGTGATGATGACTTAAATACATTCAACAATTATTTATGCTCGCAAAACACAGCTCAACTTCATGTTTATCCCAATCCTTTTTTAGACGGCATTTCGTTGCGTTTTGACTCCCCACTTGAAAGTGATGTAAAATTTGTAATTTATTCTATCATAGGATCTGCTGTTATGGAAGGAAGCATAAACCGCAGCCTTTTTAACCCTGAATATTTTTTATCACTAGGCTCTCTCAGCTCCGGAGATTATACGCTCATTTTGAAAAATGATGAGTTTGAACTTTCAGAAAAAATCATCAAGCTCTAGAAGTAAAGAATCTCGGAAATCTCAGTTTAATTGTTTGATACTTTCGCAACTATGTCGAAGACCGTAATAGACTCCTCAAGCGACAGCATTAATTTAAAGGAACTTTCTCATTATAAGGAACTCTTTTGGATGCTTGCATTGAGGGATTTCAAAATTAGATATGCGCAGACATTTCTTGGTGTATTATGGGCGTTAATACAACCTGCAGTGACAATTCTCATCCTCTATATGGTTTTTGGTCGCTTTGCCCAAGTTGAGACTGGACAAATACACCATCTTCTTTTCACAGCAGTTGGTCTTTTGCCTTGGACGTATTTTTCCTACGTAATGCAAAATTCAGGAAATTCAATAATTGCAGCCCAAGCCATGGTTAAGAAGGTTTATTTCCCTAGAATAATAATCCCCGTTTCTAAGGCTTTGGTTGGTCTTATTGACTTTGGCATAAACGCTTTAATCGTTGTCGTTCTTATGTTTGTTCTCAAACAAAATGTAAGCGGAAATATTTGGGCACTACCATTCTTTATCGTAATAGGAATTCTTGTTTCATTAGGAATAGGTATTTGGCTAAGTGCTCTAACTATAAGGTTCCGAGACTTTCAGTACGTTGTGCCATTCATGGTTCAAATAGGCTTATACTTAACGCCTACAGCGTATCCTTCAGAATTTGCAATAAAACAACTGCCAGAATGGGCCTCATATCTATATTTTTTAAATCCTATGGTAGGTATTGTAGAAGGTTTTAGATGGTCAATTTTAGACTGTCAATCACCACAAAGCTTGAGCTATTTAAGCTTTACAATGGCTTTTATACTGTTCATTTCATCAGTTTATTACTTCAAAAAAATTGATGGTAAAATTGCCGACATCGTTTAGCATGAGCTCAATTATTGAAATACAAAACCTTTCCAAGCACTATTCACTAGGCCACGAGTCGCGAGGAACATTGAGAGAAGTGCTAAGTAACTTCAACAGCAACAATGACGATATTTTCAAGGCATTAGATGAGGTTTCGTTCAACGTTGAGAAAGGTGAGTCAGTCGGTATAATTGGAGGTAACGGTGCTGGAAAAAGCACTTTGCTCAAAGTATTGTCAAAAATTACAAAGCCCACAAGCGGCAGGGTTTTGATAGAAGGAAGAGTTACCTCATTGCTAGAGGTCGGAACTGGGTTTCATCCTGAATTAACAGGTCGAGAAAATATTTTCCTCAATGGTTCAATTCTGGGAATGAACAAGCAGGAAATAAAATCAAAATTTGATGCAATTGTAGCATTCTCCGGAGTAGAGAAGTTTTTAGACACCCCAGTCAAGCACTATTCAAGCGGGATGTATGTAAGACTGGCGTTTGCGGTTGCCGCGCATTTAGATTCTGAAATTTTAATTGTTGATGAGGTTCTTGCTGTAGGAGACGCTGAGTTCCAAAAAAAGTGTCTTGGAATGATGAAAAACTCCGAACAATCAGGAAGAACCGTTCTTTTTGTCAGTCATAGTTTTGCTGCCATAAGACAGTTATGTACAAAAGGAATATGGCTGGATCAGGGTCAGGTAAAGTTTGACGGTGAAATCAATAAATGCATCGATGCTTACTCTAAATCATTTCAATCAAACCAAACACTTGAATCAAATGAAAGCGATGAAGTTGTTCTAGGGGAAATATTCGCTATTAACGCTAAGAGCCAATCATTAAAGAGTTTTTCGAATGGCGAATCAATTCAATTAGTGGCCAACCTTAAGATCAATTCTCAAGAAATACCTGACACTGTTCAGTTCCGCTTTGTTGATATTTCGGGGCAGGTAGTTTTTGTGTCAAATCATTCAGATCAAAAAACTATTACTATGAAAAAAGGCTGGAATTGTCTCAAAATGATAGTTCCCGCCTACCTCCTTAACGAGGGCGTCTATAGCATTTACATGGGAATTGGTTTTCACTCAATTAGATGGATTGTAAGAGAGCTTAAGGTCTTTGATCTTGAAATTCATTTTAGCCCGATGAATTTAGATTTTGCCTCGGTAAATAAACGAGCAGGTGTTTTTGCCCCGATGCTAGAGTGGCAAATTGATGATCAAATAAGAACGGAATCGGATTATGATTAGCGGCTTTGTAAACCGAATAGCGCGAAGAGCAGAGTTTTCGGTGCTGAATAACTTTCAATCCGCACCACAAACCATATTGATTAACTCAATTCCGAAAGCAGGAACACATTTGATGAGCAGTATGCTCAATCAACTACCAGGCTTATCAATTTCGGTTGACTTGACCAATCTCGATAAGGCCCTTCATTGAAAATGATGTACAATACGCTTAGAATTGGATTGAAGTTTATGAAGAATGATTCCAAATAAGCGTTCTTTAGAGAGTATTGACAATCGATGCTTTGCCTAGAACATTTCGCTTTTACATTTGTCAACTTGAATATCCCTACATATTAATTATGGCAACAAAATCTGGAATCCTTAAAACTTCCGTAGCCAAAAAAGTGGCAATGGCCCTTTCTGGCTTTTTCCTAATGTTCTTTTTGCTTCAGCATTGCACCATTAACATGCTTTCGGTGATTAGTCCGGATGCATTCAATGAAACTTCTCATTTCATGGGAACAAATGCATTGGTGCAATACTTATTACAGCCCGTGTTAATCTTTGGAGTTGTTTTCCATTTGCTAATGGGAATGGTATTAGAACAAAAAAACCGAGCTTCTCGAACTGTGAATTACGCTTACAGCAAACCCGCTGCCAGCTCATCATGGATGAGTCGTAATATGATTATCACTGGCATCATGGTTATGCTGTTTTTAGGACTCCACTTCTATGACTTTTGGTTGCCAGAAATAAAAACCAAATTCATCAATGGAGATATGACCGGAATGCTTTCTGATGGGTCGGGCTACCGATACTTTGAAGAATTGACGCACAAATTTGTTGATCCAATCAGGGTTGTAATTTATGTCGTTGCATTTGTTTTTCTATCTCTTCATTTAATGCATGGATTTCAATCTTCTTTTCAATCTGTAGGCTTCAGAAAAAACACCTGGACACCGCTGATTCAAAAACTATCGATGATTTATGCTGTTGTTATTCCAGCAGCCTTCGTATTCATAGCTATCTATCATCATTTAGCTCACCATTAATAATTTTCACATGTCAACGTTAGATTCTAAAATACCTGAAGGTCCAGTAGCAGACAAGTGGACCAATCATAAAAACCACATTAACGTGGTTAATCCGGCTAACAAAAGATTGATCGATGTAATTGTTGTTGGATCTGGTTTAGCTGGAGCTTCCGCATCTGCATCTTTGGCGGAAATGGGTTACAATGTCAAAACATTTTGTTTTCAAGACTCTCCAAGAAGAGCCCACTCTATTGCTGCACAAGGAGGTATCAATGCTGCTAAGAACTACCAGAATGACGGAGATTCAACTTACCGTCTTTTTTACGACACGGTCAAAGGTGGAGACTATCGCGCAAGAGAGGCCAATGTTTATCGTTTAGCTGAAGTAAGTGCTAGCATTATAGATCAGTGTGTGGCTCAAGGTGTGCCTTTTGCTCGTGAATATGGCGGATTGCTAGACAATCGCTCTTTCGGTGGTGTATTGGTATCAAGAACTTTCTACGCTAAAGGCCAAACCGGTCAACAACTTCTTCTTGGAGCATATTCAGCAATGTCTCGCCAAATCAACAAAGGAAAAGTTACGATGTATAATCGTCACGAAATGCTCGATCTAGTTCTTGTTGATGGGAAAGCAAGAGGAATTATAGCAAGAAATTTAGTGACTGGAGAGTTAGAACGTCATTCTGCCCATGCGGTTGTTCTAGCAACTGGAGGTTACGGAAACGTATTTTACCTTTCAACAAACGCAATGGGGTCGAACGTGACTGCTGCTTGGCGTGCTCACAGAAGAGGAGCATATTTCGCGAACCCTTGTTACACCCAGATCCACCCTACTTGTATTCCGCGATCAGGTGACTATCAGTCAAAGTTGACGTTGATGTCTGAGTCATTGAGAAATGATGGTAGAATTTGGGTGCCTAAACATAAAAAAGATGTTGAAGCTATTCGTTCAGGTAAACTGAAGCCAACTGATCTTAAAGAAAATGATCGCGATTACTATTTGGAAAGAAGATATCCTGCTTTTGGAAATCTAGTTCCAAGAGATGTGGCATCTAGGGCAGCAAAAGAACGTTGTGATGCTGGATTTGGTGTAAATAAAACTGGCGAAGCTGTTTACCTTGACTTCACCGCAGCAATTATGCGATATGGAAGTGAGAAAGCGCATACTTCGCACATTCACAATCCAACTGATGCTCAGATCAGAGAACTCGGAGAAAAGGTGATTGAGAACAAGTATGGCAACCTTTTCCAGATTTATGAAAAGATCACCGATGACAATCCATACAAAACACCAATGATGATTTACCCTGCTGTGCACTACACTATGGGGGGTCTTTGGGTTGATTACAACTTAATGACGACTATTCCTGGTTGTTATGCCGCAGGAGAAGCAAACTTCTCAGATCATGGAGCAAATAGACTTGGAGCATCTGCTTTAATGCAAGGTTTGGCAGATGGTTACTTCGTTCTTCCATACACTATTGGCGATTTCCTAGCAGATGATATTCGAACTGGCGAAATTTCAACGGAAAGTCCAGAATTTGAAGCTACTGAAAAAGACGTTAAGGATCGTTTAGAGGCTTTGATAAACAATAAAGGAAGCAAGTCTGTTGATCATTTCCACAAGAGATTGGGAAAAGTGATGTGGGACAAAGTAGGTATGGCTAGAAAAACCGAAGGTTTGAAGGAAGCAATGGCCGAAATCAAACAAATGCGAGAAGAGTTTTACAAAGACGTGTTTGTACCTGGGACTGTTGACGAGTTCAACCCTGAATTAGAAAAAGCAGCACGGGTTGCTGATTTTCTTGAATTAGGTGAATTATTTGCTAAAGATGCCTTAGACAGAAACGAATCTTGCGGAGGTCATTTTCGTGAAGAATCGCAAACTGAAGAGGGCGAGGCAAAGCGTGATGACGTGAATTTTGCTTTTGTTTCGGCTTGGGAATGGACAGGAAACCCGAGTGAATCAAATCTTCACAAAGAGGATTTAAAGTTCGAGAATATCGAATTGAAACAAAGAAGCTACAAGTAGAATCAGAATATTGGTTTAAAGAAAAAAGACAAGAGACATGAACCTTACATTAAAGATCTGGAGACAAAAAAGCCCATCATCTAAAGGCGAAATGAAAACCTATCCGGTTAAAGACATTTCTGAAGATATGTCGTTCCTTGAAATGATGGATGTACTCAATGAAGAGCTAATCAATAAGGGTGAAGAGCCTGTTGCGTTCGATCATGATTGTAGAGAAGGAATATGCGGAATGTGCTCAATGTATATCAATGGTGAACCGCACGGCCCTGATCGCGCAGTAACTACATGCCAACTGCATATGCGTAAATTCAACGATGGAGATACTATTCATATCGAGCCATGGAGAGCTAACGCATTCCCAGTATTGAAAGACTTAGTCGTTGATCGAAGCTCGTTCGATAGAGTTATCCAAGCAGGCGGATATGTTTCTGTAAACACTTCAGGAAACTCTCAAGACGCAAATGCTATTCCAATTCCAAAAGAAAATGCGGATCTCGCTTTTGACGCAGCCACTTGTATTGGTTGCGGTGCATGCGTTGCCGCCTGCAAGAATGCATCTGCAATGCTCTTTGTTTCGGCAAAAGTTTCGCAACTCTCCTTATTACCTCAGGGCGAGGTTGAAGCAAAGGACCGCGTTTTAAATATGATTGATCAAATGGATGACGAAGGTTTTGGCAATTGTACCAACACTGGTGCTTGCGCAATTGAATGTCCAAAAGAAATCTCATTAGATAATATTGCTCGAATGAATCGGGAGTATTTAAGTGCTTCGGTTTCTAAATAAAAATCTACGAACTTTCCTTTTCCTAAGATTAATCGTCTTGTTTTTCATATAAGCATAGATGCATTATTGATTTTGTATTATGTTTGACGTACCTAACTTTAATTTAAATCATATGAAACGAATATTACTATTACTCACTATCCTCAGCACATCTCTTTGGGCTTCTGCTCAAATTATTGTTTCTGGGGTTTCTCCAGCAACTATTGAAGGAAATTACGATTTCACTTGGGCTGATCCGGGAGGAGGCGATTGGGCTTGTCCTGATTTTAACACACCAGGTGTATTTGTGGAAGCCGAGGTTATGCTAGTAGATGATGGATCTATGGGAACTAACCCTCAAGGAAACCCAATTTCTGCAGAAGGTTGCTTACCATTAGTAAATGATCTAACAGGAAAAATTGCATTGGTATACCGAAATACATGTGAATTTGGAATGAAAGCACTCAATGCTCAAAATGCTGGTGCAGTTGGTGTAATTATTATCAACCGTGATCCAGAGGTTCTTGAAATGGGCGGTGGCGCTGAAGGTCTTAACGTTACAATACCTACAGTTATGCTGCAGCTTTCTGATGGTCAAGCACTTATTAATGAAGCTGCTAATGGCCCAACAGTTGTTTTCATGGGTAACAGAGCCGGTATCTATGACAATGACTTGAATTTAAGAGCTTCAAGAATGCTGATCGCCAAAAATGGAGGTGTTCCATCACAGCTAGCGCAAGATGATACTGAGTTCAACTTTGATATTGGAGCATCTGTATTCAACTTAGGACAAGCAAATGCTGATAGCGTTTACCTAAGAGCTTACATTACTGACCCTTCTTCAAGTATTGTGTATGATGAATTGCGTGGTCCATTTTCATTGTCAGCTGTTGTAGGAAACACCATTGATAGTCTCAATGTTCTGTCTGGAGGGATAGATAGCTTTCCTACTTTCTCACTTCCTACATATGACGAAGGAGCATACTCACTTACCTATGAGACGTACAATGGAGCGTTAGAAGATGATTATGATTCCGACAATGAAATAAGCTCTGACTTTTTAGTAAATGACGAAATGTTTGCATATGCTGCGGTTGATGCTGCAGAAGTTATGCCTAATGCAAATCAATTTTTCAGGGCTGCAAATGCTATCGCTTTCACTTCATGCGTGCATTTTCAAGATCCTAATGCAAGCCGTCTAGCTGCGGAAGGAATAACTTTTGCCTCTTCGAATAACTTGGTAGAGTTGGTAGACGAACTCGTAGGAATTGAAGTTTACGAATGGAATGATGAGTTTGTTGACTTGGTTGACCCAAATGCTGGTGCCTTTTCTGCATTGAACCCAATCTATAATGGAACTTACGTTTACACTGAGAATCTTCAAGATGAAAATATTTACGTTGAATTCACTGATGGCCAAGGCACAATAGCTCCAATCTACCTTCAGGATGATGTTCGTTATCTTTTCTGCACTCAAACATTCAATGAGAATCTATTCTTTGGATTTGACACAAGAACAGATTACATTCAAAATCAAGATAATTACTTACAACCTATCACTGTGATTAGTGCTGATGGTGCTTGGAATCAAGTAGCTTTTGGAGCAGATGTAACTTCTGCAATTGCTATCAATATTATTGATACAGGAGACGTTGTTATTCCTGTTGACACAACAGACACTAACGATGTAGAGCCAGATGGTATTGGTAACACTAATAGTTTAAACACTTTCGTTTATCCTAATCCAACTCGTGATATCGTAAATATCAATGCAGATGCAAGTGGAATTGCTGAATTGACAATATCAGACATCACAGGTAAAACGGTTAGACAAGGACAGATTACTCTTAACAATGGTAAGAGCACTGTAAATGTTTCAGATCTTGAAAATGGTCTTTACATCTTTAATGTAAGGCTTGAAAGCGGTGAAACATCGAAGTTTAATATTATTAAGCAATAAGCTAACAACATAATCAGGAAAGGGCGGCTCTTTAGAGCCGCCCTTTTTTTTTCATAATTTCTCATTCAACATAAGCGAATCATTTGTTGAAAGAAACAATCAAAATCAATCACTAACGGATGAAAGGCTATCTTACATTTGCCAACTCTTCTAAATAAAGAAATGCTCGAATACCCAAATACAATTAGCTCTAAGTTGCCTAAAGTTGGCACAACAATATTTACCGTAATGAGCCAATTGGCGAAAGAAAATGAAGCCGTTAACCTTTCTCAAGGCTTCCCTGACTTCCCTGTTTCACAGGTGCTCATTGACCTGGTTTACAAATACATGAGTCAAGGGTATAACCAATACCCGCCAATGCCAGGTGTGATGCAATTGCGCGAATTAATTGCTGAAAAAATGGAACGTCTGTACTCATGCAGTTACAATCCAGAAGAAGAAGTTACGATTACTGCCGGAGGTACACAGGCCATATTCACTGCAATTATGGCTACCATAAATGAAGGTGATGAGGTGATAATTTTCACTCCAGCTTATGACTGCTATGCGCCTGCTGTAGAGCTTGCAGGAGGAAAACTAGTTTATGTTCAGCTTAAATCATCTGATTATTCCATCGATTGGAAACAAGTGAAAAAAGTTGTTTCACGTCACACTAAAATGATCCTTATTAATTCGCCTCATAATCCGAGTGGCGCAGTTCTCAAGCATGCAGATATCCAAGAGCTTATCGGCATCACCAAAGACAATGATATTATTATACTCAGCGATGAAGTGTATGAGCATATCATTTTTGATGGAGAGACACATCAAAGTATGGCTAAATATCCCGAGCTCGCTAATCGTTCATTAATCGTTTATTCATTTGGAAAGACGTTTCATGTTACTGGCTGGAAAACCGGATATGCAGTAGGACCTAGCAACTTGATGGCTGAATTTAGAAAGGTGCATCAATTCAATGTATTCACTGCCAATGCGCCAATTCAATATGCACTAGCTGAATATATGTCTTCTTCAGAAAACTATATGCACATTCATGAAGTCTATCAAGAAAAACGAAATATTTTCTTGAGTGCCGTAAAGGCTTCAAGGTTTAAACTAAAACCTACAAAAGGCACATATTTTCAGCTTTTAGACTACTCAAAAATCAGTAACGAAGAGGATACAGCGCTCGCAACGCGACTTACTATTGAGCATAAAATTGCTTCCATTCCTGTTTCCGTTTTCTACCATAATCCAGTTCAAAACAGCGTACTACGATTTTGTTTTGCAAAAGAGAATGATACGCTCATGAAAGCGGGTGATATTCTTTGTAATATTTGATACAAGAAAAAAATATATTATCTCTTTCCATTATTCAGCCGAATCTGATTTGGGAAAACCCGGAGGGTAATTTTGCTCAGTTCGAAAAGACTCTTGACCTAATCCAGAATACAGATCTTATCGTACTTCCTGAAATGTTTAGTACAGGCTTCTCAATGCAACCCGAAAGGTTCGGTGAGACTATGGATGGCGCTGGAGTTAAATGGATGCTGTCAATGGCTGTGAAAAAAAATGCAGTGGTCACTGGAAGCCTTATCATCAATGATAATAACAGATTCTATAATCGGTTAGTATGGGCGACCCCGCAAGGTGAAATAAGCTTCTATGACAAGAGACACCTATTCAGTCTTGCAGGTGAAGACGCTCATTATTCAAGTGGAATTTCGAGATTAGTTGTACAGCTAAAAGGATGGAATATTTGCCCATTAATTTGCTATGACCTCAGATTTCCAGTATGGTCTCGCAATCAAAATTTGCAAGGGCAGTCTGCAGACTCAGCTTACGACCTACTCATTTATGTGGCGAATTGGCCTAAAACGCGCAGCAAAGCATGGAACACATTGCTAGAAGCGAGGGCACATGAAAACCAAGCTTACGTAGTTGGAGTAAATCGTGTTGGGAAAGATGGCAACCAAATTGACCATGCGGGACATAGCTGCATCATTTCACCAAAAGGCGAAAGAATAGCTGACATAGAGCCAGATCAAGAAGGCGTAACAACTGCTATCTTACAATTAAATGATTTAAGAGCTTTCAGAGAGAAATTTGGCGCGTGGCGAGACAAGGATCTATTCGATATTAAATAGTTTAAGGGGCTATTCCAGTTTCAAATTCCACTCAATTTCACTCTGCCAATTGCTCCTCACCTCTATTTCTTGATCATAGAAATAAACACGTTCTGGCTGCTTATGCTGTAGGTAATTACCAGAATCCCACTTCCCATTTTGATTCTGATCAGCAATCACTTTCACTTGATATTTACCCTTGGGTAATAGTTTGTATTCAACCTCTCCTTTTGGACTAACCAACTCTTCAAATACAAGTTTACCATCAGGTTTTAAAAGCTGCCAAACATATTGCGATGACTGCTCTGGTAAGTCATAATTAACTTTAAGCTCACCAAAGTCTTCCTTTTTAGTCGCAACAAAGCTGAAGAGTAAAGTGTCATTGCATAAACTATACTTATCGCAAATGGATGAATCAGTAATCAGCAACTTATACTTACCTCCTTGCTTCCATTGGTGAGAAATTACAACATCCATTAAATATGTTTTAGCATAAGGTGACAATGATAGCGTATCACCATCTTCAATAAACAATGAAGTGCTAAAATCACTGGATTTAATCGGTGTTTTAGACTTCAGTCTAAAATCACCAAAATGATTTACGACAGAAGGACTGACAGCTTTTAATGAAAGACCCATATCCTTTGAAGACCCTTTCTTCAGCTTTCCCATTCTATTTGATGGTTTACGGAAAAATACCGTATCAATAAATCCATCGACATTCAAATGAAACTTCAATGAATCATAGTCCAGTGGTTTATCAAACCAATACGCGACTGAATCCGAAAAAGTATTCCATTCAGGAGTCCACAATGAAATATCAGTACCACCCAATTCAATAATCTCAAGAGTATCTACAGGGCGGTTAAAAAGAAATGCCAAGCCCTTATTCTCGATTTGAGAATACTCCTTTAAAAATTGAAGTGTGTCTTCTTGAACAAACATTCTCAGATCCTTCAGTAAAGCTGCATTCGTATCGCGCGGGTTATTGGCAGGAATCATCTCATCAATAAATCCAATAACCTCATCAGGCTGATCGAAAAGATATCCATTATTAACTGGCTCCAGTCCGAAAACTTTATAATCTGACTTTGACAAATACCTTAAGTGATATCCACCCTGTTCATCTGTTTTAGCAAAATATCTCGGTAGGGACTTATACGGCAAAGAGTCCTCGTTTTCAGGATAAAGCATTACCCATACATCCTTTAACGGCTTAGATGTAAAAGCATCAACCACTTTGCCTTTCAGCTCAAAAGAGTCAAGATAATCACCCGTTGAAAACACAAACAAGTTGCTATCTAAAGCATTGTTTTCGTTCATATCAACAATGCCCTTTCCAAACTGGAATAAGTACGTTGTATTGGGAATCAAAGTATCTGTCCATGACAGTGTTACTTTTTTACTTCTCATACCAAACTCTGGTGGTGTTTCAAAAGGAGGAGTGACAATTAATTCCTTGTTTGCAGAGTTTACTTTGACGTACTCATCAAACTGCAGCTCAATGCTTGAGCCCGTATAGTTTAACGCTCCATTTAGAGGAGATGATTCTAAAATTTTGGGTGGTTCAGTATCCTTTGGCCCACCTGTTGGAGACACTTGCTGCGCGCAAGAGACGAGCAACAGAGCGATCAATGTTAGAAAGAAGACATTATGAAATTTTCGCACCAATGTATTTGCAAAGTTTTTCCAAGTTAATCCGGTCTTTTTCATCAAACGTATTCAGTTCAGCACTATCAATATCTAACACCCCAAAAATCTCTCCTGAGGATAAAAAAATCGGAACTACTATTTCAGATTTACTGCTTGCACTACAAGCAATGTGGCCAGGAAATCGATCTACGTCTGGCACAACAACAGACTTCTCTTCTTTCCATGCAGTTCCGCATACACCTTTTCTCTTTTGTATGCGCAAACAGGCTACCGGACCTTGAAACGGACCAACTACCAATTCATTTTGATTGACCAAATAAAAACCAGTCCAAAAAAAGTTAAATGACTCATGCAATACTGCAGCAACTGTAGACAAAATAGCGGTGGCATTTGACTCATCACCTATCAATGACAGTAATTCAGGAATCAACTGCTTGTACTTTGCATTCTTTGATAGTTGGTGGTCGATATGTAAACTCTCAGCCAAGTGGCAAATATAGTCAGGCTAACGGGTTGTTAAACTGGACTTGGACAAGCTATGGTGGCAATAGAAACGGTCGTGTTTGGCAATGATAGAATCGCGTTTGCACATGCTTCTAATGTAGATCCAGTCGTCACAACATCATCCACTAATAGCACATGCTTTCCTGCTAGGAAATGCGGTTGACTGACCGAGAATAATTCATTCACATTGACCCAACGCTCATATCTTCCTTTTCTAGTTTGACTTTGATTTGCTCTTATTCTTTCAACAGCATTCAAATGAAAAGACTTCTCCATTACTTGCGCCATTGATGAAACTATAGAATCGCATTGATTGTAACCTCGTGACTTTAATTTACTGGCATGAAGAGGAACTGGCACAACAACGTCAATATCTGAATACCAACTCGCGCTTAAATCCTGCGCAAAGTACTTGCCTAGCAGATGGCCTACCTCTTGTTTCGAATTATACTTCAGCTGATGCATCAAATCTTGCACAATACCACCTTTGGTAAAGAAGAGATAAGAACAAGCTCTCACAAATTTTATTTTCCCCCAAAACAATTTCTCTACGCCATTCTCTTCTTGTTGCCAATAATACGTTCTGGGGAAATGGTCAAAACACTCTTTACAGATCGGTAAATCATCTTCATCAAGTGCAGCGTTGCACCCAAAACAATTAAATGGAAAAGCCAAATGGCTTAAATCTCTGAGGTGTTTATAGAGTGCTGACTGCCCCAAAAAACCAAAATACAATTTCCTTTTTTGTTTAATACCTCATTTTGGAGCATTCTTGGGTTACTACATAATTCTGCAGATGTTCTGCCCCCATTTTGGATAATATAAGAGGCTTGTAGTAAAAATGGAAAAGCATTTGTCTTAGGAAGCTCAATTCAATCACGGAATCGGAAAAGAAATAAAACACCCGCCCTTTATCATTAATTCCAACAAATAGATTGTGATGATCTAAAAAGATGATTATTCTAAATTCAGCTTTTCACTCTACTTTATTTAAAAGTAAGCATGATCTTTCTCTCTACTATGCAGGAGTACTCCGCCTTTAAATCGCTAAGAATCAAATTATTATGAACCCCCCACTACTTTTTATCTCTTTGGTAACTGCAATGTTATCGTCTTCTGCTCAAATTACTGTAGATATTTCGAACATAGCAACTGTCGGAGACACTCTCTTTCTTGCTGAAGATACGGTAATTGGGTCATCCCTTGATCTAGGTGAGGCAGCCGGAAATCAAGTTTGGGATTTTACTTCTTTGACTGAACACAAACCAGATGGTGGAATCCTTGAAAATCCGTCAACAGCTCCCTTGAGCTCTAATTACCCAAATGCCACTTTCGTACTCAATGACCTTGTTGAAGATAGTATTCACTTGTTTTTTGAAAGAACTACTAGTGCACTTGATATTATTGGGATGATAGAGTATGATAGTGCTGGAAATCCTCAGGAAGGCGATTTCACTAATACTTGGCGATTTATGCAATTTGCTTCTACAATGGGCGATTCTTGGGAATCAGCTATGATTTCGGATGTCTTTTCAGACTCTATCAATTTCGACCCTGATGGACCCGGACCGCATCCTTTCGTTGACTCTATTCGCAGCACATATGAGTTGAGCTTTTACAATGAAATTGATGCTTGGGGAGAAATGCAATTGCCCAATGGAGATTATTTAGCCATAAGACAAAAAGTAGTCAATACGATCAAATCGGTTGGTGAATGTTACTATGACGGGGCTTGGAATCCACTAACTCCTCTTTTACTATCGTTTCCTGGGATCGACTCAGTAACCTACGATACTGCACAAGAGGCCACGTATCGATGGTGGAGTGATAATCAAAAAGCAAATATTTTCATCGTTGAAATAGAAACAGACTCCAATGGAAATGGCACAAACAATGTTGTTTTTACCACGGAGGAACCTGCTTGGATCACTGGTTTAAACTCGGTAGAAAATACTTCATTTAGCGTTTATCCTAATCCTAGTGCAGATTTCATTATGATCGAAACGGACATTAAAACCAATTGGAGTTTAGTTATGTATGACATCAATGCTAAAGTCGTACTTAAAAAATCACTTGATAGCTATGATGGGCGTATCAACACCACTAATTTACCCTCAGGGTACTATCTGTTGCAAGCTTTAAATGCAAATGGTGAAACCATCAAACTTAAAAAGGTGCAGATTCTCCACTAAGCTTAAAATTCAACAAAATCGAAGGGCGGAGCACTGGATGTTTCGTCCTTTCTTTTGAGCACCATTTAAAGATTTAATGGGTGACTGTAATCTTTAAAGCAATCTTTTGACTAAACTAAATATCTCCCGTTTTTTCAAAAAAAGTGCTGGAGAAATATATGCTGCCTTAGCATTACCGAGAATATACACCTCAGCTCACACTGACCTGCGTATCATATGTAAATGACTAGACATTAAACCCCAGGCATAAATCTCTGTGGTGTTTATAGAGTAATGACTGACCCATAAAACCAAAGGATGAATTTCATTTTTTGAATTTCTCCTAACTGAATTAAATTGCTCTAATCAAAATCCAACTTTCTTTGTTATGACTAAAACAATTAATTATGAAAGCATTTTTTCTCTCCATCTCGGTACTCAGCATGGCGTTTCTAAGCTCAGATCAAACAATTTATCAATTTACAATGCCAGATATCAATGGCGATGAGGTTAGCTTGAACTCGTTTGAAGGTAAGGTTATACTAATAGTCAATGTAGCAAGTAAATGTGGTCTTACCCCTCAATATGAAGATCTACAAAAACTATACGATCAAAAAAAGGACAAAGGTCTCGTGATCTTAGGTTTTCCGGCAAACAACTTTATGGGTCAAGAGCCAGGAACCGAAGAAGAGATTAAATCTTTCTGTCAAAAAAACTATGGCGTTACCTTTCCAATGTTCTCAAAGATCTCAGTGAAAGGAGACGACATGCACCCTCTATATCAATTTCTTACTCAAAAAGAAATGAACGGAGTCATGGACTCAAATGTAAAATGGAATTTTCAGAAATATTTACTTAACAAAAAAGGTCAATTAGTGGCCGTGATTCCTCCTTCCAAATCTGTGCTCAAAGAAGACGTGGGCAGCACGATCGACAATTTACTTGCTGAAGGTTAATAATCTAAAAGGAACGAAGCGGTTTAATATTATATTTGGCCGCTCAGTTGGGGGATTAGCTCAGTTGGCTAGAGCGCTTGCATGGCATGCAAGAGGTCATCGGTTCGACTCCGATATTCTCCACTTCAATTTTTAAACCCGAGCAAAATGCTCGGGTTTTTTTAGTTGAGCATTTTTCCTCTCTTGACACCTTGGAATTAAGCTTTATACTTTATGTGAGAAATGCTCGTCTTGGTTTAATTGAATAGCTTCATATTTGCATTAATGAACGTTTTAATAAAACAATCTATTCTTCTTTTCGCGCTGCTAGTGCTAGTTTTTGGCTGCAAAAAAGATGAGGAGCCAGAAGAGGAAAAGCCAGTAGAATTTAACACTAACGAATATTGTGAAGATTCTTGTCAATTTAAATTTGACGGAGAATGTGATGATGGTGGCAACGGTTCAACTAGTGATTATTGCAATTTTGGAACAGACTGCTCTGATTGCGGAACGCGGGTTGTCAAAACTGTAAAAAGATAATTTGTGAAACCGCTCATATTAGCTTTCTTTTTCCTGACTGTCAGCTTTTGCAGCTGCAAAGAAGAGTTGTGCGATGACACTTGCTTTTGGCCAGCAGATGGAGAGTGCGATGATGGTGGCCCAGATTCAATTACTGACTATTGTGAATACGGCACCGACTGCACGGATTGTGGCACACGAACCGAACAATAAGCGAGTTTAACTGTCTTGAATTTCTAAAATCTCCATCAACTCGGACGCAACATTTTCCGAAAGATGTCTTACGCCAACTTACCCTCGATTAATTTATAATTTTGCCGCCCAATGAGAATAGAGGTATTAAAATCAAAGATTCATCGCGTTCACGTAACCGATAGTCATTTGGACTATATAGGAAGCATCGAAATCGATCAGGCGCTTATGGAAGCCGCCAACATGATCGAAGGCGAAAAAGTGCAAATCGTGAACATCAATAATGGTGAGCGATTTGAAACCTATGTTATCACTGGTGCTAGAAACTCTGGAGCAATCAGCCTTAATGGACCTGCAGCCAGAAAGGTGATGAAAGGAGATATTATCTTGATTATATCTTACGCATCGATGGAGTTTGAAGAGGCAAAAACATTCAAACCATCGGTGATTTTTCCTGACGAAAAAACAAACACTCTTGTATCTTGAATAAGCGAGTGAAATCTGCACTTCAAGTGCTTTTCTCATTAGCACTTGGGTTCTTTCTGATCTGGTTTATATACAAAGACCTTACAGAAGAAGACAAAACCAACATGCTAAACTCTGTGAAAGGAGCAAATTATTGGTGGCTTTTAGGCTCTATGTTGGTAGCCGTTTTAAGCCATGTGTTTCGGGCTTATCGATGGAAGTACCCGCTTGAAGCGTTGAGTATAAACATTAATATGCCCAACCGATTTGCTGCAGTAATGATTGGCTATCTAGCCAATTTAGCCTTTCCAAGACTCGGAGAAGTAACACGATGCGCGGTTTTAGCTAGGTATCAAAAGCAACCCTTTGAAAAGCTATTTGGCACCGTAATCGCAGAGCGAGTGGTAGATGCCGTCATTCTTCTTTTACTAATCCTCCTTGCAATTATTATGCAATTTGGCATCTTAAAAGAGTTTCTGTTTGATGCTTTTGGCCCAATGGAAGAAAAGGTGCAAACCTTCGTTTTCCTAGGCATTATTGGAGTACTTGGTTTAGTCGTATTAATTATTGGTTGGCGCTTTATCTCTAGATCTACTCATCCGTTTGCATTGAAGATCAGGGAGAAAATCGGAGGGCTTATTGATGGCTTTGCCACTATAAAGAATATGAAAGGGCAAGCTCAGTTTTATATGCACACCTTTTTCATTTGGGCCTGCTACATACTGATGTTTGTATTATCGTTTCAAAGTTTTCCTGAGACTGCGTCCGTTCCATTTGGAGGAATGCTTGCATCCTTCGTTTTAGGCGGGTTATCAATAGTTGCCGTTCAAGGTGGGTTGGGAGCTTACCCATTAGCAATAATGCTCATTCTATCTATCTACGGTGTTTCCGAAAATGTAGGTTATGCATTTGGCTGGATTGTTTGGTCAATTCAAACAATCATGATCATTGCGGTTGGCTTCATTTCAATGCTTGTTATGCCCTTGTTAAACGCAAATAGTAACTTGGCAGTTGATGAACAAGAGTAATCCATACGAATGCATTTATTCACTGCAAGAACTATCAGATCTTCGTAAAAATTGGGCGGACAATAATGAAGTGATAGTCTTCACCAATGGCGTTTTCGACCTCATCCATCCAGGTCATATACTCTATCTTGAAGAAGCTGCAGCACTTGGCACAAAATTGATCCTTGGCCTTAATTCCGACTCTTCAGCTAAGTCATTGAACAAAGGCGACCACAGACCCATTAATGATCAGAAAGCCAGGTCTATTGTAATATCTTCTCTGAAATCTGTTGATGCCGTTGTTCTATTCGATGAATCAACGCCCAAAAACCTTATTGAAACATTGAAGCCAGATATTTTGGTAAAAGGCGGAGATTACTCAATAGATCAAATCGTTGGAGCAGATATAGTCATTGCGAATGGTGGAAAAGTAAAGCAGCTGCAGTTTGTAGAAGGATATTCTACGACATCCATAGAACAAAAAATTCAAAATGCAGTTTAAGAGTAAAATGAATCAAACGATCAATCAAACACAGGATGAAATCATTGAAGAGTTTAGCTTTTTCGCTGAATGGATGGAGAAATATGAACATATCATTGAATTCGGCAAAGACCTTCCTCAAATAAGTGAGCAACTCAAATCAGAAGAAAACCTAGTAAAAGGGTGTCAAAGCAGAGTTTGGTTGCATGCAGAAGACCAAGACGACAAACTTGTTTTCACGGCAGACAGTGACGCTATTATAACAAAAGGCTTGGTAGGGTTGATGGTAAGGGTATTATCTAATCATTCACCAAAAGAAATTGCCGAAAGCGAACTCTATTTTATAGATGAAATTGGACTCAAAGTGCATCTATCTCCTAACCGAGCAAATGGACTTTCGTCTATGATCAAAAAAATGAAGTTATATGCCATTGCCCATATGGCTAAAACAAATAATGGATAATGGAACCAGCACTAAAAAAACAACTTGAAGAATCAATCATTCAAGCGATGAAAACCGTTTATGATCCTGAAATTCCAGTTGATATTTATGAATTAGGCTTGATCTATGAGATCAAAATCAATGAGGACTTTGAGGCCACAATTTATATGACTCTTACCTCACCAAGCTGTCCAGTAGCAGAAAGTTTACCGTTAGAAGTTGAACAAAAAGTGGCTGGAGTTGAAGGAATTAAATCGGCTACCATTGAGCTTACTTGGGAGCCGCCTTGGGATAAAGACATGATGAGTGAAGAAGCACTCGTTGAATTAGGCATGATCTAAATGGATACGATAGAAAATAAAGTAGCCAAAAGTGGACTAATCACTTTAGATCTGGAAGAGTTAAAGCCCAATTGGAATATTGTTGGCTTTGACATGAAAGATGTGCTTTGGCAAGGTATAGCGCTAAAGGAAAAAGATTTCAGGGAGTTCGTGAAAACGAATGATTGGTCTGCATTTGAATCAAAATCTGTGTTTATTTTTTCCAGTGTAGACGCCATTATTCCTACTTGGGCATTCATGCTGCTATCCGCATCCCTATCACAGTATTGCGAGACTGTGGTAGTTGGTGAAAAAGAAGACCTAGAACTAGTTTTGTGGCGAAAACTAATAGACACTTTGCAGCCTAAAGATTATGTCGATCAGCGGGTTATAGTAAAGGGATGCAGTGACGAAGCCATTCCGGAAACAATATACTTTGAACTTTCAACCAAGTTGATTCCAGTAGTAAAGACTTTGATGTTCGGAGAGCCTTGCTCAACTGTACCTATCTACAAAAAAAATAGCCCCAAATAAATTCGGGGCTATCGTCTCTCAGTCAATCGGGATTCAATCGATCCACTGTGCATAAGCATAAAGTTGAAATTCATCTAGCATAGCTACTTTCTGTCCATTCAGGTATTTATTGACTTCCGCAAAAGGATACCCTTTTGCTTGCATCTCTTCCGCATAAGACTCGGCCTGATCTAAACTTCCAAATAATCCTGCAGAATACGCATAATGATAGTTTGGCATCACCTCAAAACTTATTACCTCATCAATCTCATTCACCAAACGATGTCCTTGAGGTGTTTCGAACGTCTCGAAATAAACAGAAAATGAAACCGCTTCCTCATAAATATCTCCATTTACATCACGATCATTGTGATTGCCCAACAGAACAAATGCATCTTGCGCTGAACTGCTGCGCTGATTAAAAAATGGGACTAAAGAAACATCTGATTTACGCACTGACTTTGGAAGCTTTGGTAGACTAGCGAGTGCGTCTTCTAAACTTCGGTATTGACCATAGTATACTACTAAGTCATCCTCTGATCTTACAATAGAAAAGTCATCGTTATTCCAAGTTCCATGAACTTGTTGTGTTTCAATACGCCATTGAAAAACAAGGTGTTTCGGGAGTTCTGGATTGTGAATTTTATTTTGTGCTGATACGGCAGAAACTAAAGCCAAAATTAGGATCAAAACAAAAAATACTGGTGCTAAAGCTTTCATAACATTAGAGTTTTATTAGGTTAAACTGATTGTTAGTGGGTCTACCTAAATTCCAATGTTTAAGGGGGGAAAAGAACTGATCTGATAATAAGACAACAGTTGAATAAAAAAAGTTGCCTGAATATTTTGAAAAAAGGTAAAATAGTAGAATTTTATTCTGAATTACCGCTTAAAAGCAACTAATACTCGATAAATAGCACTCCTATGTCGATTGATTTGCAAATAAAAAATTGTCAATAAATGGAGAAACAATCGAGGGATAAAGAAAACCCTCTGCTAATACGCTCTGACGCGCTTACCCTCAAAGTAATTAACGAAAGCTCGATTCACAACCCTATTGCCTCCGGTGGTTGGATAGTTCCCACTGAAATACCAATCTCCCGTATGACCAGGACAGGCTTTGTGCAAGCCATCTAATGTTTGGTAAATAATTTCAACTTCAGCATTTATATCTGCAGGCCTTAAAAGATCAGCAATCTTATTGGAAATCTCTTCATCCGTAAATTGATCGTAGATTTTCTGAACGTGGTTATGCTGATTATGACTGTTAGAAGATTCTAACTCCTTCAAGCACATGTCGTATACATCCTTAATCACTTGCTCTTTACCGTGTTCTTTCAATAAAGCTATAGCGGCTTGAAAAGCCACAAAATCTTGGAGTAGGCTCATGTCTATTCCATAACAATCTGGGTATCGAATTTGAGGCGCGCTTGAAACAACCACAATTTTTTTAGGTCCCAAACGATCTAAAATCCTAAGTATACTTTGTTTCAATGTTGTTCCTCTAACAATGGAATCATCGATTATAACAAGGTTGTCTTCTCCTTTAATTACAGTGCCATAAGTAATATCATAAACATGGGCTACTAGGTCATTTCTGTCGCTGTCTTGGGTGATAAACGTTCGAAGCTTCGCATCCTTAATGGCTACCTTCTCTGCCCTAACGCGTTCGCTCAATATTTTTCGAAGAGCTTCTTTATCGCTGGCATCAATCTTAGCAATATCTTCTAGTTTTCGATCATTGTGAACCTCTTCTAAGCCCTTCAGCATTCCGTAATAAGAAACCTCTGCTGTATTTGGTATGAACGAGAAAACCGTATTCTTCATATCAGAGCCAATACTTCGAAGGATATGAGGAACTAAGGTTCTTCCAAGTTCCATCCGCTCACGATATATATCTAGATCGCTACCACGAGAGAAATAAATGCGTTCGAAAGAACATGACTTCTTTTCGCCTGGCTGTCGAATCATATCCATGCTAACCTCTCCGTTCTTCTTAATAATTAACGCATGACCAGGATCAACTTCATGAACCAATTCGTGCGAAACATTGAACGCAGTTTGAATAACCGGTCGTTCGCTGGCTACAACAACTACTTCATCATCTTTATAATAAAATGCAGGGCGAATTCCATTTGGATCTCGCAGGACGAAGGCGTCTCCATTTCCAATCATACCCGCCATTGCATATCCACCATCAAAGTCTTCCGCGGCACGAACTAGGATATTTCTGATATCCATGTTCTTCGAAATCATGGACGTAATCTCCATGTTTTCATAACCCAACCTCTTGTACTTGGCAAAGAGCGTTTCATTCTCTTCATCAAGAAAGTGTCCGATTTTCTCTAAAACAGTAACGGTATCCGCCTTTTTCTTTGGATGCTGTCCTAAAGAGAGCAACAAATCAAATTGCTCATCGACATTGGTCATATTGAAATTCCCCGCAAGCACGAGGTTGCGCGTCATCCAATTATTTTGGCGTAAAAATGGGTGACAGGCCTCAATACTGTTCTGACCATACGTTCCATATCTCAAATGGCCCAAGAAAACTTCGCCTGTGAATGGTGCATTCGATTTTAACCATTCTGGATTGTCAAGCATCGATTCATCGCCCGCTGCACGTTCTTTTACCCGTTGTTTTATTCCACCATAAACATGGTCAAAAATATCTTGAATGGGTTTATTGCTATTGGATCGATGACGAGAAATATATCTATTTCCAGGCTTTACATCAAACTTAATATTAGCCAGTCCTGCACCATCTTGCCCTCTATTATGTTGTTTCTCCATGAGGAGGTACATCTTGTTGAGGCCGTAAAATGACGTGCCGTATTTTTCACGGTAAAAATCGAGTGGCTTGAGGAGTCGGATGAGTGCTATACCGCACTCGTGCTTAATTTGATCGCTCATTGAGTTTAGAGGAGGCAAAGGTATCAAGATTTTATTGCTTTAAGAACATCAAATTAACTTATGAATAACAGCAACTAATAGCCATGACGCTGCGTCTGATTGTTAGTATTTGTAAACCAAATGCTACCTTAGGAGGTTTAAATAGTTTGAAGGCATTTCTCTTTTCCATATTAATTTTTGTTGCGTTCTCAGCAAGCTTGTTGGCTCATGAGGGTGAGTCTCAATTTGGTGAATTAAAATTTGAAGAGAACAAAGGGCAGCTTCCTGATCATGTGCAGTTCAGAGCGTATGTGGCTGGCGGTTCTGTGTTTTTAGAAGGACAGACCCTAACTTTCGATATAACAAGGCTTTCAGAACTAGAGGCTTTCTCAAAGTTTAAACATGGAGAGGATGTGGAAATGCCTGACACCATTCACAGTCATGTTTTTAAAATCCATTTGAAAAACAGCCAAACACCTTCTTCTGTTGAAGTGAAAAACCAATGGCCAGACTATGTCAACTACTATTTGGGTGATGATGAGTCTTCTTGGGCTAGTAATGTGAAGCAGTATGCAGAAGTGATCTTTCGAGACATCTACCCAGGAATTGACGTAAGGTATTACTCGATGAATCAAAACTTCAAGTATGATTTCATCTTAAAACCAGGAGCAGACCCTTCCTTAATCCAAATGGAATATGAGGGCGTGGATGATCTTAAATTGGGTTTTGGCAATCTTTTAATTGAAACCTCTGTTGAGCAAATTATTGATCAAAAGCCTGTGTCTTGGATTGGCGAAGGCGACAATAAGAGGTTTATAAATAGCAGCTACAGTCTAAAGAAAACAGAGGGGGTTCCAACAATTTCTTTTAGTGTTGAGCAAAACAATTACGAGCAAATTACTATTGATCCTACACTCATTTTTAGCACATACACTGGCTCAACCATTAATAATTGGGGATCTACGGCAACCTATGATTCTTTAGGAAACATGTATGCCGGGGGGTATATTTTAGCTGGTGGTGGGGCTGGTTTAGGATACCCAACGACTGTAGGTGCATATCAAACAACTTTTGCTGGAGGAACAGGAACGTTTCAAACGGATATGACGATTTCAAAGTTCAATGAATCGGGCAATACATTGGTTTATTCAACCTATTTAGGAGGAAACGGAAATGAAATCCCGCATAGCCTCGTTGTAAATGACAATAATGAACTGTATGTATTAGGAACAACCTCGAGCACCAACTTCCCAACTTCAGGGGGTGCTTTTGATGGCACATTCAATGGCGGAAGCACAATCGGAACCTTCGGACCTAATAGCAACTCTAGTCAAATAGAATATACAGGAGGGTCTGATATAGTCATTACAAAGTTCAATGACCTGGGAACGGCAATCCTAGGTTCTACTTATATTGGAGGAGCCGGGAATGACGGTATAAATTTAAGCGACACGCTACAAAAAGCTTATACAGATGAGTTTCGCGGAGAAATCATCGTTGACCAAAATGACAATTGTTATGTGGCGACAAGCACCGGTTCAACTGACTTTCCTATCGTAAATGGCTTTCAAAGCACCTATGGTGGAGGAATTACAGATGGCGTGATTTTTAAATTCAACTCGAACTTAAGCGCATTGCTTTGGTCTAGCTTCATTGGAGGAAGCGAAGCAGACGGAGCTTACTCAGCTCAATTCGACCCAAGCTTTAATGTGTTTTGCACTGGAGGAACTATAAGCACAAACTTCCCAACTACAGCTGGAGTAATCCACACAAGCTATCAAGGTGGAATAACAGACGGATGGTTGGCTAAAATCAGTAACAATGGCCAAACGCTGCTTTCATCAACATTCATTGGAACCAACGATTATGACCAAAGCTTTTTCGTTCAACTTGATTTAGCAGGCTACGTTTATGTGGTGGGTCAAACCTTAGGAAGTTACCCCATTACACCTGCTTCTGTTTATTCAGTGCCTAATAGTGGACAGTTTTTACACAAGCTCACAAACAACCTTCAAACCACCATTTTCTCGACTCAATGGGGCTCTGGAAATGGAAACATCAACCTTTCACTGACTGCATTTCTCGTAAATGAATGCAACAATATTTTCGTTTCGGGTTGGGGAGGGTCCTTATTTGGAGTTGCAGCGCCAACATCAGCTGGAGGCACAACCACGACAGGACTGCCTACAACACCAAATGCATATAAACCAACTACCGATGGCCATGACTTCTATTTCATTGTTTTTGAAGACAGCGCGGCAAGTCTGTTATTTGCTAGCTTTTTCGGTGGAAACACCGGAAATGCAGGAGGAGAACATACCGATGGGGGAACAAGCCGCTTTGATAAAAAGGGAATCATCTATCAATCGGCTTGCGCGAGTTGCGGTCAAGCGAGTTCTTTCCCTACAACCGCAGGAGCATACGCTACAGCTAAACCGGCAGCCGCATCTTGCAACTTAGCCGCCCTCAAATACGACTTGGTAACGCTGATTGCTGAAGTCGATATTGACGGCCCGGCAGAAGTATGTGTTGACGATTCTTTACAATTTATCAATGACAGTTTTGGAGGCTCTTTATACATGTGGGATTTTGGAGATGGAACTGTAAGTGATGAATTTGAACCGAAACATGCATTTTCTAATACCGGCACTTACGATGTCGTGCTCGTGATTATGGACTCCGTAAGCTGTGTGTTCTCAGATACAGACTCCATTCAAGTCACCGTGAACCCTGGCCCGATTGCAATTGTACCAACTTACCCTAGAGTGTGTGCAGGCGATCAAATTCAACTTAACGCTTCCGGTGGAGACACCTATTCCTGGTCACCATCAACTGGATTAAGCGACCCCAACATTGCCGACCCAATTGCAACTGTCACAGAACTAAAAACTTACGTAGTTTCCGTTGAAGACAGCTGTGGAGTGGACACTGCGTGGGTTACCCTACGAGTTTTTCCGGATAATACCGATGCGATAAAAGATACTTCCATTTGCCAAGGACTCTCAGGAGAGTTGTGGGCCAGTGGAGGTGTAAGTTATAGTTGGAGTCCTTCCTTTTATTTGAACTCAAACAATATTCCTAACCCAACTGTATCACCAGATAGCACAATCGATTACACGCTTTCGATCATCGATTCATTTGGATGCGAAAAAGAATATGATGTCACTGTTTTTGTGGATGGATTTATTCCACAAGTTCAAGCTTCGGGAGACACGTCAGTGTGTTCAGGCGATCGAATTTTACTCACTGCTTCAGGTGCTCCAAATTACGAGTGGTTTCCAAAAGACAACGTACTTGATCCTTTCTTAGACTCAACTCCTGCCTATCCTGAAGAATCGACTACTTATGTCGTGGTTGTTCAAAATTCCTGTGGTATAGCCTCCGATTCTGTTCAAATTATAATCAACCCAATTAACCTCATAATCTCAGCAGATACAGCGGTTTGCCTAGGTGATACTGTTAATCTTTCAGCCAGTGGGTCTTACACTTATAAATGGTCTGGACCAGCACTTGAAGTGCCCAGTTACTCAGCTAACCCAAGTATAACACCTGAAGAAAGTGGATGGTACAAAATTGAAGGTAGTAACCTAGAAAACTGCTCAAAATCTGATAGTATTTATGTGGAAGTTTTTACTGTGCCTGAGTTGAATATAACTTCTAAAGAAGACACGATTACCGGACTTGAAAACGTCTTGCTCGTAGCTGAATCCAAGACTGAAAACTACTGGTCATCTGAAGGCTATCTGCCCTGCGTGAATTGTGACTCTATCCGTGTTTATCCACGTGTAACCACAGTATATAAAGTGACTGCTGTTGACACTAATGGATGCAACCAAAGTGACTCTATTGAAGTTTCTCCTATCAGTTTAATATTTGCTCCGAATGCATTCAGTCCTGATGGAGATGGAATAAACGACCAATTCTTGGTTCAAGGCCATCATATTGATGAATACAGAATCATCATATTAAACCGCTGGGGTGAAGAAGTCTATCGCAGCAATGATATTCTTACAGGCTGGAACGGCCAGAAATTCAATGATGGAGCGGACTCACCAATAGGAACATATACTTATAGAATAGAGTATTCTGTTTATCCAATTGAAGAGTTATACGAAGTGGGAACGGTAAATTTAATTAGGTAAACTTAGGGTCAGTTTCCATAACGGTGCCGCACTTATTACAAGTACGCATTTCTTCACTTCCGTAAAACTCCTTAAACCTCGGCAAAAAGTCTTGTTCGATGTTCGTCAAATGAAAATAAGTCTCGTGCAGTTTATTGTTGCAATTATCGCAAAACCACATCAAACCATCTCGGTGTGATGATTCTCTTACCCTTTCTACGACCAATCCTACAGAGCCTTCTGAGCGACCTGGGCTGTGAGGAACATTTGGAGGCAACAAGAACATATCGCCTGGTCCAAGAGGCACATCAACAGGCTTTCCATCTTCTTGAATGCGAACATTGATATTGCCCTCTAGCTGATAGAAAAGCTCTTCTGTGTCATTGTAATGATAATCTTTCCTAGCATTTGGCCCACCAACAATCATGACAATGTAATCAGTCCCTTCTGGATACAAGTTTTTATTTCCTACCGGTGGCTTCAATAGATCGCGATTTTCTTCAATCCATTTATGCAAGTTGAAAGGCTTTTTGATGCTCATGATTTCATTATTAGATGATAAAAATAGGAAAGGCAGCCTTTTGGCCGCCCTTTTTCATAAAATAGATTTTTAACCGATTAAGGCAGAATCAGTCGAAAGCCTTTACCGTGCTCATTTATGATTTTCACCCTTTCGTCTTCTTTCAGGTATTTACGAAGCTTAGCAATGTAAACATCCATACTTCTTGAGTTGAAGTAACTATCATCACCCCAAATAGCCAGCAGGGCTTGAGAGCGATCCAATAACTGATTGGCATGCTGACCTAACATTTTGAGCAGTGCATTTTCTTTTGAAGTCAAGTGTTGTTCTTTTCCATCAATCACCAATACTTGATTTTTGAAGTCGAACAAGAATTTACCGAATTCAAAGACTGTCTTTTCCTCTATTTTCTCTTCCCCTTTCGTTCTTCTTAATATCGCCTTTAATCGCATAAGCAATTCTTCCATAGAAAATGGTTTTGTGATGTAATCATCACCTCCACTTTTAAAACCTTGAAGCGTATCTTCCTTCATCGACTTGGCCGTCAAAAAGATGATGGGAATGCTCTCGTTTGCAGTGCGAATTTCCTTTCCAAGAGTAAACCCATCCTTTTCAGGCATCATCACATCCAACACACAGCAATCATAATCACCATTTGCAAATTTCTTCCATCCCTCTACGCCATTCTTTGCTAATGTGGCTTCATAACCCTTGGCCTCAAGGTATTCGGTAAGGATAACCCCCAAGTTTGGGTCATCTTCCGCTACTAAGATTCTTGTTTTTTCTGCTGGCGTTGTTTCATTTTCCATAATCGGTTGATATTAGTGGTAATTCGATGTAGAAAGTACTTCCTTTTTCTATCTGACTCTCCACAGAAACAGTTCCTCCGTGTCGTTCAGTAATAATTTTCACATAACTCAAACCAAGACCAAAGCCTTTGACATTGTGAACGTTTCCAGTTGGAACTCGGTAGAGTCGATCAAAGATTTTTTTCAGATTATCGGCAGATATTCCAATTCCCTCATCTTTGACGGAAAGCAATATACTCTCTCCATTCTGTTTGGTTGAAATAGTAATTCGTGGATCATTTTTGGAGTATTTCACCGCATTATCTAACAAATTGTAGATCACGTTGGTGAGATGGTTTCTGTCAAACTCGAACGTAAAATTGTCAGCATCCAAATTCAATTCCACCTCTCCGCCACGCTCCTTTAACTGGATTTGATACTTCTCAATCACCTCCTTCAACAAGGCGTGTAAATTTCCTTCTTCTCTCTTTAACTTGAAATCGCCTTTATCTAAAACCGCACTTTGGAGCACTTCTTCTACGAGCAAACCTAGACGCTTATTTTCAGTATTTATAATATTCAAATAACGATTCTTTATGGTCTCGATCTTGGCAAGCTCAGGGTCATTCAATGCCTCACAAGCAAGACTAATGGTTGAAATTGGAGTTTTCAACTCGTGGGTCATATTATTAATAAAGTCATTTTTAATTTCACTATTCTGCTTTTGAAGAAAAATGGTTCGAATAGAGTTATAAGACGTCCAAATGAGCGCAATAACCAAAACAAGAGAAACTGCAAGCAGGGCCCATAAACTATTGAGAATGTAACCGCTTTCATTTGGGAAATACAGTTTTAAAAAGTATGGAATTTGAATCACATCATTGGGAAATAATCTCGCTGATGAGGTAGACTCTCTTAGTTTATTCTCATGCTCGTCAGCACCAAAAACCATTTCACCAGATTGATCAAACACACCCATTTCATAATGCAATGTGAGGCCATGCCGCTTCAATGCTATCTTCAGCAATGAGTCTACAATCAGTGGATCAATTCTTTCATCAATCGGCTGGTTTACATCCACTTCAATCAAACTTTTCACGATGTCGCCCAAAAATGCCTTCTTGGTATTCACTCTTTCTCGAAGGCTTTGAACATCTTCATTGAGCGGGTCGGTAGCATGCTGTAACTCTAAGTCAATAGAGTCAGCCGTGATCATTCTCAGACTCAATTCATCTTCAAAGTTCTTTGCAAACGGAAGGTCGTTGACGGAATAAGTGATGGTTTTTTGGGCTTTCTGATCGCCATTTTCTTCTTCTACCTTAACTGTCACTTTATCACCTACGCGTTCGATGTTTCGGCTCATGACATATTGCACCAATGAGTCATCTGGCGGGAATGCCGTTTCATCACTATTCTCTTCTTCAATGAACAGGTATTTGGCCTCTTGATGCGATTTAATCTTCGTGAGCATTTCATGGCGCTCAACCAAATCAATCACATCATTCAGTGCTTCAGAAGCACCTCTTGAAATTCTATCTCGTTCTAAATCAATGGCATTGGTAATCCAATAAATCTGAATTCCGATAAGCCCAGACAGGGCTAAGGCAATGACAATTACAATATTTCTAAGCTGTTGATGATTCATTGAACTAAGACAAATGTAAAATGGCAACGATGTCCAAGCGCTTGTTTAACAGTACTTAACATTGCTTAACCGCCCATTAACAAAGGACTTCAGAAGGTCGGTCTATGTTTGAATTTCTAAATTTAACCTATGAAAAAGCCATTATTATTTGCCGCATTATTTATTGGACTTGTATCCATTTCATGCGCACAGTCTTCTTCTGATCAAGAAGAGAAAAACATTAAAATCACCATCGAAGAAGATATAAATGGCAAGAAAACCACAACTGTGCTTGAAGGTGAAGAAGCCGAGGAGTATCTCAATGAAATGGAGGAAAAAATTGAAAAAGAAGTATCTATTCACCTGAGAAGTCTCTTAATGACATAGAAAAAAACGTTGAAATAAGTCTGGAAGTACTCGAAAAGGAACTAGAATCTGTAGATTGGGAAGACCTAGGTCAAGATATAGAAATTAAGGTTGAAAAGATTACTGACGAGATCGAAACTAAAATCTTAGAGTCTCAGCCACACTAAAACTTCAAAACATACTCATTTATAAATCTCTATTTCTCTGTTTAGTTAGGTTAAAGCCCTGTTCTCATTGTTCAGGGCTTTTTTTATTGCTCAACAAACTACATTTGAGGCAAGACATTGAACTATGGAGAAGCTTCTTAATTACATCAACGGAGAACTTGTTGAGCCAAACAAAGGTGAATACTTTGATAATATAGAACCGGCCACTGGCAAAGCGTACAGCCTTATTCCCGACAGCAATATTGATGATGTAAATGCCGCCACCGCAGCCGCAAAGACTGCATTTCCAATCTGGAGCAGGATGAGTATTCAAGAACGTTCTGACATACTGCTTCGAGTAGCCGAACTGATAGGAGAACGGCAAGAAGAATTAGCGCAAGCAGAAAGTAAAGACAACGGAAAGCCTCTGAAGTTGGCGCGAAGAGTAGATATTCCGAGAGCTCAATCGAACTTTCATTTTTACGCTACTGGCATATTACATTATGCTTCAGAATCACACTCAATGGGCGACTTGGCCATAAACTATACACTTCGTCAGCCCATAGGAGTTGCTGGATGCATTTCTCCGTGGAACCTTCCGCTCTACCTTTTCAGTTGGAAAATTGCCCCCGCTTTAGCCGCAGGAAATACAGTTGTCGCAAAACCATCAGAAGTAACCCCTTTCACGGCCTACTTACTTTCTAAAATTTGTATTGATGCTGGAATGCCAAAAGGTGTTTTGAACATTGTGCATGGATTAGGCCCAAAAGCTGGAGCAGCAATTATCGAACATGAAGACATTCCGATGATCAGTTTTACAGGCGGCACAGCCACTGGCGAATGGATTGCAAGAACGGCTGCACCTAAATTCAAAAAGCTAAGTCTTGAATTGGGAGGTAAAAATCCGAACATCATTTTCGCAGACTGCGATTTTGAAGATATGATGAAAACCACAGTGCGATCATCTTTTGCCAATCAAGGTCAAATTTGTTTGTGCGGATCTCGCATTTTAGTGGAACGCAGCATCTACGATAAGTTCAAAACTGAATTTGTGAAGCGCGTAAAAGCTATGAGAGTTGGCGACCCTTCTTCCGATGTAAATTTAGGTGCTGTGGTAAGCAAACCACATATGGAAAAAGTATTGAGTTATGTAGAGCTCGCCAAAGAAGAAGGAGGAACAGTTTTAACCGGTGGAAAACGCGCTGAAGTTAGCGGACAATTTTCAGAAGGATATTTCTTAGAACCAACCATCATTGAAGGATTATCGCACACCTGCAGAACAAATCAAGAGGAGATTTTTGGTCCTGTGGTTACCATTATGCCTTTTGATACAGATGAAGAAGCACTGATGATGGCCAACAGTACTAAATATGGCTTGGCTAGCAGTGTTTGGACAAGCAACTTAAAAAGAGCGCATACCATCGCCCGTGAATTGCATACTGGAATTGTGTGGATCAACTGCTGGTTGCTTCGTGATTTGCGCACTCAGTTTGGTGGTGTAAAAAGCTCGGGCGTGGGCCGAGAAGGTGGTTTTGAAGCACTCCAGTTTTTTACGGAGCCTAAGAATGTTTGTGTGAAATATTAAAGTGTATGAAAATGTGCACTCTCCACCTTCACTAGCATGCTGTGGTAACTTTTATACCAGCGTTTCATGCCCTCCATTTTTGCCTTTTGGTGGATGAGATCCTTGCGCCATTCATCAATGGATTCTTTGTCTCGCCAATAGCTTATGAACGAACCTCGACCATCAGATTTGTGGCTTTCGTAGCCTAAGAAACCATCAATTTTGTGAACGAGATTTAGCGTGATTTCGTCCATTTCTTGATAGCCGGTTAAGTCATCACTCAATAAATAATTGAAGATATTAGCGTAATAGGGAGCTTCGGGGTTTATGTCGTTTTTCCAGTTTATCATAGAAGTGTTTCTCGCAAAGTTCGCAAAGGGCAATGACTCGCAAAGCCCGCCACGAAGCTATAGCTATAAACCATTGACAACTCGGTGAATATCACTCTTTAAAATCTTTGAATTAAAATTGATTAAAAGTCCTAGCTTTTTGTCCGCTAATCTTAAATAAGTTAATAGTTGAGCGCAGTGAACTGGTGCAAGTTGTTCAACAGATTTGACCTCAATTATGACTTTATCTTCGACCAGAATATCTAATCTAAACCCTTTGTCAAATGTCAATGACTTATATTTCATTGGCACGGCCAATTGATTCTGAACCCGTAACCCTCTATCTTCAAGCTCAAGTGCCAAAGCTTCTTCGTAGACACTTTCAAGCAGTCCAGGGCTAAGAGTTTTATGAAGCTCAATGGAAGCACCAATGATTTGGTATGAAATTTCGTTTTCAGTCATTTCCAATGGTCAAACCTCCGAAATTCTTTGCGATTAACCTTTGCGCACTCTGCATGAACTAATCACTCTGATCAATTTTCTTTACCATCGTTAAAATAGTAGCAATGGCTACAGTCTCGCCTTCATCGTCATACATATCAACCAAGAACTTCACAATTCCTTTTGCAATATCATCTTCACTGCGCTTCTCTTGGTCAATCTTTTCTTTTACTGTGAATCGAACGCCAACGGTAGTGCCGAAATAAACCGGTTTTGTAAAACGCGCTTGCTCTACTCCATAATTGAGCAATACTGGGCCTTTCTTTGGATCAACAAACAATCCAGCAGCCTTGGAAAGCAAGAAATAGCCGTGCGCCACGCGTTGCTCGAAAATGGTTCCATCTAAAGAAGTGGCATCTACATGGGCATAGAAATTATCTCCGCTAACATTAGCAAAATTGATAATATCGGCCTCGGTTACTGTATGCTTGTGCGTGAAAACAGTATCGCCAACCGTTAATTCTTCAAAGTGCTGGCGGAAAACGTGCGGATTAGCCTCAGGCATATCTGCTCCAATTTGGAACTGCTCAGTAATTCGTGTAATCGTTTCGGGGTGACCTTGAATGGCCGTGCGCTGCATGTAATGCTTCACTCCTCTTACTCCCCCCATTTCTTCTCCACCGCCCGCACGACCTGGACCTCCATGACTCAATAACGGCATAGGAGAGCCATGACCAGTGCTTTCCTTTGCACATCGCTCGTTCAACACCAAAATCCTTCCATGAAGGTGTGCTGTATTCAAAACGAACTCTTTGGCTTGATTATCGTCTGCCGTTACGATAGACGTCACTAATGACCCTTTACCCATCTCCGCGATACGAATAGCTTCATCCATATCCGTGTAAGGCATTAATGTGCTTACCGGACCAAAAGCTTCAATATCATGAACAGCTGTTTTCTCAAAAGGATTATCGTTTCTGAAAAGAATTGGACTGAAAAAAGCGCCTTTGTTTTTATCCGCTCCAACTACTTCAAAATTGTCCATATCACCATACACGATGTCTTGTTCCTTCATCAGTAACTCCACATTATGACGAACCCGATCGACCTGAATTTTCGATGCCAAAGAACCCATTCTTACACCCTCGACTGAAGGGTCACCAATGGTCGTTTTTGCCAACTGATTTCCTAATGCGATTTGCACATCTTCCATATATTTTTCAGGAACGATGATTCTGCGAATCGCGGTACATTTTTGACCTGCCTTTACCGTAATTTCAGCCCTTGTGGCTTTAATGAATAAATCAAATTCTGGAGTTCCGGGAGCAGCATCTTCGCCTAGCATCGAGGCATTCAAAGAATCCGCCTCAAGGTTAAAAGGAACTGAATTCTCTACAATGTGAGGAAGTGATTTTAACTTCATTCCTGTCGCTGCAGATCCTGTAAATGTCACTACGTCTTGATTGGTAACGTAATCAATTATTCCTCGACCAAGACCTGATACTAATTGCAACGAACCTTCTGGTAAAATTTTAGAATCAATGATTTCTTTGACCATCAATTCAGTCAAGTAACTTGTAAATTCAGATGGCTTGACCACGGCTGGAACTCCAGCCAAAAGGTTTACTGCAATTTTCTCTAACATTCCCCAAATAGGGAAATTGAATGCATTGATGTGGACCGCCACGCCTCGTTTTGGGACTAAAATATGATGCCCAATAAAGGTACCTCCTTTTGATAGTGGCACTGTTTCTCCTTCAAAAGCGTAAGGCAAGTCTGGAAACTGCTTGCGTAATGAAGCATAAGCGAATAAGTTTCCAATTCCACCTTCAATATCTATCCAGCTATCAACGCGTGTAGCTCCCGTAGCTGCACTCAAAACATAAAACTTCTCTTTACGCTCCATCAAGTGTAAAGCGAGTGCTTTCAGCATTCTTCCTCGCTCCTGAAAAGTCATTTTTCGCAGCGCAGCACCACCAATATTTCTTCCATAATTAAGAATTGACTCGTAGTCTAACCCCGCACTTGACAAGGACGCAAAAGCCTCTCCTGTAATCGCGTTTTCAGCCAGCAACTCCTCACCATCACCAGAAACCCAAGATCCAGTAACATAGTTCTGTATTTTTATCATTCTTTGTCGATTTCTCTAATTTTCATATCCTTTCTTTCCCTCACATACTCTTTCAATCGTTCATTCTGCCGCTTAGTGAAATTAATATCTTAAATGAACTGAGTGCCAGAAAACACAATTTTACCTACAGACCTTTTTATATCAACTGGAGTGGGTGTTCTTCCGACAGGATACAAATCCACAAAAAATGGAAAGTTATAATCTGACTTTTGTTTGTTCAACGGAACACGTGCATCTAAGAAAATAGTTTTTGAAACATATCCGTCAGCCAAAAAGACAAACGCTACGGAATCCTGAAGAGGCATTGGGAATTCAAACTTTCCAATTTTTGAAGTTGAAAATTCTTCTAATTTATACCCGTCTTTGAAGATATAAATTGAGGCTTCCATTCCTCTTTTTTTCTCATTGACCACCTTACCTGTCAAATATACATTGCCTACATCCGGCACTTGAGCGTACGATAAATTGCCTTTGAAAACGAAAAGGAGGACAATCGAGGAAAAAAACAAGATAGAACGCATATATATCAAAGTCTAACGCGAATATAATGCCCTTAAAAGCAGCTGCCAAGATTATCTAAGAACAGTTCCTTTCGCAAGCCATATCGGATGGCATTCAAACTTTAATCTATTATTAATCACCATTGGATCCTTTTCAATAAGTTCGATAGCCTTTTGGTTTGAATCGAGATCAAAAAGTAATATTCCACGCATAGTTCCGTCATCTCCAAAAGGCCCAGCCATTTGAAGATTGTGATTTTCTTGAAGGTCAGCTAAATGCGCTAAATGCTGCTTTTGTAGTTCAGCCGCTTCTGCTTCAGTTTGAGACCTTTCAGTGCCAGAAGTGTAAAGACAAAACACATACTGTTTCATGGTATACGTGGTATCTCCCTCTTCATAGGTAAATTCTCGTGGATTATCTTGTGCGAAAGAAAAATGAAAGATTCCGAGTACAAGAATTGTAAGAATAATTATTGATTTTTCCATATGTCATAGATATTCTTTTGAGAAGGTCGATTGGCTTCTGCTTCTCTGAGTGGTTCGCATTCTTTCAACGTGGCATAACAATCTGACGGAAGTTGCTGATACAATTCAGTTCCTTTAGTTTTCCATGCGATCATTTGATCCGAAACATCTTTCGCCACTTTAGCCGGATTACCTACAACCACTTTTCGATTAGGGATCTTAGTTTTTGCTGGCACAAAAGTTAAAGCACCAACGATGCATTCGTCACCAATCTCTACTTCATCCATTAGTACAGCGTTCATACCAATCAAACAATTCTTCCCCAAAGAAGCTCCGTGAACAATAGCACCATGTCCAACGTGGCTTCCTTCTTTCAACCTTACTTCAAATCCAGGAAACATATGAATAGTGCAATTCTCTTGCACATTGCACCCATCTTCTATTACAATCTTACCCCAATCGCCTCGAATGGCAGCCCCAGGGCCGATGTAGACATTTTTGCCAATAAATACGTTTCCAGTAACTGTAGCTTGAGGGTGAACAAAAGCTGACTCGTGCACAACTGGCTTAAAACCATTGAATTCGTATATCACATTAATCGATTTGAAACAAAGATGGAGAAAAACAACACGACAAAATGCTCTATTGCATCGAGTATCATACGCAAACGTTGAACATAAAAAAAGCCCCTTTTATGGGGCTTAAGTGTTGCGGGGACAGGACTCGAACCTGCGACCTTTGGGTTATGAGCCCAACGAGCTACCAACTGCTCCACCCCGCGGTGCAAAGATACAATCATATTTACAATTATCAAGGTGAATGTCATTTAAAAGAAGTAGTCGATTCTCAGAAACAAAACTGACGGCAGTCACAATATTCATGCACCATATCAATACTTATGATATTGAAAATGAGGGCAATAGCTCATTCTTAAGCCATGAAACCAAGAACCGACATATTGCAACAAGTATTCAACATCTGTGCTGTGTTCAGTGTGGTGTTCGTTTTACTTTTGAGCAGTTCTGGATATACGCAAGAAAATGAAGCTCTTTCGTACCGTGTTGTGGCAGTTCAAGACTCTGGAAAGAACGTCAGCATAAGCAATTACCTTACTGTACGCTATCCATTTCAGGTATATGTTCCGAATGCATTTACCCCCGATGGAGACGGTCTAAATGATGTTTTTCAAGTGAAAGGTGAAAGCATAAAGCGTATTTCGCCAAATGAAAACTCTACCAATATTGATTTAACGGAGTAAAAAGTAAGTCTACCTCAACTCTGCTCCAACTTCGCGATTAAACCGCTCAAACAAACGCTTCATCGTTTTATCCACTTCTTGGTCAGTTAGGGTTTTATTATCATCGCGCAGGTTGAAAGCAAGTGCATAACTTTTCTTTCCCTCAGGCATTCCCTTACCTTGGTATACATCAAAAAGAGTCACGGACTTCAAGAGTTTTCGCTCCGTTTGAAAAGCAAGCTCTTCTAACTTCGAATATTCAATAGCTTGATCTACCAATAAAGCCAAATCTCTTCGCACTTCAGGATATTTCGGCAATTGACCAATATTGATATCACGTTGACGCATTTTCACCAACTCGGCCCATCTAATCTCCAAATAGAAAACTTCTTTTTTTATGTCAAATTTCCTTTTGATAGCGTTCGATACAGCCCCTCCGGATGCAATCACCTTCTCCCCCTTTTTCCAGTCTAAGCCATACTCAAACCAATCGGTTTCTGTTTCTGCACTTTTCAGTTTTGAGCTATCAACTCCAAGACGCATTAGAATTTGTTCGAAGGCAGCTTTCAATTCATACCAATCGGCATTAACATTTGCAACACGCCATTTATCACTTATTGCCTGCCCACTGACAGTAATACTCAATCGTGTTTCTTCTTTAAACGCTTCTCCTTTTACTCGATAAACGTTACCAAATTCAAATAATTTCAAATTTGATTGCTGACGATTGAGGTTGTAAGCTGCGTTTTCCAATCCTGAAAAAACCATTGCCGGACGCATAATTCCCAATTCAGAGCTCAAAGGATTATTGATCAATACGATCTCAGACTCATCCCATTCTTCAGAATATGCCGAATATTTTCCATCGGTCATTGAGTTTGTCATACACTCTAAATACCCGTTGCTTACCAATTGCTTTGTAATGGCTTCTTGGGCCATCGCTGTTTCCGTTGGCTTTAAGTCTTTAATGGTAGAAAGCACTTTAGAAGAAACAGGTACTTCATCATAGCCATAGACCCTCAATATCTCCTCAATTACGTCTGCTTCTCGCGTAACATCAACTTTAAACGGTGGTACATTAAGATGCCAAACGTCACCCTCTTTCTCAGAGACCTCCATTTCAAGGTTGGTCAGAATACTCTCCATAATCTCAAATGGAATTTCAGTACCAATCAAGCTATTGGCTTGGTTCGGCCTGAAAGTAAAATTGAAATCAGCAAACGTCTCAGGGTGCGTATCAGCAAGTTGGCTACTAATGGTCCCTTCTCCCAACTCAACAATCATGATAGCCGCAAGCTTGGCGGCATAGGCAGTAATATTAGGGTCAATTCCTCGTTCAAATCTGAATGAAGCATCCGTGCTTAACGCATGGCGTTTGGCTGACTTTCTGATGGAAACTGGATTGAAGTAAGCACTCTCGAGGAAGATGTTATTCGTCTTTTCGGTAACACCAGACTTCGCTCCACCGAACACCCCAGCAATGCAGATGGGTTCGCGATCATTGCAAATCATCAAATCATCTTGATGCAATTCACGTTCTACATCATCAAGCGTGGTGAACTTCGTTTTGGCTGGAAGCGTTTTTACAATCACCTTCTTACCATCAATTTTATCAGCATCGAAAGCATGCAATGGCTGACCAAATGCATGATTGATATAATTCGTAACATCCACCACATTGTTGATTGGCCTTACTCCAATAGCCCTCAACCTATTTTGTAACCAAGAAGGTGAAGGTTGAACAGTAACATTTGAAATTGTTAGACTTACATAGCGAGGACATGCGTCTTTATTTTCAACTTCAACCGGAATTGACAGCTCGTTATTTGTTGATTTAAAACTCTCAACCGATGGTTTCACTAACTCAACCTGCTTTCCCTTTCGGTGTGCTAAAGCTGCTTTTAAATCTCTGGCGACTCCGAAATGTGAAGCTGCATCCGCACGATTTGGAGTTAACCCAATCTGAAAAACGTGGTCTAGTTCCACTTTAAATAGCTTTGAGGCCAAGGTTCCTATCGCTGTTTTAGCGGGCAATACCATAATTCCATCATGACTTTCACCCACTCCAATTTCGTCTTCAGCGCAAATCATTCCTTCGCTTACTTCTCCTCTAATCTTTGCTTTTTTAATCTCAAACTCTCCTCCATCTGGCGTTGGAAGCATAGTTCCAACAGTGGCTACAATCACTTTTTGACCAGCTGCCACGTTTGGCGCACCACAAACGATTGATAATAATTCTTCATTGCCAACATCCACTTTTGTGCAGCTCAATTTATCTGCATTTGGATGTTCCCACTTTTCTTTTACTTCACCAACCACCAAGCCTTTCAGGCCACCTTTTAAAGATTTAAATTTCTCTAATCCTTCCACCTCCAGGCCTATGCTCGTGAGCAAAGCGCTGATTTCTTCAGGAGATTCTTCTAATTGAAGGTATTGAGACAGCCAGTTATATGAAATTTTCATGCGTAAACGTCAAGTTGAAGCGGCAAAAGTAGCAAGTCAGTCTAGAGTTAAGGCATGATAACGTAGAAATGCTCAAGAACTATTCATTCACGGTGTTTAAATCGGAAAAACTAATTCAGCTAACACCACCCAAACTCAAAAAACAGGCTCAAGAAAACTTGAGCCTGAAACTTAACCACCTTAACCACTAACCTTTATATTTTATAGATGCACCAAATAATAGTAAATCGGTAATCCCAAGGTAATATTCACTGGAAATGTAATAGCCAATGCCATAGGCAGATAAATACCAGGATTTGCCTTAGGCACAGCAATTTTCATAGCTGCTGGTACAGCGATATACGATGCGCTAGCCGCCAACACAGCCAGTAAAAATCTATTTCCAGGATCTTGCGCAACAAGCCCACTAGCAAATGACACAATGACCCCATTGATTAATGCAAAAGCTATTGCTGAAATCAACGTGAACCAACCGTGTTCAAAGAACTCCTTCAGGCGCTTGCCGCTTGTTATTCCCATATCTAAGAGAAATATTGCTAAAAACCCCTTGAACAAATCAGTTGTAAAGGGTTTTATCCCATTGGCTTGTTCATCATTCGCCACAAAACCGATGACCAAACTACCAAGTATTAGTAAAACGCTTCCGTTGGTTAGAGCATGCTTCACCAGCGCCCCCAAGCTAATATGGTCTTGATTTGATTGACTGAAATACCGAACCAACAACACACCGATTATAATCGCGGGAGCCTCCATAAATGCTAAAATAGCTACCATATATCCATCAAAGTGGGTGGCATGCGCCTCCAAATATGAAATGGCAGTTACAAATGTTACAGCACTCACTGAACCGTATGCTGCAGCCACTGCTCCTGAGTTCTCTACACCTAGCCTTTTCTTCATAACGAAGAAAACATACACTGGAACAAGCGCTGCTAAAAGGATACTAAAGCCGATTACACTAATTATTTCAGTGCTAAAGACACTGTGCGATAATTCTTGCCCACCATTAAACCCAATCGAAAACAAGAGGTATAACGATATAAATTTCGAAGAGTTTTCGGGAATTGCTAAGTCACTTTTCAGCTGAACAGCAAAAATGCCCAAGGCAAAAAACAACAAAGCTGGGTTTGACAAATTGTCAAACAGCAAATCTAAATTCATGCGTTTTCAGTCTCCGAACTGGGCTGCATTACTTCCAGTTGCACCAAACTGTTTACATGTACTTTTTGAGATTGATCCATTTGCTTATAAAACGAAATGAGTTTTTTCTTCTCCTCCTTTAAAGCTGCTATTCGGGCCTCAGCTTGCTCTCCTTCGATTAATCTAAGCTCGTTACTGAGCTGTTTGCACTTATGAAAATTGATCTTATGATCTAACAAGTCGATCAAAATTTCAAATGCATCTTTTGCGTCAAACGTGCTATTAATCAACTGAAGGTCTAAGTCTGGATTTTGATTTTTCATATCGATTTTATTTGGCACAAAGCTGAGGCGATTTAAACATAAATCAATATATATATTTTAAATACAATTCATAATTTTGTATTATGAACTATACACTCCGCCAACTAGAGGTTTTCACGAAAATTTGCGAGTACAAGAGCATCACCAAGGCAGCAGAGGCGCTTCACATGACTCAACCAGCGGCCTCTATCCAATTGAAAAACTTCCAAGATCAATTTGACATATCACTGACTGAGGTTATTGGTCGCCAGCTCTATGTTACCGCATTTGGAGAAGAGATTTACGCAGCCTGCATAAATATCTTGAATGAAACCAAGAAAATCGAGGAAACAACGATGGCATACAAAGGGCATTTAACAGGAAAGATGACCTTATCTATTGTATCAACTGCCAAATACATTATGCCTTTTTTCTTAAGCGACTTTCTCAACGAAAATCCTGGAGTCGAGCTCGTAATGGATGTAACCAATAAATCGTCTGTTATAGAATCCTTAAATCTCAATAAAGTTGACTTTTCTTTAGTTTCAATATTACCTGAGGCTATAGCCATTGATAACATTCAATTGATGAGTAACCAACTTTACCTGATTGGTAGTAAGCAGCTTAAGCACCCAAAAAAGAGCCAAGACCCTAGCTTTATTGCAGACTTACCTTTAATTTACAGAGAAAGTGGATCAGGAACCCGTCAAACGATGGAGCGATTTTTAGAGCGTCACAATATTAAGCCAAGAAAAATGCTTGAGCTTACATCAAACGAAGCTGTTAAACAAGCTGTAATTGCTGGGCTCGGATATTCCATAGTCCCTTTAATTGGCTTAAAGAATGAACTTGTGCAAGGCGAATTATCAATTATTCCGATTAAAGGAATGCCCATCGAATCAAGCTGGAATCTGATCTGGTTGAAAAGCAAAAAATTCTCACCCCCAGCAAGAGCATTCTTAGACTACATCACCTCGCATAAAGATGATATTATGCATCGCCATTTTGAATGGTTTGAACACAAGCCAAAAATTTAACAGAATCAAGCTTGGATTATATCCACTTCTAATCTCGAAATTTTACCTCCGCGCGAAAAGATTTCGCTGGATAATTCTAGTCCCAACTGATTGCCATCAATTTTCTGAGTATTGCCATCATTATAAACTACATTGATAGTAGCTTTATTCGATTTTCTGTAGACAATGGGCAATTGACAATAGGTAAAAGCGAATGTTCCTGACTTCAACGCCAACTTCTGTTCTTGACCTTTCACATCATAATAAACCATTTCATCATCAGCCTCTAAAAACTCCTCGTCTCTGAGGAAAAAAGGAGCAAATGATATCTTGGCTTCTGAAACCACCACACCCAATTCGGCCCATCTACTAATGATATCTTCCTTCACTTGACCCGTCATGCCAGGTTGCTGAGCTCCAGCGTTTCCTGGTGTATGTGAATAAGCATCTGTTGGAAAGGCACCATATAAATCTGGTGATTTATTAACTCCAATTCCTGCTCTTATCTCGTAGTAATGCTCTGTCAGTCTTCCCATTACAACATCGTCAGAGTCTGTATGTAATCCTTTATACAAGTTTTCTTGAGTAGCCAATAAAAGCTTTGAAACCATGTGCCAGTATATACTACCTAAGCCCTCATAACCGAAAAATGTTCCAGATCGGCCCGTGAACGCTTTATGGTTAAACATCTTTTCGAACATCTCTAAATAAGCTTCATGTTCGCGAGCAACCAAGGTTGAATATCCTTTTTGAGACAGTTGGACCAACTTGGCATTTAGATCAGTGGCGTTATGGAAGCTTCCATTAAAATGATAATTACCATCAATATCCTTTGTGAATATGCTTGAATCTTTATTGTCCATCAATTGCAGTGCAAGAGGAGACTTCTCAATAAATGAAGACGGAATATTGTTCTTTTCAAAAAACGACGGTAACTCTCTGTCTGGATATAGCATATAACTATACTGATCAGATCTAAACATCTTACTCATTTTTAAAGCATCAATCACCTTCAACGCATCCCCAGCTGATAAGAATCCAGAACTCAATACCGCTACCTGACCTTCAAGCATTTCGTACAATCGATCAACTTTTGCTTCACGGTCTGTAATATGAATCAAATTGTAAGAATGGTAAAGCCCATCTTCTCGTTTATTGGTCAGAATAGTTTGCTCAATAAACTTAAGCGTCAAATCAAAAAAGGTTACAATTTCAGAGGCTTTAAGCATTCGCTTTTCATTGAATAAGACAGAATAAGCAGTCGTTCGGTAGTGCTCGCCTGCAATGCCAAATCGGTCCATTATTTTTCTGCGCTCCTGATCAGAAATTTCCTCACCAATTAAATGCTTGCGCACATGCATGGCTCTGTACAAGGCATCAAGCAAGTCTTTAACCGGTTTGTTTATTTCTATTTCTGTCTCTCCCATAGACTCAAACTCCTTGACACCGAATTTCAAGAACCTTCTCAAGTAATAAAGCGTCACCATAGATGTGCCATTGCCCACAAGAGCATTATTCGCATCATTCCATTCCGGTCTTTGGGTATTCAGCCAAATACCTGCATCAGGAATGAAATTGTACAACTTGGTTAGCACCGTAACTAATATCTTTTCTGTAAGGTTTGCACGAATCAACTGACCTTGTTGATTCCAAACCATCTTACCGTCAGCACCTGTGTTTTGAACTCGTCCAGCAATAGTATCAGCAAGTCTGTGATCATAATCAACTGTGTCACGAGGATTACTCAAAATTGCATCGTAACCTTTTATTCTATATGGAACATTAGCATATACGTTGACTGGCTTTTGAAGCAGTTCTTTCAACTTTTCTGGATGAAATTTTGCGGATACTTCCATCAATTTCTGCAAGTAAATAATCTGATGATCGCCCCAGTATCCAATGTATGACCATGGATCATCTGGCTCATTGATTTCCCAATCTATTCCAGAACGTGTAATACGGTAAGGGTTATAACCATCAATGGTTGAAGCGTTAACGAACTTTGTTATCATTCCCTCGATAAAGTCTGGATAAGAGTAGGCTAACGCCTCCCAATTCTGAAAAATATCACGCCAGTTACCCTCGTAATTCCTGATCTTCCTTCCCTTCTCATCTTCTGTATCAATCGAAAAATAGTTCCATGGACGACTAGGGTCGCCATGTCTTCGGCTAAATGACAACGGCAAATACTCAAGGCAAATTCGTTCCAAGTCTTCATCACCTTCTTGCGATGCACGACTTATTAGTTCGTTATATGTCAACGATTTAGGTAGCGCATCTAAGAAGTTCTTATTCTTATCATAGGCCTGCCTATTCATGTTTTTAACATACTTCTTCAGGTCGGGAATATCAATAAAGTATTGATCATCAAACGTCCCTCCACGCATGATATTGAAAAGCACATTAGAAAAATGACGCCCAGCGGATAGTTTGTCATTCGAAACCTGAATTCCATCTGCAGCTCCAACTTTTCTTCTTAGGGCGTGCGTGCCTTCAGTAATGTTAGAGATTATTTTTTGAACTAGGCTGTCCTTAAACTTCAAGTCCTGCTTCAATTGCACTAGGTCAGTTATCGATTGATTAATATCTGCGACCACGTACCATTCTAATCCTGCTTTAGCAGACATTTGGAACTCAGAATGCACAAAATATGAGCCGCGTTCAGCTTTAACTTCCGTTTCTTCCTTGATGTCATGACCTCTTCTAAACTGATCTAACTGCAATGATGAAAGCAACACTCTAAAGTTATCTAACCCAACACTCCAGGCCACTGTAGCCTTCAATGCTTCACTGGGCTCAGCTCTATCAATAATCATCGCACTTAGGGTAAACACACCCATTTTCGTGTCTTTATCAAGCTCATTCTTTTTGTAGGCATCAACCAACGTGCTGCGCGAGTTTTGCAGTCCACTATCTACTCCAAATGGCAGTAAATTCTGAAACCCGTCTACCAATTCTATGCTTCGAGATTCATCAGAATGATTGATCAGCTTTGATCTTTTTACGAATCCATAGGCATCTGAAAACGTCCACCTATATTGATGAGTGAGGTTCAAGTCTGAATTGATTTCCTCAAACAATATTTTATTGCCAATGGCATTCTTATAGATGTTTCGTTGGATAGAATAAGCCCCAGCAAAACGGTCAGAATGAGGCTCCCACAAATAAGTTTTCCCGGCTTCGGCAACTCGAACAATAGTTTTGTTGCCCGTAAGTTCAGCCGAGTCAGTGATCTTATCATCAGTGTAATATGGAAACAACGCACAATCAGGGTTTTTACGCCCTGCAGACAATGCACCGTTACTTGAAATGAATAACCAATGATCTGAACTGCTCACGACCGTCATGAAAAACGGACGCATTGCATCTGCATTCTCAATACGATAAAACACCTCTCCCTCTACTTCCACATACCCACCAGAAACATTCTTGTTTTGTTCCAAAATTGGTGTGTCACCTGCAAAAAACTCTCTTTCACTCATACTTTAAAACCTGGGATTTTCTTATAAAATTATTGATTGAAGGGCACTGCCTCCTATGCTCACCTGTGTTGTTTCGTTCCCCTTTTTTAAGACGAACTGTTTTGTTTCATTATCCATATTCAAAACGAATAATACTACTGTGCCGTCCTGGTTTAAAACTGCCGTTGTCATCAATGAGTTGTCCGAACATTGAAAATCTATGCGTTTAGCCCCTGGTCGAGCATACTTGCCGAAATGAGCCATGATGTAATACAATGGTGTAAAATACACCTCATCTTTCTCTATATCTACAATGACTGGAGCAACACACCAATTCTTTGCCAAATTAGGACCACCTTGTCGATCGAGGACCATATTCCAGTCAATCCAGCCCTCAACCCAATTATTTAAACATCCGATTATGTCTCTTGCATAACGAAAGGCTGGTACATATTTTGGATGTAAAGGTTTATCCTTCTCGAGTGCCCATTCCCAACCCCAATCGGTCGCTTCCTTAGACCAATACCAATCATCATCATTCCAATGTGGCACTTCCGCATCAACGCAGCCTTCAGTTTGAATAATATGTTTTTCAGGAGCTAAATTATGTGTGTTTTGAAGATTATCTGGAAACCAATCAAAAGTGCTTGCATACCAATGCACAGCAGTTCCATGAATAAGTGGCAATAATTCTTTATCTGTCAATAGCGCTTGACTCCACTCTTCCAAATCTTCTCCTCGGTTCTGATCAAAAACCAAGATTCTCGCATCAATATTGTCCTTTTTTAGTTGTGGCGCTAGATGACCTTTTACAAACTCTGCCGTTTCCTGAGGTGTATAATGCATACTCTCCCAATTAGCATCGTTTCCTAGAGGCTCGTTTTCCACGGTGAATCCCCAAATATCTATTCCTTGCTCTTTATAGGCCTCCACATACTTAGAAAAGAATAAAGCCCAAGTCGAGTAATGTTCCTTCTTCAGTTTTCCGCCATACCAGTCATTGTTATCCTTCATCCAAGGAGGAGCAGTCCATGGTGATGCCAAAATTTTAAATCCATCAGCTGAAAAAGATTGAGCATCCTTTATCATAGGGATAAGATCTTCTAAGTCATGAGCTATTGAAAAGCTATCCAAATTGGTATCACCAGCCACCGGAGCATAAGAATAGTGATCAAGTGAAAAATCACAACTATTCATGTGTGTTCTTGTCAGCGAATAATTAGCTCCTTCTGGACTAAAATATGCCTTTAAAATTTCTTCTCTTTTTGCCTTACTTAAGCCGTTAAGCAAGTATGCAGAAGATTCTGTGAATGCCCCACCAATCCCTTCAATAGTTTGAAATTGAGAAGAAGGAAAAAGCTCAATTGTATCATTAACAGAGTCCTTCGCTTCCTCACTTTTCAGTTCAGTCAACTTTTCACCAGAAGCTGACGTTTGAAAAATTTGAACCTTCAGCTCTGGTTGATTTTGAGTGGTGCATGCCATAAGACTTACAGAAATGATAAGAGTCAGAAGTAAACGCATATGATAATTCCAGAATTACTTCAACTGATAAACGCGCACGTAATCAAGGATATATTTGTGAGAATCCCATGTCTCATCAATTCCTTCGGCACCGCCCCATCCACCGCCAACGGCAAGATTAAGGATGATGTTTTGTGGCTTAAAAAATGGCCACTCTAGTTCATCTGCATTCCTATCATATGTATAGTAGCGCTCTCCATCAAGCAGTCCATAAATAACATCCGGATACCACTCAATGGCATACGTATGAAATTCTCCATCCATATTCGCCACTTCAATTTCACTTCCAATTTGATTTCCTTGCTTGAAATAATATGCTCGCGTATGGCAAGTAGCGTGGTTTATTCCATCGCCAGTTTCATCGTCTATTTCATAGCCAACGCATTCTAACACGTCAATTTCTCCGCAATAAGGCCATGAAAGCTCGTCTTTGTATTCATCTCCCAGTAACCAACCGGCAGCCCATGTACCTCTTCCCACGGGTACTTTTGCTCTAAACTCAACTTTCCCATAGAGAAATGACTCTTTCCCTTGTGTAGTCAAACGAGCTGATGTCCATGGCATATCCATGTCATTCTTTCTAGCTTCAATAATCAAGTTACCATCTTCAAGTCGAGCGTTTTCCGTTCTTGCATCAGTATAATATTGAGGCTCATTATTCCCCCAACCCCAGTCACCAACATTGTAGCTCCACTTTGTAGAATCAGGTAAGCCAGTACCTTCAAACTCATCAGACCAAACCAACTCCCATTCTTCTCCCTCCATATTCTGGGTAAAACTTTGAGGAGTATCTGTATGAGGCTGCATCAATGAGAAATTAATTTGATCAACAAATACGCTTCCTGTTGCGTGCAGTTTGATCTTGTGTGCTCCTGCATTCAAAGGCGATCCATCTTTTGAAGAAAAAATGGCTCCATCTTCAAAGGGCATCATTCCAGTAATGTTATAGGTGCGATCATCCGTGTTTTCAATATGATCTTCTAACCAAACCGAGCCGCCATCTGGTGCCGAGCCAACTACTTCAACCTTGTATCTTCCTGCTTGTGGGATTACAACTTCGTAGCTCAACCACTCGTCATTGGCAAGCTTCATCACTTTTGCCCTAGCTATATCCTCAGAAGATGAGGCGTAAAAACTTTTAGCTTCAACAGAAATAAAATCATCACTCTCAATTACTCGAGTAAGCTCGTCAGACGGTTCGCCTTGCTCTGGTGGAGGCGTGCATGAAAAAAGGATTCCTGATACGAATAGCGTTAAAATAAATGTGTGTTTCTTCATAATGCTTTATCTAGTCTTTTGTAACCAATTGAGCTTCGATTTCTTCTAAAGATTTTCCTTTAGTTTCTGGAATTACCTTAATTATAAAAATTAATCCGAGAGCAGCAAATACGCCATAAATGGTAAAGGTCAACACATTACCGAGCGTATCTAATTCCCATGGAAAAACCCATTGTACAATGAAACTAACTGCTGAGTTGATTAAACCAACAAACGAGATGGCAATGCCGCGAATTTTATTTGGAAATAACTCTGAGAACAACACCCACATGACAGGACCGATCGATATAGCAAATGAGGCCACAAAACCTAATATGGCAAACAATATGAGTGTTGGGTTCATCGAAATGGCTGCTGTAACTAAATCAGTTTTAAACTGAGAAAAAATATCTGCTCCAAGTGCAGAAACCATCGCGTCTTGAAAGTCAAGATCACTATTATAAATTTTTCCTATCAAAGGCTCAAGACTAGATTGGTCAACTATTTCTGGTAACACTGATACCGTTTCTGCTGTCAACGTATAGGTGGCTGAACCAAATCCATAGGCCAGCAAAAACATACACAAGGCAATACCAGCCACCCCAAAAGCTAGTAATGGCTTTCTACCGAGCCTATCGATTGTAAGCAGAGCTATAACTGTAAAAACAAGGTTGGTTAAACCAACCAAAATGGCCTGAATAAATGATGCGTCCGTTCCAATACCTGATTGCTCAAATATCATTGGAGCATAGAAGAAGACAGAGTTAATTCCTGTGATCTGCTGTAAAACAGCTACTACGATACCTATTAAAATAACTAGCCTTAACCCTGGACGAAGCAGATCCTTGACCTTTCCTTCCTCCTTATCTACCTGATTTTCAATATTCTCTTTAATAGACTTGATTTCCTGTTCCGCTTCTTCAGCAGATGAAAACTTTGTCATTACTTTTTTAGCTTCATCAAACCGGCCTTTAAGAATCAACCATCTTGGGCTGTTTGGCACAAAAAACAATCCGAAATAATAAAGAATTGCCGGTACTGCCTCTAATCCTAACATCCAGCGCCACTCATGTTCATCGAGCATCAACGTATGCACCCAAAGGACGTCAGACTGAGCAAATTTCAGAATCAAATAGTTTGTGAAAAATGCCAGTGAAATACCGATTACGATATTCAACTGGTTGAAAGAAACCATTCTACCGCGAATAGCTGGAGGGGCCATTTCTGCGATGTACATCGGAGCCAATATTAAAGAAGCTCCAACACCAAATCCGCCTATCATTCTTGCAATAACTAAAGTCAAAAATGTAGGTGCAAAAGCTGAAGCCAAGGCAGATATGGCATATAAAATTGCGGCATATCGCAATACAGTTCTCCTGCCTATAGCATCGCTCAGTGGCCCCGCAAACATCATTGCTAGAGTTGCGGTAAGTGTAAGTGAGGCTACAGACCAACCCAACTCTAATTTGGTCAGCCCAAATTCAGGCTCAATGAATTTTACAACGCCCGAAATAACAGAGGCGTCAAAGCCCATGAGTAAGCCACCGAGAGCCACGATAATGGCAATCATCATGACTATATAATTCTTAGATTTCATGCTAGGTAGGTTAGTGTTTTGGTCTAAGTTTTTTTCGAATTAATAATCTTTTAAAGATGCATTAATACAACATCTGAATGTCGAATGTACTAATAAGTATCTTATGGTACTTTATACCATTACAATTTTCTCTATAGTCCATTCTAATATTTCTGACATTCTGTGATGAAATAAAAGTAACATGATTAATGGAAGAGCCCATATGTGTTGAATTCAAACCATTTTGATATATTCGACACAAATCCATATTCCAATGCTACGTTCATTATTAGTTACAATTGTTATTTACTCTTCAGTATAGCTGAGTTTTGGTCAAGACACCAGCAAAGAATTTAATTATTCGGAAGTTGAAACAGATGTCAATTTCATTCAAGAAGCAGAATTGATTGATCAACTAAATTCTGACCCGGATGCCTTTCAACCAAATTAAAATCTTGCTACTTACTATTACAATAAAGGCGTTGAAGCTCTTGAGCGTTTGAGTGCAAAACCTCAATCACCAACCCAGAGGCTTGGGATCGTTTAGAGTCTGAAAATCGTGAGGTTGTTGCCTTTTTTATAAGGCTCTAGACCCCGCATTAATTGCTTTTAGAAGGGATCAGAAACACAATGAGCTTCTAGGAATGCTCAGTGGTATTTACTTTGCTTTGAATGATATAAAGCTGAGCGATTATTACGCGAGTCTGCAGAATAAGTAAGCCGTTTCCTAAACAATTATTGATTCATGACAATTCGATTTTAACTTTGACGGCATGAATCGACCCTTTCAACATATCATTTTAATCTCCTTTTTAATGGTCTCCTTGACAGCTTGTGAAACAAAGCCACAGCGAGAGGTAATCGAGAATTGGTCTCCGAGTCAAGCAAAAGTTGTTGGGTTTTTCATCACTGAAAACGATACCCGGTGGAAGCAAAAGGAAGAAAAGTTCTATGAAGATGGCACTCAAGAATATTTTGGAACATTTAACCAGAATGGAGAACGTGACGGAGAGTGGCGCTATTTCTATCCTTCAGGGCAATTATGGAGCCTTGGGAATTACAAAAATGGATTGAAAGAAGGGCAGAAAGAAGTGTATTGGCCAGACGGCATGAAGCGTTATGAAGGACAATACACCAATGATGAAAAGAGTGGTTTATGGCATTTTTACAATAAGGATGGAAGCGTTTTACAGAAAATGAGCTTCGATGTCCCAACTAAGAAATCATCTTCTGATCAAAACCGATAATGAATCCTCGCGCTCAACAAAGGCGCTTATCGAAAATCGTAAAACCTTGCAGCTGAAGTTAATTCAGCCGTCTCTCGGTTGAGATTGTAGCCTTCAGTAACCATCATCATCGCATTAAGTTTAGCTTCTAAGTTGAACCCAAAGTGTTTCCAAGGTTGGAACTCATATCCAATAAATGGAGACAACCCCATACCAAAAGAATTTACCCGTTTAAAATTCCAATCGTTTGACAAAAAAAGAGTGGTATCATTTGTTGTTTCCCAGTAGGTGATAGATGATAAATCAACCGTTTCACCAATCAAAGACATATCCATGCCCAGATAAGCTTGGCCCCAAGACATTTCTTTCCTTTTTTCCGTTCCAGACCCAAAACGCATCATCTTTCCATCTTCATTAAAGACCAAATACCTTACTTCATTCCCTAGCGCTTCTTCAAGCATGGTATTCGAGAAAAAGGGTTGCAATTTAGTCTGCGGGTAAAACTCACCAGTGAAACGATAGGCCGTATTTCCGACAACACGCTTTGCCTGAACCCCTAAATGAAAGCTAGACTGCGGGCTTCCTCCCAATAGCACAGCTGTCATGGATGATACGTCAAAGGAAATTTGAAACTCAGTATTGACTTCCAATTGCTCGATTTCGGGTAATAAGGAAGTTTGAATTGTATCACTCAGCGCTTGAGCTTTCATGATCATAGGAAACATGAATAAGAAATAGAAAATCATCGCTTTCATAGAAATTAAGATTTAGGTTGAGTGGCTATTATCTTTCAATCAACTAGCAAACGCCATACCAAATCTGGAAATTGTTTTGATGCGCATAATTGTACTTTCGTGAGTCATGATTCCTCCTCATAAAGTTGATGAAATATTAAGTGTCGCTCGCATTGATGAGGTGATCGGTGAGTTCGTCAACTTGAAGCGTTCAGGGTCAAGCATGAAAGGACTTAGCCCTTGGTCAGATGAAAAAACGCCATCATTCATGGTGTCGCCTTCAAAGGGAATATTCAAGGATTTCAGTTCCGGAAAAGGAGGTAATGTGGTCACCTTCATCATGGAGCACGAGCACTTCACTTACCCTGAGGCACTGCGGTGGTTAGCCAAGCGATACAATATTGAAGTAGAAGAGGAAAAGCCATCTCCTGAGCAAGAAGAAGCAAGAAACGAGAGAGAAAGCCTCTATGTAATCAATGAGTTTGCACGTAATTGGTTTTCAGAAAAAATGTGGGAAAGCGATGAAGGTAAAAACATTGGGTTAAGCTATTTTAAAGAACGCGGATTCAAGGAAAGCGCCATTCAAAAATTTCAACTGGGTTATAACCCCGACTACTTTCAAGCCTTTACAGACACTGCAAAAGAGGCCGGATACAAAGATGAATACCTAATAGCCACCGCACTAGTAAAGGAAAAAAATGGTCGGTTTTATGATGGGTATAAAGGACGGGTAATGTTCCCGATCCATAACTTAAGTGGACGTGTAATCGGTTTTGGGGGCAGAACGCTCAAGGCTGATAAAAACATACCTAAATACATCAACTCACCAGAGAATGCAATTTATGATAAGAGCAATTCTTTGTATGGTTTGTATTTCGCCAAGCAGTCAATCGCCAAAGAAGACAACTGCTATTTAGTAGAAGGCTACACTGATGTTATTTCATTTCATCAGAAAGGCATTGAAAACACAGTCGCATCATCGGGAACTGCACTTACGAAAAATCAAATCAAGCTTATTGCTAGATACAGTCAAAACATCACATTAGTGTATGATGGCGACCCTGCAGGTATTAAGGCAAGTTTGCGCGGTATTGACTTGATTCTTGAGCAGGGCATGAATGTGAAGGTGATTTTATTGCCAGATGATCATGATCCAGATTCGTTTAGCAAAGAGCATGACCGCATTGAGATAAAAGAGTATTTAGGGAAAAACGGTCAAGACTTCATCGCGTTTAAAGCCACCTTGTTGATGGAAGAGGCGGCAGGTGATCCCATCAAAACAAACGATGTGGTTCACGCCATGGTCAATTCTATTGCGCTGATTCCTGACTCTATTTTGCGTTCGATTTACGTAAATGAGTGCAGTCGTTTGATGAATATTTCTGAAAGCGCACTGATTTCAGAGCTCAACAAATCTCTTCGCAAAAACCACAAACAACACTATAAATCATCTAACAGAAGAGATGAGGATTTCATGGAAGCACAGGTTATCAAAACGGACTTCAATGAAGAGAAAAAGTTTGCTGATGACACTATTGAACATCAAGAGCGCGATATTTTGCGCATCATGATCAACTACCATGATCAAAAGTTCAGAATATCTGAACCTTTGGACGAAGTGCAAACCGAAGAGCTGAATATTTTGGAGTTTCTTTTGGATGAGATTGAAGGAGATGAGCTCGAATTCGAAACCGTTGCCTACCGAGAGTTATTCTCAGAAATTTCAAAAGAATACGATGAAAAAATGAAGTTTGACCAAAACTTTTTCATCCACCATGAGAAAGAAACCATTCGAAGCCTATTTGTTGATTTAATGACCTTTCCATACAATCTTGACAATTGGGCGCGCATGGAGATCTTCGTTACTTCAGAAGGTCAAAAGTTAAGAAGGGCAGTTATTGAGTCGCTATTCGCTTATAAGTCTAAACGAGTAGAAAGGATGATTAGGGATAATCAAGACGCATTGAAAGATTCGGCTATATTGGGTTCTGATCCCACACCTTTTTTAGAAAAGCAAATGAAATTGGAAGCGATTAAGCGCGAAATCAACAAAACTTTAGGAAGAACTGTATTACACTAATGGAAGAATTAACCACAATACTAGAATTTGAAATCTTTGGCTACAAAGACTTTTCTTTAACGGTATTTAATATAGGCATTGTAGCTGCCACCTATGTGTTTACGTGGCTCTTCCTAAAGGTATTTCACCTCTTTGTAAATCGCAGCATAAAGCGAAGAGCATGGATGGAGCGAAGCACACTCTACGCGCTTGAAAAGCTTGCTGCTTATTTTGCCTACACCATTGCTACGGCCATTGCTTTAGAAGCCATTGGCATAGACCTGACAATTGTTCTGGCTGGTTCTGCGGCATTATTGGTTGGAGTTGGACTAGGTATTCAACAAATCTTTAATGACTTCACAAGTGGTCTTATTCTTTTGTTTGGCGGGACCGTTAAAGTCAATGATATTGTTGAGTTCAACAATACTGTCGGGCGGATCATAGAAATTGACTTCAGAACAAGTAAGATTAAGACACGCGATGGAATCACCATCATTGTTCCTAACAGTAAATTGGTCTCAGATAATGTGATCAATTGGACAACTATGGATGACCTCACACGCTTCCATGTCAAAGTAGGTGTTGCCTATGGGTCGGACACAGAGTTAGTGCGTAAAATACTGAGTGAGGTTTCTAAAAAACATCCTGCGGTAGACCAAACCTTACCTGTGAAAGTTCAATTCAAAAATTTTGGTGATTCAAGCCTAGACTTTGAGGTTTACTTCTGGGCAAGAAATTCTTGGGAAATCGAGTTTGTAAAAAGTGAAATGCGCTTCGAAATAGACCAAGAATTCAGGAAAAACAACGTCAAAATTCCTTTCCCTCAGAGGGATGTTCATTTGTTTCAGAATCCTTAAGAACAAAATCGAATTCCATTGCCTTTAGGCAATTCGAGGTCGTTACCTTTGCGGCAAACGACAAAGATCACATGAAAGACTTTTTAAAAGAACTAGGAATAAACCAGACCAACGAAGGCACTTTTACGGGTAAAAAGTGGATTGCATCGAATGGAAAAGTATTTCAATCGCACTCCCCTGTTGACGGCAAACTGATCGCAACAGTAAAAGGAAGTTCCGTTGAAAACTACGAAACAATTGTTACTCAGGCACAAGATGCATTCAAGGAATGGAGAATGTGGCCAGCACCTAAGCGTGGTGAAATCGTAAGACAAATTGGTGAGGCTTTAAGAGAAAAGAAAGAGGCTTTAGGTAAGCTCGTGAGCTACGAAATGGGCAAAAGCTACCAAGAAGGTTTGGGTGAAGTGCAAGAAATGATCGACATCTGCGATTTTGCTGTAGGTCTTTCACGCCAACTTCACGGACTTACCATGCACAGTGAGCGTGAATTGCACCGAATGTATGAGCAATACCATCCACTGGGTACAGTTGGAATTATTTCAGCATTCAATTTCCCAGTTGCCGTTTGGGCTTGGAACAGCATGTTGGCGTGGGTATGCGGAGACGTTTGCATTTGGAAGCCATCAGAGAAAGTTCCATTATGCGCTGTAGCTTGCATGAATATTGTAACTGATGTTTTCAAGAAAAACAACGTTCCAGAAGGTGTTAACTGTTTGGTTGTTGGCGATTACGAAATTGGTCAAGCAATGAGCAACGATAATCGCGTTCCGTTGGTTTCTGCAACTGGATCCATCAGAATGGGTAAAAAAGTGGGCGAAGCCGTAGGTAAACGATTGGGTAAAACCATCCTTGAATTGGGTGGAAACAACGCCATCATTTTAACTCCAAATGCTGATTTAAAAATCGCAGTACCAGGTATCGTATTCGGTGCAGTTGGAACATGCGGACAAAGATGTACTTCAACACGAAGGTTAATCATTCACGAAAGCATTTACAATGAAGTGAAAGAGACACTTGCAAAAGCCTACAAGCAAATCAGAATTGGAGATCCATTGGATGCCAATAACCACGTTGGTCCGCTTATCGATAAAGATGCCGTTCAATTGTATTTGAATGCACTTGAAGAAGTGAAAAAGGCTGGTGGTGCATTTGTAGTTGAGGGCGGTGTAGTAGAAGGTGATGTTAACGCCAGCGGATGCTATGTAAAGCCAGCAATAGCTGAGGCGAATAACGAATGGCAAATCGTGCAAGACGAAACTTTCGCTCCAATCTTATACTTACTTAAGTACAGTGATTTTGATGAGGCTATTGCCCTTCAAAACGGTGTGAAGCAAGGATTAAGCTCTGCAATTATGACTACGAACATGCGCGAAAGCGAAATTTTCCTTAGTCACAAAGGAAGCGACTGCGGTATAGCCAATGTAAATATTGGAACTAGTGGAGCTGAAATTGGCGGAGCTTTTGGTGGAGAAAAAGAAACGGGTGGAGGTCGCGAAAGTGGTTCTGACGCTTGGAAAGCTTACATGCGAAGACAAACAAATACGTTGAACTGGGGAACTACACTACCTTTAGCTCAAGGAATCAAGTTTGATCTTTAAATTGCTAAAACGCATACAAAAAAAGGCGTCCATTGTGGCGCCTTTTTTATTGAATATCAAATTCTACCGCGTTGATGATGGGCATTACGATATCTGAAGATTCAGATACAAAAGCAATCACTCTATAAGCAGTTGGGCTCTCTGTTAATTCTGTTAATGAAATACTTTCATTCCAAGTAGTAATCATTTCAGAAACATCAATAGCATCGCCCTCATAAGCGCTAAGCACGTGACGAATAACATTGGTATGTTCAAATCCTTGAATATTATTCCCTTGACCAAAATACGGATGGTCGGGGTCTGAATTTCCATAGTTACGTTGATCGTAACCTGGCCCAATTCCAGTTACTGATTTTTCAACTAAGATCACCGTGAGCATCAAATTAGGAGAAGACAATTCTTCTTCTGAGAACACTTCAATATTCAATTCCAAATGCGTTTCGCTTTGATTGGAAGTGACCTCCAATCCAACATTAGTGGATTCACTGATTTCATTGCCCACCAAACCACTGAAAGAGTTGATTGGATAATACACTACACTTCCCTCTTCGTGTCTCCTATTCACATGACCTATTGGCGTGTAAATAGTTTTATTAATCTTCTCCATTAAGTAAGATGAATAATCGTGATACAATGGACCATACAAGTAATGGCTCATATGTGTCACATTCTCCAAAGAATCTTCAATGAGATCAATTTCGTGATGACCTAACGGACAGGCTCCACAACCAACACTCACTGTGGGTTCAATCAATATTGTATGTTCGATTCTAGAAGATTGATCTGCCTCGTTCTGAATTTGTGGAAGCATGGCAAGAGGCTCGTCCTTAGAGCAAGAAGCCATTAGTAAAATTGATAATGAAAATAGAAAGAATCTTTTCATAATAAAGCAGACGTATAATTCAATTAACGCGTTGACGAACAGATTAGTTTAAACTTACATTGCCCTTCTCAGAAAAAGGGTGTAGGTAGATTGTTGGAACGCGTTTGGATTTTGAACGATAGTAGCAGTGATGCGGTCATTCGAATCAAAAACATAATCCATTACAAAAGGTGCATTTGAAGTATCTTGAAGACTATCTAGTTGATTATAAACGTAAAAACGACCATTGGCTTCTTCAAAATTCGTTGACCGAACATCTTCCGTTTCAACACCAGAAAAAGTCACATAACTTAAAAGAAATGATGTTTCAGATGTACACTTAACATCCAAAAAGTAAGTGAGCGTTGGTGCTTTGTCTTCGGTGATGGAATCAACAGTATCAATAACAGAAACTACATATACTGAATCGGAAACCCAAGAACCTTCTACATCATTACTCAAGTTGCAAAACACCACCTCGGTGGGCTCAATTTCTTTGATATCAACTACTTTTTCGCAAGAGAAAAACAGTATCGACAACGCTAACATTACAATGAAGTTTCTCATTTCACAGAAGTATAAATTTCTCCACAGTCTAATGTATCAAATGGTGACTGGGCAGGATCACAGAACGTAAAAACATTGCCTTGAGTATCTGCACAATCAACGCATTCTGATTCAGTGCATGAAACAAGTACAGAAAAAAAGAATAAAAACGCTAGAACCCTTCGCATGCCCCGAAAGTATGAAAAGCGGTTTTCTCGGAAATAAAAAAAGGGCCTCGTTATTAAAACGAAACCCTTCTTGGGTGTTCACAAACCACAAAGATTCTACTTCATTTACCTATTTAATACTTACATCAGTCTTTTTCATTTCGGTAAAGACTTCTGATTTATACTCCCTATGATACTGAACTAAATTATCTGCTGGATTCTTGATTATTCTTCCCGGCTTGCAGTCACGTTTAATGAGTTCTTCTTTAAGAATATCTTCAAACAAAAACGCCAATGTTCCTACAAACCCAAGTTTGTGCTGATGGAAGTTCGAAAAATTAGCGATGTGCACATCAATAAAGCGAGCCATGCCATCCTTTACCATCTCAATTACATAAGGGTTTTCTTTATGAGCTATGATAAATGGCATAAACGAGGCTAAATAAACATTGGCATGAGCGTTCTTGTACACGTTCTCAACTGTCTGACTCCAATCTAGATTATACTTCTCTTCAAAGTCTCGTTGCATTTCAGCAGGAAGCCTCTTATAAAAATAGTCCGCTAAAATCTTCTTGCCGAAATAGCTTCCGCTGGCTTCATCTCCTAAAATAAAGCCAAGAGCCGGAACCAGCTCATGAACTTTCTCTCCATCAAAAAAGCAAGAATTCGAACCTGTTCCAACGATGCAGCTGATCAATGGCTCTCCTTCGTATAAAGAGTAAGCTGCCGCAACTAAATCATGATCAACGGTAACATTGGCATTAACAAAAAATTTCTCTAAAGACTCTTGAATTATAAAGTTTAATGACTCAGAAGAGCAACCAGCTCCATAAAAAAAAATGGTACTGATCTTATTCTTTAAATCTTTCAGCTCATCACATTTCTGAAGTGACTCTACAACAAACTTTTCACCATGAAAATAAGGATTGAAGCCAGGTGTTTTTGCTTCTAAAACAACCTCAGCCTTTCGATTTAAGACAATCCAATCACATTTGGTTGAACCACTTTCTGCAATAGCTATCATAAATCTTTTGCTTAGGCGTTTAACTTGTGAATTAGATCGACCATTCGAGAAGAATACCCAACCTCATTGTCATACCACCCAAAAACTCTGATAAGATTCTGGTTCACCTTGGTCAATTCACTATCGAAAATGCATGAATGGTGGTTTCCTAAAATATCCGAGGACACCAACGGCTTGATGGAATATTCCATTATTCCGGCCAAATCTGATGAAGCATGCTCTTTCATTAATCGGTTCACTTCCTCTGCAGTAGTTTTCTCTTCAATCAAAATTGTAGCCTCAGTGATCGATCCAGAAGCAACTGGAACACGCAATGCATTGCCATCTAACTTTCCTTTCAATGAAGGAATTACTTTGCCAATAGCCTTTGCTGCACCTGTGGAGGTTGGTATAACGTTCAATGCCGCTGCTCTCGATCTTCTAAAATCTTTGTGAGGAGAATCCATTAATCTTTGGTCACCTGTATATGCGTGTGTTGTGGCAATAAAACCACTGTTAATTGTAAAGTGTTCGCTGAGAACATGCATCATTGGTGCAAGGCAGTTTGTTGTGCACGAAGCTCCAGAAAGAATCACATCACTATCTTGAATCACATTGTCGTTTACTCCAACCACAATGTTCTTAATATCACCTGATGCCGGTGCTGAAATAAGCACCTTCTTGGCTCCAGCTTGAATATGGTATCCGGCCTTTTCCTCATCTTTAAAAATACCAGTACACTCGAGTACTAAATCCACATTGAGCTCTTTCCAAGGAAGGTTTCTAGGATCCTTTTCTGCAAAAACTTTTACGACATTTCCATTAATCAAAATTCCGTCTGAATCAAGTGATATTTCTGCATTTGGCACACGTCCATACACAGTGTCAAACTCAAACAAATGAGCCAGCATTTCTGCATCTACTAAATCATTAATAGCAACAACTTCAACATTCTCGTCAACAATCAATTGACGCATCACATGTCTTCCTATTCTTCCAAAACCGTTAATCGCAACTCTTTTCATAATTCCTATTGTCTTTTAGTAATAGCTACAGTGCAATATTAAACAATCTTAGTGTATTTTTTACACTTAGTTCGTAAATATCTATTTTTACGGGCCTGTAGAGTTATATTTGAACTTAATCAACAACCTTGAGCATTAATGGCAGACTCAGCAAACATGCATTCATCACCAAACCCCAATGTATCGACAGATTGCGTTGTGTTCGGTTTTGATGATGAAAAGCTAAAAGTCTTGCTCATCGAACAAAAAAACACTGGTGGAATAAGCCCACAACTCGCGCTTCCTGGAGATTTGGTGCTTGAGAATGAAAACCTCTATCAGTCAGCTACTCGCATTCTTAAAGAGTTGACCAACCTCGAAGGAATTTACCTCAAGCAATTCAAAACATTTGGAAATCCAAACCGAGTGAGAGATGTAAAGGACCAAGATTGGCTGCGCACTTTTAGAGAAGACCCTCAAGCAAGGGTGATTACGGTTGCGTACTATTCACTAGTAAAAATGGAGGATTTTGCTCCTCAAGCTGCATCTTTAGCAGGCAAGGTGGTTTGGCAAAATGTAGATGAGGTACCTCAACTCGCTTTCGATCACAATCAAATCTTCAATGAAGCTTTGGAACGATTAAGGGAAGAGTTTGAATATAAAAACGTAGGATACGAATTACTTCCAAAGAAATTCACCCTATCAATGTTGCAGAAACTCCATGAAATAATTTTAGGAGTAGAGTTAGACAAGAGAAACTTCAGGAAAAAGATTAAAAAGTCGGATGTTTTAATTCCACTAGATGAAAAGCAATCAGGAGTAGACCATAAACCAGCTCAGCTCTTCCGATATAAAACCGCGTCTAAATCCTCGTCTATTTAAAGTCTTTTTGAAACCACGACCCACCTACAGCAAAAACATTTGAAAGCGATAAGTAGTCATCACTTGTAGCTTTGGTTATTCCGCCTGTTGGGCAGAACTGCACATCGGGAAACAACTGACCATAGGCCTTCAATGCATCTAATCCACCGAAGAGGTTTGCTGGAAAAAATTTCAGCGTGTCTAGGCCTTGCTCACGAGCCCACATTATTTCGCTTGGAGTAGATGTTCCTGGTAAATACGGGAGTTTAGAAGACTCCATTTCAGTTTGAAGTTCGGGGGTCAACCCTGGGCTTACAATAAAGTCTCCGTTCAGCTTAACCAATTGATCAAGTTGCTCATTATTCGTAACAGTGCCTGCTCCTATCAAAAACCTGCCATCATACTCCTTTTTTAGAAGTTCAATGGCTTTGATTCCTGCTGGCGTGCGTAAGGTGATTTCGATACAATTCACGTTTTGCCCCATCAAATACTCAATGAAAGCAGGTGCTTCATCAGCATCGTTGAACGTAACAACAGGCACTAATGCATGCCCTTCCATTACTTTTCTAATTCCGTTTTGCATGATCGATTTTAGATAATGAATGACGCGCCCTCTTCACTTTCAGTAACAAGGGGCTTAAGTCTATTGAATAACTCACGACCAACACCAAATGAGTCAAAGTTCTCAGCTGTAGTGATTGTTCTTTTATCTACTTCATCAAAGTTTAAGCAGGAAAGCGTTCCCTTGTGTGCGTCAAGTTCTATCATATCGCCTGTCTGCAGTTTAGCAATAGGTCCACCTTTTGCCGCCTCAGGACTCAAATGAATAGCCGCAGGAACTTTTCCTGAAGCGCCAGACATTCTTCCATCTGTCACTAATGCAACTTTATAACCTTGACTCATCAAAAGTCCCAACGTTGGCGTGAGCTTATGCAATTCAGGCATACCGATAGAATGCGCACCTTGGTTTCTTACAACCACTACAACATCTTTATTCAACTCACCTTTTTTGAATGCAGTGATTACATCATCCTGATCTTCAAAAACAACAGCAGGCGCTTTCACAACATAGTTTTCTTCTTTGACAGCAGAAACCTTAATTACTGATCTTCCGAGATTGCCGCTTAAAATTTTCAACCCCCCTGTTGCTACAAAAGGATTATCAACTCCTCGGAGCACTGTTTCATCCAAGGACTTTTCTGGAGCATTTCTCCATGCTAACTTCCCATTATCTATGAATGGTTCTTTTGTATAAGCTTCGAGCCCTTGGCCGGCTGCTGTCTTTACGTTTTCGTTGAGTAAACCGCCTTCTCTAAGCGTCTTCATCAAGTAACCCATTCCACCGCAGGCTTGGAAGTGATTGATATCTGCACTTCCGTTAGGATATACACGAGTCAATTGCGGCACAACATCAGCAACCTCAGAGAAGTCTTCCCAGTTGATGACAATTCCAGCAGCGCGGGCAATGGCAATTAAATGAATTGTATGATTAGTAGAGCCACCTGTGGCAACTAACCCAACTAAGGCATTCACAACACTCTCTTCAGTAATTACTTCAAATAGTGGAGTATATTCATCTCCGAGAGCAGTGATCTCAGTTAAGCGCTTAACGGTATAATCATTCAACGCTTCGCGCAGCTCTGTTCCTGGAGTAACGAAAGATGCGCCTGGTAAATGCACGCCCATTATTTCCATCAGCATTTGGTTGCTGTTTGCAGTACCATAAAAAGTGCACGTTCCAGCAGAATGATAAGAAGCCGACTCTGCTTTTAAGAGTTCATCACGACCTATTTTTCCTGCAGCATAGTCTCTTCTATGCTGTGCCTTTTCTTCATTGGTAATACCCGACTCCATAGGCCCACCAGGAACAAAAATGAAAGGAAGGTGACCGAAGCGAAGGGCTCCTATCATCATTCCTGGAACAATCTTATCGCAAATGCCCAAACACATACCTCCATCAAACATTTGATGTGACATTCCAATGGCGGTTGACAATGCGATGATGTCTCTGCTGAATAGTGACAACTCCATCCCTAATTGCCCTTGAGTAACACCATCACACATAGCTGGCACACCTGAAGCTACTTGAGCAACTGCGCCATACTTTCTCGCTGACTGACGCAAGGCTTCGGGATAGTATTCATAGGTTTTGTGCGCGCTTAACATGTCGTTGTACGCAGTAATAATTGCCAGATTAGCCTTGCTCGTTCCACTAAGTGAAACTTTCTCGTCATCAGCACAGGCAGCAAACGCGTGAGCTAAGTTTCCACATGCTAGGTCTCCTCGAGTAACTGATGCATTCTTGGAAGACGTCATCAACGCGATATACTCTGATCTTGATTTCTTTGAGCGTTCTTTAATACGCTCTGTTATTTCTTTAATTCTCTTATTCATATGATTTTATTCTGTCCAATACACTTCTAAGTCTATAATGTCTTGACCTATAAATGCCACTATTGGATATATATGATAATCTTGATTTTTTTCAGCTTCCTTCAATATTAAGGCCTTTTCTTGGCCATAACAATGAAGAATTAATCTATTCGTATTGAGCAATGCTCTTCGAGTAAATGATATTCGCTGATGAGGCGCGGCTTGTGGATTGGTAATAATTAAAGACTCTTTTGTAGTCAAATTCATCCCATAGTCCAACTCAGGAGCATCAGGAAAAAGTGACGCAGTGTGTCCGTCAGTGCCCATTCCCAATATCACAACACTCAAAGGAAAGTGATCCGTTGAAAATGCATCCTTTACCCGTTGCAAGTTATCTTCAGCATTTTCGGCATTTTGAACTAAAGGAATAAACTGCGCTTTTGCGGCCTTGTTTTGCAATAAATTGGCTTTGACTAACTCTCCGTTTTGATCTGTATGTCCGTCAGGCACAAATCGCTCATCTACTAGAGATACTGTGACTTTAGACCAATCAAATTGAACATTAGAAAGCGATTTAAACAGATTGACTGGTGTTGAACCTCCCGAAACTAATAGCGTTGCCTGACCTTTATTCTCTATTTCGTGCGCTAAGGTTTTCGCAATTTCAGAAACAAGGTTCGATTCCAATTCAGATCTACTCATCATTATCTTCCAACTTTTTTTGAGCCTTGATCACGTGTCTTGACTTAACCCACTCATGATCACCGTCCATTACTTTATCTCCCGGACCCCATGTTCCTGCTTCATAAAGCACGTTAGGCATTTTTGTTTTATCCCAATTGGTTAAAATTGATTCTGCCCATGTCCATGCCGCCTTAACTTCATCTCTGCGCATAAACAACGTTTGATTTCCTCTAACCACATCCATTAATAAACGCTCATAAGCCTCAGGAAAACGCTGATCAAAATGCTCAGCATAATCCAATTCTAGAGAGAACGGCTTGTAACGATATCCACCCGGGCCAGGAATTTTAACCATTTGCTGTAGCTCAATTCTTTCTTCTGGTTGCAGTCGAATGGTCAATTTATTGTTGGCCATTTTCTTACGATCTGGGAAAAGGTTATGAGGCACATCCTTAAAATTGATCACAATTTCTGAATATCGGTGCGGCATTCTTTTGCCGGTTCTAAGGAAGAAAGGAACTCCGCCCCAACGCCAATTGTCAACATGTGCCTTTAGAGCAACGAATGTTTCCGTGTTCGATTCAAACTTGTCGATATCTTCCAGGTAAGAAGGAAGTCTTCCTTCTCCAGTATTTCCCCTTGTGTATTGACCCCTCACGGTCTCTGTCAAAATTGAATTCTTATCATACAATCGAAGCGCACGGAGAACTTTTAGTTTTTCATCTCTCACTAAATCAGCTTCAAGCGTGACTGGTGGCTCCATTGCTATTAAACAAAGTAACTGCAGAAGGTGGTTTTGAACCATGTCTCTCAGCGCTCCATACTTATCATAAAATCCACCGCGAGTACCTACACCAATTGATTCGGCTACGGTTATCTGAATATTGTCAATGTCCTGTGCGTTCCAAGAGCTCTCAAAAATGTTGTTGGCAAAACGAAGTACCATTAAGTTTTGAACCGTTTCCTTTCCAAGATAATGGTCGATACGATAAATCTGCTCTTCTGGAAAATGTAATGCTACTTGATTGTTCACCGCTTCCGAACTTTTAAGATCAGTTCCAAGAGGTTTTTCCAAAACTACTCGCGCATCAGGAATGATATAGCCTTGGTTGTCAAGGTACTCGCATATAGGACCAAAAGCTGCAGCTGGCGTAGCCAAATAAAACACTCTTATAGGATGGAAATCCTTGGTAAACCATTTTGCAGCATGAGCATCTTCAATCTTTTTTCCGGTATCAATTTGCGCGAAAGTGACCATGGAAAGAAGCTTTGAAATCACTGCACCATCCGCGTCTTTGATGTATTCTTTCAAGCTTTTTTCGAGCTGTTCGATAAAATCTTTTTGAGTCCGCTTTGACCTTGAAACAGCCATTACTCGGCTTGAATCATCAATTTGGTGTTCATTTAAGCGATGGTAAAGCGCTGGAAATATTTTTCTGAATGACAAGTCTCCATCTCCTCCGAAGATTACTAGATCGAAATTGTCCATTATTTGTTTTTGATTAGTTGTCATATTTTCAATAAGAATCTCAAAGATAATCTACTTAGTGTATTTTTTACACTATCTTATTCATATTTAACCTGCGCTTAACAAAGCATAACTAACACTTACTATTGTGCCATCAAAACTAATCACAGAAAAATTGGATTGGATTGAACTTGGTTTATTAGGCCTTTTTCTAACGACATTTTTAGCCGCAACGGTTGTTCCATTCAGCTCAGAAGCTGTCTTAGCAGGCTTGATTTTAGCTGATATGGACCCTGTTTCCTGTCTAATTGTGGCAACGCTAGGCAACACCATTGGCGGATTAACAAGCTTTGGATTGGGCCATTTGGGGAATTGGCATTGGATCAACCGCTATTTAAAAGTGGAGGAAAGAAGCGTAAATAAATGGAAGCAAACCGTTGATAAATTCGGAGCATACACTGCGCTGCTTTGCTGGTTGCCCTTTGTGGGAGATCTTATCGCTATTGCACTAGGATTATTTAAGGCATCATTGTGGAGAGTGACAATTTGGATGACCGTAGGTAAAGCAGCACGATATGCATTCGTAATTTGGGCCTTATTGTATTCAACCCATTAGGCCTCCAACTTCATCACTTCCTCTAATATTTCAGTTGCCTTTTCTAGCGTAGAAATATTCGTGAAAACCAAGCTCAATCGATCGTTGCGCTCCCTTAATTGAACGCGATTTGGATTCGATTGAACAAACATGAGCACCTTTTCAAATTTTGGAGATTGGAAATATGTCGACTCCTTATCTGAAATGAAGTACCCAACAATCTTCTTGTTCTTGAAAACCACTTTTTCAAAGCCAATATCTTTTCCCGCCCATATCAAACGTTTCGATCTTAAAAGTCGCTCAAACGAAGGGGGAATCGGGCCAAATCGATCTTCAACGCCTTTCATAAAAACATTCAAGGCTTCCATATCATTTACATCGGCCAAGCTTCTGTAAATGTTCATCCGCTCGGTAATATTATTGATGTAATCATCAGGAATCATGACTTCAAGATCTGTTTCCAATTGACAGTCACTTACATAAATTCGCTCCTTATCTTCCTCAAATAAGCCTTTGAATTCTGTTTCTTTCAATTCTTCCATGGCTTCTTCAAGAATTTTCTGATAGGTTTCGTATCCGATATCTGTAATGAAACCACTTTGTTCTCCTCCTAGTAAATTTCCTGCGCCACGAATATCTAGATCGCGCATGGCAATGCTGAAACCACTTCCCAACTCGCTGAATTGCTCAATTGCAGTAAGTCGTTTTCGCGCCTCACTGGTCAGCGTGCTCATAGGTGGACAAAGCAAATAACAGAATGCTTTTCTATTGGAACGCCCTACTCTGCCGCGCATTTGATGCAAATCACTCAATCCGAAATTCTGTGCTTGATTAATGATAATCGTGTTTGCGTTGGGAATATCCAATCCACTTTCGATGATCGTTGTAGAAACCAACACATCAAATTCACCTTCAATAAATCGAAGCATAACTTCTTCCAACTGATGACCTTCCATTTGTCCATGTGCGAAATCAACTTCCGCCTCTGGAACAATCTTCTTGATCATAGCACAAACTTCTGCGATATTCTGAACACGATTATGGATAAAGAAGACCTGTCCGTTTCGAGTAAGCTCCGCATAAATAGCGTCTTTGATTACAGCCTCGTTAAATGTATGCAGCTCTGTTTGAACTGGATATCGATTAGGTGGAGGTGTGTTAATCACACTTAAATCTCTAGCACCCATCAAAGAAAATTGCAGTGTTCTTGGAATTGGTGTTGCTGTAAGCGTGAGTGAATCAACATTGACGCGCATTGTTTTCAATTTGTCCTTTACACCAACGCCAAACTTTTGCTCTTCATCTATGATCATCAACCCAAGGTCTTTGAATTTGACGTCCTTTCCCACGATGCGATGGGTTCCAATAAGGATGTCAACTTTCCCTTCCGCCAATCTTTTGAGCGTCTCTTTTTGCTGTTTCGCTGATCTGAATCGATTGATATAATCCACCGTAACAGGAAAATCTTTTAGACGATCGCTGAAGGTCTTATAATGCTGAGCTGTAAGAATTGTTGTAGGAGCTAAAATCGCAACTTGTTTACCATCAGTAGCCGCCTTAAATGCTGCACGAACAGCCACTTCTGTTTTTCCAAAACCAACATCACCACAAACCAATCGATCCATTGGATAAGGTTTTTCCAAATCGGCCTTAATAGAATTGGTGGCCTTTTCTTGATCGGGTGTGTCTTCGTAGATAAATGAAGATTCAAGCTCTGTTTGCAGATAAGTATCAGGACTAAACGCAAATCCGTTCTTCAACTTTCGCTCTGCATACAGTTTGATCAAATCGTAGGCAATCTCTTTGACTTTCTTCTTGGTCTTGTTCTTTAAGCTTTGCCACGCATTGGATCCCAGCTTATTAATCTTCGGTGGAGTGCCTTCTTTACCAACAAATTTTGAAATGCGATGTAAAGAATGGATGCTAACATACAGAACATCTCCTCCTGAATAAATCAAGCGAATAGCTTCTTGCATTTGGCCATTTACATCGATCTTTTGAATACCCGAATATTGTCCAATTCCATGATCTATATGCACAACATAATCGCCCGGCTGAAGGTCACTAAGCTCCTTCAGCGTAATCTGCCGTTCAGAATCAGCAAAGCCTTCTTTCAGTCTGTAGCGATGATAGCGTTCAAATAATTGATGATCAGTATAGCAAACTAATTTCGCATCATGATCGATGAAACCTTCGTGAATCGCGGTGTTAATTCCCTCAAAATCGAACGGCCTCTCTTCTCCTTCTCTATTTTGAAGAATATCTTCAAATATCTGATGAAGTCTGGCAATTTGCTTCGGATTGGAAGTGAAGATGTAATTGTAAAACCCGTTTTTAGTGTGATTCGTCAAATCATTGATCAGCAAATCAAAATTCTTATTGAACGACACTTGTGGGGTTTGGTTATATCTGATTTCTACATCAGGCTTCATCAAGCTTGGACGGTCAAACTCAACTTGAGTGAAAGCACTCAACTGATCTAAAAACACTTCTTCACTCAGGTATAACTCAGAAGGTTGAATTTTCTTTATCGGACCTTTTAACCGTTCAAACTTCTCTTCTGCTTTTTTAAATCCATCAGCGACATGCTCTTGAATCAACTCAAAATTCTTCAGCCAAATCACAGAACTCTCTGGCAAGTATTGCAGGAAAGTTTGACGAACTTCCTTCATTGCTTGTTTCTGTACATCAGGAATAATGCTAATGTGCTGATGATCCTTCACACTCAGCTGAGAAACTGGATCAAACGTGCGCAAACTATCTGCTTCATCTCCAAACAACTCAACCCGGTAAGGCCTATCATTTGAAAAGCTCCAGATATCAATAATTCCTCCCCTAATTGCATATTGCCCTGGCTGATAGACAAAATCAACACGATCAAATTCCAATTCTTGAAGCATTTCATTGACGAAATCTTGAGACAAATTATCGCCAACATTAACTGTCAGTGTATTCTTGACGAGACTTTGTTTTGTTACAACTTTCTCTGATAAAGAATCAGCGTAAGCAACAATCACAAAATGACGTTTTCGCGTATTAATAGCACTGAGCACTTCCGCTCTCATCAGACCATTTTCTCCTTCCTTTTTCTTTCCTGAAAACTCTTCTAAATCTTCTTGAACAGCCTCATAAGCCTTTTTATCACTGTGAGGGAAAAAGAAAATTCTATTGGGTGAAATAAGGTTTTGAAGGTCGTTGTAGAAATAAGCAGCCTCCTCTCGATCGTTGAATATGAGCAGATGATGAACATCTGTCTTTTTGAAGGACGCAGCAACAATAAAACTTAACGCAGAACCAGCTATTCCTTTTAACCGATGGCGAACAGGCACAGAAAGTTCAGGTCCAAACTCAAATTGATCAATTTGTGGACTCTTTTCAAAATGTTTTTTTAGGTCGTCTATTCCCACTGTTCTTACGAACCACGAAAGTCGCTAAAAGTTGATTGCCATTAAGCATAAAGGCAGATTAAGTGTGCGGACAAAAACAGCCCCTATTCCAATCGTTTATCACACTCACATTCATAGCACGCCTCGAGGGTTTCAAATGGCACAGCTCCGCCACAACCACCCCAAATAAATTCTTCGCATTTTCCTGAGGCTGAATTGTAAAAATAACGAGGCATATAGGCTTCACACTGACCGGCATCCGGCTCCAATTGGCAGCTAGAGGGCTTGTCGCAATCGTCATCTATTTTTTCGCAAGACATTAGAATAAGACATGCAGAAAGAATCGGTATTAAGTATCTCATATTCCAAAATTGACTAAACCAGCCGACAATGCGAAGAATTAAATCAGGGAATTAGTGTTTGTCCTTTTGACTGAGTTTACGGTGTAAAATAGACTCTTTGCTCGAGGTTTTCAATCGTAAAAGTAAACCAGCCTTCTTCAGTCACCCTTTTTAATTGGGCACTCATAAAAGACAAATCTTCAGAACTGACCCTAAAAGAAACCGTTTTTGTTTGTCCAGCTTCAAGCTCAACTTTATCAAAAGCAATAAGCCTTTTTACGGGAGGTGTAATCGAGGCAACTTCATCGGTTGCATACAATTGAATTACATCTTTTCCTTTTTTAACTCCCGAGTTTAATACCTTGACTTCTACATTTAGAGTAGAAGATGTGCGGAGCGAGTCTGAACTCATTTTAAAATCGGAATATTCAAACTGCGTGAAACTCAACCCTTCACCAAACGACCATTGCGGATTGTATCCGCTGCTTCCATAATGTTTATCTACTTCTTCCGATTTCTTGTGGTCATAGGTCAATAAATCATTCACATTCCGTGGATAGGTAAAAGGCAAATGACCGCTTGGGTTTACTTTGCCAAAAAGCACGTCTGCAGTTGCTGCTCCTCCCGCATTTCCAGGTTGATACACCAACAGCACAGCATCACAACGATCCGCGAAAGATGAAACTATTCGAGGACGTCCTTCTACCAAAACTAAAACGACCGGTTTACCCGTGGCGATCATGGCTTGTGCGAGTTTTTCCTCCGCTTCAGAAATTGTTAAATCATCTATATCTCCTGGCTTCTCAGCTGAGGGCTTTTCACCAATACAAAGCACAATAACATCACTATTATTAGCTACTTTAAGTGCCCGCGAGATGTTTACTAACGAGTCTGAATTGCAACCAAGCAAATACTGAGATTGCTTCGATTGAGATTGGATTGCTTTGAAAATGGTTTGGGCCGATTCCTCCTCAATCATCTCGTCATTTCCTTGCCACGTGCGCGACCAGGGTCCATTCAGGTAAGCGAGGCTATTAGCTGCTGGTCCAATCACCGCTATTTTTTGTTCCTTAGAAAGCGGTAAGGTTTGACCTTCGTTTTTTAATAAAGTAATGGCCTCTGAAGCCATTTGATAGGCTACTTGGCGATGTGCGTTACTACCAAATCGACTTTCCGCATTTTCAACAATAGCGGTCGCATCTTCAAATAAACCCAAGTCCTGTTTTAATTGAAGAATCCTTCTTACTGACTCATCAATTCGAGCTTCTGAAACCTCTCCTCGTTTTACCAAATCAACTAAGTTTTCACAAAAAACGAAGTCATTGGGAACCATGCTAATGTCTATTCCAGCATTAATAGCAATCCTCGCAGCGTCCTTTCTATTTTCAGCAACTCGATGAACCGTTGCAAGTCTTTCAATGTCGCCCCAATCTGATAATACAACTCCCTCAAAGCCCAATTCATCACGCAACAGTCCATTTAAAAGGAAGTCATTTGCATGACAGGGAATTCCGTTCAACTCGCCAGAATTGACGATCAAAGAGCGAACTCCTTGATCAATTGCCTTTTGAAATGGTGGCAAGTAGGTTTCTCTTAACTGTCTCTCGTCCATATATACAGGGGTTCGATCCTTTCCCGAAAATGGATTACTGTACCCCATGAAATGTTTAACACAAGCTGCAACTGAAGTATCCGCTGAAAGGTCTTCGCCTTGATAACCGCGAACAGCCGCTGCACCCATAATTGACGTTAATAAAACGTCCTCGCCATAGGTTTCAAAAAATTGAGACCAAAGTGGCTGTCTTCCTACATCTACTATTGGTGAAAACACCCAAGGAATCATACTGCTTCGTGATTCGTAAGCCGTGATTTCCGCGATTCTCTTAACGAGACTTGGGTTCCAAGTAGCGGCTTGAGCCAGCTGATGCGGAAACAAAGTGGATCCACTCGTATAATTTGCTCCATGAATGGCGTCAATTCCATACAAAACTGGAATTTGCGCATCTGTTTTGGCCGCAACAACCTGAATGGCAGAAATCACACGCAGCCATTCTTCTCTGCTATGAGCCATTCGACCATTATTCAAAAATGAACCTACCTTATATCTCAGAATAGCCTCTTGCAGTTTGGTAGTGTCAATTTCAATAGGGTAAACAATGGCACCATTCTCTTTTTTCAAAACAACTTCCAAATTGATTTGAGTCATCTGACCAACCTTTTCTTCCAATGTCAACTTTGCGATTATGTCATCAATATTATTTGCTGACTGAGCATCAGAAAATTTTGCGATCAAAAAGGAAAATAGAAAGAGAGCAATAACTTTATATTGACGAAGGTATTTCGATTTTATCACGCTCATTCTAGCTAAATACTATCCATATTATACCAACTAAAACTAATAGACCTGCAGTAAGAAAAGCATTGATCCGTTTATATCCTAAAGAAGAAGGTGAGTATGTAACCAAATCTAGATTTGGATTTTCATCAGACTTGGTCATCAGACTGACGGCTATTAAAATCCCCGAACAAAGGATGAACATAATCAATGCAAAGTGCAGAAAATTGATGTCAGCGACATAGTACAGAAAACCATTTGAATCAAGAACGGACTTGTTCAACTCTAAAACAAGTCGAGTAACTCCCACGATCGCTCCAGTAATTAGTGCTGTCATTGCTCCGGCAGAATTAATCCGTTTCATGAAAAGTCCAAGAAGAAAGACCGCAGCTATTGGGGGCGCTATGTAAGCTTGAATACTTTGAAGTTTTTGAAAAAGACCTCCTTCGATAATATTGAACATCGGAATCCACGCCAGGCCAAGTATTACAAGAACTCCAGTTGCAACCTGGCCTATCACCACCAACTTTTTCTCGCTGCAAGCTGGGTCATACTTTTTGTATATGTCTATCGTAAACAGCGATGAACAAGAGTTAAAAACGGAACTCAACGAGCTCATTAGTGCAGCCAAAAGTCCAGCAACAACCAATCCTTTTAATCCACTCGGCAACAATTGCATTACTAGCAAAGGCAGAGCGGCATCGTATTGCTCTTTTCCATCGATCATGGGAAATGAAATAATGGCATCAGGACCAGTTGAAAGAGCAAATGCAATTACACCTGGCAAAACAAAAATGAACAACGGCAGCATTTTCAAATACCCAGCAAAAATTGTCCCTTTTCTGGCATTCTCGAGGTCTTTAGCAGCTAATACTCTCTGAACGATAAACTGATCTGTGCACCAATACCAAACACCTAAGATAGGGGCACCAAATAAGATTCCTGTCCAAGGAAATTCAGGATCACTTAATGGTCTCCAAAGCGATAAATAAGAGGCTTCCGTTTTGGCCGACAACCCATCTATTCCGCCTACATGATCTAAACCATAAAATGTTAAGGCTAACGAGCCGCCAACCAATATGAACATTTGAATGAGATCTGTATACACCACTGCCTTCAAGCCTCCGAGCACGGTATAAGCACCAGTAATAAGTACAATCAAAATGGCTCCTGTCCAAAAATCAATCCCAAGCAAGGCTGTAAAAACTATACCGCCAGCGGCAATAGTAACAGAAATTTTAGTCAGCACATAGGCGACAATAGACACCCAGCTTAAATAACCGCGCGCTGCGGGGTTATAGCGCATCTCCAAAAACTCAGGCATCGTGAATACACCACTCTTCAAATAGAATGGAACAAAAAGCCAACCTAAAATCAACAGGATAAGTGCTGCAAGAATCTCAAACTGAGCAGCTACAAAATCACCGGAAGCACCTTGACCTGCAAGACCAACCAAATGTTCAGAACCAATATTCGAAGCAAAAAGAGAAGCGCCAATAACAAACCAACTCAAATCTCTGCCTCCGAGGAAGTAGTCTTCAGAATTCTCAAAAGAAGAATCGCTTGCTTTTTTATCTTTTCTAACCGTCCGGTAAGCGATATAAAGAATCAATAAAAAATAGCCTGCGATAATGAAAATATCCAGCGTATCAAGCTTAAATTCCATAAGAGAGTTAGGTTCGTTTAACTAATGCTTTCGGCCAGAGGAGTTTCAATCCTAGCTATAGACCAAAAGAGAATCCTTTGGCCAACAATCTTTTATAGGCCTCTTCATCAAAAGAGAATAATCTTCCTGGACGATGAGGCACATCAGACTGCATCTCATTCAAGTCTTTCAGCAGCCCCATACTCAATATCCTCTTTCTAAAATTGGCCTTATCAAATTTCTCATCTAGGATTGCTTCGTATAATGCCTGCATTTCTCCCAAGGTGAACTTAGTAGGCAAAAGGTGAAACCCGATTGGTTGATGGCGCACTCTTTCGCGCAATGTTTCTAAAGCATCATCAACTATAGTTCTATGATCAAAAGCGAGTTCTGGTAAGTCTTTAACATCAACCCAATAAACATTGTCGGCCCAAGAGTTAGCTAATGGCCTATACTTATCTACGTTAATTAAAGCATAATATCCAATAGTAGCTACTCTGCCTACAGGATGACGATCAACTTGACCGTAGCACTTTGTCTGAATCATGTCAACCTTGCGAATACCCGTCAAATCTTTTAATACGCGCACCGCTGCAGAATCGACATCCTCGTTTGGATAAACTAAATCACCAGGCAGCGCCATCTTACCCAGATGAGGTTCCGCCCCTCGTTCAATAACCAAAAGTTTGATGCCATTTTCATGGTAACCGAGAATTACGCAATCCACAGACATTGCAAACTGAAAAAATTTCTCGATCGCAATTTTGTAAAAGGCACTGAACTGATGTCCTAAAACATCTTCGATTACTTCCGTTTTACTGTCTTTCATACTGGTGAGGTTGGCCGCTAAAATAAGTCTAAAAGACTCCGAGGTTTTAAAAATATAGTAAGGCAACTCCGCGCACCACATGGGAACATTGAGTCGAATGAGGCGCAATTTAAAAAAAATATCAGTAATAGTACTTTGTACCACAAGTTTTGTATAATTGTCTGACTAAACCTAGAACTAACATGTTGAAAAAACTCCTACTCACACTGATTATTGGTGCTATAAGCTCAGTAATCATTGCCCAAGAGACCACTATTGCAGGTCAAATTAAGGACGAAACCGGTATTACTATACCAGGTGTAACCATCGTTGAAAAAGGCAAAACAAATGGAACTGTGAGTGATATGGATGGAAATTATTCCATCAAAGCAAGCTCTCCCACCGCCACATTACTCTTTTCCTTTATAGGGTTTGCACCCAAAGAAGTGGTGATTGCAGGAAGATCCAAAATTGATGTAGAAATGGAACCTAGCGTTGCAGCCTTAGATGAGGTTGTAGTTGTGGGTTACGGTACATCAACTAAAAAAGAATTAACCGGAGCTACTTCCAAAGTGAATGGTGAAAGTGTAGAAAGACTCAATATTCCGAGAATGGATCAAGCTCTTCAAGGGCAGGTATCCGGAGTCGCCATCAACACGAACTCTGGTTCTCCCGGAGGTTCTTCTTCCATAAGAATTAGAGGACTATCAACGTTTGGAGATAATGATCCACTCATATTAGTAGACGGAGTAGTTTATGACTCAGAGGGACTAAATGCACTGAACCCTAATGATATTGCCTCCATCAACGTATTGAAAGATGCCACTGCTGGTATATATGGTGTGCGCGCTGCAAATGGGGTTATCATCATAGAAACAAAGCAAGGAAAAACGAATTCTAAACCTCAATTCGAGGTCAGTTCTTATTACGGAATTCAGCAGGCATCAAAAAGATTAGACCTTCTCAATGCTGAGGAATACGCGGTAATTAAAAATGAAATGTTTGCCAATGGTGGAGAAACAACTCCTTTCGCCAATACCGACTTAGGTGAGGGCACAGATTGGCAAGATGAGGTTTTCACTACAGCAGCTATAAGCAATTACAACGTGTCGATGTCGGGTGGAACAAAGAGTACGACATATTCTATTGGAGGTTCCTATTTTACTCAAGACGGCATCGTTGGTGGAGACAAGTCAAACTTCTCGCGCTACAATGCCCGCGTAAACATCAGCACAGACCTGTCTGAAAAATTAAAACTCAACAGCGTCCTTTTATACACTCACGAAGAAAGAAGCACACTTCCTGAAAACGGAATTGGATCAGTTCTTTACAACACTGTAAACGCTTTCCCGACAGATCCAGTGAAAACTCCTGATGGAAACTACAGCTATTTAGAGGAAGTGAGTGATATTATCAATCCCATTGCGCAAATGGAGAACACATTCAATGAAGCGAGAGTTGATAAAATTGTAGGTAAAGAAGAACTCGTTTACAAAATCAACGATGATTTTGACTTCACCAATCGCATCAACTACAATTATGCTATTGTTGACTCAAAGGTTTTCTCTCCTCTTGTTTGGTACGGACCAGGTAAGGCTCAAAACAATGCTATCAATGAAGACCTAGATCCATCTTTAGTAGATATTGGAGACAGCACGTTTATTGAAAGAGGTGCCAGTGTTTTCGAGCAACGAGCTACGTACCTTGATTTGACTTATGAAAGTTTCGTCAATTACAGTCATGTATTCAACACGGATCATACTGTAAAAGGAACCTTAGGAGCTTCTGTTTTTACAAGACAAGGAGAAGGTTTAAACGGAACGGCATTTAATATTCCGAACAATTCTGAGGACTACGCTGATATATCTGCGAATCAAGCTCCTGGTGGATATCTGAATAATGTAGGGTCTTTTCAATATGAAGAAAGGTTGCTTTCATCATTCATGAGAGCAGAATATGGCTATAAATACAAATACCTGATTTCAGGACTTATCAGAAGAGACGGCTCAACAAAATTTGGTCCTAATAACAGATATGGTATATTTCCTACTGTTTCTGGTGCATGGGTATTCTCAGAAGAAGACTTCTTTACCGTTCCTGTGATCACATTTGCTAAACTTAGAGCTAGTTATGGCGTGTCAGGAAACGATCAAATTCAAAACTTCGCTTATCGTGCTCAATTGAATGGAGAAGGTGTTTATGTCTATGATGATGTTATTAGACAAGGGGTTGCTTTAGGCCGAGCATCTAATAGTGACTTGAAATGGGAAACAACAAGACAGTTGAACATTGGTCTTGATTTAACTTTCTTCGAGGCTTTCAACTTCACCACAAACTTCTTTGTAAAAAATACAAACGACCTTCTTTTTCAGCCTGATGTTTCTGGTGTAATTGGATCTTATGGCCCAGGTGGTCAGCCACCAATCATTAATGCTGGAGACGTTTCCAATACCGGTCTTGAAATAGAGCTTGGGTATTCAACTGACCCACGTAACGATCTAGTTTTTTCGTCTAACTTCAACATGACTGCATTAAGCAATAAAGTGACCGCTGTTCCTGAGGGTGTTGATTACTTGCCAGGCGCATCATTTGGTGTTGGAGGAAACATTGCAACACGATTTGAGGAAGGATATGCTATTGGCTATTTCAATGGGTTAGAAACGGATGGTGTTTTCCAAAGCCAAGCTGAAATTGATGCTTTAGATGAGGCCGCTCCTGATGGAGTTTTCCAAGAAGGTGCTCAAGTGGGTGATCTCAAGTTTGTGGACCAAAATGGTGATGGTGAAATCAACTTTACGGACGAATCGGATAATGTGGAGCTTGGATCTCCGATTCCAGATTTTACATTCGGGTTAAATCTTAATCTAGAGTATATGGGCTTCGATTTCTCTGCCAACGTTTATTCTGCTATTGGTCAAGAAATCATCAGAAATTATGAAAGACAGCAGCCTTACGCCAACCAGCTGAATTATGTCATTGATCGCTGGACAGGAGGCAATCCTTCAGAGGAAAATCCAAGACTCACAACCGCTGCCACTCAGAATACGGTGTTCTCAGATTACTATGTTGAAGACGGTTCTTTTGTGAGATTAAGAAATGTTCAGTTGGGATATACGCTGCCAGAATCCTTAATGGATAAAATCAAAGTGGGGTCTATAAGGGTGTATGTTTCTGCTAACAACCTGGTCACTTTGACTAACTATCTTGGTTACGATCCCGACATTGGATCATCAGGAGGAACACTTTCAGCAGGTGTAGATTATGGCTTTTATCCTCAAGCTAGAACATTCATGGGTGGTATCAACGTAAAATTTTAAGTAATGAAGACAATTAAAATCAAAATATTATCAGCTTCTATCATTGCCATTCTAGCTATAACAGCAGGCTGTAATGACTTCCTAGAAACAGATCCATTATTCACTCAAGATGCCGAAAACTATTTTCAAAATGAAGGTGACTATGAGCTGGCCTTGATTGGTGCTTATGATTTGCTTCAAGGATCATTTATGAACGTGTGGATTGGAGAAATAGCTTCTGACAATTCAATTGCTGGAGGAGAAAGCGTAAATGACACAAAAGGTCTCCACGAAATAGATGAAATGACTCATGGCGGTGTAAACATTGAACTTCGTAATGTATTTCGTTGGAACTATGCGGGTGTTACGAGAGCCAATTACATCATGGAAAACAAAGACAATATAAACTTTGATGGAAAAGATTTGATCATCGCTGAGGCTCGTTTTCTTAGAGCTTACTACTATTTTCAATTGGTTAAATATTTTGGTGATATTCCATTAATCGTTGATAAGCGCTTAGGTGTTGATCAGGTGCAGGATCTTGAAAGAACACCTGCAAGTGAAGTTTATGCTCAAATCGAAGAAGATTTGGAAGCAGCAAGCGCTGTCATAGACTGGACAGCCCAAATAAAAGGAAGGGTAAATAAAGGAGCCGCATTGGCCCTTCTAGGCAAAGTTTACCTCTATCAAGATAAGTTTGCTCAAAGTGCCTCCACTTTAGATCGCGCAGTTACCGAAGGAGGATATAGCCTTTTAGATGACTACGAACAACTATTTACTGCGGCTAGCGAGGGAAGCTCTGAAAGTGTATTTGAAATTGAATACAGTGGGCTTGAAGGAGGTAGTTACGATTGTCTCATCTGCTTAGAGGGAAATGCAGCTCCAGGCTTTCATGGTATTCGTCAATATAACGGACCAGTGTATGGAGATGGTAACAGTTACAACCTTCCAACCCAGGAATTATACGATGCCTTCGAAAACAATGACCTAAGAAGAGACGCATCTGTTTTAGATATTGACGCTTTTATTGCTGCGCTGCCAAATGCGTCTGAAGTTACATATGCAATTGGTCAAGGCGGCCATACCGGTTTCTACAACAACAAATACATCAAAAGACAAGGCGAAATCGGTTTGCCAGACAATGACTTGACAAGCCCAGTTAATTACCGAGTTATACGTTATGCCGATGTATTATTAATGGCTGCTGAAGCGCACAATAGATCTGGCAATGATGGCCAAGCACTAATTTATTTGAACGAAGTGAGACAAAGAGCCAATGTTTCTCAAATATCTAGCAGTGGAACCCAACTTACTGAAGATATTTGGAATGAGAGAAGATTTGAACTTTCTGGTGAAGGACATCGTTTCTTTGATTTAGTAAGAACTGATCAAGCATCAGAGGCGATTGATAATTTTACGCCAAATAAAAATGAATTATTCCCGCTTCCTCAGGTAGAGATTGATCTTGCTGGAGGAAACTGGAGCCAAAATCCTGGATACTAAGATTAAAAACTTTGCATTATGAAAAAGTTAGCAGTACTATTTCTTTCACTATCATTCATCACCTTTCAATCTTGTAAGAAAGAGCTTGAAACATTAGGCGCACCGCCCACTGAAGCTGATGCAGCATTTACTTACAGCGCTTCTGCTGAAAGTGATAACATCATTATTTTCAAAGCGAGCAACCCCGATGTGGTTGCCAAATGGAACTTCGGAAACAATGCTCTTGGACAGGGCACGGAGGCTCGGGGAACCTATCCAACGGCTGGAACTTATGATGTCACCCTTACTGTGTTCACAAAAGGAGGAAGTGCTAGTTCAACTCAACAAATAGTAATTGCTGAAGATGATTTAAGTCTTTTGGACGACCCTATTTTCAATTTTTTAACGGGCGGAATAGACGTTGGATCAAAAACATGGGTAATTGATTCAAATTATGATGGTCACTTCGGAGTTGGAGTAAACCCAACAGACCCCGCCTTTGGAGAGATCCCTCATTATTACAGCGCGGAACCTAATCAACAAAGCGGAAATGGAATGTATGACGATAAATACATTTTTTCATTAGACGGTTTCAAATTTGACATGATCACTCATGGTGATGTTTTTGTCGATGCTTTGCAAGAGTCTGATTTTCCTGGTGCAATTTTTACTGATCCTGACTACGTAGCTCCTTATGACAATCAATTTGATAAAACTTGGTCATTAGGGCAAGGTGATGAAATAATCCTTACCCTTTCTTCTGGAGCTTTCATGGGCTTTTACACCGGGACGAGCGAGTATAAAATCGTAAGTATTGACGAAAACGAAATGGTAATTCGAAACGCAGATCAAGGAGACCCTGCATTAGCGTGGTATCACAGATTAGTCGTTGAAGGATATGATTCTGGAGGAAACGGAGGAGGAACGGACACTACCGGAAACGGTGGTGGAGGTGGAATAAATGATTCTACGGCATACGTTCTCCCAATAGACTTTGAGAATGAAGACCCCGTGGTTAATGTGTTTGGCAACAGCTCTTATGCAATAATCGACAACCCTGATGCAAGCGGAATCAACACAAGTTCAAGAGTTCTTGAAACAGTGCATGGCAATGAAACCTGGGCAGGACTATTTATAGATCTACAGGAAAAGCTTGACTTCTCTTCTGAAACAAATATTACATTCAAAATTTGGGCCCCAGTTGCTGGAACAGTTCGTGTCAAACTAGAAGATCAGGCCGATGATCAAGTTTTTGTTGAGAAGGATGTTGATGTTACCACAGTTAATGAATGGGTAGAATTGTCTGTAGACTTTTCTGGTGAACCAGTATCTTATGATCGCTTAGTCTTATTCCCAGGCTGGGGTGTAGGAGACCCCGATACATATTATTTGGACGACCTAGATCAACAATAAACAAACTGTTTCAGTGGCGGTTAACGTCTAAGAATCAGAATATAATGTTATGAAGTACGCGACATTATTTCTTATAGCCTTTTTTGTCCTATCATTCAATAGCTGTAAAGAAGAACCGGTAAAAGATAGCGTCTCTTTACCTACAAATTTACAAGTGACCGTTTCAGTGTCTGATGATGTAGAAGGTTTAGTTGAGGTTACAGCTTCAGCTGACAAAGCCAATTTTTACACTTTCATCTTCAGCGACAACAATGATGATATTATTGAGGAAAATAATGAAGGTGAGGCTAGCTATCAATTCAGTGAAGAGGGCACGTATCAAATTGAAGTGCGGGCAAACACATCGCAGATTTCTTACATTAATCAAATTGAAACTGTCACTATCTCATTTGAAGACAACACTCCTGGACCAGGTTTCATCCCCACATCGGGATATTCCACTCCTCTTACATACCCTAATTACAATTTAGTCTGGAATGATGAATTTGAAGGGAATGCATTGTCCACTGCTGATTGGAACTATGAAATCGGAACTGGAAGTAACGGATGGGGAAATAATGAACTCCAATACTACACTGATGAGAACACGAGAATTGAAGATGGTTATTTAATTATAGAAGCGAAACAAGAGTTAACCAACGGGAGCAACTACTCTTCTTCAAGAGTTACTACCCAGAATAAGCAATCATTCAAATACGGAAGAATAGATATTAGAGCAGCATTACCTTACGGCCAAGGAATTTGGCCTGCGCTTTGGATGCTAGGAAATGATATTTCTTCAGTAGGATGGCCAGACTGTGGTGAGATTGATATTATGGAACTTGTTGGAGGAGATGTGAGTGGTGGTGGCGATAATGTAGTGCATGGTACTGTTCACTGGGATAATGGAGGGTCTTATGCCAACTATGGACAAAGCAACACTCTTTCTGATGGGATTTTCGCTAATGAATTTCACGTTTTCTCGATCGTTTGGAACGAACAAAGTATTACCTGGTACCGTGATGACATACAGTATAATGTTATCGACATCTCTCCAGCGAATATGTCAGAGTTTGATCAAGAGTTCTTTTTCATTTTCAACGTAGCCGTTGGCGGAAATTGGCCGGGCTCACCAAACAGTGAAACAGAATTTCCACAAACTATGATTGTGGATTACGTTCGTGTTTTTCAGCCTCAATAGTTAATTCTTCAATCTTTTACTTCATTTCTGCTGCTTTCACCACATTCTTTTGGTGTAATTAACAATTACTAGAATCTTTTTTTAGCTCTGTATAACAGCTATAGTCTATAATTCAATAGGTTATCGTTATTTTTTTTTATACTTATGGTATTTATAACCATATCTTTCCTAATATTGTCTTAACATAAAAAATATACATATGAAAAATTTTACTCTAACTTGTTTGTCGTTCATCCTTGCATTAGGATTGAATGCTCAAACTCAAATTGATCTTCCTATCACATGGGATGATCCTACTGTTGACTATACAACTACAGCTTTTGAAGGTGGTATATCTGCAGCTGATGTCGATCCAACTAACGCAACAAATAATGTTTTAAAATTCACTAAGCCAGTAGGCGCTCAACCATGGGCAGGAGTTACTTTAAGCACACCTACAGGACTTGCTTCTGTCATCCCTTTTGATGCCAGCAATAACATTATATCCGTAATGGTCTATTCTCCTGCCGCGGGCCTTCCAATGAGACTTAAGGCTGAGGTTGCAGGGGTTCCAACTGAAAGTGTTGAGACAGACGCAACAACTACTGTAGCTAATGCATGGGAAACGTTAACGTTTGATTTCTCAAACGAGTCTGCAGGAACTGCGGCAATTAACTATGCCTTTAATTACAATACGTTATCATTCTTCGGTGATTTTTTAACCCCACCAAGTGGTCAAGAATTCTACGTTGATGATGTTGTATTCGGAGGAATTACTCCGCCACCATCTGGCCTTGACACAATCGACCTTCCTATCACATGGGATGATACAGCTAATGTCGACTACACAACCACAGCTTTTGAAGGTGGTGTATCTGCTGCTGATCTTGATCCAACAGACGCTACAAACAATGTGTTGAAATTCACTAAGCCATCAGGGGCACAGCCTTGGGCCGGGGTTACTTTGAGTAATACAACTTTAGACAACCCAATCCCTTTTACAGCATCTGAAAACATCATCTCTGTGAAAGTTTACTCAGCAGCTGCAGGTCTTCCAATAATGATGAAAGCAGAAGAAAGTGGCGGTGGATTTGCTGAGGCAACAGTCTCAACTACTGTTGCTAACGCATGGGAAACAATTTTCTTTGATTTCTCTTCCCCATCAGCAGGTTCTCTTGACTATAGTTTAGATTACGATGTGCTTTCATTCTTTGGTGATTTCATGACACCAGCAAGTGGTCAAGAATTTTACATTGACAGTGTATTTTTTGGCCTACCAGTGCCTCCAACGCCAGACCCAACTGTGGATACAAACTCAGTCACTTTCCAAGTAGACATGAGAGGTTATGCTGGAGCATACACTACTCCTGAAGTAAATGGTGTATTCAACGGCTGGTGTGGAAACTGTAATCCTATGACTGATGTAGATAATGACAGCATTTGGGAAGCAACTATTGATATTCCACTTGATACTATTGAGTTCAAGTTTTCTCACGATGCTTGGACAGGTCAAGAAGAGCTAGACTCTGCTTCTTCTTGTGTTCTCACTACAATCGATGGTAACAATGTATTTGTAAACCGACTAGTAGTTGTTTCATCTGATACTGTATTACCAGTTGTTTGTTGGAATTCTTGTGTTGCTTGTGTTGCTGATACTGCTGATACTACAACAGGAATCTTCAATGTTGCAAACCTTGATTTGAACATTTATCCTAATCCATCAAACGGAATCATCAACATTGAAACTGCATCTTTCCAATCGTATTCTATTACAATGATGGATGCTTTAGGCAAAACAGTTTACACGTCATCTAACGTAAACAACACATTAGAGACTGTTGATGTAAGCTCTTTCGAAAACGGGATTTACATGGTAATTCTTCGTGCAGATGATAAAATTCACACCTCAAAAGTGATGGTGTCAAAGTAATTGTTCATATGTGATTTATAGTTTGTTTTAAAGTTAAAAAGCCCCGACTTCGGTTGGGGCTTTTTTTGTTTCATCAAATTGTATCGAACCTTAGCAGCAAGTTGTATGTTTAAGCACAATAACCAAAGCACCGTTGTCAGTATACATCAATCAAATAACCACAGCTCTTCCAATTAATGAATATCAGGTAGAAGAGATTGGTTCGTTTCTGGCCAGAACGGCAAAAAGTAGTGCCTCAGGAAGAAAAGCAAAGATTGTTGCAGCGAAGAGTGGCATTAAAACAAGGCATTCAGTACTTGCCGACTTCAGAACTGACGCACCAAAGGCATTATTTAAACCTGCAATCCCGGCCGTTGAAGATCGCCTTGATCAATATAACCTTCATGCCCTGCCGTTGGCTCTTAAAGCAATTGAACAGCTCAGTGAATTTGATCCTTCAGCCATCACGCATATAATTACTGTTTCATGCACAGGAATGACTGCACCTGGATTAGAGCTGCGACTAACTGAAGCATTGAAGCTTAAATCATCCAGCGCAAAGCATGCCGTAAACTTTCTTGGGTGTCATGGTGTCTTTCACGCGCTGAAAATGGCCAAATCAATTGTTGAAGCTGACCCATCTGCCGAAGCCTTGATAGTTTCTGTTGAACTGTGCAGTCTTCACTTTCAACCGACAGATGATGATGATTCTATTTTGGCCAATGTTCTTTTCGGAGATGGCGCTGCAGCAGCATTGGTAAGCGGGTCAAACAAAAACCAACGATCTATTGAACTGGATAATTTTGATCAGGAGTTTATTCCTAGTGATGATAAAATGATGGCTTGGAACATTCATTCATCTGGATTTCTCTTAAAACTAAGCTCATATGTCCCTCAAGCTATTGAACAAGGCGTTTCTGATTTGTTCAACAAAGCATCTCGATCAAGCAATGACCTTTGGGCTATTCACCCAGGGGGAAAAAACATTTTAGATGCAGTGGAAGACGCCATGAAGCTTACACCAGAGCAAATGAAAGCCTCTCGAAATGTTTTGCGAGATAATGGCAATATGTCTTCAGCAACCATCCTATTTGTTTTGAAAAAGCTACTATACGAGTCCGAGAGATCTGCTCCTTTATATGGTTTAGGGTTTGGCCCTGGACTGACCATAGAAAAATTGACCGGCAAAGTTCACGTCTAATGTTTCAGTTCAAGCAAAGACACCCAGGACCTGAATTAATGGATCAGCCAAACCTCGCCCCAAAAGATTTGCAGCTGAATTTGATCGAATTAGAGACCATCAATACGCTGCTGGGTGGTTACAAAACCACATTTAAAGGCCTCGCTCAATTAATGACCGATAAGCCTCACGAATATCATATTCTAGACATTGGTTGTGGAGGTGGTGACACGATTGCGGCAACCCATTCATGGGCCCAAAAAAACGGATTCAAAGTAAAATTTACTGGACTTGATCTTTCCGCTACCGCTATCACTCAATCAAAAAAGAGATGTGCTCATATTGATGGGGCAAAATTTACAGTAATGCCTTTTCAAGAGCTCGCGTCCAGTGAGCAGACATTTGATATTACTATGTGTAGCCTTTTCACCCATCACTTCTATGGTGATGACCTGAAAAAATTGATAAAGATTATGAGCGAAAAATCAACGGTGGGGTTTGTAATCAATGATTTGGAGCGTAATAAAATAGCTTGGTTGAGCATAACGCTCCTCACTCAATTGCTTTCGAAATCATATTTAGTGAAACACGATGCCCCTTTATCCGTTAAACGCGGATTCAGTAAAGCAGAATGGAAGTCGATTTTAGGAGATGCTGGAATTGTAAACTATTCAGTTCAATGGAGCTGGGCTTTTAGACATTGCATCATCTCAAAAAATGCATGATGTTGCGATCATAGGAGGCGGATTAGCTGGGCTGGCATTGAGTGTCGAGCTGAGCTCAAAAGGCTATGACGTTGTGCTTTTCGAAAAAAACACCTATCCTTTTCACAAAGTATGTGGTGAATACATTCCTAATGAATCAGTGGCATATTTGAACCATTTAGGAGCGAACTTAAACGCCCTGGGAGCTGCTAACATTAATCAATTCGCTCTCTCGACACTGCATGGGAACAAAATGTCATCCACACTGCCTCTTGGTGGAATTGGCATCAGCAGATACACATTGGACAACGAACTGGCTAACATTTCGAAAACCCGAGGGGCTAAAATTTTTGATAACACCACCGTACTTTCTACCGAAAAGTCTAAGCTAGCAACAACCGCAGGTGACTTTGAAGCTAGAATAATTATTGGAGCGCACGGAAAACGATCAACTATTGATAAGAAGCTAAACCGACCGTTTATTCAAAAGCCCTTAAGCTCAAAAGATAATTTCATTGGAGTAAAGTACCATGTTCATGCCGATCTCCCAAGAAATCTAATAGAGCTGCATATTTTCAAAAATGGTTATTGCGGTATATCTGCGATTGAAGATAATAAATACTGCATGTGTTACTTGAGCAAAGCCTCTAACCTTGAATCTAACATGACCATTGATGAATTAGAAGCAAGTGTTCTTTCTCAAAATCCAATTCTAAAAGACTATTTGACGCGATTTGAGAAAGTTTATGATCATCCGAAAGTCATTTCTCAAATCTACTTCCAAAACAAAGAGAAAGGAAACGATACTTTAATCTATGCGGGTGACGCTGCTGGCCTCATTGCTCCATTAAGTGGAAATGGCATGAGCATGGCACTTCATAGTGCTCATTTGCTGCAAAATGAGATCTCACAATTCTTAGATGGACAGCAAAATGAAAACACCACTTTAATCAACTACTCCAACCTTTGGAAGAAAGCTTTCAATCAACGATTCAGGTTTTCAAAAGTCATGCAAATGGCCTTCTTTAACCCTAATTTTATGAATGGCCTTGTGAAAAGTGCAAACATCTTTCCACCTTTGGCTAGCACCATTATTAAACAAACACATGAGAAAGCTTTCTTCAAGGGATAATAGCAGCGCCCAAATAACGAGCGACAGAGAAAAACCTGATGCTTGGAGAAACGCACTCATTTTGATGCGCATTCCATTCTCGATTTATTTAATGCCAGTGTTTTGGTTTGCCCTGAGCAATGTCAATCAAGAAATCAACCTGTGGAAAGCAGTTGCTATATTTATCATCATCCATGTTTTTTTGTACCCTGCGAGCAACGGATACAACAGCTACTTCGATAAAGATGAGGAAAGTATTGGTGGATTAGAAAAACCTCCTTCTGTGGGCCAAGAGCTTTATTATTTGGTGCTCTTGTTTGATGCTACCGCCATCATAGGAGCTTACTTTATTTCTCCATTATTTGCGACAATGGTCTTCATCTATACGCTAGTTTCTAAAGCATACAGTTTTGATAAAATCAGACTGAAGAGATTTCCAATTCTCAGCACCGCAGTAGTCACCGTTTTTCAAGGGGCATTCACCTATGGAATGATTCTTATCGGCTTGAGTTTGACTATTGATAGTACCCAAATGATCTATGCTGCCATCAGCACTTTTCTTATCGCTGGCTCTTATCCGCTCACCCAAATCTATCAACACAAAGAAGACAGCGACCGTGGCGACAAAACCTTGTCTTTAAAATTGGGGATTAAAGGCACTTTCATTTTTTCATCCATCATGTTTTTGGCAGGATTCTCGGGAATATTGACGGCCTATTTTTTAGCTGAAAAATGGATGGATACTGCCGTTTTGATAATTAGCACAGCACCTATTGGGTTCTACTTCGTACGCTGGATGGTTTTGTCTTGGAAAGATGATGACCATGTAAATTTCCGAAATACGATGAATATGAATGCTATTTCATCGATCGCCTTAAGCGTTGCATTCATCGTGATGCTTGTTGTGCATCTCTACAATTAAATCGCTAACCTTTCATAACCTCATCCATCATTACCTTACTGCCAAGGTAAAGAGGTGCCTTTTGATGCAATTCAATTGGCGTCAGTTCAAGAATATCCCGAGAACCATTTGTAGCGTAACCTGATGCTTGAGAAATTAAATAAGCCATAGGAATACACTCGTAAACTAATCTCAATTTTCCGTTTGGTGCTTCGCCTGTGGCAGGATAAACATAAATCCCTCCTTTGAGCAAATTTCTATGAAAGTCTGCGACTAAAGACCCAATGTAACGACCTGTATATTTTCGTTTACCGTCTGCATTTTTCTTGTCGCGGCAATACTGCACAAAGCGCTTCAGCTTTGGCTCAAAATCGTCAAAATTGACTTCATTGATGGAGTACACCTTACCGTCTTCAGGGGTGTGCACATGATCTAATACTCTGTGGTAGGACCTCTTCCACGGTTCTAAGGTAAAGACATGTAATCCGTGTCCGGTGCTTAAAACCATTTGCGTGCTTACACTGTATAGCACGTAACCCGCTGCGATCATGCTACTGCCTTTCTGAAGAAAATCTTCTAGCTTAACAGGCCCACCTGTTTTCGAAACTCTTCTATAGACCCCAAAAATTGTTCCGATAGAAACGTTCACATCAATGTTTGATGATCCGTCCAAAGGATCTATTACAATCACATATTGTGCATCCTTATTTTCTTCGAATGTCACAAAGTCTTCGCTCTCCTCACTAGCCCAACCTGCAATTACGCCAGAATTTCTCAACGCTCTTTCAAACACGTGATCAGCGTATACATCTAATTTCTGTTGCGCATCGCCCGTTGAGTTCTCACCACCATCAGCTCCCAGAATATCATCTCCCAACCCTTGGTAGCCTACTTCTTTACTCAGAATGAAGGACGCTTTTTCAATAGCTCCAAAGATTTTAGCAACTTCTGGAGTCGTCTCAGTAGAAAGAAAATTGTTTAACTCAGTCATGCGACTTTAATTTTTGCAAAGGTGCTAAATCACGAATGTTTTTGCCGAGCGATTTTTTTTCTTCCTCTTCTACTATCGGTTTCAGCCCCGCTTTAAGAAAGCGATAACTGTCCAATGCATAAACAATCTCATAGCCTAAAGGCAGGTAGTGGTTACGAATAACGTTTTCAAGATTATTCTCTCTTGAAGAAAATGGCTCTTTCTTAATAAGAGAAAACAACTCATTGCCCTCTTTATCTAAAACAGAAATATGCGCTTTTATGATTCTTCCGTAATCATCGCTTTGCAGCTCTCGATAATCTGTTGAAGTGATGAGCATGTCAAGCTCATTCACAAAAACATAATAATCCACTTTATACTTTGCAGAAAGTGAATCCGTAAGTTTTGAATTGAGCACTTTGACTTTTGTAATCAGCTCTCGGTTATCTGCTATACTTGCGATTTGCCCCTGCTCTATCCTAGTGCCTGGTTCGGGCTCATTAGCTACTTCACCTTGCAGCTTTAACCAGTAATCGGCTAACCTTTTCTTGAAGCCTTCATCATCCTTAATCACAGGTGGCTCATACGGCACGATAAAAGGTTGCGTGAGGTTATATGCAAAATCCAAGTCCATATTCATTTCCGGATCATCTGCGTGAAGATTTACACAATTATTATATGCTTTACTTGCAATCAGTATTGAATTATCCAATCCCTTTCTGAAAAACCCCCGGGTATGTTGATAAGTGTATGTTGTTCCTTTCGCAATTTCGCGGTCCACCTCACTCATATATTTATCTGGATGAAAAGGTATAAGCAGAAGAGTTGGCTTGTCTAAAGCGCCAATGCTGTCACGCTTAAAACCTAAATAGAGAGAGTCATTCGTGGGCCCATAACTACTTTGGGCCTTGCTTGAAAAAGCAATCAGAATGAGAAAGAATACAAGATGAAATTTCATGGAACTAAGCTAAACGACTACATAGTTTCTCTTCCTTGATTTATTGATTATTAAGAACAATATGCTGTGAACTGATATCGGTCAGTCTTCCAATTGATCAAACAACATACTTTAGCCCCTCGACTTTTTAACTTTGCAGCTGACGAAAACAAACGATTATGCCTTTCTACCATAAGCTGGGAAAGATCCCACCAAAGAGACACACACAATTTAGACAACCAGATGGGTCGCTTTATCAAGAGCAACTTTTCGGAACCGTAGGCTTCGATGGAATGTCGAGCAATCTCTATCATGTTCACGCTCCAACACGTGTGAAAAATGTTGGCGAACCAATAAGCATGAAAGCAGAAGTTGCGGTTGAAAACAACATGACTTCTCGTATGCTTAGGGGTTGGGAAGTAGAGGCAAAAGACGATTATTTAGAAAGTCGAGTACCTGTATTAGTAAACAATGATGTTCAGATCATCTTGTCGGCACCCAAAAAATCATTGCGCTCTTACTTTTATAAAAACGCGGATAGCGATGAGTTGCTTTTCGTGCACAAAGGAAGTGGCAAGCTTAGAACGTTAGTGGGAAATATTGATTTTAAATATGGCGACTATTTGCTTATTCCGCGCGGAATGATCTACCAAATAGACTTTGACAATGAAGACAACAGACTTTTCATTACCGAGTCTCGACAACCAATTTATACACCAAAAAAATACCGCAACTGGTTTGGTCAATTGTTAGAACATTCACCATTTTGCGAAAGAGACCTTCGCGCACCCCATGAATTAGAAACATTCGATGAAAAAGGAGAGTTCATCATGAAAGTGAAAAAAGGTGATGCACTTCACACGCTAACTTACGACAGACATCCTTTTGATGTGGTCGGGTGGGACGGTTTTAATTTTCCCTACGCATTCAACATTAACGATTTCGAACCTATAACTGGCCGAATCCATCAACCACCGCCCGTTCATCAAACGTTCGAGACTTCAACCTTTGTGGTTTGCTCATTTGTTCCGAGACTATATGATTATCACCCTGAGAGCATTCCTGCGCCATATAATCACAGCAATATTGATTCTGATGAAGTGCTTTACTATGTTGATGGTGACTTCATGAGCCGCAATCATGTAGAAAAGGGATATATTTCACTTCATCCGGCTGGCATCCCTCATGGGCCGCACCCTGGAGCGATGGAACGAAGCATTGGACAAAAAGAAACACAAGAATTGGCTGTAATGGTTGACACATTTGCACCTTTGCAAATTACTAAACAAGCCTTAGGTATAAATGACGATACTTATTGGAGTAGCTGGATAAACGATTAAGAGAAAAATATGGAAACATCTAAACGAGCAAACGTAAACTACGGAACGGACAAGATCTTTGATGAAGCAGAAGACTTTTTGCCTCTTCTCGGGACAGACTATGTTGAATTGATTGTGGGTAATGCTAAGCAATCTGCTATTTACTATAAGACAGCGTTTGGTTTTCAATCACACGCTTACGCTGGTTTAGAAACTGGCATGAAAGATCGCACCTCTTACGTTTTAAAGCAAGATAAAATCAGACTTGTATTAACCACTCCGATGACAGAAGACAGCTGGATGAATGAGCATTTGGCAAAGCATGGAGATGGCGTTAAAGTGGTTGCGCTGTGGGTTGAGGATGCCACCAAAGCTTGGGAAGAGACTACTAGCAGAGGTGCGAAATCATTCATGGAACCAACAAAAGAAGAAGATGAAAATGGTTATGTAGTTCGCTCAGGTATTCACACCTATGGTGAAACCGTTCACATATTTGTTGAGCGCAGTAATTATAATGGAGCATTCCTTCCTGGATTCAAGAAGTGGGAAACGCACTATAATCCTGAACCAGTTGGCTTAAAGTTTATTGACCACATGGTCGGTAATGTAGATTGGGGTGAAATGAATACTTGGGTTGACTTTTATGCCAAAGTGATGGGCTTTGCCCAAATCGTGACTTTTGATGATAAGGATATTTCTACGGAATACACCGCTCTGATGAGTAAGGTAATGTCTAACGGAAATGGTCGCATCAAATTCCCTATCAACGAGCCTGCTGAGGGAAGGAAAAAATCGCAGATAGAAGAATACATCGAATTCTATAAGGGTTCAGGAGTGCAGCATATAGCTGTGGCAACAGATGATATTGTAGCCACAGTTACAAAAATGAGAGACAGAGGCTTAGAGTTTTTATATGTACCAGATACCTACTACGATACCTTGAAAGAGCGTGTTGGCGAAATAGATGAAGACATTGAAGTGCTAAAGAAACACGGTATTTTAGTAGACCGAGATGATGAGGGTTATTTATTGCAGCTTTTCACCAAGCCAGTTGTAGATAGACCAACCATGTTTTTCGAAATCATTCAGCGAAAAGGTGCGTGGAGCTTTGGCAAAGGAAACTTTCAAGCTTTATTTGAAGCGATTGAAAGAGAGCAAGAAGTAAGAGGAACCCTTTAAAAATCGAATGTACTTTTTATGAAAGCAATAACTTTTGGGATTATCATAGTCTTCATTGGTGTAGTTTCTTGCTCCAAATCAAGTAAAACACAAAAAGGCGATCAGGTTAATCAGAATGAAACGATTAACCAAGAGCCCATTGAAAGGAGTAAAGCTTACCAGGACTCTATTTTCTACATAGAAAAGAAAAATTTACTCGAAAACGGGACGGAAGAAGAGTATCATAACTTTATGCAAACTCAAAAAGACTTGTATTTGAAAAATGAAGATAAGTTTAAGGCTATGATGATTGACGAGATTATACCGGATAGTTTCCCGAAATACCACGATGGACTAGATGAAGAGTCTTATATGAGTAAAGTAAAATTCTGGTTGCAAGAAAATCCAAGTGCAGTAAAGTCTAAATACAGATAACCCACATTTTCATCAGCTTTCCAATTCTTAAGCTCAAAATTTCCCATCATCATAGTGTTGATGTCAATAATGTTGTAATTTCGTTAAACTTGTGTTGTTTTAAAGTCAAGTGAAATTTCTAAATCAATTAATCTACTTATGAAAAAACTATTACTTAAATCTATTCTAGGTTTTGCGTTTATTGGTTTTGCTTCCACAGCAGAAGCTCAATTAACGTGTAGCCAAAGTGCGTCATCCTCAGGGACTGACTGCTCTAATCCGACTGCAACTGTCGCGTCTCCTTTTTGTGCTTTTGGTACAATTACCGCTGCAACTATGAATGCAGGTTCTGGTTTCACGACTTGGTGTCCTAGTTGGTACGACTATGACCTCATAATTGATGGTGTCGTAGTGACATCTGGTCTTTGTTCTCAAAACGGCTATAATTTGATGCCTTGGTATCCATTTACATCAGTTGCTGTAACAGCCTATGACAATGACGGCTTTTGTGACTTTGTAACTATGAACTTGACTGTAAACTTCACCTACACCCCAGAATTAAGTGCGGTTATTGGAGACACTTTTGAGGTGCTTTGTTATGGTGACACTACTCAAACTCTAGACCCATTAGTAGTTGGAGGAACAGCTCCTTACACCTATGCTTGGTCTACAGGTAGCACTGATACTGCACTATACAATCTGGGTGCAGGAAATTACGAGTTAACTGTAACTGATGCTGTCGGTGATATGGATACTGTGTATATGGCTATTGTTCAGCCAGACTCTATTGGCCTTACAACTTCTGTAATGACCAACCTAGTTTGTGATTATGACATCTCTGAAGGTGTTGTTGTTGGAACAGGTGGAACAGCCTTGACTGGATACTCTTGGGATACTACTTCAGCAAATTACAATCCGGACACATCTCAAGTTGGCACTCCAGTATTATTAACAGGTTACCAGATGTCTCAAGACTTGGATATAGGATTTGATTTCGTATTCTTTGGTGACACACATAGTACGTTCCGTATATTCTCTGACGGATTTATTTCGTTTGCGGGAAACAATACTGGTGGCGGACCTCAAACTCTTCCAAGCACGAATAATCCTAGCAACCTAATTGCTCTATCTTGGGAAGATCTTGAGCCTCAAAATGGAGGGTCGATAAGCTATTATACAATTGGTACTGCACCATTCAGAACACTGATCGTAAACTTCACGGATATTCCTTATTGGTTAGGTACTGTTGGCGATGTGACTATTCAAGCCAAATTGCACGAAACATCTAACTGTATTGAAATTCACAGCACTACTTCAGGTGGAGTATCTGGAGCTGGAAACCAAACACAAGGTATTGAGAACCAAAATGGTACTCAGGCATTTACTTACCCTGGAAGAAACAATCAAACATGGACTGCCTCTAATGACTTCATTAGTTTCTGCCCAATTGATGCTTCTGGCCTTTTTTATCAATGGTCTTCTGGTGACGTAGGAGCAACTGTTTACGGTTTGCCTTCTGGAACTTACACTGTAACAGCTACAGATGCTAACGGATGTATGAATACTGATGATTTAACAATAGACCCTGCAGTTAGTTCATTAGTTTCTGCTCTGAACGCTGTTGATGTTTCTTGTTTCGGTTTTGATGATGCTTCCATTGATCCAGGAATCACTGGCGGTGTTAACCCAGTAAGTTATACTTGGAGTAGTGGTGAATCAAGCGCAACTATTTCTGATTTGGAGCCAGGTACATATTCAGTAAGTGCAGAAGATGCTGTTGGATGTACTATCGAAGTAAACAACGTAACCGTTATGGAGCCAGCAATCTTATTAGGCTCTGTATTTGAAGTTGAAAATGCGATTTGCTCAAACGATGCAAATGGTTCAGCTTCTATCGTGGTTTCAGGTGGTGTGCCTCCATATACTCCATTATGGTCTAACGGAGAGATTGCTTATACAGCAACTCAACTTCCTTCTGGAGGAAACAACGTTCAGATTACTGATGCTAATGGTTGTGAAGCTTTCTTAACTGTAAATGTTCTTTACGACTTCGAAAGCCCAACACCAGACATCGGAAACAACTTCATCAACCCAACAGGTGCGGGAGTTACGTTGAATACTCAGCCAAACACATACGGCAGCTACTTGTGGAATACAGGTGCTACTACCCCTACACTATTAGCAGCTAACACTGGTTATTATTGGGTAGAGGTAACTAATGATGCAGGTTGTGTTGGATCTGACACAGCTTATGTTGAAGTATGGCCTACAGGAGTTTCTGAAGTTTCTGAATTGGTTGGTGTAGCTATGTACCCTAACCCTGCTAGAGACATGATTAACTTCAACATCAGTTCTGATATCAATGTGTTGAACGTTGCTATTGTTGACGTGAAAGGTGCTACTGTAGCACAAAGTCAATTCAATACTGCAGGTGTTCAAAGCATTAGTTTAGAAAACCTTTCTGCAGGTATTTACTCTGTTCAACTTTCTACTGAAGAAGGACAAGTATCTACTCAGAAATTGGTTGTGACTAAGTAATTAGAACTCACGAAAACAAAAAAGCGGCTCAATTGAGCCGCTTTTTTTATGTCCAATAATTTATTCTTAAACGGATAGATAATCTGATATACGCAACAGTTCTTCATTCAACCCATTGCGCTGGTTAACCGCATCTTCAATTCGTGTCCTTACCAATTTGCGATTTATCACACCCACCATCACACCTCGCTCACCAGCAATTAATGACTCCACCGCATATGTCCCCAATTCGGCTGCCAAAACTCTGTCCGCTGCAGAAGGTGTTCCTCCACGCTGAATATGACCAATAACAGAAACACGTGTTTCATAAGACGAGTGAAGCTTTTCCAACTTTTCTGCAACCTCAAATGCATTTCCCGTTGGATTTCCTTCAGCCACAATTATAATGTTGGAGGACTTATTCCGAGATTTCAAGTAGGCTAGATGGTCGTGAAGCTCCTTGATGGACATTGGCCCCTCAGGAACCAATACGGCTACTGCCCCTGACGCTAAAGCAGTTCTAAGGGCAATGTGACCAGTATCTCTGCCCATTACTTCTACAAGAAAAAGACGGTCATGGGAACTTGCCGTATCTCTAATCTTAGCTATACAATCAACAGCAACATTTACGGCTGTATCAAAACCAATTGTAAAGTCAGTACCATAGATATCGTTATCTATCGTTCCAGGAATTCCGATTACAGGAATATCATGCTCTTCTTGAAAAATTTTTGCTCCCGTCATAGAACCATCGCCTCCGATAACGATCAAGGCATCAATCTCATGATTTTGAATGACTTCATATGCCCGCCTCCTTCCTGCGGTTGTTCGAAACTCTTCACTTCTCGAGCTCTTGAGCATCGTTCCTCCCCGAGATATAATGTATCTCACGTCTCGCATTGTTAGAGGTTCTATCTCGTCCTTAACTATTCCATTGTATCCATGATAAACTCCTGAAGTTTTTACTCCTTTTGCAATAGCAGTGCGAACTACCGCCCTAATTGCTGCATTCATTCCTGGAGCGTCACCTCCTGAGGTTAATACTCCAATGTGTTTAATAAGCTTCATATTAATCCGAATATACCTCTTTCAGCATTCCTCGGTAAGCACTGAATATCTTTGATTTAGAAACAAACCCCAAATAATGTCCTTCATCATTCAATACGGGAAGGTTCCAAGCCATGCTCGTTTCAAATTTATCCATAACCATATCCATAGTATCCTCCTTGCGAACGTATTCCGGTGCATCATTCATTAAATCATGCACAAATGTTGACTCATACATCTCTTGATTGAATATAATGTGTCTTACTTCATTCAAATTCACCACTCCAATGAAGTTTTTATTCTCATCAACCACAGGAAATAAGTTTCTCTTTGATTTGGCAATAACTTTAACCAGATGACCCAGTTTGTCATAAGGATCCACACATGTGAAATCAGTTTCAATCTCACGGTGTAGTTTCATCAGCGTTAAAACAGCTTGATCTTTATCGTGCGTGATTAGCTCACCTCTTCTCGCTAGTTGCGCTGTATAGATGCTATGTGGAACAAACTGCTTAACAGTAACAAATGAAATAGAGGCTGTTAGCATTAGCGGAACAAACAACTCATACCCACCCGTGATTTCAGCAATAAGAAATATTGCCATCAACGGAGCGTGCAAATTGCCAGCCATTAATCCTGCCATCGCTACCAGTGTAAAATTGCTTTCAGGCAAATCACCAATTCCAAAATAGTTAATCGACTTTGCGAAAAAGAATCCAAACATAGCTCCCATAAACAAAGTTGGAGCAAACGTCCCTCCTATTCCTCCAGCTCGAAATGTAAGGGTAGTGGCAATCACTTTGAATAATCCAAGGGCAAATACAAAAGCCAACAGCACAAGCATGTTCCCCATATATCCTTCAAATAGAGAGTTCTTCAATATCTCAAAAGGATGTCCTTCTATAATAGAATTAATCACCTGATAACCCTCACCGTATAATGGTGGCATCACAAAAAGCAAAAGCCCTAATACCGTGCCCCCCACTATGGTTCTAGAGTTTTGACTCTTCATTCGGTCAAACACCTTGCTAATTCTAGTGTATCCCAGATAGAAGAAAACAGAGGCAAGACCAGTAAACACTCCAAGACCTAAATAATAAGGAAGGTGACTCAATTCAAAATCATCAGTAATGTTAAAGTGAAACAGAATATCATCCCCTAAAAAAAAGTAAGATGTAATAGTTGCAGATGCACTAGCAAGCAATAAAGGGATAAGTGATGCTGTTGTAAGGTCAAGCATAATCACCTCAATTGAAAAAACTATTGCCGCAATTGGTGCATTAAATAGAGAAGCCATTGCTGCTGATGCCGCACAGCCAATCAATAGTGTTCGTGTCTTATAAGGTAATTTGAAGAGAGTTCCAATATTCGCCCCCCAAGCTGAAGTGGTTCCCACTGTTGGGCCTTCCAATCCAGCGCTTCCTCCAAAGCCAACCGTTATTGCTGCCGAAACAACCGAAGAATACAAGTTGTGCTTTCGAACCAATCCATTCTTTTTAGAAATAGCATGAAGCGTGTTCGGAATACCATGATTAACTTTTTGCTTCACAACCTTCCGAATAAACCATTGAGCTAAAAAGATCCCTAAAATTGGATAGAAGATATACAGCACGTAGTTATACTCCTGGAAAAATCCACCTGTCAAAACATGCTCAATTAAGTGAACTGAGTTCTTTATTGTCAAAGCAATTATTCCAGACAGAACACCAACTACTACGGCAAGAATGTATGTAAACTGTTTTTCAGAAAGGTGAGACCTACGCCATTCATTAACCCATAAAATCCATCTATAAAATTGACTATTTGCCCCTCTTAAAAATGGATCAACCTGAGATTTTGTTTTATCAATGAATTCGCCTGCCTTCGACACCCAGTTCTTTATTTGTCAGTTTCTACTTTCAAATTCAATTCATCCAATTGCTCGTCACTAATAATAGATGGCGTATCAATCATTAAATCCCGCCCCGCGTTGTTTTTAGGGAAAGCGATATAGTCCCGAATACTATCTGTACCTCCAAACATGGCCGCTAATCTATCAAAGCCAAATGCAATACCACCGTGAGGGGGAGCACCATATTTAAAAGCCCCCATCAAAAAACCAAACTGATCTTCTGCTTCTTGATCAGTAAAGCCCAATATTTCAAACATCTTAGCCTGCATATCACGATCATGAATTCGAATAGATCCTCCACCCAACTCAACACCATTCACCACAAGGTCATAGGCATTCGCGTTTACGCTTTTCGGATCGGAAGAAAGTAACTCTGCATGCTCTGGCTTAGGCGCTGTGAAAGGGTGATGCATTGCATAATATCTGTTTGTTTCTTCATCCCATTCTAATAATGGGAAGTCTAGTACCCAAAGAGGCTTATAATCTGTTCCAGATCTTAAGCCCAGTTGAGACCCCATCTCAAGTCTAAGCTCATTCATTTGCTTTCGCACTTTCGATGAGTTGCCGGCCAACACTAATATTAAATCACCAGGCTCAGCTTTGCATTCTTTGGCCCAAACAGCTAATTGGTCTGGATTAAAAAACTTGTCTACAGACGATTTAAACGTACCATCTGCATTGACTTTACAATAGATTACTCCTTGAGCACCAATTTGAGGGCGCTTAACAAAGTCAGTCAGAGAATCCAACTGTTTGCGTGTGTACTCACCGGCTCCTTTTGCGCAAATTCCAAGCACTAATTCAGCATCATCAAAAACCTTAAACCCTTTGTTCTGAACGATTTCATTCATTTCAATAAACTCCATTCCAAACCTCAAGTCTGGCTTATCAGAACCATACTTAGTCATCGCTTCAGCGTAGGTCATGCGCTCAAATTCAGGTAATTCGACTCCCTTAACCGATTGAAACAAATGCCGAACCAATCCTTCAAATGTTCTCAAGATATCTTCCTGCTCAACAAATGCCATTTCACAGTCAATTTGAGTAAACTCAGGCTGTCTATCAGCACGTAAATCCTCGTCTCTAAAACATCTAACAATCTGAAAGTAGCGATCATAGCCGCTGATCATCAGCAATTGCTTAAATGTTTGTGGTGATTGAGGTAAAGCGTAAAATTGACCTTCGTTCATCCTCGATGGAACCACAAAGTCACGAGCTCCTTCCGGAGTCGATTTAATCAGGTATGGCGTTTCAATTTCCATGAATTTCATACCATCCATATACTTGCGCGTTTCTATCGCCAACTTATGCCTCAACTCGAGGTTCTTTCTCAACGGGTTTCGCCTCAAATCGATATATCGATATTTCATTCTGATTTCTTCTCCACCATCTGTTTCGTCATCAACGGTAAAAGGAGGAACTGCACTTGCATTAAGCACTTTTAAACCCTGTGCTTTTAATTCTACTTCTCCCGTCTCCATTTGGGAGTTTTTACTTTCTCGCTCGATTACTTCACCTTCAATTTGAACTACAAATTCTCTGCCCAGCTTTCTAGCCCTCTCACATAGTGGAGCATCTTGTTCAACGTTAAAGCTTAACTGGGTAATTCCATAACGATCTCGTAAATCAATAAAGGTCATTCCACCCATGTTCCTGACCCTTTGAACCCATCCAGCCAAGGTTACTTTTTCGCCAACATTTTGGATGCGTAATTCTCCACAAGTGTGAGTTCTATACATAGCATATAAATTGAGGGCGCGAAGTTAATCATCACCAATTCTAAATAGCTTCCCTTGAGGAGATTATTGCATCTGAGGATAATCAATCCCAACATTGAGGTTAGTCATGTTTTATCCCTCACTTTTTCGCCCACTTTGTGTGATAAAACAAACGTAATGACAACTACCACTTCTAACCAAAGACAACACATAGATGACCTACATTTTGAGCATGCTCAATGGCTCAGAGAATTAAGGTTTTACAAAGACGAATTGAAGTTTTTTACTACTCGACTGGAAGAGGTTGCAAGCCGCTACACGTCCATGGAAGTTCTTAAGGAGCTAGAGCAATTTCAAAATCAACTGCTCATAGAATCAAACGTATTGGATGAGTTAATTCATGACACAAATGAGCATGAGCACTATCTGGCATCTTATGCTATTGAAAACCCAGTGGCCATTGACCATGTAGCATTTGAAGATCATGCTCCGCTGAGAGAACGGGTTGAACGAAATCGGGAGCTACAAAACCAATTCAAAAAGAGCTATTTACGCTTTTTATCTAAATGGCTCTAAAACCAAGAAATTATGACTGAAATAAAAATAGCAGACAGGAAAACTATAGGTGAGGTACAAGCTGAGTTTCAAGAGCATTTTCCTTTCCTAAAAATCGAATTTTATACTGGCGAGCATATTGAGGGACAGGGTTCACTTGATTCGCTGAAAATTAACGTAGACAAAACAATAGGTGAAGTAAGAAACAAGCATGAGTCTGGAGAAGTAAGTATTCACGGCAACCAAAAAGTAGCCACGCTTGAATCAAACTTCCACGATGTTTTCGGATTAAATGTTCAGGTTTTCAGAAGAAGCGCCAATCTGTGGTTGCAAACCACAGTAACGGATGAATGGACATTAAGCCAGCAAAACGAAACTGCGAAAGAGTTTTCGCTAAGCTGATAGATAAGTCTTGGTTTTTGTTTGGCTTGGAGCCGACTCGTGATGCAAATCACAGTCGGCTTCATTTATTTAAAAGCGCTCTAACAAAGAAAAAGGCACCAACTGCAATCATTGGCAAGCTCAATAGTTGGCCCATGTTCAATGCCATATCAGCCTCAAACTCAACTTGCACTTCCTTGAAAAATTCAATAACAAATCGAGCGGAAAACAAACCAATTAAAAACAAACCGAAGAGCATGCCTTTTTTCTCGGCAGCACTTGTTTTATAGTAAAGTGTGATCAGCACGAGAAATAGGAATGAATAGGCAATCGCCTCATAAATCTGAGCTGGATGACGAGGAACAAGTTCCATATAACCCGCTCTAGTATATAAGAATGCCCAAGAGCCATCCCAAGGTGCCCCAACAATCTCATGATTCATTAAGTTTCCTGTCCTAATAAAAACAGCCGCTAGCGCCACAGTAATCACTATTCTATCCAACACCCATAGCAATGGACGCTTTGAAACCTTCATACTCCAAATCCACAAAGAAGCGATAATACCTATAGCCGCACCATGACTCGCCAGTCCGCCTTTCCAAATCTGAATAATTTCTAAAAGATTGTGTTGATAATAGTCCCATTGATAGAAAAAGACATGACCTAATCTTGCTCCTGCTATGGTTCCTATCATCATATACATGAGTATGCTATCCATCCATTCAACCGGGAGTTTCTCTCTTTTTAGAAAGTTTTGCATGATGTAATAGCCGACTAGAAAGGCCATAGCAAAAAGCAACCCGTACCAGCGAACAGCTAGTGGCCCTAATTCAAACAAAATTGGATCAACTTCCCAAGTGATATACAATAGATTATTCATGCTGTGTCAAGTCTTAACTTCGTGGGCAAATATAGAATTAGCATTATGCTTCGCAGACCAAGAAGAAATAGAAAAAATGAAGTTATTCGCAGTCAAGCGCGAGAAACAAATATTAGCGTTCACAATTTGATCTATCCGCTATTTGTGGTAAACGGTCAAAATAAAAAGTCAGAGGTTAAATCATTACCAGGTCAGTTTCGCCTTTCATTAGATCATCTGCTTCGCGAGGTGGAAGAATGCATGAACCTTGGGGTAAATACCTTCGATTTATTTCCAGCCGTTGATGATTCGCTAAAAGATTCTATTGGGTCCTATGGCTATTCATCAGAAAACTTTTATCTGAAATATATTAAAGAAGTAAAGTCCAGGTTTCCTGAAGCACAAATCATGACAGATGTTGCAATGGATCCATACAGCAGTGATGGGCATGACGGCATCGTTAAAGATGGTAAAATATTGAATGATGAAACGCTTGATGTATTGGGGAAGATGAGCGTTGCTCAAGCGGAGGCAGGAGCAGACATTATTGGCCCTTCAGATATGATGGATGGTCGAGTCGCTTACATTCGAGAGGAATTAGACCAAGCAGGTTTTACCGATGTAAGCATCATGTCGTATACTGCAAAATATGCAAGTGCTTATTATGGCCCATTTAGGGATGCTTTGGATTCAGCGCCAAAATTTGGTGATAAAAAGACCTATCAAATGGACCCTGCAAATAAGCGTGAAGCGCTTATTGAAGCCGAACTAGATTACATTGAGGGTGCCGATTATTTAATGGTGAAGCCAGCACTTTGCTATTTAGATGTGATTCATATGCTGAAAGAAGAATATCCAATTCCGATTGCAGCATACAATGTTAGTGGTGAATATGCCATGCTTAAAGCTGCTGCTCAAAACGGCTGGATAGAGCACGATCGAGCAATGACTGAAATGCTTTTGAGTATACGCAGGGCCGGAGCCGATGTTATCCTTACCTATTTTGCGAAAGAGTTTGCCCAGTTGCAAAAAGCATAAAAAAGCTTCTAGATAAGGCTTGACATTTTTATTGAATGTATCGTATTAGCTCTACGATATGACTATCCTATGAGTAGAGTAATTGATTTCATGATTCTTAATTATTTGGACTTTTCATGAAGGGCAACCACTCTACAAGAAATTCAAAAGAGCAGCAATTCAGACTTAAGACACTAGGTCAAGGCATACATTTTCCCGGGCAAAGATTTTATAACCCCCTTGAATTCCAGCTCTAAAAGTAAAGTAGACGTCTTACTTACCGTCCAGTCACACTTTAAGCTCAAACTATCTAATGATTGTTTTTGATTGTCTTTAAATATCTCTAAAACTTTCTTCTCTTCCGGGTCTAAATCCACAAACAACTTCTTTTGGGACGTTTTCGATGTTTGCTCTTTTTGCCAACCCATTAAATAGATTAAGTCTTCGCAACTTTCGATTAATGCCGCTTGATTGGTCTTAATTAAGTAATTACATCCCGCAGAAAACGGTGCGTCTATTGGCCCAGGAAAAGCTGCCACATCTCTATTATAACCTGCTGCTAACCTCGCTGTTATCATCGATCCACCTTTAACTCCTGACTCTATAACAATGGTAACATCAGACATTCCAGCAACAACTCTATTCCGTTGTGGGAAGTTCACTCTTTCGGGCCTTGTTCCACTTTCAAACTCAGAAAGCAAGCCTCCGTTCCTAAGCATTTTTTCAGCCAACGAGCGGTTAGCTTCAGGGTAGATCATATCCAAAGAATTGCCTAAAACTCCTACCGTCTGTAATCCGCACTGAACTGCTGAACGATGCGCAATTGTATCAACACCATAGGCCAAACCACTTACAATTAACGGGTCATATGGTTGAAGTGCTTCAACTAGCCGCTCAGTCAACTTCGAGCCATAGTCAGTGAAGTCTCTCGTTCCAACAATGCTCACAGCATGAGGTTTGTTCAGGTGCAGATCACCTTTGGCCTAAAGCAATAATGGGCCATCATCACAATATTTTAAGCGATTAGGGTACTCATTGTCAAGATAAAAAATGGTCTTAACCTTCTTTTTCTCAATAAATTTCAATTCTTCTTCCGCTTGACGCAGAGCCTCATTACGCTCAAGTTTTTTGATAAAGGCTTGGCTAACCCCTGGAATTAATGCCAATTCTTTCTCTGTTGATTCAAATAGCTCTTTGACTCCGCCTGCATATGATACTAGCTTCTTTGCTTTATGCGGACCGACACCATTGAGCTTTTTTAGCGCAATTTGATATTGAAGATTCTCATCCATGGCCATAAAACGAAAGTAATGCAGACTCTACATTTGATGATTACCTTCGCTGCCGATTATGAAAATTTTAGGTATAATTCCCTCCAGATACGACTCTACACGATTTCCTGGTAAGCCTTTGGTAGATATTCAAGGTAAGACTATGATTCAACGTGTGTACGAGCGTGCAAGTGAAAGCGAACAGCTTAATAGGGTGGTCGTTGCAACTGATGATAGTCGCATTTACGATCATGTTAAAGCATTCGGAGGAGAAGCAGTTATGACGTCATCCGCACATCAAAGTGGAACCGACAGATGCGTTGAGGCCTATCAGATTTTGAATGAAAAGTATGATGCCGTAATAAATATTCAAGGTGACGAGCCAGTAATCAAGCCGTGTCAATTGAACCTTTTGGCATTTTGCTTTAATGATGACGATTGTGAAATAGCAACGCTTGCTGTAAAAATTAAGACAACTGATATACTGTTCGACTCAAGTAAGATTAAACTTGTGCTGGACAGTTATAATAATGTCATTTACTTTAGCAGACACCCAATTCCTTATCAGCAGAAGCCTGCAGAAACATGGCTCGAGAACCACGACTATCTGAAGCATGTTGGTATTTATGGCTTTAGGTCTGACATACTTCTAGAATTAGGAAAAATTCCTGCTTCGAGTCTTGAACAAGCAGAATCTCTTGAGCAATTGCGCTGGATGGAAAACGGGTACAAAATCAAGGTAAAAACTACTGATTTCGATAGTATCTCTGTTGACCTTCCTACAGATTTATACAGAGTAAACGAGATCTTGAACCAGGCATAGTTTTCAAAGAGTATTTATTTACTTTGCAATAATTGAAAATCACCGATTGAATTTAGAACATTATATAGCGGAACTATTAGAAGATCACGACTGTGTGATCGTACCTGCGTTTGGCGGATTTATTGCCAATTATGCCCCCGCGAGTATTAATGCCATCAATGACCGTTTTGACCCACCTTTTAGAAAATTAAGCTTCAATAAGTTCTTGATTCATAATGATGGGCTGTTGGCTGCATATGTTGCCAAAAAAGAACAAGAGAAATACGAGCAGTCTGTTGAGAGGGTAAAAGACTATGCACTCTATTTGAAAAAAGAGTTGCGAGATCATAAACGTGTCTCAATCAATAAGGTTGGAATAATCTATTTGCAGCTGGATGGCACCTTTAGGTTTGAGCAAATAAAGAATGATGATTTCTTCAAGTCAGGATTTGGATTAGAATCATTCTTTGCAAATAGAATTGAGCGTCAGCCGTCTCGTCAAGTCAACATTGATCCAAAAACTGATAATCAAGAAGTATTATCTAAACCTGAATCTAAGGTAATTGCACTTCCTATTCAGGATAAAACAAAGCCTTCCCTAGAACAAGAAAAAACAACCAAAAAGCCATCGGCAAAATCAGCGGAACCAGTCGCAGAAGCTGCTATTTCTGAAGAAAGCAACCCTGAAAAAAAGCGCAATTGGGCCCTTGCTGCTGCTATTATTAGTTTACCCATAATTGGCTTGGGCATTTGGTTTGGGTTAGGACAGCCCATATTTAAGACCACTCATTTCAATTACTCTAATTTAAATCCTTTTTCAGAAAAGATTTCTCCCATCTATGAAGAAAGAGCGATTAATTTTTACCCTTCAGAATTCTCACCGACTGAAAGTCTGAAAATTGATGAGGGCGAAGAGTTTTTAGAGATTAACTTGGAAAATGAAGCTGACAAAACACTAGTTGTTAAGTTGACAAATTCGAAGAATACTGCTTCAAAAAGCGACCTTCATTTTCATGTAATAGGCGGGTGTTTCAGTGTCGAAGAAAATGCCGTTGGTTTAGCTAAAAAATATTCTCAGCAGGGTTCAAACGCTTCGCTAGTGGATGTAAAAGGCAACTTGCACAGAGTTAGCGTAGCAAGTTTTGCCACAAAAAAAGAGGCAAAGTCTGCTCTTGCCTCTATTAAAATTGATATTCCGGGAGCTTGGATTCTCTACAAATAGTTTTTTAGCAAATGGCTATTGGCCTTTTTTCTCAAACTTCTTAACCCTTTTTCTCTGATTTGACGAATCCTCTCTCTGGTTAAGCCAAGATTATTCGCGATTTCTTCTAATGTCATTGGAGGCACACCGTTCAAGCCAAAAGATAGACGCAAAACATCCGCCTCTCTTTCCTTTAAGTTTACAAGAACTCTTTCTATATCGCTTCTTAATGATTCATGCATTAACACATCCGTTGGCACATCTGAATCAGCGTTAGCCATAACATTTAAGAGGCTGTTGTCTTCCCCTTCCATTAAAGGAGCATCAACTGAAACTTGTTTTTGAGAATAAACGAATAAATCACCAACGCTATCAGGGTTTGATTCGAGCAACTCTCCAATTTCATCATTCGAAGGTGGTCGCTCAAATTTCTGCTCTAGTGAGGCATAAGCTTGAGCTACTTTTTGAATTGCACTTACCTTATTCAATGGAAGACGCACTACTCTGCTATTCTCAGCAATAGCCTGCATTATGCTCTGGCGTATCCACCATACTGCATAAGAGATGAACTTGAAACCTTTTGTTTCATCGAATCTCTTGGCTGCGATAATCAATCCAATATTTCCTTCAGCAATAAGGTCTTCTAAAGTTAATCCATGACCCTGATATTGTTTGGAGACTGAAATTACAAATCTCAAATTCGCGCTTACTAGCTTATTCAATGCTAGTTCATCGCCCTGTTTAATTCTTACCGCCAGACGCACTTCTTCCTCAGCATTGATCATTTCTTCTTTAGAAACATCACTGAGATATTTATCAATTGAACGGCTGTCTCGGTTAGTTAATTGCTTGGTTATTTTTAGCTGACGCATGAGTTACATAGGTTGGTTATTGTGCAAAAGGTTGTTGAATGTAAAAAATATTTACTAATTAACAATCCGCTCTTTAAAACTTTCGAATTAAAACGCGAAGCAACCCAACCTATGTTAGTCGAATATTAATGAGAAATTAACGTTCTAACCTCGCCATTTGTCTAAGAGGTTATTCACTGTACTGGCCTCATCAACGCTTAGACCATGCAAATTATCCTCCCATTTTAATAGTTCAACATCGATCACCTCAAGTAGCTTTAGACCCTTGTCAGTAATTTTCACATCAACCTGCCTACGATCATGTTTGCAAGGATTTCGGGTAACTAAATCCTTTGCTTTCAATTTATCTACTATGCGAGAAACATTACTCATCTTATCGATCATTCGATCCTTCAGGAGGTTGACAGAGGCTGCTTCAGGATATTGGCCTCGTAAAATTCTCAACGAATTAAACTGCTGTGGTGTAATTTTATGGTCTTTAAAAACCCCATTTTGTAAAGTGGTAAGCCAACTGCTCGTGTAAAGAACGTTGATCATCAACTTACTGTATTCGCTGCTAAATTTTTTCTGCTTTATTTCTTCACCAATACTTGCCATAACAAAATGTTTGTGCAAATGTATGTAATTACACTATGTGTAGGTGTATTAACTTCTCAGTCTTTTATATGCCTTGATCGCAATCATGAGCACAACACCAACAAGAAAAAACCCAATTGTTCCATACATCCAATTGAGCGTTCCTTTCAATACTACAACAAACACAATAGAAACTAACCACAATGTGGCAACCTCATTCCATAGTCTCAACTGATTTGACGTCCAGCTAATTTGATTATCCTGATAACGCTTGTATAGTTGATGCGTATAAAGATGATAAACCCACAGCAATCCAGTAAGGCCAAGCTTTACCATCATCCAAGGTTGGGTCCATAGATTCAGTTCCAATACCATCCAAACACCAAAAACCGTGGCAAGAATAGCTGCTGGCCATGTAATAATATACCACAATCGGTTCTCCATGATTTTGAACTGATCTTGTAGCGCTTTGCGTTCACTCTCCGGCTTTTCTTCTGCCTCGGTGTGATATATAAAAAGCCTAATGATATAGAAAAGGCCAGCAAACCAACTGACCACAAAAATGATGTGTAAAGCTTTCAGATATAAATACATCACCCCGAAGGTAAGCAGAAGCTTGAGATTCTACATTTGTACCAAACAAATAGAAACACAATGAAGTCAAAATCAGCTTCTGAATCAAAAGCCACTTCTACTCACATTGTTTTACCTGACGACACAAACACACTTGGCAATCTCATGGGCGGCCGATTGATGTACTGGATGGACGTTATTGCAGCGGTTGCAGCTCATCGCCATTCTCGCAGGGTTGTAGTGACCGCCTCAGTGAATAACATCGCCTTTAACCAGCCAATCAAGTTAGGTGATTTTGTAACCTTAGAAGCCCAAGTGACGCGCTCTTTCAACTCGAGTATGGAAGTGTTTATTGAGGTTTTGATAGATGATCACAGGTCTGGAGCAAAGAAAAAGTGCAATGAAGCCATCTTCACGTTTGTAGCTGTAGATCAATTAGGAAATGCCATCGAAGTGCCTGAACTAAAACCGGAAACTGATGTTGAAAAACAAAGGTTTGATGCTGCATTAAGAAGAAAGCAGCTCAGCCTTATTTTAGCAGGGAGAATGAAGCCAAAAGATGCAACTGAATTAAAGGCAATATTTGAAGACTTAGCAGAATAGATATGGCAAACCAAGAAAAGTTAATGGAGGCGCTCAGTTATGTAATTGAGCCAGAGTTGAAAAAAGATATAGTAAGCCTTGGCTTAGTTTCAGAAGTAAAAATTGAAGGCAACACAGTTTCGTTTCATGTAAAAGCAAGCAACCCAGCCATGCATTACCGCAAGCGCCTAGAAGAGGCTTGCATTCATCAAGTGAGAAGGTTTCTTGGAGAAGATGTAGCAATTATGATAGAAGTCGACTCTCTTCCTAAGAGCAGCGATCGACCTATTGAGCAAAGAAAATTTCTTCCGGGTGTAAAAAAAGTCATCGCTGTGGCGTCTGGTAAAGGTGGCGTTGGCAAAAGCACAATCTGCGCGAATATTGCCGCTGGACTAGCTAAGCGAGGTTATAAGGTTGGGCTAGTTGATGCTGACATCTACGGTCCATCAATGCCAATGATGTTTGATGTTGTTGATCAAAAACCAGGGCTATCAGGCCCAGAAGCGAATAACAAAATGCTGCCTGTAGAAAACTACGGAGTAAAAATGCTTTCAATTGGATTCTTTGCTGAGGCAAATCAAGCCATTGTATGGCGTGGTCCAATGGCAAGCAAGGCTTTAAAACAAATGTTCTCGGATGTTGAGTGGGGAGAGTTAGATTTCATGCTTATCGATCTTCCACCAGGAACTGGCGATGTGCATTTGTCCTTAGTGCAAGACATTCCATTGGATGGCGTTGTGGTCGTCAGTACACCTCAAAATGTAGCTTTAGCTGATGCACGCAAAGGTGTTGGTATGTTTAAACTGCCAGAAATTAATGTTCCCGTATTAGGAATCGTTGAAAACATGAGTTGGTTTACACCTGCTGAACTGCCAGACAACAAATACTACATTTTTGGACAAGAAGGGGCAAAAAGGTTGGCTGAAGAGCTGAATGTAGCTCTATTAGGACAGATTCCATTGGTGCAAAGCATCCGTGAGTCTGGTGATGCTGGACGACCTGCAGTGCTGCAAGAAAACACGATTCAATCAAAAGCTCTTGACGAAATGATTAGCGGAGTCTTAAAGTCGCTCAATATTGACTAGCAGTACTTAACTTTGAAACTCTTATGGGAACTCCAGCACAAGATTTATTGGTAAAAGTAGTTGATGCACTCGATGAAATTCGTCCGTTTCTTAATGAAGATGGTGGTGATTTGAGTGTCGTTGATATCACCGAAGATGGTATCTTAAAAATCGAGTTTACAGGTGCCTGCAGTTCTTGCTCAATGAATAACATGACCTTTAAGAATGGTGTTGAAGATGCTATTAAGCGATTAGTACCTGAAATCACAAGCGTTGAACCTGTGAACTTCTCTCTTTCACATTAATTTTTATTTCTTCCCAACCCTTTTGCAATTTCCTGCGTGATAAGCCTTTGGAAGGGAAAAACCCTCCGCTTATGAGTAGGAAATAATGAACGAAGGTTCACGTCAAATCTTTGAAAAGGCAACGCAAGCAACCATAGTTGCGTATCTTAGAGCATGCAAGCAGATTCCGATTTATTGGCTCGGTGTCGGAAAAACGACCGTAAAGCTCACAATGAGCTTTATCGCCAGTGCTTTGGCTACTTACTTGCTATCTGCCGCAGATATTGCAATAACAAAGAAGACGCAGAAAGCCTTTTAAATCAAGGGTTTCTAAAAATTATTACCCATCTCGATAAGTATAAGGAGGATGTTCCTTTTGGTTCTTGGATAGGACGAATCATGGTGAATACGATTATTGATGAGTTCAGAAGAGATAAGAAAAGAAGAGAAAACATGAGTGGTCTCGAAATCGATGAAATTCAGTCAATGAGCAACATAGATTTCAATGAGGCCGAGCAAAACTTAGATGCAGAAGCTTTGGAACGATTGATTCAACAATTACCAGAAACAAGTAAAAAGGTGTTTAACCTCTATGCCATTGATGGCTATACGCACAAGGAAATTGGCGAAATGTTGAATATCAGTGACGGAACTAGTAAATGGCATGTCTCTTACGCGAGAAAATCGCTTCAAGAAATGCTGAAGAAGACAATGCAAAAAATGATGACAGTAACTCTCTAAGAATAATGGAGAACCAGCACGACATAGATAAATTATTTAAGGACGCACTTAATGGTGCTAACTCCTCTCAAGCTTACTCTGAATCTGCCTGGAAGGGTGCGAATACTTTGCTCAATAGACATTATCGTGCTGTATTATTTAAGAAAATAGCATGGATAGGTATCCCTGTAATCGTTGGAGCAACAGCATTGACTTTGTTTGTAGCACAAAATGAAGACCATTCTAGGACTTCTGTATATGATATCATGGAAATTTCAGCTTCTTCAAAGGCAAAACCCTTATCTACATCCGATGTAGTAGCTGTCGACACAAGCGAAAACTCAATTGCTTATGAGTCTAAGGACTTAATCAATCACTCCTCTTCGATAGCCTCGAAAGAATCAGTAAATGAAAATATTGCATTGACTGAAGAGACAAGCTCAGTAGACGGTTCACGCCTAAACAACTTGTCAACCAACATTAGCTCAGTTATTCCATCTAAGAAGAACACTATAAAAGTCTCTTCATTTGCAGCTCAAAACACAACGTCAGCATCTGTAACCGCACCTCTTAAAACAGCTGAAAAAACCCAAGAGAGTACAGTAGAATTATCTCTAAATGACAACATGGAATGGATGCCAACATTTAAGATTGGTAGACTTAATGATACTGATCATTCATCCAGTGTGCTTTCAAGATCGCAACCGATTCGCGAAGAGCTGATGAAAAGGTTAAGACGGGTGGAGTTAGGTGTAAACGCAGGTGGATTAATCGCCTCTGGTATGCAAAACACAAATTCAAAAAGTGAAAGCCCATCTATTGGAATATTCGCTGGAATAACTGGCGCCTATCACGTCAATGCACGATTATTTATATCCACCGGAATAATTCTTCACGAACGGAGCAAACTAGCGAGTGCACAGCTTGTTCAAAATAATGCATCAGGAACCGTTCATTCAAACGCTGAACATTTGACATACATGGATATCCCGCTTCAAATCGGATACAATATGGGTGCAAGACATTCTTTGCTATTTGGGATGACATTCAGTCCATTAATTGGTTATGTGCCCTCAACAGAAACTTCAAATGTGAATGATAATTCTAGCCCAACCATTACTCGTGAGAAAAACTTAATAAGAGATGGATTTGCCGATTTCGATGTAGCAGGAGCATTGAGCTATCGTTATCAATTGACACAAAGAATAGATCTCACTGCAGACGTAAGATTTGGCCTGTTTGATTTGACAGACAATCAATACTTCAATACAGGTTTAGTAGATGATAGAAACCACCAGTTGAGAATTGGGTTGAATTATCGATTCATTAATCGTTAAAGCGAATATCTTTCACCATCAATTGAAGGGTGACAATTCCTCTGTATTCATTTTTTTCCAATGTATAGGCCAGACTGAACTGTTTTCCACTTTGCACCTGTTTTTCATATTCTCCTAATCCAAAGCCTATACCTCCGAAGCTCAAGTGACCTGAACCTTCTTGCGTCACTTCAAATTTAAGGTGCGACCCATCACCCACGCACTTTGATCTTCCAGTGTCTTTCAAATTATGCGTCACAAAAACAGGTGTCATATTATTTGGGCCAAAAGGCGCCATGCGTTGAATCTGATTGAAAAAATTCATCGTCAACTGATCAAGGTTAACTTCTAAATCAACCTCAATGGACGGAACCAACTGGTCATCTGTTATCGTTTGAGCAACAGCACTTTCGAAACGAGCCTTGAACGCATCAATCAAGTCTAATTCTAGTGTCATTCCTGCTGCAGCAGGATGGCCGCCAAATGAAGACAAAAGGTCTGCACATTTTTCAATGGCTGCATGCACATCAAACCCTAGCACCGATCGTGCTGAGCCCGATGCCTTTCCGTTTGATTCGGTAAGGATTATCGTGGGCCGATAATAATGGTCTTGGATGCGCGAAGCAGCTATTCCAATCACCCCTTTATGCCAATGAGGTGCAAAAAGCATGGTAGATTTCATGTTCTGCATTGCTTCATCACCTCTGATCATTTCCAGTGCTTCTTCTAACGTTTGCAAGTCAACTTCGCGCCTATCCGAATTTTTTTGATTGACATCAGCGGCAGGAATTTCTGCTTGCTTTTGTGTTTTTGCGATCAACAAATCCACCGCTAGACTGCCGTGCTTCATCCTGCCAGCAGCGTTAATGCGTGGACCTATTTTAAACACCACATCAGTAACAGTAAGCTCTTTTTTGATCAATGCACCATCTTGCGCCAGACCTGCTCCTTCTAGTAATTGGGCTAACCCTGGACGCAGCGTTTTTTCCATCAACTTCATTCCGAAGTAGGTCAGCACGCGGTTTTCTCCAGTCATTGGTACAATATCCGAAGCAGATGCAATGGCCACTAAGTCGATGTATTTTAGCGGCTCCTCCTTATCTAAATCCCATGTCAGAGAAAGTGCTTGAACCAATTTAAAACCGATACCACAGCCACATAAAGATTTATATGGATACTCACATTTTGATTGCAGTGTATTTAAAATGGCGAATGCTTTGGGAAGAGAATTTCCTGGTAGGTGGTGATCGCAAATGATGAATTCGATTCCTTTCTCGTGCGCGTAATTGACTTGATCGATCGCCTTTATGCCACAATCTAAGGCAATCATAAGTGTGACACCATTGTCATGGGCGAAGTCAATGCCTTTCATGCTTACTCCGTATCCCTCGGCATATCGATCAGGGATATAATAGCTCACATTCTCATAATGCTCAATAAGGAAGCCATAAAGCAAGGAAACAGCCGTTGTGCCATCCACATCATAATCGCCATACACCAAAACGTTTTCTCCATTTTCAATGGCATCAGTAATTCTAGACACGGCTTTATCCATGTCCTTCATTAAAAAAGGGTTATGCACTTGCCTCAAGGATGGGTTGAAAAACGACTTTGCCGATTCAAAATCATTGATGCCGCGCTGAACTAATAACTTGGCTAAAGCAGCACTTGCATTGATGCCTCGCATCAAATCTTGCACCGCTTGATCTTCTGGGATAGGTTTATAATTCCAACGTTTTGGCAGCATTTTTCAAACTAATTCGAGCCCTACAAGGCACTAAATTCCTCCAATTCAAGAAGCTTCTTATCACCCATTGTAGCTGAGATGATTCCAAATGGATTGTACTCAAACTTATCGTGGATGCTGATGAACGTCTCCCCATCAAGAATAGTAACTTTAAATTTTGCACGCAAGGTTTCCACTGGTTTAGAGTTTATAATCAACTCAATATACACAGCGCGTGACGATTCAAATTCAGATGGAAAAGTCTTGTTAATTATTTTCACCTTTCCTTTTTTCACCTTTACTTCAAACCTAATTCTATTAACTGTTGCGTTGATTCCGATGGGAATGATCATTCCTTTAAACGGCTCTGAACTGTCGGCAATAAATCTTCCCTTTAGCTCATTCATGTCGAGCAGATTGGTGTTCTGATTCGTTTCAGAGCGTTCATCACGAACGTTCGTCACCACTCCATCAGGATTAATCCGCAAAAGAAAATACTCTTTGAGCAAAAGTGATTGATCGCCTTCCTTCTTAAACAGTGCCAAGCGATCGTAAATCACTGCCGATATGGGTTCGTTTTTAATTTCAACCCCTTCTTTTGAGTCAGCAATTCTCAATTCGTCTTTCTGAAAGCCATCCTCGTCCAACACTGGTTTTTCATCGATTTCTTCATGCAGCACCTCGAGGTCATTCAGCCTTTCTTCTAACGTTTTTGAACGTTCTGACAATATTGCTAATTGCTCTTCATTCAGATCAAGATTCACTTTTGGCTTGAGCTCCTCTTCCTTTTCCAACAGCTCTAATGCCTCTTCCATCGGAGCCTTTTTTCTTTTATTACTGCGCTTCGTTTTAGTACCGATAGTTTCTGCCAAACCCATTTCTGCAGCAACCTCCATCATCTTGGCTGCAGACTCATCGGTGTAAGGGATTCGGATATTAATGCGAGTGATGAGTGGATCCGTAAGCGTTGGGTTTTCCTTTTTAATGGCCTCAATGTTGGCGTTATAAGCAGATGCAATGGCTTCCAGCGTTTGCCCTTCCAATACCTCGTGGATATAAAATGGCTCTCCAACCACAATCTTGATGACTGGATTAACATTATTGATCTCTTGAGCACCTGTATAAGTGCTAAACGCAACTGATACAATAAGAATAAAGAGGCACCTGATCATGCATCGAAAGTATCTCTTTCACTTAAATTTTTGTTTACGATTTCTGTTTGACGCTTGATGGACGCGTTGTGAATGAGTGTCCACATTTCCTTGATCAACGATTGATCAAGTCCTTGATCCTGGGCGTATTTCAGGCGATCCTCAATGATTTCAATCCAGCGATCGAGTTGAAAAACAGTAACACCAGACTCTGCTTTATAATGACCAATTTCCTCAACAATGTCGATCCTTCGTTTCAAATTCTCGAGCAAATTGTAATCGATCTCATCAATCAATGACCTTAGCCGTTGAAGTTTATCAATGCTTACAGCATCCACAAAATGTGTCTTTCGGTTTTCGAGTTCATTTAAGAATCCATCAAAATTGGATAACGCAATCTGCTGCTTCGGGTCGCTGAGCGCATCATCAGGATTTGGATGAACTTCGATCATCAACCCATCAAATGCCAAATCCAAGACTTTTTGTGATACTTCGTGAAGCAAGTCTCTTTTGCCTGCAATATGGCTCGGGTCAACAATAATATCGAGTTGAGGCAGTTTTGTTTTCAGCTCAATTGGAATCTCCCAGTTGGGTGAGTTTCGAAAGACATGATCTTGATAGGTGTTGAACCCGCGATGAATAGCCACCAATTTGTTGAGCCCCGCTTTTGAAAACCTTTCTATAGCGCCAATCCATAACTCTAAATCAGGATTGAGAGGGTTTTTTACAAATACTGGAATGTCTTTTCCTTCCAACGCATTTGCGATTTCCTGCACAGAAAAAGGGTTAACGGTTGTTCTTGCGCCAACCCAAACAACTTCGATACCTGAATCCAGCGCCAGCTTCACATGCTCTTCATTAGCAACTTCAACCATCCATTTAATGCCAAATTGCTCTTGCGCTTTTCTGAGCCAAGGAAGTGCTTTAGCGCCCATTCCTTCAAATGTATTTGGTCTTGTGCGAGGCTTCCAAATACCAGCACGCATGAGATGAACTTTCCCAGTATTGGCAAGAATCTCTGCTTCTTGCAAAATTTGAGCTTCACTTTCAGCGCTGCACGGACCCGCAATAATTATAGGCTTAGCGTCAATTCCAAGCCACTCTGAAATCGGGATAATATGAATGTTTTCGGTTCCCACCTTGATAAAACGAATGTAGTGATCGAAAGTTTGAAATAAACTGTGATCAAATCTTAACTTGAAGTGTCATAAAAACCATTCTGCGCTGGGCAGGAATGATTCCAGGACCTGGATAACCAGCGGCTCTTCTCGTAAAATAAATTTGATCTGCTATATTGTTAACGCTTCCTTCCAACTTCAATCGCTTCCACGAATAACTTACCGTGGCATCCAACACCTGATAGGACGGAATAACACCAACAGTAGCATCTGGGAAAAACTCGGCATTACTTGCGTCTGTGATTTGATCGCTAATCCAGCTAAACTGAACTCCTGAAGCAAATCTGCCATTTCTGAAGTTTACTCCTGATTTATAGTTGACTACAGGAACATTCTCTACTCTATTTCCATTAAATGCATTGACTTCAGCGTTTTGGTAGCGTGCATCAACCAAGGCCAGGTTATTGAACCACGTCAGTTGCCATTCAGCATTTGGGAAGAGCCATTTTGTAACATCGACCTCTTCCACCAATTCCACGCCCACGAATAAGGCATCGGCAATGTTGTCTCGGTAGTTTACGATTCTCGATATTCCTTCTTGGTTTTCTATGGTTGTGAGTGTCTCTCCAATGCGATTACGGTACTGCATCATGAAGACACTCGCATCGAAACTCACTACCTCCTTCAAAAGTTTTCCTTTAGCTCCAAAGTCTATTGTAAATCCTTTTTCATCTTGCATGCCTGGGGCAATGATGATGTTTGGATTATTTACATAGATGTCTGAGAAGTTCATTGCACGGTAGTTTTGCGATGCATTGGCATACACCTCTACACTAGTTCGGCATCTCCAAACAAACCCTATGCCCATCAATAAAATGTTTCGCTCGCGATTGGTAGAGGCGTCAAAACTGTTTTGACTGAGCAATTCGCCCGTAATAGGATGCCGATTTTGCTCCGTATAATAACCCTCTGACTGAGTAATGATATGTTCAAGGCGAGCACCAGGTGTCAAATACCAACATGCACTTAAGGGTATCAAAGCTTCAGTGAACAAAGCCGCATTACGCGATGGAAAAGTGAAGTCTGAACCCTCCAGGTTCTCGGGGTTTAAGAACGCATAATCTGGACCATCAAAGCCTTCCGCCTTCCCTTGCCTGTTGCGTGTATTTCCTTGATAGATTCTAGATCCAAGAATAATTGCTCCTGGATTACCATTTCTATTAAAGCGCTGCACCAACCTTGTTGCATTGCCTATATTGTTAAACTCGCCTAAAATCAAGTCGCGGGTACCACCAGTATCAGTGCGGGTTATGCTACCCAAATAACCAAGCGCTGCTCTGCTGCTCGAAAGAACGAAAGTCTTGCTGTTGATGGTCAAATTTTTCGTGAGCTGACCATTTACCGTTACGTTGGCCACATTCCAATTGACACGAAACCAGTTTCGATCGCGAAAGCTCACATTCGGATTAACTTCAAATTGTCGATCAGTTAGCCCTCCAGCTTGTTGCGAATTATAATAGTTGTGAGTAAAAGCCAAGTCGACAGTCCACTTATTGCCAAGCTTTCTGCCCGCCTGGGCATAAAACCCGTTGCTTATATAATTTGTATTCGGACGCCACCCGCTGCCTTGCTTATGTTGAAAATATCCATAATAGTTCCACTCGCCAGCACTTCCACCTATGCTATTGAACGAGCCCAGATAATTGCAGCTACCAACGGTTTGCCTGCTTACGACCTCCAACGCCTTTTCCTCACTACCTCGTTTCATTTTAAAATTAAGCAAGCCGCCAAACTGTGTCCCATACTGCAATGAAGCTGCACCGCGCACCAATTCTATTTGCTCAACAGCTTCTAATGGAGGCGTATAATAGCTCTCTGGATAACCCAATGCATCGGCACTGATGTCATAACCATCTTGCCTGGTGTTGAAGTTTGTTGTTCGTTTCGGATCCAATCCGCGCACTCCAATTCCCATTTGTAATCCGCCAGCATCCGTTTCCTGCACGTTTATTCCCGCCACTTTAGAGAATACTTGTCTACTGTTGTTGGTCGATATATTGGCCGCCATTTCATCCGTAACCACGATGTCGTTCTTTTTTGCAGCATACAATCCGTCCACTTCAATGTATTTCAGTTGCTTCATTCCCAACGATGATCGATTGGCCTCCACTACCTCTACCTCTGTTAAATCGTATGTGACTTCCATTAACCCAACATTGTAGTTTGGAACTGGCAATTCCGCAGAAGCATTTACCATTATTGATTGAGGCGCATAGCCTTCTGCAAAAACGGTTAACGTATGCTGGCCCTCATGGACATTGCGAACCTCAATCACCCTATTTGTGTTGGCTACAAAGCTGCGATCAGTATTATCCAAAAACGCCTCAATACTGGATGCAGAGCTACCCTCAAGCCTAACCTTAATATCTACCCCAGCGTCTTGAGCTTGAATGAACTGAACTGAAAAAATCAGTACGAAGAAAAAAGCGATCATTCTCATATCCGATCGGCTTTAAATGGAAGGAGCCACGTCTTATTTACCCACCCATCTTCTTGCGCTGCAAGGTCAGTATTAGGATCTATAAATTGTGTGCTCGGTCGGCCATTGAGCGTTACAAAAACATCAGCCTTTACCGCATCAGCATTGATATTCTGATTTATATAGTGCTTCTTTAAAAAATGAGCATATTGAATCAGAAAATCTGGTTGAGTGCTCATCATTTTTTCTTGAACTGGCGTTAGAAAATCTCGATTATCTACGTAGATCTTTCTACCTTCCTTATCCTCCACTTTAAACTGAGCATAGCCCGCTTTTTCTGCGAGCATCACGCGCCACCCAAAACGATAGCCTTGCTCATGCCAAAAAAGGTTCCCTGGGTAAACTATATGACGTAACGGAAAAGCTACTTGAACCAAAACGAACATAACCAATGCTACTCGGAGCGGTTTTGAAAAGTAGGATGATGCAGCACTGAAGTTCCAGTCGAAAGGTTCTACTCTGAAAAAAGAGTTCAATCTTTGATGAAAGTTTGGGGAAAAGAAAATCAGCGTTGCCCCAATCATAATAAAGGGGAACATACCAATTTGAAACAACGACCACGTTATTAAGTGAAATCCAATGACAGCAGCGTAACCCATCCATCGAAAACGCTTAGTAAGCAGAACAAATGGAATGAACAGATCGTAAACCATTCCGCCCCAGCTGAAAGCAAAAGCCGTAAGTTTATATTGAAAAAAGGATCCGATGATCGGAAAGTCATCTTGAGCTGGAAGCCATATCGCAAGGGGCATGGCATGCAATAACCAATCAGCATTTATCTTGGCTAAACCAGCTAAAAAATAGACTAGTCCAAGCTGAAACTTGAGAATATTAATACTCAAGGCAGGAACGGAATTTGCCGCTTTCACCAAGCCTAATCTCACATCTACTGAAAGTGCCTTGTGTACAGGAAGAAAAATCAATAAAAAGGAAACAAGGCTTACGAAGTAGTAGTGATTGAGATAATAGGTAGCATCAATGAGCTCGATTCCTGTAAAGGCAATAAAAAACAATACCGAGGACACTCGATAGAATGCACCAAATGCAATACCCAGCGCACTCAATGCCATTACCGCAAAAGCTAAGTAATAACCCCAATCTGCAAGCTCTGGCACCCAATAAAACCCAAAATATTTGAAGTGGAAATCTGGAATAATGTATTGCTCCTCGATCCAGCCATTCATCCAAAAACGCAAAATGCTCGCAAACATTACGAGGCCAAAAACCAAACGAAATGTCACGAGCGGAGCAATCGAAACGTGATTGCTTGTGAGTTTATGTATTGTTTGCCTAATCCCCATCATTATCTTGATAGGTGATTTGCACACCCAATTGCGAAGGCATATCTGTTTTTAATAACACTACCAAGTTTTGTAGCTCACTGTGCAATGCTTCAACCTCGGATGGTTTGTTTTCAATTTGACTCTTCAAAGAAGGGCCTAATGACGCAGCCTTTGCCTCGCAACTTTCAAAACGAGCAATGATGGCATTGCTCAAATTCTCACTTCCATATTTAGCGCCTAAATTGTCAAGGTAATCATCAATTCCAGTTCCCTCGCCAGCCACAAACAAGTTCTTGACCCCTTTCAAATTTTGAATCAACAAATCTTTTGATGCATCAGAATACAGGGCCTCAACCGTTTCGGGCTGAGCAACACCAAGAGTTTTCAATCCTAATGGAATGGCAACTTTAGCATTTTTGATAAGCTCAAAATCAAAGTTTAGTTCATTAACCATGAGGCCAAGAGAGCTTCCAACATCTGTTCCCGAATTCACAGCAAACTCCTCAGCATAGCCGTTATTCCAAGCATTATAAACTATATCCAGCTTTTCAGTAACCAAGTCTAGATTATCCTTAAAATATTGGATTCTTGAATCCTGTGTGAAAAGGTTAAAATCATCTGAAATGAACAAAAGATAATCTAATGCTGGAAGTCCTTTTGCATCGTTGTTTTGTGCAGAATAGAGGTTGTCCCAGCCTGTTGAAAGGTTTGAGTTGACTTGAGCAGTATCGAGAGGAAATGTATTGACAGAAAATCGAAGGCTCTGTTCAGCAGCAGGACCAATTTCTATTGGAGAGCATGGTTGCCAAGATTGATAAGCTTGAAGAAAGCTGTTTCTCAACACCTCAAAATTTGACTGACTTGGTGATGATTCAAATTGAGCAAAATCTGAAGACAATTGACCGAGGTCTGCTTTAAAACTTGAGTACGCAGGTATAATCACATTCTGCGCTGTCTCTCTTAGCATGTCTTCACGCTCAAAAGTAGAGCCTGATGGCTGATCAGGAGTATTGTCTGTGCAACCAGAAGATGCCACCAACATGGCACTTCCAAGAATGAAAAATAACGCTGATCGAAACATCATTAAAACGCACTTTTAATATTATCCAAGCCGTAAATAGTAGAAATTTGATCGCGAGCAGACTGTAAGTCTTGGGTGTTAACTTCGTAAAAATTAGTGCCGATTTTGGCAAGAATCTCGTCAATTTCTGTGTTGGAAATGATTTTTTCAGGATTGTAGAACAATCCTTCTATAAAAACATAACCCTCAGAAAGAACATGATTTCTGATGTGATCATCACCAATATTATCGATGGCCTCATTCAAATAATGAATGATCGTAGCAGCGGCAACAAGCTCCCACTGCGTTCTAACGTCACTAATGGCCGCATCTCGATCTTCTAATAAACCAACATTAATAGCAGCTCTGCCTCTTCTGAATGCTTCACTCAATGCTTCATTAGACCCAAGAAGGTCGTTTCGCCTGTTACAATAAACACCCCAATACCTTGCATCATCAACCTTTTGAGGAAACCTAAGTCCTACACCTAAGTACCCATAGGCCTCATCCCAATGATGCTGCATAGCCGTGCCTTCACCTTCGATTACATTTTCATTATCCGCATTCATTTTTTCAGTCTCCAGATAAACCCCGGTAGCTTGATAGTAAAACACTGCTCCCATGATTCCCTTTTCAATGAATTCAGAAAGCTCCATTCCATTTTCATCATACAGTCTGACGCTTCCGGATACAGTTTCAGAATAACCCGCAACTCCGTTTGAAGCAATAGTCTGAGAATCACTTATCGATTCAATTCGATTAAAATAGTCTTCGATTTTTGAAATGTGCGGGGCAAAGCACTTATCGGATAACATCTTCGAAGAAGAAAATGAAAACATGCCCCCACCATTTTGATCCTTGTTCTCAAACATGTATTTTAGTGTTTGAGCATTAAGTGGTGTTTTTGACTCAATACCATCTTCAACATACGTCATCATCTCTTCTAGATGATTAAGGCGCTGAGTTTGCCCGCTATAATCAACGTTTTGGAAGGCATAAATCGCTGGAACTGTGTAAGAACTTGTGGTAGTTGGCTCCTCATCGTTACATGACGAAAGTGTGATTAAAGCAAGAGAAAATGCAAACAAAATTAGATTGGACGATCGCATGGTTTTTTATTTAGATTGGTTTTAAATAACGATGCAAACATATTGGCGGAAGCGGCTCAAGGCAATACCTCAAATGAGGTATATTCAAAAAAAAAGCCCCGACATAAAATGTCGAGGCTCTAGAACCTAATCTCGTTTTTTCAATTACTCCACGGTCACAATCTTACTTGCAACAGATTCATTCACCATGTAGTATTTCTTTCCGCCCAAGGTTTGGTTAGTAATATTAAATGATGCCACCTGAAGTATTGCAGACCCACTGCCTAATGTGCTCATTTCAGCAGCTGTGAAAGTTACGCTGGTTGTGAATCCGCTCACCACCTTCACCAAGTTGGCATTGGCTCCATAAATAGAGAAGTAATTAGAATCAGCATTATTGATTGAACCATCATGCGCCAAAGTATAACTTGAGCTTCCATCAACTGTGGACGAAGGCTCCAAAACTTTCTTGGTATTCGGAAAAGGGAATTGGTTCGAAAGCCCATTAATTGGCGAGTGACCATTTCCTCCAGCAATACTACAAGTTACACTACCCGAAGTAGCATACCCTGTTGTTGGAAATGTTTGTTCAATATATGTATATGAATTGTTCGGATTAACGTCAAGTGATCCGCTTAGTCCACCTGATTGATCAAAAGAAACGTCACCAACACTTACAAAATCAGTTCCGCCATCTACAAACCAAGCAACTGCTGCACCAGTGCGTATTGTCGTTTCAAATCCCATCGTTTCAGTGACTGAAACTGTATTAATTGCATAAAACGCACCATCGGCATCGCCAAACGAAAGTTCAGGACTTCCGGCTGCTGGAACAGCTGATTCTACTGTTACACTTTGCGTTTCAGAATCTGCTCCTTCATCGTTTTCTGCAGTTTGCTCGACTGAGTATGTTCCAGCTTCGCTATACGTATGAACAGGGTTTTCCATCGAACTTGTCATTCCATCTCCAAAATCCCAAGTATATGTATCAGCATCGGTGCTTGTTGATGTAAATGTCACCGTCAGTTCATCTGCAGAAAATGTGAATCCTGCTACGGGTTCTTCGTCTTTGTTACAGTTGGATAAAAACGCCATCGTTAGGACAGCAGCAGCCATAAAAGCTGAGAATCTTAAGCACCTCATAGTGTTAAGTTTAGTTTAATAATTTGCGAATATAATCACTCCAATAACATTCATAGTCCGTTATAAAAGCTCAAGGATTATTCATTGGGTTTGATAATTCCCATTTTATGTCCCATTTCTAAAGCAAACTCCTTCATTTCTGCAGATAGTTTGGAATCTCCTGTGGCGCGAGCATACGTATCACTCATGCTCAACATCATTTGATGAAAGAAGATTTGCATATCATCAACCATCATATCTTTCGTCCAAAGGTCAATGCGTAATGTGTTTTTTTCCTTCTTGTCCCAAATGGTCAAAAATGCTGCATCACACAGACCTTTCTCTTCAGAATCGCTCGCTACCCACTCAATATGCTCTGGAATCTGATTTTCATCCATTTTTATTTTAAACGTGATTTCTGATGTTTGTTCTGACATTGTTATGGTTTGTATTTGCTGTTATTCAAAATGTATTGGGCATCTTTTTCATTCAAAAGTGCCATTAAATCGATATTCTCTTGCCTTTCCATATAGGCCCTAACAATCTGCCAACCAATATAATAACCCATTCGTGAGGGCGACTCTTTAGCAAGGTCGACCGTAAAAGGTCCATCATTGGTAAATTTAGAAACTTGAGTAGGGTCAGATGAAAAAAGCAATTCATTATCAACAAAATATGCCCACACAAATGATTCATGCGTTTTCGCCCAATCAATCTGTTGTGCAGTGTAGGCAATTTTTAATGAGTCTTCCATAAATGGAAAAATAGCATCAAGGCAATACAGTACTTTTCCTTGATCGATGATCCGCTCTAAAAGGCTGGCGTTAGGCTTTTCTAATAAATACTCTGTTTGCACCCAGCCTTTCATAACTGTTGGCGCAATGTGATCGGCCGTCATTCTGTTTCTAAGGTATACGGGTAACTGCAAATAGTCGTAAAAGACACAGTTTTTTCCAAGAAACATTTCTAGGGCAATTCCCACTCCATTTTCAGTAAGAATAGCAGGAGTGTTAAACCCTCCGATCACTGAAATGTGATTTGGAAGGGGCTTGTCAGGGAAATAATAGTGATAATAACTCCAAGCATCAGTAAGTTCTTCAGATAAATGATCTAAGTCTGGATATGCTTTTTGTACCTCTAATTGAACTTCAGAAATGCTTTCGTCATTCACAAATCGCTGGATTTGCAGATCGATGGTAGAGTCTGACACACCGCCTAATTGCAAGACATCTTCTACATACCTCTTATATACATCTCCATAGTTATTAAGCAATCGCTTATTTCTATCGTGCTGTTCATTCGCAGTTAATGTGAACCAGCTCTTATCAATTCGCTCAATTTCTATTTCTTCAACCTTCTGTATATCAACTTGCTGCAACTGGTTTTTATCTGTGCAAGCCACCACCAAGAAAGAAATGGTTATTAAACATAGAATTGTTTGAAGAGTAGTTCTAATAAAGCCTCTTATCATCAGCGAGATCGTAATTTTGGCGCAAATGTAATTGGGCTTATGAGAATCATACTAAGAATATCTATTGGTCTTTTGTTGTGCTCTGTTTTTTCAAATCAAATTTTCGCTCAAGAAAGTGACATGGACGACCGAAAAATCAGATTTGGGTTATTAGCAACGCCAAACCTAGGTTGGCTAAGACCAGGGATTAGTGAATTTAGTAAAGACGGTGCGCAGACTAGGTTAGGTTTCGGCTATGGAATGATGGTAGATTATAAATTCAGCGCAAGTCCTAATTATCTTTTTTCCACTGGTATTAACCTTACAACCAATGGTGGCGGGCTTATCGAAGCCGTTGACTCTAATTATATTGGGTTGAACGATACTCTGTCAACTTTATTCACGGGAACCTTAGACAGAACCTACCGCTTTCAATATTTGAACATACCGTTACTTCTAAAAATGAGGACGAATGAAATTGGCTACATGACCTATTTTGGAGCTATAGGATTTGATTTAGGAATCAGAACAAGAGCTTTTGCAAATGATAATTTCACTTGGAAACAAAATGGCTTAACTCCTCCTGATGAGAAAGATGTCAATATTGAAGACCAAATTAACTTGTTTAGACTTGGGATTAACCTCACCGCAGGGACAGAGCTCAACTTAAGTGGAAACACAAATGCCTACTTTGGAATAGGGTGGCATAACACTTTTACCAATGTCTTCAGAAAAACTACTGAGAATAAAATTTTAGTTCCTGCTTCCGATGGAAGTCCATCCCTTGATGATAATGGATCAGCTATTGTAGGTAAAAACAAGTCCGCTTCAAGCAACTATATATCGCTTGATTTGGGAATATATTTTTAAATGAACGCAGTAGAAAAGCATATTACTGATTGGCTTTATAACTACAATCAGTCTGCCAAAACAAAAGGTTTCGTTATTGGAGTTTCGGGAGGAATTGATTCAGCAGTCACATCAACTCTTCTCGCACGCACAGGGTTACCTGTTTTGTGTCTTGAGATGCCTATTCACCAATCCATTGATCAAGTAAATAGAGCAATGGACCATATAGAATGGCTGAAGTTGAACCACGAAAACGTGAAGATGGAGAGCATAGACCTAACGAAAAATTTCGACTCTTTCATTGAAGCATTGCCCGCAACAAACTTAGAGTCGCGAGATATGGCTCTAGTGAATGCTCGAGCTCGGCTGCGCATGACCACGCTCTATTATTTTGCAGCATTAAATGGAATGCTTGTGGCAGGAACGGGCAATAAGATTGAAGATTTCGGAATCGGTTTCTTTACAAAGTATGGCGATGGTGGCGTTGATTTAAGTCCGATTGCAGATCTTAAGAAGACAGAAGTATACGCCTTGGGGGAAGAATTGGGTGTAATTGAATCCATAATGACAGCTCCACCTACAGATGGGTTATGGGGTGATGATCGTACGGATGAAGATCAAATTGGCGCATCCTATGCCGAACTTGAATGGGCCATGGGTTTTCAAGGAGAAACTGAATCGCTTAGCTCTCGACAGACAGAAGTAATGGCTATTTATACCCGACTTCATAGTGCAAACAAGCACAAAATGGAGCCCATTCCTGTGTGTAAAATTCCATCAGAATTAAAGTAGAATTTTAAGTCGTGCTTACACCACCCAAGTAGAAGATCCGCTAATCAATTTATCTAAATCGCCATTTCCTTTAAGCGAAACGGCATGATCTATTTGTTCATTCATTGCTTCTTCATAGCGGAATCGATCTTCTTGATAAAACACACCAAATGGCCTTGGCATAGCATTTTCAGAGCCGGGTTGATCGAACATTTTAGAGAGAAAATAGGCCTTGGTTTCATCCTTAGAATCGTGAATCCAAAGATCGTCTTTGCTCATATCATTCAGTGAAACAACAACGGGCTTCATTCCGTCAAAGCGGATGCCTTTGTCTGCTTCAGCACCAAAAATTAAAGGCTGACCCTCTTCAAGCATCAAAACATTGTCGGCTTTTGTGCCTTTGTCTGTGAACACTTCAAAAGCTCCATCATTAAATACGTTGCAGTTTTGATAGACCTCGATAAATGAAGTGCCTTTGTGGGAATCGGCAGCCTTCAACACTTCTCGCATGTGCTTCGGGTCACGATCCATTGATCTAGCCACAAAGGTTGCACTTGCACCTAAAGCCAACGCGACTGGATTAAAAGGATGATCCAAAGAACCCATCGGACTTGACTTAGTCGTTTGACCTTTTGGAGATGTTGGTGAATACTGTCCTTTGGTTAACCCGTAAATCTCATTGTTGAACATGAGTACGTTAACATCAAAATTCCTTCTCAAGAGGTGAATTAAGTGATTACCTCCAATGGACAACGAATCACCGTCACCGGTAATAATCCAAACACTCAAGTCTGGTCTAGATGCTTTTAAACCACTTGCTAATGCTGTCGCACGACCGTGAATCGAGTGAATTCCGTAGGTGTCCATATAATATGGAAATCTCGATGAACAGCCAATTCCACTGACAAAAACAGTATCTTCTTTAGATATGTTCGCCTCTGCCAAAGTGGATTGCAGCTGCTTTAAAATGGAGTAATCACCGCACCCTGGACACCACCTCACATCTTGATCCGTGGCTAAATCTTTTGCAGTAAGATTAACTTGTATATCGTTTGTCTTGGTCATATCTATTTCTTTAGCTAAGCAGCTCTAACACTTTTTCTTTTATCTCGCGAGAAGTAAACGGCATTCCTTTGATTTTATTCAAAGGAACTGCTCGCAAGTCATATTTAGCGTTGATCAGGTTAATCAGCTGGCCATTGTTGATCTCTGGGATCAAGACCTTATCAAAGTTCTTCATTACTTCGAATAAGTTACTTGGAAAAGGATTCAAGTATTTGATGTGAGCTTGACTTACTTCGTAACCTTCACTTATCAACTCTCGAACGGCCGTTCTAGACGCTCCATAAGTTGAGCCCCAACCAATCACTAATACTTTGCCTTGATCTCCTCCTTGCTCAATTTTTTGTGGTGGAACTAGGTCTGCTATTCTATCTACCTTCTCTTGTCTGACCTTTACCATGCGCTCATGGTTTGCAGGGTCATAACTTACATTTCCAGACTTGAAATCTTTTTCCAACCCTCCAACGCGGTGCTGCAAATTCTTCATTCCTGGTATTGCCCATTCACGCACCAATTGTTCGTCTCTGTCATAAGGGTAAAAAACGCCTTCTGCAAGCGAATTTTCAGAATCAGCAAATTTTGGTTTAATGGCATTTATATCATCTGCTGATGGAAACCTCCATGGCTCAGAACCATTGGCAATAAAACCATCACTTAAATACATAACCGGCACCATATGTTCCACTGAAATTCTAGCAGCTTCAATTATAGTTTCAAAACAATCCGATGGTGAATGAGGCGCAATAACAACAAGTGGCGCCTCTCCATTTCTGCCGCTGATGGCTTGCATAAGATCAGATTGTTCTGTTTTGGTTGGCAATCCAGTAGAAGGCCCCCCTCGTTGAACATTAATAATCACCAACGGAATTTCTAACATAACAGCCAACCCGATGGCTTCACCTTTTAAAGCGATTCCCGGCCCACTAGATGCAGTAACACCTAAGGCACCACCATAGCTAGCACCTATTGAAGCGCAAACTGCAGCAATTTCGTCTTCAGCTTGGAATGTTTTTACACCATAGTTCTTATGTCGTGCCAGCTCGTGCAAAATATCAGAAGCAGGTGTAATTGGATAAGAGCCATAAAATAGATCGATACCAGCCTTTTTTGCTGCAACGATCAAGCCTATTGCAGTAGCCTGATTACCCATAATGCTACGATATTCTCCTTTTGGCAAATGAGCTGACTCTACTTCAAAACGAGTAGTAAACGTTTCATTTGTGTCGCCAAAGAAGTAACCAGACTTAAGCACTTTGATATTCGCATCCCTAATTTCAGGTTTCTTAGCAAACTTCTCTTTGATGAAAGATTCTGTGCTGTCGAGCTTTCGGTTATACATCCAATACAAAAACCCTAAGACATACATGTTCTTGCAGCGGTCGATCTCCTTTGTTCCAAGACCGCTATCAACGAGCGCTTCACGTGTCATTTTCGAAACATCGAGCTCGATGACTCGGTATTTATCAAGAGATTGGTCGAGCAGCGGACTTTGCTCATCATCATATTTTGCTAAACGCAAGTTCTTCTTGTCGAATCCTGCCGTATTGGCAATGATTGTTCCTCCGATCTTCAATTGATGCAAGTTCGCTTTTAGGGCAGCAGCATTCATAGCCACCAAAACTTCAACCTCATCACCCGGGGTAAAAATATCTACACTGGCGAAGTGTAATTTGAAACCAGAAACGCCCGCAACGGTGCCTTGAGGTGCTCTAATTTCTGCAGGGAAGTCAGGAAATGTGCTAATGTCATTTCCGTAAAGTGCCGATGTATTTGTGAAAAGACTTCCCGTTAACTGCATCCCGTCTCCAGAATCGCCAGCAAAAAGGATAATTACGTCTTCTTTCTTCTCTGTAACTTTAGTCATTCGATAATTTTTCAATGCTCACAGCAAACCTTCTACTTTCCTTATGCATGTGACACTCGTCAAACTGATAAATCAAGTGGCAAAAATAGCCGTATTTTGCAGCTTTTATGTGTGCCAAATAAGCTCTTTTTTAGAATCGCGTTTGAATGATAATTAAGTTCCTGAATAATAGAAATCATATCGTTTCTCTGCTGCTCTTAGTCCTAATACTCTCTTCTTGTAGAAGAGAATTTGAGCGGCCAACCCTCGAAAACGAAATATTAACTCCTATTCTCACTACGAAACTAACAATCAACGAAATTGTTCCAGATTCATTGAGAAATACTGCGAACGATGGGTTTGTCTCATTAGTTTATAGAAACTCCCTTTACTCTGCAGCACTCAGTTCATTCCAAGAATTAGAGACCAGAGAATTCAACCAAACGGCCAAACTGCAAAGCTTAGCTCTTTCGCCTAGGTCAGCAATTCGATCTATTTCCTTAGGTCAAGTGGCAGAAGCTGAAGGTGGGGTAATTGGTCAGCTGATCATAAATTCAAACGGTAATACTTCTCCCATTCCCCCGCTGGCTAATTTGTCTTATGGACCTCTGGCTGTTGATGGTTCAGCGTTTTTTGAAACCGTGACCTTAGATTCTGGATATATGGATGTTACGATTGAAAATCAATTTCCATCAGACTTATCAAATATCAATTTTGAAATCAGAAACGAAAATGACAACTCACTCGTAGGAAGCGAAGTTTTTTCATTGGTTCCAGCCAATGACATTCAAACAAAAAGCATTGACTTAGCAGGGAAAACAGTAGATGGGAACCTACTTGGAAACATCCTCAATTTTAACGTGGATGGAACAGGTGGAAACCCTGTACTCATAGACACCAATGACCAAATAATAGTAACTATTACCGTAAGAGACATGAAGGTCAATTCGGCTACAGCCATTTTTCCAGCTCAAGATGTGATTTCACTGGAAGACACAAACGCCATGGAAAATGTTGGCGACCTAAAATTGACCAAGGCCACAGCAAAAACTGGCTTTGTTACTGTGCGAGTTGTGAGCACTGTTGAAGACACTATGTTTTTCAATTATTTTATTCCTGAAGGAAAGAAAAATGACGTTCCATTTGAAATCAATGAGCGCATCAATCCTGCTCCAGTAGGCGGCAGTATCACCAAAGAATTTAATTTTCCTGTTGACGGATACACATTTGACCTTACAGGTTTCCCAATAATCAATCATTACAATGCTTTTTACAGTGAATTGACTGGAAGGATTGACTCGACAGGTCGTTTAGTGAACTTAAGTTTAGATGACAGCTTATTGGTTTATGTGAAGCTGAGTCAATTTGTACCAGAATACGTGGAAGGCTATCTAGGAAATAACAGCATTTCGATTGGCCCAGAGGCGGTGAGTCTTGAACTCTTTAAAAACTTTAAAGCGGGATCTATTGACTTTGAAGAGGTCAAAATTTCGATTGGTGTCAACAATGGAAATGGTGTTCCATTCAACGTTGATCTTCAGAGCCTTGAAGCTCTTAACACAAAAACAAATGAGCAGGTTGCTATCAATTTGACTGGAATTGACAATCCATTGATTATTCAAGAAGCAAGCGATATTTTCAGTCCTTGGGAAAACACTTGGCAACTCGATGAAACAAGCGGAAACCTAAATGACGCATTGAACATTTTTCCGAATCGACTTTCCGTTGCGATGAATGTTACAAGTAACCCGGCCAACGATTCGTTTAATCTGACTCAATTTGCTGTGGATTCAAATAAACTGGATGCGTTCGCAGATATAGAAGTGCCACTCTCATTCATTGCAGACAGGCTCAAGCTTTCCGATACGTCTTCGTTTGATCCAAGATCAATTAAGAAACCTGAAGGAATCTTAGATGGAGTATTCTACTTGACCATAGAAAACACCTTTCCTTTACATGCAACTATAGAAATGGAATTTATTGATGGCAACGACAACCCGCTAGAAACCGCAATATTTGATGAACAAATTACTGCTGGGTCTCAGAGCCGAGCCTCCACAAGCACCCTTGAATGGGCTTTTAATCGAGAACAACTAAATCGAATTCTCAAATCGAGCGCTATCGTTTTTAACATTGAAGCCAATACAGAATCATTATCTGAATATTCAAAAATCTATTCTGACCAAGGAATTAGCCTGACGCTTTCTTCCCGTTTTAACTACCTCTTTGACAATGAATAACCCCTTGAAATATTTCATCCCTTCCTTGTTAATGCTTTTCGCCTTTTCAGCCTTTTCACAAGGTGATAAATGGTGGAATGAATATCATTATTTCGGAAGCAAATCTACCAACAAGTCAAGCCTTTGGGGCTCCTTTGACTATCAACTGAAATCAAACCGCCTTTCAAACAAAATTTTGAATGAAGCCATTTTTGATGGGCGAATAATGAAAGAAACAGCTGATCAATTTTCATCAGAAAACTCCAACTCAACCACCTATTTGTCAGGTGGAATAATGGGTGATTTGTGGTTTAGAACTAATCGAAAAGGGGCATGGAATTTTCTATTTGGGTTTGGAGCTAACGATATGCTATATTCAAGCCTAAAGACGGGCCTTGGTCAAATATACCTCAATGGAAATGGACCATATGAAGATCAAGAATTGCAACTCGGCCCTTCGCGCTTGAACTATTTGAGTTACCAGTCTTTGGGTTTTGGGTTGGAATACACCAATGAAAAGTTCACTTGGGGAGTAAGCACACAATTGATTAAAACAAGCCGCTATCAAGAACTAAGAATGAATAGCTCAACGTTTTATACTGCGCCTAATGGTGCATACTTAGACACTTCTCTTGACTTTGAATACTATTCCTCTGCAAGTTCACAACCAAAGTCTAGCGCATGGTATGGAACAGGGGCTAGCGTCAATACTTATTTCGTTTACCAAAACAAGCCAGATGGAGCAATGCTTTCAGTTCAATTGAGCGATGTCGGATTTACTACGTTTAAAGGAGTAAACGGCTATGCAATTACTAAAGACAGTTTGTTTTCAGGTGTCGAAATCAACAATATTCTTGAACTTGACGATGCGCTTCAAACCAATGCCGACTTAGATAGTATTGAGGCAATTCTTGGATTAACAACTTCTCATAATAGCAGATCGATCGCACTTCCAGGAAGATTGCGCATTGATTTCGTGCACCCAATCAATGAAAAACTATCACTAGCAATTAGCGCTAGACAAGCTCTTTTCTTGGGCTTACCCGAGTTTCGATTAGGAATGAATTTCATAGCTTCAAGATTTATCGCATTTGAACCGCACCTTTCCTTCGCGGGTTTTTCAAGGTTTGACTATGGACTGGCAGTTTCCTCGAACCCAGCAGACTTCCTTCAAATCATTATTAAATATGATTTAATTGAATCTCAATTGAATGCCTCAAACTCAACGAGTCAGGCCTTGTATCTGGGAGGGCAACTTCTATTCTAATCTCCCACCAACAATCTATTCTTTTTAGACAAACTGCGGAATTTTAACGATAAATCGCACTAGGAGGCCGTTTTGGTTATTTTTGATTAACCTAAACTAAACAATTATGAAAAAAACTACCCTATTGGTAGCTGCGTTATTCGCAGTTGCATCAACATTTGGCCAAAGCTGGTCGGATAATTTTGAGTCATACACAGCTGGTGATTTTCTCGGTGTGGCTGGAGCTTCTGCTGGATGGGGCACTTGGAGCGGCACCCCTGGAGGTTCTGATGACGTTCTTATTAGCAACGCTGACGCGGCTAGTGGAAGCAATTCAATTTACATTGATGGTCAAGTAGGGGGCGGGCCAAATGACGTTGTGTTAACCTTTCCTGAGCTTTTTGAGTCTGGGTTATTCCACCTAGATTTCAATATTAAAGCTGACAGTGGCTTTTATATCAACCTGCAAGGAGCGTTGCCCATTGGATCAATATGGGCGCTGGATTTTTTAGCAGATGAAAACACCTTCTATCCAACTCGATATGACGGCACTAACAATGATTTTTATGGGCAATACGATATAAGTGGCACAGGCAGCGACTGGCACAATATCTCTGTTGACGTAAACCTTGACTTGACTTCTGATAATTGGGTTGTTAAATGGGATGGGCAGGAAGTTGCAGCCTTCACAAATACCAATGGAGATGCAATTGGAGCGTTAAACTTTTTTCCTCTGGACGCTGAACAGGATTTTTACATTGATGACGTAAATTGGAGTCATACTCCTTCGCAAATGGTCACATTTAAAGTTGATATGAGTTATTACCTAGGCGCCTTCAATATTCCGGAAGTAAATGGAACCTACAACGGTTGGTGCGGGGCATGCAATGTCTTATCAGATGGCGATGGCGATGGAGTCTGGGAAGGAACGTTTATGGTGACCGCAGACACGATAGAGTATAAGTTTGCCTATGACAACTGGACTGGTGAAGAAAGCTTAACCGAAGGGTCTTCTTGCACTAAAACAACTGACGGGTTTACTAATCGCTTTTTAGTGCTTGACGGAAATGATGTTGAGCTTGATGTTGTTTGTTGGGAGCAATGCATCGAATGCGCTGAGCCAGCTGGTTTAAACTCTCTTAAAGGTGCAGCTGGTGTAACGGTTTATCCAAACCCTGCCACTGACCTACTTACAATAGAATTTGGTGAAGAAGCTTCTGAAATGACTATTGCTATCGTTGATGTAATGGGAAGAACTGTTATGCCAACTATGAATCAATTCAGTGGAAACAGAACTGAAATTAGCGTGAATGAACTTCCTCAAGGTGCTTATTTTATCACTGGAACAAGTGAAGGATATAGCTTCAAGAAGTCGATCATGATTGCTAAGTAAGATCTAACTCAACTACATGAAAAAAGGGCGCCCGTTTTGGCGCCCTTTTTTTAAGCTCATAACTTCGTTTAATGCAGCGCAAGCATTGGCTTTTGCAAGTGCTCAACTAAGTTCTTTGAAATACTTGGGTTGAGCGCTCTTTTAAACCATGGTGCCTCGCGTGGAATTGTCACGACTAAATCATAATCATTTTCACGTGCATAATTTTGAATAATCGCAGATACCTCCTCTCCTTCGATGACATCGAAATCATGTTCAATATCTTCGAGTGAGTTGTGCATAGTATAGGCATTTTCCACCTTGTCTAACTCAATTTTATCTTCATCCTCAGTCACAGTAAGAATCGTAAGCTTGCTTTTGTGCTTTTTTAGCATAGAAAGCACAAACTGTCGAACAATATGAGTATCATCCTTGACCAAGTCAACGGCTAAAAGCACTTTAGACATACCATCAAACTGATAGCTTTCAGGAACAACAAATACAGGCATCTTGGCACTCTGCATTGCACTAATGGCAGCACTTCCCAAAAAAAGCTTAGTTAAGGAAGAAGCTCCCTTGCTTCCCATTACTATGGCATCAACTTCCTCTTGGGTTGAATAAAGGACAATAGCCTTATTTGGGTCACCATAGATGGATTCAGTAGAGATTTTAAGATTAGGATGTTTTTCAGATAACCTATGTTTCTCTTCAACAAGCGAGTCATTGGAGGCCTCGGACAAAATATCCCTCAATGAAACCATTGAAGATACTGATGCTCTTGGCTCTTCATACACATTAATCAATACATATTCCTGCTCTTGGCCAAACATGGCAATATCAATTGGCCATTCTAATTCTGCATATTCTTTTCCTGTGGTGTAACCGAAGGGAAGAGTTAATACAGCTGATACTATAATCAACTGCCAACCCCAAAAATTGATATTACTCAAAAGGTCACTCCACATTCTTGATTTGAGCAAACGCTGCAGTGAATAATAAACCCCGGCAAATATTCCGTTACCTACGAAAGCAAAAATCACAGCATTCGTATGCAAAGGACGTATACGTCCAAACGTCAAAAAGTCTGTAGCAAAGCCCAGACTTGGAAACACCAATTGCAATGCTGCTAGCAATCCAACGAGCATTCCGACAACTCCAAATATGACCGTAGCAATTAAAAATTTGCGTACGATACCGTTGTCGTAACTAAACTTTTCCATTTCCATAGATTAAGATTTTTGGTTTTTAGATTCTTGATCATCAAATAATATGCGCACAGAAGGCGAGTAATCATCCTCATATTGATTGGTTTTAATGGCCCATATAAAAGCCCCTAGAAACCCCAAGGCAATAATTAAACTGACCACTATGTGCAATATCATAACACTCATCTGATGTAGGTTTTTTGTTCCGACAAAGGTGCTTGATGGCCTTTCGTGGTTTAATGACAGCGATCTGAGAAAAAACTGATAATGGTCATTTTTCAATTCGGACTTATCGGACAGAGCCTGCAATAGCTTTTGCATGATCCCTTTTTTCATCTTTGTGCCTAACAGTATATACATGAACTTATCGAAATTTTCACTCTCAGAAGGGCACGACCACATTCAACTGGATCACCTGTTAAAAATTTTAGGCCTAGTTTCTTCTGGTGGAGAGGCGCATCAAGTCATTGAAGAACAAATGGTGCACGTAAACGGAGAAATTGAGCTGCGAAAACGCAAAAAACTCAGGCCAGGCGATGTGGTGCAATTTGATTCTAACTCTGTGAGCATAGAGCAATGACTGGACAACAACGAGCAGATATTTCCATTGGCAGCGAGGTGAACATTGTGTTGAAAAAAGACCAGCGAAGTGGCTTGCTAACCCATGGCTTCGTAAAAGACATTTTGACGAAATCCGCTTTTCATTCTCACGGAATCAAGGTGCGTTTAGAAGATGGCCAGGTGGGCCGCGTAAAAGAAATCATCACAGAATAAGCCGCTCTTGTTGAGGGATTATTTACCTTTCTGCCATGGCACCAACTTTCAAGCACAAACGAGACTCTGAAGTAACCATTTCAGAACTGATGAGTCCTTCACACTCCAACTTTAGTGGTAAAATTCACGGAGGTTATATCTTATCAATGATGGACTCTGTAGCCTTTGCATGCGCCTCGAAGCACTCTGGCAATTACTGTGTAACAGCATCTGTGAATACTGTTGACTTTCTCGCACCGATCGAAGTAGGCGAGCTCGTCTCCATGAAGTCTATGGTCAATTTTGTTGGCAACAGCTCTATGGTGGTTGGAATTCGCGTGGAAGCTGAAAACATCAAAACAGGCGAGGTGAAGCACTGCAACTCCAGCTATTTTACCATGGTAGCCAAAGACGATGATGGCAATAATGCCGAAGTGCCAGGCCTGATCATGGAGTCGGCAGAAGATGTGAGGCGTTTCTTAAGAAGCATTGAACGCATGCGTGTGAAGAAGCAACGCTCTACTGAATATGGTCATGAAGGATTTGACTTAAACAAGCACTTGAGCAAACTGGCGAAATACAAGGTCCAAGTAGAAATCTAGTTTGAAATATGACTATTTCAGATAAAAACCCAAATCTCTGCCAACTAACCCATACACTATGAAGCACTTTATACTCATTGCAGCACTATTCATCTCGTCTCTTGCAAGCTACGCTCAAACGCAAATCATCTTCTACACTACAATGGGAGAGTTTACCGTTGAGATGTCGGATTCGTTGACTCCAATCACATCTGGCAATTTTATTGACTTAACCGAACAAGGTTATTATGACGGAGTAATTTTTCATCGGGTAATCGATAATTTCATGATTCAAGGAGGCGATCCTACTGGAACAGGTTCAGGAGGGCCCGGCTATAATATTCAGGATGAGTTTGACTCTACCGGCACATTAAGTAATATCCAAAAAACCATCTCAATGGCCAATACTGGAGCGCCAAACAGCGGAGGGAGTCAATTCTTCATTAATTTGGTTAACAATACTTTTCTTGATTTTGACAAGGCCCCTCTAACATCAAAACACCCTGTGTTTGGAATGGTAATCGAAGGGTTTAACGTTGTCGATGACATTGGCAATGTTTCTGTAAACGCACAAAATCGACCTCTTACTCCTGTGGTAATGGACAGCTTAAGGATTGTCAGCACAGACACGGTTGACACTATTCCACCTCCAGAACCAGAAGGTATAGCATCATCGGATCAAGAAAATTTTAGAACAAAGGTTTTTCCGAATCCAATTGGCAACCAATCGATAATTAGTATTGAGTCTCCTGTTCAAGGCTATGCGACTATTAGCGTGGTTGATATCAATGGAAGGGTCTTGACACAATTCAATCATCTGCTCAGAAATGGCATGAACCGTATTGATTCTCCATTTATCTCAAGTGATGCATTGAGTGCAGGCATTTACACCATTCTTTTCAAGAGCGAATCCTACTCCTCAAGGACAAAGTTTGTGTCTACTGGCCAGTAAATTCATTTACTCAAAGCAGTGAACGTAAATGAATTATTAAGCAGCTATCCTCGAATTCAAAAGCGTTCTATTACACTAAATCGTGGTGAGTTTTTAATTCGGCAGGGTGAAATAGAAAAGGACATTTACTTCATTCATTCTGGCGCAATCCATGCTTTTTATGTTTCCGATCACGAAGAACATACGATTCGCTTCGGATACAAGGACTCATTAATGACATCCATTCCTTCGTTTTACAATGGCGAACCTTCACAACTGTATATACAGGCCATTCGAAAAACGGAGGTAACGGCATATTCTCGGGAATCATTTTTCGAAGAGTTGAAGCATTCTGACGAATTAATGACCTTTTACTTGAAGTCTTTAGAGAATCTTTCCGCCCAGCAAATGGAGCGTGAGTTAGACCTACTCACCTCTTCTCCATACGAACGCATTCAGCGTGTTTTAAAACGAAGTCCTCAGGTTTTCCAAGAAATCCCTTCAAAGTATATTGCCTCTTATTTGCGCATGACTCCTGAAACCTTAAGTAGGATTTTGAATTCTTGATTTGAATCAAGTTCCAGAAATAATAAGTGACTGAGATTTGCTTTCATGAAACAATCAGAACTCATAGCCGACTTAAAGTCCCGAACAAGCAACTTGATTGCCGAAGCCGAAGCTTTCAAGAAACTATCAACTGAACAACTCAATGCTAAGCCATCACCATCATCATGGAGTGTGCTGGAATGCATAGAGCATTTAAATCTTTACGGGGATTTTTATCTCCCCGAAATCGAAGGCCGCATACTTAGCAGTCAAAAAATAAAAGATGACCCCAGTTTTAAAAGTGGGTGGTTTGGTGAAAAAACGGTTCAAGACATGTTACCAGAAAACGGAGCCGTAAAAAAGATGAACACGTTCAAAAACAAAAACCCATTGAACTCTAACCTAACCGTAGCTTCAATAGATCGCTTTATCAAACAGCAAGAGGGAATGCTCAGATTGCTAGATTTATCCTCAAGTGTCCGTTTAGAAAAGGTGAAAACCAAGATCACTTTACCCCTCATTAAGTTCAAACTAGGAACTACGTTTCGCTTTGGAATCTATCATAATCAACGACATATCTGGCAGGCAAACAATGTGCTAAAACACTAAGAATACAATAGCTATGGTTACTTTTGAGGGAACTAATTCATTGCTATGAAGAAATTGATATTCTCACTTACTCTATTGTCTTTCGCTTATTCAAATGCCAGTATTGCCCAAGGCACACTCACTTTTGAGGGCGAATACGAATCTGGCAAGGCCACCTATGAATATATAGAAGGGGATATGCAGCAGCGCTTGCTTAATGGGAAGTTTCAATATGAAGAAGTTAGAGATATCACCACAAGAGATGGCGAAAATGAAATTCTGGTTACTGGTAACTTCATCAACGATAAAAAGCATTTGGCATGGGGTTACACCATAAAATCGTTAGCTGATACAGGATTGACAGAAAGTATTATTGGAAATTATTTAGAAGGCCAAAAGTCAGGTCTCTGGACACATCGTATAAGAGCAAATGCTGACGATATAGAAATGAAAGTAGTGCAAGCATCATTCATTAAAAATCAGTTCAGAGGTCCTTTCAAGTATTCTTTCGAAAACCCCATTTCTGTAAATATCAAGAAGCTAACGGTTACTGGAAGCTTTGATGCCAAAGGCCTCATGGATGGCGATTGGAACATCAATTACACCAATGGAATTGACGAAGAATTCAAAGATGTGATGAAGTTTCAGCATGGAGTAATGGCTTACAGAAGTTTCCACAACATGACCAAGGGTGAAGTGCTAGAGTCTGTGAATGATGTAGACTTTGTAAATGCGTATTTCATCAATATGGATCGTCTCGATTCATCATCAGTTGTAGACGAAAAAAAATATGGTTCTAAAAGCAAAGTGGTGGATCACCCAATTTTGAAAGAAGTGTTTGGCGTTTGGGTCGAACTTTCACCCTTGAACATCAACAATGAATACAATGCTTCGATTCCAAACGGCCTTATTAAAAAAGGTGAGATCGTGAATAAGCAAACCCTTGCTATAAATGCCGAAATCATCGATTGGAAAGAGACCCCAAATGGAAAGCTAGAGTTTGAAAAAGAGCAAGCTATTCAGAAAGCATTCGACACTAAAATCAATGTAGCCAACATTCAATTCGATCAGAAGAACTACCGACAAGCTCTTCCACTCTACAAGGAAGCATTGGCTATTAAAAAAGAGTCGTTCGCTACAAAACGTATTTCAGAGATAGAAGAGTTTTTGAGAGTTGAAGAAGAGAAAAAACAATTCATAACGGCAATTAACTCGCGCTATGATTTATGGAAAGGCAATGAAAAAATGCTTGCTTCTGAAGACTATTATGGCAAGAAGAAACACCTTTTTGAAGCGTCAATCATAGCGCTTGATTACGAGAAAAAGCAGTTGTTATCTGCGCATCAAGAAACGAGAGCTTTCATTGAGCGCAGAGCTATGGAAGAGCTCAGCGTAGAAGCCCTCCGAGGATTTCAAACGGCTTTAGACGAAGTGATCAGATTGCAAGATCAGATCAAAGCGCTCACCAAACGAGAAGACACCAAAGAATTGGAAAAAACGCTCAAAAAAATGGAAGATCCAGGTGCCATTTCCAAAACAATCATGGCGGGATAACCACTCTATTTTCTTGGATTATTTATTCAATTTAGGTTGTAAAACGCTCGTCAGAAAACTAACGAAAGCCACCACCGTAACTGAGCTCAACGGCATAAGTATGGCCGCTACAATGGGCGTCAATTCTGCCTGAACAGCAAAAAATAAGCCTACAACATTGTAGAGCAAAGAGATTACGACACTCACCTTCACTACGTTTAAACTGCGTTTGATATAACGCAAAAACTCCGATAAATGAGCCAGTTTATCTGCTTGCAAAATAGCATCGCACGCTGGTGAAAAGCTAAAAACATCATCGGCAACGGCTATACCCACATCGGCCTGTTTGAGCGCGCCAGCATCGTTCAATCCATCGCCCAACATAATTACATGTCTATTCTCATTTTGTAACCCTCGTATAAATTCAAGTTTATCCATAGGTGACTGCTTGAAGTGCATCGTGGCATTATTGCCAAACATTTCTTCCATTCGCTCTCGTTCGCCTTCGTGGTCGCCACTGAGCAAATAAGTGTCTGAATGAGCTTGCAGCGCTCTTACTAAATCAGGAATTCCTTTTCTAATCTCTTTCTCAATCAAAAAATAACCCGTGTGCATTTCATCAATCCAAACATGCACTACAGATTCATTAAAAGCACCAGTAGGAATGTTTTTAGAGTCTGTGTCCGGTTTCAATGAAAGCGCCCCCAACAAGACTTTTGAACAAGTAACCAACGCAGAAACTCCTTTTCCGGCTGCTTCTTCAAATTCAGTTACTGTAGCAATCGCCCCAGGTAAATGCTCTCGAATAGCCACACTCAATGGATGCGTTGAATTAGAAACAACTGACTTTATCAATTCAATCTGCTGTTGCGATAATGTTGATCCTTCGAATCTTACGCTCGTGGTATGGGCATTTGTGAGCGTTCCTGTTTTATCAAAAACAACCGTATCTGTATTAGCCATACGCTCAAGTGTTGACGAGTTTTTCACGAAAAATCCAAGCTTTCCGAGTATACGCGACACATTGCCCGAAGCAAACGGCATACTGAGTGCCAATGCACACGGACATGCTATAATCAGCACAGCCGTAAATGCATCAAACGCTTCTGTTGAATCCACCCAAAGCCAATAGGCAAGCGTGAAAACAGCAATGCCTAAGATTCCGATGCTGAAAAATCTACTTACACGATCAATCAACGCTGAAAAACGCACTTCTTCGGGTTGATCATTGAATGCTGATTGGTTCCATAAACCCGTAAGGTAGCTTTGAGAAACTTCTTTAATTACCTCAACTTCAATGGCACCTCCTGTTTGTCTTCCGCCCGCATAGATGTAATCTCCTTCTCGTTTTTCAACGATGTCGCTTTCTCCATTCACAAAACTGTAATCGACAGATGCAATTCCTTTGATCAGAATTGAATCAGCTGGAATCACCTGGTTATTCAGTAATCGCAATCGATCGCCTTGTTCAATTTTTCCAACATGCACACTTCCTCTGTATCATTCTTGATGCGTGTAATTGCTATTGGGAAGTAGGACTTAAAGTCGCGATCAAATGCCAAAGCTTCGTACGTTCTGCTTTGATACCATTTTCCAACGAGTAGAAAAAAGATCAAGCCGGCAAAGGAGTCAAAATAGCCTGGCCCAGTTCCGCTCAGAATTTCAAAGGCGCTGCGGCCAAAAAGGGTGATGACACCGAGTGCAATTGGCACATCGATGGTAAGGTATTTGACCCTCAAACTCTTCCACGCGCTTTTGAGGTAATCGACACTTGAATACAGCAGCACTGGAATTGCCAATCCAAAGTTGAGGTAGTTGAACAACACCTTGAATTTGTCAAGTGAGGCATCATCCAATGATAAGTATTCAGGGAAACTGAATAACATGATATTGCCAAAAGCAAATCCAGCCACACCAAGCTTAAGGAGCAATTTCTTACTCTCACTATTTCCTTTACTCTTCGCTCGATCTCGTTGCAAGTCTGCCGGGTAGCCTAGGTCTTCTAAAAGAATCACTAATTCTTTGAGTGAAACAACATCAGAGTTGAAATGAATCGTGACTTCCTTACGCAAGAAGTTCACTTCTGAACGATAAACTCCTTCATTCAGCTGTTCCATTTTCTCTAACAACCAAATGCACGCAGCACAATGCATAGAAGGTAAGTACAGCGTGACTTTACTCCGGCTACCTTCTGTAAAATCAATGAATTGTCGCTTTACTTCTTCGAGGTCTAAGAAATCTTTATTGGTACGATTTGAGTTTACGGTGGAGCCAGGAGATTCTTTGTCAATTTCATAATAACTAACCAATCCAGTATCATTGAGCAGCGTATATACGGTCTTACAACCATGACAACAAAAATCATGATCATCATGCTGAATGACTCCATCATTGCAGTCTTCTCCGCAATGGTAGCAGGTTTTGATTTGTTTGGCTTGTTGCATAAAAAAGCGAGGTCACAAAAGTGCCTCGCTTTAAATGATTAGAAACTGATCTCTGTCAGTTTTGATTCCGTTTTATATCAATGAGCAACTGTTACCTTATTGATAAACGTGCCGCGCGCTGTAATCACTTCAACCACATAAATGCCTTCTGAAAGATTGGCTGTAGAAAACACGGTGCTCATTGAGATTGGCGATGCAATTGAAACAACATTGCCCAACAAATCTGTCACTTTGTAGGATTGAATGATGTTGCTGCACAATATGTTCAACTCATCATTTGCTGGGTTTGGATATGCCTTAAACCCTGCTTCATTTAACCCTGCTATTCCTGTTAAAGCCACCGCAAATGTTCTTGTCGTGTCGCAATTATTGCCATCAGTTACCACAACGGTGTAATCACCTTCTCCCAGGCCAGAAATATCTGCAGTTGAAGCTGTAAATTCATTCGGACCTGTCCAACCATAGCTGTAAGACCCTGAACCTGTTCCGCCTGTTACAGTAATATCTATTGCACCATCTGAACCAGTATTTGATCCCTGAACTGCTCCAGAGATGGTAAGTGCTGAAGGCTCATTTATTTCAATATTCAAGACGTAAGAACCAGTATCATTGTCCTCTATTGTCACCGTGTAAGTTCCCTCACATAACCCAGAAATTGCCGCGGTATTGCTGCCATTAGACCACGAATAAGTATAAGGCGGCACTCCGCCAATGGCGAAAACTGAGGCTGAACCGTTGCAGCCTCCATTACAAGATGGCCCCGTAACATTATCGGCAAAAGCCAACACTTGGGCTCCAATAATGAATTCAGCTGAAGTAATACTCCCGCCAGGAGCATCAGCAACAGCACTCAAAACTGGCCACTTTTCTCCATTAGCCATCCATCTATAGTTATGATTG
>DGQE01000009.1 GCA_002389645.1 Flavobacteriales bacterium UBA4422
TTCCCAAGAAAATGAAGAAATTCGTTGAAGACCCTCATTTTTTAGCGTAAGTCTCTGATTTTCATTGAGATAAACTTCAAGCATATTGTCCGAAATTTTTTCAATGTTATCGGGATCTGAAATCATTGCTGCATTTCCAGCAATTTCAGGAAGGGATGTTTTGTTACTTGTAATAACAGGAACTCCTGCAGCAAACGCTTCGATAATCGGAATTCCAAATCCTTCAAAATAGGACGGGAAAAGCAGGGCAGTAGCTCCACCCATGGCCAATACCAGTTTTTCGATTTCAAGCCGTCCTGTAAAAATTACATCGTCTTGAAAAGCACAGTTTTTCAGTGCTTCATTCATTTCAGTATAGCGCCATAATGGATTTCCAACCAAAAGCAATTTTCCGCTTCCTCCTTTTGAACGATACTTTTCAAATGCTTTTATAATACCGTGAATATTCTTTCGGAAGGAGAAATTCCCAACGAAAATGAAGTAGTCATCGCCTTGCGCGAATTCAGTTTTGGCTTTTGCCTTTTCGTCATCTGATAGCACGCGATAAGCTGTGTTGTAGCCATTGTATGCTACTGATATTTTGTCCTTGGCGATTCCGTAGGTTTCGTGAATATCATTCGCTGAATATTCACTAACGGTGATAATGCGATCGGCAATTTGAGCAAACTGTGGGAAGTATTTTCTATAATAGTTACTATAAGCCCGAGGTAAATCTTGTGGTCGGTGCTCAAAATTGATATCATGAATGACAGGCACTTGTTTAATTCTCGCCCTAGTGCTTAGAAATCCATCTGGTGAAAAGAATAAATCTGCATTCATTCTTTTCAGCTTATGAGGTATTGTGCGTTCAAAATACCATTGGTAGAGCAGAGGGTGCCTGGTTTGAGGATGAAGTATTTTACCTTCTACATTATCTCCATAAATAAAATCTTGATCAAACGGACGGTCAAAAAGAAATGTGAATTTCCAATCGCTCAAGTCTTTCGTTAGGCGTGACAAAACTTCATGACTGAACCAACCTATTCCATCCAATTTTTTAGGAAGCAGTAAACGTGTATTTACAACAATGTGCACGGAACGAATGTAAGATATGATTCAACTAAAGCATTTTTCACTCTTCTAAAACTGAAAGCGAGGCGATAATAGGCCTATGGTCAGAAAGAGAAATTGATTCGTTTGAAAAAGCATCTATCGAAAGCTTTGGATCAACAAGAATAAAATCTATGCGCAATCCTGGAATAAGACCAATGTAGGTAGATCCTAATCCAATGAATCCTTTTTCACAAAACGCATCATTCAAACCATCACTCAAGAGATTATAGGCATAGCTCCCTGGAGTGTCATTGAGGTCGCCACAAACAATTACTGCATGGGGAGAATCATCAATATATGTGCGGATCACTTCTGCTTGATTTGCCCTTCGCTTAAATCCACCTGCTAGTCGGCTTACCATTAATTTTAGGTCTTTGAGCTGTCCATCTTGGTCGTTGCTTTCAATGTGTTTTGAAAGGTCTTTTTCGATCCCTGAAATATAGATGGAGGCGAGATGGATGTTGAATACTCTAATGGTGTCAGTGCCAACTAGAATATCTGTGAAGATGGCTACGTTGTTGGCAGCAGTGTCTAGGGGAATATGTTCTTTACGAATGATCGGGTATTTAGAAAAAGTGGCTATTCCAAACTTGCTTTTCCCATAGTGCATAACGGCAGTATAGTCATCATGAACATTGTGTGCATCTATAGTTTCAACAATGGTGTCCAACGTATTGAAATAGGCAGGATCATTGGTGTTGAAGAATTCTTGAAAGCAAATTACCGGAGGGTTTTTCTCTTGTAAATAAGCCAGGATTTCATTCCGTGTTTGCTTGTTGCCTCCCCAATTGTATAAATCAAACAGTCTTACATTAAAGCTCATCACATCGAATGAAGCTTCATTCACTGTCGATTTTGAGGGCCAAAAATTCATGTGTTTCTTTGGCGCAACCCAAGTGAAAACAATCGAAACTAAACCTATTGCTGCATACTTTGGTTTACTTATGCTCCAGAATATAACAAAGGCAACATTGACGATGAAAATAGGCAAGAAGCCTAATCCGAAGAATGCTGGAATTAGAGTGACATCCGGATCAATGTTATAAGAATAAGCGCTCACAAATAGCGCTACAATGGCAATGGCATTCAACGCGAACAATGATCTTTTTAGGTAGTGGATGATCTTCAAGGTCGGGCGCTAATTATTGCTTGTTGCTCAACTTGAACAAAAAGTCTTTTTCTTCTTTTGTCAGATTTTCATACCCTGACTTCGAAATCTTATCTAAGATAGTGTCGGTCTTTGCTTGTATCTCTGAATTCTCTTTGGAAGCTCCTGCGCTGGGCTTAACTTTTGCCTTCGCAGTTGTCTTTTTGCCCTGATCGTTGGGCACTACACGCAATTTTGGCGATTGTTTGAAAAGACTTAAAAACGTATCGTAAATGCCATAAAATGACAACGCATAGTCGTTGCCTTTTTCCAATCCTTTGATGTAGAAATAACCCATGGCCGCACCTCCAATATGTGCTATTTTTCCTCCCATATTGCTGCTAAAGTCAAGCACGGTGGATAGTATGAAAATCACCAAAGCCACATACTTCAATCGCACGGTGCCAAAAAACATCAAGTTGATGGTGTAATCTGGAAAACGCAATCCAGCAGCTATTGTGATGGCCATAACCGCTGCGGATGATCCCACCAATATCACATTTACGTCTGTTTCGCCAGCCAAGAAAAGCAAATTGTAAACAAGTAAATACGCCACCCCACCAGCAATACCGCCTAAAAAGTACAATCCAGCGAGACGCTTTTCGCCCATAAAGTCATTGAAAATTCTTCCAAACCAATACAGCATATACATATTGAAGACCACATGCCATAAGCCTCCATGCATAAACATATAAGTGACCAATGTCCATGGAACGAGGATGAATTCTATTAAGCCCGATGGCAATGCCAGCCATGAGAAAATGGCTCCTTCACTGCCTCCAAGGAATAGATTGGAGACTATGTTTACAATGAGGAATATCGCAGCATTGATCAAGATCATCTGACCGATGAAGTTGTTCCCTTTGAATAAATTTTTTAAATCGTCAAGCATTTTTTACTTTTCAATTAGCGCCATCTGACGCCTGTTTTTTCCCAAAATTTGATGATGATGAACCCAAATAGCATTCCACCAAGGTGGGCAAAGTGGGCCACATTATCACCAGGGTTATCTTGAAAGGCAGAAAATAACTCCATCGCACCGTATCCAATCATCAAGTATTTTGCTTTGATAGGAATAGGAATGAAAATCATGTAGAGCCTCATATTTGGGAACATCATTCCGAAGGCCAATAATATTCCAAACAATGAACCCGAAGCACCAATAACGTTTGGTAAATTCAAATAGTGCCTCAAATAATCTTGAAAGAACACAGACGCATCTCTAAGCGCACCGCTGTCATTCGGATTAGTATTCAACGTTTGTAATGTGTTATTATAAAATTCGAGCGTTTCTTC
>DGQE01000030.1 GCA_002389645.1 Flavobacteriales bacterium UBA4422
CGACTAATTCTGGGAAACTTATGGAATGCTTCTCGCAAAAATCGAGTAGAGCATAACTTACGCCAATGAGAAGTGTTTTTTGATTCGATTTGCGCAATTGATCCAATTCATCAAGAAGCGCTTCAGGTTTGTGCAAAAGGTGTTTCGAGTTTTTATGAGCCGTTTTTATAAAGGCATCAACCATAAAAACTAAAGAGGACTCTCCATTCTCTAGATAAGAAGGAAGTAGAGCCAAAATAACCCAATCTTTAAGAGGACCATATTTTTCTTCGAAATGGGCAGTAGCTAGGTCTTTGTACAAGAACTTATCGTGAACAAAGTGTTTTGATCGCTCACTTGCAGCGGTGGTCCCACTACTCAAAAAGAGAAGGTCGTTTAGTTCATTACACCTAATATCATGTGTTTTGAAAAGCTCTACAGGAAGAAACGCTGGAGACTTAGCTTCAGACGCAGTTGATTTACCAATGAGATCGATATACGTTTTGAAGGGATTATTGCGTTTGTATTGATGCTCGAAACTTTTACTTGCCAAGGTCTCAAAGTCTTCGTCTGAACCTATGGCTTTTAATAAGTGGGCTATTTGTAACTTCGAATGTGTCAATTATGATCAATCTCAACGTGTTTTCAAAGTTAGTAGGTATTGCGCTGTTTGCGTCTTTGATTATGTCATGTGAACGCACAAATTGTGAAGAAGAAGAGCCGAAATTGACGTTTGACACATTAATGCTCAATAATTCACGCGATACGCTAATCTATACTGTCAAGTTTTCCGACTGTCAAGGAGACATTGGCCATATTGGAGCAATTGATTCTAATACCACACGAACGGTTAGAACGTTTTTATTCGAATTGATAGATAATAAATGGGAGCGATGGTATCCTTTGCCTGAGAATTTGAGTGATACAGTGGCATTCTTCTCAGTTATCCCCGGGTCTTCCAAAAATAGATCTGGGTGGCTATTGGAAGGAACAATAGTTCAGGACTTTGGACTGGCAAATCTCCGCCAGAACAGTGATACTATTCGGTTTGAAACGTATGTTCTAGACAATGCTGAGAACAAGAGCAATCGGGTTGTTAGCAGTCCTTTTGTTTTTCCTAGCCTTTAGACTTTGCCAGCTATAGCTTCATTCACATTCATCAAAAGGTCACCTATTCTTTCCATTCCTGAGAATATATCACTGTATATCATTCCGTTTTGGAAATTGTACTCGCCTTTTTCAATATTCTTAAGGTGTGCCTTTCTTATATCATCTCGTTTAGTGTCGATTTTTTTCTCAAGATCTTCGGCAATTACCAAGTCTACTTGAGAATAGTTTGAATCGAGATTTAAAATTGAATTTTGAACAGCTTTATGCACCAAGTCAATCAATTGAGTTAGGCTTTTTCTTTGATCTGCAGAAAACCAAATTTTATTCTCATGCTTTCTTTCCAGATTGATTGACAATTGAAAGCAAATATCACTAATCTGCTCAAGGTCATTAATAATGCTCAGCATTGCGCGCACCATTAAGGACGATTCTTTCGAGAGCTGTTTGGCAGACACTTTTGTTAGGTAATTAGCAACTTCAACCTCAACCCTATCAGTAATCTCTTCGTATTTTTTAATTCGTTTAACTAGTTTTTTGACCGCTTTGTTGTCTTTTTCTAGAAGCAGATCTTTGACCATAAGAACATGACGCTCAGTGATTTCCGCAAACTTCGTAACCTCTTTCTTAGCCTCTAAGACTGAAAGCTCTGAGGTCCCCATCATTCCTGTTCCTATGTATTCTAAGTGAAAAGCTTCATCGTCTTCACCTTTGGACGGGACACTTTTGATCGCGAGCTTTACAAGTAGAGGTACAAAGCCGATTAGTAGCAATACGTTAGCGAGATTAAAAAAGGTGTGGAAGTATGATAGTGCGAATGGGATAGATTCAGAAGATTCATATGGGGACACATTGCCCATTACGGAAACGGAGAACCAATCGATCATTTGTAAAGCGAAAGGCAGGGTTAGAACCATCCACGCTACGCCAACGATATTAAACATCGAGTGAATACGAGCGGCTCTTTTTGCATGAACATTTCCTACAATGGAGGCTAATTCAGCCGTTATGGTTGTTCCTATGTTTTCTCCAAGAATCATTGCAGCAGCCAGCGGAAAGGGAATCCAGCCGTTGTTGCACATTACAAAGGTTAAGGTCATCGCGGCACTTGAGGACTGCACGACAATAGTGATAACAGCGCCAACCAAGACAAAAAGTAAATTGGTCATTAGTCCGGGTTCAAATCCGGATAAGAAAGAAAGGACTTCTGCATTTTGCTTTAAATCTGGAACGGCATTTTTTAAGGCGTCTAGGCCTAAGAACAACATCGCAAAACCAACAATAAACTCTCCCCAACTTTTAACCTTTGATGATTTAAACAACATCATCGGAAGACCAAAGGCAATCATCGGAAGGGAGATGGATACAATTTTAAATTTAAACCCAAAATAAGATACTATCCATCCTGTTATGGTAGTTCCAATGTTTGCACCCATCATAACTCCCGCAGACTCCATAAGAGAAAGAAGTCCTGCATTTACGAAACTCACAGTCATTACAGTAGTAGCAGAAGAAGACTGCACCAAACCGGTGATTAAAAACCCCGTCAATACTCCGAAATAGCGATTCTTGGTCATCGCACCGAGAATCTCTCTGAGTCTTTCGCCAGCTGCCTTTTGAATACCCTCGCTCATTACCTTCATCCCGTAGATAAAGAATCCAAGGGCACCAAGTAACGTCAGTAGATCTAATAATGTGTAGTTCATTGTTGCGAGCTTTAAAAAGACAATTCAGTTTGGAAACGGAACATTAAATAATTTGATACAAAGGTGTTTCCTAAATCTTGATGGTATGTTAAGTCAGTTTGAAATTTAAGGTTATGCTCAATAATATATTTGGAAACTCCGAAAGTGTATTGTTCTTGATAATTCACAGAAGCAGCTGACATTCCCTCAATAGGACTTGTTCTGGTGTATCTAAAAGCCATTTCATAATCTGTTTTTAATAAATAGCCGGCCTGAGCTGACAAACCGAAGCCTTGATTATAGGCTAGGCCATCTGGAGTGACGAAGTTTCCAAGGCTGCTTTCCCTATAAGCGGCTTCAGTCAAGAATGAAAAACCTTTGTATTTTATGTGAATGTCACCTATGAAGGAGGTTAAATCGGATTGATAATAAGACCCATTACTATCAACTAGGATAGAACCTAGTTGACCGCCCTGTCTAATGGCTTTATGATTGAAATCGAAAGTAAAACCTACACTCATTTTAAACGACTCTTCTCTAGCTAAGTCGGATGAAAAATAATCACCTTTATTCGTGAAGGTTCCGAAAGGTAAGAATTCAGCTCGGCCTGTATAATCAAACCCTCCATTATTGGTTCTAATATTATTTCGTCCTTCACCAAGAGATATGGATTCGGCTAACTTCAATACCGTGTTGCCTAGTTTGAATTTATGATGCAACTGCAATCCAAAATCGCGATCAATATTGAAGTTTGAATTCACTAAACTTCGATCAACAAATTGTAATTTTTGTGATGAGATAACGCGCTCGCGGTTACCAGGAAGCTTGGTTTGCCCGAACCATATTGTATGACCCTTTACAAACTGATATTTTAATACTGCGTCTAATACGATTTTTGGAGAACCACCTACTAGAGCGGCATCTCTGCTATTGCTAATGTCACGATTACTAAGGCCTAACTCGATTTTGTAGGTAATTTTAGGAGAATATGCAAAACCGCTGAATTTGAGTCGCGCTCTTCTTACCATAGCATTTGTACTAGGGTCAGTGCCGTCTAAGTCGGATTTTACAACAAGTAAGTTTTGTATTCTAGCGCTAATCTTGATGTTTCCGTTCGAGTCAGCAGTCTGAATTTTGATGCCATCTCCAAATTTCTTGTAGGAAACTTGCGATAGCATTATAAAAGATGAGATGAAACAAATTACTGTAAGTAGGGTGGCTTTAAATTTCATGGGGCAAAAATTGATCTATTATTTCTGCGGTAGCCTTTGTTTAATATACATAACCAAATGGTAAATTGAACTAAACTTTATGGTAACATACCGAAATCACAAATCTTTGGCAAAAGACCATTAACTTTATGATAAACAGAGAATTGCGTATAATCAGGAAGCGTGATTTATTAACTTTCACATAATATAGAGCGCCCTAGGATTTTTCGCAAATAATGGTGTCCTTGTACAAACAGAAAATCTTTGCTAGCGCTAATGTTGATTGCTGAAGGAATAGAGAGAAACCATCTTACTGCTTGGTAATTTCACCTTCATCTTGGTAACATTAAGTTAACATTGAGCGAATAAATGGTTAACTTTCGTTGAATTAAAGAGGAGGTCGTTATGAAATATGTAATTGCAATAATGTTAATGTTAGGCGTAAATGCTGTGATAGCGCAGTCTGCGAAAGATGCAGATCTTACACGACTTGAAAATGGTGAGATAAAGGTTCAAGGAACTGATGCTTTAGGAGCTGATGTTTTTGTTGTCTACAGCAAGGAACTGGTTAAGGTATACCAAGAAAGAACGGTAGATAATTTGACCACATTCGCTCGTTTTGATAATGGACAGGTAGTTGATTATGGATCATTTAATAATCCAATGGTCGGAAATGCTTCTGCACCTGTTGTTGTCGCTGAAAAAGATTAGATCAAACAAACTATAAATAAAAAAGCCCCGCCAATAGCGGGGCTTTTTTATGCTTAATTCTGTCCTTAGAAAGTGTAGTTGTATTTTAAACTTACACCAACTCCTGGCTTGTAGCTTGTGTAGATACCATCTTCTGATCCGTATGATCTGTAAACAAGCGTTCTGTCATCGTTCATGATATTATTCAATCCAAAGGTTAAGCGGTGTTGAAAGTCGTCACCGAAACTCTTGTAAGCATTAAAGTTTAAGCTATTGAAAGGAATCGTATATATGTCTGGAACACGACCAGAGGCGATAATTGTGAGTTGTTCACCTTGCACGTTATAG
>DGQE01000040.1 GCA_002389645.1 Flavobacteriales bacterium UBA4422
GTGCAAATTTCCATAATTTATTTGACAACAAGGCGTTTCCTCTATAATTCTGGGAAAAACCCTAAAAAATAAAAGGCTACTGACATAAAATCGGTGGCCTTTTGTATAAGTTATATAGGGAGTAAATATTAACTACCGCACATTTCGCAATCGTCTGGGTTTTCCAGCGAACAAGCGATTTCAGCAAGGCGCTGTTCTTCGCTTTTTGCCTCAGACTTGGCTGCGTTTGGCTTAGCTGTTTCTAGTGCAGGCTCAGATAATGTGCTTTTGTCTACAGTGAACTTAATTGCATCGCGAGCAGCCTTCGTTCTCAAATAGTACATTCCTGTTTTCAAGCCGGCTTTCCAACCGTAGAAGTGCATTGACGTCAATTTAGCGAAGTTGGCATCTTCCATGAAAATATTCAACGACTGGCTTTGATCAACATACGCCCCGCGGTCAGCAGAAAGGTCGATGATCACTTTTTGACTGATCTCCCAAGCAGTTTTGTAAAGCTCTTTGATGTTTTCAGGAATCTCATCGATGTTTTGAACTGATCCGTTGGATGCGATCAGCTTGTTCTTCAAGTTTTCATTCCAAATGCCCAATTTGACTAGGTCCCTCATCAAATGTTTGTTTACCACTACAAACTCACCAGAAAGTGTTCTTCTTGTGTAGATGTTTGATGTGTAAGGCTCGATGCATTCGTTGTTTCCAAGGATTTGACTTGTGGAAGCTGTTGGCATTGGTGCAAGCAATAATGAATTGCGCACGCCATATTTCTTGATTTCTTCTCTCAACACATCCCACTCCCAAAGATCGGTAGTTTGAACTCCCCAAAGGTCTTGTTGGAACTTGCCTTGAGAGATTGGAGAACCTTCATACGACTCATAAGCGCCATCTACTTTGGCCAAATCTTTTGAAGCTGTCAAGGACGCATAATAGATGGTTTCAAAAATTTGCTTGTTGAGCAACTTCGCCTCAGGGCTGTCAAATGCATGGCGCATCAAGATGAAAGCATCTGCCAATCCTTGCACACCCAATCCGATAGGTCGGTGACGAAGGTTTGAGTTTTTAGCCTCAGGCACTGGATAGAAGTTGTTGTCGATGATCTTGTTCAAGTTCTTTGTGGCCACATACGTGATGTCAAACAACTTGTTGAAATCAAACTTGCCTTCTTTCACAAACATTGGAAGTGCAATAGAAGCAAGGTTACAAACCGCTACTTCATCAGGAGCAGTGTATTCCATGATCTCGGTACACAAGTTTGAAGACTTAATCGTGCCTAAGTTCTGTTGGTTTGATTTCGAGTTGGCGGCATCCTTATAAAGCATATAAGGTGTACCTGTCTCGATTTGAGATTCTAGGATTTTGAACCACAACTCTTGTGCTTTGATGGTCTTTTTTCCTTTTCCTTCTTTTTCGTACTTCGTGTAGAGCTTTTCGAATTTCTCGCCCCACACATCAGAAAGCCCAGGACATTCGTCTGGACACATCAAGGTCCAGTCTCCACCTTCTTCTACGCGCTTCATGAACAAATCTGGAGTCCACATGGCGTAGAACAAATCGCGCGCGCGGTTTTCTTCTTTACCGTGGTTCTTTTTCAAATCAAGGAAGTCGAATACATCCGCATGCCATGGTTCAAGGTAGATGGCAAACGATCCTTTGCGCTTTCCGCCTCCTTGGTCAACGTAGCGCGCAGTGTCGTTAAATACGCGAAGCATTGGAACGATACCGTTGCTGGTTCCGTTTGTTCCTCTGATGTATGATCCTGTTGCGCGGATGTTGTGAATTGACAATCCGATTCCTCCCGCAGATTGTGAAATTTTAGCGCATTGTGAAAGTGTTTCGTAGATGCCACTGATGCTATCGTCCTTCGTAGTCAAAAGGAAGCATGACGACATTTGTGGCTTTGGTGTACCTGCGTTGAATAACGTTGGCGTTGCATGCGTGAACCATCGTTGACTCATCAAGTCATAGGTTTCGATGGCCGCATCGATGTCTTCTTTGTGAATGCCAATGGCCACGCGCATCAACATGTGCTGCGGACGCTCTGCCAATTGATTGTTCATCTTCAATAGGTAAGAACGCTCTAAGGTTTTGAAACCGAAGAAATCATACCCAAAGTCACGATCATAAATGATGTGGCTGTCTAACGTTTCAGCGTTTTCTTGGATGATTTTGTGCACATCATCAGCAATCAACGAAGCTTTTTTGTTGGTTTTTGGATCAACGTAATTGTACAGCGCTTCCATGGTTGCTGAGAACGACTTTTCAGTGTTCTTGTGCAGGTTAGACACGGCTATTCTAGATGCCAACAACGCATAATCTGGATGCGTGGTGGTCAATGAAGCTGCAGTTTCAGCAGCAAGGTCATCCAATTGCGTGGTTGCAACACCTTCGTAGATTCCTTCAATCACTCTCATCGAGATTTTGACGGCATCAACACTTGGGTGAAGACCATAGCAAAGTTTCTTAATTCGGGCAGTGATCTTGTCGAACTTCACTGCTTCAGTTCTACCATCTCTTTTGACTACGTACATGGCTTTTGGATTAATTCAGGTTATTATGAGGGAGGAGGTTATCTTAAAAATCTTCGTCTAGTTTGAAAACTTGGCTTTCTGATCCGTTTGCAACACCAGACTTTTGGTATTCTGCCACGCGCTTTTCAAAGAAGTTGGTCTTGCCTTGAAGGCTGATCATTTCCATGAACTCGAATGGGTTTTCAGATTTGTACACTTTTTCGCATCCAAGTTCAGAAAGCAATCTGTCGGCTACGAATTCGATGTATTGCTGCATCAACGTGGCGTTCATTCCAATCAACGAAACAGGAATGGCGTCTGTCACAAATTCTTTCTCAATTTCAACAGCGTCAGTAATGATCTTGGTTACGGTTTCTTTAGGAAGCTTGTTTACCACGTGCTCATTGTAAAGCAAGCAAGCAAAGTCGCAATGCATTCCTTCGTCACGGGAGATAAGCTCGTTAGAAAAGCTCAATCCTGGCATCAAACCGCGCTTCTTCAGCCAGAAGATAGAGCAGAATGAACCCGAGAAGAAAATGCCTTCAACGGCAGCAAAGGCGATCAATCGCTCAGCGAAACTTCCGTTTTCAATCCATTGCATCGCCCACTTGGCTTTTTCTGTTACACAAGGAATGGTGTCAATCGCATTCAACAATTTGGTTTTCTCTTTACTGTCTTTGATGTAGGTGTCGATGAGAAGCGAGTAGGTTTCAGAGTGGATATTTTCCATTGCGATTTGAAAACCGTAGAAAAACTTCGCTTCGGTGTATTGAACTTCTGCCAGAAAGTTCTCCGCTAAATTTTCATTCACGATGCCATCGCTTGCAGCGAAAAATGCCAAAACGTGTTTGATGAAATAGCGCTCGTCATCGTTCAACTTATTTTCCCAATCGTGAAGGTCTGGACCCAAGTCAATTTCTTCTGCCGTCCAAAAACTTGCTTCTGACTTTTTATAAAATGCCCAGATGTCATCATGTTTAATGGGGAACAGTACAAATCGGTTTGGATCTTCTTTTAAAATAGGTTCTTCAGTCATAGTATTTTTCGTTTCGAGTGTCGTGTTTTTTGGAAGCACTTCGTCAATGTTAGCTTCTGTTTTTATCTTGTCTTTTTGTTACATCTTAAAGGCCTGTTTTACTGGCGTTTCAGGTTTAATTAGAGCCAAAAATTTTCCGTGCCGCTGAACAACGACATTTGCTTAACGAATTGATTTTCAGCTTATTTAGTGCAAAAAAGGCTTGAGGCGTAAAAGGGAGCCCTCGCCCCCTTCTTTTTTTCTGCTCAGCAAAACTTGACAAAAAAGGCTCCCAAGTCAAACCATTTTTATTGACAATTGGGCGACTTTTTTAACACTCTGAAAAATGTCAGGGTGTTTAAAAATATAATTCCGAAACATTAACTCAGTGTTAACGCTTGGTTGAGGAATATTGACCTGTTAATTGGTGGTCAAATTGAAAAAAAGGTTTGGTCATCTCAACAATCTAATCCATTTTATAGAACTCCTCCGCGGCCTCTTCTAATGCCGTATACCACTGTTCACCGTACTTGCGGATCAATGCGTCTTTCGTGAACTTGTAAACGGGCGCTTTTAGCTCTTTTCCTAAACTGCATGCCGCGCTGCAAATATTCCATCGTTCGTAGTTGATGGCTTCAAAATCTTTGTACTGTTTTGTGCGGATCGGATAAAGGTGACATGAAATGGGTTTTCTGAAGGATGTCTTGCCATCTTTCCACGCCAATTCAATGCCGCACATGGCCGTTCCTTTTTCATCAAAAACAGTATACGCACATTCTTTGCCATCGCGCAATGGCGTAACCCATTCGCCATCGCTGTCTTTCACAGAGGTGCCTTGGGCAGCAACAGATGCTTTTCCTTCTTCTCTCATATACGATTGAAAGTTAGGGTATTCCTTTTCGAGGATGCCTACCTCATCATCGGTGAGTGGAGCGCCTGCATCGCCTTCTACACAGCACGCGCCTTTGCAAGCGGTGAGGTCGCAAACGAAGGCTTCCTCAATCACCTCCAGAGAAATCAATTGGTCGTCTATCTGAATCATTGCTGCAAATGTATTCTTAACCTCAAGTTTTTCTTTATACAATCAAAAGCCCTTCTACTTTTGCTGCCATGAATCAAGAGGATAAATTCAAGAATGTTATTTCCCATGCTAAAGAGTATGGATTTGTGTTTCCATCGAGTGAAATCTATGACGGGTTGAGTGCTGTGTATGACTACGGTCAATTGGGAGCCGAACTCAAAAACAACATCAAGCAGTATTGGTGGAAGAGCATGGTGCAGATGCACGAAAACATTGTGGGCATTGATTCAGCCATTTTCATGCATCCCACTACTTGGAAAGCTTCCGGACACGTTGATGCGTTTAATGATCCGTTGATTGACAACAAAGACAGCAAAAAAAGATACCGTGCCGATGTGTTGGTAGAAGACCACATTGCCAAGATTGAAGGAAAAATAAACAAGGAAGTAGAAAAGGCGGCCAAGCGATTTGGAAACAGCTTTGATGCAGAGATGTTTAAGCAAACCAATCCGCGCGTTGCTGGATATGTAGCCAAAATCGATGCCATTGAGCAGCGGATGAAGAAATGCCTGGATGATGGAAACCTGGAAGACTTCAAGCAATTGATCATAGATGAAGAAATTGTTGACCCGATAAGCGGATCGAGAAACTGGACCGATGTGCGTCAGTTCAACTTGATGTTCAGCACAGAAATGGGATCGACTGCCGAAGGGGCTAACACGATTTACCTCAGGCCAGAAACGGCTCAAGGTATTTTTGTAAATTTTTTGAACGTGCAAAAAACGGGAAGAATGAAGATTCCGTTTGGTATTGCCCAAATTGGAAAAGCATTTAGAAACGAGATCGTAGCGCGTCAATTTATTTTCCGCATGCGAGAATTTGAGCAGATGGAAATGCAGTTTTTTGTGAAGCCAGGCACTGAAATGAAGTGGTATGAATACTGGAAGGCTGAGCGCATGAAGTGGCATTTGTCTTTAGGAATTAAGGAATCTGAATATCGTTTTCACGACCACATTAAAATGGCGCACTATGCCAATGCCGCTGCCGACATTGAATTTAACTTTCCTTTTGGGTTCAAAGAGTTGGAAGGCATTCACTCGCGAACCGACTTTGACTTGAAGCAGCACGAAATGCATAGCGGCAAAAAATTGCAATACTTCGACCCTGAAGAAAACAAAAACTATGTTCCGTATGTGGTGGAAACCAGCATCGGTTTAGATCGCATGTTCTTGGCCATTCTCTCGACCGCCTATGAAGAAGAAACATTGGAAGATGGATCAACACGCACGGTATTGCGATTACCAGCTAAAATGGCTCCTTATAAAGTAGCCGTGCTTCCTTTATTGAAGAAAGACGGCTTACCGGAAAAAGCTCGTGAGGTTATCGATGGATTAAAAGGTGATTTCATGTGTCAATACGATGAGAAAGATGCCATTGGAAGACGTTACCGCAGACAAGATGCCATCGGAACGCCATTTGCCATAACCGTTGATCATCAAACCTTGGAAGACAACACAGTAACCATTCGCCACCGCGATAGCATGAAACAAGAGCGCGTTGCGATTGAAGATGTTGAGGCGATTGTGAGGAAGGGAGTAAGAGGGTAATTGACCAAAAAACGGCACTGAAGCAGGATTGATTCCGGTTACTTTTGAGTTTTTGTTCTAACCTTTGATTTATGGTCTATTGTTTGGTGATAGGGCAGGTCAGAATTAGATTGCAAATTTTTTTATGAAAAGAATTGTATCAGCTTGTCTGTTTGTGTTATTTGGACTGCACGCCTTCGCACAAATTGTCACCATTAAGGATTCGGAAACGGATCAACCCGTGCCATTGGTTACGTTGGTCAGCCAGGCACCAAAAGCATCAGTTGTAGCTGATGCTAACGGACAAGCAGACATCGATGTCTTTAAAGAGTCAGAAGCCATTGAGGTGAGGATGACTGGCTTTGCTTTTCAAACCTTGAGTTATGCTGAGCTCAAGACCATGGACTGGAAAATCACCCTTTATCCAAATACTATCTCTCTTGATCAAGTGGTGATTACATCTTCTCGGTGGGATCAGTCACAACGTGATGTGCCAGCTAAAATCACCACCATCACGCCCAAAGCGGTAGCATTACAAAACCCGCAAACTGCCGCTGATCTACTAGCCGCATCGGGCGATGTGTATATTCAAAAAAGCCAGCAAGGTGGTGGAAGCCCGATGATTCGTGGGTTTTCTACCAATCGTGTATTGCTAACCGTCGATGGTGTGCGGATGAACACGGCCATTTTCAGAAGCGGAAACGTGCAGAACGTCATTTCATTAGATCCTTTTGCCATCGAGCGCACCGAAGTGTTGTTCGGACCGGGATCGGTGATTTATGGAAGTGACGCTATCGGTGGCGTGATGAGCTTCAGCACACTTACACCAACCCTTTCAGCGACCAACGAGCCCGTTGTTTCCGGAAAAGCACTCGGGCGATACTCTTCGGCCAATGGCGAACAAACCGGTCACTTTGATGTGAACGTGGGGTGGAAAAAATGGGCGTTCGTTTCCAGCTTTACCACCAGCGCTTTTGGAGACTTGCGTATGGGAAAATATGGTCCAAAGGAATACTTGAAGCCTTATACCATTGAGCGTTCAGATTCCATTGATCGTGTAGTTGAAAATCAAGATCCATTGGTGCAAAGTCCTTCGGCTTACTCGCAGATCAACATAATGCAGAAAGTGCGATTTAAGCCCAACAAGCATTGGGATTTCACCTATGCGTTTCACTACAGCACCACGAGTGATTATGGACGCTATGATCGTCATTTGCGCACTCGAAAGGGCTTGCCGCGCTATGCTGAGTGGAAGTATGGTCCACAAGAATGGATGATGAATAATTTGACTATCGTGCACAGTGCTGATAAGGGCATATATGATGAATTAACCGTTCGATTGGCACAACAGCATTTTGAGGAAAGCCGAATTGATCGCGATTTGAATTCTAATATCAGGTCAAAACGTATCGAACGTGTAGATGCTTATTCTGCCACCATTGATTTGTATAAAAACATCGGTGCACGGCAGAAGCTCTATTATGGAGTTGATGGCGTGCTGAATGATGTGACCTCGATTGGTCGGGATCAGAATGTGTTTACTGGCAGCCAAGCTGTTGGCCCGAGCCGCTACCCGCAATCTTCATGGTCATCGTATGCGGCTTATGCCACGTATCAATTCAAGTTAACAGAAGACTTGATTATGCAAGCAGGTGCGCGGTACAATGCATTTGCGCTTAACGCCAAGTTTGATACCACTTTTTATCCATTTCCATTCACTGAAGTCAACATCAATAATGGTGCACTTACCGGAAGCATAGGTGCGGTTTATTCGCCAGGCGAAACGTGGAGCATTCGCGCCAATGTCAGCACTGGATTCCGTTCGCCCAATGTGGATGATGTTGGGAAGGTGTTTGATTCGGAACCCGGAGCTGTGGTTGTTCCCAACCCCAACCTTAACGCAGAATATGCTTATAACACAGAACTTGGCATTGCTAAGGTGTTTGGTGATTTCTTGAAATTGGACGCGACAGCGTATTACACCATTTTAGAGAATGCGTTGGTGCGAAGAGACTATCAATTGAATGGTTTAGACAGCATTGATTACGATGGTGAATTGAGTCAGGTACAAGCCATTCAAAATGCAGCGCAAGCAACGGTTTATGGGGTTCAAGCTGGGTTTGAGGCTAAACTTCCTTCCGGCTTTGGCTTGTGGGGTAGGTTTAATTATCAAGCGGGCGAAGAAGAATTGGATAATGGAACAACTTCACCATTGCGTCACGCAGCCCCGTGGTTTACTACCGCTCATTTGACGTATAGCGTTAAACGCTTGAAATTTGATTTATATGGGGTGTATAATGATGAGGTAAGCTTTTCAGAACTGGCTGTTGGCGAACAGAGCAAGACAGAGATTTATGCGGTAGACCAGAATGGCGATCCTTATGCACCCGCTTGGTATACGCTCAATTTTAAGGCGATGGTGCATGCGAGTGATGACCTTGCCATAAGCGCGGGATTAGAGAATATTACGGATGTTCGTTATCGTCCGTATAGCTCTGGTTTAGCTGGTGCTGGACGCAACTTTATCCTTTCAGCTAGATTGTTGTTTTAAAAGAATTACCTCGATGTCATTGACTTCGTGGTGTTTCATTTCCTTTTAACCTCCAGATGGTTTTGAAACTCTATCCCATCGAATGTACCACCAACAATAGTTAGTATAAGGCTTGTGTTATTCACCTGTTCTATAAATGCTTCGTTTAGGCTTACATAAAAAGCATTATATCCATCTTCTGAGAATGTGATTCCTTCTGAAACCCTCAGGTTAGCGCCTGAAGAATAGTCATTACTATCTATAGTAATGTCTTTATTGATGGAAATAATCACTGACTCTGGGTCAAGCTTTGTATCAGACTCTAATAACCCGGGGTCTATACAAGAAAGAGCGAATGCACTAAATATCGCTGGTCTGGCTAGGGCAATTTCTTCTGTATTTACAGCGGCCATAAACCGAAAAGTAGTACCTGTCTCTAGTGGATAGACTCCTTCTTCATTCGCTTCTAACACGCACCCACTGTCGGTTTCATATGCTTGCTCAACAAAGAAATAATCAAGGGTGGATTTGCCTACACTAGGGCATTTCGGGCCGCATCCATCAAACATAAATAGGCAGGCATACAGCACAAATAGAAAGCCAATGGATCTTGTGAGCATATTTGAAGAGTTGAGTCAAAGACGAAAGTTACAGTGAAAACGTAAAGTTCTCCAACCTGAATGAGACTATCAAAACATAGAAATAAAGCGACTTATACTGCGTCAACGAAGGGTGCTCTCAATTCTTTCGCGGTGGATGACCAGCTCCTGAATTACCGATAAATTGTTAGCGGTTGTTATAATCGCTCATGGTGCGAGCTAGGCCTGCGGTAGAGAAAGCCAAGATGGCCTCTTTTGCTAGGTTTAAGCGTTCGTCCAATGCAGCAGCTTCATCTTGGCTCCAAGGAGCGAGCACGTATTGCACTTGTTGCCCTGGACCAAAATCATTTCCCACACCAAACCGCATGCGCGCGTATGCTTGTGTTCCGAGAATTTCTTCGATGTTTCGTAAGCCGTTATGCCCTCCGTGACTTCCTTTTGCACGGATTCGAATTTTGCCAAAGGGCAGCGCTAAATCATCTGTGATAACCATCATCCGTTCGAGAGGAATTTTCTCCTCTTGCAGCCAATAGTTGACGGCTTTACCGCTCAAATTCATGAATGTGGTTGGTTTGATCAAGATCAACGTGCGGCCTTTGTGCTTCACCTCGGCTACATCCACCAAACGGCTTGGGGTAAAAACAACATTGGACGCTCCGGCAAGAGCGTCCAATGTTTTAAATCCTATGTTGTGGCGGGTTTCTGAGTATTCACTACCCGGATTTCCTAAACCAACAATGAGGTACTTCATAGAGAAGATTTTATCCTTCAGATGACTCCTCAGTTGCTGCTTCGCCTTCTGCGGCTCCTTCAGCTCCTTCTTCACCTTCCGCAGCTTCCTCAGCTTCTTCGTCTGCAATTGCTTTACGAGAAGTCTTAACAGCAACAATCACACGATTGGCCGCTTCAAGCATTTCAACACCTGGAATGGAAACATCACCTACTTTGATGGTGCTGCCAATCTTCATTTTAGTAATATCAATTGAAATGGTGTCAGGAAGCGTATCTACAACACCCTTCACATAAAGAGCCTTTGCGTTTCTTCTCAAAACACCACCATTTTTCACTCCTTCTGAGTTTCCAGTTAAAGCAACTGGAAGCTTCAACGCAACAGCTTTACCAGGAATTACTTCAATGAAGTCCATGTGCAACGTCTTGTCGCTTACTGGGTGATACTGAGCTTCTCTAAGTACTGCTTGTACTTTCTTATCTCCTAACTTAATGTTGATAAGGAAAACATCTGGTGTATAAACCAGTTTGTTTAATTCGCGTTCGTCTGCGTGGAAGTGAACATTTTCTCCACCACCGTAAATTACACATGGAACGTGGCCTTCTCTGCGCAACTCTTTAGACTTTTTACTGCCTAGAGCCTCTCGCAAATGCCCATTGATTTCGATCGTTTTCATTGGTCGATTCGTGATTAATTAAATAATAAATTGCGAACTAATTGATTCGTGACTTACAATGCTTCGCATGGTGTTCGCAAATAAATCTGCCACACTCAGCACTTTTATCTTGTCAGACTTCTCCTTTAATGGAATAGTGTCTGTTACTACTAATTCTGTTAATCTTGAGTTGTTGATTCTGTCATAAGCAGGGCCGCTCAAAACGGGGTGTGTTATTAAAGCACGAACAGAGTTCGCGCCATTGTCCAACATCATTTCAGCAGCCGTTGTCAATGTGCCAGCAGTATCGATCAAGTCATCTACTAAAATGACATCTTTTCCTTCTACCTCACCAATCACTGTCATTGATTCAATTTGATTGGCAACTTTCCGTTGTTTGTAGCAAATTGCTAAATCACAATTCATGAATTTAGCATAGGCATTTGCTCGCTTTGTACCCCCTGTATCTGGCGCAGCCATGATCAAATTAGGAAGGTTTAGATTTTGGATATAAGGCAAGAAAATACTTGACGCAAACAAGTGATCTACAGGGACTTCAAAAAACCCTTGAATTTGGTCTGCGTGAAGATCCATCGTCATTACGCGAGTAACTCCTGCCTCACCTAACAAATTCGCAACTAACTTAGACCCAATAGAAACACGAGGCTTATCTTTTCGATCTTGACGTGCGTATCCGTAATATGGAAGAACAGCGATAATGTTTTTAGCAGAAGCTCTTTTAGCAGCATCTACCATTTGCAAAAGCTCCATCAAGTTGTCTGCTGGAGGCATCGTACTTTGGATGATGAAAACGTCTGCACCGCGCACGGTCTCTTCAAAAGAAGGTTGAAACTCTCCGTCAGAAAAGGTCAAAATGTTGACATTAGCTAGGTTCAACCCATAAGTCTTAGCGATTTTTTCACCAAGGGATCTCGTAGCTCTACCACAACAAATTTTTACTTCTCTTGACATAATGCGTCCGTTTTGAGGGATGCAAATGTAATCAATGCCTTGTTGAAAACTTCTATTTTTTCATCTAAATCTTAGAGGCCGTTTTAATGCGAATGCAATTGATTATCAGGGTTTCTAGAGAGCGATTAAAATCTATTTTCTGTTCCATTCTTTTATTCACGATAAAAGACGGTAGCGCACCAAACATTTCGTTTCATCACGCATAGCTGATATAGAAACTTTCTATATTTTCGCGCCCCATTCCAAAAATGCCCGGGTGGCGGANNTGGTAGACGCGCTGGATTCAAAATCCAGTTTCTTCGGAAGTGCGGGTTCGATTCCCGCCCCGGGTACTGAAAAGCCCTCAGCAATGAGGGCTTTTTTTATATCTGTTGAATGTTTTGGGCTTAAAGGTCAGTGTACTAACTCTGCTTGTAGAAATAAAGTCCTTCAATTTTTGTCTCATCTGCTGAGTTAGTGACCAAGTTCAATACATTATTATTGTTCGGAATAATTTTCTACGAGTTACTTTTATTCGAGTAAAACTCTTGAATGCCTATGCGCTTGGTATCCGAGTTCATGTAGAAGACTTTTTCCTGCAGTTGTATATATAACCATGGAGTATTGCCTGTGTCACCTTTACCTATTTGACAATTTGGATCTTGATTAATCATCTTCCAAACCTTAAGAATATCAAATAGCTCATCTTTTGTATTGATCGGGTCTGATTTCGATCTTTTTTTGATGTACTTCTGATCTTGTGTCAAATACCTTTTAGCTAGTTCGTTGAAGTCCATGGTCTTATTCGGTGTTTATTAAATAATTTTCAGCCCAGCTTGGTATATTCTTTGAACTAGAATAGTAACCGTCTTTATCCCAAAATGACAATGTGTTCAAATGATCTAGGGTTGCATTGTACATTTCATCATGGTCGTAAACATAGGTTTCATCTTGATACTTACCTTTTTTGAACTTCACCTGAATTACTAACCCCTTTCCGAACCAATTCTTAGCTATTTTAAAATATGATTTAACATCACTTGAGCGTGAATTACGCAGTGATTTAGGTCCAGGGTTGCTGTGTACAATTTTGGGAATAACAATGGTGCAATCTAAAGCATCTTCCATGAACTCTTGTAGCTTTAGCTGATGAAGCGAGAGATTAACGTCATCAAGTTCTGCAGGATTGTCGTGACTCCATTCACTAAAAAAAGAATATAAAACCCTAGCTCTAGATTGCAGTTTTTTTCGAAATGCGCATGGATGATTTGCCAAATCTTTAATTAGGATGGCCACTGAGTGCTTTTCACTTCTCGGAATATTCGATAGATAATACAAGACTCTTTCCAGAAGATCTCTAAAATCTCGTGCTTTACTTCTATTCTTTTCTTTCGATTGAAAGATTCGAATAAATTCTGCTGAAATATCATTTAGGTTATCATTCATATCCGTTTAGTTATCATTCACAATCGCAGTCCAAATACTCAATTTGCCATTGTCGTTTCTGGTCCAGATGGGGCGGACCACTCCGTTTACTGCAGAGATGTTGTTGTAATCGCCAAAAAACACATCTTTTGACGGCTCAAAGGGGCTTTCGCTGATCTTGCGGTTTTCAAATGTTTCACCACCGTCTTCTGAAATGGCGAGGTAAACATCGGTTTTGGTGTCATTGTGGTTTCGCCTGTCGTAAAACACACAATAGATGTATCCATTGCTTTGATCAACCGTCATCCACGTAAAAAATTGGTGTTTGCCGGGTGCGTCATCGTTTACGCGAATGCGTTTGCTCCACGTTGCTCCGCCATCGCTTGATTTGATCAGCCAGATATTGGTATCATTGGCTCCATTGCTTTGGTCGGCCCAATTCACATAAATGTTGCCGCTGTTGTTATCGTGCGCAGTTATCGGCATTCCGTTGGCCCTTCCGATGCCGGGAATGTCAAACGCCCAGTCTGCTCCTTGGTCTATAATGACGCATTCTTTAGTTTCGTAAGATGTAGGATTTTCAAAACGAATTTTGTTGAAGAATATCTTTCCATTCAAACTCCATGACACCAAAATGTTGCCTTCATTGTCAATGGCAGGCACCGCCCCTTCTGTGGTTTCACTTTCATCAATGCAGTCGCCTGGTGTGGAGCTGATGGTAATTGGTTGCGACCAAGTTTCGCCTTTTTTAGAGGTAGAAAGCAGAATATTCGATCTGCATTCAGGGCTTTCGTCTCCGTATTTGTCAAACTGCGTCCACGTTACTGCGAGTCGTTTATTGATGGGATTCCATGCTGCCCATTCTTTGTCTTGATCTTTCGATCCGTTCAATCCAATACTACCTCCATCACTCCATTTCTTGAGGTTTTTGGAACTTCGCTGGCATACAATTCGGTCTAAAATATCGTCATTGGCCCAACCTTCACCCGAAGGATTGCTCAAGTGGAAATAGTAAAAACGATGCCGATTGTCAGCCACGATGCACGGATCGCCATAAACGCCAAGGCTCGAGGTTAGCTCGTCCCTTTCCCAAGTGAATCCTCCGTCTTTCGAGTGGTAAACATTATTCAGCACCGAGCCTGCCACCATACGATCAGGATTTTTAGGATCAATGGCAATGCTGGGTTCGCATGGCGCATAGGTTTCACCTGATTCTTCATGAATCAAAACATTCTTTTGGGCCAGTAATGACGTGCTTATTGCTATGAAAACAATAGCAGTAAAAAACCCACTATACCAACTCTTATTCATTTGGAGGAAAGGAAATATTGGATGAAGGGAACAGGTTGTTTTTTGGATTGGTATCCGCTATTTTTTCAAAAGGATTCAGCTGAATGGACTGAATGGATTCAAGCGGAATGTCTAATTGAACCTTATAGAAAGGATAGGCCCATGGCCAATCTGCTTCTTGCTTCCAATTGTCTTTTAACCATTCAGGTGCGGGCTTGGCACCGCGCATCTTTTCCAACGGAATGTAGATGAATTCTGTACCCTTTTCGCTCTTTACAGTCAGTTCCACAGGCATGGCCAATTCGCCAATGCGTTCGATTTCTATGGTGGTCTTTTTTCCATTGGAGTTTACGGTATGGATGCCATAGTCTATTGTTTTGGTAGTGCCAATCCACGAATCAAAATACCAATCTAACTCCATGTCAGCTGCCTTTTCCATCACACGCTTGAAATCTTGAGGTGTAGGATGCTTGAATTTCCATTGGTTAAAATAGCTAATCATGGCGCGGTCGAATGTTTCTTGCCCAACGATGTCGCTCAGCTGCACTAAGAACACACACCCTTTTGAATAGGCATTTGAGCCATAGGCGCGATTGGTTTCATAGTAATCTGCTCCGGTAGAAAGGGGTTCTTCACTTACTGAAAGCGCATTGCCGATGTAGCTCTGCATGCTGCGCTGGTGCGGATTGAGTCGGTTTCGTTTGAAAAGCGAATCCAAAACCAGGTTTTGCGCATAGGTGGTGAAACCTTCATCCATCCAAGGAAATTTTTGCTCGTTGCTGGCGAGCACACCGTAATACCAATTGTGAATGGCTTCATGCACCGCAACACTCACCAATCCACCAAAGCTTCCTGTTCCTGAAATCATGGTGCACATGGGGTATTCCATACCGCCATCACCTCCTTGAATCACGCTGAACTGTTGGTAAGGATACGCACCGAATCGATCGTTCATGATGTTGAACAGCTGCTCAGTGAAGGGAACGAGGCGAGACCAATTTTCGTTGATCATGGAATCGTTTCGGTGGAAGAAATGAAGTTCCGTTCCGTTGGTTAGAGTCGTGTTCAAATGAGTGTATTCAGGATCAGCCGCCCAAGCAAAGTCGTGCACATTTTCGGCCTTGAACTTCCAAGTAGTTTTTTCTGAGGTTGGCGCAGATTCCGCATAACCATGGCCTACTTCTTCTGGGTTTTGAACGACTCCTGTGCCCGCCAACGTGTATTTAGAATTGATGGTAATTTCTACCTCAAAGGTTCCGAACACACCGTGAAATTCGCGCGAGACATACGGCTCACTATGCCAGCCGTCACGATCATATTCAGCCAATTTAGGATACCATTGGGTCATGGTGTAGTCAATGCCTTCTTCATTGTTTCGTCCGCTTCGCCTGATTTGAATGGGCACTTGACTGTTGAATTTCATTTCGAATGTAGTGCTCTTTCCAGGCAATAGAGGTTGAGCTAGCTGCACCTCGGCAACGGTGCCTTCCACCGAAAAGGTCACTTTCTTTCCGTCTTGGGTGAGCTTGTCAATTTTGTGAAAACCGATTTCATTAGGCTGCAAGTTATTGATGCGGTCTGCAATACGCGGATCGGGATCGGCAATGGTGCGCGAGCGCACGTCCATCATGCTGCCCGGTTGAAAGGCGTTGAAATACAAGTGATAAAACACGCGATGCAGCGTATCGGGGGAGTTGTTGGTATAGGTCAAAACTTGATTTCCCGTGAACGTGTGTTGCTCAGCATTAAAGTCAATGGCCATTCTGTATTGCACATCCTGTTGCCAATAACCATCTTGTGCTGAAGCGGCAATTCCAAGAACTAGAAAAAGAAAAGCGATGATTTTATTCATTGATAAACTGTGCTTTGTCGAGGTTGAGCCACTCAAGTGTTGAGTTGCAAAAAATGTCTTCAACGGTTTCATTCGGCAGCCCCATTTCAGTGATGTATTTGCCAATTTCAAGGTCGCCCAATGGAAAAGGATAATCTGATCCGAGGCACACTTTTTTCGACCCTTGGTAGCTAAGAATGAAATCCAACGCCTTGGGGTCGTGTGTTATGCTATCCACCCAAAATTTGCCGATGTAATTTCTTGGGTTGTTTGGGTTGTCAATAGCCACTAGGTCAGGACGGCAATTCAACCCGTGCTCTATTCGACCAATGGTACCAAAAAACGAACCGCCAGCATGCGAAAAGCACACACGCAAATTGGGCAACTTGTCAAAGAGTCCAGAAAATATCATCGAGCACATGGCGCGGGAAGTTTCGCCTGGCATGCCAACCAACCAAGGCAGCCAATATTTGGTCATGTTGGCCATTCCCATCATGTTCCAAGGGTGCACCATAACGGCCAATCCGAGCTCTTCACACGCCTTGAATATGGGGAAGAATTGCTCTTCGCTCAGGTTGAGGTCGTTGATGTTACTGCCAATCTGAATACCGGGCATGTGCAATTCTTCCTTGATGCGGTGCAGTTCCTGAATGGCCAACTCCGTGTCTTGCATGGGCACAGTGCCAAGTCCGATATAGTGCTTAGGGTTGTCTTTGGCCAATTGGGCGATGTGGTCGTTGAGAAATCTAGAGAGCTCTAAACAGTCTTTCCCTTTAGCCCAATAGCTAAACATGACAGGAATAGTGCAAACTACTTGCACTTGAGTTTGGTGAGTGGCGTATTCTTCTATTCTAATTTTTTCATCCCAGCAATTGGGTTGAATCGTTCTGAAGAATTGATCGCCTTTGATCATGTCAGCAGCACCGTCTTCTCGCGGTTCCAAATAAATAAAGTCACCGTAACCGAATTTCTCAGCAAACCGAGGAAGCTTGGCAGGAAGGATGTGGGTGTGCATGTCGATTTTTAGCATAATGTGGCTCGTTTTAATGGCTTCGAAAATAGAATTACTGAGCGAATAGATTAAGCTTAGTGTTTTTAGAAGTCAGTTCTGCTAAATTTGTTACCCAACCATTACGCCTATGAGAGTTTTCACCCTTGTTTTATCATTTTTTGCATTCGCTCTCTCAACGCATGCTCAAATAGACTATAACATCAATGCCGACCGAAAAGTGAAGGTTGGCTACAAGGTGTTTCCACAGGACTTTACCACTAAAGCTTTAGATTGGTCTAAGGTTGACTCTAAGTGCATTCAAGGTGCATTCAAGGTGCCAAATACGGTAATTGGTTTGCTTTATCTGTAAAAGGTGAGAAGGTGAAATTTACCATCGTAACAGGCGGGCGCTTCGGTGATCTTGAGAACCCGGAACTTTATCTGGGCGAAGTGAGGGATAAGAAGGGAACGCGTTCCATCCACGAAGTATCTTGTATTCAGCACGAGGGGTCAGACGGCAAGTATTCCATTGAAGGGGTTGAATTGAAGAAAGAGAATGAATATTATGTCTTGCTCAAGTCCAGTAAAGAAGGCATGAAATATGCCATTGAAATCACAGATGACTTTGTTCCTACCCCAGTTAAGGAAGAAAAACCGAGCGCGTTCCAAAGCGTTTTTGGTCGTGTTTTTGATAAAAGTGGAAATGCAAAAAGTGGGGTTGAGGTTTCATTGCTCAATCAGGAGAACAAGAAAATATTGGAGCGATCAGTGATCAAAGGGGCTTCTTCAAATTTGAGAAGTTGCCAAAAGATGAAAGCTACATTACGAGAATTGACACGGAAGACACTGATTTTAAAGTAGAGCTCTTTTTAATTGACGCGAAAGGTGTGATTAGCGATAGAGCGACCAAGATTGGAGACAGGCTATACGCTTTTGGTGCTGATTCTGACGGTTTTCCTCAGATTGACCTTCTTACTGAGCATGATTTTAATCTGAATGTAAGCCCAACAAAAATTGGAGTCGTGGGAAGGGTCGTTGACAAGGAAACGTATTTGTTTGGCAGACCTTCAATGAAAGTGGGTCTTTACAGCAAGAAAAGATCTCTACTAGCGTCAGCTGAAACAGACAATCGAGGAATGTTCTCTTTTGTGAATTTGGATAATGCGGAATACGAAGTGCGATTGGAAAACAAAAGCGCTGAAGACTATGCGGAAATCGTTTTTGTAGATGATTTAAATGTGCCTTACACGTATTCGAATTCAGAAAAAACTAATGATGAAGGCTTCTTTGGGTTTGAAAAACTGCCTACGGACATTGTTACACTGAAGCGCGATGAAGTAAAGGATACCAAGCTGAAACTGCCTTCAGATTTTAGCGGAATGCATGAAGGTGAGCCTATCGTATTAAAAAACATATTGTTTGCATCTGGATCAGCTGATTTGCTGAGCTCATCTTATTTGGAACTTGATCGCTTGGCTTCAGAATTGAACTCAATGGCTAGTGTTCATATTGAAGTGTCAGGGCATACAGATAATGTTGGGTCAGTTAATGCCAATTTCATTCTTTCAGAGCATCGAGCGAAAGCTGTGGTTGATTACCTTACGTCTAAGGGAGTAGATAGGGCCCGCTTGAGCTTCAAGGGTTATGGCTCAAAAAAGCCAATAGTAAAGAACGATAGTGACGAAGGGAGAAAGCAAAATAGACGTGTTGAATTTATTGTCATTGATAAGTAACCTCTTTTAATTTTAGTCGTAGAGAACAACGTGGTCAGCTAATTAATTTTTTTCAGATGAATCAAGACCTAACTTCGCTGCCTCTAACCCTATGAGAACAAAACTGTTTTTGATTCTTTCTGTTTTCATTTTGCTCAGTGTTGAGGCATTGACGCAAAGCGATTTCGTGATTTCAGGGTCATAGAACATTGATGCCGAGTACACACCAAAACCAAAAGATTTTAAAACCATAAACCTTTCGTTGGGAGAGTTGGAGTCTCCATGCCGGTAACTCATGGCAACTGGTTCAAATTTTATCCCAACTCGAGAAAGATTCGCGTTACGCTTTCTGCCGGAATGAATTGGGGCACCATTGCCGATCCGCTCTTGTGCATAGGATACTTAGACACTATCGATGGCCTCGAAACCTTGGTTGAGTTAGGCTGCGAAAAAGTACAAGGAGGCCCCGGAGATTAAAGCCTTGAAGTCTTGAATTTAAAACCCAAGCGAAAGCATTATCTATTGATCGGTGCTGACTCGAAAAAGGTGTCATATGCACTTTACCTCACTGAAAAATTCACACCAATCGCAAAAGAAGCGGGTGAATCTGTGAAGGAAGACCCTGTTGAAGAGAATATTCAAGAAGAAGCATTTGAGGAAGTAGATAAAAAACCACGCACGGCTATGATTATTGGCCGCGTAAGAAGGTTAGATGCGAAGCCTGTTGCTGAATTTGGTGTTTCGCTTTTGAATGAAGACCTTGCTCAACAATCGACCACAAAAACGGATGAATTCGGAATTTTTAAGATCTATAATATAGATCCTGAAAAGATCAATTTGGTGAGAATGGAAGGAGACGATACCAAGCTTTTGGTAGACATGTTTCTGTATAACTCAGAAGCGAGAATCATCGGTAAACCAATATATCTAGGACACAGGCTGCACAGCTTTACCGCTAGAAAAGAATTTCACGATCAGTTGGCGATTCTCAGCATGAAAGATGTAGTAGTGGCTGTTGATCGAGGTGAATCTTCGATGTCAGGTAAGGTGGTGGACAAAGAAACGTACCTCATCGGCCGTGAAGGAGTGAAAATTGGACTTTACACACCCAAGAAAGCATTCGTGAACTCAACCATTACTGATTTCAATGGGAAGTTTCAGTTTCTTGATCTTGATTCAAGTGATTACATCGTGCGGGTAGACCATAATCCATTAGATGATTATGTGGAGATTGTGCTGACAGATGATAAAAATGAACCCTACGCTTATTCCAACTCAGATAAGCAGAACGATGAGGGGTATTTTAGGTTCTCTAAATTACCCGAAGAAGAAGTCAACATGACGTTTTTTACGACAAAGACACACTGAAGATGAAGCACCACGCCTACAAAAACTTGGTGAATGAGCGGCCTGGTGTAGCGCTTGAACTTACTTCGATTGAATTTGCCACAGGCGCCAGCTCCTTGGGGAATCAAGATAATAGCGAATTGAATCATTTGGCAGAGGAATTGCTCGAAAATGAAGGAGTAAAAATTCTAATTTCCGGACATACAGATAACATAGGCGCCCCCGATAAAAACTTGAAATTGTCCAAAGAACGAGCAGAAGCGGTTATGGCATACCTCGTTAAAAAAGGAGTTGATCCCAATAGAATTTCATGACAAGGCGTGGGACCTCGCGAACCCATTGCGTCAAATAATACTCCAGAAGGGCGGCTTAAAAACCGAAGGGTTGAATTCAAGATTGTAGACGGACGTTAACCCCCTTCTTGACATCTATTTTCTGCTTATTTGCTATCTACTTAGGGTCTTATTTAGTTATTGATCTTTTGCTTCATTTGAGCTCAAATTCAGGCTTACATTTGCCACATGCAAATTGAAAAAAGTAAAGTACAGCAGCAGGCGAAACAGGAACGCTATGATAAAGCTTATTTGCGATTGGCATTGGAGTGGGCTAAACTCAGTCATTGTAAGCGAAAGCAAGTGGGTGCTATCATAGTAAAGGATGCTACTATTATAGCCGATGGATATAACGGAACGCCAACAGGCTTTGAAAATGAATGCGAAAACGAGAAAGGTGAAACAAAATGGTACGTGCTGCACGCGGAGGCAAACGCCATTCTGAAGGTTGCTCGCACCACCAACCAAGTAGCGGGAGCTACATTATACCTTACGCATTCCCCTTGCAAAGACTGCAGCAAGCTCATTTTACATTCAGGAATTGAACGATTGGTGTATACCGATGCTTATAAAGACTCTAGTGGATTGGATTTTTTGAAAAAAGCTGGATTGCAAATCACTCAAATACTTGAACCGTGATGGTTGAACTGAATGCACTAAACATTGTTAACTAGAACGATTGGATAAGCGGTCTTACATACCTTTTCTTCTCGGTGGCTCTATGGCAATTGGACTATGGTTGGGCAGTGGTATGCGGCATCCTTTTAAGAACCACGCTCCAGCTGAAAACTGGAATAAGGTAGAGCAGATACTCCAGTACGTTGAGAACGATTATGTAGACAACGTTTCCCGTGAAAAACTCGAAAGCGAAGTGATTGCCTACCTTTTACAGCGATTAGATCCACATAGCTTATACATTTCTGGAGATCATTTAGGTGTGGCAAATGAATCGCTCGAAGGTAATTTTGAGGGCATTGGAGTGCAGTTTAATCTTCGGGAAGATACCATTTACATTGTCAATGTCATTCCTAGTGGTCCTTCTGAAAAAGCGGGGCTGCAAGCGGGAGACCTCATTGTTAAGGTGGATTCAGCCGTTATTGCAGGCACCGAACTTACCAATCAAAAGGTGATGAGTTTATTGAAAGGTCCTTCGGGTAGTTCGGTGAATGTGAGTGTGAAACGGATTGGAGTAAAGGAGTTAATAGCTTTTTCAATTGAACGCGGGCAAATTCCAATCAGCAGTTTCGATGCGATTTATAAATTGAATGACACTACGATTTATGTGCGTTTGGCGCAGTTTTCACTGACCACTTGCGATGAGTTTCAAAGAAGAGTGTACCCATTATATTCTGAGAAAGTAAATTCCTTTGTGATGGATCTACGAGGAAATGGCGGGGGCTTTTTAGATGCGGCTGTTGTTTTGGCAGATGAGTTCTTGGCTGATGGTCAATTGATTACTTACACCGAAGGGAAAAACAGGCCAAAACGAGAATATTTGGCATCTGATAAGGGAAAGTTTGAAGACGTGGCGCTCAGCGTGATCATTGATGGATATAGCGCCAGTGCGTCAGAAATATTTGCGGGCGCCATGCAAGATTTGGACAGAGCCACTATAGTTGGAAGGAGATCATTTGGAAAAGGCCTAGTGCAAGAGCAGAACGAGTGGGACGATGGCAGTGCGACCCGTTTGACAGTAGCGCGATACTACACCCCAAGCGGAAATAGCATTCAAAAACCTTATGAGAGTTTTTCAGACCACATGACGGGGCCCAACGATACCGTTGAAGGAGGAATAAACCCTGATTGGTGGGTTGAAAATGATACTGTGGGAATTACTTGGTTTTATGCAGAATTGGTGCACAGCGGTATGCTTAACGAGTTTGCTTATACCTATCGCGATGCCCATTTTAAGGAATTGCAGGCCATGGGGCCGGATATTTACACCAACCAATGGCAGGCTGATATACTTAAAAGTGAATTAAGGGATTTCTCAAAGAACAAGAGTATACCGTTTCTGGAGCAAGAGTGGAATCGATCTATCGACAAGATTGTAATGCGGGCCAAAGCGTTGATTGGAAGAAGTCTTTTTTCTGATGAAGTGTACTTCAAACTCATCAATCAGTCTGATCCATTTGTGATTAAGGCGCAGAAGGAAATGAAAAAACCGAAGCCAAAGACTTCGGTTTAAGCATCTTTTAGTGGGTATGCCCTTCTTCGCTATGATCGTGATCATGCGCAGCGGCAGAATCACTTGAAGTGCTATCTGAAGCTTGCATAGCTTCTTCTGCTGACTCATTCAATGATTCCATGATCTCATCTACTTTTTCATCAACCATTGCTTCGTTTTCTTGTTGAGCAGCGGCCTTTTTTTCTGGGCTTTGGCCGCAAGAGATCACAGTAAGTGAAATGATTGCAGCAGAGAATAACAGTTTTTTCATGTTTTAATGCGGTTAGTGTCGATTAGAATTAAAATATTTGAGCGAAATTAGTTGAAATCCTAAACGGCTAGGCTGAAACAAAATAGAAAGATGCCGTGTTAGGATTGTAAGTTTAACATTTAAACAAATATAAAAATGGCATTTGAATTACCATCACTCGATTATGCATACGATGCACTCGAGCCACACATTGACGCTCGCACCATGGAAATCCATCACGGTAAGCACCACGCAGGTTATACAACAAACTTAAATAATGCAATCGCTGGCACTGAGCTAGAAGGCAAGTCGATCGATGATATTCTTACAGGATTAGACATGAACAATGCGGCTGTAAGAAACAATGGCGGTGGTTTTTACAATCACAGCTTGTTTTGGAAAATAATGACACCAAACGCTGGTACGCAGCCATCAGACGAGTTGGCTGACGCAATCAATGCGGCATTTGGTTCGTTCGAGTCTTTTAAAGACGCTTTCGCGAAAGCTGCTGCAACACGTTTTGGCTCAGGTTGGGCTTGGCTTTGTGTGCATGCTGGTGGCAAAGTAGAAGTTTGTTCTACCGCAAATCAAGACAACCCTTGGATGCCAGGTGCAGGTTGCACAGGCACACCAATTCTTGGTCTTGATGTTTGGGAACACGCTTATTATTTAAACTACCAAAACCGTAGACCTGATTACATCAATGCATTTTTCAATGTGATCAATTGGGACGAAGTTTCTAAGCGTTATGCTGCTGGGAAGTAATTCCTAGTAGTTAGTTATAAGTAGATAGTATTTAGCTCTGTTGCTATTTCTCTCTTATGGCAAGGCTCTAAAGCTTTTTTTCAATAATGTACTTTGCCATATCAAGTTCCAAAGCTAGATCAGTATACATCCGTTTCAACTTGGCATTTTCTTCTTCAAGCTTTTTTACTTTCTTCAGTTCGCTTGCCTCCATACGGCCATAACGTTGACGCCATTTATAAAAAGTCGCTTTAGATACGCCATGATCACGGGCTATCGTTTCTACATCTTTGCCTAAATCAAATTCTTCAAGAATCTTGGCAATTTGTGTTGGGGAAAATTTACTCTTTCTCATATTACAGTTGTTAAAATTAGAAATTCTACTTTTAAACTGTTCTAGTTTTGAGGGAGCTTACATATACGATGAAAAGGCTTTCTGGGCGTCTCAAACGGAAAGTTAAATGATGCTGATCATTTAAATTGGTTTGACAGGAGAGCCTCTTTGATAAAGTTTTGCTGCGCAAATTTTTTTAGTTGACTCTAACTAAAGCTATGAAAGCATTAATTATTTCAACAATCACTTGCCTATTGATGGTATCATCTCAAAACAATTCACATTAGTTCTAGGCAAAACAACTCCACCCTGTAGTCTCCTAAACATTCCGGGAACAACTGATCAGATATCCTAAAATCGGCTTGAACTTGAGTAGAATCTCCGAGTGATGCAGTGAAATTAAACTGAGAAATATTAGCCGGCTCATAAATCAACTTGTCGGAGATTATTATAAAAGTACAATCATTCGAGATATTCGTTCTGACAAGAATATAAGTTTCTGAACATTCAGCAACTGAATCTTTACAACCGATATTACTCAAGTTAATAAGGCTGAAACTGATGTAAAGCGCAGCTTTAATCAATTTAGATTTCTTGTTACTCAATATTTTCATATTCGATTTTATTCATTAATTCACCCTGACTATTGTAGATTTTCAGATCCCCTGAAATCTTTCCATCTTTCAAAAATGCAGAGCTAACAAGGATGCCCTTATTATCAAAAACCTCCCAGTCTCCATGCTTCTTTCCGTTGATGTAGTTTCCCTTTTCCATTAATATGCCATTTTCATGATATGAGGCATAACTCCCTATTCTTTGATTCTCTATGTAATTGCACTCAGATTTGATTTGACCGCTCGGATAATAGGTCAAGTGCGGGCCATGAAGAAGATTATTTCGATAACTCAATTTTTGAGAAATAATTTTTGAGTCAATATGGTATATAAATGATTGACCTTCGAGCAAACCAAGATGATAGTTTTCATTTTTCAATAGAAAACCAAATTCTGAATAGAAAGAGCGCATTCCGTCTCTTAATCCAGCTTTAAACCTTGAAACCTCCTTTATTTTTCCAGATTTAAAATAGCTTATTGTAATCCCTTCATTTACATTCCGTTTATAGCTGCTTTTCTCCATCAATTCGCCAGTTTCATAATAGAAGATTACTTTGCCGTGGAGTAAATTTTTACGGTATTTACCAGTAGACCTCAGTTTTTGCGATTGCGTATAAAACCTTTCAAAAAGGCCGTTTTGTTTACCCTTTTTATAGGTCAACTTCTGCTCAACAAACCCAAATTGATCCGATAGTATCCATTCCCCCGAGAGTTTATTTTTTCTGTAATACCCCTTTTGGTCAGGGGATCCATTTCTGTAAAACGAATGATAAAAGCCGGAGCGGATAGTGTCTCCTGTTGAATTTATTTTAGCCAAATAAACTTCCTTCACTATAGCGCCACCTGAATAATGTACAACTATGGTGTCGGGTTCCATTGGAATAATTGCGGTAAATAATAACCCAAAACAAATGGATAAAACAGACATTAATTTAAGATGGTTTGTACCCCTTTTAAATCAGCATTTGGGCTGTAATCCATCAAAACGCTTAACATTGCTTTAGCATAGTCGTGTTCAGGTATCACAATAGAATGAGTCTTCTCTGCCCCAGGCAATAGATTAAACACCTTTTCATCAAATTCGATTTCCTCCCCGGTCAAAATATTTGTTAGAAGAAAAGTAACTTTTGCCTTTACTCTTGAGTCACCGGTGTTTGCAATCCTTACGTCATATCCCAAATCGGTCTTCTCAGGGGTGAAAATTTCGGCATCAGGCTGAGACTCATCACTATGCATATAAACCATTATCGAGATTGCAGGTTTTATTTTGACGCCCGCCCCCAACGAAGTAACTTCTTCAAGGACCGAAACTTCGTTTTCAGCAATTACTGAGAGCTTAGCCCACTTCATCTTAGATGCGATTACAGGATCTATAGAGAGCGTAAAGTAACCTTTTTCATTTGGTTGTAATAAAATGGTTGAAGGTGAAATATTCATTTCACCTTTTAATGTGCGGGATGTCGAACCAAACTCGGCTGGCATCTTTTTCCCTCCCTCCTTTATAATAAAATCATATTCCTTGACATTAAAAATTTTCGGGGAGTCGGTATGGTTAAAAATCATAACATCTCTTACAAAACGCCCTTGGCTAGCATTAGCCTCTATCAATACAGGACTCACCTCAAAGTCTTGCGCCAAAAGAGTTTGAGAAAAAAATAAGAAAAGAAGAAAATATTTCATAGAACAGTCTTAAGTTTTAAAGGAAATAATCATTGTAATATTCAAAAGTACTATTTTCGTTAAGTTTTATTAAATCAACTATACATGAAAAAAGTTACACTACAAGTTTTAACAGCAGCATTAATGTTTTCGGGAGTTAGCTCCAAAGCCCAAGCGGTGCGTGATCGAAATGTAATTCCGGTTGCGGTGAATCTCAATCAAGTACTCAGAATGTCAATCTACGATGGTGGGAACATTGAATTTGTGTTTAACACCATAGATGATTACCGTGATGGTCTTTCAGGTGATGCCGCTGGAGCGGCTAATGATGCCACGTCTGCCGGGTTTTATCAGTCATCTTTTACAATTTCATCATCCACTGAATGGGATTTGATGTACGGAGCTGAAAATGCAACTTTTATTGGAGTAGATGATGGAACAACTCCGAATACTCTAGCCTTGGATAATGTTGGTTTACAGGTTGTTGCAAATGGTGCCCACACTCTAGCAACAGGTGAAGTCATTAGCGCCCCAACGACACTGGGTACGGTTGTGGCTGATTTAGACCTATATCCTCAAGAATTACTTGGTTGGGATAACACTGGGGCTTCCAATGCAGGAGACGAGGCAGATAATGATTTTACTATCCAATGGAGATGTGGTACCGCTGAAGGTGACATGAATGCTGTTTCATTAATAGAGCAAACAGGTGTTGATCCGGATAGATACGTAGTAAACGTACTTTTCGAATTACAGATTTCAGATAACTAAACAGTTCAAAATAAAGGTGACCCAATTCATTAGGTCACCTTTTTTTAATTAATGATTATTCTCCGTCATTGCTTTTTTGTTTTTGCACTTTTTTCGATAAACCAAGCTTTTGGTCAATGCTCTCCGTGTATTAATCCTGCACCGGTTGGTATTATTGATTTTAACAGTGCTCGGATCAGTGTGCTCGCTGGTTCAAGCGTTGAATTCAATTTTCAGACCATAGATGACTATAAGAATGGAATATCAAAAACCAATAGTACAGTTATGGGCATATCGGTTTGTAATTGTAATTCAGAGGGGGGTACCTCTCTAGACCCTGTAGGTGGTTCGACCATTACGGGTTATTCAATATATTTTGACACCGATGATGCACAATTCACAGGTTTGAGTCCTTCAAATTCACTTCCACTTTGCGCCCTTGAAGCATTAGCAAATATATCATCGGGATTCGCAGCCTCTGCAGTAACGATTTCTAATACCAAAGTGGCTTTGGGTCAAATACCAACTGTAGGGGGGGCAATCTTTAAAGAAGATAACGGAGTTAATGTGATTACTGATCGA
>DGQE01000031.1 GCA_002389645.1 Flavobacteriales bacterium UBA4422
CGGGTTGGACATACCTCTGGTGTATCTGTTGTGGTGCAAACTGCATTGCAGAGTAGCTAAGTATGGACAAGATAAGCGCTGAAAGCATCTAAGCGCGAAACTCACCTCAAGATGAGACTTCTTTTAAGGGTTGTTAAAGATGATGACGTTGATAGGTCGTAGGTGTAAAGGTAGAAATGCCAAAGCCGAGCGATACTAATTGCCCGTAGATTTTCTACACATTCTATATTATCCGAGATTTTATAATATTTATGATTTTACGGTGATTATTGCAGTGGGGATCACCTCTTCCCATTCCGAACAGAGAAGTTAAGCCCACTTGCGCAGATGGTACTAGGGTAATACCTGGGAGAGTATGTCATTGCCGGTTTTAAAAAGCCTCGTACTTTAGTACGAGGCTTTTTTTTTGTAACATAATTTGTCTTACTTGAATTTATTTTCAAAATATATTTTCTCATTCTTTGTTTTGCTCGCTTATCAAAATTTGCAATGTCAAGTAACTTCGATATATGGAAACTTGAATTGGATTGAAGATTCAGTTGAAAGTTTAGGTAAAGAACAATCTTCTGGATTTAGTTCGCTCTCATTCGGGGATAAAGTTTTCTCTGAGGGCTTTGTTCAAATGCTTGAAAAGGATTCTATCGAGGATGACAGTAGTACCTTTTCGAGAGTTATTTATGAATTAGGAGGTAAAGCTAATCAGCGTCTTACTGCTGTTTTATCGAGGCCTATTAAGGATAATCAGAGACTCTTTCTATACTTTGATCGTCATGCGTATCCAGGTTGGATGCTTCGGTCTTTCTCAAGAGGTACTAAAATTGGCGGAGACTATTCAATTCAAGATTTGAAAGGGTTTGATGTATCGGTATCTGTTGATGGTGTGATAACTGATAATGAAATGAATGGAGGATTATCAGGATTGGAATATTCTATTTCGGAAAGTCAAGGTCAAAGGGACTTTGGAAGTGTGACATCCGATATATTCTTGAATGAAGCATATTGGAGAAATACTTTTTTTCATTCTGATTTTAAGATATCACGGGAGGTCCCGCTGAAGAATAGATCGAGTATTAATTTTGGACTTTATGGTACTTATTTACGTCAGAAGTTTTTATATAATGATGAAGATCCTGACTCAACATTCTATGCGGAGTATATTGGTGACACTATAGATGTTCCGTTTAGAGATTCTATAAGATCTAATGAACTGTCTACTTCATTATTTGTGGGCTTTTCTAATCAAATAGATAGTACACGCTTAATTTCATCGACTACTAGTTTTGATATAGATAATGTTAATTATTTCTCCAATAGTCTAAGACGATCTTTTGTCAATTTTTCCCTACGTCAAGAGTTGGATCTTTCAGGTGAACATTTCAATGTAAACGTCTCTGGAGCCTATTTTTTATCCGGATTTAATTCTGGAGATATTCATGTAGCCTCAAAATTGGTTATCGGTTCGAATACTGATCAGTCTAATATTTATGGATTAAGAGCTGAATTAAAGGGAAGTTATTCTCTAGTTGAGCCTATTATGGTCTTTCAGTATTATGAAAATTCTTTAGGTCAAAACGTTGTTGATTATAATAAAACAAGTTCTATTCGAGGTAGGGTCAGTCTTTCTAATGGATTTAGAAAGGGGAATGTGAATTTATCTCTAGAATATGAGTCACTTATAAATGCAGTTTATTTTCAATCAGATTTTAGCAGTAAACAATATTCTGAAACGATTCAACTATTAACGCCTTCCTTAAGTTATAAATATGAGGGAAAGGTGGTAAAAAGTCACTCCAGGGTTCTTTATCAAATTAGCAGCCAAGACTCAATTTATAGCCTACCTGAATGGGTTTTACAATCCAACGTAGCATTTAAGTTTCGGTTGTTCAAGAAGAAGGTTGGAATAGAAATGGGAGTTGATGCCTGGTATTTCTCGGACTACTATGCAAGAGGGTATTTACCGATGGTGAATCATATGTTTATTCAGAGCTCTAATAAGTATGGAAACTACCTTCAAGTAGATCCCTTTGCTATGGCCCGGATACAACGTGTTGACATAAGTTTAGCATACGTTAATGCTACATATGGGCTTATTAATGATGACCCAATTATAGCTCCTGGTTACCCAATTCTCCCACGTTATCTGAAGATTGTGATAGATTGGAATTTTAAGAATTAAGACTATGTTTTTTGCTTCTTCTTTTTAGCAGCAGGAAATAGCACATTGTTCAATATCAGGCGGTAGCCCGGAGAGTTGGGGTGCAGATTAAGGTCCGTTGGAGGGTCTCCAACAAAGTGCTGGTAATCTTCAGGGTCGTGACCACCATAAAAAGTCCATTGACCTTTCCCGAATTCACCATGAATGTATTTCGCCACACCTAGGGCCTTGTTTTCAGCAAGAATCAGGACATCAGGCTTGATGAATTGAGCTTTATACGAGGTGGTTTGCCCCATAAAACCTTTGATAATTTGTTGGTGATTTTGGCAAAGCATAGTTGGGATTGGATCCCACTTAGCAGAAAAATCAAAAATTGTAATGAAATCTTCTGTTGGAGGAGTTCGAGCATGAAGTTGAGTTCCATCTATTTCGGAAAACTCGTATTCCATAGGGTTAATGCTAATATTATAATTTTCAAAGGCAAAAGAGCGGGTGAAATCAAGCTTTTGCTGTGATAATTGGTCAGCTAGATCTCCATCGAACATTTTCTCGCAGATATCTACATCTTCCGCAGCCAGTGCTATATCGTATGAATCTGTGCCTGAACACATAGAGAAAAGAAAGCCACCACCCGCGGTATACTCTTTAATTCTTAGTGCAACCGCTAGTTTTAGCTCGGATACTTTTGAAAAGCCCAATCTCGATGCAGTTGCTTCGAATTCAGCTACCTGATCTTTATACCATTTATGATTTCTATATGATCCGTAAAATTTACCATACTGACCTGTAAAGTCTTCATGGTGTAGATGAAGCCAATCGTATAGATGAAGGTTGCCGTTGATTATTTCATCATCGTAAATTACCTCATAAGGTATTTCAGCGTAAGTAAGCACCAATGTTACGGCATCATCCCATGGCTGTGCACTTTTTGGTGAGTAAACCGCAATTTTAGGCACGGTTTCCAGTTTTACCGCATCCATATTGACCTGAGGGTTTGAAATTTCAAGAAGAATGGAAGCTGCTTTAGCATCTGGAATTATCTCATATGATACACCGCGAATCAACAATTCTTTTTCAATGGCTTCGTAATACTCAATCAAGAAACTCCCTCCACGATAGTTCAATAACCATTGAACTTCGACATCTCTTTCTAGTGACCAATATGCAATGCCATAGGATTTGAGGTGATTGCTTTGATCATCATCCATAGGAATGAGGATTTGCCTTGCAATCGTAGTGCTTGCAATTAAAATAAAAAGAATCGTTAATATTCTAGAAAGGTGGCTCATCATTTTCATCCTCGGCAGCGTCCCACTTTTTTGATTGAAGTATTTGTCTATCATATTGATCATCAACGCTTACCTGACCTTCTTGAGGTGGGTTAAGACCAAAAGTGTTTTCCTCCCACTCAACGAATTTAGCAAGGTGGTTTTCAAATTTGATCTTCACATCTTCCGTTGAACCATTTCTGTGTTTAGCGATAATAAGTTCACCTAGACCTTGTGTGCTGTTTCCATCCGCGTCTTGAAGGATATTGTAATATTCAGGTCGATAAATGAACATGACCATATCTGCATCCTGCTCAATGGCACCTGATTCACGAAGATCACTTAGTTGCGGTCTTTTATCTCCTCCTCTGGTTTCTACTGCTCGACTCAATTGACTTAATGCTAGTATAGGAATGCTTAATTCTTTTGCAATTCCTTTAATAGCTCTAGAAATGGTGCTAATTTCTTGTTCACGGTTTCCTTTAGTCTCACTAGACCCGCTCATCAATTGCAGGTAATCAATTATTACCATTTGAATGTCCTTTTCAGCTTTTAATCTTCGGCACTGTGCGCGCAATTCAAAGACGGTGAGTCCAGGTGTGTCATTAATAAAAATCGGAGCATTGGTTAGTTTTCCAATACGCGCATTAAGTTGCTCCCATTCGTATGGCTCTAAAGTTCCTTTTTTAAGCTTCTCAGCTGATATTTGGGTTTCTGATGCAATCAGGCGATTCACTAACTGTAATGAAGACATCTCAAGTGAGAAGACTGCTACTCCCTTTTTGAAATCAACTGCTGAATTTCTTGCTAAAGAAAGTACAAAGGCTGTCTTGCCCATACCTGGTCGAGCAGCAATAACAATCATGTCTGATGGTTGGAAACCTCCAGTTACTTTGTCGAGTGCTCTAAATCCAGTTGGAACACCACTGGTCCCGTCCTTTTTACTAATGTCTTCTAACTGCTTTATGGCTTTATGAAGTAGTTTATTCATGCCTTCATAACTCTTCCTGATATTGCCTTCTGCGACTTCAAACAATCGAGATTCAGCGCTATCTAAAAGGTCGAAAACATCGACAGTTTCATCATATGCTTCTTTGATAGTATCACTTGAAATTTTTATCAACTCTCGCTGAATATGCTTTTGAGCAATAATTCTTGCATGATATTCAACGTTTGCACTGGATGCTACGCGATTTGTGAGTTGAGCTATGTAGAATGCTCCTCCTACAACTTCTAAGTTTCCTTGCTTTTTAAGTTCTTGAGTTACGGTTAGAATATCTATTGGCTCTGACTTTTCAAATAGGCTAAGGATTGATTCGTAAATGAGCTGATTATCTTCTTTGTAAAAGCTTTCTTTTTTAAGAATGTCAATTACATCAGTGAGCGCCTCTTTGTCGAGCATTAATGCTCCGAGCACAGCTTCTTCAAGATCCACAGCTTGAGGTGGTAATTTACCATACTCCGGACTGTTTACCTTATTTCTAACAACACTTAATCCGCTATTTTTATTTTCTTGCGAAGCTTTCTCTTCTTCCATATGCCAAAAGTAAAAAACGATGCATGCATGGTCGTTGAATCCAGTTCAAACTTATGCACTCAAAACAGGCTAGAAATATGGGCTGTTTCGTTCCCGAATAGTACGGAATGGAAGAGTTATGCAATAGTTGTACACGTTTCATCAACAGGTTTTTCTTGTTAAACTTGATAACGCATTTTAAGATGTGGAATCCCATCTTCCAGATACATGCTGCCTATTGGCTCGAATCCAGACGCTAGATAGAAATCAGTCAGGTATACTTGTGCTGACATTTCGATTGGTAAGGAATTATTTTCGAATTTGCAGTAATTGACTGCCTTAGCAACAATTGCTTTTCCTATCCCCATACCACGAGACTTTGAATTGGTGGATATTCTGCCTATGTGCCAATGTTCGTCAAGATAAATTCTACTATAGGCAAGTAATTCATTATCGGCTGTTAGTGCTCTCATATGCTGAGCGTCTATATCACTGTCATCAGGATCTAAATAAATACAGATTTGTTCTTCTACAAAGACCTCACTTCGAAGTTTTAGGATTTCGAAAGTTTCTTTGGATGAAAGTTGATTCATTTGATTTACAACAAAATGTACTTCTTCGGAGAACTTCATAGGTTTTTTAATGTTTAACCAAACATGAAAGTATATCGTTTATCTCGAACTCAGCGCTTGCCTATTTCATTAGAAGAAGCTTGGGCTTATTTTTCATCTCCTCAGAATTTGCAGGAAATCACTCCTGATGACTTGAAATTCAAAGTCTTGACTGATTTAGCAGGAGAGAAAATGTATTCTGGACAGATTATTAATTACATCGTTACTCCCTTACTTAATATTCCAATGCGCTGGACTACTGAGATAAAGCATGTTCAAGAAGGAGAGTATTTTGTGGATGAGCAGCGTTTTGGTCCGTATACTTTTTGGCATCATAAACACTTTTTTAGGGCTGTTGATGATGGTGTTGAACTCATCGATATTGTGGATTATGCCCTTCCTTTGGGCTCTTTAGGTAGATTCGCTCACTGGTTGATTGTCGAGCGTAAATTGAAACATATATTTAACTTTAGATTTCAAAAGTTGGAAAAAATGTTTGGAGAAAAATAGAGGCTAATCGCGCAGCTGAAGCAGGTTTTCTTCATCATCCCATTCTTTCCATGTCTTGATAAAATCGATGCTTTTATTGTTTGAGCTCGGCGGGTTTGAAAAAATCTCTAGTTGTGTTTCCGCTCTGGTAAATGCTACGTACAACATATTAATGAAGTCTAATGATGACTTGTCATCTTCTCTGTTATAGACTTCTTCATAGTTAGTTCCTTTTAGAGCGCTTGTTTTAAGTGATATTTGTTGAATACCTAACTCTTCTTCAAGCGATACCCAACTTTCTTCTCTCGTTTGTTTCCCTTTACTCATGCTGGGCATGAAAACTAATACCACTGGAAATTCTAATCCTTTGGATTTGTGAATACTCATAACCCGAACGGCACTTTTACCTTCTGGTAATTGAATGCTGAGTGAGTTTTCTGCTTTTTTCCAGTGATCAAGAAATGATGATTTTAGGTAGGTTGATGAAGTTTCAAATTCTGTGCAGAAGTCTAATAGCTTCAGGATAAATGGGTCTGACAATTTCAGTTTAAAGAGTTTGACTAAGTTGAATACCTTAGAGAACATATCTCCTTGAAGAAGTATTTGTGGATTGAAATCTAGATCAATTCTATTCATCAAATTCTCTAGGGTCAATTTTTCCTTTTTAAGGTTTTGAGCTAGAAGATGGTAGTTGCTAATGCGATTAAGGTGGTGATATTTAGATAGCCATTGCTGTAGATGGAAATTGTCTTTAGGGTAACGAGAAACGGTCAAAGTTGAAATAAGCAATGCGACTGCAGGGTTGTTTTTTAACAGCAAACTTTCTTCGCTAATGACAGCGACTTCACTTTTTAGAAGGGATGAGGCAAATATGGCCGCATCAGAGTTCATCCTAAAGAGGCAGCAAACATCACCTGAGTTAACATTTTCTTTTGTTATCAGATGGATTGTTCTGTTAATCATCATTTGCAGAACATCGTCTTTGCTTGAACCTTGATCGGACGGGGTAAACCACCAATTTACTTTACCGGGTTGGTCAGAAGTAAATTCTTGTTTTAAATCAGAATAAGTTTGGATTAAGTCATTTGATAGAGCATTTTTACTGTATTGTTCAAAAAACCGATTGTTGAAGTCTATAATGTTTCGGGCTGATCGAAAATTTGAATTCAGAACATGCTCTTGGTAAGAAGATGCAAATAATGTGGTTGATGGATGATTGACACTGGGCAAGTCTATAAACTGCTGAGGTTCACTACCTCTGAATCGATAGATTGATTGTTTGGCATCGCCAACTATCAGACTTGTTTTTGCTTCTGAAAGGCTGTTTTCAACTAGTGGGATCAGGTTTAGCCATTGGAGGTTTGATGTGTCTTGAAATTCATCTATCAGAATACTCTCATATTGGTTACCCAATCGCTCAAAAATGAATGGTGTTTGTTCTTCTAAGAATTGTTCTGAGATCATTCTGTTGAAATCACTTAGAAGACGAATGTTCTCTGTTTCCTTGAATTGCTCAATAAGCAGATTTAACTCACCGATGAGTCCAAGTCTAAATATTTCATTTCGAACTGCTCTCAGCAAAAAGTAGTGCCGAACAACGTCCGTTTGGTTTAACAAACTTTCAGCTATTGCTCTTAGTTCTGTGCTAATTGAAAGCACAGCGGGGTGATTCGTTTTAGATTGCCATTTATCCTCATCTAACGTTTTTATAGCATTTTTTCCTGGTTCAAGAATAGTATCGAAATCTCCATTGGCTATTTTTCTGAAGAATGAAAAAATGCCTGATTTGCCATGTGCTAAGTCTCCAGGCTCTAATCCTGAAGTTTTGATTAGGTCGAGTGCTCGTTGGGCTTTTGATGATGTTTCGCTTTCGATTGCCATAACATTTTCATCAAGTTTACTTTTTAACTCGAAGATTTCTTGAGGAGAATATTCTTTGAAATTCTTTTGAATGAAAAAGAATTCTTCGGTTAGAAGAGAATATGCTGTTGATTTAATCGCATCATCCAAATTACCCGATTTCTCATCATTCAGTCTGAACTTTAAGAATTCAAGAATGAGTTCTGTCAATTCTTCATTATCTCCGATTCTAGCATATAACAATTCAATGATTTGGTCGAGAAATAAGCTTTGATCAATTTCTATTTCAAAATCTGGTGAGAGCGACAATTCACTAGCGAAAGCCTTGACTAATCGGGTAATAAATTTATCTATTGTAAGAATCGATAGGTCGCTATAGTTGTGCAGAACTGCCTTTAATATTTCGCCACACTTTTTCGTAATTTCTTTTTCGCTCAGACCTGTTTCCTCCACTAATGCAGTCTTCATGAATAGTGTATCTTTCCTAGAGTTTTTTTCGTTGCCGCTAATGCTCGATAGATAGCTTATAATCCGTTCCTTCATTTCATTGGCAGCCTTAACTGTGAAGGTTATAGCCAATATTCTTCGGAAATACATTGAATCCTGTGCGCGAAGCGCAATGCTCAAAAACATCTTAGCAAGAGTGAATGTTTTTCCTGATCCTGCTGAACTTTTATAAACTTGAAATGGTTTTGATGACAACATATGCCCAAAATTCAACTTTATTCTACGATTTTCGTCTATTAAATAAACAATTGATTTGAAAGCTTCCATTATTCTACTTGTATCAGTGTGGATGTCATCGATGGCATTTTCGCAAAACCACTCTTTAAATTATATTGAGGGTGAGTTGATGGTTTTGATAGACCCATCTGTAACAATTGACGAATGGTGCGATAATCAAAACAAAGTCAAGGAAGCTAACTTTCATGCTCAGCAGAGGCTAAGTCAATCGATGAATTTGTGGCTAGTTTCTTTTGATGATCAAGTATTAAGTACTGAGGACGCACTGCGCCATGCTGAGCGTGATAGAGATATTGTTCTAACACAGCTCAATCATACAGATTTGGTCGTTCGAAGTTTGCCGAATGATCCATTGTTTGATGAGCAATGGGCCTTCGATAATAATGGCTCGAATGGCGGTGCGGGTAACGCTGATATAAATGCTTCTGATGCTTGGGATTTGTCTACTGGTGGCTTAACTCAATATGGTGATTCAATTGTTGTGGCAGTTGTAGATGGAGGCTTCATGCTCACTCAAGAAGACCTCGTTGAAAATTTTTATCGTAATCATCTGGAAATTCCGAATAATAATATTGATGATGATCAGAATGGGTATGTAGACGATGTGCAAGGTTGGAATGCCTACTTGAATAGTGGTAACCATTTTAACGATAATCACGGAACACATGTTTCCGGAACTGTTGGAGCCAAAGGAAATAATGGAATAGGCGTAACAGGTGTGAATTGGGATGTAAAGGTTATGCCAATTTCTGGCTCATCTTCTGTTGAGTCAACTGTGGTTAGTGCCTATGGTTATATTCTAGATATGCGCAGGCTTTACAATGAAACTAATGGTCAGAAAGGGGCTTACGTTGTTGCTACTAATTCTTCATTTGGAGTTGATTATGGTGACCCTGCTGAGTATCCTTTATGGTGTGCGATGTATGACTCATTGGGTTATGCCGGGGTTTTGAGTGCTGGAGCAACCGCTAATTTGAATATTAATATTGACCAAACCGGTGATGTACCAACTGCATGTGATAGTGATTTTCTTTTGAGTGTAACGAACACTACTAGTTCGGATGTGAAATATAATTCAGCTGGATTTGGCGTTCAGACTATCGATATTGCTGCACCTGGAACGCAGATTTATTCCACTCTTCCAAGTGGATACGGAAAGTTAACTGGTACTTCAATGGCCACACCACATGTAGCCGGTGCTATTGGGTTAATGTATAGTGCGATTTGTTCAAAAACATTGGATCAATATTCTTCGAGTCCTGGAAATTTGGCGCTTTATGTTCGATCTAAACTGCTTGATGAAGGTGTGGATGTTTTGATGAGTTTAAATGGCATGGTAGCTACCTCAGGCAGGTTGAATTTATTCAATGCTGTTTCGAGTGTTCTAGACTCATGTTTGAGTGTTCATTCTGAAGTTGAGCCATCAATTTGCGGGTCATGCGATGGTTCCGTTCAAGTCAATGTAATTGGCGGTATTCCTCCTTACTCATTCTTGTGGTCGGGTGGTGAAACTACTTCTAGTGTCTCGGCTTTATGTCCAGGGGTTTATTCAGTGACTGTATCTGATGCTTCTTCGGATTCATTGCTTTTGAATTTTGCAGTTTCCGATGATTCGGGACCAACAGTTTCAGTCAGTTCTACGGAGGCTTCTTGCTATAAATCTAATGATGGAACAGCTATGCTCACGGGGGCTGACCTATTTATTTGGGAGGATGGAAGTCAGGATAATAGCAAGTCCAATTTGAGTGCTGGGATTTATTTCGTTTCAGCGGTAGATCAAAATTCAGCATGCACAACTCTGGTTGAAGTTCAAATTAATGAACCAAATCCAATTATTGTTGACTTCACTTCAACGAACCCTCAGCCATCAAATGCGGCTAATGGAACTGTGTTGGCTCAAGTAAGTGGAGGTGAAGCACCATATTCTTTTGTTTGGAGTAATGGAGAGAATACACCACAGATTATATCATTGACGTCAGGCAATTACACCTTGACAGTTACTGACCTAAATGGATGCACTCACTCTGAATCAGTTTTCTTGGGTTTCCCCTTAGGCTCGAAAGAAGCCTCAGTTGCTAATATATCGACTTATCCAAACCCAACCAATGGAAACTTGATAGTGGAAGGACTGGGCAATGAACTGTCTCGTGTTTCGGTGTTTGATGTTTCTGGACGAGTTTTATTAAGGAATGAAGTGTTCGGAACAAATACCAATCTTGATTTATCCAGTTTTGAAGCGGGAAATTATCTATTAGTCATTGAGAATTCCTTTGGTGTTGAACAGCGTTTAATTCAGTTGGTGAAGTGAAAAAACTCATTGTTTTAGTATCTTTTCTAGCAGCAGTATTCATTTTAGTCCAATGCGAAAAGGATCCTTTTGTATCTCAGATAGAAGAGAGTAATTCAGAAGCAACACCTTATTATTTGAAGGTCCCTCAGGGGTTTCCTGATTATTTTTTAAAACAAGAGAATGCGTTGACTGAGGAAGGCGTAGCTTTGGGAAAGAAACTGTTTTTTGATCCTTTATTGTCTAAGAACAGAGATGTTTCGTGTGCGTCTTGCCATCTTCAGTCAAGTTCATTTTCAGATCCTAGGCAACGGAGCATTGGAACCAACGGCACTTCTACTTCATTTCATTCTATGCCTATTTTTAATCTAGCCTGGATGAATGAGTTTTTCTGGGATGGCAGAGCTAAGTCTAGAGAGGAACAAGCCTTGCAGCCCTTAAATAACCCGTTAGAAATGGATTTAGGATGGAATGAGGCGGTGGAAAGGCTCTCAAGTGACCCTGAATATCCATCATTGTTTAAAGCTGCTTTCGGTACATCAATTATTGATTCAAACCTGGCTGCTCAAGCCATGGTTCAGTATGAAATGACATTAGTTAGTGCTGACACCAAATTTGATGCGTGGCTGAGAGGTGAGGCTTCATTTACTCTAGAGGAAGAGATGGGCAGGATCATTTATAATTCGGAGCGTGGCGATTGCTTTCATTGTCATGGTTCAGTCTTAGCCACGGATAATTCATTTCATAATAATGGCCTAGACTCTGATGCTGATTTGAAGCCTGGTCTCTTTAATGTCACACAAGATGAGGCTGATTTGGGGAAATTCAAGACTCCTACATTAAGGAATTTAGCTTTCACGGCTCCTTATATGCATGATGGGCGTTTTCAAACAATCGAGGAAGTAGTTGACTTCTATAGTGATAGCGTGCAGAACAATAGTAATGTAGATGTTCTGATGAAGAAAGCTACAACTGGCGGACTTGGGTTGAATAAGACAGAGAAAGAAGCCCTTATTGCTTTTATATTAACGATGACGGATAGCTCTTTTATAAGAAACCCATTATTAGTTCCCTAGAGTTCTTGAAGGTCTTCAATCAACTCTGCTCTTCTTCGGTAGCATTGCATTGCATCTTTGAAAACTGCAGATTTAAAAATTGACTTGTTCATCAGCATACGCACACATTCCTGAATTCCCTCGATAATGGAAGGGTGGGGATGAACAAGATCTGCAAGAACTTCAATCGACTCATTCATTTTAATTAAGAGCCCAATTGCTTGAATGGCGCTGGAAGCGTGCTCGCCTATTGCTCTCATGCCTAGGATTTTCATATCGTCATCATCCGTCACGATGATCTTGAAAAAACCTTGTGTCTTCCTCATGGCAATAGCTCTTGCAATACAACTAAAATCTAGTTTTACCACTTTGATGGATAGACCTTTATCGATGCATTGCTGCTCGTTCAAACCTACGGCAGCTACTTCTGGGTTCAAAAACATTATCGTACATATATTATCATATGAGACTGATGTGTCTAGTTCTTTGTAGTCTACAATGAGCTCTACAGCGTGTCTGGCCTCTATTTCGCCCATATTAACTAAAGCTATATGACCAGAAACATCGCCAACAGCACAGATGTTAGGAACATTAGTTTGGGTGTTTTTTTCAGTGATATAGTTTCTGTCTGTAACGGTTACTCCAGCATTTTCGAGACCCAACGTCTCTGTATTCGGAATTCTTCCGACAGAAAGTAATGCTTTTTCTACCCGAATTATTTCACGCGAGCCATCGTTGTTGCTTATTTCGTATTCCACCTCTCCATCAACAATCTCCATGCGCTCTAACTTGGCGGTGCTGTGTATTGTAACTCCTTGATCCTTTAAATTGTCACTTACCATTTTAGCGATATCCTCATCTTCAAATGGCAAAATGCGATCGGCACGATCGATTAAATAAACCTTCGTCTTTTTAAAGTTGGAGAAAATCGTTGCATACTCACATCCAATTACTCCAGCACCAAGAATAACCAAGCTTTTTGGATATTCTTCAATATGATGAATACCATCAGATGTCATAATGATTTTCTCATCGACTTCTATTGTGGGTAATTTACGCGGCCTGCTCCCTGTGGCAATAATGGTATGATCTGCATGGATAACTTCTTCGCCTTTTTTATTGGTAATCTCAATTTCGTATGGACTCAGAAACTTTGCTTTTCCCCGTGCATATCTGAATCTTACGGTTGAAGTTTCCTCTTGAAGAAGTTTAACGTGCGCGGAATATTGTTGTTTCCTATCGAAGATTGCTTCCTTCACTGTTTGTTGAACGTCAGCCCATTGCATTTCAAAAGGCTGACGATCATGGTCTTTTAGCATTTCATTGATCGATGAAACTCTAGAAGACAGTTCCCAAGTTGTTTTAGAGGTTAGTGCGCCATCATAAATGGCAGCCCCACCAACTTTCCCTTTTTCAATTAATATGACTTTTTTTCCAAAGTCAATTGCTCTCATCGCGGCTGCATAACCAGAGGGGCCGCCCCCAATCACGCAAATATCGTAGTGTTCCAAATCAAAAGGATTTAAGCTAAGGTAGTTAAATTTCTATCTGATAATCAAGCGTTTTAAAATGATAAGGCAACTGTACCTGACACTATTCAGTCTTATAGAAAAGGATTCCCCTTCCTTCTTTGAACCGCATAGCATTAAATAGATTTTAAATTTCTGACTATGTGCGATTCTAAATATTATACTCCTAAAACTCCCGTATTTTCGCAAGGAAAGCCTATGCAGAGTATAAAATACTTTGCTCAGCTTCTCAATCAAGATTTGATACTGAGCCAGTGAGGTATCCAGATTTAGGAGCTGGAACAATATTCTACATGAGAAGATGGTGGGCGGGAGTCGCTTTTCATCACATTAATCGACCAAATCAATCGTTATTAGCTCTAGAAAGCAGACTTCCAATGAGGTTTTCTCTTCATGGGGGTTACAACATAGCTATTAAGAAGAATGTTAAGAAGAAAGATATTTCTACAATCACTGTGGTGGCAAATTATAAAGCTCAAGGAAAATGGGATCAATTGGATTTTGGAGCTTATTTCAAATACAAAATTGTCACAGCAGGAATTTACTATCGCGGACTTCCCTTAGTGAAGAGAAATGGTTACAACCAGCCTAATCAAGATGCAGTTGTCGCGCTTCTTGGTTTTGAATATAAAGATTTGGCTTTTGGATATACTTATGATTTATCCGTTTCTAAATTAATAACCAACTCAGGCGGTGCTCACGAAATTTCATTGATTTATGAAATAGCAAGTGATAGAAAGAAGCGAAAGAGAAGGAGAAGCAGGTTTATTATTCCTTGTGCTAAATTCTAGCCATTGACCGCTTTAGACTTGACATAAGTCCTCCATTTATCAAGCACCTCTACCATGTCTTGTGGAAGATCACATTCAAATTCCATCCATTTTTGTGTTACTGGATGCGTAAATCCAAGTGTTTTCGCGTGCAGGGCTTGCCTAGGTAGTATTTGAAAACAGTTTTCTACAAATTGTTTGTACTTGGTAAATGTAGTTCCCTTCAATATTTTGTTTCCAGCATAGCGCTCATCACCAAATAACGTGTGTCCAATGTATTTTAAATGGGCTCTAATTTGATGTGTTCTTCCTGTGTCAAGTTTACATCTAATCAAGGTGACATACCCAAGCCGTTCTAACACTTTGTAATGCGTTACAGCGCGCTTTCCTTCTTCACCATTAGGATAGACCGTCATTTGTTTTCTATCGTGGTGAGACCGGCCTATATTCCCTACAATTGTTCCTTCCTCATCAGAAACATCTCCCCAAACTAAAGCGTAGTAATAGCGTGCTGTAGTCCGATCAAAAAACTGAGCAGCAAGATTGGTCAAAGTTTCTTCTTGTTTCGCGATTACTAAAAGTCCCGTTGTATCCTTATCAATTCGGTGCACCAATCCAGGATATGCAATTTCACTTTTTTTATTTTTTGGAAGTTTGCCAAAGTGAAATAATAGAGCATTAACCAGTGTGCCAGAATAATTTCCATGCCCTGGATGAACTACAAAATTGGCAGGTTTGTTGATAACCAATAAGTAGTCATCTTCATAAATGATTTCAAGAGGAATATCCTGTGGGATTAATTCTATTTCTCGTTTTGGGTGACTAAAAACTAATGAAACAGAGTCGTTTGGTTTGATTCTATAATTCTGTTTAACGGAGACTCCGTTCACTACCACGTTTCCATTTTTAGCAGCTACCGATATTCTGCTTCTTGAAAGCTGCGGTATCCTGTCAATTAAAAACTTATCCACGCGAAGAGGGGCTTGACCAGGGTCAGCTATTACTTTAAAGTGCTCAAAATTGTCCTCTTCATCTTGGTCGTCATCTCCAGGCGTATAATTATTCATCCTCTTAATGACTTACGATTAGTTTTTGAGTAAACGTTTTCTGATCAGCTGTAATAACCCGAATAAAGTAAGCCCCATTTGAAAGACCTGATAAGTCAAGTTTGTTTTCAGATTTCAAGGACAGGATTGAACTTCTTCCAGATATATCAAAAAGCTGCACTGATTCAATCTCAGATGAACTAATTTTCAGGTGAACTTCATTATTTGCAGGGTTTGGATAAATTGTAAAAGCTTGATTCACCGATAACTTATTCTCTATTCCTAAAATTTCACCTTTTCCAAAATCAGCTCGCAATAAAAGCGAACCGCTAAAAGCACTGGTGTACCATGTTTCCCCAATTTGATAATTTAATCTATCAGAATTGTTTGTGTTTACATCATACCCGATGTAAATTTTTGTGGCTTCATTTTGTCTATATCCTAAATAGAACTTACCCTCTACAAATAGCGGGTTGTCTAGCGGAATCCTGAAAAACTCGTCTGCATTAGTATAGTTGGGCTCCACCAAAAGTTCGGCCGTATAAATTGGGTCATTTAGTAAATCATCCCAAACTATAAGTTCAATGGTTAAGTCTTCATTATCATTATGCAGCATTCTTGGGAAATTGAATAACATTGCCCTTAGAGAGTCGCCAATAGGAGCATTAAACTCATATGCGAGTTTGACTCCTGCACCAGTTAGTGCATATGCCTTTTCTGCGGAGCCATCATCGTAAGAATAATAGTCACCAAAAAATTGTTTTCCATGAATGGTGTCGTTAATGTTATATGTATTTCCAACTCCTGTTGAAGTATACCTTGCAAGATATGGGAACTCCGCACTTTCTGTCGCCAAATCAGGGAAAATCGGAGTGTTTGAAATAGGGTAATCCGTTTTTCTAACAGTGTTTGGAGAGATATTCGGATCAACCGTTGTTTCAGATTGAATTAGGTTTTCTGATGGGTCGTAAATTTCATAACGTAGTCCGTTTAAAACCAAGCTGATAGAGCTTAAATTGGAATTTACTACCGATACTTCTGATGCATCAAAAAATGAAGGGTCTGATATATAATGTGAGTAAGGTGCTGAGGTATAGGGCGTAATAAACGAACTGATTCCACTAATAAATGCAACATCATTCAACGTTGTATCTTCAGCAATTGTATCTCTATTTCGTCCCATCCGAACGTAGTCAATGTGCCAGTGATCTAAATTTCCGGACTGTGTTGCGTAGTTTTTAAATCGAAACCGGAACCCAGGCTGAAGATATTTTCTTCCGTCTATTTGAAGAAATACCTGATCTGAAAACAACGTGTCTTCAACTTCCGGACCAGCTGCCTTCCACGCAAACCTCCACGTTGAGTCTGCGATATCAAAGAACTCTAGAACTAAGGAGTCTTCTTCTTCCGGCAAGTTACCATTTCCGCCTGCTTGGTAAAAAAAGCTTAAGAATACGTTTTCCATGTTTGAGTCCAATGCCAAAGGCTTTGATTCTAGAATATCGCAAAGACCATAAGTTGTTTCAGAAGTATTATCATAAGGATTTCCCAAATCATCCGTTCCGTCAAATGTTACTACGCCTTGTGTTACTGGGTTTTTTGCGAATGTGTTATTAACCATTGGAGCAGAGCGCGATGAATCAAACGTGTCTATGGTAGGTGACCACAGGGTGTAATCATCAGCAACTCGATAAAAAGTGTCTGGATAGTTGATTAATAATCTTTCAGCAACCAGGGTATCGTAAGTGACTAAACCACTGCTTTGATCAAACTCAGTAATCAGATTTGTCCATCCAGTGTCCCTTCCAACTACTTTTCCCTCTTCATACAAACTGATGAAAAGAGTAGGGTTGGCTGACTCAATTACTTCCCCTGCTGCAGTTCTTAATATCGAATAGGTGGTATCGATCATGTACTCCAAACTCTCTGGGTTTTGAGTGTTTACAGAAAAATCGTAGTTGATCTTCAGTGAAACGTTCGCGTCATTTTTATTCGCATTATATCGCTTGATTTTATCTGTGGTGAAATCATCAAAAAACGGAAGGTCTAGCGTGTCTAGAACGTAAATGAATGGGTGTTTTAAGACATTGATTCTTCCTGTATTTTGAGCTCGCGTTGAAACTTCTTTTTGGGGTTTGCCAAACTTGAGATCATACAATTTCTCCTGCGCTGAAAGCTCAAAAGTGGAGCACATTACGAGAAACAAAGAAAAATAAAGAATTAACTTTCTCACTTCAATAAAGCTTTAATTGAGTCGAGATTAACTTCGGGCATCTGAGATTGATCAGAGGTTAGGTATAAGTCAATTGATGACCCTCTAGAGATTTTGGAAGATCCTTCTGGTGCTGGGTTTTGACGGAATACACGTGCGTTTAAACTGTCCTCGGCATTTTCACAATCGAGGTATGGAGTGGCACCTAGATTTAAGCCATCTAAGTTCAATAGTTTTTGAGCTTCATCAACAGTTAAACCATATAGCATTGGAATCGAAATTTTTTCTCCAGTAGCTCCTTCACCCACTAAAAGGTTGATTTTCGATCCTTTAGATAGTTTAGTTCCTACAGGTGTTTTTTTGCCTTTTATTTCAACTCCAATAACACAATCAGTGCAATCACTTGGTCTATTGATGATCTGATCGACTTTTATGTCGTAAGAATTCAATTTAGCCATTGCTAGTGGTAATGTTTGGTCGATAATATTTGGCAGCTTAACCATTGGAGCACCATAACGAGCAATTGTCAAATATATTTTTCTACCTGTTTTTACAGATGACCCTGGAATGGGCTCTTGGTCTACAATCTCACCACCACTTTTATTGGGTAGATAAAGTGAGTCAATAAGTTTAGCTTCTAGTTTACTGTCTTTAAGAAATGCTTCAGCTTCAAAAACATCATAACCGCTGAGGTCGGGTACTTCAACAACCTTGTCTTGTTGGGTATAAGAGACTAAATAAAAGTAAGCACCTCCAATAGCAAAACCTGAAAAAATCGAGGCTAGCAAAAATTGAATGACAAATTTCTTGGAAAATATAAACTTCAACATATCAGGGTTCAAATATACGTTGAACATTAGTTGAGAAGTTGACACTATTTATGGAAAGAATTGGTGTGATTTTATCACATTTGTGCGCTAAACGTTATACAGATGAAAAATCAACGTGTTGTTGTTACAGGAGGAGCCGGTTTTATTGGATCTCATTTAGTTTCTCAGTTAGTAGAGGCTGGAAATGAAGTGGTTGTTATTGATATTCTTTTACGAGGAAATAAAATTCCACAAGAAATATTCAAGAAGATTGAATTTCATAGAGTAGATGTTACAGATAAGGAAAAGGTGATTGAAATTTCAAAAGGAGCTGATTTCATATACCATTTCGCGGCTATTTTAGGAGTAGACATCGTTGCAGATAATCCTATTGAAACGATGGAAACTGAAGTGAATGGCATGCAGTCCGTTTCGGCAGCAGCCATTCAAAATCACATCAAGAAAATTGTTTACGCCTCTACAAGTGGTGTGTATGGTCATTTGGCCTTAGAAAAGAGTGTTGATGAGGAAATTCGCGTAGATCCTCGCACAAGTTATGCGATGGCTAAGCGCTATAATGAGATTTACCTTGCATCACTTTATGAAGAAAAGGGTATTCATTCTGCAGCGATTCGGTTTTTCAATGTGTATGGATTAAGGCAAGATAACAGAATGGTGATTCCAAGATTCTTTGAGCAGGCTTCAGCAAATGAACCTATCACAGTTTTTGGTACAGGAGAGCAAACAAGAGACTTTACCTATGTTGATGATGCAGTGAAAGCATCAATCCTATTAGGGAAAAATGGAAAAGGATTCGAAATTTTTAATGTTGCGAACGAGAGAGAATCAACGATCGGTGAAGTAGCTGATTTGATAAAGGAGTTAACTAACTCTAAATCTGAAATTAAGTTTATTGACGCACCAAAGAAGCGATATGACTACGAAGTAGGTCGTAGATTTGGTAGCTCGGCTAAACTTGAAAATCATATTGGATACAAGCCAAACACAAGGTTGCGAGAAGGGCTGGAGGTTTTGCTGGCTGATGAGAAGAACTAACAGATTTGATGTTGATAATCTTAATGGCCTTTGATTTAAAGCCACTTTGTTCGATTTAATTTTGATTTTTATATTGAAATCAATTGATAACAAAGAACATAGCGATCGTATATGGCGGGTTTTCTGGAGAAAGGGTGATCTCTGAGAAAAGTGCTCATCTAGTAAAGCAACATCTAGACCCTGAAAAATACAGGTCATTTTTGGTGGATATTGATCATCATGCATGGACAGCGTGGCACGAGGATTCTTCTTTTCAAGTTTCGAAAGATGATTTTTCAGTTGTAATAAATGATGAAAAAATTGACTTTGATGGCGTGTTTAATGCAATACATGGGACACCTGGCGAAGATGGAAAACTGCAAGGCTATTTCGATGTTCTGGATATTCCATACAACAATTGTGATGTACTTTCTTCAGCTATATCTTTCAATAAACTGACCTGCAATTTATTCTTGGCGGGTGCTGGCATAAAAGTGGCTAATTCGCATCTCGTTCGACTCGGTCATGATTATGATAAGCAGGCGATTATTGAGAAGCTCGGACTCCCTTGTTTTGTAAAACCTTGCGATGGTGGTTCTAGTATCGGGGTTACAAAAGTAAAACGAGTTGAAGATTTTGATCAAGCCATTAAGTATGCTCAAGAAGATGGGGTTGATGCCTTAGTAGAGTCTTTTCTTGACGGAGTTGAGGTGTCGTGCGGTTGTGTCAGTGTTAACGGTCAACCGAAAGCTGTTGCCGTCACTGAAATTGTTCCTGCCAACGAGTTTTTTGATTTTGAGTCGAAGTATAATGCTGAAGGAACCCAAGAAATCACCCCTGCAAGACTTCCAAAAACCCGATATGATGAAGTAATGCAATTGACCGAGAAAATTTATCTCTATCTAAATTGTAAAGGGATGATTCGGGTTGATTTTATGGTTTGTCAGGATACATCTTATATGATTGAGCCGAATACTACCCCTGGGTTAAGTAATGCCAGTATTCTTCCTCAACAAGCCATCTATGCAGGATATGACTTAGCATCCTTTTTTGATCTCTCACTGACCGAAATGTTTAAGAATCACTCACCGATTTAGTAAAAAATCAGACAGCTTTTGAACAGCTTTGGCGCGATGACTGATGCTGTTTTTCTCATCTAAAGTCATTTCGGCAAAAGTTTTGATTTGTCCATCAGGAATGAAGATAGGGTCGTATCCAAATCCGTCAACACCTTTGTTTGTCATCGTTATCTTGCCTTTGACCTCTCCTTCAAATACATAATGCTGATTGTCGTAAATCAGATGTATAACAGTCCTGAACCGAGCCGTTCGATCCTCAATTCCCTTCAGCTTCTCTAGTACTTTTTCATTGTTGTCAGCAAAAGAACACCCTTCTCCTGCGTAGCGTGCCGAGTACACACCAGGCTCTCCGTTAAGCGCGTTAATCTCTATTCCTGAATCGTCAGCGAAACAATTTTCATGAAAAAGATTGTGGATGTATTCGGCTTTGATCTTTGCATTCTCTTCAAGAGTCTCTCCTGGTTCATCTATATCCCCAGCAAAGCCGACATCTCTCATTGATAGAACCTCTATGGATGAGTTTAACTTTGATTGGAGCTCTTGAAGTTTGTATTGATTTCCTGAGGCGAAGATGAGTTTCATGAAAGTTGAGGTGTTAAGTGCTTTTCGACTTCTTAATGAGTTCAGTGATACTCATCAAGTAAAACACAAAGAATGGAATTAAAGGAATCTTAAAACGGATCATTGCCCCGTAATTTGGGGTGGTGAATCCAATCGAAAAGGCAAGAAGAAGTGAGAATAAAATTGAGAAAAGTAAGATTGGATGATCCAAAGTTGTGGTGAAGATTCTTCTGATTTTGAACGTTGCTAAAAGCTTTAGCGTTAGGAAAAGTAAGAAAGTGTTTTCTAATGCACTTAAGGCCATAACTGCGCTGCGCACCTGCAGTAATGTGGGGGCGTAAAGTCCATAAAAAGTAGCAATTGGGACTTTAGAAAGAACACCACCGATTGTTGGTGATACTTCTCCAATATCAAAACTGTTGCCACCATAATAATCTTGCTTTAAGTCTTCTTGAGTAACTATTGCTTTTTCTAAGATTTGATCTGTTGCATAGTTTCCAAGGACACTATTCAATTGCTGTATGAGTACGATAAAAATCAATGAGCTAATAACAGCAATAATTGGAATGGAGAATCGCCTGAAAAATCGAGAGTTTAATTTGGAAATAGGCTCACTAAGTAACCATAGTATTACTCCTGGAGATAGTGCTAGAAATATATACGGCTTAATTGCTAGAACAAAGTATAAGGAAATCAACATCCCCAATATCCTAGAAAGTTTAATTTCTCTTTTGGAAAAGGTGAAGTAAATACCATAAATCAAATAGGATGCGGATGCTAAAGTTATGGTGTCTTTGGAGATTCCTGAGCCCCAAAATAGTACACTTGGAATAAATAATGCTGATATGGCGGCTATTCTCGTGTTGGAGAAAATATTTTTAAACATTACATACAGCTTCCATGAGCCAATATAGCTGATAGCGGCCAATATTACGGTAGATACGATGTAACTATTAAAACTAATAAGAAGGATGTGTGCCACAATTCTTGAAACTGTAAATGTTTGAGTGTCACTATAGATGTATTGCAGAGGGTATCCGGTTTCATTGCTGAACATGGAGTAATTCTCCAAAGAGTATTCAGTATACAGAGCCTTTAATGCAAGAAATGGATGCTCAAAAAACAGCAAGGAAAATGGCTGCGCAGTCTGGTAATAAGCAATCGTGTCACCTCCACCGTAATAGAAAAGATAAATAGAAGCGAAGGCTATGGCTGCTGCTAGTCGAAGAGATAGCCCCGTCATAAATAGACGTTTTTCCTGTTTCGGTGCAGTTGCATAACCAATACCCAGAATTACAAGGAGATAAATAGGCAGTAACAGCCCTTCCCACAATTCAAAGTATTTAGTTGCCATCAGTTTTGATCAATATTTGCTACGAAGAAATCATAAAAGACTTGAATAGAAAGTACATTTGTTGGCTAACTAACTTACTTAATGAAGATTCTGGTAACAGGTGGGGCAGGATACATCGGCTCACACACCATCATAGATATTTTAGACAATACGGATCACGAGGTGGTTTCAATTGATAATTTCTTGAATTCTGACCCTGAAACCTTTGAGCGAATCAAAGCAATTACGGGTAAACAAGTAAGGAATTATAACATTGACTTAACGTCATACAGTACACTAAAAAATGAGTTTTTCTTAAAAGAAGGACATATTGATGGTATCATTCACTTCGCGGCCTTAAAGGCCGTTGGCGAGTCTGTGACAAAGCCTGTAATGTATTATCAAAACAATTTAAATGGTTTGATAAACCTTCTTAAGTGCGCTCAGAAGTTCGATGTTGATTCCTTTATTTTCTCATCTTCATGCACCGTATATGGTAATGCTGAACAACAACCGGTAACTGAATTGACGCCAACTCAAACGCCAGAATCTCCTTACGGATATACTAAGCTAGTTGGTGAAAAAATACTATCTGATTTGGCCAAAACGAAGTTAGACTTTCAGGCACTTTCATTGAGGTATTTTAATCCAGTAGGCGCACATATTTCAGGAATGAATGGTGAATTACCGAAAGGGCGACCGAATAATCTAGTTCCCGTGGTTACTCAGTTTGCTAGTGGTTGGGTTGATGATTTGGTGGTGCATGGAACCGATTATGAAACCCGAGATGGAACGGCTATCAGAGATTATATTCACGTAAGCGATATTGCTCATGCTCACGTGCTGGCCCTTGAATATTTAAATACGAAGAAAGCAGCCTCAAACTATGATGTTTTTAATCTAGGCTCAGGAAATGGCGTGACGGTATTAGAAGTTTTGCATGCCTTTGAGAAAGTTTCAAGTTTAAAACTTGATTATCAATTGGGGCCGAGGCGAGAGGGGGATGTTGAAATGATCTATGCTGATAATTCAAAGGCCACTTCTCTTTTAAATTGGGAGCTGCAGTTCGGAATTGAAGATGCCATGTCTTCTGCGTGGAAGTGGCAGAAGTTTCTCAATAAGGCTAAGAGTGGTGATAAGGTTCCCCTTTAATTATTGTGAAGGCGCGGTAGATTTGTTCCGCTAGTATTAGTCGTACCATTTGATGGTTAAATGTCATTTTAGATAATGAGACCTTTCCTTTTGACCGCGCGACAAGACTTTTAGAAAAGCCATATGCACCGCCAATTACCAATACTAGATTAGATTGGTCATATATCTGATGCTGATTGATCCATTCTGAAAACTGAATAGAATCCATTGCCTTGCCTCCATCATCTAAAAGAATTACTGTTTCTCTCGAGTTAATCACAGAGAGAAATGCCTCTCCTTCTTTTTCAGTTAATAAAACTCGATTGGTCCGGTCAATCTTTTTTATGTCAGGTAATTCTTGCCAAGAGAGTTTAGTGTAATGTTTGAGTCTTGATATATAATCATCTAGCCCATCTTTTACATACTTAATGTTTGTTTTTCCCACTGAAATAACACGAATCGTCATAGTTCGATATCTTTGAAAGACCTCATTAATAAAATTTGCATTATGAAGAAATTAGCGACACTTGCTTTTATTGTTTCTATGACTGTTTCACTGTCAGCACAAGATTATACTTCTATTGATAATGCATTCTCCGAAGGTAACGCATCTACTTTGTCAAAATCTTTCGATTCAACTGTTGAGTATTCTGTTGATGGCAAAACATCTTCTATAGGGCGCAGTGACGCTGAGAATAAAATGCGGTCATTTTTTCTTGATCACGAGCCTCGCAATTTTGAGATTGTGCATAAAGGGGAGTCAAAAAGTGATGTTCACTATTTTATTTCTCAGCTTATTACAAGCAATGGTTCGTTTAGAATCACGGCATATTTACACAAATCAGTTGATGAGTATTTAATTCAAAGTATAGAGATTGAAAAAGACTAGTTACGCTCCATTTTCTTTAGGGGATTTTGTTGAAAGAGCATTAGAAGAAGATATTCGTGATGGTGATCACACTACACTTTCTTGTATTCCAGAAACGAGCATTGGTTCAGCTGAACTGATAGTAAAAGAAAATGGAGTGCTTGCTGGCGTGGAGGTCGCAAAGCAGGTTTTTCAATTATATGATGAAACACTGGAGTTAGAAGAGATACTTCATGATGGTGAATTAGTCACTAAAGGACAAATTGCCTTTAAAATTCACGGAAAAGAAAGAAGTATCGTCACTGTAGAAAGGCTGGTGCTTAATCTGATGCAGCGCATGTCTGGGATTTCGACTGTAACCCATGAATATGTTCAGCTCATCGCACATACAAAGTCAAAAGTCTTGGATACAAGAAAAACCACGCCAGGAATGCGTTGGTTTGAAAAAGAGGCTGTAAAGATTGGAGGTGGGGTTAATCACCGTTTTGGTTTGTATGACATGATTATGATCAAGGATAACCATGCAGATGCTGCAGGCTCAATAACGAATGCGCTCAATCGTGTTCATGACTATTTGACTTTTAAAAATATTGATTTGCGGATTGAGGTTGAAGTGCGAGGCTTTGACGAACTCAAAGAAGCTATGGGGCATGGTGGGTTGGATCGTCTAATGCTAGACAATTTTACAGTTGAAGACACTAGGCGTGCAGTTGAATTGATTAATGGTGAATTTGAGGTGGAGTCCTCTGGTGGAATCACCATAGATACAATCAAGGGCTATGCTGAAGCTGGTGTTGACTATGTTTCAGTTGGCGCGTTAACCCATTCTGTGAAATCACTTGATTTAAGCTTAAAAATCATTAAGTAATGAGGTTGTTATCCTTTACACTTTTCATGATAGTAGTAGTTTTAAACACTATTGCTCAGTACAACCCAATTCAACTTCCGAATACATACGCATCAGACGATAATCCTAATTACTGGAAAAATAGGAAGCCGCATTCAGCCTACTGGCAGCAAGATGTATACTATAATATCAAGGCGAAGCTAGATGACGAAAAGGATTTGATTTCAGCCTTGATGCATTTGGAATACACCAATAATAGTTCTGATACGCTATCTCAATTGGTGTTTCATCTCTACCAAAATGCTTTTGAGAAGGGTTCATATGCCTCTGATTTTCATGGTATAATACCAGAAAAGGACGATACCCTATTTCAAAGAACGGAAGTATATGATGTAACGGTGAATGATATGTCCGTTCAAGTGGAGCTAGATAATACGATCATGCTCGTGAAGCTTACTTCGCCTTTGCTTCCAGGTGAAATAGCGAATGTTGATTGTTCATTCAAAACCCAGTTTGGTAAGATTAGCGGGCGAATGAAAATGTATAATGCATGGGGATTTAAGCACTACAACGTAGTGCATTGGTATCCAAGAATATCCGTTTATGATCATAAGTTTGGATGGACCACTGATCAGCACTTAGGGAGTGAGTTTTACGGTGATTTTGGTGCTTTTGATGTTGAACTCGATTTACCAGAACAATATGTGTTAGATGGAACAGGAGTTTTATTGAACCGAAATGAAGCGCTTCCGAAGGGTCTCATGGAAAAATTGTCTATATCCAACTTTGCAAATAAGCCTTGGAATGAAAGACCATCTGAAGTAATACCAGCTTCTTCGAAAAGAAAAGTATGGAAGTTTCATGCAGAGAATGTCCATGACTTTGCTTGGACAGCTGATCCAACATACAGAATCGGAGTGGCAGAGACTATTTTGAAAAGTGGTCATAAAGTGACGTGTTATGCGCTAGCTCAGGAGCCGCACGCTGCACGTTGGCAAAATGCTGCTGAATATGCGGCAAAGGTGATTGATGTTTATTCCGAAGATTTTGGAGAGTATGTCTACCACAAGATGATTGTGGCTGATGCTCGAGACGGAATGGAGTACCCGATGCTTACATTGGATGGAGGTGGTGACCCTAACTATAGAAGCTTGCTAGCTCATGAGATTGGCCATAATTGGTTTTTTGGTATGGTCGGCAATAATGAAAACTATCGAGCAGCCTTGGATGAAGGGTTCACACAATTTCTTACTTCTTGGTCAATAAGTGCCCTTGAAGGAGATACAATAGAGTATAGTCCTCACGGAGAAACTTTTAAGAAGCTATATCAAGAAAAGTCAAATGTTCGAGACCAGCAGGTGTACAATGGCTTCTATTATGCCAGCATAATGCAAGGAGAGAGTCCAAGGCTAAATGCGCACTCCGATCAATTTAAACAACCTTATTTGTATGGCCAGGTATATAGCAAGACCGCTACAATGCTTTATAACTTGCAGTATGTTTTAGGTGATGAATTGTTTTTAGATGCAATGAAGCATTATTTTAATCAATGGAAATTTTGTCATCCATATTTTGAAGACTTCAGGGCTAGTATAATTCAATACACCAAGGTAGATTTGAATTGGTTTTTCGACCAATGGTTGGAGTCTGAAAAAACAATAGACTATAAGGTTAATAGCTTAAAACGGAAAAAAGGTAAGTATGTGCTGAGTTTAAGTAGGAAGGGCATGCAAATGCCTCTTGATGTTAGCTTGATTGACAGTGAGGGTAAATCTTATGACTTCTATATTCCTAATACTTATTTCAATAAAAAATCAGACGCTACGGTCTTACCTAAATGGTATGGATGGGACGACTATAACAAAGATTACTCAGTTGAAATTGGTCTCGATGCAGATATCGAAAAAGTAACTATTGACCCATCTGGCAGACTAGCTGACGTTTATCAATTAGATAATTCTTCCAAAACTCCAGTTTCTTTTGAATGGAATGATTTTACTAAAAATAGGTTTGAAAAAAGTTACACGCTAGAATGGAATCCAACTGTTTGGTACAATGGTTATGATGGGTTGAAGCTTGGGTTGTTTTTCAAAGGAAATTACATGGAGACTTATCATAAATTAGAGGCTCAGCTTTGGTTGAATACAGGTCTTTTTCAGCAGTCTAGCGAGTTTTCTTTCTCAGATCAGGATGCATTTAATCTATTTAACTATCGATTCAAGTATTCAGACCCATTGCGCGGAATATCTCGAGGTTTATCATACACCTACGAATTCAAGTGGGTAGAAGGCTTGTTAGCAAATGACTTCTACTTTGAAAAGGAGCTTCCAAATGAAAAAACCACAATTATTGCTGGAGTTGAAGGACTTTATAGACCAAGGTCATCAGACCTTAATTATTTGATTTATCCAACTCTTTGGAATGCGGACCAATGGAATAATTTTTCGAAGGTTGAGCTATTGCACAACTACAGGTATGGTAGAAGCAATGGAAAAATAAAGAGTCAGTTGAGAAGTCCTTTCTTTATGTCTGATTATAGTTATGGGTTTTTCAACTTGGATGTAATTAATAATAACCGATTTAGTTTTTTTAATTGGAGAACGAGAATTTTTGGGCAATATGGTCAAGGTCAAAATTGGGCGCCAGAGTCTCAGCTATACGCAGCAGGTGCTAATCCAGAGCAAATGATGGATAATCAATTAACAAGATCTATGGGTATTGCTCCCGATGGTATTTACTCAATATCAAATAGCACCGGACAGTTTCAAGCAGGTGGAGGACTTAATCTTCGGGGTTACAATAACTATCTGTTACCTCAATTGAATGGTGACAGTCTTTTGAGAATGGGTTACGTGGGGCATACAGGATTTGCATTTAATACTGAATTAGAATTTGATAACGTGGTCCAAATAGCAAATGGATTCAGAAAATTTGTTGAATTGAAAACTTACCTGTTTGGAGATGCAGGAATCATCAATATTAATCGGGAAACAGAGCAATTGGAGTTTTCTAACGTGCGCATAGATGCAGGAGCTGGGGCAACGTTAGAAATAAAGCGTTGGGGAAGTTTCACCGACTTTAAACCTTTGAAAATTAGGTTTGATATGCCCTTGTTTTTGAACCGTCCTCCGGCAAATGAAGAATACTTGGCTTTTCGTTGGTTAATCGGATTTGAACGTGCGTTTTAACTAGCTCCAGAATTGAGCTATTTCTTCTATACGTTGACGTTCTTTCAGAATGAATGGATGACCAGATGAGTCTATGCCAATAACTTTCGGGAAAGTGCGACTGCAATGCATTGACCAAAGTGCAAATGAATTAGCACCTGTATCCATTATGATTAGGTAATCTTGTCTTGAGGCCTCAGGTAACATTACATTTTTCGCGATGTAATCACCACCAAAACATAAAGGTCCACCAATTGCAGTTTCTAAATTGAGACTTCTCTTTTGTACGAAGTGAGCATCCATAATTCCAAATCGGTGACTCCATTTACCGGGCTGATAGCTTTCACGTAAAAACATATCTGCGCCAAGATGATGGGTTAATGTTTGTTGATTTGAAAATGTTTTTACCTCATTAATTTTTGAGATGTGAAAGCCTGCATTAGCGTGATAGAATCTCCCAAATTCGGTATATACCTCAATACTTTGATCAAATAGGATAGGACACTCTTTTTTTAGAATTGATGAATAGTCGGTTAGTTTAACTGTATTCTCAAAACCGTAATCAGCTGGAAAACCTCCTCCAATATCTATGTAGGCAATTTGTTCAAGACCAATTTCAGAAGCTAGTTTGCACAGTTTTTTGATTGCGCTAGCTGTTTCTTCTAGATTATTGTTTTGGGAGCTCGCATGAATATGCAATCCTATCTTGATTTTGGATGATTTAATGAACGAAACAACAGCCCGTGCATTGGATATTGGCTCTCCAAATTTTGACCCTACAGATCCTACGGTCATGCTTGACATAGAACTAAGGCTCATCTCAGGGTTAATTCGAAGTCCAAGTTTAATATTTTGTTTTGGAGGGAAACTGCACAGTTCTTTCAGCTCATCCAAGCTATTGGCATTTATGATCACATTGGATTTGGCCTTAAATGTTTTTGAAATTTCTTCTGGTGTTTTTGCCGGTGAGTCCCAAATAATAAATGGAGCATTGGCTTTTTGAGCCAGCCATACCTCTTCAAAAGAAGCTGCTTCTGAACCAAAACTTGATAGTCCTATGTGCTCAAGAACCTTTGCTAGAGGATTTGCTTTAGTGGCAACAGCGTGCTTCCAAAAAGATGGGAATGTTTCTTTTACTAGGTTTAACTTTTGGTCAAGTCTGCTGAAATCAAAAACTATAAAAGATGTATCATGATCATCTAAAAGTCCTTGATCGGAAAGTTGTCGGGTAATTTGTGATGCCGACTCTAAAGAGATCAGTTGATGATCAGCAGAGTTCATTAGTGATTTGTTCTATAACATCAATTAATTTATAGTCATCAGAAAGGTCGTGATTCTCATCAATGAGTTTTCGAATATTAGTTGACCCCAAGGCTACTCGTAAAAACGAATATGACTCATAGGCAACAGGTTGTCCTGTTGAAAGGCGGTCATATTTAGGGAAATACTTGTTCCCTTCCTTGCATAAGTGCTCATAAACCATTTTGAGTTGATCGTTGCTTAATGTCTTGCCATCCTTTTCGATTTTAAATGATATGATTGATCGATTGGTAACATCTTGGTCTACCATGATGCTGAACATTGGCTTTGACATTAAGTACTCTTTTACATGTTTATTCCAATTGCTTATTGCATACGTCACTTCGCGTTCGCTGTAGTTTGCAAGCAATTCTGATTCACAAATCGCAGCCTCCCAACGAATTGTGAAACCTATGTTAGCCATCGCAGGAAATTTATTTCTGAGTCCTTTATACGATGGTGGGATATCAAATTTTGAATACACCTTATCAAATCCTTGTACTAAAGATTCGTCTACTTCTTTAGATACCATTTCATTCGCATAGCTCTCAGGAACAAGCAATGCACCGCAGAAAGGAGGACTTTGATAAAACTTAGACCCAGTAATCATCAACAGGCAATTCTTTGCGAGCAATTCATTGAAAAGCTTTGGTGCTGCTCTCATTTGACAGAGGTCTACTACCCAAGTTACGTCACTGGGGCCATCCTCTATGATTGAGATGTTATCTTCAATTCCACTTTTGCTTCCAATAACGAGGTTTACAATTATTTGATGAGTTGAACGATGCTTGTCAATTGCTTCATAAATGGCCTGTTTGTGGTCGATAATTGATCCGTCCTCATTTCTTGCAGGAAAAAGAATTGAATCAACTTGAAGGTCTTTTTTCAGAGACGCCCCCTTGTTTACGCTTTGATCAATTTGAGTCTTTTCAGAGAAGAACTTTCCTGTGTTTGCTAGAATCGACCCTGTTCCTAATTCTTCCGGACAAGTAATCAAGCTAAGAATGGGCTTGGTAGGATTTTTTATTTGCGAAAACATCAATGGATAATAACATAGGTCACTTCCAGATGGTGCAAAGAAAATATTGAAATCATCAGTATATGAGTCTTGCAATAATGCCTTAATTCTAAAGCGTTGCTTGATGCGAATGTCTTCTACGGATACTTCGTTGGTAATAAGTCGATTATATACAGTATTGACCTTTGTTCGAACATCAACGGAAAGAGCAGAACAGGTGCATGAACCTCGGTTGAGATGACCTTTTGAAGTTCTTGGGTCAACAAAGTATTTGTTTAGCCCATTTTCTTTTAATTCTATGCGCTCGTCTCCGCCCTCGGTGATTACCTTTTCTAATTCGTTCATAAACGTATTCTTGAATTATGATTTGCAAAGTAATTGTAAGGTTTCTTTCATCTGATCGATTACTTGACAATTCTTTTCAATTACTTTCCAGTTCTTCATGGTCAGCCTCGTATTATTGCGTCAGTAAAGGTTATGAATAGAATAGATCTATGTGTTTTAATTTTTAGGCCACTCAAGTCTGAAGAAGTTGATGAATTGAATAGCTGTGAGTCGGAGGTTTCAGTCTTTACAATAAATGCAAAGTATGCGGCTGACTTGAAGCTGCCGATTAAAGTATTTAATAGTCAGGACTTAACAAGACACGAAGATTTTGCCAAGGAATGTATTCAAAATCTTGGGCACACTCATTCAAAATCAAACTTAAGTCTCATCGAGCAAACAACTTTCAATGGAGTGGTTTTGTGGCATCCAGTTCGATTTGGAGTTTATCATAAATTTAAAAATGCTCTGATCCAAAAGAGTATCACTGAACAGTTCGGTTCAGACTCTATGGGCTCTATTCGAATTTACACGAATGATCAACTTTTGAATAAATTGATTCCTGATGCTGATATCAGATTAGCGCAAGTTTCAACTAACAAAACAAAAACTGTATCTCCTTTAAAATTTGCGGTCTTATTTCTAATTAGATCCCTTATCGGGTTGGTTAGAAATGGATTTCCAGATAAGGGTAAACGAATAATACTCAATACGGTTTCTCCGCTGTCGCCTATGATTAATGCTAACGGGGATAAAGAAGTAAACGGATTAGCCCACCTGCATTACTTTTTTAAAAAGGTCGAGCAAGAAAAGGAGTTCGCTTTTGTAAGCGCAATGAAGTTTATTGGCGTGAAAGATGGTCTGTTTCCCATAGGTCAAACATGTTTTAGCTCATATCCAGCTTCAAAGATTTATCATTTCGAGAGTTTTGTTCTAATGTCTTTAATGAGCCCAAAGGCCATTAAAAGGCTTGTGAAATATTGGCGAGATCTTGGTAATATTTTTCCTGTTGATGAAAATGATATTAGTCGAGTTTTATTTGCAGATTTCAAGAAAAGAAGAGTGCAGTTTATCTACGCTGCAGTCTTGGTGTTGGGAGGTGTTCGCATGCTGGAAAAAATGGCTCCGGTGTGCATTGGTGGAGATAATGAGCACAGCTTTGTTAAACGACCAATTTTAGGAGCTGCCAAAAAAATGGGAATCACCACCTATGCAATTCAGCATGGAGATATTCATCGAAATAATTTTAATTATCGGTTTACCAAAGAGGATCCAATATCACAGCTTCATCCCGATATGACCGTTGTTTGGGGAAGGCAGACGAAAGAAGCACTAGTGGCGTCTAGCTTTTATAATCCTGATAATATCAAAGTTGTTGGGCAAATTAGAACTGATGCTATCTCTGAGTTAAAAAGCCGATTCCAAAGAGAAGCTAATAAACGACCTTATACGGTGCTTTTTGCAAGTCAGCCGTTTTTCGATCAAGCTTTACGCAAAAAGATGTATGTAGATTTTAATAAAGCAGCACAGCATCTGCCTGAAGTAAGATTTATTCATAAACCACACCCTGGTGAGACTGATTGGTCTTTTTTTAACAATATCGATGAAGAGCTTGGGTATAAAGTAAATAGATCAGATCAAGACTTGTATGTTCTTTTGGCTCAAGCTAATGCGGTTGTTACAGGATTTAGCACTGTTGGTATCGAAGCGGCATATTTTGAATGTGACTTAATAGTTATGGATTATCAAAACGAGGATCTTGCTGGTTATGTTAATGATAAGGTGGCATTGCAAGGGACTGATCACCTTAAGCTTATTGATTTTGTGATGCAACTTTCCTCTGGAGACATATTGCTTGATTCGGAATTACGACTTGAGTATATCAAAAGAAGAGTGCATGCAATCGATGGAAACACATCAGAGAGAGTCAAAGCTGTAATAGAATCACTTTAAGACATTACTCATTAGTCCTACATTCGTGTATTAACTTAAGTCAAGATATTGAAAGATCGCATAATATGTTTGATTCCCGCCAGAGGAGGCTCCAAAAGGTTGCCTCGAAAGAATTTATTGGAGATTAATGGTCGTCCATTAATTTCATACACCATTCGTGCGGCCAAACAATCAGGAGTATTTTCTAAAATAATTCTTTCTACCGATGATGAGGAGATAGCTGATGTAGCTAGGAAAGAAGGGGTGGAAGTTGATATTCGCCCTCAAGCAATGGGACATGATGATGTGAATACCATTCAAGTGTTGGAAGAGTACTTGCAAAGAACAAGTTCATGGTCTTCCTTTGACTTTGTCTGCAAAATGCTTCCAACATGTCCTTTTAGATCTTCTTTAGATGTTCAGAAAGGAATTCAACGCCTAATTGACACCCCTCAATTTGACTTTTTAATTAGCGTAAAAGAATATGAGTTTCCTATAAATCTTGCGTTGAAAGAACATGAAGATTTTCAGGTAAAAATGCATGTTCCCAATGCATACATGAAGCTTCAAAGTCAGGATCAAGAGAATTTTGTACATCCTAATGGAGGGTTTTATATTGCACGTTCACAGGCGTTTAGAGAAGAAAGAACCTTCTTTACCGATCGAATGCTTTGTTATGAAATGCCTGCAATTCGATCTTTAGATATTGACTATGATTATCAATTTCAAATGGCAAAAGTTCTAATGGAAACAATGCCAGAATTATTTAATGACAATACAAAGTAGAATATGCTTCAATTCGATCAGAAATTCACTATTGGTTCTTTTGAAATTTCTCAAGCATCTCCAACTTTCATTATAGCAGAGGCAGGTGTAAATCATGGTGGTGATCTAGATTTAGCTAAACGCTTGATCGATATTGCAGCCGAAGCGGGAGTTGACGGAGTTAAATTTCAAGCGTTTCGAACTGAGAATTTGATTCTTTCAAATGTTGAGAAAGCACCATATCAAAAAAACACAACTGCTGCCTCAGAAAGTCAATTCGACATGCTCAAAAAACTCGAATTAAAGACAGAAGGCTACTTAGAGTTGAAAGCATACTGTGAATCAAAGAACCTTATTTTTTTAATTACCCCTTTTGACGAGCAGAGTCTAGAAGAATTAGAAGAAGTAGGGGTAGATGCTTATAAAATAGCATCAACGGATACCACTAATCTGCTCTTTTTGCGAAAGGTTGCGCAAACGGGTAAACCCATTGTTTTGAGTACTGGCATGTGCGATATGAAAGAAGTTACTGCTGCTTTGGAAGAAATCAATCCAATCAATAAAAAATTAGTTTTACTTCAGTGCACAGCCAATTATCCGATTGAAGATGATGAAGCAAACCTCAATGTGATTCAAACATTCAAAGATTCATTTGATGTGGTGGTTGGTTATTCAGATCATAGCGTTGGGTTAGGAGCAGCCTTATATTCCATTCCTATGGGAGCAAAAGTGGTTGAGAAGCATTTTACGATTAATAAGGATCTAGATGGGCCAGATCATCTGGCATCGCTTGACCCAGAAGAGTTGAAAGAGTTTGTAATTAAGGTTAAGCAGATTGAGCGCTATATGGGCGGTTTTATCAAAGAGCCCACAGCATCTGAGTTTCACACAAAAAAATCATTGCAGAAATCTTTAGTAGCAGCTGTTGAAATCACTAAAGGTGATGTCATTCAGGAAAAACACTTGATTGCAAAACGCACGGGTGGAGATGGTGTATCACCTATCTATTACAAGAGTATTGTCGGCACTGTTGCAACAAAAGATTATCATAAAGACGATATCATTTATGTCTGATTCGGTCAATATAATAGGTGCAGGTGGTCACGCTAGGCCAGTTATTCAACTTCTTCAACATTTGGGGTGTTTTATTGGCGGGGTGTATGATCAGAGCTATGATCCCGCAGTCAAAGAAAGAATTTTACAAGTAGAAATCAAGGGAGCTTTTCCCGACAAGTCAGATGATCAAAAGCTTGTGTTAGCCATCGGTGATAATGACCAAAGGAGAATGGTTTTTGAAATTCATCGTGCTGCGATTCTTAAAGATTCTATTGTACATCCTGCTGCTTTAATTGAGCCCTCTTCTCAGATAGGTCAAGCAAACGTCATTTTCGCAAGAGCTTACCTCAGTTCAATGGCTAACATCGGAGATAACAATATCATCAATGCTGGGGCTATCATAGAGCATGAGAGCATTATTGGAAGTCATTGCCATGTCAGCGTAGGAGCTATTGTTTGCGGCAGAGTTAAAATTGGTGACAATTGTTTTATTGGAGCGGGTGCCGTGATTCGAGATAAGATCTCGATCACAGACCATGTTATTATTGGTGCTGGAGCAGTTGTAGTAAATGATATTATGGAGGCCGGAACATATGTTGGTAATCCAGCTAAAAAATTATAACAATGATTTACGTTTCTTCTTCTTGCGTTCAATCAGAGAAAATAGGCCGTTCAGTGAACACTTTAGCGCAACAGGGTTATAAGAATATTGAGTTAAGTGGTGGTACGCAACCTTATGCCAGCTTAGAAAATGATTTACTTGAACTTCAAGCAAAGTATGACTTGAATTACTTATGCCACAATTACTTCCCTCCTCCCTCAAAGGATTTTGTTCTGAATTTAGCATCGCTTAATCAAGAAACTGCCCAATTGAGCCTAGATCAAGTTAGGTCGGCTCTGCGGTTAAGTGAAAAATTAGGGAGCAAGAAATATGCTTTTCATGCGGGGTTTTTAATTGACATTCCCCTGTTACAAGTGGGTAAGTCTGTAGAAAAGAGAGAGATGTTTGATGCGCAGCTTGCTATAGAACAATTCAAAAAGAACGCTCAAACAATCTCTGACGAATTTCCGCAGGTCGATCTATATGTTGAGAATAACGTGATTTCGAATCGCAATTATCTGAATTACGACAGGTTTAATCCATTTTTTCTAACCTCTTCTGCAGGACTTTCTTTGCTTGATGGACTCTCAGATTACAAACCTCTCATTGATGTGGCGCATTTAAAAGTGAGTGCGAATACATTGGGCTTAGATTTAGAAGGTGAATTGGATGATTTCATGATGAGAACTGACTATATTCATATTAGCGATAACAATGGGCTGGCTGATACAAATGGTCCTTTTAAAGAATCGGGTGAGTTGTTTGATTTACTTTCTAAGTATGACTATAAAAACAAAACAATAACACTAGAAGTTTATGCTCATGAGGATGAATTACGGAGTAGTTTTGAAAATGCGAATAGATTAATGTATGGATAATTCTATATGCCGATATGATGCTCCGATGAGGGGATTACTCGAAGCCATTAACGAGGAACCAATTGGCACGGCCTTTATTGTAGACGAGGAGCAAAAAGTATTTGGAGTATTAACTGATGGAGATTTCAGGAGAATGCTCTTAAACGGTCGTTCTCTTGAGCAACCATTGAGTAAAGATGATATAAATCCTTCTTTCGTTTTTGCCACGGAGGATGAACGCTTTGAGGAGGTTTTAAAAAAGACCGACACCAAAGTTCGAGTAGTTCCAATTTTAAATTCAGAAGGTAGACTTGTCAATTACTTTAGGTATGATCACAATGTCAAGATGATGCCTGTTGCCGAGCCGAAATTGAATGGCAATGAGTTTAAGTATCTGAGTGATGCCTTTTTGTCTACATGGATCTCTAGTGCTGGGGCATATATTAATCGTTTTGAGAAAGACTTTTCAGAGTATTGTGGCACAAATCATGGTGTTGCAGTTTCTAATGGGACGGTTGCTATTCATTTGGCAATTGTGGCCATGGGCATAGGCGAAGGCGATGAAGTAATCGTGCCTGATTTAACCTTTGCCGCTACCATTAATGCGGTTTTACATGCAGGAGCTACGCCAGTTATTGTAGATGTTGATGAGGAATCTTGGTGCATTAGTCCTCAGGCAATCAAAGAGGCGGTTACTAGCAAAACGAAAGCCATCATTCCAGTTCATGTTTATGGTCAGCCGTGTGATATGGATGCTATCATGCAAATTGCGAGTGAGAATAACCTTTATGTGATTGAAGATGCAGCCGAAGCGCATGGTGCTGAGTTTAAGGGAAAAAGAGTTGGTGGAATCGGTCATGCCTCAACATTTTCTTTTTTTGGAAATAAGATTATTACAACTGGTGAAGGTGGAATGGTACTTACAAACAGCGATGAACTCAATAACCGCATGCGCGTTTTGCGTGATCATGGAATGAGTAAAGAGAAGCGATACTGGCATGATCATGTAGGTTTCAACTATAGAATGACCAATTTGCAGGCAGCAATAGGTTGCGCTCAACTCGAGCGAATTGAAAGTATCTTGAAAACTAGAAGTGAAATTGAGCGAAATTATGTGCAAACACTTTCGCAATATGATTTTGCAGGCTGGCAGCAGAATATCGAAGGCAATAGAAGAGTAACATGGCTGGTGTGCGTTATGCTGAATGGAAAGGATAGAGATAATGCTATTAAAATCTTAAGAGAGAATGGTGTAGATGCAAGACCGTTCTTTTATCAATTGAGCGAAATGCCTGTTTATTCAAAATATGCCACTAAGCCATGTCTTGTGAGTAGCAAATTATCGAAGTGTGGACTTAATTTACCTACGATAGATAATGTTGAGTTTGAGAGAGTATCTATGGCTTTTCAGCAAATCGCAATCGACAATCCTTAATCCAATACTTTTTTGGGAATAGTAAAGAAGCAAGCAGTACTCAATTCCGTGTTCAACTATATAGGACAAGTTATTGGGTATGTAAATATTGCCGTTTTATTTCCGATCCTGTTGTCACCAGCTGAGTTTGGCTTAACTAGGCTCATTACCTCCTACAGCGTAGTCTTGGCTCAATTCTCGTCCATTGGGATTAGGCGAGTAATAGTGCGCTTTTTTCCTTTTTTTAGAGACGTTGAAAATAAAGGTCATCATGGATTTCTGATTTTAATGTCAGCTATTCCAGCTTTAGGTTTCTTGGTTGGTGTGCTTATCTTTTTCCTTTTTAAGGGAGAAATTGTCAATTCTCAGGCAGACTCTGATTTGTTTGGAGAATATGTGTTTCTAATTCCTTTAGCAGGTTTTTTAACCCTTTATTTCTGGGTATTAGACTCTCACTTAAAGGCACTTATTCGAACCAGTCTTTCCTCTTTTTTAAGTAATGTAGTTCTGAAACTTCTATGGCTGATCTGGGCCTTGTTGTACTATTTTAAAGTACTCGATTTAGACTCATTTATGCTATTGTATTTTTCGAGCCATGCTTTCCTTTTAATTATTCAAATAATTTCTCTCTTTCACAGTGGTGAGTTAAATATTCAATGGGATAAACAATATCTCCGATTGAGGGTGGTGAAAAGGGTCATTTATTTTGGCTTTTTCTCGATTATTGATGATGCAACAGGTGTCATGACTGCACACCTTGATAAAATAATTATTGGTTCCTTATTAGGTCTTGAACCCGTGGCGATTTACGCTTTGTCGAGTTATATAAGCACCGTTATCACCGTTCCTGCACAATCTTTGAATAGAGTTTTGAGTCCTTTAGTTTCTAGGTATTGGAGAGATAAAAAGAGGCTCGAGGTAGTTGAGCTCTACCGGAAAAGCACGCTCTTAAGCTTCTTGGCTTCAGGGCTTTTCGCATTAATGATTTGGGGGAATGTCGATTCTTTACTTCTTCTTTTACCCGAAACATATCGCTCAGGGGCAATGGTCATCTTATTGATAATGTTGTCACAATTAGTTGAAATGGGATTTGGAGTGAATACAGAGATTATATCAGCCTCAAAGCACTACTGGTACAATTCCGTTTCATCTCTTTTTTTAATCATTGTAATGGTAGCGCTGAACTTCTTATTTATACCGATTTACGGAATAATGGGAGCAGCCATGGCAACATTAATATCGAAATTGATATTCAATTTTGGTAAATTTTTGTTCCTCTACTTGAAAGAGGGCTTGCAGCCGTTTACAGCTCAAAATATTAAGGCGGTCATAATATTGCTGGCTGGATATGTCATTATTGAACTTTTACCAGGTATTATTCTAAATAGTCACATTTATATCGAGAGTGTATTGAACATCGCTTACAAGAGCTTGATAGGCTTTGTCTTTGTTGCGAGCGCCATCTATATTGTTAAGGTTTCTGACGATGTCAATAGCTTTGCAGATCAATTGGTCACTAGAGTTTTCAAAATGATAAAGCGAAGCTAAAAAGAGACTCAAATTTTAATAGCCATAGCGCTTAATAGCCAGAGCACAGCTTAATTCTATTTTTTCTATTTCTTCTTTTGAAAGATCTTGTTCATATCGTCCAATATTATGCTTGGACAGATCTAAATTCAGGATTTCGGAGTTAAAGTTAATTCCAAGGAAATCACATAAATCATTGACTATTTTTTCCTGAGTCGCAATCAGGTCTTCAAATCGAATTTCAATGAATTGTTCACGGTTGAGCAATGACTTTTGGATTTGCCACTGATCCATTACAGCATTATACCAAGTGATAAGGTTATCTATGTTATTTGGAGCCCAGCGTTGAGTTTTGAGTGAACTAATAACGTCTCTTGGATCTCTAACGATGTGAATCATTTTACCAGCTGGAAACATTGACAAAAGATCGCTTGCATACAACAAGTTGTGTGTATTGTCTTCTTGAAGAATTCGCTTCCCTTGTTGATTAAGTATGGAATCGAAACACTTTTGAAGGAAGGAGCTAATAATTGGCTTTAACTCCTCTTTAGTCATCGGTGCAGAAAAGTACATCTGATTATTTTCGCTGCCTTCAAGCGTCCCTGGCCATACTCCGGCATGCTGAAATGATGTTAAATTCTTTATGAGCTCTTTAACGTAGTTTGAATATCCGGGAATGTGTTTGTCCAATTCCCATCCTGCATAAGACGGACCGCTCATCAATAAACTGTCAGTGCTTCTAGATGCTTCAACTTTTTTGCGTTTTTCCTCGGATTGTGAGGCCAGTCCTAACAAGAAAGACTCTAAGCGTTTAATCTTATGATCAGCTCCGTAGGGTGACCACGCATTAGGATATGTATTGTAGAAATCAAGAATACCATCTGGGTCAATCGTAAATCGGAACTCGAAAGGTAGTGACGCAATATCTGGATGCTGGCTGAATATCTTTTTAAGGATGTTTGTTCCGGAGCGTCCCGTACCTGTAATGAAAACTATTTCAGTGTTTTTACTCATCGAATAATCATACGTATTGCTTCGAATGCTTCAGCATATTCGACTTGCACTTGTAGGCCTCTATAATTGGCCACTCCCCTTATTAGCTTATCTTTTGCGTACAGCCTTTTTGATTGTGATTTATAGCATTCCATCGCTGCTACTTTTTTACTGATGTCATCTTCATCCAATTCTACAAAACACTGTGTGGCAAATTGATAGTTATTCCAAATGAATTCGTATCCAAAAATGGTGGTGTTTTTGAATGCACGTTTTGCCTCTTGATGAATAGTGCCATGATCTTGGTGGACATCAAATCCTGAGGGACAAAACACCAAGTCTGGTTTATACTCTTTGTTCAAACGTACCATGTCTTCTAATATGGCTTGTCTGTCGCGTGTGAAATAGCGCACTTGATAATTCAATATTACTAAGTCTTTATCGGGTATGCCGAGCACTTTGGTTGCTTCGTGAACCTCTTTGGATAGAACATCTTTAGGAAAACCTTCTGGAACGGATTCTTCGCATGTGGAAAAGGCAACGTAAATCACACGCTTGCCATGAGAAATAAGCTTGTGTATAGTCCCTCCACAGCCTAGTTCACCGTCATCTGTGTGAGGAGCTAGAACTAATACCGTGTCAAATGATTCAAGTGCTGATGTTTTCATATTCCGTGTCAAATTCTGTGCAAACTTCATCAATAGTAGCCAATCGGCCACCTAATTTATATATCTCTTGTGATAGTGATTCTCGTGATGTGTCGTGCTGTAAGTCTCTTTCATCTATTGTTACGTAGATAGGACACTGCTTTTTCTCGGATATACGCTGGGCCTCTAAAAAGACGGTGTCCCATTTTTTAATTGGTTTAAGTACCGGAAAAATTAAGATGCCATTGGATTCCCTGTGAGGCTGGTTTTTTTCTAATTCAGTTTCATCAAGTGCACCTAATGATTGACCAATAGCTCCCTTAAACCCTCGCATTTTCAATGACTCCAAGATAGGTTGGTAGTCTTGAAAATTATCTACTTTAGAAACTTGGGCTATAGATCTATGACCTCTAGCCATTAACGTTTTTAGAGTTTTTCGCTGCCATTCGTTTCCTCCGCTCAATTCATCTTTGAACAGATTTAGTTCGAATAGATCAATCGTTTGGCAACATCCTTGGTTTATAAAAGTCAATACTAGCTCTGCTTTGTTTCTGTGATGTGGGCTCAATCTGAAGGTTTTGAAAGGAGGGAAGGTCATCGCACGCTTAAAACGATCGACCTTTTCTTCATCCCAAAATTTATTGAGCTGTCCGCCAAAAGGTTCTCCGCGCAATTGATAGCTCGCCTGCGCTTTGTTTTGAGGAGTAAGAGAATATGAGTTATCTAGAAATTTGGGTAGTGCCGATTTAACGAGTTTAGAAGCATTTTCATTGACTTTTTGATAAAGTGAAGAGGCAGTTTCCTTGCTTGACATATTAAAAGCTATTTGATCAACTATCGGTCCGTCATCGACACCTTGAGTCATTTTGTGCAAGGTTACTCCAGCCCTCTTATCACCTTTGATAATAGCCCAAGGACCAGGTCTGGAACCTCTATTGGCAGGGAGTAAAGCAGTATGAATATTGAAGACACCAAGTTTAGGAATCTTCAGGATGGTTTCTTTGAATAATTCGCTCCAAAAACATGAGATGATGATGTCCAAATGAAGTGAGGAAAGTAACTGAATTGATTGTGGAGAATTGACTTTCATTTCCTTATAAACTGGTACGCCTTTCTCAACGGCTAAATTTTCTAATGATCTGTGACCTAGTTTGTGCCATGTTTTCATTCCTGTCTCTTGGTCGCGTGAATACACTCCCAGAACTTCATAGCCGCAAGCAAGCATTGTCTCTAAAACAACACAACTCAGTTCTTTACTTCCTATGACAAATGCTCTCAATGGACTAGTTGATTAATAACATTACTTAATTGCTCTGTACATCCTAATCGGCTGTAGTTTCGATAAATTTCATTTCCTGAAACACGAGCGAGGTTGCCACTTTTGTATCTGTCGTAGGCGGAAGAAATCATTGTTCGCATACCTATTTTATCAGAGTAATCGAGCATTGTTTCTTTGCCACACATCGAGAGAATTTCAGCAGCATTACCATCTTTCGGGCCAATGCTTAAAATCGGTCTTCTGGAGGCAAGGTATTCAAATATTTTCCCAGTGATGATGCCTTTGTTGTTTTCACTGCTTGGTATGGGCAATAGAAGCATATGAGCAGAGTGTATAATCTCAATTGATTCTTTGTGCGGAACAAAAGGTCGTACATCAATCAATTCACTGAGTCCTAATTTCTCCCATTCTGATTGGATTCCTTCGTCTACATTTCCTGTAACCTCTAAGCGAAAGTTCATTTTGAAATCTGAGTTCTCAGATAGTTCTTTCAATGCTGCCCATAGTGATGCGCAATTTTGATTTGACTTTAGATTTCCGGTATATGCCAGAATGAACTTATCGTGTTCAATCTGTTTTAAACCTTGAAAGTCTTCTTCATCGTAGCCGTTTGGAATGAATGAGATATTCTTTGATCGATTACTGAACTCATCTTTCATTGCGGTTGAAGCCACAACAATTGCCGAAGCATTTGAAAGCACTAAATCTTCTAGTGCTTTATCTTTTTGCATCGTTTGTTCAGTTCGGTTAAGAAAGGCGTTGTAGTATATGGTAGTCCATGGATCACGCATATCCGCTATCCAAGGCAGTCCAGTTTCTTTATTTATACGCTCGCCAACCAAATGTGTGCTGTGAGGTGGGCCAGTTGTGATAATGCAATCTGGTTTTTCGTTATCTATTACCTCTAAAGCTTTTTTGTAGGCGAATGAATTCCATCCTTTTCGCGCATCGGGAATAAAGTAATTCGCACGCACATAATTGGCAACACTGGATAGAAGGGAGGGCTTGCTTTTCAAATTACCCATGCCAACTTCTACTGAGTTACCTTTTTTGCCGCGAAGTGCATTATAAATAGCAAACGGCTCAACGGTCTTCGTATGATGAACCTCTAAATCGGATGGAATATCATCTAACAATGATGCATCAACGCTGGGATAACTCCCATTCTTTACCGTGATTACTGTCGGCTGAACTTCAAATTGAGGCAAGTATTTGCTGAACTTTAACCATCGTTGTACTCCCGGACCAGATCCAGGAGGCCAATAATATGTTAAGATCAAGGCCTTTTTCAAAGCTTATTCTTCTCGTTTTTTGATGTATAGAAATAACATGCCTGCTGCAAACAATGCAAATATCAAAGAGCCTGCGAGTGAAATGTTCTTGCCAATCAGGAAAGAGGCTGGGTCAAACTTCATCTCTATGATGTGATCGCCTGCTGGTACTTTAATGGTTCTTAAGATATAGTTTGCACGGTAAATGTCTGCGGGCTGACCATCTATGAATGCTTCCCAACCATCTGGGTAATAGACTTCAGAGAAAACCGCCAGTCCATCATGAGCATTGTTAGATGAATATTTTAGGTATTTCGGTGTAATCTCTTCTAACGTTATGCTAGCGTTCGCAGATTTCCCAAAATTGTAGTTGTAAAGCTCTTCACTGAAATCAGAGTGAATAACAGCCGTGGATAGCGGGTCGAAACGCGCTAACGATGACATTTCAGCATCTGCAGAATTGACTTGTTTGATTTCATCTACAAACCAAGCATTTCCGCATGCTGCTCTATTCAGTACAGCACCACCTGGGTTATTGTCTTGGATGATGTAATACTTGGTGTTCAGCATGTTGTATACCGGCATTTGCTTTGCCATTTCTGGATTTAACAAAATGCGCTGATCCGCCTGCATTAATCCTTTGTTCAAGTTTTGCAGTTGAGCGGAAAGTTCATGTTCAATCAAGTCTTGGTACCTTCTCAATTTTGCAGCATGATGCCCACCTACATTTTCATGGTAATAACATGTTTGTCCATCGGTCCAAGGATTTAATGTGGCATTTAGTACGCGGTAATGAGGGTCTTTGTCTTTTAAGATGGCTAAGTCTGCTGGTGATGGAGCAAATTTGGCGTCCCACTCGCGCTTAGTAATAAAGTCATCATTATCAAGGTAGCGCTTACTTACTCGCCACATATCTCCTGTGAAAACAATTCCAAGAACCATCACCACAATAGCGATGCTTGTTTTACCCTTTTGATAAAACCAAACAAGACCAGCTGTGATTGCCATGATAACGGTACTAATGAACCAGTCTGATAGATAGCGACCTTTTCTGTCAGCAAGCAATGCTTGATAAACCTCGTCAATCCCCCATGGTGAGTTTTTCGTTTGATACTGACCATCATTCGGGCCAATCCAGTCATTCACTAACCCGTACAAAAGCAATAACACCATCATTCCTCCTGTAACGTATAAGGCCATTTTAAACGCTTTCTGGAAGTCAATGTTATCAATTTGCCTGCTGAGAATTTTTTGTAATCCTAGAGCCCCAAATAAGGGAATTGCTAAACCTGCAATAGCCAATGCCATAGATGGCGTTCTGAACTTATTATACATTGGGAAATAGTCAAACAATAGCCCAGTAATAATATCGAAATGTCTTCCCCAAGAAATAATCAATGAAACTGCAATGAGGGTGATTACCCAAGCTCTAGTTCGGCCTTTAAATAGAAATAGTGCTAGTATAAATAGAAAGATAAACCCTGCTCCAAAGTATACCGTTCCTAGTAGAAACGGCTGTTCTCCAACATAAACAGGAGCACGCGTTAAAATCGACTCTTTCTGCTGTCGATTCAAGTTGTATCTCTTTAGACTTTCTTCTACATTTCCATTTTCAGGAAGTGCTTCCCCTGTTGCTCCTCCCATGAATGAAGGGATAACTAATGTGAATGTCTCTAGCGGGCCATAAGACCATCGCATCGCATAGTCTTTATCCAAACCTGTTACTTTTACGTCTTCACTTCCTTGACTAGAAACCGTTAATTCTGATTTTTTACCACGAATAGTTTCAGCACTGTGCTCATAGGTGTTGTATACTTTGCCGATATTAGGAAGTAGCGCCACTAGACCTGCCGCCACCAAAAGCCCTACATTTTTCAAAAGTTCAGCTACTGCTTTCTCTTTAACTGCATAGAACAGATAAACAGCACCTATCGATAATGCGATCAGCAAATAGTAAAACATTATTTGATAGTGATTGCTGATTATAAGCATGCTCAAGGATAGCACGGTAACGAAGGCGCCTAGATATTTTTTTCCGTTTAACCCTAGCAAAAGTCCACCAATGGCAGGAGCTAAAAGGCCAATAGAAAGAACTTTGGTGTTATGACCTGCAAGCAGCGATACGATTAGGTTACTTGATAACCCGTAACCAAGAGAAAGAACTAGCGCTAGCCATGGATTGACTCCCATTATAATTTGCAGTAAATAAAACCCAAGCATAGTGGCGAAGATGATATTGACTGTTTTTGGCAGAGCACCTAGCAACGCACTCTTTAGGTAGGACGTGACATTGGTTGATACAGACAAGCCAATATGAAAAATGGTCATGCCGCTAAAAACACGAGTAGTCCACAGTGATTCTTCTCCCGTTTCATCTCGGTAGTCTCTGCTTTCTTTCGATTGAGAGATACTTTTGATTGTATCGTCTTGTGCCAGCATTTTTCCCTGTAAAACGGGAGAGCAATATAGAACTGCCACAACGGCCATGATGATAACTGATACAAGGTGCGGAAGTGCTTTTTTCCAATCCATGAATGATAACTTTTAGATAGTAAACAAAGAAATCAAAAAAAGGAAGGAGACTGACCTTGATTTGATAATCATTCTTAAAACTTACACTTCTTCGAAATCAACGAACTCGTCATCATTTGATTTTGGTTCGTTGGTCTTCTTTTGATTTGTTTTTCTAATGATCACCTTTTCATCTTGGTAAATTTTTTCACCTTCCGATTTGGTTTTAACCCGCTCTTCCATGTTTTGAGAGGCTTTCTTTACAAAGTACTTCGCAAGCAGCGGCAAAACGAATCGCGCGATAAATCTGAAAATCAGATAGATTACAAACGCAATTGCCGCAAATCTTAATAGCCCCATTTATCGCGACAAATAGAGATTACGTTCAGAGTACACTTTTTTGAAGTACTCATCTTTAAGGTCGTCAATGAAATAAATAGCTTCACCTGTCGACTTCATCTCGGGACCTAATTCTTTAGAAACGTTTTGGAATTTATCGAATGAAAATACTGGAAGCTTAATAGCGTAGCCATGTTTATAAGGCTTGAAGTCAAAGTCTTTAACCTTCTTTTCACCCAACATTACTTTTGTCGCGTAATTCACATAAGGCTCTCTATAAGCTTTAGCAATGAAAGGAACAGTTCTAGAAGCACGCGGGTTGGCTTCAATTACATAAACCTCTTCATCTTTCACAGCAAACTGAATATTGATCAAGCCAACAGTTTCAAGTTCAACCGCTATTTTCTTTGTGTATTCGTCAATCTTCTTAAGCACATTCTCGCTCAAATCAAATGCTGGAAGCACGGCACTTGAGTCTCCGGAGTGGATTCCTGCTGGCTCAATATGTTCCATAACTCCTATAATGTAGGTGTCTTCTCCGTCACAAATGGCGTCTGCTTCAGCTTCAATTGCACCTTCTAAGAAATGATCGAGCAACACATTGTTGTCGGGCATATCGCGGAAGATATTGATTACGTGCGTTTCAAGTTCTTGCTCGTTGATCACGATTTTCATTCCTTGACCGCCCAATACATAACTTGGTCTTACCAGTAATGGGTAACCGAGTTCTCTTGAAAGCTCAATGGCTTCTTCAGCCGTTTCTACCGCACCGTATTTTGGATATGGAATATTTAGTTTCTTTAACGTGTCGGAGAATCTACCTCTATCCTCAGCTAAATCTAAAGCATTGTAGCTTGTTCCTAAGATTTTGATTCCGAACCGCTCTAGTTTTTCTGCTAGCTTCAAAGCTGTCTGACCACCTAGCTGAACAATAACTCCGACTGGTTGCTCATGCTCAATGATGTCATAGATGTGTTCCCAAAAAACTGGCTCGAAATACAGTTTATCAGCTGTGTCAAAGTCCGTAGAAACAGTCTCAGGATTACAGTTGATCATGATGGTTTCGTAGCCACATTCTTTGGCAGCTAAAACGCCATGCACGCAACAATAGTCAAACTCGATTCCTTGACCAATTCTGTTTGGACCTGACCCTAGAACGATTACTTTTTTCTTATCCGATCTTACACTTTCATTCTCACCTTCAAACGTTGAATAGTAATAAGGTGTTTGAGCTTCAAATTCTGCAGCACACGTATCTACAACTTTGTAAACTCGCTTCACACCCATTGCCATTCGCTTTTCACGCACTTGGCTTTCCAGGCATTTCAGAAGATGGGCAATTTGACGGTCAGCATAACCACGTTGTTTAGCATCTAATAACAATGCCTTCGGTAAGCTTTCAAGTGTATGACCTTCTATTACTTTTTCTATGCTGATTAACTCATCGATTTGATGTAAGAACCAAGGGTCAATCTTTGTTTTATCGTAAATCGTATCAAAACGAATTCCCAATTTAATGGCGTCATAGATGTGAAATAATCTATTCCAACTCGCATGCGAAAGACTGTGCAAGATAGCATCTTGATCTTTCAACTCTTTGCCATCAGCACCCAATCCATTTCTTCTAATCTCTAAAGACTGACATGCTTTTTGAAGCGCTTCTTGGAAAGATCGTCCAATACCCATCACTTCACCTACGGACTTCATCTGAAGGCCTAGCTCTCTATCCGCACCTTTAAATTTATCGAAATTCCAACGAGGGATCTTAACAATAACATAGTCCAATGTAGGCTCAAAGAACGCGCTGGTGTTCCCAGTAATCTGATTCTTTAGTTCATTGAGGTTATATCCAATAGCCAACTTGGCGGCAACTTTCGCAATAGGATAGCCCGTTGCTTTTGAAGCTAGAGCAGAAGACCTACTAACACGTGGATTGATCTCTATAGCGATGATGTCTTCTTTCTCGTCAGGGCTAATTGCAAATTGCACGTTACATCCTCCAGCAAAATCTCCAATTGAGCGCATCAATTTGATAGCCATATCGCGCATGCGCTGGAAGGTCGTATCTGAAAGAGTCATGGCTGGAGCAACAGTGATGGAATCACCTGTATGAATTCCCATTGGATCCATGTTCTCTACAGAACAGATGATGGTGACGTTATCATTGTTATCACGCAACAACTCTAATTCGAACTCTTTCCAACCGAAAAGAGCCTTGTCAATAAGCACTTCGTGAATTGGTGACGCATGTAAACCTCGTTCTAAGAGCTTATCAAAATCTTCTTGTCGATGCACGAAAGATGCACCTGTTCCACCCAATGTATAAGAAGGACGAATGACCAAAGGAAATCCGAATTTTTGAGCAATTTCTTTTCCGTCCAAGAACGATCGAGCAATGGCAGATGGAGCGTAAGGAATATCAATTTTGTCAAGCAACTTTCTAAAGGCTTCACGATTTTCAGTGATTTCAATCGCATCGATGTCAACTCCGATCATTTTCACACCGTAATCAGCCCATAGCCCTTGTTTTTCGCATTCTATGGCAAGATTCAATGCTGTTTGTCCACCCATAGTTGAAAGCACTGCGTCAATTTGAGGTTGTTCCTCAAGAATTTGTCGGATATACTTGGGCTCTAATGGTCTTAAGTAGATATGATCAGCCGTTACTGGGTCTGTCATAATTGTAGCAGGGTTGCTGTTGATCAGCGTAACCTCGATTCCTTCTTCTCTTAAGGATTTAGCGGCTTGAGTTCCTGAATAGTCAAACTCACAGGCTTGACCAATAACAATAGGGCCGCTCCCTATGATGAGGACCGATTTAATGCTTGTATCTCTAGGCATGTTTCAAGTGGGATTTCAATTGCTCGAATTGGGCGCGAAGGTAGGTGCTGAGTTTTAAAATATCGGGTAATGTCGAAAACCTGTTAAAGATTTCTTTTAATGTTTATAACTCACCCATGAACTGATATCACCGTTCATCATTATTAATCCAAATTCATGCTAATTTTCATGATTCTTTGCTCTACCTATGAATCCATTATTGCACATCATTAAGTTCGATTTTAAAGAATCGTGGCGCTCACCCTTGTGGCACAGAAAGCTGGTTGTGAATCTTTTTTTGATTCTGACTTTCGCATACCTCGCGGCAAATTTGATTTTTCTTGGAGTATTTTTAGACGATATTTTGATCAGAACTCCAATTGATGATATAGATTTTAATGCATATGGAAGGAGCTTCGTGCTGAGGAGGTTGGATCAGTTTTTACTCTATTATTTCTTCTTCGACTTCATCATTCGGTATTTCATGCAAAAGTTGCCTGCCATGTCAGTTCAGCCATATCTGCATCTGCCCATTAAGCGTTCATCGCTTGTTCACTTCATGCTTTTAAAGAGCATTTGGAGCCCGTTCAATTTGATCCATTTCTTGATTTTCATTCCGTTCATGATTGAATTATACGATAACCTCGAGTTCATACAAGCATTTGGGTGGTCCGCAGGTTTTACGTTAGCGGTGTTTGCGAGCAGCTATTTCTTGCTATTCTTAAAGCGGACTTCTGATGTTGATGTTAGATTTTATGTCGCATTGCTTCTTAGTCTGGTCTCGATCATTGCTTTGGATTGGTTTGATATTGTCGACTTCCAAGCATTATCTGGTTTTTTGTTTAATGCTTTGTTTTTGAATCCTTGGTCGTTGGTTGTGCCTCTTATCCTAATTGGAGTCACCTATTGGCTTAATTTCAAGTTCTTGAAAGCGAACATGTATTTGAGTAAGATCTCTAAGGTTAAGAGAAACACAGTTTCTTACTCGGGAAATGGCGTATTGTCGAGATTTGGATTGGTTGGCAGATTGACAGAATTAGAGTTTAAATTCATTTGGCGTAATAAGCGGTCAAAGTCTGTATTCATGATGACCTTTCTGTTTCTGGGCTACGGCTTATTCATATTTCCTAATCCTGAATATGCTGGAAATTACTTGATGTATGTTCTTTTTAGTATTGTGATTACAGGCATGTTTATGATGAATTATGGTCAATACTTATTGGGTTGGGAAGGCTCATACTTTGACCATGTGCTTACACGAAATGTTTCGTTCAAGGATTACTACATGAGTAAGTTTTTACTCTTTGCGATTGTTGGTGGAGGCTCTATGATTTTGTCAATTCCGTATGCCTATTTTGGCTGGGAAGTATTAGTAGCGCTATTCTGCGTTTTTCTTTTTAACATGGGTGTCAGCAGTCATATGGTCATGTTTTTCGGCTCTATGAATCCGAAGAAAATAGATCTTTCTCAGAGCACAGTGTTTAATTGGCAGGGAGTTGGTGCAGCGCAGTTTATGATGATCATTCCTGTGCTTGTGCTGCCATTAGCCGTTTTCGGATTAGGTTTTCTCATCTGGGGAAATATGGGAGGAATTTTGTTCTTGGGGGCTGTTGGGCTCTTATCTCTGGCTGGAACAAAGTATATTGGATAGCCCTTTTAGCTCAATGGCTAACCGATCAACGTTATTCAATTTCAAACGATTTTAGAAATCAATAATCATGGAAATTTCAATTCAAAATCTTATAAAAGTTTACGGTGATTACACGGCAGTAAATATTCCCGAACTTCTTATTCATTCAGGTGAGGGTTTTGGATTGGTCGGTAATAATGGCGCAGGAAAAACAACCATGTTTAGAGCCGTTATTGATTTGTTAGAGCCAAATACTGGATGTGTTTACATTGATGGAAGTGCCACAAATGCATCAGAACAGTGGAAGTCGTTTACAGGCAGTTATTTGGATGAGAATTTCCTCGTTGGTCATTTGTTGCCAGAAGAGTATTTTGATTTTGTAGGAGCAATTCACGGGATTGGTGATGCTGATATCAAAGCAAAGATTGAAATGTTAGAGCCTTTGTTTAACGGTGAGGTTTTGGGAGGTAAGAAACTAATTAGAGATCTATCGAAAGGAAATCAAAAGAAGGTTGGAATTGCTGCTGCGTTGTTGTTTGATCCTAAGGTGTTGATCTTAGATGAGCCATATGCTAACTTGGATCCATCCACTCAAATTCGCTTGAAGGAGTTACTGAAAATGCTGAAGCATGATCGTGGTGTTACTATGCTTATTTCAAGTCATGATATCAACCATGTTACTGAAGTATGTGAGCGGATTGTTCTCCTTGAAAAAGGAAATCTGGTAAAGGACATACGAACATCCTCAGAAACATTGAAAGATTTGGAGAAGTACTTCGCTGGAGCGGGAATGCCGGAATCAGCAGAATAGCTACTCACTAACTATTTGTAACACTACGTTCCCTGTTTTATGTCCAGATTCCACGTAGTGGTATGCTTCCACGATCTGATCTAGTTTATAGCTGAGGTCGATTACGGGCTTAAATGCTCCTTTTTCGAACAGCTCTCCTAAAAGTACCAGGTCTTCTTTTTTGGTTTGAGGTAAAGGAAACATAAGTCTTTTGCCACCGAAAAATGGTGTGGTAATGGAACGCCAAATGTTCACACCATTTTTCCCGAGTTCGGTGGAAATGTAGATTCCTTTTGTTTTGAGTAGGGGCTTACAAGCACCAAATGAACTTTTACCTACTGCGTTAAATATGAAGTCGAATCGTTTTTCGGTTTTTGTGAAATCCTGTGTTTGATAATCGATCACCTTATCTGCGCCCAAACTTCCAATGAGTTCAATGTTTTTTGTGTTGGCCACCGCGGTGACTTTTGCTCCAAAGTGTTTTGCGATTTGCACTGCGGCCGAACCGATTGCTCCTGTTGCCCCATAGATCATCACTTCTTGGCCTGACGATACCTTGGCTGCTCGAATGTTGCTCAAAGCATAGTGACCGCCTTCTGAAAGTGCTGCGGCTTGAGCAAAGCTTGCGGAAGGTGGTATGTGAGCTATGGCATCATCTTTAGAAACCGTCATGTATTCTGCGTGCCCTCCGAAATGCTGGTCGTTGAATCCAAATATTTTATCTCCTCATTTGAGGTCAACCACATTGCTGCCTACTTCTTCGATTACACCTGCAAAATCGCATCCTAGGATTTGTTGCTTAGGACGAAATAAGCCTGAAAAGAAGCGTGAAACAAAGTAGATGGCACTTCTAAATCCTGCATCTGTTCTATTTACGGTGCATGCATGTACCTTCAGTAAGATTTCGTCTGCTTTTGGCGATGGCTTTTCTACCTCTCTAATAGAAACAACCTCGGGTGGGCCATACTTTTTATATACTGCTGCTTTCACTAGAATAGATTTTTCATTTTGATGCACCCTTAAATTGAGGTGCAAGGTCGTTTATTATTGGGTGTCAAATGCTAAGTTCGTACAAATGAAATTCCCATTGAAAACAGTTGTGACTATTCTCGTTTTGTTAGCGTTGACGATGAGCATTCAAGCTCAAGATGACTACACTGCAAAAGTCCAACAACTTCGCACTGAAAAAGATGCTGAATTAAAGTCGAAAAAGCACTCACCGTTGCAGAAGAAAGATAGAAAGGCATTTGATCATTTGAATTACTACCCGATTGAGGAATCTTGGAACAAAGAAGTCGCGTTTACATTGGTTCAAAATGGAGATACCATTGACATAATGACTTCGTCTGGAAAAGTGAAACAATTTTATGTTTATGGTAAGATAGCGCTCACACATCAAGGCATTCAAGAATCATTGGAAGCGTATAGACGAATTTGGCCAGAAGGTTATGTCTCACATTATCCACCTTCTCTTTTTATTCCGTTTAAAGATCACACGTCCGGTGATGAAACTTATGGCGGTGGGCGCTATTTAGATATTGAAATTCCTGCAGAAAGCGGATTGATTAGCCTAGACTTTAATCTTTGCTATAACCCTTACTGTGCCTATGGCGATGGTTTCTCATGCCCATTGCCTCCTGAAGCAAATGATCTTGATTTTGAAGTGAGAGCCGGGGAGAAGAATTATCGAGAACACTAACTTTCAAACAGATCTCTTGCCAAACGGAAGGTGTTGACATGTGCATTCACGATGTCTGCAATTTTGGGTGAATATCCTCCACCCATTGAAACCTGAACTGGAATTCCTTTTGACCTGCAGTGCTCAAACACTATTCGATCGCGCTCTTTGCATCCATCAATAGATACACCCAGCTTTCCGAGTTTGTCGGTCTCTAGAATGTCCACACCAGATTGGAAAAAGATGAAGTCAGGTTTTACCCGATTGATCAGTTGATCTAAATTAAGTCTAAGAATCTTCAAATAGTCTTCCGTCAATATTCCATCGGGTAAAGCAATGTCGAGGTTAGAAGTTTCTTTCTTAAATGGATAATTTTTTTCTCCGTGCATACTGAAGGTGAATACCCGATCGTCATTTTGGAAAATAGAGGCAGTGCCGTTTCCTTGATGCACATCTAAGTCAACCACCAAGATTTGTCTCACAGCGGTATGTTCGAGCAGATAGGTAGATGCAATGGCAATGTCGTTTAGTAAACAGAAACCTTCACCGCGATCGCGATAGGCGTGGTGTGTTCCTCCAGCCACATTGAATGCACATTGGGTGTGATTGAGCGCAGCCATGGCGCCAAGTAAGGTTCCGTGTCCTATGATGGTTTCTCTGAGAATAAGCTCTAGACTATGAGGAAATCCACTCACGCGTTGCTCTCTCGGAGTAAGTTTTAGGTTCTTTAATCGTTCCCAATATTCAGGGCTGTGTACTTGAAGAATATCTTCTTCGGTGAGTGGGCTAGGGGCGAAGAGTTGGTCTTTGGTGATGATTCCTTCGTGCATTAATTGCTGAGGAATCAGGCTATATTTCTCCATCGGAAAGCGATGGCCTTCTGGAAGCGGGTGCGCGTAAATTTCAGACCAAGCTATTGGAATGGACATGCGCTAGAAACAAGATTTACTGAATTTAGTTTTGCGTGTAAAGCGAGGAGAACCCTTTCATGTATTCAGCATACTCTACACCTTGAGTAGCTCCTTCCACAAAATAGCGAATAATGGGTTCAAAATCTTTAGCGCCTTTGTAACCAGGTAAGACTTGCATGCGCTCAAATTTCGGAGTCAGAATAACGAAACTTGGATAGCTCAATTTATTGTCAAGTAAAGAAGCCGCTAATTGATGCGTACTTCTCTTCCTATCCGGATTCGGGTTAACAAACTGATAACCGTTGAAATTGATGGTATCTTTCATTTCTGCATCCATCTTGATCGAGTAGTAATTCTCGTTCATATACTTGGAGATCACGGGGTCTGAGAATGTCCCTGCATCCATTTTCTTGCACCATCCGCACCAATCGGTATACGTGTCAACAAAGATCATTTTTGGATTTTTTTCATTGGCAGCCACGGCTTCGTCCCAGCTCATCCAATTGACTTTGCTTTGGGCAATTCCGCTAACACTTATAAGAACACATACGATAAGAGTAGAAATCATTTTCATGCCGTAAAGTTATACTTTCAGTGACGTTTTTAAACGAAAGAAGGCAGCTGTTAAACGATATTAACAACTGCCTTCTTGCTATGCTATAATGCCAAGTGTGATTATTTTACACCATGCATTAGCTTTTCTAAACGCTTGTTCAGCAAAATAATAATTGCTGCAATTCCGAGCAAGACAAAACCAATGGTGGAAAATACGCTTAGGTATTTGTCTAAACCTTCAGCTGCTGATAATACTTCTCCACTATCACCGTGTCCGCCTGTCAGGGCTGCAATTTTACCACCAACATAATTAGCAATTGCAAAGCTTAAGAACCATGCACCCATTGCTGTTCCGGCAATATTTTTTGGAGACAATTTTGTAACCATTGATAAACCTATTGGTGAAAGGAAAAGCTCACCAGAGGTGTGCAACATATAAAGGAAGAATAAGGTCAATAATGGCACTTGGAAGGCCTCATTTACAAACATGAATCCTACTTGCGTTACGAGGAATCCTAAAGCTAATTGGATAATTCCAAATGCAAACTTCAAAGGAATACTTGGGTTCTTACCCATATTGGCCAATTTCACCCACATTACTGAGAAAATGGATCCAAATACGATGATAAAGAAAGGATTGAAAAACTGTGTCATGGAAGCTGGCATTAACCAACCCATTATTTCACGATCAACGTTTCTGTCTGCAAACAATGTTAGAGAAGTACCGGCTTGTTCGAAGCACGCCCAAAACGTAATATTTATCACCATAAATATGATCAAAGCAATCATTCTATCGCGCCATTTCGGAACTTCTGCACCATCATCAGCTTTCTTTCCAGCCATAATCATGGAGTAGGAGATATAGAGGAATAAACCAAGTAAGATGTAATCCAAAATCTGGTTTTGCATAATCAATACATAGCACAATGGAATCAATGCAAAAGATCCGATGGTGATTAATTGGACCATATTGATAGGTCCTAACACTTTCTTCTTTCCTTCTTCAGTATATTCTAAACCCGGAGCAGCCGCATATTTCTTTCTTCCCGACCAAAAAATAAATGTGCCGAGTAGCATACCGATGCCCGCAAGTCCGAATCCTTTATCGAAACCATACGTTTCTCCCACATAAGCCACAATTGTGGTAGCGAGTAACGCACCGATATTAATACCAATGTAGAAAATGGTGAATCCAGAATCTCTTCGAGGATCGTCATCTTCGTATAATTTCCCAACGATGGTAGAGATGTTTGCTTTGAAATAACCGTTACCTACGATAAGTGCACCCATGCCTGCATACAAGAAAAATTCGTTTCCACCTAAGATTAAGAACTCACCTAAAGCCATTAGTAAGGCTCCAAGTATTACAGCGTATTTATAACCTAAGTATTGATCTGCCATGCGGCCTCCTAAGATTGGAGCAGCATACACCAAACCAGTATACGCACCGTAGATTAATGAGGCTTCAGCGTCCCCTTTCATTAATGATTTAACGAGATATAGTGTAAGAAGGGTTCTCATTCCGTAGTAACAGAATCGTTCCCACATCTCCGAAAAGAAGAGGGTCATTAAACCATCTGGGTGGCCGGTTTTTACTTCGCTCATAGAGTTTGTTGTTAGTGTTTAGAGGTTATCAGTAATAAAGTTCGTGATCTTAGTGAATAAATGATGTCGTGTATTTCCACCATAAATGCCATGATTACGATCGGGGTAAATATAGAAATCAAATTGCTTGTCTGCTTCAATCAGCGCATCAACCATTTCTACAGCATTTTGAAAATGTACGTTGTCATCTGCTGTGCCATGGATGAGTAGGTAATTTCCTTCCATTTTTTCGACATGATTGATTGGTGAATTATCGTCATATCCATCACCATTGTCTTGAGGAAGTCCCATGTAACGTTCGGTGTAAATGTTGTCGTAATAGCGCCAGTTACTCACTGGAGCAACCGCGACAGCGGTTTTAAATTCTTTGGCACCCTTAGCTAGGCACAAGCTGCTCATGTATCCACCGTAGCTCCAACCCCAAATTCCAATGCGCGCTGCATCCACATATTTTTGAGCGCCTAACCACCGAGCAGCTTCAATTTGATCCATTGTTTCGTACTTGCCCAATTGACGATACGTTTGCGTTCTGAATGCCTTTCCTCGAGCTCCTGTACCTCTATTGTCAACAGAAACAATGATGTATCCTTTTTTGGCCATCATTTGGTACCAAAGGTCATTGGCCCCCATAGTGCTTGTTACAGTTTGAGATCCAGGGCCGCCATAAACATACATTAACACAGGATATTCTTTGGATTTATTGAAGTCACTGGGCTTTATCATCCATCCATTTAGGATAGCCCCTTCGCTCGTTTCGAAATTGAAGAATTCTTTGTCGCTTAGATTTAGTTCGGCAAGCTTGTTTTTCAGGTCCTCGTTGTCTTCAAGGATTCTTATTAATTCCCTATTTGAACTATGCAGGCTCACTGATAAAGGTTCATTTGCGTTGCTTTGGTAGAGTATGAAGTATTCAAATGATTTGCTGAAAGATGCATTGCTGCTTCCATCTTTAGGGCTTAAAAGTGTCGGCTCTCCTCCATTTAGGGAAGAGGAGTATACTTCTTGATTGTATGGATTGTTTTTATGTGCAGTGAAATAAACCTTTGAGTTCATTATATCCACACCCAAAACAGAATTGACCTCCCAGTTCCCTCCAGTGATTTGCACTTCATTTTCGCCATTCATGGCGTACTTATACAAATGGCTGAACCCATCTTTCTCACTTCTCATGATAAATCCAGCATTGTCTTCTAAAAATGTAAGGTCGTCATTGATTTCAATGTAGGTCTCGCTAGATTCTTTGTAAATGCTTTTTGTTGCGCCTTCGCTTGTTTCGTAGATAACCACCTCGAGTTGATTTTGCAGTCGTGGCATTTTCAGAATGGCTAACATATTTGGATTTTCTGTCCATTTGATTCGCGGTATGTATTCATATTCACCAAGATCTGGCGTGTTAGTTTCTTTAGAAGCCAAATCATATACTTTGATTTCAACCTTAGAATTATCCTCTCCAGCTTTAGGGTACTTGAATTTATAATCTTCAGGATATAATCCATTAAATAGGGGCATGTGGAATTCTTTTACTTCGCTTTCATCAAATCGGTAGAATGCTATTTTAGAACCGTCTTTTGACCATTCAAATGCTTGGGCAAAGGCGAACTCCTCTTCATATACCCAATCAGTATATCCGTTGATAATTTTGTTGTATTCACCATCCGTTGTAATTCGTGTGGCTTTTCCTGTGGCTATTTCTTGGATGTATAAATCGTTACCTTGAACGTATGCCACATTTTTATTATCAGGCGAAATGGTTGCATGACGTTGTTTGTCCCCAGCGCTTAGTTGTCGAGCCTGTTTGGTTTCAAGATTAACTAGGTAGTAATTCTCTTTGGTTGAATGTCGATAGATTCTTTCAATTTCAAAACTTAACAGCAACATTTTTTCATCATCGGAGAACCTGTAGCTTTCAAATGAAGCATCATCAGTATTCAAAGCAGTATTTAAATCACCTAGACCATAGATTGTCTCGACTAATTCTCCTGTTTCGTAGCTGTATTTATTAATGGATTGGCCACTTTCTTCTCTGTCCAGTGTAGTATAATGCTTGCCATCATTCATTGAACGCAGGCCGTAAACTGATTTTTGGCGGTATTTCCCACTTTTCCAAATATCCTCAAGAGTTATCTCTTGAGCAGAAATGCTCAATACTAGAACTGTCAAAATGGAGGCGATCGTACTTCTTAAAATCATAGTTTGAATTGTTGTGAAGGAGCCGAAAGTATATAAATGTCTGTGGTTTTAGATGCGAATTGCTGCTTGTGTTGAAAATTGTGATGAAGCGAAGTGTAATTGTTCAAAATTAGGATCCCTTTTGATTTTCCATTTCAGCATGATCGTTAATATTGATTCATGAATCAAGTGGAGGCTGCTTTAGTTGAAGTTGTTGGAAAAGAATATGTGTTTTCAGATAAAGAAACACGCAAAAATTATGGTCATGATGAAACAGAGGATTTGAGTTTTCCTCCAGCTTTTGTGGTGAAGCCATCTTCACCAAACGAGGTTTCAGCCATTCTAAAATTGGCTTCACATTTTAAAATTCCTGTAACACCAATCGGAGCAAGAACTGGACTAAGCGGTGGATCGCTTTCTATAAAAGGTGGTATTGGATTGAGCATGGAACGCTTCAACAAGATCCTGCATATTGACGAAAGAAATTTGCAAGCCACGGTTGAGCCGGGCGTGATCACACAAGTATTTCAAGATTCAGTGCGAGAAAAAGGACTGATGTATCCGCCTGATCCGGCAAGCAGAGGTAGTTGCTTTATTGGGGGTAATGTGAGTGAGAATTCTGGTGGGCCTAAGGCGGTGAAATATGGTGTTACCAAAGATTATGTACTCAATTTAGAAGTAGTGTTGATGTCGGGCGAAATCATTTGGACAGGCGCCAATACGCTGAAAAACAGCACAGGTTATAACCTCACCCAACTGATGGTGGGAAGCGAGGGAACGTTGGGTGTGATTACCAAAATCGTCATGCGATTGATTCCGCACCCCAAGCACGATTTGTTGATGTTGGTCCCTTTCAAATCGGCTGAAAAAGCATGCGAAGCCGTGAGTGGTATTTTTAGAGCAGGTATTATACCATCAGGAATGGAGTTTATGGAACGCGATGCCATTGTATATGCTATGGACTTTATTGGTGAAGAGCCCGTTCCGCTGGCTGCAGATGATCAAGCGCATTTGTTGATTGAGGTTGATGGAAATGACATGGATGCGTTAATGATGGATTGCGAGCGCATTTCAGAAGTGGTTGCTCAATACGAGGCAGGAGAAGTGCTGTTTGCAGAAGATCAAAATCAGAAAGACCAGTTGTGGAAGTTGAGGAGAAGGGTAGGAGAAGCCGTGAAAGCACAGTCGATTTACAAAGAAGAAGACACCGTTGTACCTCGCTTTGAGTTGCCTGCTTTGCTTAAGGCTGTGAAAGAAGTAGGGAAATTGTATGGCTTCCGAAGTGTGTGTTATGGCCATGCTGGTGATGGCAACTTGCATGTGAATATCCTGCGTGATGAAATGTGCGAAGAAGACTGGAACAAGACCGTGAAAGTGGGCATCCGCGAACTGTTTGAACGCGTTAAAGAATTGGGTGGAACCATCTCTGGCGAACACGGCATTGGTTTGGTGCAGCGCGATTATATGGACATAATGTTCAGCGAAAGCCACTTGGAATTGATGCACTCCATCAAGAAGGTTTTCGATCCAAAAGGCATCTTGAATCCAGGGAAGATTTTTTAGAAACCCTTAATCCATAAGGTCATCATGCTTGAAGTTGTAATTGAGCACGTCTTTCAATTTTTGATTGCTCACAATCTTGTATTGGTTTTCTGATTGCTCATTAAACGCGATATCAGTTCTGCCCACTTTTTTGGCTTCGTTGAGGTAATATTCTCTTCTGGTTGGATGACTCGTACTGCATGCGTTGAACGTTTCGTTCCACACCTTTTGCGAGATGATATCTTGGATAATGCCAATGCAATCATCTTGATGAATCATGGTTACATAGCCTTCAGGATGGTCGATGATGCTATTTGGTTTGAAAAAGTTCCCCGGTTTTCTGTCATATCCAAATAAACCTCCAAAGCGCAAGATGGTGGCTTGTATGTCTGTGTTACTGGTAAAAAGTTGTTCAACCTCTCTAAGAGGCGAAGGAATGGTTTCTGTTTCTTCAGTTACAACGCCATTGGTGTTGGGGTATACAGAAGTGGAACTCACAAATACCACCTTGCGCAGTGCTGATTGTTCTATTGCACTTATTAAACGCTGGAAGCCATTCTTGTTTTTGGATGGTATGTTGATCACGAGGACATCCGACTCTAAGAATGTTGCCAAACCATTATTTTCCTGGTCGATGTCAATGATAAAAGGTGTAATGCCTTTTGATTCCAAATCACTCAACTTATTGGGTGAGGTGGTGGAGCCATATACCTGATGTCCTTCCTTAATAAGCTTTTTAGCCAAAGGCATTCCAAGCCAACCGCATCCGAGTATGCTTATTTTTTGATTCAATTTAAATTGGGTTCTAATTTATAGCAAAGCAATATTCTATAACTTAAAAAGTCATCAACCAATGAGCCTTTTACTAGATTAATTCAACATATCATTCACTCCATCAAAAAACTTTTAGACCGAACATAATTCAATCAAGAGAAGTCTTTTAGGACGGTAATCAAACTCAAGCTTCTGAAACTTGATTCAAAAAAAGAGAGCCTAACTCGGCCCTCCTTCAATCTCGTTTGTCTGAGAATTTCTACTGCTTGATAATTCGAGCTGTATGGTTCTGATTATTTCTCAAAACATAAATACCAGCAGGTAGACTTTCAATGTCAAATGTGGTTGTGCCAAGGTCAACTGAATACTGTCTTACAATATTTCCGACTCCATCTACCATTTGGAAAATGCTATTCACTTCTGAACGAATAGAGATTTCTGATTTTGCTGGATTTGGGAAAACGCTGAATGATTTTTTGTCGCCTAGTTCATTTATTCCAACGCATTGCACTTGAGTGACAATAATGGTATCATAGCCAGAGCATCCTGAAATATCGGTTACTTGAAGTGAGTACGACCCAGCGCTATTAACTGTAATGCTTGAGGTTGTGTCGCCAGTACTCCAAAGTAAAGCTAGCCCACTAACTGCATTTGAAGATAATGTGGTTGACCCTCCTCCGGCACAAATTGTTTCATCAGGGCCTAAGTCAACCTCTGGATTTTCGTTTACATCAACAAATATGGTAGATTCCGTGCTGCAGCCATTTTCATCTACCACTGTTAAAGTTAATGTTTCATCGATCGAAGAGCTTGTTCCAAATGTATTCGCACCATTATTCCAATTGTAAGAAACATAATCGTTGTTTACATCAACTGACCTTGGCGAACACAGGTTTGAGTCTAAACTAAAAGCAATAGGCGTAATTTCAAATATTTCAGAAACTACGCTGTCTACATTAGCACAGAGGTCATTAGCCGAAGCTGTAACCATGTAATTGCCTCCGGAGGAAATGAAAATACTAGGTGTTTGTTCTCCTGTGCTCCACAAAAATCCTGCACCCGGAGTGTTTGAACTTACTGTAACCGAAACGCTATCTCCGGGACAAAAAGAAACAGAATCCATAGATAAACTGATGTCCGTTAGGTCTATCAGTGCTAAAATAGATACAGTGTCTGATCCTTCGCAACCAAAGGCATCTTGAACTGTAACTGAAAGGCTTCCCACCGAGCTTATCTCGCCACTATTGGTGATAGAACTATCAGACCAGATGTATTGTGAATAGATGTTGGGAACCGTTTTGATCAAAGATGAGCCATCACAAATAGAGGTGTCATTGCCCAAGTCTATTATCGGTGGTATTTGAACATTCACCGTTTGTGTTGCTGTATCGCTGCAAATGCCATCGGTTACGATTAATTCTAAGTTATAGGGAGAAATAGAGGTGGCAGGCTGATAGGCAATAGTGTCGTTTGAAAAAAGTGAACCATTTACATACCAATCTTGGCTTGTTGCCCCACCACCTGTGCTTTGCATAGCTAGTGTATCACCATAACATACTGGGTCTTGATTCAGCGAGATCTGCGCTATTGCAGGGCAACATCCAATATTTGTAACAGTGATTGGAAACCCAATGTGCACATCATTGACAATTCCGTTCAAAAAGCTTCGAGCATACACTACATAAGTATTTGCGGGAGAAGCGGGCACAGATACTGTATATGTAGGAAATGATAATGCACCTTGACAAATCAGCCCACCAATATAGTCTATGTTTAAATAGATGGTGTCATTTGATACCGATGAACTGTTGCCTAAGTATGTATAGTTGATGCAGCCTTGCATAATGGAAACAGTAAACGACATTGGAGTGCAGCTGTTTGGGTTTAGGTTAGAACTTTGTGTACTTTGAATATCAATAATTTGGGCTGAAGATTGAAATGTAAAGAACACTACTAATAAAGCTGAATAGAAGAATTTCATTGGCATTCTTGTAAATGATTAAAAAGGGTTGTAAAAGTAATCTAATGAACTTTTCATTTTTTGGGTTAATCAGTTGTTCATGCCTATTAATAAGTCTTCCACAACATCCAACTCAAAAGCGGTTTCCATGTTTTCACAGCAGATCCTCATTTTATCTCTTATGTTGTTGGCATTTTCCGGTAATTTATTGCCAGCATTTTCCCAAGTCTCTCGATCGGGCCATTGTGTACAAGCAATATATTTCAATTCAGATTGTTTGTGAAGCCTTGAGCCTAAGCCTCCTTCGTGGTGCTGGATAAGAAGGGTCATTTCCTTCCAAGCTTCAATAAAACTAGTCTCGTGACCTGGCTTTATTGTGAAGGAATAAATAACAGAAAACATGATTTTCAGGTTTGCATTTGCAGATGAATATACGAAAGTGAAATAAATATTACTTCACTTTTGTATAGCCCAAACCTTTATGATTTACTCTTGCTTTCTTAGCTCGTTAATTCCCGAAGCATGCCGTTGAAAATGAATCCATGAAAGGGGAGTACGGAATACCAATAAATTCGGCCTATTAACCCTAAAGGTCTGAACGTTGCGGTTTGCACGAGCTTACCCCCAACAACTCTGAACTCTAACCAAGCTTCACCTGGTAATTTCATTTCAGCAAAAAGCAGTAATCGTCCTTCTTCTTTGTTAGCATAAAGTACTCGCCAAAAATCGAGTGCATCTCCTGAATTCAGTGAGCTTTCCGTTGTGCGGCCCCTGCGCAAACCAACGCCTCCAGACAACTTGTCCAAAAGTCCGCGTAATTTCCACAACCAATTCCCATAGTACCAGCCATTTTCTCCACCTATGCTCCATATTTTATTGACGGTAGCATCAAGATTATTGAAATGCTTCTCTCTTTTATCGACAAAGCAACCGTAAGAGGGAACGTGGATAAATTCAGATAGATTAAACGCAAAGTCGCTGCTGATAAAAGCGTCCTTCCAACTGGATACTACTTCGTTTCGGTCAATTTTATTGAAAGCTCTTTCCAGGGCTGCTCGGTAATTGATGGGTTCAATTCCTACCAAATCATTGATGCGGTTATTTCTACATACTACTTCAATTTTCATGCTGTCAACAAGCGCAGCAGCCAATTTAAAGGAGGTGGATGTCACAAAATAGAGCCAATAGGATGACAGCTTGGGGGTCATCACTGGAACCGTGTAGATGTAGCGCTTTAAGTTTCTGACTCGCCCAAACTCTAATATCATGTCTTTATACGACAACACATCCGGACCACCAATGTCGAAGTCTTGATTGTATGTCTTTGCATTGAAGATGGTTTTTGACAAAAACTGAATGACATCTGAAATGCCAATAGGCTGGCATTTTGTGTTGAGCCATTTTGGTGTGACCATGATAGGAAGTTTTTCTACTAGATCACGCATAATTTCGAACGATGCACTTCCTGATCCCACAATAATACCCGCTCTTAATGCGGTGAAATTGTAGGTGCCTTTGCTCAGCTCATCCTCAACGTTTTTTCGAGACGCGAGATGTTCAGACAATGCCGATTCATTCACAATACCGCTCAGGTAAACTACATGCTGCGCCTTGGTTGCATTGATGGCTTCCCGGAAATTGACGGCCGACTCTTCTTCCATCTTCATGTAATCTGCCGATGCCGACATGGAATGTACAAGGTAAAAAGCACCATCAATATCATTGGGAATATTCGTCAAAGAGGCTTTGTCGAGCAAATCAACTTGGATGATCGATATTCTTGATTGGAGCGATACTGGTGGTGTAAATCTTTTCGGATCTCTTACGCAGCAAATTACTTCGTGTCCGCTGTCGACCAAAACAGGCAACAAACGTTTTCCAATGTATCCTGAAGCACCAGTGAGTAGTATTTTCATTTTGTGGAGTGCAGCTAATGGTTAAAAGCATTTATTTCATCGCTTGATCGCCTTTTTGAAGTAACTGCTTTGAAAGGTAAATGTTCTTTGGCGATTATTTAAAGCGCTCAAAACGGTTGGAATCTGTCAAGTATTTCTGCCTCTTTTACGGTATGTAATCTCTGATACATTTCATTTTTCTCAACAAACACGGCTGTTTTGAGTTATAACACCATGAGAAACACCACAAATTTTTTATTCATTTCATTTTCCTTCATTCTTAATTTACTTTTTCTTTTAAGTGTTCCATCTGCTCATGCTCAAAAGGTGGGAAATGAAACAGACCATCCATCCATATCCTTCGGGCGCCTACTTCATCAATTTTGAAACAACTAGTCAGGTCGTTTCATACAAACTCATGAAGCAGTAGGTTGTTTTCAGTGTGCTTGCCCCAGCTAATCACTGCGTTTCTTCTTCATTCTAAGTTATGACCAAATGATAGCATTTTCCTCAATTATGCGCATTACTTTCGTTCTCTAATTTGTAATGCTCTATGATGAATCGTGTAGTAGGAATTGTATCGTTAATAGCACTCATTTCGTGCGGTGGACCGCAAGAGTCGAAAGAAGAAAAGGAAGTGAAAGAAGAAAAGGCATTGATCCATTCATTTGCCCGACCTGGTGAAGCTCGTGTCAATCATTTAAACTTGATCGCTTCGGTTGATTTTGAAAATCGGAAAATCATTGCCACAGCACATTATGATATTGATGCAGCCAACGATGCAGAAAAAATAGTTTTTGATACACGAAACCTCAGTATTTCTAAGGTGTTTGTAGATAGCGTTGAAACCAAAGATTGGTGGGTGGGGCCTGAAGTTCCTTTTTTAGGTCAGCCTTTAGAAGTAACTATTAAACCTCAGACCAAGCGCGTAAGTATCGAATATGTTACGACAGATGGTGCAGAGGCTCTGCAATGGTTAAATCCGCAGCAAACTGCTGGCAAAAAGCAGCCTTTTTTATTCACTCAATCGCAAGCTATTTTAGCACGAACATGGATTCCTTGCCAGGATAGTCCAGGAGTGCGCTACACGTATGAAGCCACGGTTACAGTTCCATCAGGGTTGATGGCTGTGATGAGCGCTGCAAATCCTACAGAAATTGATTCTTCTGGCGTCTATCATTTTGAAATGGAGCAGCCAATACCAAGTTATTTAATGGCATTGGCCGTGGGCGATTTAGTTTTTCGAGAAGTAGGCGCAAATACTGGTGTTTATGCTGAGCCGAGCATGGTTGATGCAACAGCTTTCGAGTTTGAAGACATGCAAAAGATGTTGGAATCTGCAGAAAGCATTTATGGTAAATACGCTTGGGATCAATACGATGTTTTATTACTACCACCTAGTTTTCCTTTTGGTGGAATGGAGAATCCACGATTGACCTTTGCTACACCAACTATTTTGGCAGGTGACAAATCGCTAACAGCTTTAGTGGCGCACGAGCTGGCGCACAGCTGGAGTGGAAACTTGGTTACCAATCGAACATGGAATGATTTCTGGCTCAATGAAGGCTTCACCGTTTATTTCGAGCGAAGAATTATGGAAGATGTGTACGGAAAAGAGTATGCAGATATGCTGACGCTGCTCGGTAAACAAGATTTAGAGAAAGAATTAAAATCATTGGCAGATTCGCCAGAAGACACCCATTTGAAACTAAGCCTTGAAGGCCGTGACCCGGATGACGGCATGAGTGACATCGCTTATGAAAAAGGATACTTCTTTTTACGCACAGTAGAGGAAAATGTAGGTAGAGAGAGATTTGACCAGTTCTTAAATGAGCATTTTTCGAGTAATGCTTTCCAAACCATCATCACTGAGGAGTTTTTAGCTCACCTCAAAGAAGACTTGTTGTTGAATGATGAGGTTAAATACAAAGAATTAAAAATTGATGAATGGGTTTATGGTCCTGGATTGCCAGACAATTGCATTGAGGTTTCTTCTACATTGTTTGATCAAGTAAATGCTCAGGTAGAAGCCTTTATTGCAGAAGAAGGAACTGCTGCGGCAATCGACACGACTAATTGGACTACGCACCAATGGCTGCACTTCTTACGTCAACTTCCTTCAGATATGGGTGTTGCGAAAATGAAGGACCTCGACAGCCGCTTTTCATTGACGAAAACAGGAAATAGTGAGATAGCGGCAGAGTGGTTTCTTCGCGCCATTGAGAATAATTATAGCGTGGCTGATAGTGCTATTGAGGAGTTCTTAATTCGTGTAGGAAGAAGGAAATTCTTAATGCCGATTTATACGGCACTAGCTGAAGCTGACCCTTCGAAAGAAAGAGCAACAGCAATTTATGCACAGGCTCGACCTAATTATCATTCCGTTTCAACCAACAGCTTAGACGAGTTGCTAGATTTTAACAGCGATGGACCAACCTCAAAGTGAACACAATGAATTTCCTCCCTTAAGTTTCAGGGACTTTTCAACGGCATTCGCTCACTTGAGCGATAATGAATTGCGGTTTTCATTCTGGATTTTTCGAATGATGAACAACACTGCGCTTACCAATATTTTGATAGCCCTTGCTGAGCTTGGACTTAAGTGGGGGTTGCCGATTCGTTGGGCAGTTAAACCCACTGTTTTTAGAGTGTTCTGTGGAGGTGAGACCATCTTTGAATCGCTTCAAGCGGTTGAGAAATTAGGAGTAAACCAGATTGGCGCTATCCTCGATTATTCCGTAGAAGGACAAGACAAAGAGATTGAATTTGGTAAGACTGAAACCGAGATTGTGCGTATCATTCAATTGGCGAAAGAAAACACCAACATTCCTGTTTCATGCATAAAAGTGAGCGGTATCGCTTCTAATGCTTTATTGGAGAAATTGTCTTCCAACAAGGATTTAAATGACACTGAAAAGCGTGAAGCTGCAAATTGGAATTTGCGGTTTGAGCGTATTTGCCAAGCGGCATTTGATCATGATGTGCCTATCTACGTAGATGCAGAAGAGAGTTGGATTCAAGACGCAATTGACCGCATTGTAGAAACCATGATGGCGAGATACAATAAAGATCGTGCAATCGTATTTCAAACCATTCAAATGTTTCGTCACGATCGATTAGAGTATTACAAAAACTTGATCGCTCGAGGCAGGCGAGAAGGGTTTAAAGTTGGAATGAAAATAGTAAGAGGGGCATACTTAGATAAAGAAAATTTGAGAGCCAAAGAAATGGGATATCCAACCCCGATTAACCCTACTAAGCAAGCAACAGACGATGCATACAATGCTGCTCTTGAATTGAGTATTGAGAATATTGATTGGGTTGAAATTTGCGCTGGAACACACAATGAAGAAAGTTCAATGTGGCTTACAGAGTTGATGGCCCAAAAAGGCCTTCAGAATAATCATCCGCACATCTATTTTTCTCAGCTGTACGGGATGAGCGATTACATGAGCTTTAACTTGGCCGCCTCGGGCTACAATGTGTCAAAGTATTTGCCTTATGGTCCAGTGAAAGCTACGCTTCCTTATTTATTGCGCAGGGCAAAAGAGAATTCAGCCATCGCGGGGCAAATGGGAAAAGAATACTCGATGATCGTTAATGAGCGAAAGCGCAGAAGTCAAGAATCGTTTGGAGATCTAGATTCAGGAATCTAAGAGTTCAGAAGCTTCTTTTTTAAGGCTTTTAGAGTGTCTTTTCTCTGGAGCTTTCCGTTCTCTGTTTCTTCAAAAGAGTCTAAATAATGAATGACTTTTGGCATTTCATATTTGTGAAGCGCTGACCTTAGATCTTCAGTCAATAAATTTTGATCGTCTTTGCTGAGAGGCTGACCTTCAATGATCAACACCACTTGTTCACCAAGTTTTTCATCAGGCAAACCCGCAAAAAAGAACTTTGTGTTGAGCATGGGTTTTGCCAGTTTCTCAATTACTTCAGGAATGATTTTCACACCTCCACTATTAATCATGTTATCGGCTCTGCCCACCCAATGGAAAGATTTTTCATCCACCATTTTAATGATGTCATTGGTGACTAGCGGATTGTCAGGCAAAAGCTCAGATTTCAATACCAAGCATTCACGTTCGTCCGATTTAATTTCGATGCCGTCTAATACCATAAATGGCTCTCGCTCACCAGAGCCGTTCACCCTGCGCAGTGCAACGTGAGAAATGGTCTCTGTCATGCCAAAGGATTCATAGATTTCATTCGGCCAATCTTTTGTTCTTTCTTCAAGCCTCGGATCTACTTGACCGCCACCAACAATGATCTTTTTTACTTTTTTCCAACTTGCTGTAGCTTCTGCATCTTCTGTTATGTTGAACAATTGCATGGGAACCAATGCAGCAAAGTCTATGCTTTTACCTTCAGGTGTTTCAGGTAACGAAGTAGATTCAGCGATGTGTAAGTCCAACGCACCTATGATAGATCGTGCGATCATCATTTTACCGCCAATAAACTTGTTGGGCATGCACAATAGAGCAGAATTTTCTGGCTTTAAATCCAGAAAATTGAGTGTTCGCAGAGCACTGGCAAGAATGTGTTCTTTCTTTATCTTTATGTTCTTCGGGCGACCTGTGCTGCCAGAAGTCCTCGCTTGAATCCAATCTTTGGTGTTGCTCCAATCAACAACGAACTCTAGAATTTCTTCTAAATCACCCATTCCATAGCCTTCTTGCAGCTGCTGTTGAGCGTGTGCGCGCCATTCATGCAACGATCGCTTCCGGCCATCAATTGATAGAGTTTTATAATTTTTCCATTCTGAAGTAAGCTCGGTCATAGGAGAAGGTTGTTCAGTTTCCAAGAATTATCAGGGTCAAATTTGATCATTTCACCTAGAATATACAGAGGCGATTCGAAGTTATTCAAATACAGCGAACCCGTGCCCAATCCTTGTGGTAAACTAACGTTTTTTGAGTAAGTGAATTGTGTTATGCTGTTTAATCCCACATTGCTTTCTAAGGCAGATGTCATCCACCAAGCAATACTGCGTTCTTCAGCCAGCTTAATCCATTCGTCTGAAGCTTGCAGTCCGCCAACAAGGCTGGGTTTTAGAATGATGTATTTCGGTTGGATGGTCTCGAGTAAGTCGATTTTCACTTCCATGTCAGTCACTGAGATCAATTCTTCATCTAAGGCGATGGGAATAGGTGATTCTCGACAAAGGTTTGCCATCGCATCCCATTGTTTAGGCTTAATAGGTTGCTCAATGGAGTGAATATTGAAGGCGCTTAATGCCTCAAGCTTACCCAACGCTTTTTCGGCCGAAAAAGCACCGTTGGCATCAACGCGTAGTTCAAGCTCGTTACCAAACTGATTGCGAATCTGCTTCAATATGTTCAGCTCTTCCTGAAAATCTATAGCGCCAATTTTCATTTTTACACACGAAAAACCTAGTGTAATTTTTTCTTGAATTTGTGCCATCATAAACGATGGCTCTCCCATCCATACCAGACCATTGATAAGCATAGCATCTTCACCCCTTGTAAATGCGCTAGAGTTAAATATTTTGCTTCCTTTCGCTTGCAGGTCAGCTAGGAATATTTCTAAACCAAAAGCAATGCTTGGATAATTTGAAAGGTCAGGTTTAGCTTCAGCTTTTTCATTCAGCCAATCGCATAATTCATTGAGTTTGGCTTCATAACCGGTCATAGGATCTGGACTCAATCCTTCAATTAAACTGCATTCACCTATAGCGGGATAGATAAAGTCTCCATTGAGAGAAATGAAAAAGTAGCTGTGCTTTTTGAGCAATATACCTCGAGAGGTGCCGCTGGGCTTCTTAAAATTCAGCGTGTATTTTTTCCAGAATACTTCAGTCATGGTTCTTCTTAAAACACATTAGATGCAGCCTGGTTCGCCAAAAAGATCAGAGGATTTTATTCTCCTTCAACGTAAACACCCATTGAACTGTATTTTTCAATGCGGTTGTTCGTGCGAACATCTGGCTTCAATCGCTTCAGAGAATCGTATTGCTTAATGATTTCAGCTTTTACGTTTTCGAATGCTTCTACATGGTTACTGTGCGCTCCGCCTAGTGGCTCCTTGATAATGCCATCAATCAATCCATTGCTCAGCATATTGTCAGCTGTAAGTTTCAATGCATCTGCTGCTTGCTCTTTATAATCCCAGCTTCTCCAAAGGATGGATGAGCAAGATTCTGGCGAGATAACAGAATACCATGTGTATTCCATCATTAAAACTTTATCCGCAACACCAATTCCAAGTGCTCCACCAGAAGCTCCTTCGCCAATGATGATGGCAATAACAGGAACTTTCAAGTTGAACATTTCATAGATATTTCGTGCTATGGCTTCTCCTTGGCCACGTTCTTCGGCTTCTAATCCAGGAAATGCACCTGGAGTATCGATGAAACAAATGATTGGCTTATTGAATTTTTCAGCTAGTCTGAACAAACGCAATGCTTTTCTATATCCTTCAGGATTCGCCATGCCGAAGTTTCGGTACTGACGCATCTTGGTGTTGATTCCTTTTTGCTGACCAACAAACATGTAGGTCTTTCCATCAATACTTCCAAAGCCACCAACCATCGCTTTGTCATCACGCACGCCTCTATCGCCATGCAATTCGATGAAATCACCGCCTGTTACAGCGTTGATATAAGCTAATGTGTAAGGTCTTTCAGGGTGGCGACTTACTTGAACTTTTTGCCAAGGCGATAAGTTAGCGTAAATCTCTTTTTTAGTTTCTATAAGTCTCTGTTCCAATTCCTTAATGGAATCTTCACTTTTTAATTTACTCTTTTCTTTCACCTGCTTCAGGTTCTCCAATTGCTCTTGAAGCTCTTGAATCGGTTTTTCAAATTCGAGGTAAACTGCCATAGATGTATCTATTTAAGAATCGCCAAAGTTAGAATTAGAATTAGATATAGCGGTATTCAACTTTACGCACTCCATAGCTTCCTTTACATCATGCACGCGTAAGATGCTGGCGCCTCGTTCTAAGGCTATCATATTCAAAGCTGTAGTGCCGTTCAAAGCAGTTTCAGGATTGCTTCCCAAAACGCGGTTGATCATGCTTTTTCTCGATAGTCCAACCAAAATAGGGTGGCCCAATACAGCGAATTGTTTCAAATCGTTCAATAAACTGAAATTCTGACCTACCGTTTTTCCAAATCCAAAACCTGGATCGATAATGACATCGTGCACGCCCAAATTCTTTAATTGGTCAAGCTTTAGCATCAAGTCTGAAATTACCTCTATGGTCACATCTTTATAGTGTGGATTGTCTTGCATTGTTTCTGGCGTGCCTTGAATGTGCATTAAGACATAAGGTACTTGAAGCTGCGCAATGGTGCTGAACATTTTATTATCCATTGTTCCTCCGCTAATGTCGTTGATGATATCAGCACCAGCTTCCACTGCCGCCTTTGCAATGGATGAACGAAAAGTATCTACGGATATGCTAGCTTCAGGGAAATTAGATCTTAACAGTTTTACTGCGGGAATCAAACGTTCCCGCTCTTCCGATTCAGGAATCAATTCAGCTTTAGGACGAGTTGATACAGCGCCTATATCTAAGATAGAAGCACCGGCATCTAAGTGCATTTTTGCGCGTTCGATGATACCACTTTCAGTATTGTATTTTCCACCATCAAAGAAAGAATCGGGTGTTACATTAATGACGCCCATTACTTGAGGTGTGGAGAAGTTGATCAATTTGCCACGGCAGTTGATGGTTTGTTTCATTGGAATTGCTGTAATTTGCTCGCCCATATCGGTAGCGAAAATAGATGGAACACACACTTAAACAATACGATGAAGCTTTAGAAAAATGCAGAGACATTTTTTTGAAGAAAACTTCTGATTACGGAACGGCTTGGCGCGTGCTAAGACCAAAGTCTTTGACGGACCAAATTTTCATCAAAGCACAACGAATACGGACCATTGAAGAAACGGGCGAAAACAAGGTGGGCGAAGACGTGCAAGACGAATTTGTAGGTATTGTGAATTACTGCATCATGGCACAATTGCAATTAGAGTTGACCGATGCTGACGGTATGGAATTATCAGTTGAAAAAACAACGGTATTATACGAGTCTAAGGCCACTCTGACCCGAGATTTGATGATCAAAAAGAACACCGATTACGGTGAAGCGTGGAGAGATATGCGCGTGAGCTCATTAACCGATCTGATCTTGATGAAGATTTTACGCATTCGTCAAATAGAGGATAACAAAGGAAAGACCATCATGAGCGAAGGCATTGATGCCAATTACCAAGACATGATGAATTATGCGCTTTTTGCATTGATTCGATTGAACGAATAAACCGATTTTCATTTGAAGATTCTCATTCTCAGTACGGTCTGGTTAGAGCCAAACTCAACGGCAGCTGGGAGTAGGATGCTTCAAATCATTCACTTATTTCAACAACAAAACTGGGATGTTCACTACGCTTCAACGGCTGCTGATAGTCCTTTTGCGATGGATCTTCAAGGTATTGGAGTAGAAACTTTGCACATTAAAGTTAACGACAAGGCTTTTGACTCTTTCATTCAAGAATTTGATCCTGATATGGTCATATTCGACCGTTTCATGGTCGAAGAGCAATTCGGTTGGCGAGTGGCAAAATATTTACCGAATGCCCTTCGCATTCTGGATACCGAAGATTTGCATTGCTTACGTTATGCTCGTCAATTGGCTGTTCAAGAAAACAGAGTGTTCGAGGAAGAAGATTTAAAGTCTGATTCTGCCATTCGTGAAGTAGCAGCCATACTGCGTTCAGATGTATCATTGATTATTTCATCGTTTGAAATGGAACTTTTGAGGCGGGTTTTTAAGGTTGAAGTTGATTTTCTGCACTACCTTCCTTTTATGGTTGATGCGGATAAGCAACGAACAATAAAACCCTTTGCAGAACGCCAGCATTTTATTTCCATTGGAAATTTCCATCATGCACCCAATTTGGATTCTGTTAAGTATCTGAAGTCTGATATCTGGCCATTGATTAGACAGCAATTACCGACAGCAGAACTGCATGTGTATGGTGCTTATACTACACAGCAAGTGCTAGAGATGAACGATCCAAAGAATGGGTTTATCGTCAAGGGCAGGGCGAAAGAGGCTTTTGAGGTAATTGGAAATGCTAGGGTTTTATTGGCTCCTTTGCGTTTTGGGGCTGGATTAAAAGGCAAATTGCTAGACGCAATGCAATGCGGAACGCCCAGTGCAACGACTTCGATAGGTGTGGAAGCCATGCACGGTGAGTTGCCATGGAATGGTTGTGTAACGGATGACGCCAACGAGTTTGCTGGAAAAGCTGTTGAGCTATACCTGGACGAAACACAATGGCACATAGCGCAGCAAAATGGCGATACCATCCTCAAAGAAATCTTCAACGCCAAATTTTATTCAGAGGGTTTCATTGAGCGATTGACGGAACTAAAAACTAACCTCATAGTGCATCGCAGAGCCAACTTTATGGGGCAATTGCTTCAACATCACACCTTGCGCAGCACAGAGTATATGTCTAAATGGATTGAGGCGAAGAATAAGATCTAATAGTCTTGATTACGTATTATCGAATTAGCGTAAGCGAACCTCGTTCAAAGGATGTATTACCGTAAACATCAACAAATTCAACCGTGTAGAAATATGGTCCACTAGGGCAAAGTCTGCCGTTTATGTCACCGTCCCAAGGTGTTTCTAAAGTGCCTATATACATGCGCTCACCCCAGCGATTATAGATTCGAATGTCTGCAGACTCGATTCCTGAGAGCTGATAGACTTCAAAAAGGTCGTTGATACCATCGTTGTTTGGGCTAAAAACATTGGGCATAATGAGGGTTGTTGCGCAAATTGATTCGAAGATTTCTATTTCTCCAATAGTTTCGCATCCATTTTCAAAGATTACCTGCAGCCTATAAATACCAGGCTCAGAAATCGTTCGAGTTGAATCCTGAAAACCATCTGACCATTGAAAACTCACAGCGCTCGGAAGACTGCCGTTTAAAGAGAAAGTGTCTCCTCGACAAATAGAAGTGTCAGAGCCTAAATCTAGGCTGGCCGATGGTTTTGGAGTCACAAGTACGCTGTCGGAGTAAAGGCATTGGCCCAATTTCACTTGAACCCAATAGTAGCCTGAATCGTTCACAAAAATTGTTGACCCTTTATCATCTGTTGACCATAAATACTGATCTGCATTGGAGGATTCGGCAGAAAGCTCTAGCGGTAGGTTGGCGCAAATCGCAGTGTCTTTGCCTAGTTCTAATTGAGGTGCCTCAGGAGTATTAATGATGATTGTATCGGTTGCAAAACAGATGCCATCTTGGGTAACGCGTAACCAATATGTTCCTGCTGTATTCACAGATATAGCTGGACTCATGGCTCCATTTGACCATAAGTAACCGCTTGCGGGAAATGGTGAGCTAAGGTTGATACTTTCTCCATTGCATGAGGTTTTATCTGAACCAAGCGATAATATGGGAGTATTGTTTACCTGGACGTTTACTGTATCTGAAAAAGTACATTGATTGTTATCGGTAATCGAAATAATGACTTGCTCTGAAGTGTTGCTCGTGTATTGCTTTCCGTTAGAACCGTCTTGCCAAATGTATCCATCATAATTCGTAGCTGATAGATCAAACGTGACAGCATCAGGAGAGCAAATGGTGGTGTCATTGCCAAGAGAGAAGGTATTGGCATCTGTTTCAAAAACATGAATGCTTACCGTGTCTGTTCTGGTTTCACACAAATAATCGGCTGTTACAATATAGTCTGTGGAAACTTCTGGCGAGGCATTTGGGTTTGGAACATTGCTTGCGTTTAGTCCAGCGATTGGGCTCCACGAAAATGAGGCAGGTGCATTCCCTGCGATGAGCTGAACGGACTCTCCTTTGCAAATAGAGTCGTTGACAAGGTCTATTAAGAAGCTGTCAATCGGTTGAGCAAAGCAAAACGATTGAACATTGTTTACTCCACCTGTTGTGCCGATAAAACCGAAATAAACATTAGGGTTTCCTGCGAATATGCTTGTCACGACATCATCGGTGTATTCCAATCGAAGGTCACAATCAAAATAGATGCTTAGTGTAGTGGTTGTTGGATTCCATGCTGCCCTGAAAGCATGGTCATTCCCATCTTCAATATTTGTGCTGGTACTTGAAGCCTGCACGGGTGCAATCAATGAAGTGGGCAAGTTGTGATTGGCTGAGGCGTTTTTGTGAATGCCAATATGGTCAAAGCTCGGATCTCCGTATTCACCATTTTGATAGGTATCGATTTCAATGCCAATTGATCCATTTTGAAGTCCGGTGCCTGTGAATCCGATATCACCTCCTGTGCCACCAGCAATTAGCTGTGATGGGTCCAATGACGGACGCAAGACAAACATGATTCCATCAGCACCTGCATCGTTATTTCCTAAGTTGACAGCAAAGCTGTAATCAAAAGCGTTATTGAGGTCAATACTTTGACTTTCGTAAGCATAACCCGAAAGGGCATTTGCTGCCGAAGTTAGTTGGTAACAATTGTTAGGTAAGATCGCGGTGGAGCCACCTATTGTCATTTGAGCGTTAACGTTCATGCTGCCAATACAAAAGATGATAATCCAATAAAATTTATAGAAGAGACGCAGAAATTTGAGCATGCTAATTGGTTTGCATTTTGGAAGAATCCTCTGTTTTTTTTAGAATCCTTATTCTACGAATATAGTGCTTAAGGTAATTTGTACTATAAGTTCGTTTGAGAACGCTCGATCAAAACCCTACCTAATTCAATGGCTCGAGATAAATCCTCTCTTAGCTATTTACCCTTGTAGCTTGTTTGAAGTGCATTGAGGAAGTTTCTGAGGTATTGATCCATGCACTGCTCGTACTTTCTATGATTGGGGTTTCGGAAAAAAGCACTCAACTCATGCTTGCCGATTGGTTTGTCAATGGAAGCATAGAGGTTTAGCATATCATCGCTTGTCAAATCCAAGGCAATTTTTAATTTCTTGAGGATCATATTGTTGCTCAAAGGATCTTCAGGTTCTGGTTGAGGACCATCTTTCTTTCCGCGTTTTAGAATGATTAATCCGTTGAGAAAAACAGCCAAATCTCTATCTGAAATCTCTAGTAAAGTTGGGTCTTCTTCTTTTTTTAACCAGCCACTCACGTGCTCTATCGTAGCGCTTTCATTCGCTAATTTGAAAAGCTCAACCACTTGCTTGTCGCTGAAGTTAAAGAGGTAGCGTATACGTCTTATGATATCATTGTTTGTCATAGGATATGTTCTTCCGGTTTTGTTTTCTCGACTTCAAAGCTAACGCGATCATTTTGTTTTGATGGCATTGACTCACTTTCGTCTGTTCCATTATACTTTATATCGCTATCATATCTCGGTATACTCAGCTCTTGTTATTTACTTGACTAATTCCCTTGCAGAATCAATTCATTTGAGCTTATAAACTTTGTAAGGCGCAACTTCTGCCACCAATTCTTGATCAATCAACACCGCTTTGCTCACTGCATAATCAAATACTTCTTTTTTAGAATAGTCGTTTAATTTACTTCGATCCGTGTCTATTTCATGCTGAATGCTCACTCTTCTGGTCCATTCTATGAGCTTGCCCGATTCTGCCGATACGAATTTCGGAACGATGAAATTTTCGCGTTCTGCCCAGCGTCCGAATGAAATGTATTCTTTGTCATCGGTGCTGATATCCAACAACAGAAAAACGGCCTCAGGTGAAGTCGTTTCCTTCAATAGGTTGGTCAGTTGTTTGAAATCAGTGTTTGCATTCAGGTGTTTGATGCTTCGTTGCGCATTTAATAGTCCTTGGTTTAAGAACAGAGCAAATACAATTACGCCACAAACAACAATCACTTTCGGTTTTTGCTTCACCCATTCATAAGCCATTGACGCCAAAAAGAACAATGCAAAAAACAATACGATAGATCCTGTTCTAAATGGATAGTATTTGAGGCCTAATCCACCTGAGTTATCGAATACAAGATGAGTTTTCTGGCAGACATACGGTTTGGCTTAGCGGTTTTGGCTATTGGATACTGGGCCCAAATATGTGATTTTATCTGAAGTAGACATGCCGTTCGGGTTGCAACCCAGCTCGCCTTCTGGAATCTTTAATCCTAAGTCTTTATAATGCTTTACCCATGTGGCGTTATATTCATCTGAATTTGGGTTTTTGAAGGTCATCGGATTCATTTTGAAGATTTCTTTTGATTCGAATATTTTGTAAATGTATTCAGAGCAATAGTAGCCAGTGTCCGATAAGATATATGAAAACTTGTAAGGTTGACCGATGCTTTTGCGAGCAAATTCTATTGCTGATTTCCCCCAATTTGTATCCAAGTTTTTTACCCGGTATGCATGCACTTTTCCTTGATTTTTGATAAATGACCTTAGGCTTTCTTCTTGCACTCCACCATCACTGTCGGCATGCAAAACCGTAAAGTTAGTATCATGTGAAGCTATCATTCCAATATGGACGAAATGATGAACTGTGCCCGATTGGGTCACATCGTCAATGGCTTTGCTCAATTCAGAGTTTTGATTTGACACAAAGAGTAGGTCGCATAACTTTAAATCTGAAGACTTCACTTGGGCTTTCGATGCAGTCGTGATTGAAACACATAGAATAATAATCGACACAAAACGGTATTTCATTTGACGAAAGTATTGTCCAAGGCTAATTAAATGCCTCATTCATTCATCAGAAATACATGACTATTTTTTATTGAACCGAAATGATTTCGAAGATATTGGCGTTTATTATAACCCTTTCTCCTGATGATTTCCCGATTAACTCTTTCGCTAAAGGACTGTAAGGCGAAATACAAAATATTGAAGCCGATTCCACTGACACTTTGCCGCATGCAGCCCCAATTAGAAATATTCCTCTTGAGGTTTCTATGAGGCTTCCATTAGAAACAACGGAGTTTACATTATCTGCTTTGATCTGCTCTAAGTCATTTAAAATGGCATATTCAACAGACAGTGATTTTGAAAGTTTCTCGATTTCGATGTGCACCATCGCACGCTCCGTGTCATGTTTATCTCCAGCCGTGCTTTTGGAATTTTGTGCATTTCCATCATTTAAATCATCGAGCTCGGCTTTGATTCGCTCAATTTTTTGAGACACGATTGAAATAGCTGCGGCAATTACATCTTGCTTTTTGGGTAGGCTCATTTTTGCTCCTTCCGTCCGTCAGCATGCAGGGCAAAGCGTCCAGCATCTTTATCGTGCACTTGCTCTTGGTTTGGCCAAGGCCATCCGCCAAACTGAGTCTTTTGAAAGTCGATCATCGTTTGACGAATCTCTTCTTGCGTGTTCATGACAAAAGGACCGTACTGAGCAACTGGCTCATTGATAGGCCTTCCTTGTAATAGAAGCATGAATGCTTCTTGATCACCATTTTGAATCTTAATTTCAGCTGTGGGGTCAACATGAACAAGATGTCCAGCATTAACAGCCTGTCCATCTACTGTGACTGAACTTCCTTTATAGAAGAATAAAGTTCTGTTCGCCTCTTTCGCTGACCCAGGAAGTGTCCACGTTGCATTCTCATCCATTTTTATGGTGAGCACACTCACGTGATTTTCTGGATTGGCAGCCCAAGAATCTGGAGTAGGGGCGAGGGCTTTTATTCCTTTTAACTCTCCAGCAATGATTTGAACTTCTGTTGATTTTCCATTACTGTCATTTTCTTTCAATACCGGAACTTCTTCGTTCCAAAGCATTTTAAAATGAGGTTCAACAAACTTGCTGGCCTTAGGAAGGTTTAGCCAAATCTGGAAAATCTCGAGTGGGTTTCCCTTGTTCGTATTGATCAAAGGAAACATTTCTGAATGCTGAACTCCACTTCCAGCAGTCATCCATTGCGTGTCTCCGGCCCCAAAACGTCCAGCCGCACCTAGTGAATCGGTATGATCTACAAACCCTTCTTTATTAATGGTGATGGTTTCAAATCCTCGATGCGGATGAAATGGAAATCCTGGAATACTTTGTCCGTGATACATGCGCCACCGATCTTTAATGGTGAAATCGTTTCCAATACTTCTGCCGGTTAGGTGTTTTTTGTCAACACCCATTTCACTGTTTCCTTCAGGAAACTCGTCACGGTGGTATACACAGAAAAGAAACGGATCTTGAGTTTCCCAAGGAAACCCCAATGGTTTGATGGATAGAATTGCGCTCATGCTTCAAATTTAGAAGTAAACACCAATTCTTTTCAGATAGTTTAACCGATATAAAGGCAACTAGTTAATCCACTGTTAATCGAGCTTTTTGATTGAGTTGAGGTTATATTTTTGTTCTCCTTATAAATTAAGATCTATGCTAAGCAGAATTTCAAGATTACTCGTTGGTTCTTTATTCATTGTTTCAGGATTGATAAAGGCGAACGACCCAATTGGTTTTTCATACAAACTCAATGATTATTTCGCGGCAGGAGTGTTTAATATGCCTTGGCTAGATCCTTGGGCCTTGGAATTGTCAGTGCTGGTTTGTGTTGCTGAAATCGTTTTAGGTGTTGCGGTTCTTTTTGGGGCGAGGATGAAATTGGCTTCGTGGTCATTGTTGGTCCTGATGATCTTCTTTACATTTCTTACTGGCTATACTGCCATCGCGAACTGGTTTTTTGACAATCCGGAATCTGGTCTTACCAATTTCTTTGAAGGCATCTTTGGCTTCGTAGCTCGGGAAGACATTAGTTATATGAAAGACTGCGGATGTTTTGGTGATGCCATCAAACTCACCCCATGGGAGTCATTTGCGAAGGACATTGTACTTCTCATTTTTTCAGTGATCATTTTCTTGAAACGTGATGCCATCAAACCCCAAGACTTGAAGACGGATTTGATGAATTTGGTGGCGAGTGGTTTACTCATAGCTGCATTCTCTTTTAGAATGGTGAGTTGGTATTTCCCTATGATTTTTGCTTTAGTGACATTTGGAGTTTTACTTGGAATAAAGAACTTGATGCAAAGCGATATGCGCGATTGGATCATGGCTGTCGCTGCTACCGTATTGAGCACATGGTTCAGCTTATACTGCATAATGCACCTTCCGATCAAAGATTTCAGGCCTTATAAGATCGGTAACAACATTTCTGAACTAAAGGAGTGTCCTCCTGACGCACCTCAAGATATATATGAGGACACTTGGTTCTACCGAGTGAATGGAGAAGTGAAAACGTATACTACAGCAGAAGAGCCATGGAAAATTGAAGGTGCTGAGTTTGTGAATCGTGAAACAGAGTTGATTTTTAAAGGGTGTGAACCACCAATTCATGACTTTGTGTTGGAAGATGTTGATGGAAATGATTATACGGAAGATATTCTATCTGAGCCATTCATTTTCTTGGCTATATCTTATGATATTAAAGAAGGTAATGCTGATTTTCAAGCGGCATTGAATGCATTGAATGATGGAGCCTTAAATGACCCTGACGGTGGACCGTATATGTATGGTTTGGCATCAAATACGTATTCAGAAATTGATGAATATCGTCATGAGCACCAAGTCAATTATGATGTATTGACAGGTGATGCCACAATGCTGAAAACGATCATTCGCTCGAATCCCGGATTGGTTCTATTAAGGGAAGGTACGGTAGTAGGAAAGTGGCATTTTAATGACTTACCTACTTACGAAACATTCAAATCGGAGTATCTTCGGTGAGTTGTGTTAACTGCAATTAATATTTTTAACCTCACCGCAAAAGCGATTCTAAGTTTGATTGGAATTGCGATTATCGTCTTCTTGTTATTCAATGTTCTGCCAAGTGATCCAGCAAAATTGTTAGGAGGCAAGCATGCAGATGATCGTCAAATTGAAATGATTCGTACCGAGTTAGGATTGAGTGATGCGCTTCCAGTTCGCTTCATATATTTTTTAAATGATCTTAGTTTTATAAGTGTTAAGAAGGCTGCTGTTGATCATCATTGGAGTGAATGGTTTTCTGTTCCAGTAGGTGGAACTTTTGCTGTAGTAGCAAAATGGCCTTATTTGGGGAAGTCTTACGCCAATCGCACGCTTGTCTCAAAAGTGATTCTCAACGCGCTTCCCGAATCGATCGCATTAGTGCTATCATCTATTCTGTTAGCGGCTTTGGTCGGAATACCTATTGGAGTTTACGCTTCGCAAAATCCAAATGGAATGCTGGATGTGGGCTTGCGAGTTGTTACGTCATTTGGTCTTGCAGTTCCTTCATTTGTTGCAGCAATACTTATAGCATGGGTTTTTGGTTATTTACTTCATGATTTTCTGGGACTACCTATTACGGGTAGCTTGTTTAAATATGATGTGAACCAAGGGAAAGAGATTATTCAATTCCAAAACTTAGTTCTTCCAGCTTTAGCACTTTCAATTCGTCCAATGTGTGTTACAGGTCAGTTGATGAATAACATGGTTGAAGTCATGCAAAAAGACTACATCCGGACTGCTCGCTCAAAAGGACTTTCAGAGAGAAAAATACTTTTTAAGCATGCCTTGAGGAATGCCATTAATCCAGTTTTGTCGGCTATGGGAGCATGGATTGCTGCTTTGATGACAGGGTCAATATTTATTGAATTTGTTTTTGGTTGGAAGGGTTTGGGGAATGTATTGTTGAATGCAATTGATTATCAAGACTTTCCTGTGATCATCGGATTGACGCTGGTTGTCTCAACTACATTTATTCTGATCAATTAGGTCTTAAAATTGATCATGCCTCATTTTGACCCAACATTACTAAGCGAATAACTGCCTTCTCTGGGTATTTTTGCAGCATGCGAAAAAGATTAATTGCAGGCAATTGGAAAATGAACTTGCATTGGAATGAGGCCATGTCTCTAGTCAGTGAAATAGTTCAAAATGAGAATCAAAGTGATTGGAGTAGTGTGGACGTAGCTGTTATACCACCATTTATTTATTCAAGACCTGCTTTTGAGTTTTTAAAGAATGCGGGTTCAAATATTATATTGGGGTCTCAAAACTGTGCATCTACGGAAAACGGTGCTTTCACTGGTGAAATATCAGCATCAATGATTGAGCAAATCGGAGCTACCATGGTTTTGGTTGGACATTCAGAACGCAGAGATTATTATAATGAGGACGCTGCTGTTCTTAAAGAGAAAATAAGTCGTGTGCTTGAGCAAAATCTAACACCAATATTTTGTTGTGGTGAGCACCTAAAGCAGCGTAAGTCAAATAGCCATGAATCAACGATTATTGATCAACTAGAATCAGTCGTATTTCAATTCAGCGGGGAAGATGTTTCGAAAATGGTGATTGCGTATGAACCGGTATGGGCCATAGGCAAAGGTGAAACGGCATCTCCTCAGCAAGCGCAGGATATGCATGCTTTTATTCGGTCTTCTTTCCACAAGAAATACGGATCTGAAATAGCTGACAACCTCCGTATTCTTTACGGAGGAAGTATGAATCCTACTAACGCTGCTGAGCTTCTTTCTCAGACAGATGTCGATGGAGGTTTAATCGGAGGGGCAGCCTTAGCCGCAGATAAATTCAAGGCTATAATAGAAGCCTAATTATTTACCGTCATCCTTCTTTTTATTTGACCTATTACTCACTGGCCCCAGTTTAGATTCTGCTGGTTTGGCAATAGAATCACGCATGTCTGTATCAGCTTGAATGTTTTTGTATCGCTGATAATCCATTACGCCTAAGCTTCCATTTCTGAATGCTTCTGATATCGCACGTGGAACTTCTGCTTCGGCTTCAATTACCTTCGCACGAGCTTCTTGGGCTTTTGCTTTCATTTCCTGCTCTTCAGCAACAGCCATCGCTCTTCTTTCTTCAGCTTTGGCTTGGGCTATATTCTTATCAGCTTCCGCTTGATCTATTTGAAGTTCAGCGCCAATGTTTTTCCCTATATCTACGTCAGCAATATCAATTGAAAGGATCTCAAAGGCTGTTCCTGAGTCAAGTCCTCTCGATAGTACCACTTTCGAAATTGAATCGGGATTTTCTAATACTTTCTTATGGCTTTCTGCTGATCCGATAGAGGTAACTATTCCTTCGCCTACTCGCGCTAAAATGGTATCCTCACCAGCGCCTCCAACAAGTTGTTTGATGTTTGCTCTTACTGTAACCCTAGCTTTTGCAATTAACTGGATGCCATCTTTCGCAACTGCTGTTACAGGAGGCGTGTCAATTACTTTTGGATTTACAGACATTGTTACTGCTTCAAAAACGTTTCTGCCGGCCAAGTCAATAGCTGTGGCCATATTGAAATCCAATGGAATATTCGCCTTATCTGCCGAAATCAATGCATTGACTACATTTTGTACATGCCCTCCGGCTAAAAAGTGAGCTTCAAGTTGGTCAGATGTAATTACAATTCCTGCTTTTTTAGCTGCGATCATTGCATTCACAACGATAGCTGGCGGAACTTTTCTCCAACGCATAAAAACAAGTTGTAATAACGGAACACTCGTGCCTGTTAGGATGGCTTGAAACCATAATCCGACTGGAACAAAATAGAGTAAGACCCATAATCCAACAATAGAGAGAATTACGATTACAACGAGAAGGCCAATTCCTGAAAGCATATTATTTATTTATCTGTATAACAGTGATTTTATTAGCATCTATCTGAACGATTTCTATTTCAGAATTCGTCTCAATGTACGCACCTTTTGATGAAACTTCAATGTATTTATTATTGAACAGTGCTTTTCCCATAGGGTTTAATCTGCTTACAGTTTTTCCTTTGTCGCCAACAGTCAACAGCAGAGCAGGATTATCAACTTTGGAATGAATGTCGGATTTTAAACTCAGCCTATCCCAAGTTTTAGTGCGAAAGGCGAGCAGAACTAGACCAACGGTAATAACACCAGTACTGGCAAGAACATAATGACCGAAGGAAGTTCCAACTTCATAAGCAAGTATAAGTGAGGTTATCATTAACACTGCACCAGCAATACCGGCAATACCTATTCCCGGAATTAAGAAAATCTCCATCAGCACTAAACCGATAGCTATTATTAGCATTAAAATGACAATACTTACGCTCATTAATGCTCAATCACTGCGGATAATCCTCTTGACTGCAAACCTTTACACAAAGGATGAAGCTTTTCAAAAGCACCATGTTTTACATCGCATTTACCTTTGGTATGAACTATCCAGGCTACTTGTTCAGCTTGTGTAGGTTCATGCTTACAGATGTCAACAAGTGAATCAATTACGTGATCAAATGAGTTTTCATCGTCATTGTACAAGATAATTGCATGAGAATTGTCTTGGTCTATGCGCTCGTCAATAAGTTCATCTGTTTCAATCGCTGTGCTCATCTTTTTCACTTATGAACTACAAAGGTAATTGGTCTGAAAGAATAATTATTTGCTTACGACTTGAGCTTGTGTTAAACCAGCATTTTGGAGTTCTGAAGCCTTTGAATTGGCTGCTGATTGATCGCTGAATGAACCAAAATAGTAACTACTACTGCCATCATCATTGTTCACTTTTTCAACGCCTTGTGCGCTAAGCGACAGGATTTGTGTTGCTTCAATTAGTGGTATTTCACCTACAAATGATCCCAATAGAATTCTATAAGAGTTACTTGCTGAAGGTTGAGGAGTAGGCGATGGATCCGGAGCTGTTGTTGCAACTTGATTAGTATTCCCTCGAGCGACTTCTACTGCAACTCTTACACCATCTCTGTAAGCCGTTACGAAGGCATCACTTACGCCAAGGGAACGTGCTTCATCTCTAGCCTGACTAGCAATGCCCTCATTATCGAATTTACCTGTTGTATAACGGTAATTGCCATTGGTTAAATTTTCCTGATTGAGTGGTGTTATGTTGAAGATTGCCGCAGGTGAAACAGGTTTGGAATAAACACCAACTTGCACAGTGAAAAAGGTTCCTTCAATGTTCTCGACTGCATTGATTTCAATACTGCCTTGCTTAATAATATTTGGTTTGAAATTTGATTGTGGTCGAACAGGAGAAGTGTTATTTGAACCGCCAGTATTTGTTGCTACTCCAGGACCTGGACCTTGAGTAATCTGGCCACCTGATTCTGCTGTTTTGGCATCGTTGATAGAAATTCGTTTTCCATTCAAATAAGCCACCACGAAGGCGTCTGAATATCCAATACCTTGTATTTTAACTTTGGCCGCATCGGCACTACTAAAAGTGTTAAACTCTCCTGCTGAATACCTCGTAAAACCTGAATTTGTTGATTCTCCAACGATAGGTGCAATCCCTTTGAATGCGTCTTGTTTAATAGCATTTCTAAAAGCACCTATTTGAACTTTATACATCAAGCCGGTCGGCAGAGGCGGATCTACAGGTATTGGATTACGCTCACTGTATGTGCTTGTGGGGGCTGTTTCCTCTAATTCGAAAATTGTATTGGTTAAATAGTCTGGTTCAACAATGAGAGATGAGTTGTCTTCAGCTTTTGGAGCATTTAGTCTGAAAGCTTTTTCTTCATCAAATGGATTGTCTGAATCAGCTGCTGTTTCACCGGATGAAGCTAGTGCTGGTATTTGCTCTTGAGCAACTTCAATTGGGATAGCTTCAACTCCATCTGGGTTATTGTAATAAGCCAAAATATTCATGTAAGCCTCCTCTGGTAAAGTAAGGAGACTGCGGTTTGCTTCATTTTCTATGAAAGTCGCTTCTCGTTTAAGTTGAGCAACATTTTCTGAAATACTATCAGCGCGTTCAAAATCTGCATATGCTTGATTAGCTAACTCAAGTCTAGCTTGTGATGCCCCTTCACCTAATGGAGTAGATGCCGACTGCTCCATTAAGAATTTTCCTCGGTTACTATATTGCCTTTCTAGCGATTCTAGGCGGCTGATTTCAGTTCTAATAGAATCTGATTTTACTTTTTCACCTTGATAAAAGATGTACTCACTGGTTCCTTTAACATCAGCAACTTCATTGGGGTTTAGTGTTTTATTAGTAACAGGCAAAACAACAGCTTGCATTGGAAGAATGATGAAGTTTTTAGCAATCGTAGCCTGCTCTATTGACTTCATTTCGTTGACTAGGTTTATATTAAGGTCGGCTTTTTTGCGTTTTAAAGCTGCATCATTTTGCAAGACCATGGCATCATCGATGGCTGCACGTCTTATTTTTTTCTTTTTTATCGACTCCGCTGTTTCAAGCGCAGCAACAGCTTCTGCAGTAGCTTGATTTGCTTCAGTTTCCAAAGCATTGGCTTGCTGGGTTTGTTTCTCTGACGGTAACATATCGCCCACCGTCATTGTTAGTACTTGCGTTTCAACTGCTGCAAGTTTTTGAGCCGCTTCAGTATAGAAGGCGGCTTGCATATTAATTACTCTTTGTTCCGTTTCTTTCTGAGCAATTTGTGCTTCTAATTCACGCTTGGCTTTTTTCTTTTTTGTCTCAGAAAGTGAAGTTTGAAGGGTGTTGATTTCATCACTTACATCCTCTTGAATTGAAGTGGTTTTTTCTGCCTCAGCAGTATAGTTATCAATTGAAGGACTTTCTACAGGTATATATCCTTCAAATCGCTCGCTTCCTTTTACAATTACACTAGATGGGGCAGACGGGCCAGAAGCTACACTTTGATCTACATCGAGTGAATCTAAACGAGCTTGAACGATTTCTTTTTCGGCATTGAGTGTAACGAGTTGATTCTTTAGTTCATTTTTCTGTTTGGGGTCATTGGTATTAGAAATACGAGCTTCGGTTTTTACTTTTTCATTTTGAATGCCGATCATCCAGTTTTTATTCAACGTCACACTTTGCGCACGTTTTAAATTGTCATCAGGGATGATGTCTATTTGTTTTTGAATTTGCTTGAAAGAATTGCTATTGTAATTCTCCACTAATTCAAATAATTGAGATTGCAATTCTGCTTGAGAAGATGAAGCCGCTAACGCGTCTTCCTTTCCTGAAGCTTGTTGTTTTAGTTCTGTTGCCTTGGAGACTTTCTCCATTCTCAATTTACCAATAGAGGCCGCCTTTGATTGAAGAATGATTTTGGTTTCTGTATTATCCGTGGCCTGAATTTGCAAAGCAATTTCATCCATTTCTTCTCGGAGCGCATTCGCCCACTTATCATAACTACTTGCTAGTGCAAGTATGTCTTCAGTTGAGTTTGTATTGTCAACTTTAGATGTGAGTGCAACTATTTCTTGATTGAAATTTTCATTTATCGCTAGAACGGTTGGGGGTAGTCCATCTCCTTCTAATAATTCTTTCGAAACAGGTGGGGTGTTATTGGTTGATGCAGTATTTTCTTCATTAATACTAGAAGCACCATCAGAGGCAGCTTCTTCGCTTAAACTTGCAATTCGCTGATAGCTTGTCATTGCAAGATTTTCTTTTTCCTCTTTATCCTGGTTTAAGGACTTCATCAAATCATCAAGTTGTGCCAGTGTTACAGCATCAGATGTTTTTGACTTTTCTTTCTCTATTGAGTCAATTCTTACCTGAATATTTTCAGCCCATTGATCATAGATCTCAGCCTTTTTACTTTCAGCAATAATCGGATCTTCTGCATTTGCTGCCGAACTCAATTCATCTTGGAAATGAGTAGCGTAATCCCCTGTGATTATTTCAGGCTGGGACTCTTGAGCCTCAATAGATCGAATTTCGTCATTGACAGATCGGTTGGCTTCAGTTGTTTCACCGCCAGCATTTGCATTTGAATTGATGTCTGAAGTTGTATTGCTAGCCGTACTTTTTCGATTTTCACTTAAATTTTGAGCAAGTGCTTCGCTCGATTTTTCAGGTTGTACAAATGCCATTAAAGCTGGGTCATTTTCTGCACGCTTGTTCAACGCATTTTGCATTTCATTGATGGCAGAAGAACTAATTGTGTTAGTCATTTGCGGAGCCTGCTGAGCAGCTAAAGCTAAAAGAGTAGTTGATAGGTCTAAATATCGCTTGGCATTTGATTTTTGAGTCTCTAGGACATTAAATTCCTTTTTAGCGCGCTCTAATGACGCTATTTTTTGAGGACGCGATGCTTGTGCTTCATCAATTTGAATCTTCAACTCTTCTTTAATAAGATCGTCTTTCGAGTTTTCAATTTCATTTCTGTAGTAAGCGATTTCCTCATCTATTGCGGTGATGGATGATTCAAGAGACTGTACTTCTTGGTTTTTACTTTCATATTCAGAAAGAGTAGGGTCCATGCGCTTTTTAAAATCTGAACTGATTTGACTCTCAAACTTTTCAAGTGGTTTGAAATTATTTTGAGTAGCCGCTAATTGAGCGTACTGAGCGTTAAATGCAGCTTCATCTAAAGAGCCGGTTTTATGAGCAGCCAATGTTCCATTCATACGGTCTACGGCCACTTGTCGTCTTTCAGCTTCAGTTTTATAAATGCCGGCTAATTCAGCTGCAATGGCAGCTTTTGCTAAAGCAGAAGGATCTTCTGAGTCGATATTTTTCTGCATGACTTCATAAAGGGCTGCCACCTTTTGATCCATGTTTTCACCTTCTTCTTTAAGTGTGTTAATTGCTTGTTCAGCTAGTGAAACTCGCTCTTCTTCGCTTAAGCCAGAAGGGTTGCTATTTTTATTTTCACTCTCACCTGCATCAATAATTTCTAAAGTTCTTATAATGTCTTCTTCATCTGAATTAACAGAGAGACTGGCTTGTTTTCTTAAGATGTCAGCTGTCAGCAATTGCTCATCCTCTATTGGCTCATCGAAATGATTGATGATCTGAAGTTGTTCCTGTCCATCAATTGATGCCAAAATCATTTCTTGTCTAAACTGTTTCAGTCCTTTTTCTCTTGGTACCTCTACAATTCCTGTATGAATAGAAGTGCTTTCTTCTGCTTCAACAATAAATTTATACTTACCACTTCCTTTCAAGTCCAATAAATAGCCACCAAGTTGGCGCTCAGATTCATAAACACCCACTACCTTGTTTTGAATCATGTCTTCAACAGTGATGGTTGCTTTTTTAGAACCTTCTGCTTCGAAACTTCCTTTTATAAGCGTTAGGTCAAGCGGAATGCGCTCAATTCCAATGCGGTAAACAGTGACTTGCTTATTGTTGGTTTCTCTGTTACTGGCAAACCATGCTGATTTTTCTTCAGTATCAGAAATGAACATAAAATCGTCCCAAGGTGTATTGATGGCAAACTCCATATTGACTGGCTTTGTCCAAGAGCCATCGCCTCTGCGTTCGCTTTTAAAAATGTCATAGCCACCCATGCTGTTGTGTCCCTTTGACGCGAAATAGAGCATATTGCCTTCTGGATGAATAAAAGGGTAGTCTTCATCAAATGCTGTGTTGATTTCATCGCTCAACCTTTTGGATTCACTCCATCCTCCTCCCGGAAGTTTTTGAATAACGTAGAGGTCTTTTCCAGTGGCGTTCTTTTCCGAATATGATGCGTAATAGATTAATTCAGCTTCTTGTTGGAAATACATTAGGAATGATGCATCGCGCTTTTTGTCTTCTTCTGATATAAAGTCTTCCGGTTTAACTATAATCTTTCCTCCGAATTCGGTTAAGTCGTAATTCCGATAGAAGTCACTTCTAGGAAGCACGCTGCGTTGAATTACAGAAATGTCAGTAAAACTCGATACGAGGGTTTTGCCATGCTCACATTGCTCTATATAGTGAGAAACTAACTCTGACTCCTTTTCCTTTTTACTGGCATTTGGTTGATACTTCTTATATTCTTTGATCGCCTTGTCAAACTGATAATTCAAATGAAGGCCTAGACCATAATAGAAGTGGGCAAGTGGCGGTGCACCGGCATTGTCGATTGCAAATTTGAAGTATTTAAGAGGCTCTTCTTTGTCCTGAGAAGTAAAAAGTTGACAAGCACCAAATCTGAAGTTATACTCAGGACTCTGCATTTTGATACTTAACAGTGTCGAATATATTTTAAAAGCGGCCTCAAAGTCTTCTTGCTCGAATAATTCTAACGCCTTTTCATTAAGATCCTCTTCTGACTCCTGGGCCAATAAAATTGGTGTGTTCAGGAGGGAAAGTAGTAAAATGATGATGTATTGATAAACCTTCAAAACTGTCGATAAGGTGCTTTTAGTTGTAAGGCAAAAGTCTTAAACAAGATTCTAGTTTAAACCTTGTGAACCAATGATTTTAATCAATTGAATGTGTATAACGTTAAAATCGATACTAATCGTCTTCGCCTACCTGTCGAATTAAGTTTTTGATGGAAAAATTCGCCTTGCTTTCTTCTTTTCTGACTAGGCGCTCAATATTCTTTTGATGCGTTATAAGCACTAGGATGGCTACAAACATGGAAAAAACGATAAGACTGGGAACAGTAGCGCTGTATACCAAAACAATGATGAATGGAAAACTTAATGCAGCTATCATCGATCCGAGAGATACAAAACGAGTTAGAGCGAATACGATTATAAAAACTGTCAATGCCATTAAGGCACCTTGGTAATGTACTGCAAGCATCAATCCAAGCAATGTGGCAATACCTTTACCGCCTCTGAATCCTGCAAACACAGGGAAGATGTGTCCGATTACCGCGGCAATTCCTAATGCGAGCTGATAGTTCACAAACGCAGAGTCACTTATCGGTTCTTCTGCGAATATGTAAACTAAGCTTACTGCGCAGTATCCCTTAAGTGCATCTATTAATAGAACTGGGATTCCAGCTTTTTTTCCGAGAACGCGAAAGGTGTTTGTTGCACCAGCATTTCCGCTGCCATACTCGCGAACATCAACTCCGTAAAATGCTTTTCCAATCCAAACAGCTGTAGGGATTGAACCTAACAAATAGGCTATCAACAGGGAAATGATGGTTGGGATTGTAATCATTTAGTAGACGCGAATTTAGTATTCTGCCGAAAAATCACCTTTAGAATTTACTGATGAAGTCATCTCTTCTTCTCTTGCTTGAAAGCATAAAACTGTACGGTGACTCACCCTTCTCTACCTTTAATTTGCGCTTATCTGGTTTAAGGTCAGTAATGGTAGAGTTAAATTCGTCTAGGCTTGAATATGCTTGCATTATGTTTCTTGAATATTGAAAGTACCACCAAGTTTCCTTGTCAGCTTCAAGGTAAATTGATATTGATGGAATGCGTCCAACAACCACCTCAACTTTACCATTCACTTTTACATTAACTTGTCTTTTTCCAATGTTTCCCACTCCTATTTTACCAACTGATTGGTAGGAATCAGTTTCTGGGTTCCATTTGAGTTTAACTTCCGTCAGAAACATATTCTTTTCCAATTCGGAAGGGTATTTCCTGAATTCCCCTGTTAACGTAATAGTTGCAATTAATTTATCTGCGTCATCGGTTCCTATGTATTCACGAAGTCCTCTTTGATAAGTTTCTCTTTCAAAGTTTGAGGGCTCTCCTAAAGCTAGTTCGGCCATAGTTTTACCCATATCGTCAATCAATTTGTTCTCGAAAAAGAAATCCAATAGAATCATTACGTCTAATTCTACTTTGTTGTCCTTTAAATCATGTTGTATATTTCCTACGGTTGAAATATCCAATTGACCTGGATTGATCCCGAACCCAAGCTTTCCTTCATTGTACACCTTGCACTCTTCAGAGGCTAAGCTCATATATTGACCTGGAAGTGAGTTTTGAGTCAGCTTATTGATATTGGAAATTCTATATTCTTTGGCGGCATCGTTATAGGTTAAAAAGCCGCTAGCAGGGAATAGATCTGGGTCTTTACTGCTTCTCTTTGTCGAAACAAATGAAGTATATATTTCACCTGTGTCCTTATCTAAAACGATGGAAGAGGTGAGTAAGTCATCATCTTCATTCTTAAGTGTTTTTTCAATTGGAATGTAAATATCGTTCGGGTCAATGGCTGCTTTAAAACTAAACCAATCCAATGGAATCGATTCATAGCACTTATGTCTGAGTCTTGAGAAGCCGCTAAAGGTCAGGTCTTTATTACTTGCTTCCAAACGAACATCGCCCTTAAATTCAAAATAGGGACTTAGGGTGAATCCTCGATCATCTGAAATCATACCCTTCGCATATGTTTGATATGAACTATCTACGTTTACAGAGTTGAATCGTATTTGCTGCTTGCCACCAGCAGCATCTTTGTAAGTGTATAACCCTGTTCCGAAATAATCTTTACGGGCGAAAATATCTACAGTAGCGCTATCAATTTTGTGATATTTTGTAACAGCATTCGCTACAATTCTACAGTTTTTAAGGGTCTTCATTTTAGCTTTTCTAAGCACAGTGATTTGTCCACTATCAGGATATATGAGTGCATCTGCTACTTGAATAAACTCTATTTGACTAGCATCAATAATTGAATTCTTTAAATCATAACGTGCTGCAGGAGAGTAAAAATCGAGGGAGTCTTGATCTGGATGCATAGAAATAAATCTAGACCCTTCCAACTGCATTGCACCAGCACTTGATCCTTTGGTTGTTTTTCCTCCTGATAACTCGATGGCCTCCTGATCCATATACCATGTAAAGCGATCCATGAAGGCTACATATTGGTTTGCAGGAAATTCCATCATTGAGGTTCCATCATTGGAAACAAAGTCTCCTTTTCTTTTCGTGAAATCAACATCTGCCTCTACATTGTTTGTTTTGAATTGAAGTCCTTCGAAGGAACTGACATCAGATTTTAGTCTAAAATCAGCAGTGTCACTATGGAAACCGCTGAATTTGAATTCAAAAAGATCTGACTCGAGTTCTGCCTTGTCGAAAGCAAATAGGCCTGCTCCTGTGAGGTCGTTTGGGGTTAAATCTAAACTTCCCGTTAATTGAGAGCCGTCATACATCAATATAGGGGTGTCTGTAGTTTCGTTGTGTAAAATGTCATCATATGGACTCCACTTTTGCTTCACGTTTTTACCTGTTGTTGGAGGGTACTCTACTTGTCCCATCTGTTCATCAATTACAAAGGAAGAGGCAATGGTTTGCATTTCTTCCGGTAAGAAGAGGAAATCGTTAGATTTAGTTGTGCTGCTTAAATATTTCAATTTACCAGAACCTCTAAGCCCTTCATGACTCATTTTAATGGTGTCATTATATGTTCCTTTTCCCCGGTATATTGGGTAGCCTTCTCTCGGAGTATTTCTAATAAACCCTAGAGAATAGTCTTCTTGAACTTTCAACGTTTCTCGGAATTCAGGGAAGATGTCAGCACTAGTGAATGTGCCGTCAAATTGAACGCGTTCATTCCTGAAATTATCAAGACTATCGAATACAAATGGATCAAGCTCAAAATAGAAGTTTTCCCTTTTATATGCCTTGTTATGAATGCGACTTCTGTCATAATAGGCAAAGGAGTTTTCATGACTGGTAAAAATTGGATATTGTTCTAGTTGTTCGAGTCCGGACTTATTTGCTGGATCATCAATTTCAAGCGTGCCATTCATGTCTTCGATTACCGTGCTAACACGAACGAGTCTTTCTCTTCCCATTGTTGTTCTTTCTCCTGAAGTTACGATCAGTCGCAAAGAGTCAACGTTTGGCATTTCAATATTGAATTTGTCATAAGAGAATTTGAAGTTGTTACCAAAAAACTCTAATCGACCCGCTTTCACAACACCTGAGAAGTCGAAATCCCGATTTTTACTCATGGTAATGGTTCCGTTTGCTGGAAAAAGAACAACTTGGTGTGAGTCAGACAGAGTGATCCTTCTAATCCCGTTAATTTTTAATGTAAATACCTCATCAATGAGGTCCATGCTCGCATTTTCCATCGTGCCTATATCAGAGCTCACTTGAATTACATCATAGTCTTCTTTTTCGGACTTCGCTGCTACATAATGGTACATTCTCTCTTTCGCTCTAACTTTATGTGTTTCAGGGTCAAAATCAACCAAGCCGAGGTTGGTGTAATTTAGAAGAAGCACCTGTGCGTCTGTTATGTCAGTGTGTAGGCATTTGGCAACATCGCTGTCCCAAATGGTATTACTTCCTCTTGATTCGAAGCATTCTTTTAATACAACCATCGGGTGGGTCATGCTTAAACCAAGAAGCTGGTCAAATCTATTTTCTCTAAAGTAGTATTCCGATTCAAAAAATGCTCTGTTATCGGAGCTGTTAGGTATTGTGGTGAACTCTATTCTGGGTTGATCAATTTTCCATGTCACTAATTCAGTGTAGATATCAATGGCGTGGTAGCTGTCAAAATATGGTGCTTTCTGAAGTCCTTCATTTGACTTGAATAGGTTAACAATACGTGTACCTCTATTGTATTTGAAGTCCAATCCAGGGTGCGTAATGGAGTCTTCATGAAGCTTGAATTTTACTCCAGCATCTGTGGAGGTAATTCTATCCTCTTTGATACTAAAACTTACAGAGCTTACTTCCAAGAAAGGTTTGTCGTTTAAATAAAATAGTAAATAGGCTGGGTCTTCTTTTGATCCACTTGCAATGAATCTAGCCCCACGCTGAGTAAATCCTCCTTCATAATCAACGTTTTTGTCAATGTTTGCAATTTTGAGTCGCTTACTGTAGGAAGCAAAAGATGGAAAGGACGAGTTTTCTTTTGTGACATTGGCTCTTACAGCATCTTCCAATCGACCAGACAATGGATCTGGAAAGTAGTCAACGTTGTAGAATGTAACTGAATCTGCATTGTACTTAGAGAATTTCATTAGAATGTCGTAATCGTTGATCACTGCATAGACTCTGTTTGGGTCTAACCCTGCTCTCTCCCAAGTAACGGTGCCGTTTTTGCCAACCCACTTTTCATCAAGTGGGTAATAAACACCACTAGTGTTTTTAATTTCAATTTCAGAATTTTTTGAAAGGCACTTTAAGTTTAGCGATGGAACAATAAGCTTCGGGTTTCCATCTTCAATTTCAAACCTATAATTTGAATTATCTGACACCCATTCTGTAGAAGCAGAGTGGAATATTGTATTATTCGAATAAAGCTTCGAGCTGAAGTTTAAGAAGGTGCCAAATTCTTTTCTTGCGGATCTTCCTTCTAGAACTACATCTAAAATTACATGCCATTCGTTTAATTTGTTTGCTCCAGACTCGGATTCTTTGATGATTATAATGGCTTCAATGTAATCCCTAATATCAGGAATCATTTTTAGCCTAGCGTCCAATATCTTATTACTCGTAGTAAAAATTTTAGACTTTTCAGTTGGAGTGAAAGCGTTCAGTTCAGTCCACATTTCTTCGAACTTATCAAGCATATTCTTATGCTCTTTTCGAGCATCGCCAACTGATTTTTCAACGATTTCCTTTTTTAGTTCTTCTAGAAAATCAGATTGACTACTGAACTCTTTGAACGATTGTCCAAAAAACACTTGCGGTAAAATACTTATGAAAGTGAGTATGATGAGTTTTCTCATTTGTTTAGTTGTGTTGATAGCATTGTCCATCCGTCTTTTTGATCTTTTCGAATGATTGAGAAGCCTGCGGCAATTAGTTTTTCACTTAGACCTTGTGCATCTGCGTTTAAGAAACCTGCACAAAGCAGGCGAGAACCTGTGTTTAGCACAGACTTGAACTGCTCGATGGATTCTTCGATGACATTTCTATTGATGTTAGCGGCAATAACATCAAACTTCGCTTCACCAAGTTTTGAAATATCTCCAGTGATAATGTCGAAATTTTTAATGCTGTTGTTTTGGAGGTTGGTTCTTGCAGCTTCCGCGGCATGCTCGTCAATTTCAATACCGACTCCGGTTGCTCCATTGATTGACGCGTAAATGGATAAAACACCACTTCCACAGCCAAAGTCGCAAAGTCGTTGTTCGCTTAAGTTAATCATAGATAATTCTTTGATCATCATGTGCGTGGTAGGATGATGGCCAGTGCCGAACGACATGTTGGGCTCAAGTGTTATGGTCGTTTTGGCAGAGGGGTGATCTTCGTGAAAAGGAGCTTTAACATAAATATGGTCATCAATAAGCACAGGTTCATACGATGACTCCCAAACCGCATTCCAGTTGGTGTGCTCTATTTTTAGAATGGATGTGTTGGTGATGCTTTCTGAATAAGATGCCAATATATTATCCAGTGCTTGCCGTTCAAACTTGTCATCGGGGATGTATGCTTTAAGAGTTTTCTTTTCATTCACGAAACTTTCAAAATCGATCTCCGCCAATTCTGCTTCAAGAATTTCACTGAATACTTCTTCCCCGAAAGAAAGTGTTACTTCTATATAATCCACGAAAGATAATTTGATCGGAAAAGTATAAAAACCTAAACGCTCATTCACTGCGGAGTTGAAATATTCATCAATACAAGCTGTTGGTAACCTGCTAAATATTAAAAAAAAAGCCCTTCGTGGAAACGAAGAGCTTTTTACAGTGACCCCGACAGGATTCAAACCTGTAACCCTCAGAGCCGAAATCTGATATTCTATTCAGTTGAACTACGGGGCCTTTAATAAAGGAGTGCGAATATAACGCCTAAATGTCTTTGAAATGAGCCGTGTATTGAGAAATTGGTGTAGTGTTCAGGCGATTAAATGCAAAAAAAAATCCAACTCAAACGAGTTGGACCTTTCTTTTTGTGACCTCGGCAGGATTCAAACCTGCAACCTCCACAGCCGTAATGTGGTGCACTATTCAGTTATGCTACGAGGCCGAAATTCGGGCGGCAAAGATAGTTGTTATTCTCAAAATTAAAGACAAAGTTTGTCTCAAAGATTACTTTCTATTCAAAATAGTCATGCCAGCAAATAAATATGCTCTTCTCAGGTATCGAATAATTGACCGATCGATAAGAAATAAACAACGTCCTTTTCCCTCGAAAGAAGATTTACGCAGAGCTTGCGAAGAGGCGCTTTATGGAAGTGATGGCGAGCATATTTCAATGTCAACAATAGACAAAGACATTTGGGCAATGCGCAATGAGGGTGAGCTTGGGTTTTATGCACCGATTAAGTTTAGTAAGGATAATGCTGGGTATTATTATCAAGACTCTAATTATACGATTTCAGAGCTCCCTCTCAATGAAGATGATCTTAATGCAATAAAAACGGCTGCCGAAACCTTGTTTCAGTTTAAAGACATTCCGCTTTTTAAGCAGTTTGATACAGCTATTGAGAAGATTCTCGATCGAATGAAGATCTCAGCTTTTGATGATCATAAAACAGATCATGACGTTTTGCAATTTGAACGCGGCTCTGATTATAAGGGAAGTGAATTTCTAGGGATGTTGTTTTCTGCATCAAAAGAGGATCAAGTGGTGTCGTTTCAGTACAAGAAGTTTAACTCAAATCAATCTCAACTCATAATCCTTCAGCCATACTTGCTTAAAGAATATAGAAGTCGATGGTATGTGATAGGATTAGATGAGTCGAAAGATGCATTGCGCACGTATAGTTTGGATAGGTTGAGCGATATAGCACTAAAGGGTAGAACGTTTAAACGGTCTGAGTCGTTTAGTACAGCATCGTTTTTTAAGCATGCTTTGGGTATTACTGTTACCGATGATGAACATCAAAAAGTGCGATTAAAATTTAGCGAAAAACTGAGCCCTTATATAATTTCTCAACCTGTTCATAGTTCTCAACAAATATTGAATAATGTTGAGGGTGGTGTGATAGTGGAAATTGAGGTTTTGATTACGATAGAATTGGTTACTCTAGTTCTGGGTTTTGGTGATCAAGTTGAAGTACTTGCTCCTGATCAATTAAAAGAAAGCGTTAAGTCAGCGTTAATAAACTCGTTGAAAAAATATCAAGATTGATCATGGGTATGTATGAAGTGCATATTAAAAACACGCTATTCACAACATGGTGTTCATTTCTTCAACTTCAATCAAAAGTATTCATGAGGCTGTCCTTCAATCACTTATGTGATGTGGCTTTTCAAGGTTGATACACTTAAAATCTTAGCTGTAAAACTTTTCATATAATCAAGCCCTAAGAAGCTTTTTTATTCATTTTTTTTGGTCAATATTTGCTCAGTGAAACAAAGGAACTCCCTTTGCGATCAAACCGACCTTAACACTTAATTGAAGTAACCGTTGCATTCCTTAAAAAAAGTGCAACAATAAACGTTTTTTGTAAATGAGTAAATCACACGAAGAAGTTTGGGAGCGCTGTCAAGAAGTTATTCGTGATAATGTTAGCCTGCAAAGTTTCAAAACTTGGTTTGAACCAATAAAGGCGGTCAAGCTTCAGGATGATACCTTAACGATTCAAGTTCCGAGTCAGTTTTTTTACGAGTGGCTTGAAGAGCACTACATAAGCTTGCTTAAAAAGACAGTTCAAAAGGAATTAGGCCCAGAAGGACGTCTTGAGTACAGCATTGTTATGGAGAATAACTACACCACTTCAAAACCTTATACTGTTCGTATTCCTACTTCTAATATTAGTACGGTAAAGAATCCATCGGTTTCTATGCCATTGGATATTGGAAGTAAGACTATTAAGAACCCTTTCATTATTCCTGGGTTGAAAAAAGTGGTTGTTGATTCTCAACTGAATCCAAACTATTCTTTTGAGAATTTTGTTGAAGGCGACTGTAATCGCTTAGCGAGATCTGCTGGTTTTGCAGTGGCTCAAAAACCAGGAGGAACATCCTTCAACCCATTGCTTGTATATGGTAATGTTGGATTAGGTAAAACTCATCTCGCTCATGCCATTGGAATCGAGATTAAAAGAAACCACCCAAACAAAACTGTTCTTTACGTATCATCTGAGAAATTCACTCATCAGTTTATTGATGCGGTAAGAAATAACTCCACCAATGACTTTGTGCACTTCTACCAAATGATTGATGTTTTGATCATTGATGATGTACAATTCATGGCAGGTAAAGAAAAAACGCAAGATGTTTTCTTCACTGTATTTAATCACCTTCATCAAACAGGCAAGCAAATCGTTCTTACAAGCGACAAACCGCCTGTTGAAATGCAAGGAATGGAGCAACGCTTGCTGAGTCGTTTTAAGTGGGGGTTAAGTGCTGATCTTCAAGTTCCTGATTTAGAAGCTCGGATTGCTATCCTAGAGAAGAAAATGTATATCGAAGGAATTGAGCTTCCAAAAGAGGTTATAGAGTACCTAGCATATAGCATCACAACAAACATTCGTGAATTAGAAGGTGCTTTGATTTCATTGATAGCCCAAGCTTCCTTGAACAAGAAAAACATCACGCTGGATCTTGCTAAGCAGATGATCGACAAGTTCGTTCGCAACACTGCACGTGAAGTGTCTATTGACTACATCCAGAAAGTGGTGTGTGATTATTTCGATCTTCCTATCGAATTAATGAAATCAAAAACACGCAAGCGCGAAGTGGTTCAAGCTCGTCAGATTGCGATGTATTTTGCTAAACAAATGACTAAAGCATCTTTAGCAAGCATTGGTGCTCATTGTGGAGGAAAAGACCATGCCACAGTATTGCATGCTTGTAAGACAGTTAATAATTTGATGGAAACTGATAAACAGTTCAGAAGTTATATATCAGATCTTGAAAAGAAAATGGCAATTCAGTAAATCTGATTTTACAATTTTGAAACCCAATCCGAACTTCGTGATTGGGTTTTTTGTTTAATAGAATATGGAAACACCCAAAATACTCTTTGTTTGTCTGGGAAATATTTGTCGCTCACCAATGGCCGAAGGCGCCTTTCGGTATCTGGCGCGAGAAAAAGGAATTGATATTGAATTAGATTCAGCCGGTACTGGTGATTGGCACGTAGGTGAAGCACCGGATCAACGAATGCAGGATACCGCGAAATCGCATGGCGTGGACATCAGTGACCTCCGTGCTAGGCATTTTACTCCTGCTGATTTTGATGCTTTTGATCGCATCTATGTGATGGATGAGTCGAACTATGACAATGTCGTTAAGTTGGCTCGAGGTGAAGAAGATCGTGCTAAGGTTAAGATGATGCTAAATGAAATTTATCCTGGCGAGAATAGGCCAGTTCCTGACCCTTATTTTGGCGGAAAACAAGGGTTTGAGCACGTTTATGACTTACTGACACGAAGTGCTGAAAAAGTCCTGAATGATCTGTGAATAAAGGTAGGCTAATATTAATTCCTTCTGCTTTGGCTGAAACGAACAGCGCTAAGCAGTTTCCTCAAGACACACTTGATGAAACTTTTGCCTTGAAGCATTTTGTAGCTGAACGAGCGAAAACGGCTCGTCATTTTTTAAAATCAATAGGATATCCACATCATTTTAGTGAAGTGGAAGTGATGGAATTGAACAAACATGGCGAAGATGATTTACCCCAATTGCTTCAGTTTTGCGAGCAAGGAATTGATACAGGACTAATTTCGGAAGCGGGAGTTCCAGGAGTTGCGGATCCAGGTGGCATCATTGTGCGTGAAGCTCATAGACGTGGCATAGGTATTGTCTCATTGATTGGACCGTCATCATTGTTGTTGGCTTTAATGGGCTCAGGAATGAATGGTCAGAATTTTCATTTTCACGGTTACCTTCCGCGAGAAGATGCAGACTTGATAAAGTTCATTAAAACGTTGGAAGTGCAATCGAGGCAAGAAGATGTTACCCAAATGTTCATCGAAACACCTTATCGAAATGATAAGTTGCTGCCAGCTTTGTTAAAGCATTTATCTCCTCAAACTGATTTATGCGTTGCTTCAAACCTTACTGCTCCAAATGAGTCGATTGTAACAAAATCGATAGAGCTATGGAGAAAGTCTGGAATTGTTTTAGGGAAGAAACCCGCTGTTTTTCTGCTGTTTAGCGGAAAATTACATTCCTGATTTTACAACGTAAATACATTACATTCTTGGCATAGAGCTTTGGTTTCAGATTAGAAAACAAACCAAAAAAATCTGAAGCCATGAGTACTAACGAACTAAACATTTTTCTGAATTCTTTTGATCGCCCAACGCATTTATCGGATGTAGCTTGGCAACATGTAATCCAACAAGCAAGAAAAGTCTGGGAAGCCTATTTGCGCGGTGAGGATTGGAATGAAATGTTGGATATTACCTGCAAAGAATCATACCTGATGTTAATTTCAACGGAAGGTCAGTTGATCGTTCAGGATGAAAGCTTGCTTAATTACGTGAAAAATGAAAATGTTAAGTCTTGGAGAAATCACCTCGAAGAAGTTGCGTTTAGAGCGATTCGTGATAAGAGATATGATAGAGCAGAAGCATTTTTTACGAAGGCATTAAAGGTTGATTCACGGCACGCCATGAATTACTACCGCAGAGCATTGCTCAGAATGAAAGCCTTACGTCATAAAGGAGCATTAGATGATTTATCCATGGCCATCAGCTTGAATGAAAATGTATCTGCTTTTTACATCAAGCGATCTCAGGTTTACAGATTGTTAGATATGGACTACAAAGCCATGAGCGATTTAAATAAAGCCATCAAAATTGATCCTAAGAATGCTGAGGCTTTTGATGTGAGAAGTAAGTTCAGAATCTCATTAGGTGATCGAGCAGGAGCAAAGATGGATATGCTGAAAGCTGATGAGTTTCGCAAAAATGGCCTTTCTGGATCTGCAGAGGTTTATGGAGCGAAAGCTGCATAGGATAAATTGCTAGTGATTTTAGGTGCTTGTAGATTAACTTAGCACGGTGTTATTTAACAGTGCGCTATTTTTAATCTGGTTTCTGCCCATCTTCTTGATGACGTATCAATTGGTTCCTGCTCGGTTGAAAAATGTAACCGCCTTTTTGGGGAGCTTTGTGTTCTACGCTTGGGGGGCGCCTATATTCTGCTTGGTATTATTAATAAGTAGTTCGCTTGACTTTTTGATTGCTCAAAAGTTTAACCACGATAATCGAAAATCATGGCTCACCACGGGCCTGATTATCAATGTTGGAACGTTGTTCATTTTCAAGTACTTCAATTTCTTCACTGAGAATGTGAAGCTTATTGCTGAAAGTTTGGGGTTCGTATTTCCTGACTATATGGAAATTGCCTTGCCTCTTGGGATTTCCTTTTTCACCTTTCAGAAAATCAGTTATTTGGTTGACGTCTATCGCAATGAGACTCCGCGTTCCAAATCGCTGTTAGATTATTTATTGTTTGTATTTCTGTTTCCTCAGTTGATTGCTGGTCCAATAGTCCGGTACAAAGACATTTCTAATCAGCTCATCGACCGCTCTCATCATGATAAGTGGGGATTTAAGTTATCCGGTTTACAGCGATTTACATTGGGATTAACCAAGAAAGTTTTGATTGCAGATGGATTAGCGCCCTTGGCTGATGCCGCATTTGCAATCGATGAATTGGGTGCTATTGGTGCTTTACTCGGATTATTGGCGTACACATTTCAGATCTATTTTGACTTTAGCGGATATACTGATATGGCTATTGGTTTAGGAATGCTTATGGGATTTAAGTTTCCTGAAAACTTCAATTGGCCCTATGCAGCGGCAGGATTTCAAGACTTTTGGCGTAGGTGGCATATGACTTTGAGCGCTTGGATGCGTGATTACTTGTATTTCCCATTAGGAGGCAGCAGGAGAGGTAAGTGGATTGTATTTCGAAACTTATGGATTGTGTTTCTCTTGTCTGGGCTTTGGCATGGCGCCAGTTGGAATTTTGTGATTTGGGGAGCTTGGCATGGCTTGTTTTTAACGGTTGATCGATTTACGATCTTTTTCAAAAGGATGAATCACTTCTCATCCTCACTACTCACTTTTGGCTTGGTTATGCTCGGATGGATTTGGTTTCGCTCAGAAACATTGAGCGATTCGATAAACTATTTTGGTGAGTTACTCAATTTTCAAGAACAGACGGCTCTCGAAGTGACTGCTCGCGAATGGCTGATGCTTTGCCTGGCCACTGTGTTTTCATTTTTACCTCCGATGTCGCATCACGTTTTGAAGAGCTTTCATGGCGACAATGGTCGAAACATGGTTATCAAGTCTATTGTGGCTCTCATTCTATTTGTGCTTTGCTTAGCCCAAATAGCCATCAGCGATAGTCAGCCGTTCATTTACTTTAGGTTTTAAATAAATTGCCACTGGTCCTTGCATGTCTTTCGTATTGAGGGTCTTAGGTATTCTTTCACTCAGAAAAAACAGCTCAATGTGAAACCAAAGATTATTTTTGGCGTAAAGTATCTATCTCGATATCAATTTATTACAAAAGTCCTTCTCAAAATCCTACAACCATGATTCGCTATTTAATCACATTTCTTCCCTTAGCTTAGATAAATTTCCGGAAATAGGCGGGACAGATAGTATAATCTATTTCAATCGCAAACTAAGAGCTGATTCCATTAAATTTTATAATTCATTCTTTAATAGTGTTCCTGAAATTGAAAGTCTTAGAAGAGTCAACGTTAGAAAGACCCTCGAAAATGTCTTTGTAGACAAGTATTATAATGTTGACAACACCTCTGGGTCGAGAGAGGCCTACCGCGTAGAGAAAACCGTTAAGAATTCGAATAATCAAATCAGTGTATTCGAAAGGCGCGAAATTTATAATTCTATCACAACCTCAAATTTCAAAACAGAATATTATTACACCGCTCTCGGTACACTGGATCAATTTGTGTATTCCGACTCAAATGCAAATCACGATTGGCGAGAATTTAGAGTATACGACTACCATCGAAATGCAAACGACCGCCTTGATAGTATCCGAACGCATAGTTATTCAAATGTCAATGGCATGGTCTTGTCTTCGGTTCAAGTAAATATTTATGATCAAGACTTAATGATAGAAGAGCATTACTATCAAGTATCCAGTCAGGGTGCGCGTCAAAAAACTTACATTCAGGTTTATGACGAATACGATGAAGCTGGCAACCTTCTGCACAAAAGCTTTTTGGCACCATCTTTTGATGGGTGGGAAGTCATAGAAGAGACACTGTATATTTACGATATAAAACAACGATTGATCTCCGAAGAGATTATTGAGGCAGGATTTTTTGACGGGAGAAAAACAAAGTACGTGTATTCTTATGCGCTTACTCATCCATTGAATGTATTAGAACAGGATACTAAACTTGATCTTCGCTTGTTTCCTAACCCCACGAGTGATATAATTCGGATTGAATCTGAAAAGAGAATTTTAGGGATTCAGATATACGATATTCTTGGGGCTGAAAGAATGCGTTTTGACTCTTTTACTGGCGATCAGATTAGCTTGATAGAACTTTCTCCAGGAACCTATTTTGTGCGAGTAGAATCGTCTGGTTCAGCAAAGACAATGAAGGTGGTAAAGTTTTAGCTGTGTCGGTTAGCTCTTATATCTTTGAAGATATAATCTAACATTCATGTCTGACGATAAAAAGATCATTTTTTCACTGCAAGGAGTAAGCAAGACTTATCCACCGAGCAAGCAAGTCCTTAAGAACATTTACCTCTCATTTTTCTATGGTGCCAAGATTGGTATCATCGGTTTAAACGGATCGGGTAAGTCGTCATTATTAAAAATTATTGCGGGTGTTGAAAAGGAGTTTCAGGGTGATTTAAGTTTTAGTGAAGGTTATTCTGTGGGTTACCTTGAGCAGGAGCCAGAATTAGACGATAGTAAAACCGTAATGGATATTGTAAAGGAAGGCGCTGCAGAAGTCACGGCCTTGTTGGATGAGTACGAGCAAATCAACCTCGATTTTGCCAAGCCAGAAGTCTATGAAGATGCCGACAAGATGGAAAAGCTAATGGCTCGTCAAGGTGTGCTTCAAGATAAAATTGATGCAGTTGGTGCTTGGGAGTTAGATTCTAAACTTGAACGTGCTATGGATGCATTGCGCACACCAGAAGGAGATACTCCGATAAAGAATTTATCTGGAGGTGAACGAAGAAGAGTAGCCCTTTGTCGTTTGTTGATTCAACAGCCAGATATTCTGCTCTTGGATGAGCCAACCAACCACTTAGATGCTGAATCGGTAGAATGGTTAGAGCATCATTTACAAGATTATGACGGAACAGTAATCGCCATTACGCACGATAGGTATTTCTTAGATAACGTTGCCGGTTGGATTCTTGAATTAGACCGAGGTGAAGGAATTCCTTGGAAAGGAAACTACTCTTCATGGCTAGACCAAAAATCGAAGCGCATGGCGCAAGAAGAAAAGACGGCTAGCAAACGAAGAAAAACGCTAGAAAGAGAACTGGAATGGGTGCGCATGTCGCCAAAAGGTCGTCATTCAAAAAGTAAAGCTCGTTTGAGCAATTACGACAAAATGATTGGTGAAGAGCAAAAAGCCCAAGAAGAGAAATTGGAATTATACATTCCACCAGGTCCACGATTAGGTAATAATGTAATTGAAGCTATAGAGGTATCAAAGGGATTTGATGATCGATTATTATATGAGCAATTGAACTTTAAATTACCACCTGCGGGCATTGTTGGAATCATTGGTCCGAATGGAGCTGGAAAAACAACCCTTTTCCGAATGATCATGGAACAACAGCAACCAGATCAAGGTGAGTTTAAAGTGGGTGAAACGGTGAAGGTTGCTTATGTAGACCAAGCGCATGAATCTATTGACGTTGACAAGACGGTGTATGAAGTAATTAGTGGAGGCAATGACATCATTGACATGGGCGGACGAGAAATCAATGCGCGTGCCTATGTTTCTAAATTTAACTTCGGAGGAAGCGAGCAAGGCAAGAAAGTAAAAGTACTTTCTGGTGGTGAGCGCAACCGATTGCATTTGGCTATGACATTGAAAGAAGGCGCGAATGTTTTGCTCCTCGATGAGCCCACCAATGATTTAGATATCAATACACTTAGAGCATTAGAAGAAGCATTAGAAAACTTTGCTGGATGTGCTGTTGTAATCTCTCATGACCGTTGGTTCTTAGATAGAATTTGCACGCATATTTTGGCGTTCGAAGGCGATAGTCAGGTCTATTACTTCGAAGGCGGTTACAGCGACTACGAAGAAAACCGTAAGAAGCGCTTGGGTGATGAAGAACCAAAGCGTATTCGATACAAGAAATTGGGTAAGGTTTAATTTTTAACGTACATCATACATTTGCGGCCTTATGGCGAACAAACCATCCATACCAAAAGGTACACGAGATTTTTTACCCGAACAAAGCCTTAAGAGGCAGTTCATTTTCGATACAGCCCGAAAAGTGTTTCAACAATTTGGCTTTGTGCCGATTGAAACTCCGGCTATGGAAAACTTGGATACACTATTGGGCAAGTATGGTGAAGAAGGAGATAAGCTGATTTATAAAATATTGAATAATGGAGATTTTTTAGCTAAAGCCTCAGAAGAAAGACTTGCCGCTAAAGATTCTCAATCCGTTGCATTTGAAATAAGTGATCGAGCCCTCCGATATGACCTCACCGTTCCTTTTGCACGCTTCGTAGTTCAAAACCAAAACGAGCTTTCTTTTCCATTCAAGCGTTACCAGATTCAACCAGTTTGGCGAGCCGATCGTCCGCAAAAAGGCCGATATAGAGAGTTTTATCAGTGCGATGTTGACGTTATTGGTAGCAACTCGCTATTAAATGAAGCAGAATTACTGTGCATCGTTGATGAGGTATTTACTAACCTAGGATTAAATGATGTACGTATTCGAATCAATAACCGGAAAATTTTAAGCGGAATAGCCGCCTCGGCCGGAATGAGCGAGCATTTCCAAAGCATGACTGTAGCTATCGATAAGTTGGATAAGATTGGCCCTGAAGGTGTAAAAGAAGAAATGTTGCGCAATGGACTGCCTGAAGCTGGAGTGAAAAAGGTTCTTAACCTTCTCAAATTGAAAGGCGAACCAGTCGCTACGCTGAAAATGTTGGCCGGTGCTGTGGTCGGCTCTGAAGAAGCATATAAAGGTATTGACGAAGTAAAAGCGGTTCTGAAGGCATTACCTGAGGCCGTGAGGGAGAAGGTTGAATTGGATTTGACACTGGCGCGTGGATTGAATTATTACACCGGAGCTATCATTGAAGTAGGTCACGATGATTTTCCATCGAGCATTTGTGGTGGAGGTCGCTATGATGATCTCACAGGAATCTTCGGTTTGAAAGAGATGAGTGGAGTAGGGGTGAGTTTTGGAGCTGATCGAATCTATGATTTGATGGAAGAGAAAGGTTTGTTTCCTGAAACATTGAAAGCCGCAAGCCAGGTGCTCTTTGTGAATTTCGGTAAAGAAAAAGTGATGTCTGCTATTCGCACGGCGGCCGACCTTCGCACGGAAGGATTGTCCGCTGAAGTTTATCCTGATGAGGCTAAAATGAAGAAGCAAATGAAGTATGCCAATGATAAAGGTGTGCACTTTGTTGTGATTATCGGTGAAGAGGAACACAAAACAAAAATGGTAACAGTGAAAGACATGCTTTCCGGAGATCAAAACTCCGTTGCTAAAAAAGATTTAGTTTCCTTTATCAACGATAAACTTTCATAAATGATAGAGCTTCATCACCACAACTATACCATTGCTGAGATTCGAGATCTCATCGAGTCCAATGAAACCCTTGAGCTTTCTGAACAACTGATTGACAATATTAAGAAAGGAAGAGCCTTTCTTGAATCCTTCATCGAACGAGCTCATCGACCTATTTATGGTGTCAATACTGGTTTTGGAAGCTTATGTGATACTGAAATTGCTACGGAAGATTTAGGAACTCTTCAGGAAAACTTAGTGAAGTCTCACGCTTGTGGTGTAGGAGCCATCGTTGATCCTGAGATCGTAAAATACATGCTCGTACTAAAAGTATTAGGGCTTTCAAAAGGCAACTCTGGTGTGAAGCTGCAAACGGTAGAAGGGTTGTTAGACCTTTATAATTCAGGAGTCATTCCCGTGGCGTACGAACAAGGCTCATTGGGTGCTTCGGGAGATTTAGCACCATTGGCGCATTTGGCCTTGCCGTTGCTTGGCCTGGGAGAAGTGCATTACAATGGAGAAATTGTTCCTGCTCGAGAAGCGTTAGCTGTTGAAGGACTATCTATCATTGAATTGGGTGCGAAGGAAGGTTTGGCCTTGCTCAACGGAACGCAATTCATGTCAGGCTATTCTACCTATATTTTAGGAAGGCTTCAACAACACATCGTGCACGTTGATCGCGTGGCAGCATTGAGTTTAGATGCTTACGATGGCCGAATCGAGCCTTTTGATGATGCAGTGCACGCTGTTCGTCCGCACAATGGTCAACGAGAAACTGCTTCAACCATGCGCTCCAATCTAGAAGGAAGCGAGTGGATCAATCAACCTAAGAATCATGTTCAAGATCCTTATTCATTTCGATGTATTCCTCAAGTGCACGGTGCGAGTAAGGATGCAATAGCGCATGTGAAGTCTGTAGTTGAAACTGAAATCAACTCCGTAACCGACAATCCGACAGTTATCCCTGAGGAAGATAAAATCATCTCAGCTGGGAATTTTCATGGTCAACCACTAGCGTTGATATTGGATTTTTTGTGCATTGCAATGGCTGAATTAGCGAGTATTTCTGAGCGCAGAACCTATAAACTAATTGGAGGTCAACGCGGGTTACCAGCATATTTGGTGGCAAATCCAGGATTGAACAGTGGATTGATGATAGCGCAATATACAGCTGCATCGGTAGTAAGTCAAAACAAGCAACTCTGCACTCCTTCTTCTGTGGATACAATTGATTCGTCCAACGGGCAAGAAGACCATGTGAGTATGGGAGCCAATGGTGCTACCAAAGCATTACGTGTTTTTGAAAACTTGGAAAAAGTAACGGCCATTGAATTGCTCACCGCAGCTCAGGCTGCTGACTTTAGACAAGGAAAATCATCTCCGATTGTTGAGAAGCTCAGAGTTGACTTTAGAGAAAATGTTCCTTTCATTGAAGATGATGTGGTTCTGCATGATTTGATGCAAAAGAGCATTGAGTTTTTAAGGCACTAAATTGCTGGTCGTTGCGTATTTAGATTCATCCTGCTTAAATATGAAAGGTGCAACTATAACCTTGTTGATTACTGTTTTTTCTGTGACTAATGGCTTAAGTCAAGACACTATTTTTTCAAAAATATCTAACGGCACTCCCAAAGTTGGAGTCATCGGTGGAATGTATTTTGACCTTTCTAGCCCCAAACAAAAGTTGAGTTACTCAATAGGAGGAAGAGGTGCTGCAGTGATTGATCAAAAGTGGATTGTTGGTGGATTTGCTCAGGGTAATATTGCGCACAACTTTAACTACACTTACATAGGATTACCCGCTCGCATTTACACTGGCCAAGGAGGATTATGGCTGGGAAGATTTTTATTTCCATTGAAGAAGTTGAATCTAGCGTTAAGTTCTACTTTTTCTTGGGGCGACTTTGGGTCTGAATTACGTATCAGTAATGAAGGCGAAGAGCTAAGGATCATCGATGGGTATAATTCAGATTTTTACCAATGTTCGCCAGAGGCTGATTTCTTTGTGAAGCTGGCTCCTTTTTTAAGGTTGAGTGCGTCTATCGGTTACAGGTTTACATTAGGTATGAAGTATAATCCTATCATCAACAATCAGCAGATGAATTCGTTGTTTACTCAAGTTGGGTTTACTTTAGGCAAGTTCTGATTATCTGAAGAAGCTAATTTTGATTTTTACGGTAATATTGACGTATGGTTTTTGAACATAAATTGCGCGTTAGATACGCTGAGACTGACCGAATGGGTTATTGCTATTATGGCAATTTTGCGGCATTTTTTGAAGTGGCGCGTGTTGAAGCTTTAAGGGTTTTAGGTATTACATATAGACAGTTGGAAGATGATGGGGTAATCTTACCTGTGTTAGATTATCAAATAAAGTACTTCAAGCCCGCATATTACGATGAAGAGTTGCGCATTGAAACCAATATAACGAAGGTGAAAGGCGCCCGGATCTTTTTTAGCTATAAAACTTTCAATGAAAAAAATGAGCAGTTGAATCAGGCAACGACCACTTTAGTTTTCGTAGACTTCCATACCAAAAAGCCTATGATTCCTCCTACTGATTTGGTTGAAGTGTTAAGAAAGGCTACCAACATTGAGTCTTAATATCTTCTTCCGTTAGGGGATGCATCAATTTAGTTTATAATGACTTTTGCAGCGTGAGAAAGCAATTCATGTTGGGTATGTTCATTGTATTATCGATAGTGACAAGCGCGCAGTCGATAAATGATTCCGTTGCTCCACCTCCTAAACCCAAGGCCACCTTTATCTCCAACTTTATTTTTCAAATTGATAATCGAACGGAGAACTACTATGATGTGCGCGGAAGAATGAATGGCCTTAAACTGGGATTTGAGTTCTACAAACGATTTAGAACAGGATTTGGGTTTTACACCAATAATGATTTTTACCGCATTGAATCTCCAATTCTCGTTGATTCAGCTCTGCGCAGTGCACGCTTTAGTTACGCTACTTACTTCGCTGAGATCGTTTTTTTGCGCAATTTCAGATGGGAATTTTCGACCATTGCCCAGTTTGGAAGTGGCAGTATCATCGTCAATAACTATAATAACCTTGGTGCAGTGCCAACCTTTAGCCACGTAGATACAATTAATGATGTGGGCGTTTTCGACATCGGTTTGAACGGTCATTTTAAGGTTTTCCCTTGGTTGGGATTGGGATCGGGTATTGGTATTCGCTATGTCAATAGCTTGCCTGATATGGAGTTGAAAGATGCTTTTAGGGATCCTTACATCGATTTTAAGCTCAAGATCTTTTTAGGCTATGCATATAAAGGTATTTTTAAACCCAAGGCCATTCAAGCAGAGCGCGACTATTATGAATGGCGTGAAGCAAAGCGTTGGGCAGCGGTGAAGAAATTATTCGGAAAATGACGGCAGAAGAAGCGAAAAAGAAAATTGACACCCTGAGTCGAGAATTGGAAGAACACAATCACAGCTATTATGTGTTGAGTGAACCAACCATCTCTGATTACAACTTTGATCAACTTTTAAAGGAACTGGAAAAGTTAGAAGAACAGTTTCCACAGTTTGCTGATGAGAACAGCCCAACAAAGCGGGTTGGTGGTGATATCACCAAAAAATTCAATGAAGTGGTGCATGATTTCCCCATGATGTCACTCTCGAATACCTATTCGAAAGATGAAATTATAGATTGGGAAAACCGCATTCGCAAAATTGCCGATGGCGAGATTGACTATGTGTGTGAGTTGAAGTACGATGGTGTAGCCATCGGAATCAAGTATGTGAATGGAGCCATGAGTCGAGCAGTTACCCGTGGAGATGGAACAAAGGGCGAAGACATCACCAATAATGTGCGAACCATTCGCACAATACCTATGAAATTGAAAGGGAATCATTTTCCTCCTGATTTTGAAATCAGAGGTGAGATATTTTATCCTTTGGCAAACTTTCAGAAGCTCAATGAGCAGCGTGAAGAAGCCGGTGAAGCACTCTTTGCGAACCCTAGAAATACGGCCAGTGGAACTTTGAAAATGCAAGATTCATCCATCGTGGCCTCTCGGGGATTGGATTGCTACTTGTATGGAGTTTACTCGAAAGAAACATTAGCTGATTCTCACTTCCAAAGCGTTCAAAGTGCTGGAGAGTGGGGCTTTAAAATTCCGAGCGCAGATCACAAGATGATCGCAAAATGCGAAAACATCGATCAGATCATGGAGTTCATCAACCATTGGGATGAGCAGCGTCATAGCCTAGATTTTGAAATCGATGGAATTGTGATCAAGGTAAACAACTATCGCCAGCAAGAAGAGTTGGGATTTACGGCCAAATCGCCCCGTTGGGCCATTGCCTATAAATTCAAGGCAGCAGAAGTAACTACAGTGTTGGATTCAGTTTCTTACCAGGTCGGTAGAACTGGAGCCATAACACCTGTTGCCAATTTGAAACCCGTCCTTTTAGCTGGGACAACGGTTAAGCGCGCTTCGTTGCACAATGCCGATCAAATTGAAAAGCTCGATTTACGAGTGGGCGATCATGTATATGTGGAGAAAGGAGGTGAAATTATACCGAAAGTAACAGCAGTAGATTTAGCCAAACGCGATGTAAGTGCACCAGAATTCAAATACATCACTCAATGCCCTGAATGCAACACCCAGTTGGTGCGCAATGAAGGCGATGCGAAGCATTACTGCCCCAACGATTTGGGTTGCCCTCCTCAAATCAAGGGCAAAATGGAGCATTTTATATCGCGCAAAGCCATGGATATTGAAGGACTCGGTAGCGAGACCATCGATCAATTACACGAAGAAGGCATCATTCACTCCATTGCTGATTTATATGACCTCAAGGCTGATCAACTACTGCCGTTAGAGCGTATGGCGGAGAAGAGTGTAGAGAACATGTTGGAGGGTATTGAAGCTTCAAAGCAAGTGCCATTTGAGCGCGTGCTGTTTGCATTGGGTATTCGCTATGTGGGCGAAACCGTGGCAAAGAAATTGGCCCGATATTTTAAAACGTTGGACAAGCTCATGTCTGCTGATGCAGAAACACTTGTTGCCGTAGACGAAATTGGTGAGCGCATTGCCCAAAGCGTGGTAGATTATTTCGCCAATGAAGAACATCAAGCCTTGATCAATCGCTTGAAAAATGCTGGTTTACAATTTGAAATTCCAGAAGAACAGTTTGCGGGCAATACCGAAAAACTGAAAGGATTTTCATTCGTAATCTCGGGTGTGTTTGAACGCCACAGTCGCGATGAATTGAAGGAATTGATCGAGAAGAATGGAGGGAAAAACTCGGGTTCAGTAAGCTCCAAAACCAGCTATATTTTAGCGGGTGAGGGCATGGGACCATCCAAACGAGAGAAGGCCGAAAAATTAGGCGTTCAGATTATTTCAGAAGCCGACTTTGAAGGTATGATTATGTAAACCAAACCTTCTAAACTTCATAGCATAAAAAAAGCCACATCAATCGATGTGGCTTTCTCATTTAATTACCTAAAGTTTTTAGAACTTAGAGAACTTGTTCATTTTCACTTCACCTGTCTTTTCGTTAACCGTTTGAAGGAAGTAGATACCTGAATTCAAAGTGCTCGTAGAAATACGCATGTCTTCCACAATCATTTCAGTAGCAATAACACGACCATTCATATCAATGATAGAAGCGTTCAGGTTGCTCAAAACATTCGATAAAGCGATGAAATCATTCGTGAATGTCACGCTGTAATCATTGGTGTTAACCTCGGCAACTCCTACAGGCTCTGGTGGGATGTATGTATCGATAATTGAGAATGCCATACAAGACGTGTCATTTCCGCTATTGGCGTCATTTTCATTTACAATTACACACAAATCATAAGTGCCTACCTCTTGAGGTGAATCAGGAATAATAGCGTCATTGGTAATATTTCTAGTAGTACTTTCTCCTGGAAGAAGAGGAGCTTGAAGAGTACCTGAAACATTCAATTCTTGAGCTCCTAATTTGATTATGTATGAAATTGGATATCCAGATACATATTCAACATTACCATTATTAGTAAAAACAGCTAATAATTCAGTCATGTCAGGTACAGTTTCCGTTCCATTGTCTACATCGAAGCTGTCAATGTTGTTTGGAGCAACTATAGCTATACTGTCTGCTGAAAGATCAACATTTGCTGCTGTTCCTACGTTCACGCCAGTCTCACAGATGAAATTGTTCGTTAGATCAAGATCAGTAAGAGTTGTGAAAATAGCAGCCGCACAAAAATCTGTTGGTACAGGATTAGTCAAAATAAAAGAACTAGAGCTAGTCAGTGCAGCAGCTCCTGGGTTAAGTGCACCATTGAAAATGTAGTTGATAGTCTCAAGTGTATCTCCATCAACGATGAAGTGCATATCAAATGTCGATTGATCTGGAATTATTGATGTTCCAGCATTAGTGATGGTGGCAATCATGAACAAATTGGCATTAACAGGAACGTTTCCTGTTGATGTTGAAGGTGTGATTGCAAGCTCAGTTACGGCCATGTCATAAGTTTGGGCATTGACCGTTAAGCCTGATAGGGCGATAATTGAAAGAAAAAATAATCGAGTAAAGTGTTTCATGTTGTGAATGAGTTTAAGGTTATAGTCAAAAGACGTATTTCGCCTTTTAACCGTTGCGCGAATTTAGAGTATCGTGCCTTAAGTTGCGCACTTTGTGATCAAAAGTTAGGAATGAAACTTAAAGTTGGGACCCGCATTGCATGCAATACTTGGCACCGTCAAGATGCCCAGTTCTTCCACAATTGTTGCAATGAATAGGGTTAATAGTGGGTTGCTTCAATTCAGATTTATCTTGTCCAGGTGAATTGAACATAGCTACACCTACTATTCCTGTAGGCACAGCAATTATTCCATAACCCAAAATCATGAGGATAAGAGCAAAAAACTGTCCCAGATCTGTATGCGGATGAATGTCTCCGAAACCAACAGTTGTCATGGTCACAATTGCCCAATAGATACTTCGTGGAATACTTGTGTATCCATTCTCACCGCCTTCAACAATGTACATGATCGTTCCCATGATTACTGCCACGTTAAAAACAGCAAACAAAAACACACCTATTTTTGCGCGACTTGCTTTTAGTGAAATCCACAATGAGTCGGCCTCGTTCATGAAACGTGCAATTTTTAGAACTCTAAAAACCCTCATCAAGCGGAAGATTCTGATGATCATTAAGTATTGTGATGAAGTAATGACCAATGCCAAATAAGTAGGTAGTACGGACAGTAAATCCACAACTCCGTAAAAAGACAATACATAACCCATTGGCTTTCGGGCAGTCCAAAGCCTAAGAACATACTCAACTGTAAATGCGGCTGTGAAAATATATTCAGCAATTGTAAACCAAGATCCATAGCTTTCTCGAAGTTCACTAATGCTTTCAAGCATAACCGCCAAGGTGCTCAAAAGAATGAGTCCAAGTAGGATTACATCGAAACGCTTCCCCGCGGGAGTATCGGTGCCGAATATTATGGTATAAAGCTCTTCTCGTAAAATGTTCTTATCCTGCTTGCTCATCACTCAAGAATACAAATTCAATAATGTTTGCGCCCATTTTCAGTGCCTTTTCATGGTTGCTTTGCGTGTCATTGTGAATCCTAGGGTCTTCCCAACCATCACCTAGGTCAGATTCATAGGTATAAAGGCAAACCAACCTTCCTTCAAAGTATAACCCAAAGGCTTGAGGTCGTTTGTTATCGTGCTCGTGAATTTTAGGCAAGCCGTCTTCGAACTCATATTTCTGATGAAATAGAGGATGACTGGGCGGTAGCTCGATAAATTCTAGTTCTGGAAATACCTTTTGCATCTCAGCTCTAATGAATGGATCAATGCCATAATTGTCATCGATATGCAGGAACCCTCCTGAGGTTAAATACCTTCTAAGGTTTTGTGCCTCTTGATCATTGAATGAAATGTTTCCATGACCAGTAAGATGAACGAAAGGGTAGTTGAAAATACTTCGATCACCCACTTCTACGATGTCTTGCTCTTTTGAAATTGTAGTGCCGAGATTTCGGTTGCTAAACTCAATCAGATTAGGAAGAGAGGTTTCTAGATTGGCATACCAATCTCCACCACCATTGTATTTTAGCAAGGCTATTTTATATGTCTCTTGAGCATTACTCGATAGAGAGATGAGCATTACAGCACAGAGGAAAAGTTTTTTCATCGCTGTGAAAATAAGGCTTTAGGCTTGAAAGACATTAGCAGCAATAATTGAGGCAATAGCAGCAGTCTCAGTGCGAAGCCTTTTTTCACCAAGACTTAAAGATTTGAATCCTTTTGCTAAAGCTGCATCTATTTCAGACTGACTGAAATCGCCTTCTGGGCCAATACAAATCAATTGTGAACAGTTGCTTTTAGATAGCTCTAGAATTGCAGACTTGTTAGAAGGTTTGCAATGGGCAATCCACTTTTTTTCGGCAACTATATTCAGTGCTTCATCTATTGAAGTTAGTTCATGAATAATGGGCATGTGCAGTGCTTTGGACTGTTTTGCCGCACTTAGTGCAATGCGGAGCAAGCGATCGGCTTTAATGAATACCCGCTCAGAATGCTCGCATTTTAGAGGATGAATTTCATCTACTCCAACTTCAACGGCCTTTTCAATTACCCATTCAAAGCGGGCCATATTTTTGGTGGGTGCTACTGCCAAAATTAAACGGTTGGCATGAGAGGCTTCTTCTTCAACAATTTGATCGATGGAAACCTCCATCTTCTTACCAGCTTTCAAAACGCTGGCTTCGAATAGCTTTCCCTTGCCATCAATCAGGTGAACGATACTGCCCTCAGTCAACCTTAAAACACGTGCATGCTTTGCTTCCTCCGTTTCAATTTCAGAAATGCTTCCCAATTGGGCGTTGGGTAAATAAAAACGAGGTAAGTCTGCCATTGGCTTCATGACTTCAAAGAAACAAAAAAGCCACGCTGAAACGTGGCTTTTTGCATTGTATGATGAGCGAAATCTTAAGCGTTTGCTGTCACATTTGGTGCAGCTGCCATGATTTCTTCGCTTGCGTTGTCCGCAAACGTTGCGAAATTGTTTACGAATTCAGAAGCCAATTTGTTGGCTTTCGTATCGTATGCATTTTTATCTGTCCATGTGTTCTTCGGGTCAAGAATTTCAGAAGGAACATCTGGGCAAGAAGTTGGCATATTTAATCCAAATACTTCGTGCGATTTATATTCCACATTTTCCAATTGACCTGTAAGTGCCGCAGTGATCATTGCACGCGTATATTTCAACTTAATGCGAGATCCAACACCGTATTCGCCACCGCTCCAACCTGTGTTTATTAGCCAAATATTTACATCATGCTTCTTCATTTTTTCACCTAACATCTCAGCATACTTCGTAGGGTGAAGTGGTAAGAAAGGAGCTCCGAAACAAGCACTAAACGTGGTCACTGGCTCAGTGATTCCAGCTTCTGTTCCGGCTACTTTGGCTGTATAACCAGAAATAAAATGATACATCGCTTGTCCAGGTGTCAGTTTTGAAACCGGAGGCAATACACCGAATGCATCAGCCGTCAAAAAGAAAATATTTTTTGGAATACCACCCATCGATGGCTTTGCGATTCCCTCAATATGATGAATTGGGTAGCTTACGCGAGTGTTTTCAGTGGTCGAGCAATCCTCAAAATTTACACGAGCAGTGCCTTCATATACTTGAATGTTTTCTAAAAGCGCTCCAAATTTTATTGCTTTCCAAATTTCTGGCTCCTTTTCAGCAGTGAGGTCAATGCATTTTGCATAGCAACCACCTTCAAAGTTGAAAACACCAGTTTCTGTCCAGCCGTGTTCATCATCGCCAATCAAAGCGCGATTAGGGTCTGCTGAAAGTGTGGTTTTTCCTGTTCCTGATAGTCCGAAGAAAACAGCAGTGTCGCCATCTTTTCCCGTATTAGCTGAGCAATGCATGCTTAACACACCTTTGTCTTGAGGAAGCACATAGTTTAATACTGTGAAGATTCCTTTTTTGATCTCTCCTGTATAGCCGCTACCTCCGATAAGGGCCATTTTTCTTTTGAAATCAAGGATAGAGAAGTTGTGCTGACGTGTTCCGTCAATCTCAGGGTCTGCCATGAAACCTGGTAAGCAAAGGACGGTCCACTCTGCTTCAAAGTTTTCAATCTCCTCGTCTGAAGGACGAATAAACATGTTGTTAGCGAAGATGTTACTCCAAGCCGTTTCAGTTATTACTCTGATGTTGAGCTTATGAGCTGGATCAGCGCAAGCAATACAGTCACGCACATAAACATCTTTGTTCATCGCATATGCCTGCATTCTATTGAGCAAAGGCTCAATTTTATCAGGGTCAAAACTGTTGTTGAAACTTCCTTCCCACCAAATCGTGTTCTTGGTGATCTCATCGCGAACGATGAATTTGTCTTTTGGAGATCTACCTGTAAACTCTCCCGTTTCGATGGCCAAAGCTCCAGAGTCAGTTAAAAAACCTTCACCTTGAATGATTACGTCTTCAACCAGCTCAGCAGGTTCAAGATTCCAATACGCATTCCTTACATTCCCTAGGCCAAGATCTGCAATGGATGCATTCTTCGCCTTTCTTCCGAATTCGTTCATATGTATAGTTTGTGCCTACTTAAGGTTATTGTAGGTCGTTTGTGACCTTGCAAAGGTTGGGAATGATTTGACGTGTTAACACTGATTTTACTCACATTTTATACACAATTAATGTTTTTTGTTGAACACCAATTGGATAGCCCCAAGGAAAATAAGGAACCAAGCGATTATTATAAGTGTTCCACCAATGGGCGTAATCGGTCCTAGCCATCTTAAATTCAAATCGAGAACTTCTTGAAGGTTTAGAAAATATATAGAGATTGAAAACAAGATGATTCCTACTCCAAACAACGTGGTGATTGTTTTCTCATTGGGTAAATGAAAGCTATGGCCTTTCAATGCGATCATCACCAGCACTATGCCATGAAATAGTTGATAGCGTACACCAGTTTCAAATGACTGTAATTGCTCAGGGCTTAAAATTTCTTTGAGCATATGCGCGCCAAATGCACCAAGAATGACAGCGGTCATAGCGAAGAATGATCCAAATAGAAGGTGAAAGGGTTTCGTTTTCATGGTCGTGAAATAATTTTTGACGATTGTACTAAATCAAATTCCAGCGCCAAAGTTCGCTGTTCAAATAGGAATTTACCACATGAATGATTGATAATTTATTATTGATGATTATAGGACCAACAAAACATGAACTAACGACAGCGAACAATGAACCCTGAATTTACCCGAGTGAATAATAAATAATCAATCATCAATTATCAATCCTCCACAACGAATCCTACATTCGTCTTAAATTGATGATAGAATGCGTAGAATAGTAGTTTTTGGAGCGGGATTAAGTGCATCGGTTTTGATCGATTATTTGTTGAAAAATGCAGTAGAGCAAAATTGGTTTGTGAGAATTGGGGACGTGAATTTAAAGGCGGCTCAACAAAAAGTGAACGGTCATGAACGTGCAGAGGCGTTCAAGTTTGATGTTAATAATGAAATTCAAAGACTGCATGAAATTTCTAGTGCAGATTTGGTGATATCTATGCTTCCTGCGCACATGCATATTGAAGTTGCCAGGCAGTGTGTTGGATTAAATAAACACATGGTCACGGCATCATACGTGTCTAAGGAAATGGAAGCTCTCAATCAAGAGGCTGTCGATGCCGGAGTGATTCTTATGAATGAAATTGGTGTTGATCCAGGTATCGACCATATGAGTGCCATGCGAGTGATTGATAAAATTCATGCACAAGGAGCCAAGATGCTTCAGTTTGAGAGTTTTACTGGAGGTTTGGTTGCACCCGAGTCTGACGATAATCCATGGAATTACAAGTTTGCATGGAACCCTAGAAATGTTGTTTTGGCAGGGTCAGGTGGAGCGGTAAAATTCAAGCAAGAGGGGCGCTATAAATACATCCCATATCATCAATTATTTAGAAGGTCTGAGATTATTGAGCTGCCGGAATATGGTCGGTTTGAAGGATATGCCAATCGTGATTCGTTGAAGTATCGTGAGGCCTATGGATTGAAAGATATTCCTACAATTTATAGAGGTACATTAAGAAAGCCAGGGTTCGGAAAAGCTTGGGATGTATTCGTTAAACTAGGTGCTACAGATGATTCTTATGTTGTTGAGGATTCAGAGAATATGACGTTTCGTCAATTCTTAAACTCTTTCTTAGCGTTTAATCCTGACGATTCTGTAGAGCTGAAACTGATGCATTATTTAAGAATCGAGCAGGACAATGAAATCATGTACAAGCTAAAGTGGTTAGACTTGTTTGAAGAAATTGAAATTGGCATTCCAAATGCTACTCCAGCACAAATTTTACAGCATATTCTTGAGCGTAAATGGACGATGAAAGAAACAGATCTTGATATGATAGTGATGTACCACCTCTTTGGTTATAATTTGGAGGGTAAGAATCATGCAACAGAATCATACATGGTCATCAAAGGTGAAAATCGTGTTCACACTGCAATGGCGAAAACAGTAGGTCTGCCGGTGGGTATTGCCGCCAAAATGATTTTAAACGGAAAAATAACTACTCCAGGTGTTCATGTTCCTATTAAGAAGGAGATATACGAGCCCATATTGGCAGAGTTAGAAGAATACGGAATTCAGTTCATTGAACGCGAAATAGAATACAAAGGATATTAACGTTCTGGGATAGAAGATTGCCGTCTTCTGTTCAGTTTCAAATCTTGAAGTATGGCACTCTTTACGTTGATTTGAAAATTATAACTCTGTCTTGGGCCAAATGGCACGACTCCAAGGCTGAACTCCCAACAGTGCAGGTCACGATAAATATCCAGTGAACTATAAGTAACCTGCTGATTGGTTAAGTCATAACCCGTTTTGAATGATACACGCCAGTTCTGTGTAATATTCGTTTCTCCATTCAGATCAATAATTTGACTTATACTTTCAGTAATTACAGTATTGGTATATCTAACGTTGTAATTAATCCTTAAACTCCAGGGAATATCAAAGTCTACAAAATCAGTGTAATACATATTCGCATCACTCAATTCATTTGACTTTTCTTCTTGCTTTTTCTTACTCTTTTTTGGTTGAATATTATAAGTGAAAGCTACATTGGCCCTTGTCCAGTTGCCTGCATCTCCAGTTCTGTTATACTGAAGATCATTAATACGTCTTCCATTTGTTGGGTTGATGTAGTAAGGATCTAATGTTGCGCTAGCATTAATGGTGAATCCTGGTAAAACATTACTTCTTAATGCAATAGACAAAGGGTTCCATTTCAGTGAATCTTTAGCGAGATTATAGTTGGTGCTGAAATTGAATGCATCAAGTATTCTCAATTTCTTGTCCTCTTGCTTACCTGTGGTATCTTTTCTATTGCGCACCTTCAATTCAAAGGTGTTGTTAAGGGAGAGGTTAAGCACCCCATTTTCTTGGGCGGTGGGTGAGCCGTATAATCCACCTTCAAATCGAGAGTATTCTGCAATATTGCCTAAAGTGTCTGATTGTACGTTTGCGAAATAACCCCAAAAAGGATCGCTGTAGTCTGGCCGGTAGCTCAAAGATGCCGTTGGCGTAACTTGATGACGCATCGCTTTTATAACATCATTTTTATACAAATATGTTCCATACACAACAGTACTCGCACTAAGGCTCGCAGACCCATCGTAGAATCCATCTATTCCTGTTATTTTTTTATTATCAACGCGGTTGCTATCACTATTCCAAACCTTCTCGGTAGTTTTTCTATAGGCCACTATGCGATGCGATGTACTTGGAGAAATCGTCAAGTACTTGAATAATTTAATGTTTGTGCTGGCAGTGCTTTGAGTTCGAAGACCGTTGTCCATATTCTTGAACATGCTGTTATCGTAGTTATTGAATAAGGTATCTTCTTTACCCTCAAGCTTATTCGAAAAGTCAACTGATCCATTGATTCCAATCTTATCAATGCTAGCTTTTGATTTGAACGAAGTCGAGCTTGCTGGAACTTTTCCTTTGAAAGGAAATATCCGCGCCATGTTCAAACTAGCTTCCGGTGCTCGAATAGAGATGATTTCAGTTTGAGTATTTTGATTTCCACTGGCTGCGGCTGAAAAAGAGAAAGGCGAATTATCGAATGATTTTGAATAACGAATACTGGAGTTCAATTGACTCTGCAGATAATTGTTGGAAGTGGACTGTAGGTTATTCCTAAAGTTTTTGGATGAACCCGCATTGACATCAGCACTGAACGAACTTCCCGGTCTAGCTTTAGCATCTTGCGTGTGTCTCCATTTTACGTTAAATGTTCTCGCGTTGAAATAGTCGGGATATTCCTTGTTGCTGAACCTTGAGTTGACAAAATCGATAGAGTAATTGCCATTAAACTTATAACGCTTCACGTAACGGCTATTCAAGTATGTAGCCCACGTTCCTCGCGTATAAATATCTCCTGTTAGTGAGAAATCCATGTTGTCATTCAATCCAAAATAATAACCTCCTCTACTCAAATAGAAGCCTTGATTCACAGCTTCGCCATAGCTCGGTATGATCAACCCATTTGAGCGGCTTTCTGAGTTGGGGAAAAACCCAAAAGGCACAGCCAGTGGAGTTGGTATGTCAGCTATGCTCAAATATGCTGGTCCAGTGATGATTTTATCCTGAGGGATCACCTTCATTTTATTGGCGTGGATATGGAAATGAGGTTCATCATATTCACAAGTAGTGTACATACCATTCTTGATGTAAACTATTTCTGATGAGTCTCTTTTTACAATGCTACCGTGCAAGTACCCGCCACCTTCTTGTGTTTTCACCTCCTTACTTAACCCTCGCTTAGTTTTGAAATTGTACTTCATCTCACCAGCCTCAAATGTTTGTGCCCCTTGAGTGAAAATGGGTTCACCAACAATTTTACCTGTGCTGTCAGGCAAGCCTTTAGCGCTGAGCTTATTGGTTTTTAAGGAAATTTCAATGTAGTTAGCTTTCAACTCGATATCACCATATGTAGTTATAGCATTGCCATATAAATAAACCATTTGATTTCTCAAATCTACACGCATTGAATCATCGCTTTGGTAATTCACCTCGTATTCAAGAGATGACTTCCGTTTCGGTTTTATTGACATTAAGGTAGAGTCAATAAATGTTGAATCGCCAGAAAGGGAGTCAATAATTAAACTGTCACCAGCAACTATTGATGTGTCTATAATTCCTAGCGATATACTGTCGGTATTTTGCCCAAAACTCCCTATGCTTAAAAGCATGAATAATGCTAAATGAAAGAGAGAGCTGAGCTTCAAATTATGGCTGAATTATCTTGGAAGTGCAAATCTAAACGCTTAGCGTTCTGAATCACATTTGTAATAACATTCAAAAGTTGTTAATTCTATGCTGGTTTTTTAGGAATTGCGTTGTCTCTATTAACATTGAAGGGTGAAATACTCTGAATAAGATGTAATCGCATTGCCATGCCCTCGTTTACATTTGTTTGTTGTTAGGTAAATACCCAGTTAAATTTTATGAAGCTTAATCAGCCACTTTCAAGATTGCGGTTTAAATCGCTCCTTCCATTTGGAATATCAGTTTTGGTGTTGATGCTTTTTTCATCGTTTGTTCCCAACCATCGCGGACCTAAAATAGCCGAAATGGGTGTGTTAAAGGTGGTTATTGATGCTGGTCATGGTGGACATGATCCCGGCAATACAGGCACAGGACGCTATAAAAAATCAGAAAAAGATATTTCGTTAGAGGTTGCCCTTCAACTGGGGGAATACATTGAACGTGCGTATGAAAATGTAGACGTTATCTACACACGCAAGGAAGATAAGTTTGTAACGCTTAAAGGAAGAACAACCATTGCCAATAAGGCGGATGCCGACTTGTTTTTATCCATTCATTGCAATTCTGCTGCGAATAAAGAGGCGTTTGGAACAGAAACATTCGTTATGTCAATGACGAAAATTGCTGCAAACCTAGAACTGGCGAAGCGCGAAAACTCATCTATTTTACTCGAAGAAAATTACGAGCAGACCTACGAAGGGTTTAACCCTGATTCTCCTGAATCGCTGATAGCTCGATCTATAGCCCAATCAGTTTACCTTGATCAAAGCTTAACACTTTCTGCTCATATTCAAGAACAGTATCGAGAAAGAGTGAGTAGGCGAGATCGTGGAGTGAAGCAAGCTCCTTATTGGGTGATCAGTTTTACTACTATGCCTAGTGTGCTTACAGAGTTAGGTTTCTTAACCAATAAAGGCGAGGAAGATTTCTTGAATAGTGAAAACGGTAAGGTATATATGGCAAGTGCGATATATAGAGCGTTTAAGCAATATAAGGCAGAAGTAGAGGGTGTGGAGATTTCAACCCATGATTTTGAAAAAGAGATTCCAGAAGTTTCTGATGCAACCACCCCTGTGGTTGAAGTAAAACAAAAAGAAAAGCCTGCTCAAAAGCCAGAAGAGAAAAAAGAAAAATCCACTGTAAAAGAGGAGAAAAAAGAAACTCCGAAAAAGGTGAATGCAGAGCCGGTTTATTACAAAATTCAGTTGATGGCTTCATCTAACCCAATTGATTTGAAGCCCGAGAATTTTAACGGTTTAGAAGATGTCAAGTCCTACCAAGTGGAGGGTCTGTATAAGTACACGGTAGGTGAAGTAATGGATTATAAAAAAGCTGTTTCTTTGCAACGTACTGTGCGAGAAAATGCCTTTCCTAAAGCCTTTATTACAGCGTTCTACAAAGGTGAACGAATAGGACTTTCTAAGGCACTCGAAATATCACGAGAGTTAAATACAACAGATTGATTTGAAGATAAGTAGCGAAATAAAAGTAGGAGCAGTAATCATTCTTGCTCTTGGTCTGCTTTATTTTGGAATGAATTATTTGAAGGGGTCTGACGTGTTTTCGAAATCACGATACTTTTTTGCGGTATATGAGAAAGTAGATGGGTTAAATACAGACAACGTTATTCTTGTCAATGGATTTAAGGTTGGTAGGGTTGCTGAAATCACCTTGATACCTGAAGAAGGAAACTTGATCATGGTTAAGATGGAAATCATTGAAGACCAGCTTAATATACCAGACAGTTCTGTTGCTCGCATTGTTTCTGAAGATGTGCTCGGAACGAAAGCCATTTCTTTAGAGTTTTCTCAAGACACCAATTTTCATGTGAGTGGTGATACTCTTATTAGTGACATTGACGAAGCTCTGCAGAGTATTATTGAGGAGAAGTTGGCACCCCTGCAATTGCAGATTGAAGGAGTTATTGCTGAAGCCAGAGACTTGGTCAGTACAACGAAGATTTTGGTGACTACAACAAATGAGTCAATTGAGAAGGCCAAGACTAGTATGGACGTCATTAATAAGACAACTTCAGATATTGATAAATTAGTGGTTACCCAAAATGAGAATTTAACACGTGTTTTAGGAGATATTACCGCAATCGCTTCCAATATTAGAAGCAATAGCAAGAATATCAATGCAATTCTAGAGAATGTTGCCACCATTAGTGACTCTCTTACGCGAGCCAATTATGCGGCTGCAATTCAAAATGCAACCAATGCACTTACTCAACTCGACTCAATGATCACTAAGATTAATGAAGGTGAGGGTTCGTTGGGTATGTTATTGAATGACGATAAACTTTACAACAATCTTGAACAAGCTTCACTTGAAATTGATAAACTTGCTGAAGACTTAAGGGTTAATCCTGAACGATATGTTCACATCTCTGTTTTTGGTAAGAAAGAGGACAAAGAGGTTAAGCCGAAAAAGAAAGATCGTAAAGAATAACACTCATGATTTCAAGCATCATTTTCACGGTACTATTATTAGCTACCGCTGTTATTTTCATTCGCAGAATAGCTGAAATAAAAACGAACATAAACCTCGGGCGTGACATTGATTTGTCGGAAAATTCTGGCGAGCGATGGAAAACCATGGCCAGAGTAGCTTTAGGCCAGAGTAAATTGGTTTCTCGTCCATTGGCAGGAATAATGCACGTCTTAATTTATGTAGGATTCATCCTTATAAATCTTGAAGTATTAGAGATCGTCATTGATGGTGTATTTGGAACACATCGAATCTTTTATAGTGTGCTTAGTAGTGATTTGTACTACCTATTCATAGGTTTTTTTGAAATTCTGGCCTTACTCGTGCTTATTGCATGTATAGTCTTTTTAATCAGAAGAAATATTGGTAAAATCCAGCGCTTTTCAGGAGTTGAGATGACTTCATGGCCCAAGTCTGATGCGAATATTATTCTTGTGGTGGAAAGCATCTTAATGCTGGCATTGTTGTCAATGAACGCTTCAGACAGCGTGCTGTTTCGAATGAATGATCAATTGGTGCTTCAAGCGGGCCTCGATCATTATGCAGGTATTCGATTTCCCGATTCATTTTGGGTTAGTAATTACTTGACTGGATTTATGCCTGATGATCCTATGTCTTTGTTTTACATTGAGCGCACTTGCTGGTGGTTGCACATTGTTGGCATCATGGGGTTCCTCATTTATGTGCCGTATTCAAAGCATTTCCACATTTTCTTAGCATTTCCTAATACTTATTATTCAAAGCTTCAGCCTTCTGGTGAGTTTAACAACCTTGGAAGTGTGAAGAAGGAAGTAGAATTGATGATGGACCCTAATGTTGATCCTTTTGCTGCACCAGCGCCAGAAGCAGCAGATGCGGTTCCACAGCGATTCGGAGCGAAAGATGTAACTGATTTGACTTGGAAAAACCTCATGGACGCATATTCATGCACCGAGTGTGGAAGGTGCACATCAGAATGTCCAGCCAATCAAACAGGAAAATTGCTTTCACCACGAAAGGTCATGATGGATACTCGTGATAGAGTAGAGGAGTTGGGTAAATACAAAAAGACAAACGGTGCTGATAGTGAGGATGGAAAGAGCCTACTTGGAGATTATGTTTCTTCAGAAGAGCTGTGGGCTTGTACCACCTGTAATGCTTGTACACAAGCCTGTCCAGTGAATATTGACCCACTTTCCATTATTGTTGACTTAAGACGATTCTTAGTAATGGAAGAATCTGCCGCACCAGCAGAGTTAAATGGAATGTTTACCAATATTGAAAACAATGGAGCGCCATGGCAGTTTGCACAGGCAGATCGATTGAATTGGAAAGAAGAAGCTTAATGCTTGAATTCGTTTCTAGAATTAAAATCATTGAATAATGGAGTCGTTACAAATAAAGACAATGGCCGAAATGATGGCCTCAAATGAAGAGCCAGAAGTGCTCTTTTGGGTTGGGTGTATCGGGAGTTTTGACGATCGCGCCAAAAAAATAACCAAGGCATTTGCCAAGATTTTGAATAAGGCGAATGTTAAGTTCGCGGTATTAGGAGCAGAAGAATCATGTACAGGTGATCCTGCAAAGCGAGCAGGAAATGAGTTTCTATTTCAAATGCAAGCATTTGCCAATATTCAGGTATTGGATGGTTATAATGTAAAGCGCATAGTTACTGCTTGTCCTCACTGCTTCAATACAATGAAAAATGAGTACCCCGAGCTTGGAGGAAACTATGAGGTGATTCATCATACTCAATTCCTTCAAAACTTACTGAACGAAGGGCGTATCACCGTAGAAGGTGGAAAGTTCAAAGGAAAGAAAATAACCTTTCATGATCCTTGTTACTTGGGTCGAGCTAATGATGTATATGAGGCACCGCGCGAAGTTCTTTCGAAGCTAGATTCTGAGTTGACAGAAATGAAGCGTTGCAGACAAAATGGATTGTGCTGTGGCGCTGGAGGTGCTCAAATGTTCAAGGAAGCAGAGAAAGGCAACAAGGAAGTGAACATTGAGCGAACGGAAGATGCAATCGAAGTGAAGCCGGATATTATCGCTGCTGGTTGCCCTTTTTGTAATACCATGATGACTGATGGTGTAAAGCACTTCAATAAAGAAAATGAAATTGAGGTGAAAGATATCGCTGAACTGATTGCTGAAGCCGCAGACCTATGATAGCCGAACAAACTGTAACTGATATTTCGACTCTTTCAGAGAACTCAAGAGTTTGGGTGTTTCAATCATCTAGGCTATTGCAAGGAGATATGCGAACTAAAATTAGTTCTGAGCTTATTGCATTTTTAAAAGATTGGGCAGCGCACGGAAAGAGTTTGTTCGCTGCGTTTGAAATTAAATATGATCGCTTTATTGTAATAGCTGTTGATGAGGCCATGGCGCAGGCAACAGGCTGTTCAGTAGATAAATTAATGAAGGCAATTCAGGCAATTGATGCAGCTTATGGCTTGGACCTCTTGAATAGATTGAAAGTAGCTTATCGCTCAGGCGAGGGTGTTATCGAATGTGATGTAAATACATTTACTGAGATGCTGAAATCTGGTGAAGCCGATGAGTCTACGTTTGTATTCAACAATGTGGTTCAAGATTTAGCCGAGTTTAATTCAAGTTGGGAAACAAAAGTGAGCAGCAGTTGGCATGCTAATCTTCTTCCTTAATTCCATCATCAATATTTCCTTCTGGAGATAATAAATCAATGGCTTCTTTCATCGGAATATCCAATTCCTTCTGATCTTCAATTTCTTTTGTTTCTTCTGAAGAAGTAGAATTGGTATCTGACATTGTAGTATCCAAAACAACCATTTCACGTTCATATTGTGCCGCATATTTGTTGAGGATGTCATCAGGAGTAGCTGGGCGTTCTTCGGTTCTATAATTGAACCCTTCCAATAATTTTCCGTTTGAAGGCATTTCATCTGTTGGGATGATTTTCGCAACAGGCTTGTCGTAGAATGTAATTTTTTCTATTGTGTTACTGTCAATAAAAATAGCCATTGTAGAGCACTTGGTTTCGTTTACTCCAATTAAACTGTTATCTTCTTCTCTTGGGTAATAGATGGTCTCACCATTGCCAAATACATCTACCTTTCTCAATGCATCATCCTTAAAATGACCAATCATATTTCGGCCTTTGATTTGGTTATAGAACACACTGTCTTCGTAAGCAATAATGAAGGCATTTTGATCCATATACATTTTTTCAATTACACCATTTTTCATGGTCATATGAATCGAATCAGCAGTAATTTGATTCTCAGTAGACCATAAAATTGGATCGTGAAACATATAGATGACACTATCTTTTGTATTGTAGAACAATGAATCGCATGCACCTTGCATATCACTTTTATAGAAAATAGTATGATGATAGGTTTTCATCATTCTATTTCCGGCAGTATCTAGCAAGGAATACAATGTATCTGCAGTTAAGAAAAACGTGTCACCTTCCATATCCTGCTTCAACATGAGGTTTTTGGTCACGTAGCTGGTGCTATCTTTTTCATAGTAAATGGCATAATCTCCATTTACTTCAAACTTTTCATTGGTATCAATGAGCACAACATTGCACTTTGATATTCCGATTTCCGTAGCTTGATCATACTCGATGGTATCTCCTTTCATGGTTTGTCCAGAGGAATTGATCTCGGCATTCTTGATGAACTTGGCTTTATCGTTCAATTGATCATACCATCCTCTTTCACAATAGATTTTCCTTTTGTCAGAATCGATGGTTGTTGGGCCGAAGAACCATGTTTTTTCGCGGTCAGGAGCATAGTGCATTGTATCTGTTTGAATGACGTAATCTGGATGAGTCATCACTACATCAGTCTTAAAATGAAACAGCTTTGATTCGCTATAGTAATACCCGATTTTACTTATCAAATGGGTTTTCTCTTTTTCACTATCAATAACTCCACCGCCATAATAATGAGCCATGGAAGTTTCTCTGTAGTAATCGAGAAATGGCGTTGTTAAGATCGAAGCTTTATCATCAATCCTAACTCTTCCTCGAACCCGAGCAAGTTTTAAATTCCCATCATAGAATAAGGAGTCGCCTGTCATAATCAAAGAATCACCTTCCTCAATTTTCACATTACCAAAAGCATCAAGACTATTGTTGTCATGGAGGTAAGCGCTATCACAAAACATGAATGCTTCTTGGTGACGAAGCTCAACGTTGCCTACCAACTTTGAAGCACCTTTAGGAGTATTCTTGTCAACAGTGAACTTGTCGGCATGAATAAGCTCTATCTCTGCGGGCTTCTCCTTCTTTTTAGCCTGCGTTTGAGCATAACTGCCCAAGCATGCGCTTAAGAATGTGACAAGAAATAGAAATCGAACCAATGGCATTGGTTATGCAGGTTGATTATCTCTAATCATGGTTTGTTTACGATCTGGACCTAAAGAGACGATGGCAATTTCGCAGCCAGTTTCCTTTTCAACATATTCGATATAATCTTCCAATTGCGATGGTAGAGGTTGATCTACTGAAATCTCTTGATTCCATCCTGAAATAGTTTTGTTGTTGGTTTGAAGGTCTTTAATGGCATGATCAAAAGGAAATTCAAACGTTTCTTTACCATTGACTGAGTATGATGTACAAACCTCCAAATTCTCGAATGCGTTTAGAACATCTGCTTTCGTCATAATGAGCTTAGTAACTCCGTTGAGCATTACGGCATATTTCAGCGCTACCATATCCAGCCATCCGCATCTTCTAGGTCGACCGGTTGTTGCACCATACTCATGACCAACATCCCTTAATTTTTGACCTACCTCATCTTCTAACTCGGTAGGGAATGGACCGCTGCCAACTCTAGTGCAATAAGCTTTGAAAATACCATAAACTTCACCAATTTTATTTGGAGCAATACCCAGTCCAGTGCAAGCACCAGCACATATTGTATTCGAAGAAGTCACAAAAGGATAAGATCCGAAATCAATATCCAACAAGGAGCCTTGAGCTCCTTCTGCCAAAACTTTTTTTCCTGCTTGAAGTGCGTTATTGATGTAATATTCAGAGTTAACGAATGGGATTTGCTGAAGGAATTCAATGGATTCCATCCACTCATTTTCCAACTCATCAAGACCATCAGCAGCATAGTCCATACGCTCAAGCAATTGAAGATGCTTTTCTTTAAGCGCTTCGTATTTATTCTTGAAATCTGAGGATTCAATATCTCCAATTCTTAAGCCATTTCGCCCTGTTTTATCCATGTAGGTTGGGCCAATACCTTTGAGTGTTGATCCAATTTTATCTTTTCCTTTTGCTGCTTCGGAAGCTGCGTCAAGCAAACGATGCGTAGGAAGAATCAAGTGAGCCTTTCTAGAAATAAGTAAACGTTCTGCAAATGGAACTTTCTGGTCTATAAGGTTATAAATTTCTTTACGCAATGTAATGGGGTCAATTACAACTCCATTTCCAATAAGGTTCATTGTTCCTTCGTGGAAAATGCCAGATGGGATGGTATGCAATACAAATTTCTTTCCGTCAAATTCCAATGTGTGACCAGCGTTTGGACCTCCTTGAAATCTTGCAATTACATCATATTTTGGAGTAAGAACGTCAACAATTTTTCCTTTGCCTTCGTCTCCCCATTGCATTCCTAATAAAACATCGACTTGCATACGTTTGCCTTTTACAATAAGCGGGCAAAGTTATCTTTTTGACCAAGATAGCCTTCGATTCTTAGCTGAGATTAGATCAAGTTTTACACTATTTGTGAGTAACTTATCCGTTAGAGGAATGAAGATGGAACTGCTTTAGTGAAATGATCGCGAATGAAGATTGAAAGTTACTTTTCATTCTTCTCTTGCTCATCAACTTTTTCATCATTTTTCACAGCGTAAAAGTTCAGTGAATGATGCATGATTTTGATGCCTAATGACTCTTCTAAAGACTTCTTGATGAGTTGTAATCTTGGGTCACAAAACTCTTTCACTTCACCAGAATCAGTGAAAATGATGTGATCGTGCTGACTGTTAGTGTAACTAGGTTCAAATTGAGCCATGTTCTTTCCGAACTGATGCTTCCTGATTAGGTTGCAAGCTAATAGCAGGTCAATCGTATTATAAAGTGTGGCACGACTCACACGATACTTTTTGTTCTTCATTTGAACGTACAGCGCTTCAACGTCAAAATGACCTTTGGAGGTATAGATTTCATCCAATATCGCGAAACGCTCAGGAGTCTTACGATGCTTATGCTCTTCAAGGTATCGTTTGAAAATCGTTCGTACCTCTTGTTTTATTTCAGTGGACTTCATTCAGCGCTCAAAAGTATTAATTGATGGCTCAACATGTTCGCCTTTAATCCTACTGACATTGGTAACACCATTTATGGCTTTTAGTTTCCTCATCAACTCAGTGAGGTGGGTAGTATCGTTGACGTATACCTTGATTGTTCCTTCAAATGTTCCATCATCAGTATCAAATGAAATACTTCTCATATTGACATTGTACTCACTCGAAATCACTTTGGTGACGTCATTAACCAATCCAACTTGATCAATGCCAATAATCTTTATTGCTGCTAAGAAAGAAATCACCTCTGCGTTTGTCCATTTTGCTTTGATTATGCGATAGGCATAATTAGACATCATTGTTATTGCGTTCGGGCAGTTTTGACGGTGTATTTTAATTCCATCGCTTACTGTTACAAAACCAAAAATATTGTCGCCTGGAATGGGGTTGCAGCAGGTTGCTAACTTGTAGTCTAAACTTTCCATGCTGTCACCAATAACCAAATTAGTGTTTTTGGTGTCAATGGATTTAACCATATCTTGAACAGCGGGCGAGTTTTTCTTTCTTGTATTTCTGTATTTAAGTTGTCCTTTCTCCTTCTTTAGATTGGAAAGTTTGCTAAGGTCTATTTGCTCTTTACCAACCTTATAATAAAGCTCATGTGGTGATGTTAACTTAAAGAAGGAATGAATTTTTTGAATATTGGCCTCGTTGCTGTTAATTTTAAGGTTCCTTAATTTTCGAGTTAGAATTTCTTGTCCATCTAAAGCTACTTTTCTTCGTTCCTCCTTCAGCAGTGCTTTGATATTTGATTTTGCCTTGGCAGTAACCACAAATCGAAGCCAATCTTCCTTTGGCTTTTGCTTCGAGCTGGTGAGTATCTCTACTTGATCTCCACTGTTCAATTCTGAACTCAGCGGAACCAGCTTATGATTGACTTTAGCGCCAATACATTGAGCGCCAATTTGAGTATGTATCTCAAAAGCAAAATCTAAGGCGGTAGCCGATTGTGGAAGGTTTTTCAATTCACCTTTTGGAGTAAAAACAAAGATTTCTTTTGAAAAGAGATTTAATTTGAAATCGTCAATAAAATCAAGAGCACTTCGGTCAGGGTTCTGCAGTGTTTCTCTAATCCTCGTAACCCATTCGTCTAAGGCATTTTCACTCGCGGACTCTTTGTATTTCCAATGTGCGGCATAGCCCATTTCGGCTATTTCATCCATTCGTTTGGTTCGAATTTGCACTTCAACCCATTTTCCTGATGGACTCATTACTGTAGTATGCAACGACTCATACCCATTGCTTTTAGGAGTGCTGATCCAATCACGAAGACGATCAGGATTGGGTTTGTAATAATCGGTTACAATACTATATGCCTTCCAGCAGTCTGATTTTTCATCTTCCGAATGTGAGTCTATAATAATACGAACGGCAAATACGTCATAGATCTGCTCTAATGGAATATTCTTGGTCAGCATCTTATTGTAAATGCTGTAAATGGATTTGGTTCTTGATTTAACGTCAAACTCAAATCCTGAATTTGTTAATGCCCGCTGAATTGGAACGGTAAACTGATTGATGAATCTTGTTCTAACTGCTTTACTCTTTGCTAAAGCAGATTCAATCTCATGGTATACTTCAGGTTCTTTGTACTTTAAACACAAATCCTCAAGCTCACTTTTGATATTATATAGCCCAAGTCTATGAGCAAGTGGAGCATAAAGATAGAGTGTTTCCGAGGCTATTTTTTGCTGCTTATCATTACGCATTGAGCCGAGGGTTCTCATATTGTGCAACCGATCAGCTAGCTTGATTAATATCACTCTAACATCGTCTGAAAGAGTAAGCAGCATTTTTCGGAAATTTTCAGCTTGCATGGAAGCATTTTCCAAAAAATGAGCTCCTTTAATTTTGGTAAGACCATCTATGATTAGGCGGACTCGAGGGCCAAAGAGACTTTCAATGTCATCTAGGTTTATTTCCGTGTCTTCAACCACGTCATGAAGCAGGGCGCAAACAATGGATGTTGTGCCTAAGCCGATTTCTTCTGATACAATTCTTGCTACTGCAATAGGGTGAAATATGTACGCCTCACCCGACTTTCTTCGTGTGTCTTGGTGTGCCTCAACGGCCAAGTCAAAGGCTTTTCTAATAAGAACTTTATCAGCATCATTTGAAATCCGCTTTGAATTTTTGAGCAAAGCCCTGTATTCACGCGCTATTATTTTTCTTTCTACTGCTAGTTGTTCTTCAGACATGATTTCTTCAGAGACTTATTCATCATACGAAGAGATAGAATTAAAGTTACTACTTGCTTGCAAGTACTTTCGTGCTAACCTCTCCAAAACCGATTCTAACATCATTATTTTGGCAGTGGCCCTTCATGATGACAGTATCGCTATCCTGAATGAACTTTCTTTCTGTGCCGTCAGCAAGCATAGTTGGCTTAGTTCCTTGCCAACTGATTTCTAGCATTGAGCCAAAACTATCTGATGAAGGCCCGCTAATCGTTCCAGACGCCATCATATCTCCACCTTTGATATTACATCCATTAACAGTGTGATGCGCCAATTGCTGAGCCATGTTCCAATACATATGCTTGTAATTGGATTGACTTACGGTTGTTGGTTCAGAGTTTTCAGGCTTGATCATTACATCTAACTTGATGTCATAATGGTGCTTGCCTTCATATTTCAAATATGGAAGGACTTCAGGTTCTTGTTTTGGGCCTGAAGTTTTGAACGGCTCTAGCGCATCCATAGTTACCACCCATGTTGAAATAGAAGATGCAAAGTTTTTGGCTAAAAATGGGCCCAATGGAACATATTCCCATTTCTGAATATCTCTTGCGCTCCAGTCATTCATGATTACCATTCCGAAAATGTAGTCTTCAGCTTCAGCGGTAGAAATACTCTCCCCAAGTTCTTTTCCTGGATAAGTAATAAATGCCATTTCCAGTTCAAAATCAAGTAGTTTACATGGACCGAAAACAGGCTGAGTAGCGTCTTTGGGCATTGTTTGTCCTTTAGGACGATGAATGGCAACACCTGAGGGAATAATAGAAGAAGAACGACCGTGGTAACCCACAGGTATATGTTTCCAGTTTGGTAATAATGCATTTTCAGGGTCGCGAAACATTTTCCCTACGTTTCTTGCATGATCTTCGCTAGAGTAGAAGTCTGTGTAGTCTCCAATTCGAACTGGAAGGTGCATGTCAAGTTCATTTGTTTTGAAGAGAATTTGATTCAGTTTGGTGTCGTTCTTGAGCTCATTTGAATCGGTGCTGAGAAGGAATGAAATTCGTTCACGCAAAGCTCTTACTTTATCTTTTCCTAGACTTAAGAGATCATTTAAATAATCATTCTCGAAATGGTGGTGAGAATACTCATTGAGGTCGATGTATCCAAAATCATAAAGAGCAGATAGGTCTACAGCATATTTACCAATCGCTACACCTACTTTTTTAATTCCACCATTGCGTGATAGAACTCCAAAGGGTAAGTTTTGAATTGGAAAATCGCTGTTTTCTGGGATGTCAACCCAGCTTTGTCTTCTTGGATTATTAGATTCTAACATGTGATTTTTGTTTATGACGCAAATAATGGGTACTTGCTCATTTCTGCGTTTATTTCAGATTTTACTTGTTCAATGATTGAGTCATCTCCTTTGCTCATGATTACACGATCGATAAGGTTTACTACCCAAGGGATTTGTTTTTCCGTAATTCCCCTTGTAGTAATAGCAGCAGTTCCCACGCGAATTCCAGATGTTACAAATGGTGATTTATCATCAAATGGCACCATGTTTTTATTTACAGTGATATCAGCGGCAACAAGCGCAGCTTCGGCTTCTTTACCTGTAATATCCTTATTGCGAAGGTCAATTAGCATCATGTGATTATCTGTTCCTCCAGAAATTACTTTGTAATCTTTTTTGACTAATTCATCAGCCATTACGCTTGCATTTTTAATTACTTGCAAGCAATAAGTCATGTATTCATCAGTCAACGCTTCGCCAAATGCAACTGCTTTGGAAGCAATAACATGCTCTAACGGTCCACCTTGAGTTCCTGGAAATACACCACTATCTAAAATAGAGCTCATCATTCTTGTTGCTCCTTTTGGTGTTTTTAGTCCCCATGGGTTTTCGAAATCTTTGCCCATCATGATCATTCCACCTCTTGGTCCACGTAGTGTTTTATGTGTGGTGGTTGTCACAATATGACAATGCGGCATCGGATCGTTTAAAATTCCTTTGGCAATAAGTCCTGAAGGGTGAGAAATGTCGGCTAACAATAAGGCACCTACCTGATCAGCAATTTTTCTAAACCTTTCATAATCCCAATCTCTACTGTATGCTGATGCTCCGCATATGATCATTTTAGGTTTTACTTCTTTAGCCTTAGCCTCTAATTTATCGTAATCTATTCTTCCCGTAGATTCTTCTACACCGTAAAAATTACTTTGATAGAGCTTTCCACTGAAATTTACAGGACTTCCATGAGTTAAGTGGCCACCGTGTGATAGATCAAAACCTAAGATTGCATCTCCTTTATTTAGACACGCTAGCATCACTGCTGCATTGGCCTGTGCTCCGCTATGAGGTTGGACATTAGCATATTCAGCACCGAAAAGCGCTTTCGCACGATCAATTGCAATTTGCTCGGTTTGATCTACAATTTCACATCCACCATAATATCTTTTTCCTGGATATCCCTCAGCATATTTATTGGTCATAACAGAGCCCATGGCTTCCATCACTTGATCGCTCACGAAGTTTTCTGAGGCGATTAATTCAATTCCATGCTCTTGTCTTTCTCTTTCTTGGTCAATCAGATCAAATACCAGCTCATCACGTTTCATAAAATGTATTTTTATGCATTAAACAATCCTAGTTTTTAGGACTAAACAAATGTAGTCATTGCCCGTGCAAAATAGCAGTTCTTATAGACTTCCACCTGCCATTCTTTGGATAATTATTCTTGGGTTTTCCCTTCATTTTTTTTCCGTTTTAGGTTATCAATTTGGAAATGAAGTGCTACCGAAAAAGTTGAATGTAATTATCGATCGTTATTCGGTGCCGTGGTTTTATCAGAATTACTACATGTTTGCTCCTGATCCGACATATCATATCAACTCATTTATATATCGTGTGGAAACAGATTCTGGATGGTCTGATTGGCAAGAACCAGGTCTTGAAGAATTGAATCGGCATTGGCAGAATCGGTTTGGAAACTCTTCAGACATGTATGATATGTTTTATGGACTTTCGAATGCACTATTTGACGGAATAATATTTGTCAATTTTATTGATAACCCGACAGATGAAAACTGGTTTTCTCTGCCTGCTCACAATGCTGCGGAACGTTACATAAAGAAAAATTCGACTTATGCCGATGCAGAGATTTTGTCGTTTCAAGTCGGAGTAAAGACTGAGCATCACTTTTTTGATAACGAGCTTCATATCCAGAAGAAAGAGGTTTTTCAGAAATATCCTATTAAAACTATTCAAAGATGACTTGGGTTAATAGGACTTTCAATACATGGCAAAACTCATTGACTATTGCAAGTGCGTCAGATCTCTTCATCAAGATTGTGTATTTGGTTTTGATTTGGAGTACAGTTAAGCTACTGTTTATTGGCAACGTGGTCTGGGGAGATGATTATTTCATATTGCTCAGTGATCCGTTTACAGGGCCAGATAGATTTGCCATGCTTTTGAATATACCGGAAGTGCGCAGTTATTATTTGCTTTTTGCTCTGCCGTTCTTAGGATTGATAGTTGCTGGTTTATTTGGCTTTCACAATGTTTTGACGAGGTCTGTCGTCTGGTTCTTGTTCATCAATCTGCATTTCGGAAATGGCTCTGTAAGCACTGGAGGTCATCACCTAATACAGCAATTACTTTTCTTCCATATTTTCTTGTTTCAAGTAAACGATAAAAAAAGTAGCTATTTATCTTCTTTGGGCCGTTTCATTCACCATTTGGCTCATTATTCAATTTGGTTGCAGATTGCCATTCTATATTTGGTATCAGGTGTATGGAAACTAAAAGGAGATCTTTGGTTGGATGGAAGTGCCATGTTTTTAACCCTCTCATTTAAAGAATTCGGATTTCCTTGGCTAGCCAATACTATAAATGAAAACACCTTTTTTCTGCAGCTGCTTACTTGGGCAGTATTAGCTTATCAGGTGCTTTTTATTGTTTTAGTTTGGATCAAACCAATACGAAAATGGGTGTTACTTTTTGGAGCAATATTCCATATTTCCATCATCTTTTTGATAGGGATAACCGATTTCGGATTATTTATGATCGCTAGTTATAGCATATTCATAAACAATGATTTAGCTGATGATATTCTGAGAAAATTAAACCCCAAGAGAGTTATAGGCGTTTCAGCTTAACATGTCGTCCATTGTGAAAAACCCTTTCTGTCCTTCTAGGAACTCAGCAGCCAATATTGATCCTAATGCAAAGCCATTACGAGATTTTGCCTCGTGCTTTATTTCGATGGTGTCAATATTACTTTCATAGGTAACAATATGGGTCCCTTTAGCTGATCCTTCTCTAAGTGCTTCTATTGCTATTTCATCAACATCAGGATTGTCTTCAGACAATTTCCAACCCTTTAAATCGGGAATGGCTTTGTTGATTTGCTCAGCAGTTATTATTGCAGTTCCGCTGGGCTTATCTAATTTCTCGGTATGATGAATTTCTTTAATAGAAACAACATAATCTTCATGGTTATTCATGATTTCGGCTAACCGCTTGTTGACTTGCCAAAATAGATTCATTCCAATGCTAAAGTTGGATGCGTAGAAAAGAGAACCCTTGTATTTATCTTGCCATCGCTCAACTTTTTCAAGGTGGTCATGCCAGCCCGTTGTGCCCGTAACCAAGGAGAACCCATTCTCCATGCAATACTTGATATTTTCTAAAGCAGAGGCAGGGTTTGTAAATTCAATACAAACATCTGCTTCATTCAAATCACTCCATTCTTCATCCGTTGAAGAGGAGGTAAGGCGAGCAACAACTTCATGTCCTCTTTCAACTGCTATTCCTTCAATGGTTTTACCCATCTTTCCGTAGCCAATGATTCCAATTTTCATTGCTTATTAGGTTGTAATCTTGTTTTTGGTTTTGCTAAAATGTGAAATTTAAAGATAGGCCCTGCACAAATTGCTGATTTCTTGTCATTTGCAAAGAAGGTTGCCAATTCATAGATAGATCTTCGCTCACATCGAAATAGAACAAATGCGCATCTACTGTAGCATCAACAATTTGAAGGCCATATAGTAATGCAAACCCTATCATTGAGTATTCCATAAATTGCTGATTTTGATCAGCAGCGGTGCGCAATTGCGAGGTGGAAACACCTTCTAACGCGTATACAGAGGGGGCGTTTGCTTCATCTAAGTCATTCAAGTAAGCATCCTTGTATTCAAGATACCAAAACCTATTATTGAAATAGAAAAATCCTACAGTTGCGAGTCCGCCATAAACTATAGGTAACTTCCAATATTTGTGATTATATATCTGTCCAGCTCCCGGGCAAATGGCAGAAAGGATAGCCGCACGTTTCGGGCTTCGTTTGTGTGTTTTTAAAGTTGGGCTTAAACTATCGGCTTGAGTATTTAGCAAAGTATCAGGTGAAAGCTTATGCGGAGGCTTAGATTTTATGGAATCCTGCTGAGCATTAACATTACCACCTATGAGCAGAAAGGTGAGAATTAAGTATGAAAGAGCCTTAGCCATTTACCGGTGCAAAATAACGGCAATAAAACAGCATTTATCTTATTAATAAGAATAATTCTGATTTGGAGCTTGTAAGAGCTGAATGATTCTATTTAAGTCATGTTCATTAACGAAGTCAATCACGATCTTACCGTTTCCATTTGGTAGAAACTTCATGTCAACTTTGGCATTTAATGTCTGACTTATACCATACTTGGCATCGCGGTAGTAATCTTTTTTCTGTTCAGCTTCAGTGCTGTTCGCTTTTGGTTTTTTAGCCTTTCGAGCTAAATTCTCCACGTCTCTAACAGACAAAACTTCGTTGATGATACGTTCAAAAATATCAAGCTGTTCAGCAGGATCTTCAACACTAATAAGAGCTCTAGCATGTCCCATAGTGATGGTTCCCTTTGAAAGTGCCATTTGAATTTCGGCAGGCAGCTTCAATAAACGAAGGAAGTTAGTAATGTTTGATCGGCTCTTACTTATCTTATCGCTTAACCCTTCATGAGTTAAGTCACACTCATCAATCAGTCTTTTGTAGCTGATGGCTACTTCAATAGGGTTGAGGTCTTCGCGTTGGATGTTTTCTACCAAAGCAAGTTCTAGCATTGCTTGATCGTTGGCAACTCTTATGTACGCTGGTATCGATTCAAGACCTGCTAATTGGGAAGCTCTGAATCTTCTCTCTCCGCTGATGAGTTGATAAGAGTCATTGCCCATTTTACGCACTGTGACAGGTTGGATAACACCATGCTGCCTTATGCTTTCCGCAAGCTCTTCTAAAGCATTGCTCTCAAACCGCGAACGAGGCTGAAATGGATTGGCCTCAATCTGAAGCACGCTTATTTCTGCTATACTTCCTAGAGTTGCTTCGGAAGATCGACCTGCAGAGTGAGTAATATCTGTTTCTGCATTTTCAAGAAGAGCACTTAAACCGCGCCCCAAAGCATTTTTTTTAGGATTCGCCATCGTACTCCTTTACTATTTTGTCTTTTTCACTAATGCGTGTCATGTCATTCTTTTGCAAAATCTCTCGTGCAAGATTTAAATAGTTGACAGAACCGCTAGAAGATACATCATGACTGATAATTGTTTCACCATGTGAAGGCGCTTCGCCCAATCTTGTATTTCTGTGGATTATTGTGTCAAATACCAATTGCTGGAAATGCATTTTGACTTCCTCTACAACTTGATTCGCTAGTCTCAGTCTTTGATCGTACATGGTTAAAAGCAATCCTTCTATGCTCAGGTCTTGATTCAACCTTGACTGCACAATTTTAATTGTATTGAGCAGTTTACCCAATCCTTCCAGAGCAAAATACTCGCATTGAACGGGAACGATAACACTATCGGCAGCAGATAATGCGTTCACAGTGATCAAACCTAACGAAGGGGAGCAATCGATAATGATGAAGTCATAATCATCACGCACTTTGCTCAACGCCATGCGCATCATTCTTTCGCGATTAGGAAGGTTGATCATCTCAATTTCAGCTCCTACCAAATCAATATGAGCAGGAAGGATATCGAGGTTCGGACTCTTCGTACTTAAGATTATATCTTTTGGCTCAACCTGGTTGATGATGCATTCGTAAATGCTCGTGCGCACATTTCTAGGATCGAAACCAACACCTGAAGTTGCGTTTGCCTGTGGATCAGCGTCAACAATCAGCGTTTTTTTCTCTAAAACACCAAGAGCAGCAGCCAAGTTGATACTTGTAGTTGTTTTGCCAACACCACCTTTTTGGTTTGCTATAGCGATTATTTTTCCCATGTTAATTCTGTATTCAATGAATATTTCTGTGTGCGTAAAAGCTCATTTTGCACATATTTAAAACAGCATTTAAATTCAAAAATGAAAGCTATTGCGATAAAAAAGCAACAGCGCTGTGGTTAATGACTAATGAACACTTTCTTTGCGAGTGTCAAAAGTCTTAATAAATCTAATTAGAAAGGTATGATGGGTGTAGAGTTTATCCTGCTTTTTTGAACAAAAATCTGTGAACTAGAAGTGATAACTATTATTAGTGGAACAAATCGTCCTGAGAACGTTAGTCTCAGGGTCTCAGCAGCAATAGCTGAATTGTTAACAAGCATGGAAATCGATGCGCAAGTTCTGGACCTGCAGAAATTACCTAAAGACTTCGTTTTTAGAAATGATGTGTTCGGAAATCCTGATCCAGGTTTTTCAGCGATTGTTGATCAATTTATTTCAACGGCTGATCGTTTTGTGTTTGTAGTGCCTGAGTATAATGGAAGTTTTCCTGGAGTATGCAAAGCGTTTATTGATGCTATTTGGCCCGAACAGTTTAAAGGGAAGAAAGCAGCCTTAGTAGGGTTGTCATCAGGCAGAGCTGGTAATTTAAGAGGACTTGATCATTTGACAGGGATTCTGCACTATTTGGATATCCCAGTTATGCCAAAGCGTGTGAATATCATTCATGTAGAAAGTCAAATGAATGATGAAGGAAGGCTTGAGGATGAAAAAACTATTCAACAATTGTCTCAGCTAATGCTGAATTTTAGAGCATTTTAAAACAAAAAAAGCCATCACTTAGGATGGCCTTTTTTTTAATCTCTTAGATCAATTATATCGTCTGCTAGCGATTCGTCAAACTCGAAATCATCATCGGTAAGATTGATGTTAGCCTTGAAATTTTTAAGTCGATAGGTATAGACATTCCCATCTTTATTTAAGACAACCATACTGATTAGCTCAAGATTAGGTTTGTCGACATTCACAATTACAGTGTGGTATGGTTTACTTTTTGGATCCATTGGAAACATCTTGATCACATCTGCTTGCTTTCCATCTATTGTCTCTTTCCCAACGTATGTGTACTTAAAACCGTTTTTGTACATATGAAATGCATTAGCTGGGTTCATCATGTTGCCGTCTTGATCGTCTTCTTCCGGAAGATCTGAAATCTGCACCTCTTTAACATCTTTGATGTAGGTCCAAACAGTTTCGCCATTGCACATAATTTGTTGTCCAGCTACGTTCAATTTGTACTTTTTCTGTCCCTTCATGCTCACTGAGCCTGATTGAGTTTCGTTTATTCCGTCTGTTTTGTTTACTAGGGTATATTCAAAGTCAGAACTGAATGATTTATACTCTTTTGCCTTGTTGCTCAATGCGTCTAAGATTTCTTGAGCCTTTGGATCTTTCGGATTAAGATCTTCTTCAGACCGCTGCGCGATCATAGTTCCTGTAATCAGAATTACAGCGATAAATAATGCACTAATTTGTTTCATGTTTTTCTAGTTAATTATCGAGACTACTCAAATGGCGTTCCAAACTTACTTCATCCGGAATTAAAACTTGTCTAGCCTTACTTCCTTCAAATGGTCCAATGATACCTGCAGCCTCCAATTGGTCAACAATTCTGCCAGCTCTGTTATAGCCTAATTTTAATTTTCGTTGCAATAAAGATGCACTTCCTTGCTGATGTAATACTACAACATGCGCTGCATCATTGAATAGTGCATCACGATCCATATCGCTAAAATCTGAAGATGACCCTTCGGTTCCTTCAGGTATGAACTCAGGGAGTAAATGGGCATCTGCATAACCTTGTTGATTTCCAATAAACTCTGTGATTTGCTCAACTTCTGGAGTATCTACAAAAGCACACTGCAAACGAATTAAGTCATTACCATTAGAATAAAGCATATCTCCACGACCTATAAGCTGTTCGGCTCCTCCGGCATCAAGAATCGTTCTTGAGTCAATTTTAGAAGTTACCCTAAATGCTATTCTGCTAGGGAAATTGGCCTTAATTGTACCAGTAATAATATTTACTGATGGACGTTGCGTGGCAATTATTAGATGAATTCCAATTGCTCGAGCCAATTGTGCGAGCCTAGCAATTGGTGTTTCTACTTCTTTACCAGCGGTCATGATCAAATCTGCAAACTCATCGACTACTAAGACAATGTACGGCAGGTAGCGATGGCCGTTGTTAGGATTCAATTTACGCTTGATGAACTTTTCATTGTACTCTTTAATATTTCTACACTGAGCATTTTTCAGCAGCTCATATCGATTATCCATTTCAATACACAAGGAGTTAAGCGTATTGACAACCTTACTTGTATCTGTAATGATGGCTTCTTCCTCATCGGGCAGTTTCGCCAAGAAATGACGTTCAATTTTATTGAATAAAGTCAGTTCGACTTTTTTGGGGTCAACCAAAACAAACTTTACCTGGGCTGGATGCTTTTTGTAGAGTAATGACGCTAAAATGCAGTTCAGTCCCACAGACTTACCTTGCCCGGTAGCACCAGCCATAAGTAAGTGTGGCATTTTCGCTAAGTCAACAACAAATGTTTCGTTGGAAATGGTTTTACCAAATGCAATAGGTAGCTCCATTTTAGCATGCGTGAACTTTTCGGAATTGACTACTGTCCGCATTGAAACAACATCTGGTGTTTGATTAGGGACTTCAATACCTATAGTTCCTTTTCCTGGGATTGGAGCGATAATTCGAATGCCTAAAGCTGCTAAGCTCAAAGCGATATCGTCTTCAAGGTTTTTAATTTTAGAGATTCGAACTCCAGCTTCTGGAACAATCTCGTACAATGTAACCGTAGGACCAATTGTGGCCTTTATCTTAGAAATACCAATATTGTAGTTGTTGAGTGTTTGAACGATGTTGTTTTTATTTCGTTCAAGTTCATCGCGTTCCACTTGAATTGCTCCATCTCCGTGATCTGCGAGCATATCCAATGGAGGATAATTGTATTTGCTCAAGTCTAATAGTGGGTCGTAGTCCACCATTTCTGAGCCGTCTGCTTTTTCTTCTTCGCTTAGCTTGTCGTCTCCAGGGCTTTCTTCAACGGCAAATTCTACATCATCTTCACCTTCTGCGGAATTCTCTTTTTCTTGATTGGCTTCATCAGTAGATTCGATTTCGGGACTTAAATCTTCTTCTTGTGACTCTTCAGTTGAATCCGCTGGCTCATCGTTTAGCTCAACCTCTATTTCTAAGTCTTGCGTTTTGTCTTCAGAATCGTTTAGTTCTTGTTCATCATCATCTGAATCAATGACAGGACCGATTGAGTCATCAGAAGATTCATTGGTTTTAGGTTCTGTTTCCTCTACTTTCTCTTCGTTCATAGCAGAAAGCGCCTCGTCATTTTCATCCTTCTTAATTGAAAGAACCGAAATCATATCTCGAATAGTGATGTTCCAGAATATGATGACATATAAAAGCAATGAAAAGAATATAAGGGCGAAAGCTCCGACACTTCCAAATATTCCACTTAGCCAAATGTTTGTGTTATAACCGAAAGCTCCGCCTAGGAATAAGAAGTTTTTTGTGAAAATTGCTCCAAGTAGTATTGAAGTCCAAACGATAACAAAAACAGAATGTCCTACTGTTTTCCAAATTGGAAGTAGTTCAGTTTTGAAAAGAATTTTAAACCCAAAAAGAAAGGTGATTAGGACAAAAGCGAATGATGAAATACCGAAGCCATTATTGATCAACTGATGACTGAGCAGTGCTCCAAAAGTTCCAAGCCAATTTTCAATTTCAACTTCTGGATCAATCCAAATGTTTAGCCATGACCTTTTGAATAACTCATCTTGGTCAATTTTCCACGTAAATAGATATGAAGTAAGTGCCAGTAAAATAATTGCACTTAAAAGAAGCAAAGAGAGTCCGATTACATTCTTTGTTCGTTCATCCTTGAAAAAGTTCTTCAATCCATCAAAGTTTCCAAAAGAAAAAGAGAATCCTTTGCGATCCTTTTTCTCTTTCGTCTTTTTTGATTTCGATGCAGAATCACCGACCTTATTTTTATAATGATTGGAATAACTCAAACTCTTGGCTTTAATGCCCAAAGTTATTAGGCTCTTGTGCCTTTTAGGGATAGTCGGTGTATAGTTATCAAGGGGTTTTTGAACAAGAAAAAACCTTATTCCATGAAAATCTTCATGTTTTTAACTACAAGATCATTAAACTCCGAAAGTGATAACGATTGGTAACGATCGTCTACAATGAACTCAGCATCATCCACCTCTTCTGAGCTGATACGAGTAGCTCTTAGTCTCATGTTCATACCATAGTTTTCAACCCGATAATCAAGCAAAACACCTTCAATCTCGTTGTATGGTGTGCACCAATTAGGGCTTTTAAGAGCAATTTCATCAGTGTAGGCAAAAATGTAACTCTCATTTTTGGCGGCTCCAAAATCAATCAAAATCCTTTTGCAAACTGCTTGAGCGATAGTATCCACACCATCTACATATTTAACCTGAAATGGAGGTATAACGTTGGTAAACTTGTGAGCAGCTTTCTCGTCTAGTGTCAGCACATAACGGTCGCTGAATAGCTTGCCCATGTTGTGTAATATTTTTTGCTCGCCATTTGCAATAACAGTCATTTCAACAATTCCAGCACCTGTTTTTAATTGAGACTTAAATTTATCCTCTTTAAAGGTCATTTTCATCTCACTAGGAAGCATTTCAAGCATCAAATTATCTGAATCAAGTTCAGGATACGTCACGTCATACTCTATTACGCCTTCAGTGATATGCTTCTGGAATGCACCTTCTTCACTGCAGCTAATGACTGTCATCGCTAGGATTAGCCAACAAAATAGACGTAGGTAGTTTTTCAAATACTTTAAAATAGAACGTCACAAAAATAACCATGCAACTCAAACTCAAAAGCTTGAATAGTGTTTCTCTGATTAAATAACGAAACTACCTTTGCATCTTATTTCAATTTTATGCTTAAATTTTTAGTTCAGTGTTCTGAAATTGGTGCCGGAACTCGCGGAAGTAGTTTGGGACCAGACGCCATAATGATGGCCTCATTAAATGTGGAGAGTGAGTTGTTCAATCGTTATCCATTTGAACAAATCCCAGATTTGAATGATTCTTTGTTTGAACCGACTTCTACTCCTAATGCTCTGCGAATAGAGCAGATGCATGCTACTTGGAGCTCTCAGTCTGAATCGGTTATGCGAAACATGCGAATGAACAAGGTGCCAGTGATTCTGTCAGGAGATCATGCATCAGCCGGTGGAACCATTGCGGGAATAAAGATGACACACCCTGACAAGCGTCTAGGTGTTGTTTGGATAGATGCGCACGCAGACCTTCATACACCTTATACCACTCCTTCAGGAAATGTTCATGGTATGCCACTTGGTGCTAGCATAGCAACGGATAATCTTGATATGCAACGAAATAAGCCTAATCAAGAAACAGTAGATTATTGGGAAAGAATGAAAAACTTAGGAGGCTTATCTCCTAAAATACTCCCAGAAGATTTGATTTTTGTTGGTGTTAGGGATACGGAAAAAGAAGAGATTCACCTTATGACCAAACACAACATCATTAACTATGAAGTTGCAGAAGTTGATGATATGGGCATGAATAGCATTGGGAATGAGATTTTAGAAGAACTTAAAGATTGCGATATTATCTATGTTTCCTTTGATGTAGATAGTATGGACCCAGATGAGGTGTCATACGGCACAGGAACTCCAGTTCAAAATGGAATTACTCCTGATCAAGCTAAAAATCTTCTTTCAGTGTTGCTTGCAGACCCCAAGGTTGTTTGTTTCGAAATGGTGGAGGTTAATCCATTGTTGGATAAAAAAGGAAATAAGATGGCATCCACAGCCTTGTCAATTTTGGAAAAAGCAGTTGAAACACTTGAAAACCGATAATCACTGATGAAAATTATTGAGGACATATCAGCAGCTACTGTATCCTTTTTAAAGGAATCGTTTGATTTTGATGCTGAATTAAAGAATATTCAAATCGATCAAACGCGTAAAGAATTTGAAGGTGATTATACATTGGTTGTTTTTCCATTTGTCAAGGCGTTGAGAATGAAGCCTGACGCTGCAGGATCGGCCATTGGTGAATATCTCGTTTCAACCATTGATGCTGTCGAAGGCTTTAATGTTATCAAAGGCTTTTTAAACCTTTCATTGACCTCACAATTTTGGAGACAAGAACTTGAAAGAACCCTAAATAATAGCGGTTGGCTGAAGGCTAAAGAAGTAAAAGATTTAGTGTTGGTTGAGTATAGCTCACCGAATACCAATAAACCTCTTCACTTAGGGCATCTTCGTAATAATTTCTTGGGCCATTCCGTCAGCTTGATTAAAGGTTTCAACGGGAATAAGGTTGTAAAGACTCAGATAATTAATGACCGCGGAATTCATATTTGCAAGAGCATGTTTGCTTGGAAAATGCATGGTAAAGGAGAGACACCTCAGTCAAGTGGAATGAAAGGCGATAAGCTTGTAGGTAAGTACTATGTGATGTTTGATGAACATTATCGTGCTCAGGTTGCGAAACTGGTTAAAGATGGAGTTGATGAGGAGCAAGCAAAAAAGGAAGCGCCTTTGATGAAGAAGGTGCAACAAATGCTTCTTGACTGGGAAAATGGTGACCCTGAAACGGTGGAGTTATGGAAAATGATGAATTCATGGGTGTATGGTGGTTTTGAAAAAACCTATGAGCGAATGGGAGTGGAGTTTGATCAGCTCTATTATGAATCAGAAACTTATTTGAAAGGGAAGGATATCGTTCAAACTGGGTTGTCATCCAAACTGTTTTTCAAAAAGGAAAATAATTCGATTTGGGTTGATCTTGAACCAGTTGGCTTAGACCAAAAATTGTTGATTCGTGCCGATGGAACTACTGTTTACATGACCCAGGATATTGGAACAGCTGTTCAGCGTTATGAAGATTATCCAGCACTAAAGCAAGTAATTTACACAGTTGGAGACGAACAAGACTATCATTTTAAAGCCCTTTTTTTAATCTTAGAAAAACTTGGTTATCATTGGGCGCCATCTTGCCGTCATTTGAGTTATGGCATGGTCGACTTGCCATCAGGTAAAATGAAATCGCGCGAAGGAACAGTTGTAGATGCCGATGATTTGATGGATGAAGTGGTCGAGGCGGCAAAGAATTCTTCAGAAGAAAAAGGCAAACTCGATGAAATGAGTGATGCAGAACAAAAAGAGTTATTTGAAATACTAGGTGTCGGTGCGCTGAAGTTTTATTTGTTGAGGGTAGATCCTCGAAAGAGAATGATGTTCGATCCAGCTGATTCAGTATCGTTGAATGGAGACACTGGACCTTTCGTTCAGTACACCTATGCTCGATGCAAGGCAGTGCTGCGCAAGGCGGGTGGTTATTCTATTGGCGATCACGTGGAACTGGTTGATAAAGAGCGTCAGTTATTAAGAAACTTACTTGAGTTCAGAAAAACCGTTTCTTTAGCAGCGGAAGGCATGAACCCATCGGCCATAGCTAATTACAGTATTGAAATAGCTAAAACCTACAATCAGTTTTACCACGATAACCAAATATTAAAGGCTGAAGAATCTGTTAAAGGTTTTCGATTGGCACTCACTGCACTGACTGCAGAGACGATTAAGATCTCCATGAGTTTATTAGGAATTAGAGTACCAGAAAGAATGTAGGCTGAATCATTCGCGATTCGTTAATCAAAAATTACCTTTGCCAACCCTCGAAATAAAGCGCTAAAAGCATGTTTGAAAGTTTATCAGAAAAGCTAGAGAAATCATTTAAAATCTTAAAAGGTCAGGGCCAGATCACAGAGATCAACGTTGCCGAGACCATGAAGGAAATTCGCAGATCATTGTTAGATGCGGATGTTAACTTTAAGATTGCCAAGGACTTTACGAATACGGTGAAGGAAAAGGCCCTTGGTCAGAATGTGTTGACAGCTGTTTCTCCTGGGCAGCTGTTGGTTAAGGTCACTCGCGATGAATTAGCTTCTTTGATGGGTGGTGAAAGTGAAGAAATCAACCTTACAGGAAAACCTGCGGTCATTTTAATGGCTGGTCTTCAAGGTTCAGGTAAAACCACTCACACTGGAAAGATTGCGCAATTCTTAAAAAACAAACGTGGCCGCCAAGTTATGGTTGTTGCTTGTGACGTCTACCGCCCTGCAGCGATTGATCAGCTGGAAGTAGTGGCGAACCAAGTTGGTGTTGAGATTTATACTGAACGAGGCAATAGTGATCCGGTTAAGATTGCTCAGAATGCGATCAAACTAGCTCAAAGCAAAGGCATCAATACCGTGATTGTGGATACTGCTGGTCGTTTGGCAGTAGATGAGCAAATGATGAATGAGATTGAGGCCATTAAAAAAGCCATCAACCCATCCGAAACGCTCTTTGTAGTCGATTCAATGACGGGACAAGATGCGGTCAATACAGCCAAATCTTTTAATGAACGTATCAATTTTGATGGTGTTGTACTTACAAAACTAGATGGTGATACTCGAGGTGGAGCTGCACTATCTATTCGCAATATGGTAGAGAAGCCAATCAAGTTTGTTGGACTTGGTGAAAAAATGGATGCATTGGATGTTTTTCATCCTAGCAGAATGGCTGATCGTATTCTAGGAATGGGTGACATTGTCTCTTTGGTTGAAAAAGCCCAAGAGCAATACGATGAAGAAGAAGCGAGAAGGATCCAAAAGAAGATTGCCAAGAACAAATTTGACTTTAATGATTTTTTAGGCCAAATAAGTCAAATCAAGAAAATGGGGAACATGAAAGACCTTGTTGGAATGATTCCTGGAATGGGTAAAGCCATGAAAGATGTTGATATTGATGATGATGCTTTCAAAGGAATTGAAGCGATAATTACTTCCATGACCAATGAAGAGCGCGAGAATCCTCATTTGATAAAGGGAAGTAGAAGACATAGAATTGCATCTGGAAGTGGAACTTCGGTAAATGATGTTAATAAGCTGCTCAAGCAATTTGAAGATATGCGCAAGATGATGCGCGTGATGAATGATAAAACAAAAATGAGCCAAATGATGCGTGCGATGAAGAACATGCCTGGCGCACCAAAAGGCTAGTATACATGGAACTATTAGACGGAAAAGCAGTATCCAAACAGTTAAGGTTAGAGCTGGCGGAAGAAGTTAAAACGATGATTGCAGCTGGACGCAGACCTCCGCACCTTGCTGTAATATTGGTGGGGAAAAATGCGGCCAGTGAGACTTATGTGAATGCTAAAGTAAAGGCATGCAAAGAAGCCGGATACGAATCTTCACTCCTGCATTTCCCTCCAGAAATTAGTCAAGAAATGTTGTTGCATAGCATTGATGAACTGAATGAAAATGAAGACATTGATGGCTTCATCGTTCAACTTCCTTTGCCTTCTCATATTGACGATAAAACCGTAATCGAGCGCATTCTTCCTGCTAAAGATGTAGATGGTTTTCACCCAATCAACGTTGGTAAAATGGCGCTTGGATTAGATGCGTTTATTTCGGCAACTCCAGGTGGAATTGTGGAGTTGTTGAAACGATACAACATTGAAACCGAAGGCAAGCACTGCGTGGTGCTCGGTCGAAGCAATATTGTAGGCGGTCCGATGAGCATTTTGATGCGCAGGAACACCTATCCAGGGAATTGCACTGTTACCATTGCTCATTCACGCACGAAAGACATCAAGGCGGTCTGTAAGTCTGCTGATATTTTAATCGCTGCCATTGGTAAACCCGATTATGTTACAGCCGATATGGTGAAAGAAGGTGCGGTTGTAATTGACGTTGGAATCAATCGTGTTGATGACGATACTCGAGAGCGAGGCTACCGATTGACTGGTGACGTTAAGTTTGACGAAGTCTCAAAAAAGTCAAGTTTTATCACTCCCGTTCCAGGTGGAGTAGGGCCAATGACCATCGCTTATTTGCTGAATAACGCAATGATTGCGTCTCGTAAAAGAGACTAAAAAAAGCCCACTTCCTTCGAAATGAGCTTTTTATTGAGTGTTGTTAGCCTATTTATTGAAAACACTTGCTAAGAATTCTTCAAGCTTTATCCAGCTTTTCTCATCGGCTTCTTTATTGTAAGCCAATGGCAGGTCAAACTCTTTTCCTTTGGCGGTTGCTTCAGGATTGGTGAAGGCATGAACTGCACCGGGATAATTTACAAACTCATACTCGACAATAGCACTGTCCATTTCAGCCTTGAAGGCATCTATTGCTTCAGGAGAAACAAATGGATCGTCTGCACCATTCATCACTAAGATCTTTCCTTTTACAGAACCGGGTTGAGCGGGCTCAATGGCTCCAATGCTTCCGTGTAAAGTGGCAATTGCATCTAAGTTAGCACCTTGACGAGCCATGTTCAAAACCACGCCACCTCCGAAACAGTATCCTACAGCAGCAATTTCATCGGCATTGGTATTGCTATTAGATCGTAGAACGTCTAATGCAGCATTGAAACGTGCCTTTGCACCATCAAAGTCTTGCATTACCGCACCCGCAAATGCTTGAGCGTCTTGAGGATGCTCTGCCTGAGCTCCTTCACCATACATGTCTAAAGCAAATGCTACATAACCTGCTTTTGCAAGTTTTTCAGCGCTATTGCGGGTATGTTCATTATGTCCCCACCATTCGTGCACAATAATCACACCTGGTCGTGGCCCTTCTATATTTTCATCATAGGCGATATAGCCTTTCATGATAATACTGTCACCTTCATAGGTGACTTCTTTACCCGCGATTTTAGGTTCTGAAACTTCTATTTTTTCTGACGTTTCTCCAGAAGAATCATTGGATGCAGGTTCAGGGTTTCCGCATGATACCGCCAGCACCAAAGGAAGAAAGTAAAGGGTCTTTTTCATCATAATAAGGTTTAGGTTAATGATTCAATAGTTAATGTTTATTTGTCCAAAATGTTTTCATGCAGCTCATCTTCCGAACTTCTTTTTCTTTTCCAACGCTTATGGCTCCAAAGCCAATATTCAGGCTGTTCAAGAATAGCATTTTCTAAAAGCTGCGTGTATTTTTGAGTGATATAACCAAATGGAACAGCTTTAGGATCATCACAAATCACCTTAAAAAACACCTCGAAATGACCTCTTTTCACCTTCCTGATTTCTCCGTATATCACCGGCATGTTATGCTCAACAGCAAATTTTTCGGTGCCGAATTGAAGGGCTGTTTCTTGGCCTAAAAAGCGCATCCAATAGGCACGTTGTTTTTTACTGGGTGATTGATCTGATCCAAAAATAGTGGCAGTCAATTCATCTGATTTAGAAGCTAGGTTCTCTCTGATTTCATGAATCGAAAGCATGTGAAGCCCATATTTTGATCGGCTGTTTTTGATCTTTTCGTTCATGAATTTATTGCTCAGTGGAGTGAACAAGGCAACAGCTTTGTGTTGTATGCTTTGGTCGATTCCTTGCGCGAAAAGCTCCCAATTCCCATAGTGTCCGCCAACCAATACAACCCGTTGACCCTTTTGATAAAATGGATCGAAAACTTCAGGGTTTAAAAACTTCATACGCTGCATCACCTGCTCTTCTGTAATGCTGAATCCTTTTAGGCTTTCTACTACCAAATCGCACAGGTGACGGTAGAATAAGCTTTCAACTCGCTTGATTTCGGATTTGCTGAGGTGTGATAGTGAGTTTTTTAGGTTTGAGCTGACTACCTTTTTACGATAACCTAAAATCCGGTAAATGATAATATAAAGTCCATCTGATATAATGTACAAACACCAAAACGGAAGCCTTGATAAAGGAATGATAATGGCATAGTATAAGAGGCTGATCAACATTTAGGGCGAAGTTAACGCAGAATAATGCATGGGCAACAATGCAATTATATGAGCGACTGTAAGTTTTGAGGTGTGCAGTTTTCAACATACACAAGTCATCAACCTTTCATTTATGACATTCAGTTGGCAATGATTCTTCACGTTCTTTGACGGGTGCAAATAGAATTGAATAAAGATCTAAGGCCATACAACACATTTGGCTTGATAAGCTTTGCAGAGCGATTAATTCATTTGAAGCATCCTGCCGAGTTAGTAGAGTTTTTTAACGATCATCCCCAATATCCAACGCTGGTTCTTGGTGGTGGTAGCAATATGCTTCTTACGCGAGATTTACCAGGAACAACGGTTCGAATAGAATTTCCAGGAGTTGATTTAGTGCATGAGGATAAAGAGTATTTCTACGTTAAAGTTGGGGCTGGTGTGGTTTGGCATGAATTCGTGCTTACCGCAATTTCCAATGGATGGGCTGGCGTAGAGAATTTGTCATTGATACCAGGGAGTGTTGGTGCTGCTCCAATGCAAAACATAGGGGCATATGGCGTTGAGATCCGAGAGGTTTTTCATTCATTGGACGCCTATATCATTGGCGACAAGACTTTCGAGACGTTTTCAAAGAATGATTGTCAGTTTGGATATAGAGAAAGTGTTTTTAAACGGGCTTTAAAAGAGAAAGCCATCATTTCTTCTGTGACGTTTAAGTTGAGTAAAACCCCCAGCTTTAATACGACCTATGGTGCTATTGATGCTGAATTAGAGCGTATGAATTTGAGCAAGCTAAGCATCAAGGCCGTGAGTGATGCAGTGATAGCTATTCGTCAAAGTAAATTACCTGACCCGAAGAAAATCGGAAACTCTGGAAGCTTCTTTAAGAATCCTGTGATCGAAACTTCTCATTTCAATTCGTTGAAAGAATCTTTTCCTGAGATTGTCGGATACCCAGCTGGTGAAGGACTAACCAAAGTGGCAGCGGGCTGGTTAATTGAAAAAGCCGGATTTAAAGGCAAACGTCTCGGAAACTATGGTGTCCATGATAGACAAGCACTTGTTTTGGTTAATTATGGAGGAGCAACTGGTGCCGAAGTGTTTGCGCTATCTGAGGAAATCATTCAGACGATAAAAGCTCAATTTGACATAAAGCTAGAGAGAGAAGTGAACATCATTTGATCGAAGCAAGCATCTTCTCAAATTCTTGCGCATCGCTCTCTATCCAAAACTTGTTCTCCATTGCAATCATGTCCTGAATGAAATTTCTGTCAGGTAGTATTTTGGCTTCGAACTGATGAAGTTCCGATAGATTTCCAGTCAGTTTAATTTCTTGGAAATGATCAGAATCAACAATTTTGAAGAAGCTTTTGTTATTCGGATACTTTCTATAAAGAGGAAAATCCATGGGTTGTTTTCAATTGTCAAATTTCGCTTTTCAAACGTTATTAATAGCCTAGGGTTTCAGCTTTATTTCTAATTCTGCAAAACAATGATTTCACAAAACACATTTTACATTTCGGGCCGAGCAAAATTTGAAGCCCAAGATTACACCGGTGCTCTTCAAGATTACACAAAGGCAATCCAAGAGGAAGAGAATCCTTCCATTTATAGCGAAAGAGCTGTTGTGTATTATTATCTTAAGAATATGGAGTCGAGTATGTTGGATATGAATTATGCCGCTAAGCTCGAGCCCGAGAATCCTTATCGTTATTCTAGTAGAGCATTTATCAAAGATGCCATGGGAGATACTGAAGGTGCCATTAAAGACTATGAGATTGCCATTAAGCTTGATCCAGAAGACAGCATCGCATTCAATAACTTAGGTCTTCTTCAAGAAAAATTGGGCTATCAAGCCAAGGCCGAAGAGCATTATGCCAAAGCCGATTCTTTAGCGGAAGTAGATAATCTTTTGGAGCGAATAAAAAAGAAGAATTTTGAGGAATTCAACCAAAGCGTGGATGCTGCATCAGAAGAACACCAAGCCAGAAAAGAAATGAGCTTGATGGCAATAATGAGAAATACGTTCACTACGAAAAGAGGATTCAGAGAATACATCGACTTTTTGAAGAATGGATTTAGAGCTGGATAAACTTCCTTACTTAGACAGGCTTGCTAAAGAAATTAAAGAAAAGCCTGATGATAGGCCATCGCTTGTTGTGCTGCCAAACAAACGTTCGTTGTTTGTTTTAGGTGAGAAGCTAGGGAGTGAAACAGACGATATTAAGCTTTTTACCATTGATGATTTAATGCAAAACCTCTCTGGACTTAAGCTCATTGAGCCTGAGGAATTACTGGTTTCTTTTTTTGAGTCCTATTGTAATACAGAGAAGAATCCACAATCTTTTGATCGATTTTCAACATGGGCAGTTACATTTTTAAGCGATCTTAATGATGTTGATTTGCATCTGGGGGATATCGATTCACTTTATAAACACATTCAAGAATACCATGAAACGGGCGAAGTGTTTGATGCTTCGAATGCCGGTCCAATTGAGGGTTCCTTCCTGAGGTTTTGGCAGTGTTTACCAAAGTATTATAAATCACTGCGCGCTGAGCTAGATCGATTGAAGCTGGCCTATAGAGGATTGATCTATCGAGAGGTGGCTGAAAGTGCTACGGTAAATGATCAAAAATTAACTTCCTTTTTTGGAGGAAAAGATGTGTTTTGGGTAGGAATCATACCAGGAAACCCTAGTGAACGAAAGCTGCTTGATTGGATTGCTGAAAGAGCTAAATTGAGGTTGTTTGCTGATGTTGATGATTACTACGTGAATGGAACTGACCATGAAGCTGGGCGTTTGTTTCGTGAGTTTCCGTTGAAAGAAGACGTAAGTTGGAGAGTTAATTTGCTTGAGAATATTGGTAAACAAATCAATTACCATCCTCTTCCTGGAAAAATCGCCCAAGTGGTGAGGGTGAAAGAAATTCTCGAAGGATTCGGTCGTGAAAATTGGAATAAAACGGTTGTTGTAGTTACCGACTCATCGATGATACTTCCTTTCCTAGAGGTGTTTGAAAAAGACAAAGAAACCATCAATATCACTAGTGGCTTCCCAATTCGAAATACGTTGATTCATCGTTTTGTAATGACGTGGATGACATTGCATTCGAGTTCATCAAATAGGAGAGGAGAAAAATATTTTTACCACAAACACCTCGAGGAGTTTCTTGAGTATCCAATCGTAAAGAATTGGTTGAGCGGCACCCTTGATTGGGACAAGCTAAGGGCTGAAGTTGTTTCGGGAAACATGAAGTTTATTCCGCTTTCTTGGCTGAAAGAAAAAATGTCGGTTGACCTATTTGCCGAAAAAGCATTCTTCTTGCTCTTCGATTGGGATGCAGATGTCAACAGTATTTTCCAACGAATCAATGACGTGCTTTCTCAGTGGAACGACAACATCAATAATACGGGTGTTGCTCACATCGAGCAAAAAGCGATCAAATATTACATCGAGAAACTAAAACTTTTAATGTCTCAATTCAATGAGTTACTTCCTGAGAATGATTTGAGAGCATTGAAGAAGTTTGTGCATCGTCAAGTGGGGTATTCGAAACTGTTTATTGAGGATCCCAAGAATGATGCTCTTCAAGTAATGGGAATGTTGGAGACGCGAATGATTGATTTTGAAAATGTAATCGTCTTAGGAGCTACAGATGATGAGTTACCCGGAAATCCAGCACTATCCACGCATATTCCTTTCATTCACCGCAAGGCATACAATCTGCCGACACGAAAAGATACGGAGGCTTTAATGGCCTACCATTTTTACAGGTTGATTCAACGTTGCAAGCGACTTGATATGGTCTATAATACAACTTCGGAAGCATTGACTAGCGGAGAGCCATCAAGATATATGCTTCAAATACGAGAAGAGTTGTGTGAAACAAATAAGGATGTTACATTCAATACAATGGGTTGGGATGTTTCAATTAATGCAGAAGACCTTGAACCAACCATAATTCATAAATCAGAAGAAATTATTGATAGCATAAAATCCTTTTTAAGGACGCGTGTTTCTCCTTCTGCTTTGAATAAGTTCATCAATAGTCCACTCGAATTTTATTATTACCACATTTTAAAACTGCAAGAGCAGGATGAAGTGGAAGAAGATATTGAGGCGCGTACCTCCGGCTCCGTAGTGCATGAGGTTTTGGAATGGGCTTATAAACCATTTGAAGGAAAGGTGATTTCGATGAGTGAACTTGAAAATACACTTACTCATTGCGATCAGAAAACGGAGGAGTTGTTTCTAAAAAAGTTTCAAGAAGGAGATTTGAAATCGGGAAGGAATCTACTAATTCTTGAAATGTCTATGCATTATGTAAGATCATTTATAACGTTTGACTTGAATGATATGAAGCAAAATGGTGCAGTCACTCTTATCAAGTTGGAAGATCGACTCATGTGTAATTATTCATCCAATGGCGTTGATATGAAGTTGTTTGGATTTGCTGATAGAATAGATAAGCGCGATGGAGTAATTAGAATAATTGATTATAAAACCGGAATGGTTGGGCCTTCTGAATTGAGGTATAGCCCTGAGATAATGCCTTTCGATAGAAAGTTGAGTAAAGCTTTGCAGCTAGCGCTTTATAAATTCATGTATTGCATGATTCATGATTTGGCGGATGAAAACGTAGAGTCGTTTATTGTCAGCTTCCGCAATTTTAAGGCAGGTTATCAAGGATTAAAACTGGGAAAAAAAGAGGTGAGCTCATCGATCGTTGAGACGATGCCGGAAATTTTGGATAAAATCGTGAGTGACATGCTTGATCCTACTCAGCCATTTCAGCATGATGAAGAATCAAAATATACAACCTTTTAGCGGTTAGAGGCTTATTACTCCGGTTTGAAGTAAACCCTTTACTGAATTAAGAGCGTAGAGGTATTCTCCTTTTTCAAGTCCTATAACAGGGATGACAAATTCACTTCCATAGAGCAAATCTATGCTTCACACTTTCTTACCATCAAGGTTGATCAAATCAAACCTTAATGGTCTAGCTCCAGAACCTGATACTTTATAGAGTAAAAAGCGCTCTGTTTGCTTGAGTTTCAATGTTACGTTATCTTGACTTTTTTTTAGCATATTTCTGCTTATCAACTCTAAAGACGAGGACTTAATCGAACACGTTGGTAAGAAGGTCAATCAATCTTGATGTGATTGATCAACGGGTTTACTTACAAATCGGTATCCAATACCTCTTATGCTATGAAAGTGAATCGGATTCTTTGGGTTGCGCTCGAAGTTTTTTCGAAAACTTAAAATGAAATTATCGATGCTTCGTGTGCTTGGGTAAACATCCACTCCCCAAACCAGGTCAAGCATTTCATCTCGGCTCACAGTTTCTCCATCGCGCTCAGTTAGAAGCTTCAAGAGCATCATCTCTTTTTTGCCAATATCGATTGTTTGGTCTGAAAACGTCTTAGCAATATGCTTATCAAAGTATAAAGTGTTTCCTCCAAATGAAAGTTCAGAAATTCCGACCTTACTATCAGGTGATCCTCTTTCTAACAATCGTTGCACCCGAAGCAGCAGTTCTTCTAAGTCAAAAGGTTTAACCAAATAGTCATCGCCTCCTATTTTTAGACCCATCACCCTGTCTTGAGCAGAGTTTTTAGCGGTAAGAAATAAGATAGGGACCTTGCGATTTTCAAGTCGGATAGATCTACAAACTGAAAAACCATCCATATGCGGAAGCATCACATCTAATAGGATTAAGTCGAATCGCTCTTGGTGAAAACGCTCAAGTGCTTCTTTGCCGTCTCTAGCCGCTATTATTTCATGTCCTTCTAACTCAAGGTTGAGCTTTACAACTTCAAGCAGCCGTTCTTCATCTTCCACTAAAAGTATTCGCTTGGACATGATGCAAATCTAAAACGTGAATCGTCTTCTTTCGATTATACTAGGAGTAATGAACTAACATTTTGATTTCAAAACCTTGTACTTCTAAAAATCGTTTACAATACCGACTTTTGAAGCATGCCAAAATTGGTTTTTATCTTACTTGTTTTATTCACCTGTCGATTAAATGCTCAGGAGCATTGTGCGACTGACCTTGAGAATCAACTAGAACAATTGCATGATGAAGACTTTGCCAATGGAATCAATGAGCTTAATAAGTTGTCAGAAGAATTCGAGCAATTGATGACGCCTTCTCGCAATGGATTTAAAGAGATTACTATTCCTGTTGTCGTACACGTTGTTTATAGGGAAGAAGAAAACAACATTTCTATGGAGCAAATCAAGTCACAAATTGATGTTCTTAATCGCGACTTCAATGCTGAAAATGATGACATTGAAAAGATTCCTGAAGTTTTTAGAGGTTTAGCTTCTTCAGCTAAAATTAGATTCCAACTGGCAGATAAAGATCCTTATGGAAATTTCACGCAAGGGGTAACAAGAAAACTCACAACATTAGAAAACATTGGAACTGAGACTTTATATCATCAGTCAAATAGAGGCGGGAGTGATCCTTGGCCTCAAGTGCATTACATGAATGTATGGGTATGTGAATTAGAAGGAAATACATTGGGCTTTGCTCTCCTTCCTGGATCTAAAATGTCTGAACGAGATGGTATAGTAATGAGTCCGCGAGCTTTTGGAACGATGGGTACGGCCGTAGAGCCCTATAATTTGGGTAGAACATTTGTGCATGAAGTGGGACATTACTTCGGTTTACGCCATTTATGGGGTAGTGATGACGAGAGTTGTTCGTCAACCGACTATATCAGCGATACTCCAACTCAATTAAAGGAAAACTTTGGCTGTAAATCCTTTCCAACCTATTCATGTCCTAGCCAGCCAAATGGAGATATGTTCATGAACTACATGGATTACGGAAATGATTCTTGTATGCTTTTATTTACTCAAAGGCAAGTCGAACTCATGCAGCTCATTGTGAAAACCAATCGAAGTGCATTGTTTCATAGCTCAGGCTTTACAGGTTTAGATCAATTGCAAACACCTGAGGTGAAAGTTTATCCCAATCCTTCCGAAGGTGTTATTCATGTTGAGTATAGTAACGGTTTGCCTGCGTTTGTTGAGGTTTTTGATGTATTAGGAAATTTAGTTTATCGTCATTTACCGCAGTCGAGAATCGAGTTATTATCCCTTGAGTTTCTGTCTAAGGGCGTTTATACGATGCGCACTGAAATGGAATTCACTCAAATTGTGATTCAATAGAAATGAAGCTAAAGCCCGAGCATAACGCGGTGATCTATTCTTTGCCTGGTAATTCTGAGTTCAGAATTTGCAGGCAGAATGATTTCAACGTTTCTGAAAAGCATGATAAAAGCGAATCATACTTTGTGGTTAGGCCATTCAATGATGATAAAAAAGTGCTATTCATTCGAGCTGATGTCCATGAAAACATTGACTTGTCAGAGTTGGTTGTTGAATCTTACATTAATGCTCCAAACTCTGAGGCGGTTCAACAGTCAGACTATGAAAGGCTTATTTCAAAAACAATTGATCGTTCACAGGAAATCAATGGGAAAATTATTGTTAGTAGAATTGATGAAGCATCCATGCAGTCATTCAATCTCACAAAAAGCTTACAGAACTTAAGAAATAAGTTCCCTCAATCATTTATCTATTTTTTGATTTCAAAGCAGTATGGAATTTGGCTAGGAGCAACTCCAGAAACTTTGGTTGAAAAAGAAGGTGAACTACTTTCTACCATGGCCCTTGCAGGAACTAAATGGGGTGGCGAGTTGTTTACTCAAAAGGAGTTTGATGAACAAATGTTGGTTTCTAGGGATATTATGGATTGCTTGAGCAAAGAAGTTGTCGAAATAGGTGATGTGCATGAAATGAACTTCGGTGAGCTTCGTCATCTCAGGACGAACTTTAGATGGCAATCAGAGGATTCGATTCTCAGGTTTGCAGAATTATTGCATCCTACATCTGCTATTTGTGGCTTCCCTAGAGCAGAGGCTTTAGAGTTCATACTCTCCAATGAAGAGCATGAAAGAGGGCTGTATTCAGGGTATTTGGGATTTGTAGACTCTAACCATAGTCAGTTGTTTGTTAATTTAAGGTGCATGAGGTTGTTTGATAATCAGATTAGAGTGCATGTGGGAGGCGGTATTAACGCCAAATCAGACCCTATAAGTGAGTGGGAAGAAACAGTAAGAAAGAGTAATTCTGTAAAGGAAGCAATAGCACATGGGTGATGTTTCAAATATAGGTTCGGTAAGAACATTGGTTGAACTTGCTGCTGCCAAGCAGATTCAAGATGTTGTGCTTTCTCCAGGAAGTAGAAATGCTCCCTTTATTCTGAGCTTTAATGGTCATGGTTCTTTTAATTGCCAAAGTATTCTTGACGAACGCTCTGCCGGTTTTGTAGCATTAGGAATGGCACAGCAAAAGAAAAAACCTGTTATTTTAAGTTGCACTAGTGGTTCAGCAGTATTGAATTACACTCCGGCTATGGTGGAAGCTTTTTATCAAAAGATTCCATTGGTCGCAGTTACTGCTGATAGGCCTGGTGAGTGGATTGATCAGGGAGAGGGGCAGAGTATGCGCCAAGTAAAATTGATGGATAATGTTGTGCTGCATTCCGTGAACTTGGTTGAAGAGCATAATGATGATGATCGTTGGTATAATGGCAGGTTGATCAATGAAGCATTCGAGTTGGCGATTACGAAATCAATGCCCGTGCACATCAATGTGCCTTTGAAAGAGCCTTTATACGGTACAGCTCCTTCTTCATATGTCATGCCACAAGCATTTGAGATAGTTGAGTCTAAAAAGATGCTTTCTGATTCGGAGCTGGATAAGCTTAAAGGGATATTTCAAGCATCGAATAAAGTATTGGTACTTGTAGCTCAAGGTAAAGAAAGTGCTGAATGTATAGAAGCATTGCGAGAGATGAATGCTTGTTCGAAAGTGGCCATTGTAACTGAAACCCATGCCAATTTATATCATTTAGGCTTCGTAAGCTGTATTGATCGGACTATCGAAAGTTTTATCAATTCAGATGCTGAGGTTGACTATATCCCTGACCTTTTTATCACCGTTGGCTCTAACGTCATCAGTAAGAAGATTAAATCACTTTTCCGAAGACACAAGAAGATTATTGCAGATCACTGGCATTTTGGTGATGAAGTTATGGACACCTTCCAGTCATTGACTAAATTGATTAAGGCTGAGGCCAATCCTATATTGAGCTATTTGAGCGGATCGCTTGAAAGCAATGCGAGCCAATTCGGAAATAGTTGGCGAGCTCGGTTTTTTGAAATGGAACAAAGGCACATTGAGTTTCTTAAAACATCTGCTTACAGCGACCTCAAAGTATTTGAGATCATTAATGACTTTATACCTGATCAGACTTCTGTTCAGATGGGTAACTCAAGTGTTGTCAGGTATATTCAATTGTTCAATCAAATTAGGACGGTTTCTTATTTTGGAAATAGAGGTGTTAGTGGAATTGAGGGAAGCACATCTACGGCAGTTGGAGCTGCTCAAAGCTGTGACGAATTAACCCTATTAATCAGCGGGGATCAAGCCTTTAGGTATGATTCGAATGCGCTTGCAATTAAAAATGGCACTGAGAATTTGAGGGTCATCGTGATTAATAATGGAGGTGGGAATATTTTTAGAATTATTGACGGACCAAAAGACCATGATGTGAGTCATGATTACATTGAAAAAGTTGATGAACAGCCCATAGGTAAGTTGGTCGAATACCACGGTATTGACTACAAAGAAGCTCGTAATTTTAGTTCTTTAGTAAAAGGGCTCGAATGGCTGTTTAATCCTGAGCGGTCAACTTCTGGAGTGCTGGAAATCTTTACACCGAGAGTTGATAGCCCTCAGATTTTCAAGTCATATTTGGGTTTTTTAAAGGAGGGTAAATAGGCTAGTGGTAGATTCAAAAAATCTAGCTTCCTTTCCTAGTCAATGAATTACCTGAGACAGTTCCAATATAATGAGGAAATAATAGGGCGGTATGTCGATGTCCTTAATGATCACCCTGAATCTCCTGAATTGGCTAAAAAGCTAATAAGTCATTTGCTAAATGCCCTAGAAATTTGGGTGAGTAGAGTTGAAGGACGAGAGTCACAGGCAGAAACGTGGCAGGTGCATGAAACTTCTAGCTTACACAAGTTGAATCAAAAATGCCATAACGCTATTTTTCAATTGCTTGAGTTCGGTAACCTTAGAAAAGTTCATACTTATCAAAACTCAAAAGGAGAGACGTTCAGTAATACACTTGATGAGGTGCTAACGCATCTTATAATACACTCGGCACATCATCGTGCCCAAATCTCAGCGGTGTGGAGTGAAGTAGGCATTGAACCTCCAGTATGCGATTTCATTTTTTGGGCGCGCGACAAAAACAGGTAGCCTCGATTCTACATCAACATTTGCGGGTTAATAATTATAGGTAAGAGCTTTCACTAGCTTTAAGGCTAAGGGTAAATTAGCACATTCCTAAAATTGTTTGTATACGTGCGATACGCCAAATTCTTACTAATAGGCCTGCTCTCTCTGCCCACTTTGCTTTTGGCGCAGATGACCATGACCTTTGATCATGATCTCTTGAGTTACAGTCGTGGCTTAGAACTTTTCGAGAAACAAAAATACGGGGCTGCAAAAGAGCAGTTCGAGCAATCAATCATTAGGGTTGATGATCAGAATTCTGAAATTAGTGCTAACGCGCATTTTTACAAAGCTGCTTGCGCAGTGGGGCTATTTCACAAAGATGCAGAGTTTCTGCTCAAAGAGTTTGTAAGAAATTACAGCACTAGTCCGCGTACAACAGAAGCGTGGTATTTACTTGGCAACTTTAATTACCGGAAAAAGGATTGGGAAGATGCAGTCAACTATTATAATGAAATAGCTGCTGATGATCTTCCAGAACCATTAAGAAGCGAATACTTGTTTAAGAAAGGATATTCCTTTTTTCAAGAAGGTGATTTGGGTCAAGCCGCAGATCAGTTCTTTCAGATGAAGAACGAGGCATCAGTATATTACGCTCCTGGCGCTTATTATTTTGCTCACATAAACTATGAACAAGGTAAGTACGCAACTGCACTAAAATCATTTAAGAGCCTCGAAAACCACCCACAGTTTGGTGAGGTGATTCCTTACTACATCGTTCAAGTTTATCATTTTCAAGAGGAGTATGATAATTTAGTTGATTACGGAAAGCCGTTTTTAGAGAAAGATGATGTTAAAAGAAAGGCTGAAATAAGTCGTTTAGTCGGTGAGGCGCTTTATCACAAACAAGTTTATGATGAAGCAGTTCCTTTTCTGGAAAACTTCATGGAAAGCAGGCTTCCTAAGCAAGGAGATGATTACTATGTCTTGGGTTATTCGTATTACAGAAGTGATAATTTCGATAAGGCTGCTGAGCAGTTTTCTAAGATTTCATATAGTGATGACTTGCTCGGTCAAAACGCTTCCTACCATTTAGGCGAGACATATCTGAAGGCAAATAAAAAGTCATATGCAAGAAATGCATATCGCTCGGCCTCTCGAATGGATTTTGATCCGGTATTGAAAGAGGATGCATTGTTTAAGTATGCGCAGCTTTCCTATGAGCTGAGTTATGATCCTTATCAAGGCGCAATAGATGCTTTCAAAGAATACATAAAAGCATATCCAGAGGCGGAACGCACGCAAGAGGCATTTGACTATTTGGTAAATATTTACCTCACATCAAAAAATTATGACGCGGCACTTTCATCAATTGAAGAGTATAAGAATCCTGATTTAAGATTACAAGAAGCATATCAGCGCATTGCTTTTAATAAAGGCGTTTCTCTTTTTCAAGATAAGTTATACAAAGATGCTATAGCTTATTTTGATCGTTCGTTGAAGTTTAAGCTTAACAAGACTATTGCCGCTTCCTGCAAGTATTGGAAGGCAGAAGCATTGTTCAACAGTGGAGATTTTAAAAATGCGGTTGAGACCTATGAAGACTTTATTTACGCTCCAGGAGCTGTGTTGACTCCTTATTTCAATTTGGCTAACTACAACATTGGCTATGCCTTTTTTCAACAAGATAAATTTATTGAAGCTCCGTCATGGTTTAGAAGGTTTACATCTTATAGCAGAGAAAAGGGTCAAGTAAAGTTGACAGATGCAAATTTGAGGATAGGGGATAGCTATTTTATGCTTAATCAGTATGATGCCGCCTTTGAATATTATGAGATTGCTGACAAGCAAGGAAAGTCAGACCCTGACTATGCTTTGTATCAAATGGCCATGACTCAAGGGTTGATGAAAAAAATGAAGGGTAAGCAAGAATCTTTAGAAAAATTGACCAAGAATTACCCTGAATCTCATTTTTTGGATGCCGCCTATTATGAATTGGGGCGTGTTGATGTTGCACTTGGTAATAACGAGGAGGCGCTGTCTAAATTCAATAAGGTGGTTGATCAGTTTCCTGGAAGTAGCTACGTTAGAAAGTCCCTAGCCAGTATTGGTCAAACGTATTACAATCAACAGAATGATGAAGAGGCGTTAAAGGTTTATTTGAAAATAGTAAACGACTACCCTACTTACGATGACACACGAGAGGCTCTGATTGGGATTCAGAATATCTATACTGACCGCGGGGAGGTTGAAAAGTACGAAACGCTTATATCATCGTTAGACTTCGTTAATATCTCCGACATGGCTTTGGATAGTATTAATTATGAGTCTGCTGAAAATCAGTATTTCAATGGGCAATGTAAAGAAGCTGTTGCTGCATTTAACAAGTATTTAGATCGCTTTGAAAAAGGGATTTTTGCTCTAAACGCCAAGCTCTATCGTGCAGAATGCATGAGCAAGATGGGGCAAGACGTTCAAGCGATTAAAGATTATGAGTATGTGGCTAATCAACCTAAGAACAAATTTTCTGAGTCAGCGCTTGTAAAAGCCGCTAGAGTAAACTTTGCTAATGAGAACTTCCCTGATGCATTGGCTTATTACAAGAGGTTGTCAATGCTCGGGCAATACAAGAGTAATCTACTAGAAGCTGAAATTGGCCAAATGCGATGTAACTATAGACTTAACAATTATCAAGGTGCTATAGCTAATGCTTTCATTACCCTTGAGGAGGATAAAACGGACCAAAACATTAAAACAGAGGCGAATTTGATCATAGCCAAATCAAATTTGAAATTAGAAAGTCCGGTTGAAGCGATGACGTACCTGGATAAGGTCATGTCTAACGGAGCTCCTTCACAGTCAGCTGAGGCGATGTATTTGAAAGCAAGAGTCCAATTCAATATGGATGCTTTAGACTCTGCAGAAACATTGGTTTTTCAATTGGTAGAGACATATCAGTCACAGTCATACTGGTTGGGAAAGAGTCTTTTGCTGCTCACTGATATTTATATGACAAGAGGTGATCTGTTTCAAGCTAAAGCCACACTTCAGAGTATTCTTGATAACTATGATAAAGACGATGATGTGAAAGCATTAGCGGAGGAAAAATTGAAAACAGTAGAGGAATTAGAAAGCATTCCCGCAGAAGAGGAAGTAATTGAATTTGAAATTGAGTTGAATGAAAATAGCTCTGAAGAACAAAATAATGTTGATGCTCAATCACCAAATAATTCTGATGAAAATGAATAAGCACCTAATATTACTCTTCATGAGTTTGGGGTTTGGTGTAAATTCTCAATCTCAGGTAGCTCGATCGGGATCAGATGATACGTTAAGAACGAGAATTGTTACGGTTTTTGACTACAAGCCAACTATTAGCGATGCGAAAAAACTATCGCTTTCACCAACTGTGATTGACACTACTTTGCCGAAGCCTGAGGCAGTTTATCAGTTTGATACAAGGATGTTTAATACTACCTATGTTCCTGACAGCATTAATGCTGCAAAAATGAAAGGTGAGCCGCTTGATCCTCTATATAGAGGCTATTTGAAGGGTGGATTAGGTAATGGTATCAACTATATGTTGGATGGATATGTAAACTCTTTAAGATCTCGTGAAGGCGAGTTAGGATTTGAATTGCACGGCAGAGGTACACAAGGTGTGTTAAATGATTTACCTCCTGCCAATTGTAATATGTGGCAAACCGCCATCTCCGGAAAGAAGTTTTTCAAAAAACATTCACTTTCGGGTAAGGTTGGGTTTGAAAGGGAAAGAATTCAATACTACGGCTATGATTATAACGACACCCTAATCGCACCTTTATACTTGGAGTATCAAGGAAATGAAGATGCGTTTAAACAAGTATATAATGAGCTATTTGCTGATGTTGAGTTGAAGAGTTTCTATACAGACTCAAACAAATTAAATCATGACCTGAAGTTACATTATGACTACTTCTCGGATAAAAACGCATCCAATTTTGAGCACAATGTTGTATTCAATGCATTGGGTTCGCGTTATTTTGGCAAGCATTTAGGAAGTTTGGACTTCTCTACAGACTTGAATAATGTAAATTATGTCAATGGCTTTTATTTTGCTCCTTATGACACAATAGCGTCTTCAGTTACCAATACGATTTTAGGACTTACACCTAAAATCACTAGCCAATATCGGAAATTTAGGATTCAAATAGGAGTGAAGGCGCAAATGGATTTACAAGCCAATGCAACTACTCTGCGCTTGTACCCTGATATTTATTTGAAATATAATCTGGTTAAAGAGTTGATTATTCCTTATGCTGGAATCACCGGAGGGCTGAATAGAAATAATTTGAATAACCTAACGGAGACCAATCCGTTTTTGTGGCCAGCTCTTACACCACTTCAAAACACAGATCGAGAGTTCCATGTTTCTGGTGGCTTCAGAGGGTCTGTATCTCGAAAATTCACTTATAATCTTTATGGAGGTTACTATAGAGAACGCAATGCTCCATTGTTTGTGAATTATAATGCAAGTCAGTTTAATCCTAACTTTACACCTTTTGGAGTTAACTACTTCACGTTAGTTTATGATACGCTCACAGTGACTGAGTTTGGAGGTGAATTAACCTATCGAGTAGACGAGAAATTGCATGTAGTAGCTGCTGGAGTGTTTAGAGATTTTCAGACGACTAGAGAAGTTGAAGCGTGGCAACGTCCAAATTTTGAGATTTCCGCATCAGGATTTTATCAGTTGAGAAATAAGATTATCGTAAAGGCCGAATTGCATTTGTTAGGTCCTCAGTATGCCAAACGATATAAAGACTATATAGTAGATGACCCAGAATCTGTTGGTACTGAATTTTACAATGACCAGCCAATTTCAGTAGTGAGTGATCGATTAAAACCAATCGTTGACGCTAACATAGGAGTGGAATATCGCTATACAGAAAAACTTTCTGGATTTATTAGTTTGAATAATCTTTTAATTCAGAGATATCAGCGTTGGAACAACTATCCTGTCCAAAGATTCAACGTAATGGCTGGTTTAACCTATTCTTTCTGGAAAGAGTAGAATTCTGTTAATTGACTGTTGATAAAACCCTTGTATTTATTGGTATTCAAGGAAGATTAAAGACGCCTTGAAGGTTATATTTGAGCGTTTAGTAAACCCCCTGTTTAATGAGTGAAGAAGAAAAACCAAAAAGCGAATATTCAGCATCCAATATTACCGTCCTTGAAGGACTTGATGCGGTGCGAAAGAGACCTTCGATGTACATTGGAGATGTTGGAACTAGAGGATTACACCATTTAGTATATGAAGTTGTCGACAACTCTATAGATGAAGCTCTAGCAGGCCACGCTTCAACGATTGACGTATTAATCAATGAAGACGATTCAATTACCGTAATTGACAACGGTAGAGGTATCCCGGTAGATATGCACGAAAAGGAGAAAAAGTCTGCACTCGAGGTGGTAATGACTGTTCTTCACGCAGGTGGTAAATTTGACAAAGGATCTTACAAAGTTTCTGGTGGATTGCATGGTGTTGGTGTTTCGTGTGTGAATGCTTTGTCAACCGATCTAAAGGCTACCGTCTATAGAAATGGTGTAATTTATCAGCAAGAATATAAGATCGGAGTTCCTCAATACAGCGTAAAAGAAGTTGGAAAAGCAGATAAGAGTGGTACTGAAATTTGGTTTAAACCAGATGATACAATTTTCTCTACAACAAGCTATAACTTCGAAACTCTTTCTCATAGATTAAGAGAACTAGCATACTTGAATAAGGGAATTCGTTTGACGATCACAGACAGACGAAACATGGAAGACAATGGGGAATACCTGAAATCAGAGTATTACTCAGATCGTGGTCTTGCTGAGTTTGTAGAGTTTTTAGATGAGGGGCGTGAAAAGCTAATTCCTGATACCATGTATATGGAAGGGGAGAAGAATGGTATTCCCGTAGAGATCGCTATGCAGTATAACACCACGTTTGCTGAAAACCTTCACAGCTACGTCAATAATATTAATACCCGAGAAGGTGGAACGCACCTTGCTGGTTTCAGAAGCGGAATGACACGTACGCTTAAGAAGTATGCGGATGAATCTGGTTTGCTTTCAAAACTGAAATTTGACATTGTAGGCGATGACTTTAGAGAAGGATTGACAGCTGTTATTTCTGTTAAAGTAATGGAGCCACAGTTTGAAGGACAAACAAAAACTAAACTTGGAAATCCTGAAGTTAGAGGTGCGGTTGACCAGGCTGTTGGAGAAATGCTATTCAATTATTTAGAAGAACATCCGAAAGAAGCTAAATATATTGTTGACAAGGTAATATTGGCTGCGCAAGCTCGTCACGCTGCTCGTAAAGCGCGCGAGATGATCCAACGAAAGAATGTACTCACAGGAAGTGGTTTACCAGGTAAATTGGCTGACTGTAGTGAGAAGGATCCAGCAAAATGCGAGGTGTTCTTAGTTGAGGGCGATTCTGCGGGTGGAACTGCAAAGCAAGGTCGTGATAGAAAGTTTCAAGCGATTCTTCCTCTTCGAGGTAAGATATTGAACGTGGAGAAAGCAATGCAGCATAAGATCTTCGAAAATGAGGAGATTAAGAATATTTACACGGCTTTAGGAGTAAGAGTTGGTACCGAAGAAGATAGCAAGGCTTTAAATATGGACAAGTTGAGGTATCACAAGATTGTGATCATGTGTGATGCTGATGTTGATGGTAGCCACATTGCAACCTTAATTTTAACTTTCTTCTTTAGATATATGAAAGAGTTGATAGAACGAGGATGCATTTATATTGCTGCTCCACCGTTGTATTTGCTTAAGAAAGGAGCCCAACAAAGGTATGCTTGGAATGAAGCTGAAAGAGATCAGATAGTTGCTGAGCTTAAAGGAGCAGGAAAAGAATCTGGAATTGGAATTCAGCGCTATAAGGGACTTGGTGAAATGAATGCAGAACAACTTTGGGAAACAACCATGAATCCTGATTTTAGAATGCTGCGTCAGGTATCAATTGATAATGCTGCAGATGCTGATCATACATTCAGCATGTTAATGGGTGATGAAGTTCCTCCTAGAAGAGAGTTTATCGAGAAGAACGCCAAGTACGCTAAGATTGACGTATAAGAGAAGATAAAGTAAGATTTACCTAAGTTATGCGGAACAATACTTCTTTAAAGAGATGTTATTGTTCCGCTTATTTTTTTCTTAAAACCACAATTGTCTGTGGAGGCTATGCGGTACAAGAACTTTTCTCCGCGCACTGCCTTTTCAGAAGTACCTTTTATATTACCATTCCAAGGAGCGAAATTATTTGTCTCATAAACCAAAGACTGGTCACTAGCTCGGTAAACTTGAACTGAAAACGAAGCACACTTTTCTAATCCATTGGCAAACCATGAATCATTTTGACCATCGTTGTCAGGAGTGAAAGAGTTAGGAATGAAAATTTTCAATCCACCTTCCACAAAAACTTCTTGCACTAATTCAGTTACGCATCCTTCCGGACTTACTGCTGTTAAATAAACTTGATGCCTACCTTCTGTTGCACGAATGGACACATTACTGCCATTTGCTTTCTCAGATTCTAATGACCAACTGTACGCATTTGTTCCGGGCTGCGAAGAGAGCTCTATAGATTGCTCAAAACATGTTTCTGAAGAGGCAACTGAATAACTGATTACTGGTGTAGGTCTTTCAAATATTTCAATAGATTTTTTAACAGAGTAATTTTCGTTATTGATATCGGCTAACATTACAACTTCATGCTCGCCAGGTTCATTGAATGAGAAATCACATGAGTTTCCTTCAAATACATGCACGCCATCAATAATCCATTTTAAGGAATAACTTAATTCTGTGGATTCAAAGTGAACTGTTTTCGCTATACACTGAATTCCTGTGGCCTTAAAGTCGAGCATTATCGCATCAGCTTCACCTGAAAAGGACTCTGAAATGTTCTTTTTGTCCTTTCCCTCATTGATGTTTTGTTCTTTCTCTTCTATTTTTTTAGAATTTGAAGTATTCGAAATTGGTGTTTTCAATTTGCTAATGGCTTCCAAAGAAACAAGCTCAATTTCGTGGTTTTCTTGGGGAAGGTGTTCGTTATCAGCAGCAATTTCTATCGTATTCATTTCAAAATTTGGTTCAGTGTCCAAATTTGTTTTTTCCTCATCGATAGTCGAAATTTCAACTTTTTCTTGCGCACCATTATTAAGAGTGGGAAGCGAGGAGAAGCCCAATAATAAAAGTGCTGCAGCCGCTATGCCACCATAAAGTGAGGCGTTAATAGATGAGCCTGAAGCTTGCTCTAAAGGCAGCTGATGCTCAACGGTTGTCCACATACCTTCGTCTGCAGTATATTCTGCTGAATTAAGTTTTGCGGCAATTATTTGATCAAATTTATTCATTGTCAATGTTGACTTAATCTATCTACTAATGGTTGAAGTATCTTTCGAAGGTTCAACCTTGCTTTTGAAAGGTTTGATTTTGATGTTCCCACGCTTATGTCTAGCATTTCTGCGATTTCATTGTGGTTATGACCTTCCATAACATACAAATTGAAAACAGTGCGATATGCTGGTGAAAGCTGCTGAACAGCATCGGTAACAACATTGATAGGAACTTGATTGTAAATGCTTTCCGACACTTCTTCTTCTGCGGTCATTCCGCCAACCCTATCAGTAAGCTCGCTATCTGTAATTACAGGCTTGACTTTCTTCCTTCTGTAATTGTCAATTGCAGTGTTTACAACTATCCTTTTTATCCATCCTTCAAAAGAACCATCTCCTTTGTAATTCCCAATTCCTTTGAACACCTTAATGAATCCATTCTGAAGAATATCTTTCGCTTCATCAGGGTCATCAGCATACCTCATGCATATGCTAAATAGGCGTCCATACAGTTTAGAGAACACTTCTTTCTGGGCTTTACGGCTTTGTTTAATGCAACCTTCAACCAATTGCATTTCTTCATGTTTATGCCATATTCCCATTTAACTAAACCATTGACGCTGAATACCTGTAAGGTTGCCCATTTTTTTAACGAAGTCCTCGATTGATTCCGGTTGAGCTTATAACAACCTGACCTCTCACGGTACGAGGCTCGCCATACTTATCTTTATAGTTGATAATGTAAGGGTAGCTTCCAGATGGTACATATTCCCCAGTCGTTAAATATTTTCCATTCCATCCATAGTCTGGATTAGTTGAAAGAAATAGCTCTCGTCCCCATCGGTCGAAAATGCTCATTTCGAAGCTCTCTAGTCTAATTCCTTCTCCACCAATTTTGAAGACATCATTTAAACCATCGCCATTTGGTGAGAAAGACGTTGGGATATACATTGTTTCTGCTAAGGAGTGGCGCAACGTCTTGGTCAATGTGTCTAAACAACCATCTTCTGAAATGGCTACAATGCTAACATCGTAAAGTCCAGTATCTATGAATTCATATGCGAATAGCTGGCTTTCTGAAAGAGTATCACCATCTAAGTACCAGATTATATTTTGAGCATTCAAAGACGCGTCTTGAAACTTCACTATTGGGTTCAGTGTGTTTGGATTCCCTGGTGAATTATTGTAATTCGCGGTTGGTGCTTCTAGTATTTGGACTAGGCAGTTTTTTGTTCTTGAAGAAATACAACCGAAATCAGTAACTGTCCATAAAGTCACATCATAGCAACCGGGATTTTTATATTGATGATTTACTGTGTCTATGTTTATATTTTGAGAGAGCGAGCCATCACCAAAATCCCAAGTATATGTATGACCTGGTAAAACTTTATCAAAGAAAATCTCCACATCCGTCCCTGAACATGAAATTGCTGGATTCGCTTCGAAGTTTGGAGTGTAAGGCTCACCAACGTAAACCGTTTTTGTAGCCACGGCTTCAGGTGATAGGCACAAATCTGAGATGGTCACCTTATACGTTTTTGTGGTAGTTGGTCTAACAAACTGAATAGGTTCGTCATCCATGCTCGCTTCACTCCATTCGTATACATATTCATCCGGACCTCTAAATCCACCTCTACCAGAAGATATGAGGTATACATTTTCGCCTATACATATTGAATCATCTTCAACTCGTATTTCTGCGTCTATTTGACTGTAGCCACCTACTTGAACAAAAACGCTATCCAAATAAGGAGGAGTTCCACAAAAATCACTTACCGTTACATAATACCAAACTGGCTCATCTGGACTCACGGTGGTTGATGGTCCGAAATTACCAGAACTCCAAGAAAAAGTATAAGCCGAGTCACCTCCAAATCCTGTTATGGGGATTGTAATCGTATCATAGGGACAGATAGTGTCCACAACTGGTATTTCCGAAAAGAGCGGTGGTCTAACGGTAATTAGTACTTCAGAAGTATCGCCAGCACAACCATTATCATCCACAGAATAAACAAAGTATTGAGTAGTTGTATCAGGAAAAACATTGAACGCCTGGCTTGTTGAAATCACAGTTCCTGTAAGTGACTCTTCGGTCCACACATAGTTAAAAGGTGGTGTTCCACCTGTAGAAGCTGCAACTAGTGATGCTGGATTTGTAATACAAATCATTGTATCGTTAAACGCTTGAGTTTTTATGGAGTCTGGAACAGCAATTATAGCCAGCGCTGTTGCTTCACATCCATTATTATCAGTTACAGTTACCCAGTTTGAGTCAGGGCATAACTGAGTAGCCGTTTGAAGCGGTTCACCGGTAGACCATAAATAATAATAAGGGGCAACACCTCCATTTCCATTTCCTGTTCCTTCGGCATCACAACTGAAAATGCCAGGACATGACACGGCACCTAGGTTTGATGTTGAAGCTGTTAAAACGGGTGGTTCCGTTACATTGGCAGTTCCATTGGTGATATAACAACCTGAAGCATCTATTATAGTTACCGAATATGATCCAGCCGGTAAATTATTTAGGGTGTTTGTATTAGAGTTTACAATGTTTGTTTGAATTGTATCGCCACTAGAATCTTTCCAATAAAAAATATTCGGAAGTGAAGAAGCCGTGTTGGTGTCTATGGCCGTTAAACTACCCGTAGAGTCACCATTACATAATACTGGCGTGTCTTGAAAAACGGGCACTTGGCAAAAAGGGGAAACCAAAACACTATCAATGGCAATATTTCCATTGTTAGAGTCTAGCACAGCGTAAACGTATTCACACTGAGTTGGGTACACGCCATTTGCAGGGCTAACTTCTAAGGTTGGACCCTCACCAACTGTATCTCCTTGGTAGATCCATTGCAATGTAGCTGACGAATATCTCCAAGACTCATTAGTAGCAGTAAAAGAGTTGTCATTTCTTCCTAAAACAATAGTCGCATTGTTGCCCGGTAGGTTATGAATTGCTTGAACTCCATCACCTCCTCCCCATTGAGGGCAAACAGGAACGTTCGTTAAATTATTTTCAATTACGTTGCTTGATTCAAATAAAACTACCTGAAATGTTCCAAAGGTTGTCGTGCAACTAAACATAGGCACGGCAGACCACGTTACGACTAATTTCCTATTTGGAGCAACACCTTGAGTTTGGTATGTTACATATGGACCCCCGCCTCCCGTTCCTGGGTTCCAGTCTCTCCAAGGAGCCATTATAGTATTCTTGGGGACGTTAAAAGCAGCACTAGGTACAGGGTTCACAACCCAAGTTTGAGTTTGTCCACCTGTAAAACCTACCCATCCATTTGAACAGATGTAAAACTGCGTGTATGTGTTGCAATAAAAGTCAAATGAAAAGCCTATCGGATAAGGACCTTGAATTTGATCGTCAAACAGAGTAACACTAGTTCCTCCAACTGTCTCAGTATTATATGGAATTGACTCTACCGAATAATCACAAGCACCACCTCCAATGCCTTGTAAATCGAATGTTGCTGGAGGACAAAACCCTGTGTCATTTGTTGTAATTAAGTTAGCCGGGACCAAGGTTTGGCTAATTAATGGCATTGAAATGACTGAAAATAACAGTCCTATTAATAGGTGTCTCATTCGGCAAAATTAAAATTCTACTCCATTGACGTGAGATATAAATTCAGTTGCTTTAATCAACGGATAATTTAGCTTTGTGAACCTTTAAATTAATGGAATGGAAAATATGAAAGTTACAGTTGTAGGAGCAGGAGCAGTAGGTGCAAGTTGCGCTGAATATATAGCAATAAAAAATTTCGCGTCAGAAGTGGTTCTGGTAGATATTAAAGAAGGTTATGCTGAGGGCAAAGCGATGGATCTAATGCAAACTGCTTCTCTTAATGGATTTGATACTAAGATTACTGGAAGTACAAGTGATTATTCGAAAACTGCGGAAAGTCAAGTTGCTGTAATAACGAGTGGTATTCCTAGAAAGCCAGGAATGACGAGAGAGGAGCTTATTGGCATTAATGCAGGAATCGTTAAGGATGTTACGGCTAACATTTTAAATCACTCACCTAACGCTATTATAATTGTTGTATCTAACCCAATGGATACGATGACTTATTTGGTTCACAAGGTAAGTGGTCTTCCCAAAAATAGAATTATCGGAATGGGTGGTGCTTTAGATAGCGCGCGATTCAAGTACAGATTGTCTGAGGCCTTAGGTTGCCCGTCATCCGATGTTGAGGGAATGGTCATCGGAGGCCATAGTGATACCGGAATGGTTCCATTGATTGACAAAGCTGTAAGAAATAGTGTTGCTGTTTCAGAATTTCTATCACAAGATAAAATGGATGAAGTAGTTGAAGCAACCAAAGTGGGAGGGGCCACATTGACAAAATTGTTAGGCACATCTGCATGGTATGCTCCTGGAGCTGCAGTGTCATCTTTGGTTCAGTCAATCGTTTGTGATCAAAAGAAAATGTTTCCATGTTCAGCGCTATTAGAGGGTGAGTATGGTTTGAACGATATTTCTATAGGTGTTCCTTGTATTTTGGGGAAAAATGGTATTGAAAAGATCGTTTCTGTTTCTTTAAATGACAAAGAAAAAGCTAAGATGGTTGAAAGTGCTGAAGGAGTTGGTAAAACCAATAAACTTCTAGATAGCGTATTGTAATCTTTAAGTCAAAAGGTTTGAAAAAGGGGCGTCATTTTGACGTCCTTTTTCATTCAATAAAGTTGAAAAAAATACATAAATCAGAATGCTACGTTTGAACAAGTTGAAATTCTATATTTGCACGCCCTTTTTAAGGGCTATTTTATTAATACCGAATTATTATGCAGAATAAAAGTGCTATCTGGATATTTACAATTTTGCTGTCGTTAGCTTGTGTTTATCAGCTTTCGTTCACATTTGTAACGTCTAGCGTAGAAGGAGACGCTGAAGAGAAAGCCATTGAGCGATTAGACAGTTTGTTAAGTGTTGAGCCAGAATTAACGCTGCTTGAACAAGAGATCGCAAGGCAAGGCTTCGAACAAGAATATTTGAAGGCAGCTAATACTCAAGAGGTATATCCTGTTTTGGGATTTACGTACGCTTATTGTAAAAGGAATGAGATTAACCTTGGATTGGACCTTCAAGGTGGTATGAACGTAACGCTTCAAGTTCAGGTAAAGGATTTGATCAAAGCTTTGAGCGACAATAATGAAGACCCTACTTTTAACGAAGCATTGAGTCTAGCTGTTGCGAAGCAAAAGGATAGTCAAGATGATTTTGTTACACTTTTCGACCAATCGTGGAATGAGATAAATCCAGGTGGTCAGTTAGCATCGATCTTTCATAATAGAGAAAACAAAGAAAAGTTTCCGATTGATGCTTCTAATGAAGACATTTTAATAACTATTTCTGATGAGGCAGATGCTGCTGTTAGCAGAACAGAACAAGTGTTGAGAAGAAGAATTGATGGTCTTGGGGTGGTTCAGCCAACAATTCAACGTCAGCCTGGAACAGGACGCATAATTGTCGAATTACCCGGTGTCAAGGATAAGGAGAGAGTGCGTAAAATTCTTCAAGGAACGGCAAAGCTTGAGTTCTATGAGTGCTACGACAACGGAGAGATTTACAGTAGTCTTGAAAAAGCCAACAACCTTTTAGCTGATAAGCTTGGTGTGAGATCAAAAGATGTCAAGGATTCAGGGGATTCTAATCAGGTCGCAGAGGCAGATACTTCTTCTGTTGAAGAAGTCGTAGCAGATTCAAATAGTTTAGATGCTTTGCTTTCTGATCAATCAGTTGACTCAGCGGCCGCAGACAGCGCTTCAATGTCAGAAATGGCTGCAGACTTTGCGGCTAAAAATCCTCTTTTCGCAAAGTTGAGACCTGCGATTTACCAAGATCAAGAAAGTGGAGGGTACTTTGCAGGAAAAGGACCAACTGTCGGTTATGCGTCAATATTTGATACGGCTGAAGTGAATGAGATTCTTGCAAGAAGAGATATAGCCTCGTTGTTTCCACGCAGAATGAAGTTTTTATGGGCTGCAAAGCCTTATGATGAGGAAGGTAAGTTTCTTCAGCTTTTCGCAATGAATGTTTCTAGTAAGGATGGTAAAGCACCTTTAGAAGGAGACGTTATTACTAACGCGAGAGTAGTTAGTGATCCTCTTGGTAACCCAGAGGTTTCTATGAGTATGAATGCTGAAGGCGCAAAAACATGGAAGAATATTACTGGAGATGCTGCCGCTCAAAATCCAAAAAAATCTATTGCAATTGTTCTAGATAATTTGGTTTATAGCGCTCCAAGAGTAGATTCTGAAATTGCAGGTGGACAATCCTCAATTTCAGGTCAGTTCAATTTGGAAGAAGCCGAAGATCTTGCAAATGTGCTGAAAGCTGGTAAGTTACCGGCTCCAGCTAGAATTATTGAAGAAGCAGTTGTTGGACCAACGTTAGGAGCCGAGGCTATTCAAGCAGGGTTCATGTCCTTTGCTTTGGCTTTGGTGATCGTCTTGGCGTTCATGATATTCTATTATTCATCTTCAGGTATAGTTGCCGATTTAGCATTGCTCGCGAACTTATTCTTTGTGATGGGGGTTCTTTCATCTCTTGGTGCAACGTTAACATTGCCTGGTATTGCTGGTATCGTTTTGACAATTGGTATGTCTGTTGATGCTAACGTGTTGATTTTTGAACGAATTAGAGAAGAGCTTCGCGCTGGCAAGGGTGTTAGACTCGCCATTGTTGATGGCTACAAAAACGCTTACAGCTCGATTATTGATGCGAATATTACCACGTTGCTAACGGGTATTATCCTTTACATATTCGGTTCTGGACCTATTAAGGGTTTTGCAACCACATTAATCATAGGTATTGCTACTTCTCTTTTTGCGGCCTTATTCATTACGAGGTTGATTTTTGAATGGAGATTGGATAGAAATGAAACTCCTTCATTCTCTTCTAAACTTACTGAGAACCTAATGTCTGCAGTGAATTTTGGCTTTGTGAAGAATAGAAAGATGTTCTACATAGCCTCTGGCATCATTATTTTACTAGGAGCGGGGTCACTTGCGACAAGAGGCTTAAACTATGGTGTTGATTTTACTGGAGGTAGAAGTTATATTGTCCGCTTTGACGAAACGTTTGCCGTAGGCGAAATTGCATCAGTTCTAACGGATGAGTTCGTAAATGAGGATAATCTTAAAGTTGCACCTGAGGTTAAGACCTATGGGTCTTCTAATCAAGTTAAGATCACTACCAAATTCTTGATTGATAGCGAGGATGAATCAGCGGATGAAGTTGTAGAATCAAAACTGAAGGAAGGGTTAGCTAAAGTAACTCCCGATTTTGAAATCATGAGTTCTCAAAAAGTTGGACCAACTGTAGCTGATGATATAAAGCAAGGAGCGATTTGGGCAGTATTATTTTCGCTGATTGTTATTTTCTTGTACATTATTCTTCGATTTAGAAAATGGAAGTTTGGCGTTGGCGCATTGGCAGCAATGTTTCATGACGTGCTTATAGTGTTGTCATTCTATTCGATCTTGTATGGATTTATGCCATTCTCTTTAGAGATCGATCAGGCATTTATCGCGGCCATACTCACAGTGGTTGGTTATTCAATTAATGACACGGTAATTGTGTTTGATAGAATTAGAGAGTTCATAGGTCTTCATAAAAAGAAAGAGCAAGAAATTGTTATCAATGATGCATTGAATTCTACACTTTCTCGAACGTTGATTACATCGATGACAACATTGTTGGTATTACTAATGATTTTCTTTTTCGGAGGAGAGGTTATACGAGGATTCGTTTTTGCATTGATCATTGGAGTTTTAGTAGGAACGTATTCTTCTCTCTGTGTGGCGACACCTCTAGTTGTTGATTTAGCTAAGAAGAATAAGTAATTTACTTTTCAAATAAATATATTTTAAAGCCACGCTCTTCGCGTGGCTTTTTGCTGCAATTTTGAGCCTATGTTGAATATGATTTTTCTGTTTTTCAATTTAGGAGGAGGTGAGATCTTTGTAGTACTCATGTTTGTGCTACTTTTTTTTGGGTCCAAACGCATTCCCGAGGTGGCTAGGAATTTGGGGAGAGGTATACGCCAATTCAAAAATGCCGCAGATGATATTCAAAGAGATATCACTGATTCTGTGTCAGATGTGAAAAAGAGTATAGACCAAGAAAAAGATAAAAAATGATTGTAGGTTGGCTGCAATTAATAGGCGGTTTACTAATCCTACTTGTTGGTGGTGAGTACTTGGTTAGATCTTCAGTAAAACTCGCTCTCCATTTAAACATAAGCTCTATTGTCATAGGCTTGACTGTCGTAAGCTTGGGTACTTCGTTTCCAGAGTTGGTTGTAAGTGTAAACGCTGCCTTGGATGGTCATCCTGATATTTCTTTAGGTAACTTGGTTGGAAGTAACATTGCCAATTTGGGGTTGGTGCTTGGGTTAACTGCAATTGTTTTTCCAATTTCTGTAGAGCGTTCATCCATTGCTTTGCATTGGCCTTTAATGCTATTGTCAACTTTGCTGTTGATTTTATTTGCTTGGGATCTTAACATAGAAACTTGGGAGGCATTTATATTGTTTGGGTGTTTAATAGCTTATAATGTTCTGGTTATTAAGGTTTCTGGAAGAACGGAAGGAGGAGACCTAGAAGTAATAGATACAAACATCGAGCGGTCTAATTCAGGGCTCATAAGAACAATTCTGATTCTCTTGGTTAGTATGGTGCTTTTAATATTTGGTGCTGATTTGCTTGTCGATGGAGCTGTTGAGGTTGCGCGTTCGTTTGGCTTGGAAGAAAGAGTTATTGCGATATCAATAATTGCTTTTGGAACAAGTGCACCTGAATTAGCTACTTCATTGATTGCTGTATATAGGAAGGAGACCTCCTTAGGTATTGGAAATTTAATAGGCTCCAATATTTTTAACATTCTTGCTATTCTAGGTATTACTGGAATTCTTCATCCAATCGATGTTAATCCTCAGATTCTTTCTTTTGACCTTATCTGGGTATTGGGTATTCCATTGTTGATTACCCCATTTTTACTTTCAAGAATGAAGGTGTCTCGGTTAGAAGGTATCTTGCTTTTAGGGTTGTATTTATCGTATATGTATCTGATTTTTTAGAAAAATAGGCAGGCACCCCTAAAAAAAAGGGGGGTGTGAATAAATAATTATAATAATTCCTTTACCAACCCCTTATTTAAATCTAGTTTTGCCTAAAATCTAAGAAAAATGGCAAAATTGAGATTTCAAGCCCTGGAGTCGCTTCTAAACAGAAAGTATGAACTTCCAACAGAGCGTACTGAGAAAATTTCTGACTATTTCGGAGAAAACGTATTTCATGATCGTGCTATGCAGCAGTTTCTGTCAAAGGATGCTTACCGCAGACTTCGCGACTGCATGCAAAAAGGAAAAGGTTTAGAGCGCGATATTGCTGATGAAGTTGCTTCTGGAATGAAAGCTTGGGCTTTGTCAAAAGGTGTTACACACTATACACATTGGTTTCAACCATTGACAGGAAGAACTGCTGAAAAGCATGATGCGTTTTTTTCGCCATCATCAATTGGTGAGTCTTTTGAAGAATTTGGAGGTGCTCAGTTGATTCAGCAAGAACCAGATGCATCTAGTTTTCCAAATGGAGGTTTAAGAAACACATTTGAGGCTAGAGGATATACTGCTTGGGATCCGAGCTCTCCTGCTTTTATCATGGGAGATACACTTTGTATTCCTACCGTTTTTGTTGCCTATACAGGTGAATCCCTTGATTATAAAGCGCCATTATTAAAAGCTCTTCATGCCTTAAATGATGCCGCAGTGCCTGTAGCTCAATACTTTGATCGAAATGTTACAAGAGTTACAGCCACATTAGGTTGGGAACAAGAGTATTTCCTAGTTGATGATGCATTATATCGTGCACGTCCTGATTTGGTTATGACAGGTAGAACATTATTCGGTCATTCCTCTTCTAAGGGTCAGCAGTTGGATGATCATTATTTTGGATCAATTCCAGAACGGGCAAGTGCATTTATGCGTGATTTTGAAAAAGAATCTCATCGATTAGGAATTCCTATTAAAACAAGACACAATGAAGTAGCGCCCAATCAGTTTGAGTGTGCTCCTATTTTTGAGGAAACAAACTTGGCAGTTGATCACAATCAACTGCTAATGGATGTCATGGAAAAGGTGGCACACATGCATGGTCTGCGCGTTTTACTTCATGAAAAACCATATGCTGGAATTAACGGAAGTGGTAAACACAATAATTGGTCATTATCAACTGACACTGGAGTGAACTTATTGAGTCCGGGTAATACACCCAAGACGAACATTAGGTTTTTGGCATTTTTCGTTAACACAATTAAAGCTGTTCACGACTATTCTGATTTGTTAAGAGCATCAATTGCCTCAGCAAGTAATGATCACAGACTAGGAGCAAATGAAGCTCCTCCTGCTATTATTTCTGTGTTCATTGGTTCTCAACTAACCAGGGCGCTGAATGACTTGGAGAAAAACGTGAAAGACAAAGGAATGTCTCCTGATGAGAAGACCGAGTTAAAGTTGCGAATTGGTAAAATTCCTGAAATTTTATTGGATAATACGGATAGAAACAGAACCTCACCTTTTGCTTTTACTGGAAATAAATTTGAATTGAGAGCTGTGGGTTCTCAGGCAAACTGTTCATCGTCAATGACCGTTATGAATACCATTATGGCCAAACAGCTAAGAGTGTTCAAAAAAGATGTAGATGCTTTAATAGCTGAAGGTTCAAAGAAAGATGAGGCAATCTTGGCTGTGTTGCGCAAATACATCATTGCATCAAAGAATATTTTGTTTGAAGGGAATGGTTATGGTGAGGAATGGGTGAAAGAAGCCGCTAAGCGCGGGTTATCGAATATTAAGACGACACCACATGCTTTGGAGAGTTACCATGATAAAAAGGTCGTTGCCTTGTTCAGCGACTTAGAGATTATTGCTCCGCAAGAGCTTGAGGCAAGAACTGAAATTTACCATGAGAATTATAAAATGAAGATTCAGATTGAGTCAAGAGTAGCTGGTGATTTAGTGTTGAATCATATAATTCCTGCCGCACTCTCATATCAGAATAAAGTGATTGAGACCTTAAAGAATTTGAAAGAAGTTTATTCCGGAGAAGATTTTAAAAAGCTTTCAGCTCCGCATGATAAAATTATTCGTGAAATCAGTGAGCGCCTATCGATAACTCGAGAGCTTATTGATCAAATGATTGAAGAGAGGAAGAAGGCTAATGTTTTAGGATCTGCAAGCGAGGGATCAATTGCTTACTGTGATAAAGTCCTTCCATACCTAGAAAAAATCAGGTATCAAGTTGATAAACTTGAACTTGTGGTTGAAGATGATTTATGGCCTTTACCGAAGTATAGAGAATTACTCTTCAGTAAGTAAAACACAGACAGGTCGCTTAATGCGGCCTGTTTTTTTTGATTGCTAGCTAATATCATATTTCATTAGATTTGCCTCTTTCATAATAGACAGGATTATGATTTAATCATCACAGACAAACTCGTAAGACAAGTGAAGCGTATGACATATCTTAAAGGAGCGATAGGAGCTCTTTGCTTTGTGATAATATCAACTATCGCATTTGGGCAGAAGGATTTAACTAAAGAGGCGGATTTAACCTATCAAGCAGGGTCGTTTTATGCCGCGGTTGATGCTTATAAGAAGGCTTACTCTAAAGAAAGCAAGCAAACTGAAAAGGCTAGAATTCTATTCAGAATTGGTGATTCATATCGCTTGATACAAGATGCAGCTCAGGCTGAAGTTTGGTATCAAAAGGCAGAAGCTGCCTCATTTGAAGATCCTATACTGAAAGTTAGGTTGGGCGATATTTTGAGGTCTCAAGGTCGATATGATGATGCAATAGAGAGTTACCGAGAGGCGATGGCCAAGGCGTCAGGAGAAGTCAAAACTTTTGCAGAGAACGGAATCAATGCTTGTGAAACGGCAGTGAAAATGCAGAAGAACCCGGCACGATATGTCGTAAATAACGAGGCTCAATTGAATTCAAAATATTATGACTTTTCTTTGATCTATGCCGATAAGAAGTTAGAGTCAATTTATTTCACTTCTTCTCGTCCAGGAGCCGCTGGCAATTCAACAGATGAGATTTACGGAGAGAGTTTCAGTGATATCTACCGTTCTGAAAGAGATAATAAGGGCAAGTGGTCTTCTCCACAACCGCTAGGTGAAAATATCAGTAGTCCGGCAAACGAAGGAGCTGCATTTCTTGATTCTAAATACAGTCAATTGTATTTCACACGTTGTGGTTATGATAAAAACAAGCCATTTGGCTGTCAAATTTATACTTCAAGAAGTCAAGGGCGTGATTGGGCAGATCCCGAATTATTGGATTTTGGAATTGATGACACCACTGCTGCTGGTCATCCTATCGCTATTGATGATGATTTAATATTGTTTGCTTCCGATATGTACGGTGGTCAAGGAGGAAAGGATTTATGGTACATTAAATACGAGAAGAAGACCAAGCTTTGGGGACCAGCTGTTAATCTTGGACCAGAAATTAATACGCCTGGAAATGAAATGTTCCCTTATATCCATGAAAACGGTGATTTATACTTTGCTTCCGATGGTCACATTGGAATGGGAGGGTTAGACATCTTTAAGGCTAAATTGAAAGGCGAAGATGCTGAGTCATTGAAATGGGGAACTCCTGAAAATGTGGGAGCTCCGATCAATTCTTCAAGCAATGATTATTCAATTATTTGGGAAGAAGATAAGGATCGCGGATACTTCACTTCAGACCGCCCTGGTGGAAAAGGCGGAGATGATATCTACAGTTTTATGATGCCTCCACTAATTTTCATGTTGGAAGGAACTGTTACTGACGTAGATACAAAAGAGCCACTTGGCGATGTGAAGGTTTCCCTTGTTGGAACGGATGGTTCAGTAGGTGAGGTGAAAACAGACCCAACTGGTCATTATGAGTTTGAAGTGCGTGAAAACGAAGAACGCTATATACTTGAGAATACTTCATACACAATTGAAGTTTCTGCAGTAGAAAGTCCTGCATCTAACGATCATAAGTATTTAGGCGCTAAAGGTCAGGAGACTACAGTAGGATTGATGGAGTCAACAGCATTTGTTAAGGATTTTGCGCTGCTGTGTGCTGACTGTGATAAGGAGATTAAAATGCCATTGGTATTATACGAGCTAGGAAAATGGGATTTGATGATTGATGAAACTATTAATTCAAAAGACTCATTAGAGTACCTGTACAATATTCTAAAAGAGAACCAGACGATTATTGTTGAGTTAGCTGCGCATACAGATACAAGAGGTACTGATAAATCCAACCAAGTTCTTTCACAAAAGAGAGCTGAAACGTGTGTAAATTTCTTGATAGAAAGAGGCATAGATCCTGCTAGAATGGTTCCTGTTGGTTATGGTGAGGCCAGACCTATTGTTTCTGATGCTCAAATTGCTGCTCTTCCATCGAAAGAAGAAAGAGAAATTGCACATCAAAAGAACAGAAGAACTGTATTTCAGGTCTTGAGTTTTGACTTTATTCCAAAAGAGGAAGAAGGCACAAATTAGATTAATAACATAATTGGAACCGTGTGAGTAAGTATACCTTATTCATGCGGTTTTTTTATTGGTGAAAGAATGGAAGTGAGTAAAAAATACGCTGATCGAGGTGTTTCTGCTGGCAAAGAAGACGTCCACAACGCGATCAAGAATATTGATAAGGGGTTATTTCCAGGTGCATTTTGTAAGGTTATTCCTGATGTGTTATCTGGTGATGAAAGTAAATGCCTTGTCATGCACGCTGATGGTGCGGGTACTAAATCGTCATTGGCATATGCCTATTGGAAAGAGACTAATGACCTATCTGTTTGGAAGGGAATTGCTCAAGATGCTGTTGTCATGAATACCGATGATTTGCTTTGTGTTGGAGCAAGAGGTCCCATTGCCTTGTCTTCAACCATTGGACGCAACAAATCTGAAATTCCTGGCGAGGTAATAAAATCTATTATTGAAGGCACAGAAGAGTTACTTCAAAACCTAAGAGATAATGGCTTCAATATTTTCTCAACTGGCGGAGAAACTGCTGATGTTGGTGATTTGGTGAGGTCTATTATCGTTGATAGCACGGTTACTGCGGTTATGAATCGCGCAGATATTATTGATAATGCCAACATTAAAGTTGGAAATGTAATTGTTGGTCTTGCTTCTGATGGTCAGGCCACTTACGAGAAGCAATGGAATGCTGGTACAGGGTCAAACGGACTTACATCCGCGCGACACGATTTATTCAATAAAGAAGTGGGTAGGCGCTTCCCGGAAAGTTTCAACGCAGCAATTTCAGATGATCTTGCTTATGTAGGTCCATACTTCTTAACCGATACTGTTGAAGGAGTGCCAGTTGATGCAGGAAAGATGGTTCTTTCACCAACAAGAACATATGCTCCAATTATGATGAAGGTCTTTGAAGAGCTTCAAGGCAAAATCGATGGAATGATTCATTGCTCCGGTGGAGGCCAAACGAAAATTCTTCATTTTTTGAATCAAAATCGAGTCATTAAGAATAATTTATTTAAAACTCCAATCATGTTTGAGCTTATTCAAAAACACTCTCAAACTTCTTGGAAAGAAATGTATCAAGTATTCAATATGGGGCATCGATTAGAGCTTTATTTAGATGAAAAGCATGCTCAAACGGTTATTGATATCGCTAAATCATTCAATGTGAATGCACAGATTATAGGATATGTTGATTCGAACCCTCAGCCAGAACTGGAGATTCACCATGGTAATAATAAACTAGACTATTCTAAAACAAGCTTATGAGTAAATTGATGAGTAAGCTTGAGTCTATCAAAGAGCGATGGGCACAGGTGGAGTTGAAGCTTTCTGATCCTGAGATTACTGGAGACATGTCTCGCTATGTGAAACTAAATAAGGAATACAGCGAGCTTACCGAGATAGTGAAGGCATATGAAGTTTATAAGAACTTAGTTGCAAACCTAGAAAGTACTAAGGAGATGCTTCAAACGGAAAAAGACGATGAAATGCGTGAAATCGCAAAGGAGGAATTACATGCTCTAGAAGATCAAATTCCAGAAATGGAAGAAAAGATTAGGTGGATGCTAATTCCGTCTGACCCTGAAGACGAGAAAAACGCTATTCTAGAGATTCGTGCTGGAACTGGCGGTGACGAGGCCAGCATCTTTGCTGGGGACCTTTTTCGTATGTATTCACGCTTTATGGAAAAACAAGGTTGGAAAGTTGAATTGATCGATGAAACCGAAGGAACGTCAGGTGGTTACAAGGAGATAATTCTGAAGGTAACTGGTGATGAAGTTTATGGCACCTTAAAGTATGAAGCTGGTGTGCATCGAGTTCAAAGAGTACCTGAAACAGAAACGCAAGGAAGAGTGCATACTTCTGCTGCAACGGTGGCGGTATTGCCCGAGGCTGCGGATGTTGATGTGAATATTAATCCGGCCGATCTTGAATTCAAAACAGCAAGGTCGAGTGGTGCAGGTGGACAAAATGTGAATAAGGTTGAAACGAAGGTTCAATTAACCCATAAGCCATCAGGTATCACAATTCAATGTCAAGTATCTAGATCTCAACTTGCGAACCGAGAAATGGCATTAGAGATGTTGCGCTCGCGATTGTACGACATAGAGTATTCTAAGCATATGTCCGAGATTTCATCCAAACGGAAAACAATGGTTTCGTCAGGAGATCGAAGTGCCAAGATTAGAACGTATAATTACCCTCAAGGTCGTGTAACTGATCACAGGATTGGATTAACACTTTACAATTTGGATGCAATAATTGGCGGTGACATTCAAAAGCTAATTGAAGAATTGAAAGTAGCAGAAAATGCAGAGAAGCTAAAAGCAGGAGAAGAAGTATAATATATTGATAATGACAAAGGCAGAGTTAGTTGAATTGATAAAAAGAAAGAAGTCATTCTTATGTGTTGGACTTGACACTGATCCTGATAAGCTTCCAGCATCATTGAAAAATACCCCAGATGGGGTGTTTGAATTCAATAAAGCGATTATCGAATCTACTTTGCCTTTTGCGGTTTCTTATAAGCTGAATATTGCTTTCTACGAAGCAATGGGTATCGAAGGGTGGGATATCCTGCAACGGACAGTTGATTTAATTCCACCTGGGGAAGCATTAATCATTGCTGATGCTAAAAGAGGTGATATCGGCAATACCGCTGCTCGTTACGGAAAGGCATTTTTTGAGACATTGAATTGCGATGCGATAACAGTTAACCCTTATATGGGTGAAGACTCAATAACCCCTTTTTTAGATTACAAAGGTAAATGGTCTATAGTTCTTGGACTTACTTCTAATAAGGGTGCAAAAGATATTGAACTACTCAAACTACAGGACGGTAGATATGTATTTGAGGCTGCCATGGAGGCAACTGCTAAGCTTGGTTCTTCTGAGCAAATAATGTTCGTGGTAGGTGCCACCCAAACTGAATATCTTGGGCGAATTCGGAAGGTTGCCCCAGATCACTTTTTATTGATTCCTGGGGTTGGTGCTCAAGGCGGTAAATTGAAAGATCTACAAGTTTTGATGACTTCTGAAGTTGGAGTTTTAGTGAATAGTTCAAGACAAATTATTTATGCTTCATCTGGAAAAGACTTTGCTGAAGCATCTGCTATAGAGGCTGAGAAGCTTCAAGTTCAAATGGGTGATATGATCACTTAAATAATAGCCTATGGTTGAGGATTTTTTGCATTTCGTTTGGGAGCATAAATTGTTCAATTTAAATGAGTTGAAAACAGTCGAAGGTGAACATGTTACTATCCATTTTTCTGGATCTCACAACCATAGTTCTGGGCCTGATTTTTCCGAAGCACAAATCACAATAGGTGATACCAAATGGGTTGGGTCGGTAGAAATTCATCTTAAGTCAAGTGATTGGTTAAAACACGGACACTCTGGTGATTCAGCTTATAATAATGTTGTTTTACATGTTGTCTTTGAAGATGATCACGAAATACTAAATGATGAGCAACAAAAGATTCCGACTGTTGAACTTAAGGGAAGAATAAGTGCGCATGTTATTAAAAACTACGAGACTTTAAAACGCAGTAGATCTAAAATCCCGTGTGAAAACAGCATTGCTGACTTCAGCGCTATAACTCGTTCAGCTTGGCTAAGCAGAATGATAGTTGAAAGACTTGAGAGAAAAACCAATGATGTTGAATTAATATTCAATCAATCCGGTCAGAATTGGCAGCAGACATATTACAGTCTTGTAGCAGCGTGTTTAGGGCAGAATAATAATAAGCTTCCTATGTTGGAGCTAACGCGAAAGCTGCCCCACAACATCATTTCTAAGCAAGCAGATGATACCGAAAGAACTGAGGCGTTAATGCTGGGAGTTGCAGGATTTCTGAAGGGTGATTTCAATGTTGATTATGTTTCAAAGCTTCAAAGTGAATATAGTTTTCAAAAGAAGAAAAACTCCTTAACAGAAGTTTCTCAAGTATGGAAAACAGGAAGAATAAGACCAGAGAATGCGCCTATTCGAAGAGTAGCTCAATTATCTGCAATGACTGAATACATAGCAATAGCGATGAGTGATTTACTATCAAAAGGGAGTTTTCAGTGGGATGATGTAAATCTTAATCTTAGTGATTTTTGGAGAGGCTATTATTCCTTTAGCGTGAAATCTTCTAGAATGCTCAATACTAATATTTCTAAATCTTTGAGTGATTTAATCGCGATTAACGGGCATGCACCATTTTTATTCTTTTACGGACAAAAAACTGGTGAGCAAGAACTAAAGGATAAAGCATTGAATATGCTTGAGTCTTTCAAGCCAGAAACGAATAAAATATTACGATTGTGGAAGGATATAGGAGTAGATGCTCATAATGCGTTAGACTCTCAAGCGCTTATCGAACTTGAACGGCAGTATTATACTCATAAAAAATGCGTAATTTGCACCCTTGGAAAATCGATAATTTCCTCCCTATGAAAGATCAATTTCAATCATTTTTAGAAAAGAATGCTTTTGGCGTTTGCGAGTGGCTAGGCGAAAAATGGGGTATCAAATCGTCTAGAATCCGTATGTATTTTATATATGTTTCTTTTCTAACATTTGGATCTCCGGTTATCATCTATTTCGTTCTGTTGTTTTGGGTTGAACAAAAAGACTATCTGCGTTCTAAGAAGCCCACTATTTGGGATTTTTAATCTCGAAATCGACCTAGGTGAAGCTTCTACTCAGTTTTAAATATTTTAAGGAGATTTATTATGCCATCGCATTCTTGATGGCTGTTTTACTAGTCGGTACAATTGGTTATATCTACCTTGAGGATTATTCTTGGATGGATGCTTTTTACATGACGGTAATTACTGTTTCTACTGTCGGCTTTGGCGAGATTAGTCCACTTCATCCAATGGGTAAGTTATTTACCTCATTATTGATCATTACTACCTTCGGTACATTTGCGTACGTAATTAGCATGATTACGCGATATTTGATTTCAGGCCAATATAAAGTCTATTACAAAACCTTTCAAGTGAACAATCAACTAGAAAAATTATCAAATCACGTCATGATCTGTGGCTATGGCCGAAACGGCCGTCAAGCGGTTAAAACTTTTCAAGCACACGGGGTTCCGTTTGTAGTAATCGAGAATGAATTGGATTTGGTACATAAAATTAGAGAAGAAGATCCTGGAGTTTTGGTGATTGAAGGTGATGCTACTGATGATTCTGTCATTATTAAAGCTGGAATTAATCGAGCCGTTGCGCTTATAACCACTCTACCCAAAGATGCCGATAACCTTTTTGTTGTTCTTACTGCGAGAGATATAAACAAGAATTTAAACATTATCTCACGAGCTAGTGATGATAGAAGTGAGCATAAATTAAGAATAGCTGGAGCCAATAATGTGATTCTTCCTGATAAGGTTGGTGGAGCGCACATGGCATCTTTAGTAACTAGTCCTGACTTAGTGCAGTTCCTTGATCAAATTTCCATGTTGGGTGAAGATGAAACAACATTGGTTGAGATTCAATTTAAAAATTTGCCTGCTGACTTTGAGCACAAGTCTATTCTGGAATTGGAGAAAAGATACCAAACAGGCGCTAGAATTATTGGGTTTAAAACACCTGAGAATAAAATTATTGTAAATCCGTCACCCGAAACAGAGTTGGTGCCCAAGTCAAAGTTATTTGTCTTAGGAAATACCGATCAAATTGTCAAGCTAAAAGAAGCTTTACATATCGATGACTAACCGTGTTCTCATAACGGGAGCTACTGGTTTAATAGGAAGAGGGGTTTATTCAGAGCTGGGCACAGAACACGAGGTAATTCTGACAGCGCGAAAAATTTCAAACCTTTCACCTAACGATTTTCATCCATACGATTTAAGTAAAGTCGATGGTATAGTGAATTTCCTTGATCGCCTTAAACCACAAGTTATTGTCCATACAGCTGCTGTAACTTCTATTGATGAAGTTGCTCAAAACCTTGATTATGCGAACCTTTTAAATATTGAAGCAACAAGAGAAATAGCGAAGTGGTGCGAAGAAAATAATGTAAGGATGATTCATTTTTCATCAGACTTTGTGTTTAATGGACTTAAAACAAACTATCAAGAGTTGGATTTGGCTAACCCAATAAGCTCTTATGGAAAAACAAAGCTTTTAAGCGAACAAGCAGTTCAGTCCATCTTGCGAAATCATTTAATAATAAGACCGATATTAGTTTATGGATACTTTGATGGTCTCGCAAGGATGAATTTTCCTTTATTGGTTTTGTCCAATCTTAGGTCAGGCAAAAAGATGGAGATCACTGAGGATCAATTAAGAATGCCAACTCATGTGTCTGATGTTTCTGAAATTGTCAATAAGACATTGTTTTCAGAAGAAACAGGATTGCTTCATATCGCTGGCTCCGAGCTGCTGAGTGTTTACGATTTTGCTTTAAAGATTGCGGACCATTTTCAGTTAGATAAGTCTTTGATGATGCCTGTTAAGACTCATTCAGCAAATAGAGATGAAAGTAGACCTTTGATTAGTGGGTTCGATCTGCAAAGAGCTAAATCTCTATTTGGATATCATCCAAAAACAATTGAAGAAGGTCTCCGGTTTCTAGCTATTTAATCTTGATAGTAGTTCCTTCAGTCAGATTCATATATTTGGGGCTTACGCAAACACTTTTTATGAAAAAACTCAGCAAATTCTTTTTGTTTTTGGTCTTGACGTTGTCATCATTTTCTGCTTTCTCCCAAGAAACTGTCAGAACGGTTGATGATAGAATAAACGATTTCATGGAACCGATAACTTCAGTTCTTATGGAAGTGATATTCTTTTCTATTCCCATTGGAGATATGTCGATTCCATTTGTGTTGATTTGGCTGATTCTAGGGGCTTTGTTCTTTACGGTTTACATGAAGTTTATTAATGTCAGGGGGTTTAAGCATGCTATAGAAGTGGTAAGCGGAAAGTACGATAACCCTGATGATAGTGGTGAGGTTTCCCATTTTCAAGCATTGACCGCGGCTCTTTCTGGTACGGTTGGAGTTGGAAATATTGCTGGTGTAGCAATTGCGGTATCACTTGGTGGACCAGGCGCTACCTTGTGGATGATTGCTGCAGGTTTGATTGGGATGTCTTCAAAATTTGTCGAGTGTACTCTTGGATTGAAATATCGTCAAAAACATGAAGATGGCAGTGTGTCAGGTGGGCCAATGTACTATTTGAGCAATGGACTAGCTAAGCAAGGTAAAACGAAATTAGGAAAGGTGTTAGCTGTAATCTTCTCAATTGCTTGTATTGGAGGTTCTTTTGGCGGCGGTAATATGGTCCAAATAAATCAAGCCACTCAGCAGCTAATTGAGGTTACTGGAGGTGAATCAAGTATGTTCTTTGAGAGGGGATGGATTTTTGGTTTAATAATGGCGCTTATTGTTGGCGCGATAATTATTGGCGGAATTAAGAGTATTGCTAAGGTTACGGATAAGGTAGTTCCTTTTATGGTGGCCATTTATGTTGTGGCTGCAATTGTGGTTATCGGGATGAATATTAGCCACATTGGCTGGGCTTTTCAGCAGATAATTGGTGGAGCTTTTAGTCCTGACGCTATGTATGGAGGCTTTGTTGGGGTATTAGTACTTGGCTTTAAAAGAGCGGCTTTTTCCAATGAAGCTGGAATTGGTTCGGCATCTATTGCACATTCTGCTGCCAAAACTGATGAGCCAGTGAGTGAGGGGATTGTTGCCCTGCTTGAGCCTTTTATAGATACAGTTGTTATTTGTACAATGACTGCTTTAGTAATCATTTTTGCAGATTACGGTAGTTTTACTCAGGAAGAGGCTCTTCTTTCTGCATCAACTGGAGGTACAGCAGCAGGAATTGGTTTGACATCATCAGCATTCGCGCAATCTATAAGTTGGTTTCCGGTTGTGTTAAGTGTTGCTGTTATTCTATTTGCTCTATCTACTATGATTAGTTGGAGCTACTATGGAATCAAGGCTTGGTCATATCTATTTGGAAATAGTAAAATGGCTATCACTGCCTATAAGGTTCTTTTTTGTTTGCTTGTTATAGTCGGTGCAGCAATTAGCGCAAATCAAGTTTTTGATTTTGGTGATGCTATGATTTTTGCCATGGCCTTTCCTAATGTGCTTGGTCTTTACTTTTTATCCGGAGAAGTCAGAAAGGATCTTGCTGATTACTTCAAGAGGATTAAGTCGGGTGAGATAAAGGCATATAAATAATTTTGAATGATTTGGAGACGAATAGTACGCGATTACTTCACTTTTAATAAGCGAGAAGCCCGCGGTGCTTATTCTCTAATCGTTTTATTACTTGTCCTCTCAGGTATTCATTTGCTTGTAAGGTTCTCCCCACCTACTCATCAAAGTGTTACTGATGAAGAAATCACTGCTTTCAAAGCATTAGCTAAATCTTTTGAATATGGAAAACTTCATGATGATTTCGTGAACAGCACTTCATTGAGTCCATCAACAGATAAAGCTGGTACCATTGAATGGCGTCAATTTGATCCGAATAAGGCTGACTCTCAAGAACTAGTAAACTAGGGTTAAAGCCTTGGATTGCTGAGCGAGTGATTAACTACAGAGAAAAGGTGAAACCATATTCAAGTGTAAATGATCTTAAAGCTATTTATGATATTGACACCAATTGGCTAAGTCAAGCATTACCTTTTATAAAGATCGATTCTCAATACGTTGAGTTCACTTATGATGAAGAGTTAAGTTTTCGTCAAGATAAGATTCAGCGAAAAGGTGATTCGTCTAAGACCGTTATTGTTGATCTTAATTCGGCTGATACGATAGAACTCAAATCCATTCCAGGTATTGGCTCTTTTTATGCCAGGCAAATTGTGGAGCTTAGAGAGAGATATAGAGGTTTTCGGTCTTTTGATCAGTTGTTAGACTTATATAAAGTGAGTGATGAGACGTTAACTCTTCTTTCTGAAAAGTCGACAATAGATACCTCTGCAGTGCGAAAAATTGATTTAAATACATGCACAATTGAAGAGCTAGGTCGACACCCTTATTTATCTTGGAAACAAGCACGCATAATAATAGCATACAGAGACCAGCACGACAATTTTACTAGTGTTAAGGAAATATTGAGAACAGATGTGATTTCCGATTCGGTTTATCTTAAAATTGCACCCTATTTAGAGGTTAAATGAACTTAGCATTTCGAATCACTGACTTAATCCGAACAATCCCTGATTTTCCAAAACCGGGCATTCAGTTCAAAGACATAACCCCGTTATTGTCAGATCCGATTTTGTGCGCTGATATAGCTGATGCATTGGTTGATCCTTTCAAGGATAAGTCCGTTGATGTCATTGCAGGTGTTGAGAGCAGAGGGTTTATTTTTGGTTTAATGATGGCCCAAAGGCTTCAATGTGGGTTTGCGTTGATTAGAAAAAAAGGAAAGTTACCGGGTAAGACCATTCATCTTGAATATGATTTGGAATACGGTTCTGCGGTAATTGAAATGCATGAAGACGCAATTAAATCAGATCAGAATGTTTTGATACATGATGATTTACTAGCTACAGGAGGGACTGCAGTAGCTGCATCAAAACTTCTTGGCTTAGGGCAAGCTAATATTGTTGGCTATAGCTTTGTCGTTGAACTTGGTTTTCTGGGTGGTAGCAAAAATCTTCAACCTTATTCGAACAATATTGTTTCACTTTTAAGATATTGATATATGAACTTTGAACATTACGAAAATCAGGAAATGATTACCCAGATGGTGAGGGATTTCGCTGAAAAAGAAATTCGTCCTCACGTCATGGAGTGGGATGAAAAGCAGTTTTTCCCAGTGGACCTTTTCAAAAAAATGGGTGAGCTTGGAATGATGGGGGTATTCGTACCAGAGCAATATGGAGGTGCGGGATTTGGGTATTTTGAGTATTACACCATCGTAAGCGAAATCGCAAAAGTTTGTGGTTCAATTGGCCTTAGTGTTGCAGCGCATAACTCACTTTGTACCAATCATATACTAATGTTCGGAAATGACGAGCAGCGCAATAAATGGCTTCCTAAATTGGCAACGGCTGAGTGGATCGGTGCTTGGGGGCTTACTGAGACAGGCACAGGCTCTGATGCTGGAGGAATGAATACAACGGCTGTTAAAGATGGAGATCATTGGGTGCTTAATGGAAGTAAAAACTTCATTACACATGCTATTAGTGGTGATGTCGCTGTCGTGATCGTAAGAACGGGTGAAAAAGGAGACTCGCATGGTATGTCAGCCTTTGTGATTGACAAAGGAACTCCTGGTTTTAGCGGAGGTAAGAAAGAAGATAAGTTAGGCATGCGTGCTTCAGAAACTGCAGGTTTATTTTTTGATAATTGCCGAGTGCCCAACGAGAATATGTTGGGGCAAGAAGGCGATGGTTTTATTCAAGCAATGAAGGTTTTGGATGGAGGCAGAATTTCCATAGCAGCTCTTTCGGTGGGAATTGCAAAAGGTGCTTTAGATGCATCTATTAAATACTCGAATGAACGAGAGCAGTTTGGGAAGCCAATTTCTAAGTTTCAAGCTATTGCTTTTAAGTTGGCCGATATGGCTACAGAAATAGAAGCGGCTGAGTTATTGACTCTACAGGCAGCTGATATGAAGAATCGTGGTCTCAATATGACCAAAGAATCTGCGTTTGCTAAGTACTATGCTTCAGAGGTTTCTGTTCGTTGTGCGAATGAAGCAGTTCAGATTTTTGGTGGGTATGGCTTTACTAAAGACTTCCCAGCGGAAAAATATTATAGGGATTGCAAGCTCTGCACGATAGGCGAAGGCACCTCAGAAATTCAAAAGCTAGTTATTTCGCGTGAAATATTAAAATAGTTGTTGTAGTTGTATTTTATTTATAAATTCGCGCCCTCAATTTAAGAAGATAGTATGTTAATTATTCCAGTAAAAGAAGGTGAGTCTATTGAAAAGGCTCTTAAGAAGTACAAGAAGAAATTCGAAAGAACTGGCACGATGAAGCAGTTGCGAAAGCGCCAGAAGTTTACGAAGCCTTCAGTGGAAAATCGTGAGCAACGTCTGAAAGCTATCTATAAGAACGAAAAATACGGATCTCAAGACTAGATCAAATAATCATATTTTATATTAAATCCATCTCATTTAGGGATGGATTTTTTATTTTACACAAGTTTCAAATTCAATAGTTACTTGTGAAAGACCATATTTTCAAATTCCTAGACTATCTTACTTTTCAAAAGCGTTACAGTAAACATACTATCACGGCTTATCGCAATGACCTTATCACCTTTGTTGATTACGTCCAAGTGTTTTTTGAGATTGACGAAATTCAAGCTATCACGAGAAGAATGGTCAGCTCATTTATAGCTGATTTGGCTGAGTCTGGTATTTCTTCCAGATCAATTAATAGAAAGCTTAGCTCTATTCAATCCTTTTTTAGTTTCTTGATAAAAGAAGGCATACAGGAGTCCAATCCAGCAAAGAGTGTTCAGCGTCCAAAAACATCATCACATCTACCAAGTGTTATGCGCAGCGAGCAAATCGAGCAGCTGTTCGATCCAGAACAGTTCAGTAAAGACTTGCAAGGGAAGAGAGACTATGCGTTATTGAGTGTTCTTTATGCATGCGGACTGAGAAGAGATGAGTTGATCAATCTTAAAATTTCAGATATAGATTTTCATGTTGGTCAGCTCAAAGTTTTGGGTAAAAGGAATAAAGAGCGTATAGTTCCCATTGCACCTCAATTAGCTCAAGTCCTTACAAATTATATTGAAGAAAGGAAAGCTTTAGAAACCTCTGAACCTTATCTCTTTTTAACAAGCAAGGCACAAAAAATCTATCCATCCCTTGTTTATGATATTGTAAAAAATTACCTTTCGAAGGTGACTACAATGAAAAAAAGAAGTCCTCACGTGCTTAGACACACATTTGCTACACACTTGCTCAATGAAGGAGCCAATTTGCAGTCCATTAAAGAACTTCTTGGTCATGCCAGTTTAGCGACAACTCAAGTGTATACGCATACCTCCTTAGAGAAATTAAAAGACGTTTATAATCAAGCTCACCCAAGGAGCAAAAAATGAAATTATTATGGAAATAAAAGTTCATTCAATTCACTTTGATGCGGATCAAAAACTAATAGAGTTTATTCAGCAGCGAGTTAATAAATTAGATCAGTTTTATTGCGATATTATATCTAGTGAAATCTATTTAAGGATAGATAAGAATAGCGTTGAAGGAAATAAAGTGGCAGAAATTAGATTGAATACACCGGGTAAAGAAATGTTTGCTAAAAAGCAATGCAAAAGTTTTGAGGAGGCAACTGACTCAGCAGCAGAGGCGTTAAGGCGTCAAGTAAGGAGGAAAAAGGGTAAACTACAGCAGGTTTATTAGCCCAAAAACAGGATGTTTGAATCGCGTTCGTGAAAAAATGCATCCATCTCTTGTTTCAATTGAAACTATGTATAAATTTGCAGACCTTTTTCAAGGGGGTCTGCATTTTTTATGTAGTTCATTGAAATATGCATTTGCCGGTGTAGCTCAGTTGGCCAGAGCAGCTGATTTGTAATCAGCGGGTCGGGGGTTCGAATCCCTCCACCGGCTCGTTTTTACGGTAGATCTTTTGATCTAAGAATGTAGGGGAGATACTCAAGCGGCCAACGAGGACAGACTGTAAATCTGTTGGTTTTTACCTTCGAAGGTTCGAATCCTTCTCTCCCCACTGAAGATAGTGGAAGAGCTAACATTTGAGTTAGTTATAGTTGTTTGACATAAAATTCGTTTATCGAATTATAATTTTTTAGCGGGAGTAGCTCAGTTGGTAGAGCATCAGCCTTCCAAGCTGAGGGTCGCGGGTTCGAGTCTCGTCTCCCGCTCTTTAATTTATAATGTAAATGAATTTATTAGGTGGGGTCCACCTTTAATATAAAGGCTCTTCCTAGAGTTATATAAAGCCGATGTAGCTCAGGGGTAGAGCGCTTCCTTGGTAAGGAAGAGGTCAGGGGTTCAATTCCCCTCATTGGCTCGTAGAAAGAAGAATAAATAAGTAAACTCAATAATTAAACTAAATAGGTAATAAGACATGGCAAAGGAAAATTTTGATCGTTCCAAACCACACTTGAATATTGGAACTATTGGTCACGTTGACCACGGTAAAACTACTTTGACTGCTGCAATCACAACGGTTCTTGCGAAAAAAGGTTTCTCAGAACTTCGTTCATTCGATTCTATCGACAACGCTCCAGAAGAGAAAGAAAGAGGTATTACAATTAATACTTCACACGTAGAATATCAAACTGCTAATCGTCACTATGCGCACGTTGANNTGTCCAGGTCACGCTGACTATGTGAAGAACATGGTTACGGGTGCTGCACAAATGGACGGTGCTATTCTTGTTGTTGCTGCTACAGATGGTCCAATGCCACAGACTAGAGAGCACATCCTTCTTGCACGTCAGGTAGGTGTTCCTCAAATCGTTGTTTTCATGAATAAGGTTGACCTTGTTGATGATGAAGAGCTTTTAGAGCTTGTTGAGATGGAAATTAGAGAATTGCTTTCTTTCTACGATTATGATGGTGATAATACTCCAGTTATCCAGGGATCTGCTTTAGGTGGGCTCAATGGTGAGGCTGCATGGGAAGATAAGATCATGGAGTTGATGGAAGCAGTTGATAGCTACATTCCAATGCCTCCACGTGATGTTGATAAGGATTTCTTGATGCCTGTTGAAGATGTTTTCTCTATTACAGGTCGTGGTACAGTTGCAACAGGTCGTATTGAAGCTGGTGTGATTAACACAGGTGATTCTGTTGAGATTATCGGTTTTGAAGAGAAATTGACTTCTACAATTACAGGAGTGGAGATGTTCCGTAAGATTCTTGACAGAGGTGAGGCTGGCGACAACGTTGGTTTGTTGTTAAGAGGTATTGAAAAAGAAGCAATTAGAAGAGGTATGGTAATCTGTAAGCCAGGTTCAGTGAAACCTCATACTAAGTTCAAAGCTGAAGTTTATATCTTGAAGAAAGAAGAAGGTGGTCGTCACACTCCATTCCATAACAAGTATCGTCCACAGTTCTATTTGAGAACAACGGATGTTACTGGTGAAATCATCCTTGGAGAAGGAAGAGAAATGGTAATGCCAGGTGATAACTTGACGATCGAAGTAAACCTAATTGCTCCTGTAGCGATTAATCAAGGTCTTAAGTTTGCGATCCGTGAGGGTGGTAGAACTGTTGGAGCTGGTCAGGTTACTGAGATTATCGACTAAGAAACAGTTTAATTATTCAGAAGTGTGGAGTCAATTTTGGGCTCCACACTTTCTGTTGTTTTACAAATAGGTGTTCTACGCATTAAGTAAGCATCTCTGAAATTACGGGTGTAGCTCAATTGGTAGAGCACTGGTCTCCAAAACCAGGGGCTGTGGGTTCGATTCCTACCACCCGTGCAACTAAAGAAAATGGCAGGAATAAGAACATATATAGAAGAAGCAGCTGACGAGCTCACTAATAAGGTGAGTTGGCCAACATGGTCAGAGCTTCAAAGTAGCGGTATCGTTGTGCTTGTAGCAACGTTTATTATTGCTGGTTTGATTTATTTGATGGACTTTGCTTTTGGTCAGATGATGGACGTTATCTATCTTAAAATATTTGGTTAAGATGTCTGAAACGAAAACTGCAAATAAATGGTATGTCGTTCGCGCTATTAGCGGGAAGGAGAAGAAAGTAAAGGAGTACCTAGAAATGGAAATTGATCGTCTTGGTATGCAAGAGTATGTTTCTCAGATTCTTTTACCCATCGAGAAGGTATATCAGATTCGCAACGGAAAGAAGATGTCAAAAGAGAGAAATCTCTATCCAGGATATGTTTTTATTGAAGCTAATTTGGTTGGTGAGGTTCCTCATATAGTGAAAGGAATTACCAATGTAATTGGTTTCTTAACCGATAAAAAAGGTGGACAGCCAATTCCACTTCGTGTGAATGAGGTGAATAGAATGCTTGGTAAGGTTGACGAGCTTGCAGATAGTGAAGCGGAATTGAATATTCCTTTTGTTGTTGGCGAAGCTGTTAAAGTTATCGATGGTCCATTCAATAGTTTCTCAGGAGTTATCGAGGAGATAAATGAAGAGAAAAAGAAGCTTAAAGTGATGGTGAAGATATTCGGAAGAAAGACTCCACTTGAACTTAGCTACATGCAAGTAGAAAAAGAGTAATTAATTAATTAGGAGTTGTGACATTGTTCGCAACGCTTGAACTAAATTTTATACAATGGCGAAAGAAGTAAGTGCACTTATTAAGTTGCAAGTAAGAGGAGGAGCCGCTAACCCGTCTCCACCCGTTGGCCCAGCACTTGGTGCGAAAGGTGTCAACATTATGGAGTTCTGTAAGCAGTTTAATGCTAGAACTCAAGACAAGGCAGGGAAGATTCTTCCTGTAATTATCACGGTATATGGAGATAAGTCGTTTGACTTTATCGTAAAAACTCCTCCTGTAGCGATCCAAATTAAGGAAGCTGCGAAAATTAAGTCAGGGTCTGCCGAGTCTAACCGAATCAAGTCGGGAACAATGACTAAGGATCAAGTGAGAACTATAGCAGAAGACAAGATGGTCGACTTAAATTGCTTTACTGTTGAATCAGCGATGAAAATGGTTGCGGGTACTGCTCGTAGCATGGGAGTTGCAATTAAATAAGAAAGCAGATGAGTCTTACAAAAAATAGAAAAGCGTCTATTGAAAAGGTAGACAAGAATGCAGTGTATTCTATAAAGGATGCAAGTGCATTAATTAAAGATATATCTACTACTAAGTTTGATGCCTCCGTAGATGTGAGTATACGGTTAGGTGTTGATCCTAGAAAATCTAATCAAATGGTTCGTGGAGTTGTAACACTTCCTCACGGTACTGGTAAAGATGTGAAGGTGTTAGTGCTTTGTACTCCTGATAAGGAGCAAGAAGCAAAAGATGCTGGAGCTGATTTTGTTGGGTTAGATGAATATATTGATAAGATCAAAGGCGGTTGGACTAGTGTAGATGTTATCATCACTACTCCAAGTGTTATGGGTAAAGTCGGTCCTTTGGGACGTGTGCTTGGTCCAAGAGGCTTGATGCCAAATCCGAAAACAGGTACTGTAACCATGGAAGTGGGGAAGGCTGTTCAGGAGGTTAAAGCTGGTAAGATTGATTTCAAAGTAGATAAGTATGGAATCGTGCATGCTTCCGTTGGAAAAGTTTCCTTCGATGCACAAAAAATCGCGGATAACGCGAGTGAGCTGTTACAGACAATTATTAAGCTAAAGCCTGCGTCAGCAAAGGGCACTTATGTGAAGACAATGTATATGTCTAGCACAATGAGTCCTAGTGTGCAGGTAGACACAAAGTCTACAAGCTTATAATAACTTAATCAACAAAGTGAGATGACACGTCAAGAAAAAGATTCTTTTATCAGTGATCTTGCTGAGAGATTGAGTAAGAGTGAGGTGGTGTACCTTGCAGATATTGCCGGTCTTAATGCTGAAGACACTAGTAAATTGCGCAGACTTTGCTTCCAAAGGGATGTGCAACTACAAGTAGTGAAAAACACATTGCTTCAAAAAGCAATGAATAAAGTTGAAGGCAGAGAGTATGGTGATTTATCAACTGTATTGGTAGGAAACACTGGACTGATGATTTCTGAGGTTGGTAATGCACCAGCCAAATTGATCAAGGATTTTAGAAAGAAGTTGAAAGTTCCATTATTGAAAGGAGCTTACATCCAAGAGAGTGTGTACGTAGGAGACGACAATCTTGATGCTCTTGTAGCATTGAAATCTAAAGATGAATTGATCGGTGAGATCATTGGCTTACTTCAATCGCCTGCTAAAAATGTTATTTCTGGACTTAAGTCTGGAGGAGGAACATTAGCAGGTATCGTCAAGACTCTCCAAGAGAGGGAATCGTAATTTTAATTAGAACTTAGGTTAAACATTTAATAAATAAAGAAATGGCTGATTTGAAAGCTTTCGCAGAGCAACTAGTAAACCTTACTGTAAAAGAGGTAAACGAACTTGCAACTATACTTAAAGATGAATATGGCATTGAGCCTGCTGCTGCTGCAGTTGCAGCTGCTGGACCTGCTGCAGGAGGTGGCGGAGACGCTGCTGAAGAGAAAACTGAGTTTGATGTAATCCTTAACGGTGGAGGAGCATCTAAGCTTGCAGTAGTGAAATTAGTAAAAGAGATGACTGGTCTTGGCTTGAAAGAAGCTAAGGAATTAGTTGATGGTGCACCAAAGCCACTTAAGGAAGGTGTAGCAAAAGATGAGGCTGAAGCACTTAAAAAGCAGCTTGAAGAAGCTGGAGCTGAGGTTGAGATCAAGTAATTCTCTTAAATAAGTACTTTTCAAAGGTTTAGCTCCGTTTTGGGGCTAAACCCTTTGTGCTTTGTGGTTGTTTGTATTAATAATTTAACTTTTCCATGACCAAATCGAATATTCCGGAAAGAGTAAACTTTTCCCGCACTCTTAACCAACTTCAATACCCGGATTTTCTAGATATCCAGATTAAGTCGTTTATGGACTTTTTCCAGTTGGAGACATCTCCAGAGGATAGAGAAAACGAGGGTCTATACAATGTATTCAGTGAGAATTTTCCAATCACTGATTCAAGAAACAACTTTGTTCTTGAGTTTTTGGACTATTTCGTTGATCCACCTCGATATTCAATTGAGGAATGTATAGAAAGAGGCTTGACTTACAGCGTTCCGTTGAAGGCGAAACTAAAACTTTACTGCACTGATCCTGAACATGAGGATTTTGAAACTATCGTTCAAGATGTATATCTAGGAACTATTCCATATATGTCACCGCGTGGTTCCTTTGTGATTAATGGTGCTGAAAGAGTTGTGGTTTCTCAGTTACACAGATCTCCAGGTGTGTTCTTTGGTCAAAGCTTCCACGCTAATGGTACGAAGCTTTATTCAGCTAGAATTATTCCATTCAAGGGTTCTTGGATTGAATTTGCTACTGATATCAATGCGGTGATGTATGCGTACATTGATCGTAAGAAAAAATTACCTGTAACTACATTACTTAGAGCGATCGGTTACGAAAGTGACAAGGAAATTCTTGAGATTTTCGATTTAGCTGATGAGGTTAAAGTAAGTAAAACAGGACTTAAGAAAGTTGTAGGTCGAAGACTTGCAGCCCGTGTATTGAAAACATGGTTTGAAGATTTCGTTGATGAGGATACAGGAGAGGTTGTATCTATTGAGAGAAACGAGGTTGTTGTAGATCGTGAAACAGTAATTGAAGATTCTCACACAGAGATTATTCTGGATGCTGAAGTGAAAACGATTCTTCTTCACAAAGAAAACGTTAATGCAGCGGATCATGCTATCATCTATAATACGCTTCAGAAAGACCCTTCAAACTCTGAAATTGAAGCGGTAGAGCATATTTATAGAATTCTACGTAATGCCGAGCCACCAGATGAGGAAACGGCTCGTGGAATTATTGATAAACTATTCTTCTCTGATAAGAGATATGACTTAGGTGAAGTTGGTCGTTACAGAATCAACAAAAAACTTGGGTTAGCTATTGACATGGAGAACAGAGTTCTCACCAAGGTTGATATCATTGAGATCATCAAGTACCTAATTGAGTTAATTAACTCTAAAACGGATGTTGATGATATCGATCACTTAAGCAACAGAAGAGTAAGAACCGTAGGAGAACAATTATACAATCAGTTCGGAGTTGGTCTTGCTCGTATGGCAAGAACTATTCGTGAGCGCATGAATGTTCGTGATAATGAGGTGTTTACTCCTATTGACTTGATCAATGCTAAGACGCTGTCTTCAGTTATCAATTCATTTTTTGGAACGAACCAATTATCTCAGTTCATGGATCAAACAAATCCATTATCNNCTAGAGAAAGAGCTGGTTTTGAAGTTCGTGATGTTCACTATACTCATTATGGTCGTTTATGTACGATTGAAACACCTGAAGGTCCAAACATTGGTTTGATTTCCTCATTGTGTGTGTATGCAAAAGTGAATAAGCTTGGTTTCATTGAAACTCCTTATCGTAAGGTTGCTGATGGAACAGTTAAGTTAGAAGATATCATTTACTTAAGTGCTGAAGAGGAAGATGAACAAATGATTGCTCAGGCAAATGCCAAGTTGAGTAAAGAAGGCGTCTTCGTTACAGACAAAGTAAAAGCGAGATTTGAAGGAGATTTTCCGGTTGTAGAACCAAGTCAATTGACATTGATGGATGTTGCTCCAAATCAAATTGCATCAATTGCGGCTTCATTAATTCCTTTCTTGGAGCATGATGATGCCAACCGTGCTTTGATGGGATCTAACATGAGCCGTCAAGCAGTTCCTTTATTACGTCCAGAGTCACCTATTGTAGGAACAGGATTGGAAAGATTGGTTGCACATGATTCAAGAGTGTTGATTCATGCTGAAGGCAATGGAGTAATCGATAGCGTTGATGCTAAATCAATCACTGTTAAGTATGACAGAAATGAGGATGATGAGCTTGTAAGTTTTGATAACGAATACAAAACATATCCTTTAATCAAATTCAAAAAGACCAATCAAAGCACTACAATCAACCTTAAGCCTATCGTATTGAAAGGTCAGAAAGTATTGAAAGGTGATGTTTTGTGTGAAGGTTATGGAACTCAACAAGGAGAGTTAGCTCTAGGTAGAAACCTAATGGTTGCATTCATGCCTTGGAAAGGTTACAACTTTGAGGATGCTATTGTAATCTCCGAAAAAGTTGTTCGTGATGATATCTTCACAAGTATTCACGTTGATGAGTATGTTCTTGAAGTAAGAGACACAAAACGAGGTCTTGAAGAACTAACCGCTGATATTCCTAATGTAAGTGAAGAGGCTACTAAGAACCTTGATGAAAATGGTTTGATTAGAGTTGGAACTGAAGTTAAGGAAGGCGATATTCTTATAGGTAAGATTACTCCAAAAGGTGAAACTGATCCGACTCCAGAGGAGAAATTACTTCGCGCCATTTTTGGAGACAAGGCGGGTGATGTTAAGGATGCTTCTTTGAAAGTACCGCCAAGTGGATCTGGCGTTGTAATTGAGAAGAAGTTATTTTCAAGAGCAATTAAGGATCGTAAGATGAAGGCTCAAGAAAAGAACATCATAGAGGAGATCGATAAAGAATACGAAAAGGAAATTGATGCGTTGAATAGCCGATTGGTAGACAAGCTGTTTACAATAGTAAATGGTAAAACTTCCCAAGGTGTTTTCAATAACTTCAATGAAGAGTTGATCAAGAAAGGCACAAAATTCACTCAGAAGAGTCTTACAGGTTTGGATTACCCAAACTTGAATCCTAACGGATGGACTACTGATGATGATAAGAATGCCATGATCAAGCGATCGCTTAACAATTACAGTGTTAAAGCGAATGAGTCCTTAGGAACAATGAAGCGTAAGAAGTTCTCTATTACTGTTGGTGATGAACTTCCTTCTGGAATTATTCAATTGGCTAAGGTTTATCTTGCTAATAAGCGTAAGCTTAAAGTAGGAGATAAGATGGCTGGACGTCACGGTAACAAAGGTATTGTTGCGAAGATTGTTCGTCAAGAAGATATGCCTTTCTTAGAGGATGGAACGCCTGTAGACATTGTTCTTAACCCATTGGGTGTACCATCTCGTATGAACTTAGGACAGATTTATGAAACTGTACTTGGTTGGGCAGGTAAGAACTTAGGTGTTAAGTTTTCTACTCCAATTTTTGATGGCGCTTCTGTAGCTGATGTTGAAGAGTGGACTACGAAAGGTAATGTTCCTGAAAATGGAAGATCATTCCTTTATGATGGTGGAACAGGAGATCGTTTTGATCAACCAGCTACCGTTGGAGTGATTTACATGTTGAAACTACATCACTTAGTAGATAACAAGATGCACGCTCGATCAATCGGTCCATACTCACTTATTACTCAGCAACCACTCGGAGGTAAGGCTCAGTTTGGAGGTCAGAGATTTGGAGAAATGGAAGTTTGGGCACTTGAAGCATTCGGTGCAGCTAACATTCTTCGTGAGATATTGACTGTAAAGTCTGATGACGTGGTAGGTAGAGCTAAGGCGTATGAAGCTATTGTGAAAGGAGAACCAATGCCAGAACCTGGTATTCCAGAATCCTTCAACGTATTGCTTCACGAAATGCGTGGACTAGGTCTAAATATTACACTCGATTAAGCTTATTATTAACCATTCTATATTGTTGAAATGGCATTAAGAAAAGATACAAAACCAAGCAGTGGTTTTAACAAAATCACTATCAGTTTAGCTTCTCCTGAAATGATCCTTGAAAGATCACACGGTGAGGTGCTAAAGCCTGAGACTATTAACTATCGTACATACAAGCCAGAACGTGATGGTCTATTCTGTGAGCGAATCTTCGGTCCAGTAAAAGATTATGAATGTCATTGTGGCAAATACAAGCGTATTCGTTACAAGGGTATTGTGTGTGATCGCTGTGGTGTTGAAGTAACTGAGAAAAAAGTTAGAAGAGAGCGCATGGGTCATATTTCCCTTGTTGTTCCTGTAGCTCATATCTGGTATTTTAAATCACTTCCTAACAAAATCGGTTACTTGCTGGGTCTTCCTAGTAAGAAATTAGACACTATTATTTATTATGAAAGATATGTAGTGATTAATGCAGGAATTGCTAATAATAAGGAAGGAGAGCCACTTCAATACTTAGACTTTTTGACTGAGGAAGAATATCTAGATATCTTAGATACACTTCCAAGAGAAAATCAGTATTTGGATGATGAGGACCCTAATAAGTTCATCGCTAAGATGGGTGCTGATGCGCTTTATGAATTGCTTCAGCGTCTAGATCTTGATGCTCTTTCTTATGATTTACGTCACAAGGCAAGCACTGAGACATCTCAGCAACGTAAGAACGAAGCACTTAAAAGACTTCAAGTAGTTGAGGCTTTTAGAGGTGCAAATGAGCATATTACTAATCGTCCTGAGTGGATGATTGTGAAGGTAGTGCCGGTTATTCCGCCAGAATTGAGACCATTGGTGCCTCTAGATGGCGGTCGTTTTGCAACGTCCGACTTGAATGACCTATATAGAAGAGTTATCATTCGTAATAATCGTTTGAAGAGACTTCTTGAGATTAAAGCTCCTGAGGTAATTCTTCGAAATGAGAAAAGAATGCTTCAAGAAGCGGTTGACTCTTTGTTCGACAATTCGAGAAAATCATCAGCAGTTAAAACAGAATCAAACAGAGCACTTAAGTCTCTTTCTGATAGTTTAAAAGGTAAGCAAGGACGTTTCCGTCAGAACTTACTTGGTAAGCGAGTTGACTATTCAGCTCGTTCTGTAATTGTTGTTGGACCAGAATTGAAACTACACGAATGTGGATTGCCAAAAGATATGGCAGCTGAGCTTTTCAAGCCGTTCATTATTCGAAAGTTGATTGAAAGAGGTATCGTGAAAACGGTTAAGTCAGCGAAGAAAATCGTTGATAAGAAGGAACCAGTTGTTTGGGATATTCTAGAGAATGTATTGAAAGGTCATCCTGTAATGCTTAACCGTGCTCCAACTCTTCACAGATTGGGTATTCAGGCATTCCAGCCAAAATTGATCGAAGGAAAAGCAATCCAACTTCACCCATTAGTATGTACAGCATTCAACGCTGACTTTGACGGTGACCAAATGGCTGTTCACGTGCCTCTAGGACACGCAGCTATTCTTGAGGCGCAATTGTTGATGTTAGCTTCTCACAACATTTTGAACCCTGCAAATGGTGCTCCGGTAACGGTTCCATCTCAGGATATGGTGTTGGGTCTTTACTACATTACAAAGTCTAGAGTTGGCACTCCTGAGTTACCAATGAAAGGAGAAGGAAAGATTTTCTATTCTCCGGAGGAGGTAACTATAGCTTACAACGAAGGGAAATTGGGGCTTCACTCACACATTAAGGTAAGAGTGAATAACAAAGGAGAACGAATGATCGTAGACACTTCTTGTGGTCGCGTGATGTTTAACCAAGTTGTTCCAGAAGAAGTTGGTTATATCAATGAAGTACTTACAAAGAAATCTTTGCGAGACATCATTGGTCGTGTACTTAAGGTTTGTGGAACTGCTAAAACTGCCAAGTTCCTTGATGATATTAAATCATTAGGATTCTACATGGCATTTAAAGGTGGTCTTTCATTCAACCTTTCAGATGTACTTGTTCCTGAAGAGAAAATTGATCTTCTAGCTAAGGCACAGCAAGAAGTTGATGAAGTAATGATGAACTATAACATGGGTCTCATTACTAACAATGAACGTTACAACCAAATCATTGATATCTGGACGCATACCAACTCTAAGTTGACACATGTGCTGATGGATAGATTGAAGAATGATAATCAAGGCTTCAACTCGATCTATATGATGTTTGACTCTGGAGCGAGGGGATCTAAAGAACAGATTCGTCAGCTTTCAGGTATGAGAGGTTTGATGGCTAAGCCACGTAAATCTGGATCGCAAGGAGGAGAAATTATTGAGAACCCGATTCTTTCTAACTTCCGAGAAGGTCTTTCGATTCTTGAGTACTTTATTTCTACTCACGGTGCTCGTAAGGGTCTTGCTGATACCGCACTTAAGACAGCTGATGCGGGTTATTTAACGCGTAGATTAGTTGACGTAGCTCAAGATGTTATTGTAACATCTGATGATTGTGGCACTCTTAGAGGACTTACAGCTTCAGCTCTTAAGAAGAATGAGGAGATCGTTGAGTCATTGAAAGAACGAATTCAAGGTAGAACTTCAGTTCATGATGTGTTGAATCCAGAAACGGACGAAATCATTGTAGAAGCTGGAGGATATATTTCTGATGATACTGCTGAATTAATCGAGCAACTTGGAATAGACGAGGTTGAGATTAGATCAGCACTTACGTGTGAAATGCCAAGAGGTATTTGCTCTAAGTGTTATGGTCAAAACATGGCAAACGGTCATGATGTGAAGATGGGTGAGGCAGTTGGTGTTATCGCTGCTCAGTCTATTGGAGAGCCAGGAACACAGCTTACGTTAAGAACCTTCCACGTTGGAGGTACAGCTTCTAGTATTGCTTCTGAATCGAAGATTACTGCGAAGCAGCCAGGTATTTTGGAAATAGACGAGTTAAGAACTGTTGAGAAGAAGGCAAAGGACGGTAGTAAGCAAGTTATCGTTATTGGTCGTTCAGCAGAAATGCGTGTTGTTGACAAGAAGACTGGTTTGACAGTTGCGACAAACAACATTCCTTACGGCTCTGAGATATTTAAGAAGCCAGGTGAAACAGTTGAAAAGGGTGATTTGATTTGTTCTTGGGATCCATATAATGCAGTTATTGTTTCGGAATTCCAGGGTAAGTTAGATTTTGAAAGTATCCAAGAAGGTGTTACTTATAAGGAAGAGTCTGATGAACAGACAGGATTCCGAGAAAAAGTGATCATTGACAATAGAGATAAAACACTTAACCCCGCAATTAATGTAGTTGATAATAAAGGTGAAGCTTTGAGAACATACAGTATTCCTGTAGGAGCTCACATTATGGTGAATGAATCGGATAAGGTAGGTCCTGGTGATATTCTTGTTAAGATTCCACGCTCGGGAGGTAAGTCTTCTGGCGATATTACTGGAGGTCTTCCAAGGGTTACAGAACTTTTCGAAGCAAGAAATCCTTCTAATCCGGCTATAGTTTCTGAAATTGATGGAATCGTTTCTTTCGGTAAAATCAAAAGAGGTAATAGAGAAATCATCGTTGAGTCTCGTTTGGGAGATAAGTCTAAGTATTTAGTTCCATTATCAAGACACATTCTTTTGCAAGAGAACGACTTTGTTAAAGCAGGTCAACCATTGTCTGATGGTGCAATTACACCTGCAGATATTCTTGCAATTAAAGGTCCAACTGCGGTTCAAGAATATCTTGTGAATGAGATTCAAGAAGTGTATCGACTTCAAGGCGTGAAAATCAATGACAAGCATTTTGAGGTGATTGTTCGCCAAATGATGCGTAAGGTGATAATACTTGATCCAGGAGATACTCGCTTCCTTGAGAACCAAATTGCAAATAAGGTTGAGTTCATTGAAGAGAATGATAAGATCTTTGGAATGCAAGTGGTGACTGAACCAGGTGATTCTGAAAATGTTAAAGCTGGTCAGATAATTTCAGCCCGTAAGTTGAGAGATGAGAACTCCGTACTAAGAAGAAAAGATTTAAGGCTTGTTGAATTCCGTGAAGCGATTTCAGCAACTGGACGTCCAATTCTTCAAGGTATCACTAGAGCATCTCTTCAAACTGATAGCTTCATTTCAGCTGCATCATTCCAAGAAACGACTAAGGTGCTTAACGAAGCAGCTGTAAGTGGTAAGGAAGATACACTGAAAGGCTTGAAAGAGAACGTTATTGTTGGTCACTTGATTCCAGCTGGCACAGGTCTTAAGAACTACCAAAACATCATTGTTGGTAGCCAAGATGAGTACGACCAGATGGTAGGAGTGGACAGTTCTCAGGTTGTTGAAGAACTAGATAAATAAATTACGTAGAGCATGGCTGACGAGAAAGAACAAAAACAAGGACAGATTAATATTGAGTTGAGTGAAGAATTGGCTCAGGGTGAATACTCTAACCTCGCCATAATTACTCATTCAACTGCCGAGTTTATTGTCGACTTTGTTAGTATGATGCCTGGAGCTCCAAAAGCTAAGGTTAAATCGCGCATAATTTTGACTCCACAGCACGCCAAACGATTATTGAAGGCTTTGAATGAAAATGTCAGAAAATTCGAATCTCAACATGGTGAAATTGCAGACTTAGAGCAAAATGGAGTAGCGCCATTTCCGATGAACTTTGGCGGGCCAACAGGCGAAGCTTAATCGTAATTACTAAAACTTAAAGCCCTGAACGCACTTGATGTTTAGGGCTTTTTTTATGCTTGAATAGTTAGCTTTTATTTGAGAGCGCGATCGTTAAATAGGATATAGCCAAAGTGAAATAAGAATGTTATTGGAATTCTTTGCTCTCCTAAGTTATCAGAGCTGATTTCCGGCACGTTGTAGTAATAGTTCAAGGCGAAGCTAATAGGTCCTAACGGACTTCTATAAACCGCATTTGCCGTTGCGATAGTATAACGTCTCTCTAAACTTCTTTTATCATTAGGCGGTAAGCCTAACTCGTTTCTATTTACACTAAATCGATAGGGTTGAAATATATAGCCTTCAAGCCTCAAGTCAACATTTTTGACAATGTTGATGATGAATTTTTGTCCAAAAGCTGCGTATTGGTATGCTCTGAACGATTCTAAGAATAGTGTTTTACTTTCAGGTGTTGGCTGAAAAGAAGGAGAGCGCAAAGAGCTTGCAGTATAGTTTGTGAACAACTCCTGATTGCTATACATGACTTCAGCGTATATGCCTAATCTTATTGTTCCTTTTGATTTGTAGTAGTGATCATAACTTAGTTTTGCATCAATCCAATTATGATTCTTTTGAAGAACATTTTGCTCAGCAGTAGTTGTTCCAGGGTTGTATGATTCTTCTCCCATGGTATTTCGTATAGATAATGAAAGTGCAGAACCTTCATTTGGGTAAAGCTTATCGTTAAGGCTGTTTTTTTCGAACGAGGCTGCAAATGTTGACCCTAAGAAAATTGTTTTGTCAGTAATGTCATCTTGACCAAATGAACTAGTCTGGTAATAATCATCTCGCAATGAAATAAGTCCGCCAGAAAGTGAAATTTTCGACTTGTTACTTGCTGCAAATGAGGTGTTTAATAAAGCGAATTGCTCGTTCTGTATAAGGAATAGTGAATTGTTATCTTCAAAGAAGGTTGCACGACTATCAAAGTAATTCCATCGGTTTATTGTGATAATTGGTTCAATATATATTGGGAAACGAATAGGTACGTCAATCCTAGCCTTGGCAAGCACTGATGCATATAGTTTCCCGAAGTAAGCATTTGCATTAAAGCTAACCCCAGTATTGTTTATAGTGTTGTATCCAAATCCAATATAACCGGTATTAATAGGTCTTGAAGAGACGTTCCCACCGAACTCTATCACCATATTTTTCTCCTTCTTAACCTTCAGAGTCAATTTGTAAGTGCTGTCAATTGGGTTGTAAGTTGAAAACGGAAAGAGTCTGGCTATTTTATCATTTTCATAAATGCGGTAGTAGTTTTTTTTCATTTGAGAAAACGTGAGTGCCTTGTTATGCTTGGGTTGCATAATTCTATTTACATAGTTATTCTCTGGTTTAGTTAGCCCCTCATAGCTATATTCTTGAAAGATCAATTCCTTTTTACCCTTATTAAACTCGGTTCGTTTCTCATCGATTACTTTATAATGAACTCTTCGGTGAACTATATTTTTGATAGACTCCATTTTTCTTTCAGTAGCGATGTAACCTGAGTCAATACTTTCTTGAAGGTGGTTAAAGTTGAAAATTCCAAAATTAGTCTTTGGCTCTATGAGCACAGTTGAGTCTCCATTGAGCTGATAGTTTGTTTTACTCACTACCATATTTCTGATTTGACTTAAGAAGTCATCTTCTTCTGGTGGATCTTCGTTCGAGGATACATTGCTGCCAATAATGATATCTGGATGAAATTCGTCTCGCATAACATCCGTTGGGAAGTTGTTGTATAGCCCACCGTCATACATCAGTTTGCCATCTATTCTAATTGGCTTTAGGTATGCTGGGTAGGTCATGCTTGCTCGCACAGCTATATTTAGATTGCCTTCTCGAAATATTACCGGTTTCTTGTCAACAATATCTGAAGCAACACATCTGAATGGAATAAAAAGACTGTCGAAATTATAGTTACTGGCCATACTTGCGGGATCCAACAAATGCATTAGCTCTAAGTCTAAAGCAGCTGGGTTTATGAAGCTTGTTGGAATAGAAGTTTCTACGAAGTTGGCGAATGATGAAAATTTAATGGAAACCCAACTTGCATTTGGCGTTGGCTTTCTAAAATAATAGATATAACGATCCTCAATTTCGCCAGAGGCAAGTCGCTTGAAGTTTTCGCTCGTTAGCATTCCTTCAATTTGGACAGGACTATAACCTGCACTGTACATTCCAGCGACTAGCCCACCTATTGAAGTTCCCGCAATATAGTCTATTGGAATTCCGTTCTCCTCCAGTGCTTTTAAAACTCCCACGTGAGCTAGACCTGAAGCACCACCACCACTTAATACAACACCAACAGATTGAGCCACAGCGAACTGTGAAAGCAAAATGAAAATAAAAGTGGTGATTGGTGTGGCACGCAATGGCATGTACCAAAGTTATGATAGAATTGTTCTCTACTTGGTGCGTTCAATCAATTCTTGAAAATATGTTGGGGCTAATAGCATTCTTGATCCATACCAGCTGAATAGTTCACCATCTACAAGCATTATATTGTCCTTTTTGGTCCAGTATTGATAGCTTTTAATGTGCTTTGCTGAAAATGGAAAAGGTTCACTCGACAGAAAAACAAAATCAGGGTTTAATTCTTGAATATCTTCTGGAGTGATTTCTGGGTAACGTGAGTCTTTGTCCTCAATTGCATTTTGAAATCCTGCTTTTAAAAGCATTTCATTGATGAACGTATCTTGACCAGCTATCATGATTGGATCATTCCAAATAACGTAGAGTATTTTCTTTCGAGATTTTGGAAGATTTATTTTTGAAAATGCATTTTTTAAACTTTTAGTTAACTCAATTGCTTTTGCTTCTCTATTGGTTACTTGGCCCAGATACTCGATCATATTAAGTGCATCGTTATAGGAGTGAATATCGCTAATCCAAACAGGAAAGTTTTCTTCTAATCGTTGAATGTCTTGAAGAGTATTTTCTTCCTTATTGGCTATGACTAAGTCAGGCTTTAGCTCTTCAATGGCACTGTGGTTGACTTTTTTTGTTCCACCAACTCTGCGTTTGCTCTTAAACCATTCTTCTGGATGAATACAGAATTTTGTAATTCCTATCACTTCATCCTTCAGTCCTAAGTAGTGCAGAAGTTCCGTTTGTGATGGAACCAAGCTAACGATACGCTTTGGAGAAGATGTGATAACTACCTCTCTACCTAATTGATCTTTATGTTGCTTGATGGACATTAACTCATTGCGGAAACCAAATCATGGCGTGTAATGATCTGATATCGCCCTTGACCAAGATCAACAAGAACAGCGCCATTCTTTGCGTTAAAATGCTTTGAAATACCTGTCAATGGATCTGTTGCCTGAACTACTGGAAATGGAGGCTGCATGCAAGTGGATACCTCGGCATCACGGGCATTTTGATTCTCTGAAAGCATGGTCAATAAGCTCGAGTCATCAATGCTGCCAACGAACTTAGAACCGTTTACAACTGGTAATTGTGAAACTCCAAACTTCCTCATAAGTGCTATAGCATTGTGAATTGGCTCATATGCTCCGATCGTTAAAAGTGGCAGATCTTTGTGATTAGCGAAAAGATCACGAGCGACTTTCTTTTCTTCATTCAGAAATCCGCGATCTCTCATCCACGTGTCATTAAATACTTTTCCTACATATCGAGAACCATGATCATGGAAAAGTACAACTACCACTGAGTTTTCGTCTAATTCGTTTTTTAATTGACGTATTGCTTGGAAAGCTGATCCACAAGAATAACCAAGAAAAAGTCCCTCTTTTTTTGCTAATTCACGAGCTACCATTGCACCGTCACGGTCTGTTACTTTTTCAAATCGATCAATAAGGCTGAAATCGACATTTTTAGGTAAAATATCCTCTCCAATACCCTCGGTGATATAACTGTAGATTTCTTTTTCGTCAAACTCCCCGGTTTCATGGTATTTTTTGAAAACAGATCCATAAGAGTCAACCCCCCAAATCTTAACATCAGGATTTTTTTCCTTCAAATATTTTGCGACCCCTGATATGGTACCGCCAGTTCCAACTCCAACTACGAAGTGCGTAATCTTGCCATCCGTTTGTTCCCAAATTTCAGGACCAGTGCTTTCATAGTGGGCTAGCCTATTCGATAAGTTGTCATATTGATTAACCCAAAAAGAATTTTCAATCTCTTTATTTTTTCTCTCAGCTACTGAATAGTATGACTCAGGGTGATCAGGAGATACATTCGTGGGACACACGTATACCTCAGCCCCAACAGCTCTTAAAATGTCGATTTTTTCTTGGCTTTGCTTGTCGCTCATCGTACAGATGAGCTTGTATCCTTTGATAATGCAGGCCAAGGCTAATCCCATTCCTGTATTTCCACTAGTACATTCAATAACCGTTCCTCCTGGCTTTATATCGCCTCTTTTTTCAGCGTCTTCAAGCATTTTTAGAGCCATACGATCTTTTACGCTATGGCCCGGGTTGAAGTATTCCACCTTAGCTAAAATGCTCCCAGGAAGATCTTCTGCAATTTTGTTGAGCTTAATCATTGGAGTATTTCCAATGGTTTCAAGAATGTTTTCTTTAATGTTCATTTAATCCCCTCTGTTTTGAGCGGCAAATGTAAGATTACCTAGTTGAAGCGAATAGTCTTTACTGGGTCAATTCTGCTCACAATTAAAGATGGGAGTATGAGCATTAGCAGACAGGCGATAATGCTCCCAACATTAATATAAAGGATAGTCGATGCTTGAAAAAGTACAGGTACATGATCAACATAATAATTAGCTTGATCTAGTTTGACCAGCTCAAATGTTGATTGAAGCCACCCTAAACCCAACCCAATTGCATTTCCGATTATAATTCCGATAATGATCAGGTAAAGAGCATTGATTAGAAAGATTCTTCCGATACTCCTGTTCCGAGCACCCATAGCCTTAAGTAGACCAATCATATTAGTTCTTTCTAATATCATTACTAGAAGTGCTGAAATCATATTGATTCCTGAAACAAGAATCATCAAGGTTAGAATAATCACCACATTGATGTCTTGCAATTCCAACCAGCCAAAAATCTCCATAAACTGATCGGTTATGGCCAAAGTATTGTATTCATAAGAAATGTTTTCCCTTACTATATCATCAAGCTGGTTTAGGTCTTTGAATGAATGCAAAAGCACTTCATATCCTGCAATTTGTGAATCATCCCAGCCATTCAATTTTTGTATATGTCTGATATCACAAAGCAGAATGCTTCCATCAAACTGTTCCATACCAGATTCATATACACCGCCAATAATGAACCTCCGTTTACGTTCTTTTTCGTCTTGAAAAAATGACACAGTAATTTTTTCGCCCAGTTTTAGATTCAGTTTGTTTAAAATGGACTTTGAAATGACAATACTGTCGTTGGCCTTCAGGCTGTTAAGGCTAAAAGCACTTCCTTCCACCATATTGGTTTGAAAGAAATCCCAATCAAAATCTTTGGAGATTCCTTTGTTCATTATGCCCTGAATTTCTCCATTGGCAGTAATAATTCCACTTTTATAGGCGTAAGCTTGAATGTTTTTTACGGCAGGTTCGGACGAAATTTGCGCTACAAATGGTTGGCCTGCATTCATTGGCTTCACACCTAATGCATTTTGTGGATTGTAGAGCGAAATTTGAAGGTGAGAACCAAACCCAATGACCTTTTGACGCACTTCATTTTGGAACCCATGCACTATTCCTACTGAAAGAATCATCACGGCCATACCTATCGCTATGCCAGCAACTGCTATTTTAACAATAGCAGTTGAACTTTCACTTTTTCGGCTGGACTTCCTGCCAGCGATCATTCTTTTTGAAATAAAAAATTCGAATTGCAATGAAATTCTGTTTAAAACTTCATCATCAGTTAATCATTAGGGTGATGAAGATGCGCAAATTTGACAATCTAATTTGACATTATGAGACTCGTCTTTCTTTTATCTTTTTATCTGGCATTTATTTCACCATTTTTCTCTCAATCAACTAGTTTTAAATCGGATGCTGAAATAGTCGTAGGGGCGAAGCGATATTCTGAGTATTCTGAAATATTGAAAGATAAGAGTGTCGCAATAACTGGCAACCACACCTCCATGGTGGACAGTGTTCATTTGGTAGATTGGTTGTTGGATAAAGGGGTGTCGATTACTAAGGTTTTCGCTCCAGAGCACGGGTTTAGAGGTAAAGCGGATGCCGGTGAGAAAATTGATAGTCGAAAAGATGGAATGACGGGCTTGCCTATTGTCAGCTTGTATGGAGCTCATAAAAAGCCAACAGCTGAAGATTTATCAGGTGTGGATATCATGGTGTTCGATATTCAAGATGTTGGAGCTCGATTTTACACTTATATCTCAACCATGACCTATGTAATGGAGGCGTGTGCGGAACAAGGAATACCAGTTTTGATACTTGACCGACCTAATCCTAATGGGTTTTATACTGACGGGCCAATTTTAAAAGAGGAGTTTAAGTCGTTTATTGGAATGCATCCGATTCCTGTCGTTCATGGAATGACTGTTGGTGAATTGGCTCAAATGATCAATGGTGAAAAATGGCTTGAAGAAGGAGTTCAATGTGATTTGCAAGTTGTGGGCTGTGAGAATTATTCGAAATCTGACATCTATATTTTGCCAGTAAAACCTTCTCCGAACTTGCCTAATATGAATGCCATACTGCTCTATCCTTCCTTATGCTTTTTTGAGGGTACAGATTTTTCAGTAGGTCGAGGCACAGATCATCCTTTTGAAATGTTTGGTCATCCGAATATGGGAGTTGGCTCTTTCATGTTCGTTCCAAAAAGCACAGATGGTGCAAAACATCCAAAGCACATGGGGGTTCCATGTTTGGGTTGGGATTTAAGTGATTTTGGTGGGAAAAGAGTCCAAGAAAAACAAGAGATGATTCTTGATTGGATAGTTAATGCCTATCGCGATTTTCAAATGAAAGACAGATTTTTTCTTTCCAATGGATTCTTTGACAAGCTGGCGGGTACGGATGAGTTAAGACAACAAATTGAGTCAGGAATGACCGCAGAAGAAATTCGTGCGTTATGGAAAAGTGAACTTTCAGATTTTAAACTCAAGAGAAGGCAGTACTTGATTTATCAGTGAGCCAAAAGATCTTAGTTCTTCTTTTGTTTACGAATGTCAAAAACCTTTCTTCTTTCAACAGGTTTGCTCAATTCTTCAATCCATTGTTTCATGCTCATCCCGTCCTGAATATTGACGTTTTCTGGAAGATCGAAAATATTTTCAGGTAGTGATGAAACAGTATCAATGGCGGTAGCTTCAACTTTTACAAAGTTTCGAGGTAATTCTATATCTGTTTTGAGCATGATTCCCCTATGACGCCACTCTCTTGTTTTGGTGCTTTCAATTAGCCATCTGTCACATTCCACACCTGCTATAATTTCTTGATTTTCAATGAACCCACCACGATCACGATACATATTCTCAGCCACTTCATTTAAATCGAGCGATTCGCTTTCTTCTGCGGATTCAAATAACAATGAATTATCAATTTTTCGGGCATTCATAGTGGTTTTATCTACCACGCAAATAGCACTATCTTTCATGAAGGTTATCAAACTGATTTTTTCTTCAGTCCCACTAAATGGATTGTCTCTGACGGTTTCGGTAAACTTGATTTCAACCATTCCATAATCACTGAAGTATACTTCTTCTGTTCCTTTTTGAACACCATCATAAATGTAAGAAATGTGACCTTTTTCTATCTGATATCGAATTGGCTTGGCTCTTTTTATAGGGGCAATTACTTCAGGCTTAGGCTTAACAGAAGTCAGATTTTCTACAACGGTCTCAGCCTCCGGTTGCGCCTCATGGCTGCCGCAACCAATCAGCTGAGTGAAGACTAAACCTAAGACAAAAGTCTTACGCAACCTCATCTGATTCTGCTTCCAATGAAACATGATCAATCTTTCCGGGATAGGCTTCCAAAGCTTTTTTAAGAACCTCAATCGCAAATTTGAGTTTAGGAATTTCTAATACGTATGCAAGACGAACTTCTCTTAAACCGAGGCCTTTTGTTGCATAAAAACCTTCTCCAGGAGCCATCATTACTGTTGCACCTTTGTATTCAAAATGTTCAAGAATCCATGCGCAGAATTTCTCAGCACTATCTACAGGAAGCTCTGCCATTGCATAGAACGCGCCACCTGGCATAGGGCAAGTGACTCCATTAATACTGTTCAAACCATTCACTAACACATCTCTTCTTTGAACGTATTCGTTAGCTACATCATCAAAGTAAGATTTAGGCGTTTTCAATGCGGCTTCGCTCGCAATTTGTCCAAATGTTGGTGGACTTAATCGTGCTTGGGCGAATTTCATGGCGGTTTTCAATACGTCCGGGTTCTTGCATACCAAAGCTCCAACTCTGGCTCCGCACATACTGTAGCGTTTTGAAACTGAGTCTACCACTATGGCATTATTATCTAACCCATCTAGACTTAGAATTGACCTATGCGTTCTGCCATCATAGCAAAACTCACGATATACCTCATCTGCAAGCAAGAAAAGATCATTTTCCAGAACTATCTTTTTTAGTGTTTCTAACTCTTCCAGTGTGTACAAATGTCCGGTTGGGTTTCCTGGGTTGCACAGTATAATACCTCTTGTTCTGGGAGTTATAAGTTCTCTAAACTTTTCTATTGGAGGAAGTTTGTATCCTTGAGAAATATGAGTTGTGATTGGTCTCAAATTAACTTGAGCTTCAAGAGCAAAGCCGTTATAATTAGCATAAAATGGCTCTGGAACAATTACTTCGTCATCAGCATTAAAGCAAGTCATCATGGCAAACATGATAGCCTCTGAACCACCATTGGTTACAATAATTTGGCTTGAATCAACAATGATGTCATTTTCTTTATAGTATTCTACCAATCCTTTTCGGTAGGATAGATAACCTGCTGAATGACTGTATTCTATTACGGTTCTATCGATATTTCTGATTGCTTCTAAAGCTTCTTCAGGAGTTTGAATGTCAGGCTGACCTATGTTCAGGTGAATTACTTCTTTTCCCGCTTCTATTGCTAGTTCAGAGTAAGGAACCAACTTACGTATAGGTGACTCGGGCATTGCGAAGCCCTTTTTTGAGATAAATGGCATACTTTGGAGTTTAAGTTCCCGCACTTTCGGGTGGTCAAATATAAGTCATGACTTTCAAGAAGCGCTGAATAAAAAAAGCCCTGTCAAATCAATGACAAGGCTTTCAAGTATTTTGAATTGCAATTCTTAGTTTGCAGAAGGAGCCATTGTTGGTTCTTTCACTGGCATTGCTGATTCATCAGCTTTAGGAGCTGCTTCAATGTTTCCTTTAATTCGGATAACTTTTGGCTGCTCACTGCCGTTAGAAGTAATAGTAACAGACTTATTAATAGGGCCTAAACGCTTGCTATCATACTTTACCTTGATAACTGAAGACGCGCCTGGCTGAATCGGCTCACGTGGCCATTCTGGAACAGTACATCCGCAAGAACCTTTTGCGTTGGCAATGATTAAAGGCTCGCTACCTGTGTTTTTGAATACGAATTCAGTTGAAGCATCACCATGTTGCTTCATTGTTCCAAAATCATGAACATCCTTTTCAAATGCGATTTCTGCTTGTGCGCTTACTCCTAATGAGAAGAATAACGCTGCTCCTAGAGCTAATAATAATTTTTTCATCGGTTACTGATTTATCTTTGACACAAATTTAACCCTGTTTGTTTTCATCATAGTTCGTTTAACACACCGTTAAGATTTGCGACCAATCTTTATTTTAATCCAAATATTATAATCCGTTGCAAAAATCATACATCACCATCTCACTTCACCTTTTCTCTGACCAATGATAAACGATATAATCTGCTGAAATAATTGCATTAAGCTTCTACCTTTGCCCACTTCAAATTTTAGCAAATCTCATGAGCGATTTATCAACGAAATATAATCCTGCAGAAGTAGAAGGTAAATGGTATCAACAATGGATGGAACGGGGTTTTTTCTCCTCTAAACCGGATCCAGATAAAGAGCCATTTACGGTAGTTATTCCTCCACCTAACGTGACCGGAGTACTTCACATGGGGCATATGCTTAATAATACCATCCAAGATATACTCATCAGAAAAGCAAGATTAGATGGGAAAAATGCTTGTTGGGTTCCTGGAATGGACCATGCTTCAATTGCTACTGAGGCAAAAGTGGTGAAGCGTTTGAGAGAGAAAGGAATAAAGAAATCTGACCTAAGTAGAGACGAATTTTTAAATCATGCTTGGGATTGGAAGGAAGAATATGGAGGTGTAATTCTTCAACAATTAAAAAAATTGGGAGCGAGCTGTGATTGGGATAGAACCCGATTCACAATGGATGAAAAGTTCTATGAAAGCGTGATAGATACCTTTATTCATCTGCACGATAAAGGGTTGATTTATCGTGGTTTGCGAATGGTTAACTGGGACCCAGAGGCGTTGACAGCAGTTTCTGATGAAGAAGTAATTTATACAGAAGAGCAGTCAAAGTTGTATCACGTTCGATATAAGATTGAAGGCTCTGAAGAATATGTGACCATTGCAACTACACGTCCGGAAACTATTTTAGGTGATTCTGCGATTTGTATTCACCCAGAAGACGAGCGATACACTCACCTTCATGGTAGAAGGGCAATTGTACCTATAGTAGAAAGGTCTATTCCGATTATTTTGGATGAATATGTTGATCGTGAGTTTGGAACTGGATGCTTGAAAGTGACTCCAGCTCACGATACCAATGACTATGATTTAGGGCAAAAACATAACCTAGAGACAATCGATATACTTAATGCCAATGGTACATTGAGCGAAGCTGCTCAAGTGCTGGTAGGAGTAGATCGTTTTGAGGCTAGAAAACAAATCGGGCCGCTGCTTAAAGCGACTGGATCATTGGTTAAGGTAGAACCTTACGAGAATAAAATCGGTCGCAGTGAAAGAACTAACTCGATCATTGAGCCACGTCTTTCATTGCAGTGGTTTGTTGAAATGAAAACCCTAGCATCTCCTGCATTGGATGCTGTGGAGAATGGAGATATAAAATTTCACCCTCCTAAATTCAACAACACTTATCGCCATTGGATGACCAACATTAAAGATTGGTGTATCAGCAGGCAATTATGGTGGGGACATCGCATTCCAGCATGGTATTTTGGTGAAGGAGACGATAATTTTGTTGTTGCTAAAAATGCCAATGAAGCACTTGTTAAGGCACAAGCAATTGATGGAAATTTAACCATAGATGATTTACGCCAAGATGAAGATGTCATGGACACATGGTTCAGTTCTTGGTTGTGGCCAATCAGCGTTTTCGATGGATTCTATGATCGAAAAGAACTGGATTACTATTATCCAACCAATGATTTAGTAACTGGTCCAGATATAATATTCTTTTGGGTAGCTCGTATGATAATGGCAGGTTATGAGTTTGAGGGAAAACGACCTTTTGAGAATGTATATTTCACAGGAATTATTCGCGATAAGTTGGGCAGAAAAATGTCCAAGTCATTAGGCAATTCTCCTGACCCAATTGAGTTGATTGAAAAATACAGTGCTGATGGAGTAAGGTTGGGATTGTTGATGACTGCTCCAGCGGGAAACGACATTCCTTTTGACGATGCCATTTGCGAGCAAGGAAGAAACTTTACCAATAAAATCTGGAATGCACTTCGATTAATCAAAGGCTGGAAAGTTGAAGATAAAAAACAACCTGAAGTAAATGCCAAGGTCATTGAATGGTTGAATCAGAGAATTTCGAAAGAAGCCATTGAAATAGAAGATCATTATTCGAAATATAGGCTGAATGATGCGGCAATGAACTTATACAAGCTTGTCTGGGATGAATTTTGTTCTTGGTATCTAGAGGCAATCAAACCTACTTATGGAGACAGTATTGATCGAAAAACATATGATGATACGCTTGATGCATTGGAAAAGTTGATGATCATGTTACATCCGATGATGCCTTTCATTACAGAAGAGGTTTATCACTCGCTGCGAGAGCGAGCAGAAGGAGATTGTGCAATCGTAGCGTCATGGCCAAAAGCAGAAAAGTTTGATGCACAATCAATTTCTGATTTTGAAATAGTCAAGCAGGTTATAACTGAGGTAAGAGCTGTTAGAGCTCAGAAGAACCTCTCTCCTAAAGAGCGCTTAGGTCTGAATCAAAAAGGTAAGAAAGGAAGTTATGCATCATATGAACTCATTATATCAAAGCTGGCCAATGTTGAGCTTACATATAGTGAAAGCACTAGTGGCCCTGCAGCCTCTTTTATTATTGGAACGGTAGAATTCGCGATTCCATTAGAAGGGATGATTGATGCATCGGCTGAAATTTCTAAACTAGAAGAAGAATTGAAGTATCAAGAAGGATTTTTAAATTCTGTTATAAAGAAGCTTTCTAATGAGCGGTTTGTGAACGGAGCTCCTGAACAAGTAGTTGCAGCTGAGCAAAAGAAACGAGACGATGCGACTTCGCGTATTTCATCTATTAAGGAACAGTTGGCGGCATTGAAGTGAAACAGAGATTTTCCATCGTAATACGGATAATCTCTTTCGGTTTTCTGCTTATCGCGCTAACTGCGGTTTCCAGTGCACAAATAGTTAATGTTGAAAGCAAACGCTCAGGTGATGCTCAAGAAGGGTGGCATGGAGCGTTGAATCTAAGTTTAAACTTCACCCGTAATACTGGCGATGTCTTTGATTATGGAGCAAAGGGTAGCATTCAATATTTAAAGAAGCGTCATCGACTGCTTGTCTTAACTGACCTTTCTCGGGTTGTAGCTGGAGGTACTGATTTTATCAATCGTGGTTATGAGCATGTGCGCTATAATTATGACTTTGGTGAAAAGAGGAAGTTTTCGTTAGAAGCCTTTCAACAGGCGCAATTTAATGGAATTCAGCGTATTGACTTTAGGCATTTGACAGGAGCTGGCATACGTTGGAATGTTTTGGAAAACGATTCTCTTAAATTTTGGGTTGGGAGTTTGCCCATGTATGAATATGAGGAGTTGACCACGGGAATCATTGAGAGAAATTTCAGACAAAGTTCTTACGTGCTTTTTTTTGTGGCCTTCAAAAAGTTTGAGTTTCAAACAATCAATTACTATCAGCCAAGGATGGATGACCTATCAGACTTTAGGTTCAGTTCTTCCAATAATATTGAGTTTGGCGTATTAAGTTGGTTGAGATTCGTTACAAGCTTTGACTTGACCTATGACACACGCCCTCCTGCCGAAGTTCCAGGCTTAGTGTTTACCTTTAAAAACGCCATCAAACTTGAGTTTTAATCCATGATTCGTCATCAAAAGAATATTTTCAAGGGGCTGAAAGTGTTGGAATTGGCCAGCGTTTTAGCGGGTCCTGCAGTCGGAATGTTTTTTGCTGAATTGGGAGCAGAAGTCACAAAGGTTGAGAATCCAAAAGTTGGAGGAGACGTCACAAGGAACTGGCTCTCGAAAGGTGAACAGCGAAAAGGTTATTCAGCATACTTTTCAAGTGTCAATTGGGGAAAGAAGCATTTGATGCTAGACTATTCTAATCCAGAAGAACTAAAACAGGTACTGACTCTTGTTGCTGATTCGGATGTTATCATTACTAACTTCAAACAAGGTGATGATGTTAAGTTTGGGTTGGATTACCGCTCATTATCTGCGATTAATAGCACTCTTATTTACGCCCAGCTAAACGGATTCGTTTCTGATCCTGAGCGCCCAGCATTTGACGCTGTTTTACAAGCTGAAACTGGCTTTATGAGCATGAATGGAAGTGAAGAAAGTGGACCGATAAAAATGCCAGTGGCTCTAATAGATGTGTTGGCTGCACATCAAATGAAAGAGGCCATTTTATTGGGGTTGATCAATAAACTCCAAAATGGAAAAGGAGCACTAATTGAAGTCAGTTTAGAGCAGGCAGCATTGGCGTCTTTAGCGAACCAAGCTACCAATTGGCTGATGAATAAATCAATACCTCAACGATTGGGAAGCTTACATACTAATATTGCTCCGTACGGTGACACGTTCGTGTGCGGTGATGAGCGCGAAATTGTGCTGGCAGTTGGATCAGATGCACAGTTTAAACTACTCTGTGAGACTATCGGAGTTTCAAAAGAAGAGATGCTTTTTTTTCAATCAAACAAGACGAGAGTAGAGCATAGGTCTCATCTACGAAAAGTACTTTCAGAAAATATCGCACAACGGAAGAGCTCTGGTTTAATGAATAAACTACTATCGCTTAAAATACCCGCTGGATTCATTAGAAATTTAGATGAAGTGCTTGAATCAGATACAGCTCAATCAATGATCTTATCTGAAGTGATTAATGATGAAGAAACGCGCAGGCTTTCAGGCAATGCATTTACGATTCGATTTAATCCCGAATCAGAGTGAGAAAGCCTTTTAATTTACCGTTGGTTCCATTGAACCTACAGAAATCTACCAGATAATAGTATGTTCCTTCTGGTGCTGGACTTCCATCGTTTTGAATGGTTCCATTCCATCCTGGTTCAACACTTTCAGTTTCAAATAGCTTAACGCCCCATCGGTTATAAATAATCATATGAAAGCACTGGATTTTATTCAGGCGTATGGTAAAGTAATCATTTGACCCGTCTCCGTTTGGAGTAAATACATTCGGAATGAAAGCGTTGTCGCAGTCCATTGTATTGACTAAAAGCATTGCGCTATCTCCACGGCATAGCTCAAAGTCAGACCAAACGTAAAATGGTGTGGGTTGATAGATCTGAGGAGTTTCGTAGAAATCACCTTCATTAATCACTCGACCGAAAGGGCGTTCAGACCAATAAATGGTGCCAATATTAACCGAGGCTAATAAAGATGCTCTTGTTCCTGCGCAGATAAGCGTATCCTCACCATTAGGCTTGTCGATTTCATTGTCTTGTACATAAACGCTCAGTGAATCTGACCAAGCCAAGCAGCCAAATGTATCTGTTGTGATTAAAGCATACGTGCCACTTTCAGTTATCCTCAAAGTACGCCCTTCAATGCTGTCAGGAAACCATAAGTACTGGGCCATGCCACCTCTTTTTGCACGGAAATCAACGGAGTCGCCTTCGCAAAACTCCAAGTCACTTAGAGCACTGTAAGGGGCATTTGTATCTGGAATGCTTACACTCAAAGGTTCTGATGTTCCTCTGCAGCCGTTGCTGTCTGTTGTTCTCAGCGTGAATGTACCCTCTTCAAATGTTAAGATGTTCTGCGTGGTATCTCCTCTTGGTATCCATAGGTAGTTGGCCATGTTGGAGTTTCCATACAGAAAAATTGAATCTCCATTACAAAAAACGGGATAGCCATCAATACTTATTTCGGTATCCAATTGATCGATGGTAATTGTTACTGGATCTGAAACCTTTGAACAGCCCGTTGAGTCCGTAGTGGTCAAAGTGTATGTTCCTGCTGATGAAATAACAATGCTGTCCGCTCCAGAAGCACTTCCTGACCATTGATAGGTACTCATGCCGGGTGTGCCGTAGAGAGTTATTGTACTATCTCGACAAAGCACTCCACTAGGCGTTATTTCTGATTCTACATACGATGGAAAAACCTCAATTGAAGCAAAGGTTTCTATTCCACAAGAAACGATTTTACAGGTATAAACCCCAGGTTCATAAACAGTTACAGAAGTTCCTGTTCCGGTAGCTGGGTTTATCCATTCGATTATACTTCCAGCAGTGGTTATGACGTTTAAAGTTACTGAATCTCCATCGCAAATTGTAAGGTCTCCACCGCTTGCTAATGATGGAGTTGTATACTGCGTCAGGATGATTGAATTACTCGAAAGGTCACAACTATCAGAATCGTTTACTACACAATAGTAGGTGCCTCCTTGGGTCGCAATGATGGAGCTAGAGTCTCCTGATATCGGGCCATTCGGACCTTCCCAAAAGAAGCCTTGATTTGCTCCTGAATTATTTACAGTAAGCCAAACAGTGTCATTAGGGCAAATGAGCAGAGCAGTGGAGGTAACTTGAGGTTGAGGTTTTTGGGAAATAACCTTATTAGCCGATGCCGAGGCGGAATCTATACATCCATAGGCATTGGTGTCGTAAATAATTGAATTTACCGTGTAGTTTCCGGCTACTCCTACATATATCGTGTCATTTGTGCTGCCATTATTGGAGGGGCCAGTCCACCAATAATTAGAGCTACCAGAGCCATATTGCATAACTGTTCCACCTGGACAGAAATAACTACTGCCTTCCATTTCGATGCTAAATTGTCCAGATTGTGGGGCTGGAAAGGGAACAAAGTAGATGGAATCGCTTAAGTAAAACGTATCAGTATCACATGGAATTCTTCGAATGTGCATAATGTCGAAAGAAAACCACCCAGTATCTTCTGCGGTAATGCTAAAATAGGTTTCACATGTTCCTTCCACGTTCCAATTTGCAGGAGTGTAGGATATGGTAGTATTTACGTAGGGTTGTGAATCATTGAAGCAAATGCCTAACCCAGCTGGATTGTCTACACTGTCGAAAAGGATGATGTCAAAAGGTACATTCTCACAGATGTAAACTGTATCTGGTAAGTTAGCTCTAAGCTCGAATGAGTCTAATGGATCGAAGAATGTTACAGGCACTGACGACTGAGACGAGCATCCGAATGCATTGAATACTTGAAAGATAAAGGTTCCAGATACAGTAACATTTATGGTGGAATCTTGAACGCCACCTGCCGGCAATCCTGGGCCAACCCATAAAATGCTGTCTCCTGTAAAATTACTTGCGGTAAGTTTCACGGTATCAGGAAGACAAACATCAATCTGGACGGGATAAGGTGTTGGAGTGTTTATTACAACATCATCTTCTATCCAAGGCTTAGGCGGATCGGGGTAGATGTTAACATAGATAGAGTCGCGGTAAGTGAAACACCCGTCTTTTGAGTTGAAGTCAACCCACTTATACCCAGGTGATGAGTGAAACGTTTGATTAGCTGTAGTTCCATTTGACCCATTTGACCAATGATAGCTGATTGTAGGCCCTATGGAAGGGCAGGTTTTTGGAATAGCTGTAGTAACTGCGCTAATGCAGTTTGAAACTGTATCCGGGCAACCACTGTTAATACAGCCAGTAACAATATCTCTTACGCACCCACCACCACTTCTTTGGTAATAATCCAATGGCTCTCTATTCGGGTCGAAACAATTGGCGATTACTGCGTCTGAATTCCCAGTAGATGCCATACCGTGGAATTTACCATAATCAGAATCGCCACAATAACCATTGTTTGATGCACAGTTGGCCACAGACCAATTGCTCAGATTCGAAGCTAAAAAATTAGTGCTTGTCGGAATGTAAAGGCTTGATTTGAAGCTGCCAGCAAAAATTACTTGACCAGAATTGTTAATGTCTATTCCGAGGCCATAATCTTCATTTCGGCTTCCAATTTGTTTACTGTAACTCCATACTCCAGAACTATTAAACTTTGACATGAAAATGTCTTCGTATCCGACAGAATTAAAAATCGCTTCGCCATATTGGTCTTTATATTCATCAAAGGCGCATTCGAAGTGTCCAATGACAAATGCGTTTCCAGCAGCGTCTGCTGCAACGCCTCTCGCTGAAACAGAACTATTCGATCCACTTTTTGAAGCCCATAATGTAGCGCCTGCTGAAGAGTATTTGGCAAGAAAAATCTCATTACTGAAAGTAGAGACGAGTGTAGTATTTGGAGAATTAAAAAAGATTAAGTCTCCCGTAAAATCTCCTGTGATAAACACATTACCAGTAGAGTTTACATCAATGCTGTAGGCAAATGCGGAAGTGCCTCCACCAATTGTTTTGAACCATTGTTCTACTCCAGCACTATTGAATTTAGCCAGATACACCACGTTGAACATTGTATTCGTATGAAGAACGTCAAAAGTGAAGTTATCGCTGAACTGACCTGTTGCGTAAATATTCCCTGACGCGTCACACCCAACGTCAATTCCTCTATTTGTTCCAGTTCCAGAACCTTGCTGCACCCAAGAAAACAATCCTGCACCATCAATCTTCGTGATAAAAACGTCCGTAGAACCACCGGTGCTAGTAAGTGAGTTTGCACCAAAAGAAGCTACACCCTTGAACTCTCCGGTTATAATTGCATTTCCTGAATTGTCAACGCAGATTCCATTTCCAATATCAGAATCGCTTCCCCCTGCCTGCACTGCCCAAGTTAACACCCCTGCAGTAGAGTATTTAGCTATAAAAACGTCTTGAAGCCCTGCTGAGGTGAGCGTAGTTGAAGCGAAATCAGCTGTCCCATTAAAATATCCTGTAATTAAAACATTATTAGATGCATCTAATGCAATGGATAATCCGCGGTCGTTGCCACTTCCTCCTGCTTTTACAGCCCATTGATAAACGCCTGCATTGTTGATTTTTGTGATGAAAATATCCGAGCTTCCAGAAGAGGCAAGTGATGTAGCACCAAAGGTGGCTGTGCCTGTGAAATATCCGGTGGCGTATGAATTACCCGCATTATCTACGACAACTGAGTATGCCTCATCAACATTCAGGCTACCTCCCTTTTGCATCCAGTATTGGGCGAAGCCAGATGAAAACGAAAGCGCTAAGGCGAGAATAAGAACAATGCGCTTAGTCAAAATGTGCTAGTTCTAGTGAAGTCGATTAACAGGTTGTCAGTGTAGACGAATCTACTCATTAAGAGGTTGTACGTAGTTATACGATGGATTGTTGGGAGCAGAAGTTAAATGTAACCTGATAGACTATAACTCACATAACCCATCCATTCATGGAAAAGTACATTCCATTCTGCTAATGCAGATGCTGAAGGTAGAATGCTAGTGTCTAAGGTGTAATCACGATCACTAAATGAAGGTTCAGCAGGGTAGGGGATTACTGTGAGTCCAACCTTTTCGAATGCAGCTATTGCTCTGCGCATATGATATGCTGAGGTAACTAGAACGATTGGCTCGTTTTCGTGCCCCTTCTCTTTTAAAAGCTTAAGTGTGTAAAGTGCGTTTTCTCGTGTGTTTCTTGATTCTGATTCTAAGATTATATCATCTGGAGAAATATCAATTGCTTTCAAATAACTGCCAGTGTATAATGATTCCTTTAACTCTGGAAACAATACATATCCAGAGCCACCAGATAAAATAAGTTGATCAACATAGTTTGATTTTAATAGTCGGAGTCCTTGAAACAGTCTATCTCCACTTTTTGCGAAAGCTATTCGGTCATTTTCTGAAGAGTAGTATACATAACCGCCTAGAACCACAGCATATTTGTAATGATCGAGGTCTTGGTCGAGCGTGATAGGTGCATCCCAAAGCAATTTTACTTCATTGAGTATTAATGAGTTTCCGAAAAACAATAAGATTATCAATGCGATTAAGCGTAGTTTTTTTGCTAAACGTTTTGTAAAAAAGCTTGCAGCAAGAGAGATAACTATCCAAGACAATGGCATGAATAGAAACCCTAAGACTTTCGAAAGAATAAAAAACATGTTCAAACTTAATTGAAATGACCGAAGAGTGGACGATCTTTCGCTCAACAAAGCACATCAGGAATAATTAAATGAAGCTGATGGCAGCTTTTGATCAATGCTTCTGCTTGATGCGGTTCTAATTCTATTTTTGTGCGGCTTATGCCTTTACCAAATACCATAATTGTTGGTGCTCCAAAAAGCGGCTCTAGTTCGCTTTATTGGTGGCTATCTTCTCACCCTGAAGTGTGCGCTTCAAAAACAAAAGAGACACACTTTTTTGATGATAGCATTAACCCGCGTTTTAATACTTCGGCAAATGTCATGCACCATGGTTTAGATAAGTACATGCCTTACTTTGATCACTGCCCTGCTGATGCAAAAGTTATTATGGAGGCTACGCCCATTTACATGTATCAAAAAAATGCCTTAAAACATTTAAGTGAGTTTGACCAAAAGCCCAAGATTGTTTTCATATTGCGTGAACCCAGTGTTAGGGCCCACTCTCAATTTCGGTTTAATAAATATAGGTTAGGTAATATTCCACTGGATAAAACGTATACCAATTATTTAAATGAAACTAAGTCAACGGATAGAGATCCATTGAGAAGGGGTGAATACATAGAGTTTATTGAGCATTGGATTGAGCATTTTGGAAAGGAGAATATCCACGTAATGCAGCTCGAAATGGTTTTTAAAAATAGGGTGGCCGAGTTGAAGAGATTAGCTGAATTTTTGGATATAGAACCAGCATTTTATAATGATTTTGATTTTGTAAAAAGAAACGAAACCCGAAAAATGAGAAGTACTAAGTTGCACAGATTAGGGCTTAAAGTGCAACCTTTAGTTCCTCAATGGTTGCAAGAAAAAGTGCTAATTCCGTTGTATATGAAATTCAACTCAACAGCTATGCCACCAGTATCAGCGGAGGATAAAAAGATGATTGAAACTTATAAATCAAAGTTCGTATCGTTTAACGAACGCTTGCACGAAGTCTTTCCTCACATTGATTTAGCATTGTGGAAATAGCTAAACAAAAAATAGTGATTGTAGGACCGGCACATCCTTTTCGGGGTGGAATTGCTGATACCAATGAAGCCATGTGCCGTGCGTTTTTACAAGCCGGTCATGAAGCAGAATTGATAACGTTTACGGTTCAGTACCCGAGTTTGTTTTTTCCAGGTAAAACGCAGTTCAGCAGTGACCCTAAGCCAGAAGGATTGAAAATCAGCCGATGGGTTCATAGCTTCAACCCATTCAATTGGATAGCATCATCTAAGAAGATTTTGAAGTTGAAACCTGATGTTATCATTATTCGCTATTGGTTGCCGTTGATGGCTCCTTGCCTCGGAAGTATTGCGCTTTTGCTTGGTGAAAAAGTCAAGATTATAGCTGTTGCAGATAATATCATTCCACATGAAAAGCGAATGATGGATTCACTTTTCACCAACTATTTCATGAAAGGATGTGATGCGTTTATGGCTTTGTCTAAATCCGTGAAAAAGGATATTGAATCCCTCACAAAAAAGCCGTCCTCCTATTTTCCACATCCTATAAATGATCAACTTGGGGAGTTGATTCCTAAAATTGAAGCACGAAAGCAATTGAAAATAGATCAGGATGGAAAGTACTTACTCTTTTTTGGCTTCATCCGAAAATACAAAGGGCTTGACTTGCTGCTTGAAGCATTAGGTGACGCGCGGTTAGCGGAGCAAAATGTGACGCTAATAGTTGCTGGAGAAAGCTATGAGGGCATGGATGAATACCATCAGATCATTTCAAAACATAAAATGGAGGATAGGGTGATTCTAAGGAATGATTTTATTCCTTCTGAAGAAATAGCCGCGTATTTCTGTGCTGCGGACTTGGTTACTCAAACGTACAGAAGCGCAACACAAAGTGGCATTACCCAAATGGCTCTCCATTTCAATGTACCTGCTTTAATCACCAAAGTTGGCGGGCTCGATGAATTTTTAATCGAGGGTAAAACAGGGCTCTTTTCAAGTGTTGATCCAAAAAATATTGCAGATCAGATTGTTCGTTTCTTCGAAATGGATCCCAAGGGTTTTGAATTATCCATTATTGAAGAAAAAAAGAAATTCAGTTGGGCGGCTTTTGTCGATCACTTTAATTCGTTTTACACTGCTAATTTTGAAGCATGAATACCTTACAACAAACCTTAAATACAGGGATTGATCTCAGAAAGAATTTGTTGGAAGATCAGCATTTTCAAAACATGTTTTATGCTTGTGTTGATCAGATCGAATCTGCTTTCAAAGCCGATAGAAAATTGTTGCTCTGTGGAAATGGCGGCAGCGCTGGAGATGCTCAGCATATTGCTGCAGAATTGAGCGGAAGGTTCATCCTTGATCGAGCTCCTTTGTTTGCAGAAGCGTTGCATGTCAATTCTAGCTATTTAACGGCTGTGGCCAACGATTATGGTTACGATGAGGTTTATGCACGAATGACAGAAGCGATGGGGCGAAAAGGAGATGTTTTAATTGGCTTATCGACAAGTGGTAACTCGCAGAATGTCTTGAAAGCTCTACAAAAAGCCAAATCTATAGGAATGATAACCGTGGCTTTTCTCGGAGAGAAAAAGGGAGAAATCGGTGCGATTGTTGATCATTCTATTCAAATTCCCTCGGCCAATACAGCTAGAATTCAAGAATTACATATCACTATTGGTCATGTGTTGTGCGAGGAACTTGAGCGAAGAATATTTGCCCAATGATACAGGAATGGCATAAAGAAATAAACCACTCTTGGACTTTGTTTCTAGATAGGGATGGCGTTATTAATGCGAAGCTCCCCGGAGATTATGTAAAACATATTGATGAGTTTGAGTTTTTACCTGGTGTTCTTGAAGCTTTGGAGAAAGCTGCAACGATTTTTGATGTTATTGTGGTCGTAACTAACCAGCAAGGAATTGGTAAAAAGATAATGACGGATACACACCTGCTCACGATTCATCAGCATATGATCAAAGAGGTATTTAATAATGGTGGGCGCATTGATAAGATTTACTTCTGTCCAGATTTAGAAACTGAGAATCCAAGCCACCGAAAGCCTAGAACAGGAATGGCATTTGATGCCCGAGAAGACTTTCCTTCTATTGAGTTTACCAGGTCAGTCATTGTTGGTGACTCGCCTACTGATATGGAATTTGGTCATCGATTGGGAATGAAGTGTGTTGGAATTGGCCCTGCCGCAAAATCGGAAGAAACATATCCTTCTTTATTTCACTTTATTGATGTGATAACTTCAAAATAGAAACATCAAAAGCGCGTTTATTTCGATGTAATTTTGATTTTAATGAAAAATCACTTCGCAGTCTTTATCGCAATATTCCTTTTTTCCATTGCTTCATTTTCGCAAGAGGGAAGTATGAACCAAGTTGATACCATTGGTAAAAAACATGGTTCTTGGACAGTGAATTATCCAAATAATCCAGACGACCCTGATTCTCCAAAAGATCAACCACGTTATACTGGTCAATTTGAGCATGGTAAACCAGTTGGGGTGTTTTTCTATTATTATAAAACAGGGGAGAAAAGCTCCCAAGTAGAACATTTAGAGGGGAAGGGCAGTAATGCTAGCCACGCCATATTTTTTCACAAGAATGGAACTGTAATGGGTGAGGGCGATTATCAAAATGGACAAAAGAATGGAGAGTGGAAGTTCTATGATAACAAAGCAATTTTAAGCTCTAAAGAACCGTATACAAATGGTAAGATTAACGGATTGATGAAAGTATATCATCTAAATGGTAAACTGGCTGCCGAAGTCCCTTATGTTGACGGTTTGAAAAACGGACCTTTCTTAGAGTTTTCTCCAGGTGGAGATACACTTATCATGGGAACATATGCTGACAACACGTTTGATGGTTCATATAAACAATACTATGATGGAGGTCAATTGTACATGGAAGGAAAATACCGTGCAGCAGTTAAGGATGGTCTTTGGATGTATTATGCTGAAGACGGAAAGGTGAAAGCACAGCAGGTTTATGAGAAAGGTAAGCTTGTAAAAGAGAAAATTGAGGAAGGCTTTGAAGTAAAAGAGTTCAAAGAAGATTTAGAAGAAGATGATATTATTGACGAAGACAAAGCTGTTGATGACTTCATGAATGGTCGTCCAGTAGGAGGAAGATAGAACGAGCTCCATCAATGCTGTTTGTGCTGATAAACAGCAAATTAGTGCCCACTTTAAGTTTAATGACTTTGAATTGCGAACTTTGCACTCAGATTTGAGTTGTAACAAGAATTTTAGTTGAAGCAATGAGCAAGAAAGGAAGGATTTTGGTAGCAATGAGTGGCGGAATTGACAGTTCTGTAGCCGCACTGATGCTCCATGAAGAGGGGTATGAAGTAATCGGTGTAACCATGAAAACATGGGATTACGATTCATCAGGTGGCGCAAGAAAAACTACTGGTTGTTGCAGTCTAGATGACATAAATGATGCTCGGGCCTTAGCAGTAGAAAAAGGATTTCATCACATGATTCTTGATATCAGGGAAGAATTTGGAGGAAATATCATTGACAATTTCGTGGAAGAGTATTTGGCTGGAAGAACCCCAAACCCTTGCATTATGTGCAATACGCATATCAAGTGGGATGCTCTATTGAAAAGGGCAGACCAATTAGATTGTGAGTTTATTGCCACAGGACATTATGCGAACAGAAGGGAAGAAAATGGGAGATACGTCATTTCAAAAGGACTAGATGAAAACAAAGACCAAAGTTATGTGCTTTGGGGCTTGTCTCAAAAAGCCTTGGCGAGAACACGTTTTCCTTTAGGCAATTTTACAAAGCCAGAAATCAGACAAATGGCCATTGATCACGGATATGAGTCATTAGCCAAGAAGAATGAAAGCTACGAGATCTGCTTTGTACCAGACAATGACTATCGTGGGTTCTTAAACCGCAAAGTGGATGGTTTGGAAGAAAAATTGAAAGGCGGTAAGTATGTCGATAAAGATGGAAATGTGCTCGGTGAGCATCGCGGTTATCCATATTATACGATTGGCCAAAGAAAAGGCTTAGGAATGGCGTTTGGTGAGCCAATGTTCGTCACCAAAATTGATCCATTGACGAACACCGTTCAGCTTGGTCGCGAAGAAGATTTGATGGGTCACTCGATGTATGTTCGAAATCCAAACATCCAGAAATATGAAAGCATTGAGGATGGTATGGAAGCTGTAACCAAAATTAGATACAATAACGCTGGCGCTATGAGTCGTGTTTATAATGATACTGAAGGACGGTTGCGTGTAGAGTTTGATCATAATGTAAGTGCAATTGCTCCTGGGCAAAGCGCTGTCTTTTATGATGGTGATGATGTCATTGGTGGAGGTTTCATTGCTCGATCAACAGAGATTCCTTTGTCATTTAGCCATAAGATGATGAACCGTGAAAAAGTCACTTAGAGCCATATTATTATTATTGACTGTTTTTGCTACAAGTAGCTGTAAACGTGATGATCAAGTTGATCCTGTTGATTTCGGCTATGATTATATGCCTTTATTGAGAGGTTCTTGGATTGAATATGATGTTGACTCGATTGTTTATGATGAGTTCAATGCAAGAGTAGATACGTTTTCCTTTATTCAACGCGATGAATGCGTGGAGGCATATAAGGACCTTGAAGGAAGAACAACATTTCGTTTTGAACGTTTCAAACGCTATTCAGATACAGCTTCTATGCAGTTTGTGACCACATATACGCGTTTGGTTCAAGGAGTAAGGGCTGAATTGTTTGAAAATAACGTACGAACGGTTCCCTTAGTTTTTCCACCAAAAGACGGTGAGGATTGGGATGCCAATGCTTTCAATGCTTTGGGCTCTCAGGAATATAGCTATGATTATGTTGATCGAACGGATACATTAGGCGGTACACTTTTCGATAATACACTTCGCGTTATTCAGCAGAACGATACAGACAACTTTATCATTAAGCAATTTGCAGAAGAGCGCTACACCAGAAATGTAGGTTTGGTTTATAAAAGATGGTTTGACATCGAAACCCAATTCGGTATTGATTCAGGATTGCAATGGGTACAGACTATTCGAAATTTTAGTTTGATCAATAACTAATTTCTCTAACGCTCTAAATCAAGAAGAAAAGCATATTCCAATGCTATTTCATGATAGATTTCAAAGCGGCCTGAAGCACCGCTATGGCCAAAGTCCATGTTGATGTGAAACAGGATGTCGTTGCTGTCAGTTTTCAGTTCACGTAATTTCGCCACCCATTTGGCCGGTTCCCAATACTGCACTTGACTGTCGTGTAAACCGGTTGTTACCAGTATACTTGGATAGTTCTTCGCTTCGATATTATCGATGGGCGAATAGCTCTTAATGTAGTGGTAATACTCTTCATCTTTTGGATTTCCCCACTCGTCAAATTCGCCCGTAGTTAAAGGAATACTCTCGTCAAGCATAGTAGTAACAACATCCACAAAAGGCACTGCTGAAATGATTCCGTTCCAAAGATCAGGACGCATATTTACGATTGCTCCCATCAATAATCCACCAGCGCTTCCGCCCATTGCATAAAGGTGCTCAGGAGATGTGTAGCCTAATTTGATGAGTTCTTCTGCACAGTCAATGAAATCGTTGAAGGTGTTTTGCTTGTTGAGCATTTTACCCTCCTCATACCAATCGCGACCCATGGTTTGACTGCCACGGATATGTGCAATACAGAATACGAAACCGCGGTTTAAGAGGCTCAAACGGGACGGGCTGAATGATGGATCAATTGTAATTCCGTATGAACCATAGCCATACAGAAGAAGAGGAGTGTTTTTGTCAATGGTGGTGGACTTTTTATAGACCAAAGACATCGGAACTTTTACTCCATCTCTAGCGGTGGCCCAAATTCTTTTGGCAACATAATCATCCTTATCAAACCCACCCAGAACCTCTTGTTGCTTTAGCAACGTTCGTTCTTTCGACTCCATATCGTATTCAAATACCGATGACGGAGTGGTCATGCTTGTATAACTGAATCTTAGCTTATCCGTTTTGAACTCCGGGTTGATCGAACTTTGAACAGCATAAGCCTCCTCATCAAAACTGATGTAATGATCTTCATTAGTATTCCAATTAATAATTCGAATCGCGCTTTGAGCATTTGCTTTTTCAGTGAGCACCAAGTGTTGTTCAAATACATCAAAGTCCTCCAAGAAAACATCCTTTCTGTGTGCAATAACTTCCTTCCAGTTTTCGATGCCTGTGTTGTTCTCAGATGTTTTCATTAATTTGAAATTGGTGGCGTCATCCTTATTGGTGATGATATAGAACTCATTGTTAAAATGAGAGACTCCGTATTCCAAATCTCGCTGTCTTGGTTGCAATATTTTCCAATCCCCTTCTGGGTTGTTGGCATCTAAAATTGAATACTCGTCAGACACCGTTGCTCCGCTGTGTATGTAAAGCCACTTTTTGGATTTGAATTTACTCACGCCAACATTGAATGTTTCATCTTTTTCATGATACACTTCAACGTCTTCAGAAGAGGATGTTCCGATTATGTGCTTGAAAACTTTATAAGACCTCAATGTAACCGGATCTTTTACTGTGTAAAAGATTGTTTTATTGTCATTTGCCCAAGTGCATCCACCTGCGGTGCCTTCAATTCGATCTTCCAAAAACTTACCTGTAGTTAGGTCTTTAAAGCGAATGGTATAAACTCTTCGGCTTAGCGTGTCTTCACTAAAGGCAAGGATCTTGTTGTTGGTGCTAATGCTGTTTCCAGCTGCTTGATAGTAGCTATAGTCTTTAGCGAGATCATTTACATCAAGAATGATTTGTTCTTCCGCCTTTAGATCACCTTTCTTTCGGCAATAGATTGAGTATTCAAATCCTTCCTCGAAGCGAGTGTAATAGTAAAAGCCATCATACAAATAAGGCACAGACTCATCCGTTTGCTTGATGCGTCCTTTCAGCTCGTTGAAAAGCTCTTCTTGAAGTGCTTCAGTATGCTGAAGTTTAGCCTTTGTATAATCGTTTTCGGCTTCAAGGTGATTGATGATTTCAGGATCTTTCCGATCCATATCCCTCATCCAATAGTAATTGTCAATTCGTGTGTCGCCATGGATGGTGATTTCAAATGGTATCTTTTTAGCTATTGGTGCACTCAAAGCAGTATCTGAATTAGTTGGCTGTTCACTGCAACCAGCATGCATAAAACACGCGGATACGGCAGCTGCCAAGTGTATGTAAATTGAAATTTTCAAGCGCGAAGGTACTTTTAAGAAGGTTAGTTTTTAGTGAATTCTAAGATTTCGATAAGTCGTATCGATTCAAAGATGCTTCTTCTTTTCATTCACCCATTCTGCAATATTTCGTTTTCTTTGAGTTCAATTAATAAGAAAACAGATTTATGAAGTTTTTTATCGATACAGCTAATATTTCAGACATCAAGGAAGCGAATGATTTAGGCGTTTTAGATGGAGTTACCACAAACCCGAGTTTGATGGCTAAGGAGGGCATTAAAGGAACGGACAGCATCATGAAGCACTATGTTGATATATGCAACATCGTAGATGGCGATGTCAGTGCAGAGGTTATTGCTACTGATTTTGAAGGAATGATTCGAGAAGGAATGATCTTAGCTGAGCTACACGAAAATATTGTGGTGAAGATTCCAATGATTAAAGATGGCATCAAAGCATTGAAATATTTTTCTGAACGCGGGATTAGAACCAACTGCACATTGGTGTTTTCTGCAGGTCAAGCGTTATTAGCTGCAAAAGCAGGAGCTACGTATGTGTCTCCCTTTCTTGGAAGATTGGATGATATCAGTGCAGATGGCTTAGCGCTCATTGAAGAGATTAGATTAATCTATGACAACTACGGTTTTGAAACACAGATTCTGGCGGCATCCATTCGCCATGCCATGCACATTGTTGATTGCGCCAAAATTGGAGCCGATGTAGCTACTTGTCCTCTAAAACCCATTCTTCAATTATTGAATCACCCGCTGACGGATAATGGTTTGGCTCAGTTTTTAGCCGATTATCAAAAGGGAAATTCATAATTCAAATTCTATCTTGAAAACAATTCTTTCGTCTAAGCTTTATATTTAGACACAAATCTTCTTGCTTATGAAACACTTGCTTTTTTTGATATTGATCTTTCCTCTTGTACTCGCAGCCCAACCTACTGTGCAAACAGTAAACATGGAAATTCCAAAAGGCTGGACAGTCAATCCAAAAACGTTTAAGGAAGATTACAGCGTTTCTTTGAAACGAGCTGAGGCTCTAATGCCGAGTGGTGAGAATGCCAAAATGCATATGCATAGGTTGAAGCAGCAATTGGAGAAGGATTATCCCAAGCAGTATGGAAAGGCTTCTGCGCGCGGTGGTCGAGACACTTCAGATACATTGACACATGTTTCATCTTTTCCAAGTAGCTTTTGGTTCAACCAGAATCCATTGTCAGGAGGAACACCAAACGACAATGCCATGGCCATTGCAGATAATGGTAACCTCATTGCCTCGTGGAATTCTCAAATTTGGGGTTATGATGTTGTTGCTGACACTTATCTGTTCGCTTCAATTTCCAAACACCCAAGTTTTTCTCAATTTCTAAATATTTATTCGGATTCAAGTTTTTCACTCTACTTCCCTTTTGACCCCAAATTGTTGTATCATCCAACCTATGATCGGTTTATTCTGGTTTTCCTTTCAGCGGATGGAGCAGGGCAAGGGCGCGATCCTGAAACAAGTGAAACAGTAATTTTCTTTTCATCTACTAACGACCCTAAGGATGAGTGGAGTGCTTACCGTATTCCTGGAGATCCACTTACGTATTCATCTTGGGCCGATTACCCGCAATTGGCAATGAATGAACATAGCGTTTATCTCACCTTAAATCAATTGTATCCGGATTCGGGCTGGGTAGAAGGATTTGCAGAAACGGTATTGTGGCAAATGGATTTGGAAGATGGGTTTAACGGTGCAGCCAATTTAGGCACTAAGTTTTGGACGGGTTTTGAATACGAAGGATCAAAATTGAGGTATTTGCGTCCAGTGAAAACCGCGTGGGGACCAGAATCAGATACGATGTTCTTTGTAGCTAATAGACCTTTTGTTACTTCCAACGATTCATTCTTTTTAATTCGCACAGTTGGTGATGTAAATTCTGTTTCGTCTCAGGTTGATGTAAAATTAGCCATGACGGATGTTCCGTATTGGCACCCACCTTATGCCAAGCAAGCCGCAGGTCAAGAGTTTTGGACCAACGATGCGCGTTGCCTTGGTGCGGTACGAATGGGGAAAGAAATACAATTCACTGGAAATACCTTGAATCCAGATAATGGCTTTGCTGCCATTTATCACGGTATTATTGATGATTATGACAATCCATCGGTTACGGGAAATATCATTTCAGATGCGGAACGCGAGTTTGGATTTCCAAATATTGACTTTATAGGAAATGTTGAAGGCGATAAGGATGTGGCGCTCTTTTTTAATCATACAGGAATCAACACAAACGCGGGAAACTCAGCCGTCTTATTTAACAGCGATCGCGAATATGGCCCAGTGCAATGGATTAAAGAAGGAGAAACGTATGTGAATGCAATGAACTCCGCCCAAGAGCGCTGGGGCGACTATACTGCCATTCAAAGAAAGTTCAACGATCCGGGTAAGTTTTGGGTTTCTGGATATTGGGGATATGGAAGCAATCGCCCTGGCTCTTGGATTGCAGAATTGGCTCATCCCGATTATCAGCCCGTGGGCATCGCTGAAAAGGTGAAAACCGAAAAAACGCATGTGTTCCCCAATCCAGCCATGGAGTTTGTGAGTTTTGAATTTGAAGTTTCTGAGCAAACTGATGTAAATTTTGAAATTCGTGATCTAAATGGCAGAAAGGTAGCCGACTTGGGCAGAGATCAGCTGAGCACCGGGTCGCATGTTTTGAGTTTTGATCTTTCTCCGCTATCTGCTGGAGTTTATATAGTTCAAGCCAAATCGCAGAATGAGGTTATTTTCCAAGAGAAAGTGGTGAAACAATAGTGATCGAACTGACCTTCTGATTAATTTGAAACTTCCTCGTTGTGGCTCAGGTGGAAATGTACCTTTGCGGCCGTTTTGATAAGCCTTAACAACATATCTGTTTCCTTCAGTGGAATTGATCTTTTTAAAGATATTTCATTGGTCATTAACGAGCGAGACCGAATTGGTCTGGTTGGTAAAAATGGCGTTGGGAAAAGTACCCTACTTAAGATTATTTTAGGGTTTCAAGTGCCTGACACAGGAGTAGTTATTATTCCTGATGGCCGTAAAGTCGGCTACTTACCTCAAGAGATGGTATTTGAGGGCAGTCAAACCATTTGGTCTGAAACGCTTAAGGCATTTGCCGAAATCAATACCTTGAAGAATCGAGATCTTGAGATTCAAAAAGAATTGACAGAGCGCACGGATTATGAAAGTGATTCTTACAGTGCGATTATCGATGAATTAGGATCCATCCACATGCGCCTAGAGATGATTGACGATGGTAAAACCGAACAGCGTGCTGAGCTGGTTTTATTGGGATTGGGATTCAAGCGAGAAGACTTTCCGAGAAAGATTTCTGAATTCAGTGGAGGATGGCAAATGCGCGTAGAATTGGCCAAGCTTATTCTTATGCAGCCCGATTTGTTGCTGCTTGATGAGCCTACCAACCACTTGGATATTGATTCCATCATGTGGCTAGAAGATTTCTTTAAGGAATACCCTGGATCAATCATGATGATTTCTCACGATAGGATGTTTTTGGACAACATAACCAACCGAACGGTTGAAATCGTGAAAGGAAAAATCTACGATTATTCGGTTTCCTATTCTAAGTTTTTCATCCTGAGACAAGAGCGTGTTGATCAGCAGAAAGCTACGTTTGAGAACCAGCAGAAATACATTAACCAGCAAGAGCGTTTCATCGAACGATTTAAAGCCAAAGCTTCAAAAGCCAAGCAAGCGCAGAGTAAATTGAAGCAGTTAGATAAATTGGAGCGTGTAAGTATTGATGAAACCGATGGTTCTAAGATCAGATTTCGTTTTCCACCAGCCCCTCGCTCAGGCGATGTGGTGCTGAAGGCTCGAAATTCTAAAAAAGCCTATGGTGATAGCACCATCTTTTCGGGAGTCGATTTTGACATATTTAGAGGCGAGCGCATTGCGTTTGTCGGAAGAAACGGACAAGGAAAATCTACTATGGTGAAAATGGTGGTAGGCGAGGAGCATGGCGAAGGCGAATTGGCTACAGGTCATAACGTTGAAATCGGCTACTACGCGCAGATTCAAGAAAAAACCTTGAATCAGGAATCAACCGTGGAGAAGGTTATTGAAGACGCAGCCACGGGCGATAACGCCAAGATTCATAAGGTGCGTGCCTTATTGGGAGCGTTTTTGTTCGGACCAGACGACTATGAAAAGAAGGTGAAAGTGCTTTCTGGAGGAGAGAAATCGCGACTGGCATTAGCCAAGCTTCTGCTCAAACCGAGTAATTTGCTGATTCTGGATGAGCCAACAAATCACTTGGATATTAGCGCGAAAGAAACATTGAAAGAAGCATTGAATTCTTACGATGGCACTTTGATCGTGGTTAGTCACGACCGCGAGTTCTTGCAGGGATTGACTGATAGAACATTTGAATTTAAAGAAGGTAAGGTAAAAGAACACATCGGCACCATTGACGATTTCTTATCTAATTATAAGATTCAAAGTTTCCGAGAGTTTGAAGGTGCCAAAGAGAAGAAGCAAAAGGAGCAAGAAAAGGCAAAAGCCACAGAAGAATCCAAGTCTTCTGAAGAATCTGGCTTGAGCAACAAACAGCGCAAGGAGAAGGAAAAAGACTGGAAGCGCTTGAAAAATACCATGTCTAATTTGGAGAAAAAGATTGAAGAGGCCGAAAAGACGCTTGCAGATATGGAGCAGAAAATGCACGACCCTGATGTCGCTAAAGAAAATCCAAATATGTTTTACGAACATGCGGATGTCCAACGAAAGTTAGATGAGTTGATGAAGCAGTGGGAAAATGCAGGTGAAGAGTTTTCTGATCTCTCGGCTATCCTCGATCGTTAAAAACTTACTATAACGTATTGATAAATATTCCATTAGTCTAGGCGACCTTAGGTCAATTAATACGTCTTTTGTATTATGCACTTGAGGCTTACACTTATTATCGCTATTTGCTTATCTCAGTTTTTGGGTTACAGTCAAACACCAGCTGATTGGTGGTATTTTGGAGATAATGCAGGTGTTCATTTTACTCAAACAGGTCCGATAGCAGTAGGTGATGGTCAAATTCTAACTGATGAAGGGTGTTCGTCAATTTCTGATCAGCAAGGAAACCTTCTCTTCTATACAGATGGTCAACTCGTTTATGATAAGCTTCATGCGCTTATGCCAAATGGATCTGGTTTGTTTGGAGCCACTTCATCCGCACATTCATCCGTTGTCATTCCTCGACCTGGCAGCTCTACTGAATATTACATATTCACCGTTGACGCGGGAGGCGCAATTGGAGTAGGAATCCACTATTCTAAAGTGGATTTAACTCTAAACGGAGGTAATGGTGATGTAGATGTAAACGAGAAGAATGTCTTTCTTGCTGACCCCGCTAGCGAAAAGTTAGCTGCGGTTAAAAAGCCTGGAGGTTTTTGGATTATTGGTCAAAAGGTAGGGACGAATGAGTTTTACACATTCGAAGTAACATCAACTGGGGTGAACACTACACCTATTATTTCGAGTACAGATTGGGTTGTAAATGGTTATGGAGGAACGATGACTATAAATTCGGATGGAGATAAGATAGCCTCAGTTGACAAACAAGATAGCATACTTATCTATGACTTTAATGGTACTACAGGGTTAGTGTCTTCTGATTATAAGATTGGATCAGCTATGTCAACTGGACAGATGTATGGCATAGAGTTTTCTCCAGATTCCAAGATTTTATACATGGCCTCTGAGTCATCAGAAGATATACGGCAGTTTGACTTGACTTTAGCTAATTCAGCAGCAATTTCTGCAAGTGAGACAATGATTGGTAATGGCGGGCCAGGTGGTGGTCAAATGCAAACCGGTCCTGATGGAATAATATACTGTGCTCGATATGGCAGACTCATTCTATCAGCAATTACGGAGCCAGATGTGCTAGGTGTAGGGTGTAATTGGATTGATACAGCAGTAGTTCTCACTTCAAATAGTAGGTGGGGACTTCCAACATTTATTCAGTCTTTTTTCAATGCTAGCTTTTCTTTTAGCCAAACGTGCATTGGCGATTCAACTGTCTTTTTCGCTGACACTGCTGGAGTAGATTCAGTTAATTGGAATTTTGGTGATCCGGCATCTGGTATTGAAAACACCTCAACAGAACTGTCTCCTTCTCATTTATTTACTGACACGGGCGAATTTACGGTGACTCTAATCGCATCCTCCGATACGGTTATTGACACAACAGTTCGAACATTGTTTATCTATCCTAGATTAACGAAAAATTGGGAATCAGAGTTCAGTCTTTGTAAAGGAGATACTGAAAACCTTGGTTTAGGTCAAGGGTTTGCAACGTATTTATGGAGTACAGGGGCAACTTCAGATTCAATCCAAGTTTATAGCGACTCTGTAGTGACTGTTACTGTTTTCGGAGCTTGCGATACAATAGTCGATACTATTGAAGTAAAGGTTGATGCTCCCAATCCTATTGATTTAGGAGAAGATGTCACTCTTTGTCTGCCGAATAAGATCACACTTCAAAATCTCTTGAATCCAACTGCGGATATACTTTGGAATACAGGTATTGTTTCAGATAGTCTACTTGTCACAATTTCTGGAACGTATTCTGCTCAGGATTCTAGTGCCTGTGGCTTGTTCGTTGATACGGTAATCGTTGAATTAATTCCACAGATCGAATTTGATCCTTTGCCACCAGACACCGTTAACTGTTTCGATTCGCAAATCATTCTAGAACGACCATTGAATGATTCTATAAACTTTATCTGGAGTGACAGCACTTCTGGACCTCGTTTCGAAGTAGATTCAACCCAACAAGTGTGGTTAGCATCATTCAATGAGTGTGGTTTTTCTGTGGATACGATGAACATACTATTCAACGGAGAGATCAGAACAGAACTGGGTGAAGACACAAACATTTGCGAAAAAGACAGCATCCAACTTTCAGGAATAGATTCAACGGCAACCTATCAATGGAGCACCGGTGATACTTCTATTTCTATCTGGACAGAAATTGGAGCAGATGAAAACTACATCGTCACGATTTTCAAAGGGGAATGTACTAAGGTGGAATCCAGGCGCATAAGAAGCAGCGATGTGTTTTGTCCTTCCATCGATTGTGATTTGGAATATGGTAATGTGTTTAGCCCTAATGGTGATGGTATAAATGATCTGTATCGCATTACTTCTGATTGTGGTATTTACAAATTTGATATGACCATCTATAACCGATGGGGGCAATTGGTGCACTACACCCAAAATGTGGCCTTTGGATGGGATGGCTATGTGAATGGTGAACCAGCTGCAGAAGGAGTATATTACTTTGTCGTAGAATATAAGGACTTCGTAGTAGTAGATGCCGACCGTCAGCTAACTCGTGGAAGTTTTACGCTTGTCAGATAGTACATTCGCAGCGTGAAAAAATTCCTGCTCATCTTATTCTTTTTACCTCAAATGGTTATCGGACAATCCGTAGCCGATTGGTGGTATTTTGGAACTAACGCAGGCATGCATTTTACTCCTACGGGACCTGTTGCCGACTTGAATGGACAGATGTATTCTGAAGAAGGTTGCTCAACTATTTCTGATGAATTTGGCAATTTGTTATTCTATTCAAAAGGTGATTTTGTGTGGGATGCATCTCATAATCCTATGCAGAACAGTACAGGCTTAATTGGAAATGCTAATGGCACGCTTGCTGGTGATGCCTCTATGAACTCCTTTATCGTTCCTCGACCAGAGCACCCCAATGAGTTTTACTTGTTTACGGTGAAGTCATTTTTTGGAGGTATGTACTATTCAAAGATTGATATGAATTTGAATGGTGGATTAGGTGCGGTTGTTGCTGCTGAAAAGAATATTGAATTGATAGACTCTACCACTGAAATGCTCACTTGCTTGCGCAAGCCTAATAACATCGATTTTTGGGTCGTTGCCTTGAGAAAACCTGGCGATACGGCATACGCCTTTGAAATAACAGCCTCGGGACTGAATACAACTCCAGTTTTAAGTAACACAGGTTTGCCATTGATAAGTGAAGATCAACTTGGGTATTTAAAAGGGTCGCAACAAAATGACAAGATTGCTATGGCAATGTATTGGGGGCAAACGGTTCAAACTAACCCTTTACAAGTACAAATGTTTGACTTTGATAATACAACGGGTCAGATGACTTATGATTACGGCATTACACCTTCACTTCAGGACACATTTAACTATGGAATAGAGTTTTCGCCTAACGGTGACTTTTTGTACGTGCAGTCTTTCATATTGTCCGACCTTAGACAGTATGATTTGACCTCGGGAGATCCGGCTCTTGTAAGTGCCTCAGAGGAATTGGTTGGAATCGGATATACAGGTTCAGGAGGCGGAGCATTGCAGTTAGGACCCGATGGGAAGATATATGTTGCTCGAGGTGCTGCTCCACTGTTGGCCCGTGTGAATTTTCCAAATGATCCGGGGCCGCTTTGTGGTTATGAGCATGATGCAGTTGATCTTCAAGGTCCAATTTCTAATAGAGGATTGCCTCAATTTTATCCGTTTTTCATTGAAGGTGAAGTTGCTGTTTTGGATAGATGCTTTGGCGACACTTCATTTTTTGCTTCCAACTACCTTTCTTCTGATTCTGTGTTTTGGAACTTTGGCGATCCGGCATCAGGTGTAAATGATACCTCTACTCAGATAAACCCATTTCATATTTACCAAGCACCGGGAACTTATACGGTAACTCATATTGCTTATTCGGCCTTCCTTTCAGATACTACCATCGTTGAGGTAAATATCTTTCCTCCGCAAAGTGTCAGTTTTCCAGATGATACAGTTTTATGCGATGGTGAAGTGTTGACCTTTGATATTGATCAACCAGGCGCTATTTCATTTTTATGGCAAGACGGATCAACCGATTCTGCTTTTACAGCGACCGATTCAGGGTTGGTGAAAGTGACTTTGGTTGGAGTATGCGATACAATAACCGATTCAGTTCAGGTACTTCGTCTAGCGCCAGTCAGTCTTGGATTAGGCGGGGACACCATTGTTTGTGGAGATTCATCTATTGTGATTGGTGATACCATTCCAGCAGGATATAGTATACTTTGGAACACAGGTGCATCGCAACAATTCATTGAAATAGATTCTAGTGCCAATTATAAGTTAGAGATTAGCTCTGCCTGTGGTACGCTGGAAGACAGTATTGATGTAATTTTCTTGCCGATTGTACCAGACTCTTTGTTGCCGCCAGACACCGTTAATTGTTTTGATGCCAACTTTACTCTAACACGACCAACGATTGAAGGAGTTTCATTTGTTTGGTCTGACTCAACGAGTAGCAGAACATTTGAAGTAGGAGAGAGTCAAGTGGTTTGGTTGGCAGCTTTCAATGGTTGTGGAATGTTTGTGGATACCATGAATATCCTTTTCAACGGAGAGTTAACTACCGATTTTGGACCGGATACAGTCATTTGTGATGCGGATACAGTATTGCTACAGGGAACAGACTCCTTGGCTACCTATTTATGGAGTACAGGAGATACATTAGATAGTATTTGGACAATGCTGGATCAAAGAACACAACGCTATTCTGTTACTATAACCAAGGGTGAATGCACGAAGGTTGAATCAGTGCGTTTCGATTTAGATGACAATGCTTGCCCATCTATAGACTGCGATGTCGATTTCAGCAATGTCTTCACTCCTAATGGAGATGGTATTAATGACCTTTTTAGACCAACCACTACATGTAATATTAATAGCTATCGACTCTCCATATTTAATCGATGGGGCCAACTCATTCACGAAACAAACAATATAGCTTTCGGATGGGATGGTTATATAAATGGTGAAATGGCCGCAGCTGGAATTTATTACTTTACCCTCGATTATACTGACTTGGTAGTTGTAGACGTTGATCGAAATGTCTTCGCAGGTTCCTTCACCTTGATGCGCTAAAATTATTCGGATTCTTAATGATGAATCACCGGATAATTACCTCTTTAAATAAAGTCTGAATCTTTAATAAAAATTAATATACCTGTATATCAGTTATTTATGATTTATTTAATTACTATGTATTGCATAGTAACAAGTAATGCATATATATTTGCATTGCAATTAAAGATCATGAATATAGAAAACTCAAAAGCTCAACTTAGAAAAGGAATCTTAGAATTCTGTGCGTTGGCTCTTTTGCAAAAGGAAGAAGCGTATCCTTCAGATTTACTCAACTCACTAAAAGAGGCGGAGTTGATTGTAGTGGAAGGAACACTTTATCCATTGCTGAGCAGGCTAAAGAATGCAGGACTGCTTACTTATCGCTGGGAAGAGTCCAAATCGGGACCACCGCGCAAGTATTACAGTTTAACAGAACAAGGACGAGTATTTTATGGTGAGTTGGCAACTTCCTGGGTAGAACTCAGGGATGCCGTAGACAAAGTTGTATTAGAGAATAAATCCCCCGAGAAAAAATGAAAAGAACAGTTCAAGTCAATTTAAGTGGACAGGTATTCACACTTGACTAAGACGCATACGAAGTACTATCAGCCTATCTAAAATGAATAGCTGCATTGTATGACCGTAGTGCTGGAAAAGATGAGATTCTTTCTGATATAGAATCTCGCATCGCTGAATTATTAATTGAGCGAAAAGGTGAAACAAAGGATGTGGTAACCATAGAAGATGTTGCTGCGGTGACGGAAATTATGGGTAATCCAGAACAATTCGAGGATGATTCCATGGATGAAGAAGCCTGCGCAAATAATTACGGTGCGGAAAACTCAAAAAAGAAGTTATTCAGAGATCCTGATCACAGTGTAATTGGAGGTGTTTGTTCGGGTATTGGGTATTATTTCGGAATTGACCCTGTGTGGATCAGGCTTCTATTTGGTCTTTCGTTTGTCTTTTTCGGTTCAGGTGTTATACTCTACATTTTATTGTGGATTATTATTCCGGTAGCTAAATCAACCGCTGATAAGCTAAATATGAAAGGTGAACCTGTCAATATTGACAGCATTGGAAGAACTATCGAGAAAGAGATAAATAATCTGGGCGAAAAAATTTCTAGCACAGGCAATGATTTCTCTAAAAACTCAGGCAAGAAAATAGAAAGAGGAATTGATCGATTGGCGAATTTTTTGGCCGAATTGTTCAAGGTTTTTTTTCAATTCTAGGTAAAGTTTTAGGTGGCTTTTTTCTGCCATTCTTGGCTTTAGCTTATGGTGGAGCGGTACTGCTATTCCCGCGGTTTAAAGTTCCTTATCTAGGTGCGAGCTTTTTTGGCTTGTGGTTCATAGGTCTTATTCTGGCTATCATGACTGGATTTAGTGTTGGACAGGAATTTTCGAAAGAAGAGAAAGTTACAAACTCGGTGATTCTCTCAGATCAGGGGTTAAACAGCGATACCATCAATTTGACTGTTGGTCACGATCCATTCGGGATCTCAATCCATCGAGCTTATTATGCGAATAATGACTTCATGATGAAGGAGGAAAATCGAAGGGTTATTGTCGGAAATGTTGAGTTTGATATTCAAAAATCTTCCGGTGATCAAGTGAAACTTGAGGTAAGGAAGTCTGCACATGCAAGGAGTCATGAAGAAGCTGGAATCAGAGCTGATTCTATTAAGTATAACTTCAGCATGGATTCTAGTAGCATCACTTTTGACCCTTTCTTTTCATATCCTCAAATCGACTTGCTACGAGACCAGGAAGTGCGTTTGAGCTCAAGAATACCAGAGGGCAGAATAGTACACCTTGATCCAACAATGAAGCGCATTATGGACGACATTGAAAACGTGTCAAATATGTATGACCCAAAAATGGTGAATCATTATTGGGAGATGAGACCTGAAGGATTAACATGTCTTGACTGTGAGGAAGATTCAGAAAAAAAATAGAGGAAATTAGCATTGATTTGAATGACCTCGAAGAAGTGAACATAGATGTGAATGATCTCAATGTAGATGTTCTCATGAAGTAAGCGAAGATCGTTCTTTATATTTTCTCTGTTTAGTTAGGTTAAAGCCCTGTTTCAATCGTTGTTGAGACAGGGCTTTTTTGTACTATAATTTCCCGCTCCGATTTGCTATCTTCGCGAACCTGTTCAAAGGCGTATCATGCGCCCTCACAAAGAAATCCGACATATGGCCAAGACAGAAACCAAAGCAGAGAAGGAGATTACGATTGACGAATTGAAGACTGAAATTTTGAACGATTATCGTCTTGCAAGTTTTAGTCGAGAAATCAGTTTGATGGGCAGAAGAGAAGTGCTCACGGGTAAGGCGAAATTTGGGATTTTAGGAGACGGAAAAGAGGTAGCGCAAATTGCATTGGCCAAGCAATGGCAACCGGGAGATTGGAGATCTGGTTATTACAGAGATCAAACGATGATGATGGCAGCTGGACTATTAACTGGCGAGCAATTTTTCGCACAATTGTATGCCGATGCTGATGTGGAACGTGAGCCAGCTTCTGCAGGGAGAATGATGAATGGTCATTACGCAACCCGAAGTTTAGACGACAATGGAAATTGGAAGAATTTAGCTGAACAGGTCAATTCCTCGGCAGATATCTCCCCAACAGCAGGCCAAATGCCACGTTTACTTGGTTTGGGTTTAGCAAGCAAATTCTACAGAAATAACCCTGAACTAAAGGATAAGAAGAAATTTAGTAAGGGAGGAAACGAGATTGCGTTTGGTACTATTGGAGATGCTTCAACAAGCGAAGGCATGTTTTGGGAAGCATTGAATGCTGCAGGAGTTATGCAAGTCCCAATAGTAATGTCTGTTTGGGATGATGGCCACGGAATATCAGTGCCAAAAGAATTTCAAACGATCAAAGAGAGCATCAGCGAAGCCTTATCTGGTTTCCAAAGATCCAAAAATAAAAAAGGGTTTGAGATTTTAAAGACCAAGGGATGGGATTATCCTCATTTGGTTTTAACGTATGAAAAAGCCGCAAAAATTGCACGCGAAGATCATGTTCCCGTGCTAGTTCACGTTGAAGAAGTTACGCAGCCTCAAGGCCACTCTACCAGCGGCTCCCATGAGCGATATAAAACTCCAGAACGCTTACAATGGGAGAAAGACTTTGATCCTATCAAGAAAATGAAAGAGTTCATCCTTGAAAAAGGTTTGAGTTCTGAGGAGGAATTGGCTGAAATTGAGAAAACAGCCAAGAAAGAGGCGCGTGATGCGAAGACTAATGCTTGGAAGAATTTTCTTGAGCCAATAAAAGCAGAGCATAAAGAAGCGGTTGATTTGATTGCTGCAATGGGCGCGGAAAGCAAAAACTCTGTTTTCATCAATAAAATAAAAGATGAATTGGCCAGTGCGGTTGATCCTTTGCGCAAAGAGATTTATGAGTCTATAAGAAAGTCATTGCGCTATGCACGCAATGAGCAACTTTCTTCAAAGTCTGCTTTAGTTTCTTGGCTAGGGAAGAGAATGGACGAGAATAGAGATCGATATTCATCTCATTTGCATTCAGAGTCAGAAGATTCTCCGCTTGACATTGCAGGTGTTGATGTAAACTATGCAGATGAGGCTGTAGTTGATGGACGAGAAATATTAAGAGATAATTTTGATGCACTGCTAAACAACCATCCAGAGTTAATCATCTTTGGTGAGGACGCAGGTAAGATTGGTGGTGTGAACCAAGGTTTAGAAGGGCTTCAAGCGAAATATGGTGTTCACCGTGTATTTGATACCGGAATTCGCGAATGCACTATTATAGGTCAAGGTATAGGAATGGCGCTGCGTGGATTACGTCCAATTGCTGAAATTCAATACCTCGATTATTTGCTGTATGCAGTGCAAATCTTGAGTGATGATTTGGCTACTGTTCAATACAGAACAAAAGGTGGACAAAAAGCACCGCTCATCATCCGCACAAGAGGTCACCGTTTAGAAGGAATATGGCATAGCGGTTCTCCTATGGGAATGATCATTAATTCATTGAGAGGGATGCACATATGTGTACCTCGAAACATGACGCAAGCCGCTGGAATGTACAATACATTGATGGCTGGAGATGACCCTGCATTGGTGATTGAGTCGCTTAACGGCTACCGATTGAAAGAAAAGCAACCCAATAATTTTGGCGAGTTCAAAGTTGAGTTGGGCCGCATAGAAACCATGACTGAAGGTGATGACATTACAATTGTTACGTATGGTTCAATGGTGAGAATGTGTGTTGAAACCGCAAAACAATTGCGTGAGGTGGGGATTTCTGCTGAAGTAATTGATGTACAAACGTTGCTTCCTTTTGACCTTGGTCATGAGATTATAGAAAGCTTGAAAAAAACCAATAGAGTAGTGTTTGTCGATGAAGATGTACCTGGCGGAGCATCAGCATTTATGATGCAAAAAGTAGTGGAGGAGCAAGGAGGCTATCGCTATTTAGATTCAGCTCCTTCAACGTTAGCAGCTAATGCTCACAGGCCAGCGTATGCTAGTGACGGAGATTATTTTTCAAAGCCTTCTAACGAAGATATTTTCGAACGTGTCTATTCTATTATGAATGAGGCTGATCCTGCGAAGTATCCTGATTTATTTGCATAATGAGAAAGGCGATTGGCCTTTTATTACTGATACTCTGCTTAAGCCCTAAGTCTCAGGCGGGAGACGAGAAGTATCAGTTGACGTTATTGATGTCACCAACTGCCGAATGGCTGAGGTTCAGTCAATCGCTGAGTGCAGGCACGTACAACAATCTTTTTGGCACCAAGTTGAGCTACAATTTCGGATTAGAATACAAACGTTTTTTTGATCCCTCTTTAAGCATTAGCACTGGTGTGGTGTATATGAACAAAGGGTTTCGTAACCAAATACCTAATGGCGATGGTTCTTTTGGTACTACTCTTATGAGTGTGCATATTGCTGCAATTCCATTGTCTTTGAATGTTCATCACAGACTGAAACGCAAAGTAGAGATGATATATACTGCTGGTATTACGGCTGGATATGTTTTTTCCGAGAGAGGTAGAAATAAAAATTTTTCAGGAGAAGAGAACCCAGAGGAAGGCGTATTTGATTTTTCCGCTAACGGATCTGAGCTGAATTTATTCAGAGATTATTACGTTGGAGCACAATTTGGGATAGGCGTTTCCACCTACATCAAAAGCCGTATTGTGATGGTTGTGCAACCTATGTATCGATTACAACTGCATGATGCAAGAGACTTTTCTGGACAATTCAATTCTGGTGACCCATTTGTCGCGCGATTGAATAGTTTTGGAATAGATCTGAAGATTGGATATTTCTTCACAAAGCAAATCCGAAATCGAAAAAAGCAATATTAACCGAACCCTCTTTTTTACAGCAATGGCTTTATTTATGCTGTTGCTGGTTCAGTCTGCTTTTCATCCGATTAAGGTAATACAGCTTGCCGGAGCTGAGCATATCACTGAATTAAAAGGTCAAAAACTTGATTATTGGATTGATCGTACCGCACAAAACTCAATAGAGCATCAGGCAAAATCTTCTTTTGGGTTTAGACCTGCTTTGGTTCGTTTTATGAATCAATTGCGCTTGACTTTATTAGACGAACACAACTCCAATGTGCTGTTTGGAGAGGATGGTTATTACTTCGAAGAAGGCTACCGTTCCTCGGTCTGTGGTTTAGACTTTATAGGAGAAGAGGCGATAGACGCAAAAGTGGATTCATTAGATCATTTTCGCAATCAACTGCTTTTAGAAGGTAAAAAACTGGTCATTCTTATCGCACCTAACAAATGGCGTACACACCGCAATAAGATAGATTGGGAATGTAAACCCAAGATGACAAACTATGAGATGATCGTTGATAAATTGAAGCATCGTGGTTATTCTATTTGCGATGAAATAGATCTTTTTCGATATGAACGCTCACAGCGTCCTCCACATCCATTGCATTCAAAACAAGGTACCCATTGGAGCATTTTTGGAGCTGCATTGTCGGCTGATCATTTGTGGATGACATTTGCTCAGGAAGGAGTTAATCTGCCAGAGTTCACTATTGAGAATGAAGAAATTGATAGTGTTCCTCGAAATATCGATAAGGATTTACACGACTTGCTAAACATCATGGCTTCGCCTAAAAAAGAGCGCTTGGCTTACCCTGAGTTTAAATTTAATCAGGCCTATAAGCCAAGGGTTACAGTAATTGGTGATAGCTACTACCAGAGTTATTATTACTTAGGTCTTCACCAAGGGTTGTTCAGTATGGATAGTAAATACTTCTACTACAATAAGTCTTATTATGGCGAAAACCTTGAACAAAAAGAAGCGTTAACTGACGAAATCAGGCGACAAGAAATTGAAGCTTCAGATGCTGTTTTACTCGTTATGAGCGAACCTTCACTGAAATGGCTGGGATATGGAATATTCAACTTGTACGCCAATTAGCTTCCAAATACTTCTTCAGCAATTTCTTTGATACTTCGTGCCTTACCCATTGAGTAGTAGTGCAATACAGGCACACCGGCTTCAATCAATTCTTGCGATTGCTGGATACACCATTTCACGCTTGCTTGTCTAGCTTGCTCATTGGTTTTGCAGTCTTCAATTTCATCCACTAATTTGTCGGGTAAATTGACATGGAAGTAATGAGGAACTACACTCAATTGCTTGTGAGTTGTGATGGGCTTTAATCCAGGGGTAATTGGCACGTTTATACCCGCAGCCATTTGGTCATTTCTGCTACTTCCATTTCTTTTCGTTGTGCTAGATCTTCTACTTGATCATTTAGGATTTTACCTAAACCGAAGTAATGGGCTTCCGGGTTTGCATAATAGAATCCACTCACCGAAGAAGCAGGTTGCATGGCTAGTGATTCTGTTAAGGTCATGCCAGTATTCTTTTCTACATCCAGCAATTTCCAAATGTAAGAGATAGATTATTACCCTAAGTCTAATTTTCGGCTGAAAAAATTAGTCAATAATTCGTTTAATAATTCGTAAACGATGAGAATAGTCGCTATGCGTATTATTATAAATGCCTTGATGATCAATTCGATCAATTCGAACCTTACCAGAAGCGTGTATGATGTAGTTGTCCTCTAATAAAATTCCTACGTGGATAATCTTGCCTTCATCGTTATCGAAGAAAGCTAGATCTCCGGGTTGTGATTCTTCAATAAAACTCAATGCATGCCCCATTGAAGCTTGTTGATAGGCATCTCTAGGAAGGTTTATACCTATCATTTTATAGCATACCTGCACAAGTCCAGAGCAATCAATTCCGAAAGGATGTCTGCCGCCCCAGAGGTACGGAGTGTTGATATACATTACAGCATTTTGAACAAGCAACTCAAGGTTCTTCTTTTCTGCCTTTAGTTGCGCCAAACCTTCGAATGAATAGACTTCTTTACCAATTTTAAATTTCCCTTCATTCAAAAACGGCAGTGAACTGCCTAATAAAATCGGAGTAATGCTTTGGTCGGAGTCTTTTATTGCCAAGCCGGCCATTTCTAAACTTGTAGTGATAAATTTTTGTTTTTTGAGTCGTTCTGCAAATTTGATGTCAATTGGATGATGCTGTTTAATGTCTATCCAACAGCTATAATCATCTAATGCACAAACTACACGCAGCCACTTTTTACGTTTTTCTTTGACTTCATAAAACTCTCCGAAAAGAATCTGACTTACTTGCTCAGCAGAGTCGGCAGGTTCAGCCCTGCAGGGAATAACACTCAAAGTACTGATGCCGAATTCTAAAGCCATAGTATTAAAACACCGGCAATTTACGCCTGTCTTATTCTTGATTTATGTGCAGTTTGGAGTTTTGTTAACGCTTTTTTGTTGACGTGTGTTGAGAACTAAATGAACAATAGAAAAGCTTCTTGTTTATATATCAAAGAAGATATTTGCAATATGAGTGTAGCTGATAATTTGAAGCAAATTCAAGATTCATTGCCGAACCATGTCACTTTAGTGGCAGTTTCCAAAACGCATACTGTTGACCATATTATGAATGCCTATCATGAAGGTCAGCGCGATTTTGGCGAAAATAAAGTGCAAGAATTAACCTCGAAAGCAGAGGTAATTCCGAAGGATGTACGTTGGCATTTGATTGGTCATTTGCAAACCAATAAGGTGAAATATGTAGCTGGTTTTGTGCATATGATTCACGCCATTGATAGTTTGAAGTTATTGAAAGAAGTCAATAAACGAGCGGCTAAATCGAATCGAATCATTGAGTGCTTGCTTCAAGTTCATATTGCTGAAGAAGATACCAAGTTTGGGTTATCTCATGATGAATGTGAAGGTTTGTTGACTGATCCATTGGTAAGCGAAATGAAGAATATTCGTATCAAAGGACTAATGGGAATGGCCACATTCACAGATGATAAAGTGCAAGTAAACAGAGAGTTTGCTGGATTGAAAAAGTTATTTGATGAACTAGCCCAAAAACATCCTAATTTGGAATATTGGGACCCCACAGTTCTTTCAATGGGTATGAGCGGTGATTACCCTCTAGCTGTTGAGGAAGGTAGTAATATGGTCCGAGTGGGAAGTTCCATTTTTGGTGCTAGAGATTACAACTAGAGTTCTACTAAATCAGCAATTTTTTCCAGTTTTGAGTCGGAGTACCTACCGGAATCTTTGAAAATAATCTCACCCTTTTCATTGAGCACAAATACATAAGCATCGTTTTTTTGTCTAGATCAAGCGCCTTCATTTGGTCTTTAAAACTACCTTGATAAAACAAGAGGTAGTCGTTGAACTCTTCATCCACATTATCCTTGATCTTTTTGATAATACCATTTGCTGCGGATTGTCCAATCCCAGTGAACATCATAATTAGCTTTACGTTACAGACATAGGCCATCGCATTAAAGCCAGATTCGTCAATGAACATGGTATACACCGGTTCATACCAATTGTCAAGCATTTCTTCGGCTTGCTGAGTAAAAGCCAAGAAAACAATGCTTTTTTTACCATTCAGATCCTCAGGAATATCGATCGTATTGTTTTGAATGCTCTCCGATTGGATTGCTGGAAAGATTTGCGCGAATGACTGAATAGAAGTGTTCAGAGCAACCAGAATAAAAGAGAGTTTGACTATGTTCATATTTGCTAAGTGAAAATCTTTGATTCAATAGTAACGATTTGCGCTACACTTTTAGTGTTGTTCATTATTTTGAATTCTGCAGCTGGTTATGAAGTTTTCGAATCCATAAGTCCGATCCAGTTACTGCCATCTTTCGATTTTATCGTTTGGGTGCTCGCCTCATTGGCGTTGTTGCTATTTATTGCCGTTAGAGGCAATAAACTAGCACTCCTAATTGCTTTTTTTCTACTATCCGTCCAACTTATTTTTCGCCATTCAAGTTATTCGATTGACTTAACTGATGAGCACTCCGTCAAATATTCTTTTAAAGTGTTAAGTATTAATGTAGGTCAGTTCTCTAATGATACGGCTGCCGTCAATCAATGCATTGAACTAATTCGATCAGAAAAACTAGATGTTGTCTGTCTTCAAGAGTTTGGCCTGTACTATAAGTGGCCAGATGTTGAAAGTGTAGTGTCAGATTTTGCGAAAAGAACTGACTTTCAGTATTATGACTTTAGCCCTAAACAAGGTAATATTTTCGGCACTGCAGTTTTCTCTAAGCATGAAATCACTCATATCGATACTATTTTTCAGTTGCTTTCACACACCAATGAAGCAAAGGTTTATAAGCTGGATGTAAATGGTAAAAGCATCTCAATTGCCAATGTCCATCTGCAGAGCTATAACCTGTTTTCTTCTAGTGATTCATTGTCGTGGCATTCCATTCAAAGGGCCATTGCTGATCGAAATGAACAAGTAAAAATGATACTTAGATCACAGCCCGATATTGTACTTGGAGATTTTAATGCGTCTCCTGGTACGATTGTCCATAGCATGCTATGTGCCGAATACATTGATGTTCAACACTCGTTTGGAAAAGCTTTTTCGCCCACTTATAAAGACTTTCCAACTCGATTAGACTACCTGTTTGTCAATGGTAGTTTTGCTCCTAAATCATTTTATCTGAACCCGATACCACCCTCAGATCATAAGGCTCTTGTGGCTCAAATTGGGATCTAGGTGAATCTACACTGCAGTGTCGAAAACTCTTAATTCTTGATCACACTTGCGCATTATATAGAGTTAAGTTTGAGTTCTAAGCTCCAAAGTACATGAATCGCCTCATTTTTCTATCTTTCTTCTTAGTATTTAGTTTAAATACAATTGCCCAGGAAGACAATAATTTCAATAAAGCCAAGCTTCATTTGGCAAATCATAAGTTAAGTCAGGCTATTCCGATCCTTGAGAGATTATGGGCTAAGGATCCAGCAAATGCCAATTTAAACTACTTGTTGGGGCTGTGCTATGTAAAGGAAGATTTGCAGATCCCTAAATCGGTTGAACTACTTGAAACAGCGTCTAGCATTTACACTACCGAATATGAGTCCGGATCGAAAACAGAAAGAAGAGCACCCGAGTATGTGTATTACTATATGACAATTGCTTATTCTAAAAATGGCCAATGTGAAGAGGCATTAAGGTCGTTGAATAAGTTTTACCAAGTATATACCTACAATGATGAGTACTACTTGGTTGATGGCCAAAAGTGGGTTAGAGAATGCAACCTCGAACGCAAGGAAGAAGAAGAAAAGCCAGAAGATGAATTGGCAGACGAAACCTCTACTGATGCTTCAGATCCTGAAAATGAGGTTTTAGCGCCATCCCCAGCATTAAGTAAAGAACAAGAAGCAAGTCTTGAGATTGCGGCAGAGATCAAAACAGAACGAACAGAACCACAAATCAAGGAGCGTTTGATTCCATTTGATGATTGGGATGAATTAAGAACACGTGAGGTGAATTTCACCACTATGACTTCTCAGTACGGTATACAAATAGCAGCGTTGATAGATTTAAAACCAACAAGAGACTTTGAGAATGTGAAAAATGTTGAGGTTTATGTGGATGAGAATGGAATTTTCAGATATGTCATTGGACGATTCCCTTACAAAAAGCAAGCAGAATCGCTTTTGGCGAAGATTAGGGAAAGAGGCTATGCAGATGCTTTTATTGTGGATGTGAATAGACCGAAATATGAGCAGGAAGTTCTAGGTGTTGGTGCTGAAAACATTAACTGGCATATTCAAGGTTCAGTAGATTTTAGAGTTCAAGTAGGGGCATTCAGAACTATTGTGTCTAGTTCGGTTGCGGATAAATATCTAGAGGTTGATGGAATCAAAGAGAATCAGCAAAATGATTTGGTAGTTCTTACAGTAGGCAACTTTGCTCAATATGATCAAGCAGCAGCTTATCGCGAAGAGCTAAAGTCAATTGGCATTGAAGATGCGTTTGTAGTGGCTTTTAACTTGGGAAACAAAATCCCTCTGAAAGAAGCTAAAGAGTTCGCAACGAAGAATGAGGTAAAGCAAAATGATTCGCTTAAGGAAGCTGGAGCCAAAAAAAAGGCTAGAGCTGATTTTTAATTAGGTGCCGTTTTCTACTTCATACCTGCCGCTTGTTGATTATAAGAGTGTCCATCAACGATTCTTTAATACTATTGATCATGCTTTCACGCCAAAGAAAGTTGATTTAGGTAAATTGATAAAAAGCTCAACAGTTGTTGGGCTTTTTTCATGCAATAAATTGAGGCGGACTATTTCGGATGGCTACTTTTGTCTTCTCTAATTATAGAACCTATACACCCAGTCTTTTGAATAAATATTTTCTACTGAATTTTGGTTTTTTGCTCATTTCATATGCTAGCTACAGCCAGTTTAACGAAAGTGACTATGATCAACCCGCGGTGCCATTTGATGTTTTTAATGATGGATCCGCTAACTTTAATCCAATAGTCGGAGACAACGGCACGTTTTTGTGGTTTACGAGAACTGGGCATGATCATAATACAGGTGGGGCATTAGATCAAGATATTTGGTTCAGCCAATTTGACAATGGAAAATGGAGTGAACCCTCCAATAAGTTTGAAGGTTTGAACTCCAAAAAGAATGATTTAATCATTGGTCAATCTGAGAACACAACCATCTACCTTCTGCGATACAATAAGACTAAGGTAGACGACTTGACCACCATTGAAGCCTATAAGAAGGTTGGTGATACCTATAAGCACGATCATTTTTTAATGCTGCCTGAAATTAATATTTCGGGATCCTATTTTGGTTTTTACGTGGCTCGAGATGAGTCCTTTGTTATTATCTCAATGAATGCTGAGTCTAGTTTCGGAAAAGAGGATTTGTATATAAGTTTGAAGACGGAAGATGGATGGTCTAATCCATTGAATATGGGAGCACGTATAAATACCAGTGGATTTGAAATGTCTCCTTTTGTTTCGAAAGATAAAAAGCACCTGTACTTTTCAAGTGAGAGACATCGCAGCATAGGAAAAGGTGACATTTTTATGTCTGAACGCTTAGATGATTCATGGCAATCGTGGTCAAAACCAGTAAACCTTGGATCTCATGTAAATAGCGAAGGTTTTGAAGCCTATTTTTCATTGAATGAGAAACTCAATGAGGCATATTTCTTTTCGGATTCAAAAAATTCTAATGGCAGACTGTACAGTATATCCTATAAGCTTGATCCGAAAGTTTTAAGGCTTAATGCCCATCGTTCGGCTACAGGTTTCGTTAAGTTAGATGCACTACCAGCAATGAGTGTTAAATTGAACTTACTCGATGAAAATGATCAAGTCGTTCAATCGGTCACGACTACCGAGGATGGTTATTTCAATCTGCAATCATTTTTACCAGATAAGAATTACAAGATTGCTATTGATGAGAATGAGAGGAGTCAATTAGGAAATGCTGAAATATTCCTGGCGAATGACTTAGGCGAGCAAATGGTTTTTATGAATGAAGAGAAGCTCGGGATATTTGGTTTTAAAGTGCTTTCAGGAAAGAAGATCGAAGAGTTTGAGGCTTATGAACAATTGGCAAAAGAGGGTAAAGTAGTAGATAGAGAAACTACTATTTCTGGAAAAGTGACAAGTCATGGAACACTAACTGAAAAGTTGAAATTAAATATCGTTGATCAGGACAATAAAGTTCTTCAATCAATTGAAACGGATGATAAAGGTTATTTCAGCTTCAGCACTGATGCTCGCGAGAAGAGTTATTTTTTGAGCCTTGGTAAAGATGTGTCTGGACTGGTTGATGTCTATGAAGTTTACTTGACCAACGAGAATCCAGATGAGGACATTGTTGTTACTAAGACAGGAAAGCATCTTTTTGAATTTACTTCTTTGTTGAATTCTGGAAATAGCCCAATTCGTTTGCTAAACGAAAAGGATGTCGCAATGCCCGACCACCTTTTTGAGGAGCACGCTTTGAGCGAGCTTCAAAGTGATCAATTATCTGGGTTTTTAATTAGAGATGCCCTTCCTATAATCAATGTAGAGATTTCTTTATTAAACGAAAATGATGAGGTGATGTTGTCGTCTAAAACCGACTCCAAAGGCCAGTTCACATTTGATGCGGAATTGTTGGAAGGTGACTACACACTTCAACTTTCAGCCGATCAGCAAATTGATTTAAAGGGTAGTGAGATTTTTTTAGCTAAGAATCCAGATGATGTATTGTTCTATATGAATGATGATCGAGCTGGAGTGTTCGCCTTTAGAAAACTGGTGAGAAACAAGCCTATAACACTTTATTCGCTTAGAACGCAAGCTGAATCAGGTGTGTTAGTTGCGGAGAGCTCTGCGTCATTAAAAGGTAAGTTTCAGTACAAGAAGCTGCCTAAGTCTGGTGTTATGCTCACATTGCTAGACTCAGATGAAAATATCATTCAAAAAACTTTAGTCGAAAAGGATGGAAGCTTTGAGTTCAAGGACTACATTCCGGAAAAAAGTTATTTCATCTCAGCTCAGTCAGAAGGGCTTTCTGATATCTATGAAATCTATATTTCAGGACAACAAAAGAATGTTCTTGTTAATAGAACAGACAAGACAGTTTTTTCATTTAAAATTCTGCCAACCCAAGATGTCGTGTTGAATGAGTCTCGCGTTCAGGAAACTCAGCTAGTTTCTAATCGGCCTCAATTTCTGATTGATAATGTTGACATAGGATTAGATTTACAGGATATCTATGATTTTGATATTAAGCTGATCGAGAAGAGAAATTTTACAAGCTTAAATAAAGCACTAGAAAATGGTCTTCTAGGAAAGAGAGTTATTATTAGAGCTTTTGACGCAGTAGATTCTGAATCTTCTGAGATTCAACTTACCACGCTCTCTTCAAAAGATATTCAACCAATAATGACTTATTTAGTTGAACAGGGCATTTCAAAGACTTCTATTCGAACAGTAAAGTCTACAAGTGATCAAGTGCTAATCATTATTAACGATAAATAAAAAAGGCCGATTAGAATTCTAATCAGCCTTTTATTAAGTGCTTTTGGTCTTATTGAATAATCAATCTTTTCACTAAGTTATTTCCGTTTTCAGCTTTTAGTTCAACCAAATAAACTCCTTGACTCAGTAATGAGCAATCAATACTAGCCTTTGAGTCACTGTGTTCCACGGAGCTTTGAGTAATCAATTGTCCTTTCAGGTCATACGTGGAAATGAGATTAACTGCCAAACCTTCAGACCATGAGGCGGTCACAATGTCACTAGTTGGATTTGGATATAGATCGAAATTTAAGTTAATACCTATTTCGTCAACACCTAAGCAAATTGCAGTGCTTGCTAAAATCTCTGTTCTATCGCTTACACAATATTCTTGAACTTCCCAATCATAGAAGAAGTAATATTCACTTAATCCATTTCCGCCACCGCTTTGATAAATACTAACTAAACCCGGTATTTCGTAAGGGAAATCTACTCCGCTGGTATTATAATAAAGGTCGAAAACAGAGCTACTTGGAGCTAAGTAAAGGCGGTAACCATTTCCTGCAGGAATGCTAATGTCTAATACTACTTCGCGGTAATTACCTTGAGTTACATTAACTGTACTAGTTCCCACAGTTTGACCTGAACCGTTTGTAACAACAAAGGTTCTTTCACCAGATGATATAGCATAGACCCTAATGCTATGTAGCACGAAATCATTTTCAGCATTAAAAAATAGCGGAGTAGTATTTGGGTTTTGAGCGATCTCAAAAGAACCAATTAAATTATTGGGAGCTCCAATGTTTTGAGAACTACCTGGGACTATTGATTCTACATAGTATGGAGTGGTTGTCTGTATGGCTGAAGTAGTAAAGTTATTCCCTTGGTAAAGTGAATTTCCTCCAGTGGGTGCATTATACCATTTATGGAATCCATCACTGCTTGCTGATAAAGTTGCGTTTTCTCCAGGGCATACATGCACGGTATTGCCTGTAGGAGCATCTGGGCGATTCACAACAATATAACTTGTTTTTACTTCAGTGTTGTTTCCAAATTGATTCGAAGCAATTAAAGTGATTTCATAAGAACCATTGGAAGTGTAATAATGAGTAGGATTTTGATCTGTTGAAGTTCCTCCATCACCAAAGTCCCAAGACCAAGAGGTGGCTCCATTAAATGATTGATCGTAAAATGACACAAAACCATTACATGTTTCTTGCACACTAGCTGAGAAGTCTGCTTCGGGTTCTTCCGAAATAGGGTTGCATTCCCAATCAACCCTAAAACCAGGTTCAGTTACCGATCCATTTGTAAAAAATTTTAGCGTCACCACTCCGCTTTGTGAGGTTAGTGAAGCAGGAGGTGGATTTGAACCACAGTACTTTCCTATTAAAGGAGAGTTGGTATTCGGACCATCATAGACCTCCAAATAGTCAGTGGTGCATGTAGAACCACCATTTTGTAATTCAAAAGAGACGAACTCTAAACTTATGCTACCGGTGTTAACAGGAGCAATAACAAATGTTGAATTGGTGGCGTTTGAATAATCATTCAGTGGACCTCCATTATCAAATAGAACTCCTGAACATTCAGTTTCTGTTATTGAACCATTGGAAGGAATCGTAAATTCACATGGTGCGCCAGGTCCAACTTGAATGTACGCAGCTTGGTCAAAGGTATCTACACCACAAGAGGATGTAACGATTAGGCTCACATCATAATTCCCGACTGCAGTATAAGTATGAGTTGGAGCAAATTGAGTGGATGTTGATCCATCTCCGAAATCCCAGAGATATGTGGCTCCATTAAAGCTTAGGTTAGCAAATGTCACTGTGTGTGGAACTACGCATGAAGCGACTGTATTAGAGCCGAAATCAGCAACCACACCTTCAGGATATGGATCGCCAATACCTACAGCATGCCAAGCGTTAGCGGTATTAATAACCTGTGGGCTGCACTGGCCAAATAGATCCAATGCAGATTCAAGGGCATAATATCTTGCGTCAAAATATTGGCTAGAAGGAGTGAGATAAACTGTATTATTTCTAAAAGCAATTGCACCTGCGTCTTGAAGTCCAATGCCATTGACACTAAAGTTATCACCATTATCGTTAGTGCCTGTTTCACCCACAACTAATAAATAATACCAAAAATTCTGGACGCCACTATTAATGTGAACTCCTCCGTTATCAAAAGAGCCTGGAGCGGTAGATGTCCAATTTGTTCCTAGATATGTGTCTGGATCTCCTTCGGCATTTGGATTAGCCATATTTCGAATAATGAAACCTAAATCTTCTCCCATTAACCAATCACCATTTCCAAACCCTAATGCGTCAAATTCAACAGAAGCACCGAAAATGTCAGAAAAACTCTCATTTAACGCTCCAGATTCTCCTTGGTAGATAAGGTTTGATGTGAAGTTTGTTAATCCATGAGTTACTTCATGACCTGCTATATCCAAGGCTGTGAATGGAGCATTTCCCCCAGGGCCATCGCCATAGGTCATCCTTTGACCATCCCAAAAAGCATTTGCGAAGTTTACACCATAGTGCACATAGCTTCTAAGAGTAAAACCATTGTCATCGATACTATTTCTGCCAAAGTTGTTGAAGAAATAATCGTAGGTCATTTCTGTTCCCCAATATGCGTCAGTGCCAAAAATCTCTACTGATGTTGATGTCCAATTGTTGTCATTGTCAAAAATGTCAGTAGCAGCTCCATAGTTAGTGCCATTATTTAGACTAAACGTTTCAATACCATTTCCTCTCCCTGATTCCCGAAGACGAAAATTAGTGCCTGTATAATCAGTTATAATAGTTTGAGTTCCGCTGTAACCCGTATTCGCTGACCCCGTGCTATCAGCATGATGAATAAGGTCATTCTCAAAAACTACGTTTCCACTGATGGCATCCACATAGATTTCTCTTCGAGATAGTGGCGTTTGAGCGTAAATATTAAACTTCCAAGCTAAATGCAGGTCAACCACAGTTAAACTAGCATCTTGGTTTATTATCTCAAGCTCTCCTTGAGGATAATATGTTGCCGATGGATTACTCTCCTCCATTTTGAGCAATGCTTCCTCTGCTTCTAATTCCCATTTGTAGAGGTCTGCGTCAACTATATTTAATGCTGTTTGCAGTGCTTGCGCTTCGGAAATGGATGGACTTAAATTTGGGTTTTTGTCGAATAACTCTCCATTCATGCTTACCACTTCCCCGTTTAGTGCGTGTACCAACCAGATGCCCATAGTTAAAGGAGTGCCATTAAACTTTTGCTGGTATCGGTAATGAGTCATTCCTAATTTATCAGTTTCCTCTCCGATCAAATCAAAATCAACATTGGAGATATCTGACAAGAATTTATTGTTCATCCAAGTTTGCCAGCTGTTGAAAGCAATTCTTTCGGATTCGTAAAATTTAATGTGGGCTGGAATATTACTAAAGTCTTTAAGTCTGACTTTTTCTGCACCCTTCACAGCTTCATATGCCGCTCGGCCAGTAAGAATATTATCAGCGTTGGAGTCGAATCCAAACGCTATGGCAAATGCCAAAAGGAGTAACGATTTCTTCATGAAAGTTTAATTAGGTTCTTCAAATATAACTTTCAGACGATGCGAAAGTTCATTTGTTAGGAACCTTGTTAAACAAGATTTGGCACTTCTTGGAAGCTAACCTTGTCATATTGACAGATATTAATCGCTGGCATAAGCTTTGACTTATGATTATTTTGATGAACGGTAGAGATAATTCTACCAAGAAAAGATTTAGATAGAATAAAGAGAAACTAAAATTGGAAAGCTATGAAGGGTACTATTAATGTTCAGGCGGAAAATATTTTTCCGATAATCAAAAAATTCCTTTACTCAGACCATGAGATATTTCTTCGTGAATTGGTCTCGAATGCAGTTGACGCAACTTCAAAATTGAATGCATTATCGAGAATGGGTGAAGGTCCAACCGATTTAGGGGATACAACAATTGAGATTAAGCTGGATGAGAAAAAGAAAACCTTGCACATCATAGATAAGGGAATCGGAATGACTCAGGAAGAGGTCGAAAAATACTTAAATCAAGTTGCGTTTTCCGGAGCGTCTGAGTTTCTAGAGAAGTATGAGGGCAAGGTCGATGATGCAGGTATCATCGGTCATTTTGGTCTAGGTTTTTACAGTGCCTTCATGGTATCTAAAAAGGTAGAAGTAATAACAAAAAGCTGGAAAGACGAATCTGCTGTGAAATGGGTGTGCGATGGTAGCCCTGAGTTTACGGTAACGAAGTCTAAGAAACAAGAGAGAGGTACTGAAATCATCCTACACATTGATGAAGACTCAAAAGAATTCACTGAGGAGGCCAGAATATCCAGTATACTAGAGAAGTACTGTAAGTTCCTTCCTGTGGCCATTAAGTTTGGGACGAAGGAAGAGCAAGAAGATGATCCGAGTGGAGAGAAGGATGAAAACGGAAACGTTAAGCAGATTAAGAAAGAAGTTGATAATATCATCAATAACCCGAATCCACTATGGAAGAAGCAGCCCGCAGATTTATCGGCCGAAGACTACTCTGCTTTTTACAAGGAATTGTATCCAATGACATTCGAAGAGCCTCTCTTCAATATTCATATTAATGTTGATTATCCATTCAATTTGACTGGAGTGCTTTACTTTCCGAAGTTAGCGAAGCACAAGGTGGAGTTATCGAAAAACAAAATTCAACTCTATAGCAATCAAGTATTCATCACAGACTCAGTAGAGAATGTAGTTCCTGAATTTTTGACGTTGCTTCACGGTGTCATTGACTCACCAGATATTCCTCTGAACGTAAGTCGAAGCTATTTGCAGAGCGATTCTAATGTAAAGAAGATCAGTAGCCACATTTCTAAAAAAGTAGCTGATAAGCTAGCCGAGATGTTTAAAAATGATCGTGCTGACTTTGAAAAGAAATGGCCAGACATGCAAGTGTTTATGGACTATGGATTGCTTACTGATGAGAAATTTTATGAGCGAATTCAACCAACATATTTACTCAAGAATACTGATGATGCTTTCAAAACATTCGAAGAGTATAAGGAGCAGATCAAGGAAAACCAGACAGATAAGGATGACAACTTAGTTATTCTTTATTCGAACGATGCAGAAGCTCAGCATAGCCTAATCGCTAAAGCCAATAAAAAAGGTTATGATGTTTTAGAAATGAATACTCCCTTAACATCACATTTAGTTCAACAGTTTGAAATGAAAATGGAAAAGGTTCAATTCAAGCGTGTTGATGCTGATGCATTGGAGAAGTTGATTCCTAAGAAAGACACTGCTGAGAGCAATTTGACAGAGGATCAAAAGAACGCGATTACTCCGGTCATTCAAAATGTGGTGGATAAGGAGAAGTTCAGTATCCAGTTTGAAAGTCTAGATGATAATGATCCACCAATGATGATTACACAAAGTGAGTTCATGCGAAGAATGAAAGAGCAAGCTGAAGTAGGAGGTGGAATGTTTGGAATGGGTAACATGCCAGATTCATACAACCTGGTCGTCAATAGTAACCACCCTCTGATATCAAAAATCTTGTTAGAAGCTGATGAGACGAAGAAAGGCGAAATGGCAAGGCAAACAGCTGATTTAGCCATGCTCTCTAAAGGCATGCTAAAAGGTGAAAAGCTAACTGCTTTCATAGAAAGAAGCGTTAATCTGATAGACTAAAAGGATTAAAAGTGATAAATCGAAAGCCCATGGCAATGTTGCTAGGGGCTTTTTTTATTACCACCAAACTACAAACCACCGTTCTGTTCTTCCATCAGGGTGAAGTACCCATAGCATCGGAGAATTCCTGTTCTTTAGTTCGGCTTGAACCTTTGGCTTTATCGCATCTAGCAAGTGCCACTCTCGATTATACATTGGGTCAACAAGCCAATTCGTTTTTTTTGGAAAGAAGAATAACTCTCGATCAAAACTCAGTGACTCGAACGTGTCTTGATTCATCCAAGTTCCGGCATTATTAGTATTGTCTACACCGTCTTGAGTTCCTTCATATTGAGCCGGCAAAAAGCAGAAGTTTTGAAAGAGCAACATTTGCGTGTAAGCGTCAGAAGAAATATTTAAGTCATGCAAAACTTGCTGTGTCCTAACATCTTGAAGTAATGGAAACTGGTGCTCCATCAATTTTTGTTTTTTGTGACTCAGAAAATCCCGATTATTCGGGCCACACCAAATTTTATGAATAGTTGTAGCTTCTGGATTATAGAGATAAAACTTACACGCCATTTCCAGATGTATGAGACCGATCTCCGAATGTTTTAGCAGAAAATCGAGTTCTCCAATCGTTTCTTTTTCATGCACGATTTGAACATTCTCAGCAAGGATTTCATAGTTTGGATGTTGCTGTATGTGAAAACTTAAAAAGCGCTCAGCTCTTTTTCCTAGCATCAAAGAGTTACTTATTGACGCGTCATAATGACTCGGAATTGCATTAGGTTCTATAGCGAAGTTTTCTACACAATTTAATGAAACTTGTTGTGGAGATTGGGCCGTCATAAAGCCTAAGAATTGAAGCCATATTTCTTCCTCTGGAGTAAACAATTATTGCACAGAATTATTAAGATGTCAAGTTAAACAAATCAGCTGAGTGTTTTAGATTTGATGCATGAACAATAAAATGCGCGTTAACGAGCGCACCAGAGACATTGGTAATTTTTTAGTAGGGAGACTTCTTCCAGCAGCCAAGAAAAGACAGGTAGGTCCATTCACCTTTATCGATCATATGGGGCCATCTCAAATGGGACCGCAGAAATTAATGGGTGTTGATCAGCATCCGCATATTGGATTATCTACTTTGACATATTTATTTGAAGGAGAAATTGAGCATCGCGATAGTACTGGTGCTGTACAAAGAATTGGTCCTGGAGATGTTGGATTTATGACGGCAGGAAAAGGTGTAACGCATACAGAGAGATCTCCAAAAGATTGGTTTGATGGAAAAGTAAGGACTATGCACGGTTACCAAATTTGGGTGGCTATGCCAATTGATAAAGAGGAGATTGAGCCCAATTTTCAGTTTGTACCTAAGTCTGATGTTCCTGTGATTGAGCTCGAAGGACTGACGATGAAAGTTGCTGCGGGCGAAGCATTTGGGTTGCAATCACCGTTAAATGTTTATTCAGATATGTTCATGGTTGATGTTTTCTCTGAAGAGCAAAATACGTTGGATTTGTTTGATCAAGTGAAGGGAGAAATTGCAATTGTTGTTGCTACCGGAAGTGTGATTGACGGAGAAGATGTAATTGAAGCAGGACAGATGTTGATTTCCAAAATGGAAGATGAATGCACACTTGAGTTGGCAGCAAACACACAATTACTTTTATTTGGTGGACAGCCATTACCAGAAGAGCGATTCTTGCACTGGAATTTTGTTTCGCATAGCAAAGAGCGATTAGAAAAAGCAAAAGATGATTGGGTTAATAAGAGATTTCCGAAAGTGCCGGGTGACGACACTTATATTCCTTTACCATAATTTAAACTCTCATGCTTTGCAGCTGTTTAATTCGTAAATTAAGGAGACCATGAATTTTTATGATCTAAGTTTCAAGAAGCCAAATGGAGAAGAGGTTTCCATGAATGAATACAAAGGGAAGCCAATACTTATTGTCAACACTGCTACGAAATGCGGATTGGCTCCTCAATTTGACGGGCTAGAAAAGCTGCATGAAAAATACAAGAACGATGGATTGGTAGTTATTGGAATGCCTTCGACTCAATTTTTAAACCAAGAACCGGAGACGAACGAATCCATGACTGAAGTGTGCAGGATAAACCACGGTGTAACCTTTCAGCTGACTGAAAAAATTGATGTGAATGGAAAAAACACGCATCCCATTTTTTCGTACCTAAAAAAAGAACTGAAAGGAGGTTTATTCGGTAATAGCATCAAATGGAATTTCACGAAGTTTTTGATAGATGCCAACGGCAATCCTTATAAACGCTTTTCTCCGCGAACTACTCCAGATCAAATGGAAACAGATATCGCGGAGCTTATCGGTAAAAAATAAGTTCGATTGAGCACAAAGTGCGGAATCAAATTCTGTTCGGCATTTTTGATTTGTTCAACACTCCCTTCAGAAATATTGAGCTGTTTACTTGTGATTTTCGAAATATTATCACTAAATCCATTTGATAATTGAGAAAATGGTAATTAATCAAACAAAAGACTGAGTATTTTTTGATCATGTTTGAGGCCGCTTAATTTCGCAGATTGATTATAGCTCATGGAAAGCCAAATAATGAAAACAATTCCTGTAGACCATTTTTTTAGGGGCGCATTTTCGATCGATATGGTGTTGATCACTTTTACAGGCAATGAACTTAAGGTATTGCTTCAAGAAAAAGTGGATCCGCCTCATGAAGGGGAATTGGGTCTTCCAGGAAAGTTGATTTTACCCAATGAGGATACAGATCGAGCAATGAATAACTTCATGATAGATCTAATTGGGACGAACGAGTTCTATAAGAAGCAATTAAAGGCGTTTTCAGATGTGAACAGGCATCCATTGGGACGCGTAATCTCTTTTGCATACTATGGTTTGATTCCATTTGAACAATTAACAGAACCATTAGCGGAAGGACTAAGTTGGCACAATTCATACGAGGTTTCTGGCTTGTGTTTTGATCACGATCGAATCTTAAAGTCTGTGCTGAAGCGATTTAGAAAAGGTTTGTTAAGGCATCCTACTGTGTTTGAAATCCTGCCAAAGAAATTTATTTTATCTGATGTAAAAAGGATATACGACTTAGCATTTGATACCGAACTCGATTCGCCCAATTTTAGAAAATTGATCCGAAAAAGCGATTTGATTTATCCAACCGGTGAAATCATGTATGAGAAGGATTTTATTGGAAGGCCTCCAAAGTATTATAGCTTTAATCGAGAACGATACCTCGGAGAATTCAAAGAGAGGATTCATTTTTATTTCTAACCAAATAGGAATTTAGATCACTTTCAGATTGCAGTGTGCGTTCATTAATTGAGGCTACCTTTACCGCATGAACATGTTTAAGACATTGAATCCATCAAAGTTCTTGCTCAATGCATTGGACGATCTTGGGTTCGTTAAGCCTACACCTATTCAAGAAGAGGCTTTTCCTGTGATTGTTTCCGGTAAGAATGTAGTTGGAATTGCTCAAACTGGCACAGGTAAAACGCTTGCTTATATACTGCCCATTCTGCATAGTATGAAGTATACTACAGATAAGCACCCGACAGTTTTGGTGATGGTTCCAACACGTGAATTGGTTCAACAAGTGGTGGAGCAAATAGCACTTTATTCAAAATATGTAACGGTGAGAACAGCGGGTGTTTATGGTGGAACAAACATTAATACGCAGGCACTAACATTGAAGGATGGGGTCGATATTTTGGTTGCCACGCCTGGTCGCTTATACGACATGGTGATTGCGCGCATGATATCTCTCAAGAATGTGAAAAAGCTCGTGATTGATGAGGTGGATGTAATGCTTGATTTAGGCTTCATTTTTCAACTCACCAATATTTTCGAACTACTTCCAGAGCGCAGGCAAAACATCATGTTTTCTGCTACAATGACGCAGGAAGTTGATGTTCTGATCAGAGACTTTTTCTACGATCCTATTCAAATTTCAATAGCTGTAAGTGGAACTCCTTTGGAGAATATTGATCAATCAAGTTATGAGGTTCCTAACTTCTATTCTAAGGTCAATTTATTGGAGCATCTGCTCGATGACAACGATGAGTTTGCTAAGGTTTTGATTTTTTCTCCAACTAAAAAAATGGCTGATCGATTGCAAGAGACGATGCTTGAGCATTTTGGACCTGAATTGGGAATCATTCATTCAAACAAAACTCAAAACACACGAAATGCTGCTATAGAGAATTTCAACAATGGTCTAAATCGTATTTTGATTGCTACGGATGTTATTGCCCGAGGATTAGACTTAGATAAGATTACTCACGTAATCAATTTTGACACTCCACAGTTTCCTGAAAACTACATGCACCGTATCGGAAGAACCGGAAGGGCAGAGGAGATAGGCAAGACTATTTTACTTTTTTCTGAGAAAGAACGAACTTCCAAAAAGGCTATTGAAGCTTTGATGGACCAAAAAATTCCAGAACTGCCTTTGCCGGAAGATGTGGAAATATCGAAACAGTTGATTCCTGAAGAACAACCAAAGCAAGTCAATATTGTTAGCGGTCATAGCCTGACGGGTGAGAATGCTCCAGGCCCCGCTTTTCATGATAAAAGCGCCAAAAATAGTAAGGTGAATTTGGGCAGTCGCTACAAGCGAGAGATTGTTTTGAAATATAAAAAGCCACTCACCCGAGGCGACAAGAATCAGAATAGAAGGAAGAAATAACTTTGAAGATGGATTGATTTGGGATTCATTCCTAAATAAATTCTTAAACAAACAGGATGCTGCCATGGCATTGCTATTTTTACGCCTCTTTGAAAGATATGTATGAAAGAATATAAAGACGATGTTGAGGCTGCGGATGACTTTGGATTAAAAGTTAAGGCGCTGAAGAAAGAGTTGAGTAAAGTAATTGTTGGACAAGATGAAGTTATCGATGCTTTGCTCACTTCCATTTTTAGCAATGGACACTGCTTATTAGTAGGTGTGCCTGGTTTGGCAAAAACACTTTTGGTGAATACCATGAGCGAAGTGCTTGGGTTGAGCTTCAGCCGAATTCAGTTTACGCCAGACTTGATGCCTTCTGATATTATTGGGTCAGAGATTTTAGACGACTCTCGTCATTTTAAATTTGTAAAAGGGCCAATTTTCGCTAACATCATTTTAGCAGATGAGATCAATAGAACTCCACCTAAAACGCAAAGTGCTTTGTTGGAGGCCATGCAAGAGCGCATTGTAACAGCAGCAGGACATCGTTATAAGTTGGAGGCTCCATTTTTTGTGTTGGCTACTCAGAATCCGATCGAGCAGGAGGGAACATACCCTTTACCCGAAGCGCAACTAGACCGATTCATGTTTAACATTTGGGTTGATTACCCTTCTTTTGAAGAGGAAGTAGCGATCGTAAAGCAAACCACTTCAACCACTCAAGTTAAGCTAGAGCATATTATGAGTGCTGAAGAAATACTGTATTTCCAACAACTTGTTCGCAAAGTACCTGTGCCAGATGGTGTTGTTGATTACGCAGTCAAGCTCGCGAATGCAACCCGCCCTGGTAAAGACTATTCACCAGACATCACGAATGAATTTGTGAATTGGGGAGCCGGTCCAAGAGCCAGTCAATACTTGGTTTTAGGAGCTAAATGTCATGCTTTGTTGCGGGGTAAATATGCGCCTGATAATGAGGATGTGCGTGCAGTAGCAAAGAATGTCCTACGTCACAGAATCGTTAGAAATTACAAGGCTGAAGCCGAAGGAGTTTCCACAGAAAGCATCATCGAATCGCTGATGAAAGTAGCCGCCTTATAATTTTCGGATATACTACGAAAACAAATAATCCAGTATATTCTACAAGTATCAATAGCATACTTTCTGAATAGTGGTCGTTTGCATATGCACTGTAGCTCAGAATGATGAGTAAAGACCAAGCAAGAGCAGTGAAGTTTCGTGTAAAGATTCCCATTACAATCAATATGGCTATGTACCAAGGATGCACAGTTGTTGCAAATAAAAAATATACAAACAAGCTCCAATAGATTGATTTTAGAGCATTCATTAGATTGAATGCTTCTTGCTTCCAATAAAGATACCCCATTACCAGAAGAGAGGAGAATCCGAAAAGTGGTCCGATGATTTGGATGGCATTGTAACCAACAATCAGCTGCGATAACTCACGAGCTATATAATAGAAGCTGGCGTTGAACTCGAACGTTTGATAATATAATCGAATACTTGACCAATAATTAATGATCAATTCTTGGCTAAATAAAGGAATGAACAGAATGATCAATAGGCCCAAAAAGCTCAGCGCGAAATGTGATCGAAGCTTTTTTGAAATAGCTTTTAAAAGAAAAGGGAAAAGCAAAACTGGAATAAGTTTCGTACCAACAGCCAAGGCTAATGCACTTCCAGCTAGTCCCATTTTTTTATCCTGAATCAGTTTAATGCACAGAACAATGAAGAAAATCATCACTGCCTCAAAATGGGCGTTGGCCACAACATCAACGATCAAAAGTGGGTTGAGCATATAAATGACGCTATATTTAGGACTGATGTTCAATCGCATTAGCACTTTTGGAAGCATCCATATAGTGCCAATTTCGGCTAATAAAATTGGAAGTTTTATCAGTAATGATGATAGATAAAGGTCATTGGATGCCAGCGCTCCAAAAGCCGATGAAATTTGAATGACAATTGGATAAATTGAAAAATAGTTTGGTGAGTTGAGCAATGGATAAAGCTGGTCAAAAGGAGGGAATTGATTGGATCGAATAAATTCAGATGGCGCAAGTGAAAAGGGGCTTACGCCATAAAGGGTCATTTCTCCATCCCAAATAAATCGATATATATCGTCACTTAAAGTGGGGAAGGAGAGCCATGCAATACACCGGGCAAATACGCCTATAAATGCTGCTGTTCTGATTTTATTCACCTCATGATAGAGTGCGATAAATGCGACATATAATGAGAAATAGACAACGCATAATTGAAAGATTTCAGTTCTTGGGGTAAAGAATAAAATGGCACCGGTTCCAAAAAGAAATAAAACGGAAGCAACAATTATAGAGTTATTGAATCCGAGTTGTTTCACTGCTCTTCTATTCTTAATATTTCAATCCTTCTTTCTCGTGCAGCTTTAATCCCATAAATTGACTCGAGGGCCTTGTCTCTGCTGTCCGACACTGATGTAGAGGCTTTACTTTCTCCATATGGAATCTTCTCGATGCTTAATTGCCCTGATTTCAAATAGGGTTTGAAAACTCCATTTGCATATTGATTGATATAATTCTCCATCGAGGAAATTCTTCTATACGTTAGGTTTAAGTTATAATCGCTATCAGCTAATGGACTAGCATAGCCCTTAACGGCTAAACTGATAACTGCACTATCAGCCAATTCCATAGATAGCACGTCAAGTGCCTTGTTGAGTCTTGTAATACTCGCTTGCAGGTCTCTTTCAAAAAGTAACTTTAAAGCATTACCCAATTCAATTTTCGCTGTACCATCTAGTGTGCTTTTGTGTACAGCATCAATGTATTCTTGCCTCAATCCAGTATACTCTTCTACCGTTTCTGCATAAGTGAAGTTCGTAGTTTTTGAAGTAGTCCGTGGATTCGGCCTGTCATTATGGAAGTACAGACTGATCGGCAGCAGCGTTTGTAGTTCTTTAAGGTTTTTAGGGTTTTCAATTTCAATTACGGCTACTGGAGGAAGGCTATCCACTTGCAGTGTGTCTGCCTCAAGCGCGTCTTCGGGAGTGATTTTTACAGGTGGAGGAAGAATTTTGATTTTGTAAAAGTCATTGCAGCAAGTTTCATTGCCACTTTTCTTCAATCCACTCATTCTGTTAGAAGCAAAGTAGCCAATACTATCCTTGCGCTTCATCATTAAGTAATAATCATCAGCAGATGAGTTGATTTCCGTTCCTAAGTTTTCGGTGGTATTGTACGACCCGAGGATTCCTTGGCTTTTAAAAACATCAAATCCACCAAATCCGGGATGACGGTTAGAGCTGAAATAAGTAGTTGTATCGGACTGGTCAAAGTAGGGGGTGATTTCATCGCCTCTAGTGTTAATGGTATTACCCATATTTCTCAACCTCGATGTTGGCTCGCCATTTTTTAAAGGAACAAACCATAAATCCATGCCGCCTTTTCCGGTTGATCGATTGGAGGCGAAAATCAAATATTCATCTTCTCCTATCTTGGCAATTGCAGGCTGCGTGTTAGTTGCATTAGTCACATTCACAGGCTCTGGTAGGATAATAGGTGCGCCCCAATCTCCGCCTTCATTCTTCGTCATATAAATTGAACAAGAACTAAAGTCAGGGCACTTTGAAAAGTAGAATCGAGATGAGTCAGCAGAAAAAACTCCATTTCCAACGTGCGCATCTTCAGCTGCAATAGGCAGTTCTAGTTCTGAACCGACCCAAACACCAATGTCTCGAACCAATTTTTGAACCTCTACAAAAACGGGTTTATTCTTTTTTACTTCATCGTCTTCATAGCGCATAGTTGACAGATACATGGTATTCGAGTCAAATAGATAAGGGCTCATTTCTGCGTGGATTGTGTTAATGCCACTGTCAGGCTTAATTATCTCGTATTCAGCAGTATCATTTTTGTGCTGTAACGCCCAATCGCAGCTGATGATTTGTTCTCTTGCCCATCTATATATTTCATCTCGAGCTCTGTATATGCTCAAAAAGGACTCGAAGTTTCTTTTTGCATCCTTGTATTTTCCCATCTGCTGTTGCATGAGTCCGCTGTAAAACCTTGCTTCTGGAAAAATATCTCGACCATCAACTGCTACTGTGGCTTCATAAAAAGCTAGGGCACGCTTATAGTTTCTTTGTTTCCGATAGGCTTGGGCGGTTTCGTAATTGGCCTCTAACAAATTGGTGTCCGTTTTCAACGCTTTTTTATAATAGAAAATGGCAGATTGGTAGTAGCCGTCCTTCTGTTCTTTATTGCCTTTGGCAATATATTGCCCAGCGGTTTGCGCCAAGGAAATGTCAACCATCATCCAAGCTAAGCAAAGTGTGAGTATGGATTTTACAAATAGTCTGGACATTGTCTTAATCTCTTCACTTTTTCCCGAACCGTTGGAATAATATATACGACACTTGCTTCCCACGCTCCGCGGTAACCGGAAGCGGGCTGAAGGGTAGAGTAATTGATATCGTAACTACCTCCGATATACAAGTTATTGAGGTCTAAACCTACGGCAATATTTATTGCGTCTCCCGCTCTAGTCCAAGCACCTAAGCGCACTGCTTGTGGGTTCATTGGGCCGGTATTTAGATGATAACGAAACGCTCCACCAAACACTAGTTCATTTTGTTTTCCTTGCAAATTGAGTTGAGCCGATGGCATAAAATCCCATTTATCGAGCATTCGCAGGGAGGAAAGGAAGAGAATATTGTGCCTCATGGCAATGCGAGCTTCGAAACTGTTCGTAAAGTTCATGTCGGGCTGATTGATGTTGTATAGAGAATAACCTATCCCGATTCTTTGACGCTCGTTTATGCGCCTTTCAAGAAAACTTCCTGCACCAAAATTCAATACTAAGGTTGATGCTCCGCCATTTGTCAGGTCACCTGAAATAAGGTTTCGATCAAAGCGAATTCCGTTGAATTGATCGCCAAAGTTCAATTTGGAATAATCAATGCTATGCTGAATTATTCCTCCCTTGGCGCCAAGGTGAAGTTTGATGTTTTCCAAATTTCCAAGCTTAAACCTACCAGCGATCATTCCCTGCACTTCCGTTGATGTTAAAGCCGATAGACCTGCATTATCAGTAGTAATAAATAAGCCCACACCAAAAGGCTTGACATTGAATGGTGCATTCATGTCAATTCCTCCGCCAAAGGTTTGAAAGGGCTCTGACGAAACTGAAGACCATTGGTTTCTGATGATGCCATTAAAGCGATAAGTACCCTCAAAGTGGCCTGTTAACGCTGGATTACTGAACATAGGTGTTGCCCAAAATTCACTGAAATGCACATCCTGACTTTTCGCTAAGAAAGCAATACTGATTAAAAATATGTTAGCAATTATTCGACTCATTCAATAATTGTGACATTGCCTTTTGTTATATACTTCCGTTGTGTGATGCACAATGCTTCCAGTTGATACACATAGACATCTTTTTCTGCAGGCACACCATTAAATATTCCGTCCCAACCGATAGCTTGATCATTACTTCTGAAAACTTCTTTTCCCCATCGGTCGTGAATAATCAATTCTATGGACTCTATGTTAGGGCCATAGACTAATAGTTCGTCATTCACTCCATCGCCATTGGGAGAAAATGCACTAGGAATATAAATTTCTGGGGTGTCACAAACTATCTCATAAGGCGAGATTGTCACCGTGTCTCGGAATGAGCATTCCTCTACTTCGTTATCTGTGACTACCCACACGTAACTAGACCTTTCCTTTGGTCTTACTGTTGGGTCAGCATCTCGAATGTCACTTATATATTCATCAGGTGTCCAAAAAAAGCTGATGTTTCCAGATGATGGTTCACCATGCAATTGCACTAATTCACCTCGGTAAAAAGTATCTTGATCAGCATAGGCAAACACATCATTGAAATCAAGTTCTGAAACGCTAACTATTGCTGAGTCTTGTGCTTGACATCCGTTTACCACATCGCTAATAGCTACTAAATAAAACGTGTCAACTCGATCAAGGAGTATGTCAATTGAACTTTGATCAGTCTCCGCAATTATCTGTGAGCTGTCTGTCGTATATCCTTTATCACTCCAGTAATAGGTAAATGTGTTGAGTGGGTTTTGAGAAGTGGCTGCAATGCTTGAAGTTTGATTTTTGCAAAAAGCAGTATCAGGCGTAAGTTCAATATCGAAATCACTCACCGTAATCACAACCGTATCTAACATAGTGCAGCCGTTAGTTTTTGTTGACCTGAAATAAAAGTAATTGAGCGGGTCCGGCAAGGTTGTAATCTCCAATTGAGATGAAGTGGATATTATGTTTGTGAAGTCTGGACTTGTACTCCATTCATACGTTGCAGAGTCGATGGTCGAAAACCCTGAAATGAAAAATGCATCAAATGTGCTGCAAACTATCGTGTCTTCACTAACCTCAATTGGGTATCGGTCAATTACTAACTCTTGAATAATTCGTTCTTGACAACCTCCATAATCGATAATACATAAATACTCTGTTGAGTTAACCACCGTAGCTTCAGGATTTAGGATGTTAGAATTGTCAAGATTAAAGCTAGGAATCCAGCTGATAGAGGCATTATTCAAATTTGGATAGTTAGCAGGGTCAGGCCCCAAAACTGCAGATTGACCTACGCACTTCACAATTTCAGGTAATTGATAGTTGGTGTCTTTAGCCAATGAAATAGTTCTAATCAAAGTATCATTTAGATTACAGCTATTAGGATCACTCACTATCAAAGTTACATCGAAGCTTCCTTGTTCAGTATATGTAACCGAAGGGTTAGTTGCCGTTGAAGTTTCGCCATTTCCAAAATCCCATGAAAACGATGTATTGGTTTGAGTTACACTGTTGTTTTGAATGTTTAGTGTATATGGAGCACAAACAAAGCTCGGGATATTGAAATCAGCAACAATGATGGGCAATTCAAAGTCAATTTTAAAAACTGCATTGTTGCACCGATTACTATTGTTTGTGGTTGACCAAGCTCCGGGGTCTGGAACCACAGGAAAGTCATCAAACCCACCACAACTTGCACAAACAGAGTGATAAATTTTACCTCCTCTATCAAATCGAGATGTGCCACCATCAACGTGATCATCGGTAATTTGACCACCATAAAACGATCCAAAAACTAAGGAGTTTCCATCTGCTGATAATACTGCCATATAAAAATCTGCATCATCACTATCAGGAGTTGATTGAAATGCATCTTGCGTTACAGGTAGTCCATTCACATTACTTGCATTGTTATTGGCAACACTATTTTGGGGGCCACCTCCCCAACCCGTCATGTAAACGGAGTTACAAACGTCAACCAGGAATGCAGTAGGAGAAATATTCGGTTGACCTGGTGTGCTTCCAAACTGAGTAGTCCAAATACGCTCACTAAGATCTTGGGATAATACACCTACAATTTGTCCTCCACCGGTGTTGCTGAAATTTGCGTTGAACGTGAGTGCGGTTCCTGTATTTTCAGATTGTCCGTAAAAATGCGGAGTCTGTTTTCTGTCTAGTTGAATCAAATAGATTTGATCGTAAGCAGAAGTGCCGTAATAGGTAGAGTTCGCGATATTTTGACCATTGGCTGAAATTCGAGTGATGAATCCGTCAGCGCGACCTCCTTGAAAAGAGTTTTGGTGGGCACCGGCTGTGGTTGGGAAGGTTAATGAGGACGTTCCGCCAGCAACATAAGTGGTGCCGTCATCTGAGATTGTTATTCCGAATGCCGCATCGTCTCTTTCACCACCTAAAAACCCCGACCATTCAATAGAGGTGAGACTTGAGTTTAAGCGCATTGCTACCCCTTCTTGATTCGAGCTAAATGTGTTGTCAAAAGATCCATTGGTTACAGGAAAGTCAGTACTATAAGTGCAAGAAGCCAGATAGACATTTCCATCTTCATCTAAGTTTATCTCACCCCTAAACTCATCAGAGTAGTTGTAAGCTAAATCGTTCGAAAGATTCAATCCATCAGTACTTGATCCGCCTAAGTAGGTAGATCCAAGTAAGGACGTTCCGTCAGAGCTGAACTCTGAAACATATAGATCTACACCATTACTGAATGGGAAAGTTACGTTAATGCTAGGGCCTCCGCTAAATGTGCGATTAATTGCCCCTGGTGTAGTGGGGAAATTGTTGGACCCTGTTGTTCCCATTACATATAGATTCCCATCCTTATTGGCAATCATACTATGAGGATTCTCTAAACTATTACCACCTAAATAGGTAGAGTAAATGAGCGCTGTGCCTGTAGTGTCATATTTAGTGATACTAATATCATATTCACCTTGATTAAAGGTAACATCAAAAGATCCTGAAACTGTTGGATACCCAGTACCAAATGCAATGCCTCCTCCGTATAAAAACCCATTATTGTCAGGTGCTGCAGTGAATCCCCAGTTGTCAGAATTAGAACCTGAGTAGGTTGAAAATACAATCACCGGATCAATTATGAGGGGTAATTGACTGTTGTATTCTTCAATAGAATAGGTGATGATGTTGTTATCAATATTAAAATCGCCTTTGATTTCAATCTTCTTGTCCTTTCTAGGTTGAAATATATAAGGCTTAAACTCTACTATATCCTGCACTGATGTTGGAATAATCAAGTTGCCTTCTCGGTCAATTCTGAGGCTTTCAACACCTTTAGCTTCAATTTTGATGACTGATGGGTCGACTCCTGGGTCTATGTGGAATTCATATTTCAATGAATTATTGTTGATCATCACGTGCAGATCAATGCCATTATACAGTTCTCGGTAAATAACAGTCGAAACAGGATGTATTTTAGGTCGCCATTTAGATGCGTCACTACCTAAAAAATAGTTATTGTAATGTGAAGCCGGCTCTCGGGTATCGAATTCAATATTTGGATTCGAGCCGATGAAATTGAGGCTGAAAGCATGATGTTGTATAAGTGTGCCTTCTTCAATAGCACGATCATGGATAGCCTTGTTTTGAGACTGATCAATCAAATGGAAAGTAAGTTTTGAGTATTCTAAGAATACCGCACCTCCTTGGAGTTCAGCTTTGTAAGAAAAAGACTCTTCCCATTGACCTTGATTTTCAACAAAGCCCTGAGAATTTGCACTCTGCACGAGTGCAAATAAAATAATAGTAAAGAGTGCATTTGTCAGTCGCATGTTAGCTGCGGTAAAGTTAAAAGCCTATTGATAGCTGATTAGGTGAGTCCTGAATAAAATCATTTCTCTTGAGACGGTTATTAAGTATTAATGGTCAATTCAAAATAGAAGTGACTTATAATAAAATCGCCATAGAGTTTGTCCATACTACAATCCAACGGAATGAAGCAAGTCAACCTAGACGAGGAGCTAAATTAGCTACTTTGAAAACTTTAGAAGTCAAATGAATAACTAACAAAATTATATGGGCTTATTTGATTTTTAGCAAGGGATTAAGATTGGGAATTCGTAAAAAAACAATTTTTATTTTCATTTTTTTACGGATAAATATAATATTGTTTGGCGCTACTAATAGACCTATTTCATTGGGAATTGAATGATTTTGGGATATGAAATCAGTGTATTACTTAGTTTTTTTTTATTTAACGTTTGAGTGAAATGATTAAACATGTCTTATATTGCCGCGTTTTCTCTATTTTAAACAATTAAACATATTTAATATGAATTTACTAGATGTCTTAATTATTCCAAAGGATGACGCAGTGGCGTTCACCTTTTTTACGGGTTACATGGCGATGTTAGCTGCTGCGATTTTCTTCTTCTTCGAGAGAAGTCGAGTAGATGATAAATGGAAAACATCCCTATTAGTTTCTGGATTAATCACGTTTATTGCAGCAGTGCACTATTACTACATGCGTGATTATTATGTGGCGACAGGGGAGAATCCAACTTCTTTGCGATACATTGATTGGACGCTTACCGTTCCTTTAATGTGTGTTGAGTTCTATTTGTTGACAAAGGCAGCAGGTGCGAAATTGTCGCTTTTGTGGAAACTGATTGTGGCATCTGTATGGATGTTGGTAGCGGGTTACATAGGTGAGGCGTTCAATCCGGAAGGAGGAGACACTACCCATTCCGTTTTGTGGGGATTCATTTCAACCCTAGGATACCTATACATACTCTATACTGCATGGTTCGGTGAAGTGGCTAAACTAGCTGCAGCTTCAGACAACGAAGTTGTGAAGCGTGGTGTGCGAATTCTAGCGTGGTTTGTTTTGGTAGGATGGGCTATCTATCCAATAGGTTACATGTGCATGCCTGGTGGATGGTTGAATACTGCCTTCGGCTGGGGATCAGAGAACGTAGATTTGTTCTACAACATCGCTGATGCAATTAATAAAATCGGTTTCGGTTTGGTAGTTTACAACATTGCTATTACGTCTAGCAATAAAACTGCAAAGGCTTAAGATAATTAAAGAACCACGTTATCAGTAACGTGGTTCTTTTCTTCATGTCTAAAGAGATCTTCATATTTATAGCCGCAGTGCTATTGCTGCTTCCTTTTTTATCAGTATTTGGAGAGCTATCACTTTCAACGCAATTCTTCTTTAGTGCTCCATTCATTCTTTTAATAGGTATACCACACGGGGCAATAGATAATGTGCTTCATGCTAAAGAAGCTCCTCATCTGAAAAAATATTTTATTGCAGTTTATGTGCTGATTATTCTTTTGAATGTGATTCTTTGGACATCTTTTCCGCTCTTGGCTTATCTTCTTTTTTTGATTATTTCAGCCTATCATTTTGGTCAATCCCAATTCTCTCAGTACTTCAGATATCAGCATCTGATTCATCGACTCATTTACTTCTTTTGGGGTATTGCAATTCTTTCTGCACTCATTCTATTTAACCTTGATGAGATTCATTCATGGATGAATGAATATTCCGAATTTTCTGTGTTTGGTCCTATTCATGAGAAGCAAAATGTTGTGTCATTCCTCGGGTTTTCTTCATTTCTAACATTTGGCTTACTGTCTTTTTTGATGTACAAAAAAGCGTTCTCTGTTCATTCTTTTTTAATGGAGTGCTTGATCTTTTCTTTGATTATTGCCGCCTTCTTTTTAACGCCTTTGGTTATTGGATTTACGCTGTATTTCATCATTTTACATTCATTCAAAGTACTTGGCGATGAGTTCCATTTTCTTCGCAAGGAAAAAGAGGTGAATTCAGTACTTGCATTTCTGAGGCTATTGGCTCCTTTCTCTCTCTTGTCATTCTTTGGCCTAGGTCTGTTGTTTGTCTTGATTTACCTCCAACTGCTAGATTTATCGTATGGTTACGCCATGTTGATCGTGATTTCTTCCATCACCTTGCCGCATGTGTTTGTAATGGATCATTTCTATAAGTTTTTATTCAAGATTAAATTCTACCAATAAAAAAACGCTACCATTTAGTAACCGAAAGCCTCAAGAAATGCTTGTCCATTTTTTATGCAAAGGTCTCTGTCAAAAAAGCAAGAGAGACTTGGTTGGAAAAACCTGGTTTCAATACTTTTTATTTCAGAATTGGATTGTTTTTTGTTCCTGCTAATGAATGGCTGAATCCTTAGTCAAGCAATTGACTAAATAACTCCTGCATGACAAGCTTCGGCTTCCTATCAGTTCTAAAAAGCCCCCAATGTTTCTCTGGCTCTAATGGCTCAGGAGAGCCTTTCCATTCTTCGTCAAAGGCTTCAAAAATGAATGTCAAAACACCTTGTTCATCGCTCCAATTTACTAGTTGCTTATAATAGGTGCGCTGGAGTTCTTCGCTTACATTATGAGGCTCGATTCCCCGTCCATTAGAGTTTGTAGCCCATCCTGCCTCAGTTATAATGACAGATTTATGCGGGTACTTATCAGCTACAGCATTGAAATTATCCTGGGTGAAGGTTAACCCATCTTCAATTCCTTTATACTCCCAAACGGGATAGGTATGAATCGAAATAAAATCTACTAAATCAACAAGAGGTTCAAGCTTATCTAACCAAGGTGCATAGTTGTCGCAGAACGTTACGGGTTGATGCGTGCCATCCTTTATCCATTTAACATAACCCATAATTCTTTCTACAGGAACGAGGTGGTCTGTCCATTCTACAGCAGCCTCATTGCCAGCTGATAGAGAAAAGATTATTTGAGGGTATCGATTAGCTAGCCTTATTAGTTTTCGAACATTATTCTGATTCTGAATTATGTTGCTCGCTAATTGCTCATCCGAATACACACCACCCCATTCACAATTGTGATTACTTACCTCAGCCACGATATATACCCCTAACATGACCCTGAAATTTAAATCCTCCGTTTCTAATACGTCAAGCACAGTTTCCGCATGGGGATCACAATCATATAAACGCAAATACTCCCAGTGGCCTTGAAGCAGAAGTAGGTCTTCTTTTATTTCTTCATAGGATGGGAAAATTCCTGTTTCAGGACTTTGCCCATTTCTAAAACCGGAATAACAAATGGCTCTGCCAAAAGGAAGTTCTAATCTATTCATACGCTATGATCTGGTGATGCTTGGTTTAGTATTTTAATTGCTCGTTCTTATCCCATAAACCCCAGAATGCGCCAACATCCCCTTCGTCTCCAATTTTCCAAGGCTCATCAAAAGAGGAGAAATAAAATGATTTAATATTATCTGCTTTTGTCCAAAGCTGAGTATCTAAAAAGTAGCGAATAGCGCTTTCCTCAGATGGAACAGCTCCATGAAATGATTGACCCCTATTAGGCCACCCTGTTTCGGATATGATAACTTTTTTTCCATTGGCAACACGAACCGTTCTGCGATACATATCCTGCATATACATTAATGAATAATCTATGTGACAGCCTTCCCAAAACGGATAACAGTTTGCTAAAATCACGTCACAAGCTTCAGTGATTTTCGGACGATTTTCAAATTCATAGTAAGCATCTACATAGCCGACAGGTAAATTGGGGATTTCATTTTTAACTTGATGTATATATTCCAAAAGTCGCTCTTCTGACAGGTCTTCACGATACATCACTTCATTGCCGACTGCAATAATATTCGCATAGCCTTCTTTGGCAATTTTTAAAAGGTTTTCAATCTCAATAGCATTCTTGTCCTCTTCCTTTCCTAGCCACGCGCCAACGAGGGTTTTGATACCCATTTCATGCGCAATTTTGGGAATCATTTCATTGCCTTCTGTGCAAGAAAATGATCGAATCCACTTGACATGAGGTTTGATGATGGCCATTCTTCTCCTAATTTGATCTTCAGAAATTGGCTCTCCGGGTTCCTGTCCTTCTAAGTATGGGCTAAAACCTATTCCATGCATTCCTTCATTTAGCACCTTGCTAAACATGGACTTAGATTCGTTTTTACTTAACTCAGTTAGGTTTGTGGTAAGAGAAAGGATATGGTCTTGCTTGCGTGACATAGTTCAGATTCAATGTTGCAGAATGCTTATAGTTAATTTCACCAAAAGTAGTCATAAAGTTATTTTGACTGCTTTGATCAGGAAAAATTATCACCATTTTATCAAAACAGCCCAATAGTGCATCGTCTTAGATATTTCCATTTACTTTGTAATTCAAAGTGAAATCTTATGAATCAGACCAACGAATCGCTTGATGCGCTAAAAGACATTAAGTCATTAATGGAAAGAAGCTCGCGTTTTATCTCTTTAAGTGGATTGGCCGGGGTGTTTAATGGTGTGTTTGCATTAATTGGAGCTGCTGCCGCTTATTGGCGAGTAAACTTGGCCCCGTGGGCGGTTCGTGATACGGATACACCTTTTGGCACAGGTAGAATAGTGAATATTGACGCTGATGTAGCGCTCTTTCTTGGCATCGATGCTTTCATTGTGCTATTGGCCTCAATACTGGTATCGTATTATTTTACAAAACAGAAAGCATCGCGCAAACAACAGCCTCTGTGGGGGACATATAGCAGGCATATGCTTATCAACCTGAGTATTCCTTTGGTTACTGGTGGGTTATTCTGCATGTTGTTGTTTTCACATGGTTTGATTGGATTGATTGCGCCAACTGCGCTTATTTTTTATGGTTTATCCCTAGTGAATGCAGGACGATTTAGTCTGGAGGAGATTAGTTATTTGGGATTATCTGAAATTGCTCTAGGCCTTTTGAGCTTTATGATGTTAGGATATGGTTTGATTTTTTGGGCTGTTGGTTTTGGAATTCTTCATATTGTTTATGGGGTGATAATGTATTACCGACACGATCGATGAAAGGCATCATCCATCATTTAGATAAAGCTTTTGAGAGCCGGGTTAGATTGGGTTTGATGTCGGTCCTTTCGGTTAATGAATGGGTCGATTTTAGCGAGCTTAAGCAGCTGTTGGATGTAACAGATGGGAACTTGGCAAGTCATATTACGGCCTTAGAAAAGAAAGAGTTTGTTGAAGTGCGTAAGCGCTTTGTAGGAAAAAAGCCAAATACAGCGTTTCGAATTACAAAAGAGGGTAGAAAAGCCTTTGAAAATCATATTCAGGCCTTTGAAAATTTATTGAAGAGTCAAGGTTAATATTCTAAGCATGTTGTTATTTTTAGCACATGCATTTCATTCCAGATAATCTCCGTTTTTTAAGAAAACAAAAAGGTTGGACGCAAGAACAATTTGCGCGTCACTTTGGTGTAAAGCGCTCATTAATTGGGGCATACGAAGAGGGTAGAGCTGATCCGCGAATCTCATTTCTATTGCTTATTTGTCAAAAATTCGATCTGTCAATGGATCAATTGGTCAGCAGACCCCTGGAAGAAGGTGGTGTTTCTGAAATGATATTCTCGGGATCTAACCTGCGAATTTTACCCATAACTATTGAAAAGTCGAGCAATAATGAAACGGCTGCTCTAGTTCCGATTCAGGCATCAGCGGGTTACCTTAATGGTTATGGGGACATAGAATTTATTGAGTCACTGCCAATTTTTGACATGCCATACAGTGAGGTTTCAAAAGGAAAGACCTACAGAGTTTTTCAAATAAAAGGTGAAAGCATGCTGCCAATTCTTCCTAACTCCTATATAATTGGTAGCTACGTAATGGATTGGAGTAACATTAAAAATGATGGGTTGTACATCATCATATCTAAAACAGAAGGAATCGTCTTTAAACGTGTACTGAATAATTTGGCGGATCAAAAGCTGACGCTGAAGTCAGATAACCCTGAATTTGAAACCTATTCTATCAGCGCGGAGGAAGTAATTGAAGTTTGGAAAGCAGAAGGTATGACAACCTTTGAGTTTGCAGATCAATCGCTATTAGGACAGCAGGACCTTTTGAGTGAATTGCAATCAATTAAGACAGAAATTGAAGCCTTAAAAGGGCAAATTAAAAAATAACATGAGCAAGCAACTAGAAGATAGAAAGGTAGTCTTAAGGCATTTAACACTTAGGGATTATAATGATCTTAAAGTAGCAATGGAGCAAGCCTATACGGGCAGTAGGATGAGTTATTGGACTGAAGACAGTATTGCGCAATTGCTCGATATTTTTCCTGAGGGGCAACTGTGCGTTGAAATGAATGGAACAGTTGTAGCAGGTGCACTTTCACTTATTATAGATTATGACAAATACGGTGATGAGCACACATACAAGGATGTAACAGGGGACTATAGTTTTTCAACACACGATAATGATGGTGATGTTCTCTACGGAATAGACGTGTTTGTGCACCCTGAATATCGTGGATTGCGATTGGCGAGAAGGTTATACGATGCGCGAAAAGAGTTGTGTGAAAATCTTAACCTTCGGGCTATAATTGCTGGAGGTAGAATTCCAGGATATGGCAAATATGCTGGAGAATTAAGTCCGAAGGAGTACATTGAGAAAGTACGCGTTAATGAGTTGTACGACCCTATTTTGTCGTTTCAATTGGTCAATAGTTTTCATGTTAGAAGAATCTTGAATAATTACTTGGAAGGGGATGTTCAGTCAAAGGAGTATGCCACTTTAATTGAGTGGAACAATATCTATTTTCAAGCCAAAGACAAGCTGATCAATAGAAAAAAAATCTGTTGTAAGACTCGGGTTGGTTCAATGGCAAATGCGTCCTACGCCATCTCTAGATGCATTAAAAGAGCAAATTGAATTTTTTGTAGACGCTGTCGCGGGATATAATTCGGATTTTGTATTATTTCCAGAGTTGTTTAATGCTCCGCTATTAGCAAAATACAATGACCTAGTCGAGGCTAAAGCCATGAGAGAGTTGGCATCTTATTCTGAACCTTTATTGGCATATTTTAAAGAATTGGCGGTATCTTATAATGTAAACATTATAACAGGAAGCTATCCTGTGTTAGAAGATGAGAGGCTCTACAATGTTTCCCATTTATGTCTAAGAGACGGTGCATTCGAAGAGTACCGTAAAATTCATATTACGCCAAGTGAGCTTACAGCATGGGGTATTTCTGGCGGTAATCATCTTGGCGTCTTTGATACCGACTGTGGTAAGATTGGAATTGTGATATGCTACGATGTCGAATTTCCAGAGTTAGGTCGTTTGTATGCTGATCAAGGTGTTCAGGTGCTATTTGTACCCTTTCTTACTGATACTCAAAACGGTTATCACCGCGTTAAGCGTTGTGCTCAAGCGCGCGCTATTGAAAACGAGTACTATGTTGCTATTGCTGGTTGTGTGGGTAACCTGCCCAAAGTCAATAATATGGATATTCAATACGCACAATCTGCAGTGTTTACACCTGCTGATTTTGCTTTTCCTGAAAATGCCATAAAAGCACAAGCTACTCCGAATACAGAAATGACTCTAATCGTAGATGTAGACCTTGATCTGCTAAGAGAATTGAATACAAAAGGAAGTGTAAGAAACCTCAGAGATCGTAGAAAGGATCTATATAACCTTAAACTGAAAAAATCTTAGTGAAAAATTTGTTTTATATGTTCTCGTTTGACATTACTTTGCTACTGAAAGAAAATTGAAAATGGCAGCTGGAAAACCACGTATCGCAAAGCACTATGATAAGCTCACCGAGGAACTTATCGCTCAAATAAAAATTGAATACCCTTTTGGATTTGAAGATTATCTGATTTCGTATAAAAATGCTCAAGGAGTGAAGATTTCAGCTTTGCCATTTGAAACAGAAGAAGTTTATTACCTCATTAGAATGACTAAAGCTGAAGCACAGCAAATCATTGAAGAAGATGAAGACTACGATGATGATGGTAATTTGAAAGAAGGTTTTGCTGAAGAATCAACGGATGATGATTCAAGTGATGAAGAAGAGGAAGATTCCTACGACAAAGCTGATGATGGTGGTGATTACGAGGATTAGTTATGAGTAAGAAAACAGCAGTAATAGGAGCAAGCAGTAATCCGCAACGTTATAGTTTTCTCGCCACCAATATGCTTCTTGAAAATAAGCACGAGGTTTTGCCTTTGGGTATCAAGAAAGGAGAGATTAATGGCGAAAACATTATAACCAAATGGCCATCTTCTATAGCAGATCTTGACACCGTGACGATGTATATTGGTCCTAAAAACCAACCGGAGCACTACGCTTACATATTAGGGCTAAAGCCTAAGCGAATAATTTTTAATCCAGGAACTGAAAACCCCGAGTTGAGTGCTTTGGCCAACATTCAGGGAATTGAGACCATTGAAGCATGCACTTTAGTAATGCTCAGAACAAATCAATTCTAAAAAAAACGGTTCTTTTCTCATCAATTTTAAGGGTTCATTGTTTGACAAACATGATGAAACTGTTTATTCCTTTTGTATTTCTATCCCTTCTTTCAGGATGTGTTTCTCCGCCTGGTTTAGAAAACGACATTTACTTTGATCAAGCTGAAATATCCAGAGATGAAGCTCCGCATGTTGCCAATTCATTAGAATGGTGGTACGCAACTGGCTGGCTTAATGATGTTGAATCGGGTGATACCTTTGGAATTGAGTTTGTGATGTTTCACTTTTCTATGAATGGTAGAAAGGATAGAATATTAAGTAACGTTGCTATCACAGATGTTTCGTCAGATAGATTTTATTTCGATCATACGCTCGTAAGTTTAAAAGATCAATTGACGGCAGATCTCCCGATCAACCTATCTACTTCTAAAGGAAAAAGTAAAGCTTCAATGGCTGGACAGTTTGGTGAGTATGAGTTTTTGGCTCAAGGTCATCATGAAGGCGAAGTTTTCAGCTACTCTTTGAATACATTTCCTAGATCTCCAGCTGTTCTTCACGGCAATAAAACAGGATATGAGGATTATGGGGGGTACGCGAAAGCAGGCTATTACAGCTATACTGATTTGGCTACCGAAGGTGAATTAATAGTTGACGGAAAGCTGAGAAAAGTAAAAGGAAGTATTTGGTATGACCGACAATGGAACTGTGGAGGAGTCTTGCAAAATAGAACAACGGGTTGGGATTGGATGAGTATAGCTCTGAATGAAAGCAATGAAAAATTGATGCTATATCGATTGCGATTAAAAGAAGGAGTGAATATTTACGGTGGTACACTCGTGCAGGAAGATGGCATTTATCATTCGCTAGAAAGTGAGGAAATATTGATAGAAGATCAGAGTTACTGGAAAAGTCAAGATTCAGGAGATAGGTATCCAAACTCGCTAAGAGTGTCTATACCCAACTATCGCCTTGACTTGAATCTCTCAATGTTGAAAGAAGAACAAGAGTTGGCAATCAAGATTCTTCCTTTAGTGAAGCTCTATTACTGGGAAGGAATGTGCAATGTAAGTGGGACGCGTGATGGTAAACCAATAAGTGGTACTTCTTATTTGGAAATTACCAATCCAGAAAACAGGGAGAAATAGACTAAGGAATGAACTCGTAAGCGCCTATATCTGGGCTTCCATCACTTCTGGTATTTCCTTCTAAATCAGTCACTATTGTCGATGCTTTTCCCTTATCCCTGGCTGCAGAAAAGTCGTAGATTTCATATCCTTTGGATAAGTCTCCAAAAACTGGATTTTGCCCTGCTCCTGCGGATGCAGCAGGAAAAGGGTTCAAAACGATGGCTTCGTAATGCACTGGGTCGTTAAGTTCATTGGTGTCGCGTTTCAATACACAATGATCGAAAATGTAATTGAAAGGCTCACTTTCATCTCCATCTATTTCTACTTCTTCATCAAGAGCACCGTAAATGATAGAGTTGTCAAATCTTGCATTGAAATCTCGAACATAGTCAATACCATCTACCCTGAATTGATTATTGATCAATAGTGCCGTTTTGCTTCTCGGGTTTTCAGACCAGAAATTTGCGAAAGTACAATGCTCAAAAAGGTAGTCACCTCCGTAACGCAGGGCTACAGCATGATCACCACAATTAGCAATAACAGTGTTTTTGGCTTCAACCCGCGCATCTTGAGCTAGTAAACCGAAAAAACTCATGTTTAAGATTTGCGTATTTTCAAGTATCAATGATGGGTTTTCATTTGTATTAGAGTCAACAATAATTCCTACAGTTCCATTTTTAATAATCGCATTTCTTACTTCATTGTCGATACTCGTCTGAGTCAAATAAATACCTCCAATTAACTCACCCCATTGGCCTGGTGCGTCATCAAAAAAGTCTTCTAATCTGTCTCCTTGAATAATTATCGGGTCACCTTCGCAACCGAGTATTTTTAAGCTCGCTTCATGACCAACAATCAATCCACTGTTCGAATGAAAGTGAACGCGCGCACCACATGGTATGGTTAAAACAGACCCAGTATCAACCACTGAGTAACCATAAAACACAATAGGTTTATCAACTGGCAACACCCACTGATCTCCTGATCCGTTGCCGTCAGCGTCTCCAAAACTGATGGAAGGGTAGAAGTACGCATCTTGCCCCCAAGCCACTAGGTCAACATTTTGGGAGTTTTCTTTTGTCTGAACAATAAGTTTTTCTTCTATGACCATAGGAGTTGTTCCACCGTTCGGATCTACGGTCACTTCTATGAAAACAAAAATGCTGTCGAATGGTGCGATGGTGACATCATTGACATGTTTTCCTGGTGTTCCATCAACATTTAGCTTGAAATTTGATGCGCTTCCAAGTTCTAAGTAAACGCTAGTTAGCTCTACGGTTTCACTATAAGGATTAAATATCTTAATGCGCTCAGTCAAAGAACCCACCGTTGTGAAAACGGTGTCAAAGAAAACCGTGTCAGTAGAAAATTCTAATTGAGCCTTACCTGAGAATACCCGATCTCTTCTGCAAGCAGTAAATAGCAGGATGACAACGCCTATAAACACTAGAATTTTTCTCATCACTGCAAATTAACCTGCAATTATTTAATTTATTGCAGATAATAAGTGTTTTCTTTTAAAAGCTTTCTATATTTGCCGCCCCAAAACAAGTAGGTATGAAACAAGGAATTCATCCAGAAGAATATAGAATGGTCGTGTTTAAGGACATGAGTAATGGTTACGCGTTTATGTGTCGTTCATGCGCTAGCACGAAAGAAACAGTGAAGTGGGAGGATGGAAATGAGTATCCTCTTGTGAAGTTGGAAATTTCTCACATGTCACACCCTTTTTACACGGGTAAATTACAATTGGTTGACACTGCAGGTCGCGTGGATAAATTCCGCAACAGATACAAGCGTCATATCAAAGAAGAAGATAAAGCAGCTGAATAGACTGCTTTCTTGCTTAAAATTTTTGAAGCCCTCTCAATACAGAGGGCTTTTTTTGTATCCTAGATTTTCATCTGTCTTACATTTGAGGTTCAATACTTGAATATGCTGAACATTATTCTAACTGATCATGTCGAACGTGATCACCTTTTGCCACTCACCTTTACTCGTCCAGTAGGGAAAATAAGAATCGGACTTTGGACAATCGAAGAAAAGTGGAGTAACTATACAGGGGCTTCTGTTTCATTTTTGACTCAGGATTACCTTAAAAAGGTTTTTCCCTCGAGTTATACTTCAAATAATATTTATGTGAATGGAGCTGTATTGCCATCTGAAAAGCTCATTCAAAGCATTCAAGGGTTGTCTGAAAGCGAAAGCTTAATGTCAAATGGTCATTGGGTTGCAACAAGAAGCAGCGAAAAGTTAGATCATTTCGAAGTGCATGGTGAGGAAGTAGAAGCCCAGGTTGTTGATCGCTCTTGGAAAATATTTCAATGGAACGGACAAGCGATTCAGGATGACTTGGATGTTCTGAGGTCGCAAAGAAAGAGTCAAGAGGTTCCTAGTTGGGTCACTTTGATTGGAGATGATATCTTTATTGAGGAAGGAGCTGAGTTGATGCCAAGTATTATTAATACGCTTGATGGTCCTGTATATGTTGGGAAAGGTGCGCATGTAATGGAAGGAACTATGATTCGAGGTTCACTTGCTCTCATGGATCATTCGCATTTGAAAATGGGGTCAAAGATTTATGGCCCAACTACTATAGGGCCTCATTCAAAGGTGGGTGGCGAGGTTAATAATTCGGTGATATTTGGATATTCTAACAAGGCTCATGATGGCTTTATAGGTAATACCGTGGTGGGCGAATGGTGCAATCTTGGGGCAGACACCAACACCTCTAATTTAAAGAACAACTATGCTGACGTTAAGATTTTCAATTATGCATTGGGTAGAAGTGAAAGCACTAAATCTCAGTTTTGTGGATTGACCATGGGTGATCACGCCAAAGCTGGTATTAATACAATGTTCAATACAGGAACCGTATGCGGAATTTTTGCGAATGTATTTGGAGGTGACTTTCCTCATCGTAACATACCTGACTTTGGTTGGGGCGGGTCAGCAGGGTTTAAGAACTATAGGCTTTCTGATGCCCTCGAAGTGGCCAAAATAGTTATGGAAAGAAGGAATGTTGAGCTCACTGATGAATTGATCGAGGTCTATTCGTACTTACATGAAAATTTTTCGATTTCTAAATAGAAATCGGACAAAACAGCAGAACAATACCCGTGGCACGCACATTGTCATTATGATGGCTGTGAAAGAGAACAATCTTTCTTTTTTTAATGATTGATTAACGAGCTGAATGCTATGACTGACGATAGATTGAAATTTTCGCTTCTTGAATTATCTGGCTTATCTGATGAAGGAACTGAGTTTATTCCTTTGATGAGTAAAGAGGATGAGGAGCGCATGTACAAGGAGGATACTCCTGATGAACTGCCATTATTACCTGTAAGAAATACAGTGTTGTTTCCAGGTGTTGTTATTCCTATCACTGTAGGAAGGGATAAGTCAATTAAACTTATAAAAGATGCATACACAGGCGACAAGTTGATTGGGGTAATTGCTCAAAAAGACCAGTCGCAAGATGAACCTCAACTCGAAAATCTTTTTGAAATAGGCACGATCGCTAAAATTTTAAAGATGCTTAAAATGCCTGATGGAAGTTCAACCATCATTATTCAGGGCATGCGCAGAATAAAAATAAAGCAAATCACTCAAGAAGATCCATATTATAAGGCGAAAGTTGAGGTCTTTACCAAAGAGGAAAAAAAACCATCGGATAAAAAGTTCACTGGTTTGGTTGGGTCTATCAAGGATTTGGCACTTCAAATCATCAATGATTCACCTCATATTCCTACTGAGGCATCCATCGCTATTAAGAATATCGATAGTCCAGTGTTCTTGATCAACTTCATTTCTGCCAATATGCAGATTCCCGTAAAGGAAAAGCAGGCATTATTGGAGATATCAGGTATTGTAGATAGAGCCACTGTTCTTTTGACACATTTGACAAAAGAGCTCCAGATGCTGGAAATCAAAAATGATATTCAAAGTAAGGTTCGTACGGATATAGATCGCCAGCAAAGAGAATATTTCTTGAGTCAACAGATGAAAACCATCCAGGAGGAACTTGGAGGGAATCCAGCCGAGCAGGAAGTGCAAGATTTAAGGGGAAGGTCTCTTAAAAAGAAATGGAACGATGGCGTAGCAAAGACGTTTGAGAAGGAGCTGAGTAAGCTTGAGAGAATGAATCCTGCAGGCATGGAGTATTCTGTGCAAATGAATTACCTCGACACTTTTGTTGAGCTTCCTTGGAATGAATACAGCAAGGATAAATTTGACTTGAAAAGAGCTCAAAAAATCCTAGACCGAGATCATTTTGGATTGACAAAAATCAAAGAGAGAATAATTGAGCATTTAGCTGTTTTGAAGTTGAAGGGAGATATGAAGTCTCCGATTTTATGCTTTAATGGACCTCCAGGAGTAGGCAAAACATCTCTAGGGAAGAGTATTGCTGAAGCGCTTGGTCGCGAATACATCAGAATGTCGCTTGGCGGATTGCGTGATGAAGCTGAAATTAGAGGTCATAGAAAGACATACATAGGCGCATTGCCAGGAAGAATAATTCAGAACATTAAAAAAGCGGGTACATCGAACCCAGTTTTCATTCTTGACGAGCTTGATAAGGTAGGTCGTGATGGTCACGGAGATCCATCTTCTGCATTGCTCGAAGTGTTAGACCCCGAGCAGAATGGAGCATTTTATGACAATTTCTTGGAAGAAGAATATGACCTATCAAAGGTGATGTTTATTGCAACAACAAATAACATTGGAGCTGTTCATCCAGCCCTCAGAGATCGATTAGAGATTATTGATTTAAGTGGTTATACGGTTGAGGAGAAGACTTCTATTGCGACTAAACATTTGCTTCCAAAGCAGCTAAAAGAGCACGGTATGAAGAAAGCTGATGTCAAGCTTTCAAAAGCAGTAATCCAGCATTTAGTGGAGGGTTATACACGCGAATCTGGGGTTCGTCAGCTTGAAAAGAAAGTAGCAAGCTTGGTGCGAAAGAAAGCTAAGCAGATTGCCATGGAAGAAGAAGGAGCTAGTGATACTATTGCTTTTTCTGATATAGAAACACTGTTGGGGCCAGGGCATATTCGGGATAGAAATAATAACCATGATGTGCCAGGTGTGGCAAATGGGTTGGCATGGACATCAGTAGGAGGTGAGGTTTTATTTATTGAAACAAGCATCACTAAGGGGAAAGGTAAACTCACACTTACCGGCAATTTAGGTGATGTGATGAAGGAGTCTGCAGTTATCGCCTTAGAATACTTGAAAGCCCATGCTGGCATAATTGGATTAGATCAAGATGTGTTTAATAATTACAACGTACATATACACGTTCCTGAGGGTGCAACGCCTAAAGATGGACCGTCTGCTGGTATTACTATTTTGAGTGCATTAGCTTCTGTCTTTACGCAGCGCAAGTTTAAAAACGGTTTGGCCATGACAGGCGAAATCACATTGAGAGGGAGGGTTCTTCCGGTTGGTGGTATCAAAGAGAAGATTCTTGCTGCTAAGCGACTTGGGTTGAATGAATTGGTCTTGTCTGTTCAGAATGAGAAGGACTTGAAGGAAATAGAGGAGCATTACCTCAAAGGTTTAACCTTTCATTTCGTGGACAAGATGATTGATGTAATCGATATAGCTTTAGAGGATAAAAAGGTGAAAGGCGCACTTCAAGTAGCTTAAACGGTCTGAGTTAATTCTTGGGGGATGTAATAAATATTAAGATTGAGCGTAAAGCTTAGGCACCTATTTTTGACACCTAGATGAAGCACCTATTATTGAGTCTTTTCGTTTGTGGAATATTTTCTGCATCAGCTCAAACTGGAAATTCGGCATTTGCATTTACTCAAGTTCCAATTTCAGTTGTTTCGGCTGCTCTAGGCGGTTCTCAGGTTGCTACTTGGCGAGGTGATGTAAATCAGATTTCAGATAACCCTGCATTTATTGATAGCTCACTGCATCAGGCTGTAAGTCTTAATTATCTCAATTATTTGACTACAATAAATCAAGCATCAGTTGCATATAGTAGAATGTTTGACAGTTTAGGCTTTGGTTCTGCCTACTTAAGGTATTTCGACTATGGTACCTTTCAAGAATATGATGAGTTTGGAAACGCACTTGGAGAGTTTAAAGTGGTTGACTATGAAGTTGGGATATCATTTGGGCGGAAACTGAATGATAACATAACCTACGGTGCAACATTTAAGAATGTGTTTTCAAGCATGTATCAGAACTTTGCTTACGGTGCTGCTTTCGATCTAGGAGGATTCTACCAAAGTAATGATGGGAATTTTTCAGGTGGCTTAACCATTGATAATATTGGAATTGAAATTGTTGACTACACTGGTGGTGAACGCGACTTTTTCCCCGTGAGCGTCAATGCTGCTATATCAAAAAAGTTTGATAAGGCGCCTATCATGTTTGGTTTGCAATACAGCAATCTTCAAAAATGGGATCTTGCTGGAGCTGATGGGGACATATTGTCTGACCCTACGATAGATCCACTAACCGGTGAGGAATCAAGACCGACATTAACGTTAGATAATCTTGCAAGACATTTGAGTGCTTCTGTGGCGCTCGTTCCTTCTGAAAACTTTAACCTAATGTTGGGCTATAACTTCAGAAGAAGGCTGGAGTTAGCCACTTCTGAGAGAGCAGGGTTGGTTGGTTTTTCGTTTGGAGCTAACATAAAAATCAAGCGTTTTGGTATTCAATACGCCATTACAAATTACCATTTGAGTGGAACTTCAAATCATTTTGGAATTACTACTAACCTTAATGAATGGTACTCTAAAAAGTCGTTGAATTGAAGCGGATAAACATAGCAATTGATGGCTACTCTGGCTGTGGAAAGAGCACCCTAGCAAAAGATTTAGCTGGTGCATTGAATTACACCTTTATAGATAGTGGTGCCATGTTTCGAGGACTTACGCACTATTGCATAAGACATGGTATCGATATGTATGATGCTGGCGCAATAGCTGAGCTGATTCAAAACCGTCCATCCATTGTATTTGATTCAAAATCAAACCATTTATTGCTGAATGGAATAGATGTTGAAACTCAAATTCGAAATGATCAAAAAGTTGTTTCCTCTGTAAGCTTTGTTGCCGCTGTGCCCCATGTAAGGACATACTTAAAAGAATTACAACAAGAATATATTGCAAACAAAGGTGTTGTAATGGATGGTCGAGATATTGGGACTGTTATTATGCCTGATGCTGAGTTGAAAGTTTTTGTGACGGCAACTATAGAAGAAAGAGTTTTTAGAAGACTTCAACAACTCAAAGGTCAAGGCGAAAGTGTGACTGAAGAAGAAGTGAAGACTAATTTGGTTGAAAGGGATAGAGCAGATGCAAATCGTTCTGCAGCGCCATTGAAAAAGGCTTTAAATTCAGTATGCTTTGACACGACTAATTTCACAAGAGAAAGTCAATTGGAGGCAATATTATCAATTGCGCGACCAAAAATTGACCCTGAAAAATATTTACCTTTTATCCAATAACGCCAGCATTCTGCAATGCAGTAGCCTTGTCAGCAGTTGAGGGATAAAAAGATAATAAGCGATCTATTACCGATTCAATTACACTATCTGGACAAGACGCTCCGCTGGTCACAACAATGCTTACTTTTTCTTTATTTGGCAAGTAATCGTTAGATGTTAAATGAGACTTCGTGGCGTAATCGAAATGGCGAATTTGACTTTTTTCAATAAGCTCTTCAGGTCCGTTTACAAAGAAGGTCTTGAATTTAGTCGCACATAAGTCTGCTAAATGACTTGTATTAGAACTGTTGTACCCTCCGACAACAATCGCAAGGTCTGCTTCTTGATTTAAAAGTTCGAAGGTAGACTGCTGGTTGTCGTTAGTAGCATAACACAGCGTATCTCGAGTATCGGCATAATGATTCTTTATTTCGTCTTCTCCAAACTTTTCAATCATAACTGTTTTGAAATACTCTGCAATTTCATGCGTTTCGCCCGCTAGCATTGTAGTTTGATTGATTACACCAACTTTTATCAAATCATTATCTACATTGAAACCAGGAGTATACCTTCCTTCAAAAGCTGAGTAGAACTCTTCTTTATTTCTCTTTCCTAAGATGATATCTCCTATAACACGCGCCTCTTCAATGTCTTTAATCACAATAGACTTTGATTCGGCAGAACTATGTGAAAACGTAGCTTGAGTCTCTTCATGCTTGAATTTGCCATGAATAATGATTGAATGGTCGCTCGTTCCAAGCTTATTTGCCATTTTCCAAACTTTCTCTACGAAAGGGCAGGTGGTATTGTATTGTCGAGTTTCAATTCCTTTTGATTCAAGCAGTTGCTCAATTTCTAAAGTGGTTCCGAAAGCAGGAATGATTACTATATCTTCAGATGACACATCGCTCCATGGAGTGAGTTGATTACCTTCTGTATCTAAAATGAAAGACAGGCCTCGATCTCTAAGGTCTTCATTAACCACTGGGTTGTGAATCATCTGAGATAGCATGTAAATCTTCTTTCCTTGATTCTCTTCAATAGCTTTATATGCAATTTCAATAGCATTTTCTACACCATAGCAAAATCCAAAGTGCCGAGCCAAGATGATTCGAATCGAACCAAAGTCAACAATGGTAGGAGCAAAGTCTCTCTTTCGAGGGTCAATAGACTTTCTGTAATTTTTAATTGGCGCGATAAATTCGCTTTTATAAAATGAAGGGATCTCAAATTGCTTCATGGTTCAAAGGACTGAATTAACTCTTTAAGAACAAAGATTAATGAATGAAGTTTTGAAAGTTTGATTCAATCAAAAAAAATGATTCCTTTGATAGAATTAAAACAGTCGCCATGAGATATCTACACGGGAAAACTAAAGTGAATAAAGGAGGTAAGATTGCTGTAACCATATCCAAGCCCACTAAGGTTTTGATTCTAAGTGAAAAAGACTTTAGACGCTATAAGAATAATCAAACATTCACTTATTATGGTGGAATGAAAGAAGATTCTTATGAGTTTGATGTTCCTAAATCTGGATTATGGCACGTTGTGATTGAAAAAGGTAGTTATCATAAACCAGAAAATATCAAGGCCAATTTCAATGTAGTGAAAGGTGTAGTGCATTCTCATAGCAATCCAAAACCACTGGCGGCAACGTTGGCTGAAGCTGATGAACAATTAGATCACCAAGATCAAGAAGAGGAAACGACAGATCAAGAATAAATTTTGTTTGATCAAAATATTGTTTTAAAACCGAAGATTATTCTTCGGTTTTTTTTATGTGTTTTCAACATTATTAGTACAGTTTTAAACTAGTCTTTGATTTGTTGAGGTGAGCAAGAAAATAGATATGTAAATTTCAACTTGAAAGTTCATTCTAACGTTTGTTTCGTCTGGTAGCTTAACATACATGTCTATCTGCTTAGTTTTATAGGATCGAGATCGGACCGAACCTTCATTCAAGGATTCCAATGGGAGTAACATCGGATGATCGGAGTGCTATATCTACCTCAAACCTTCATAAAGAGGTATCATCAGGCTGGGCAATCAATATTTCAAGCCTTGTTCAATAAATGAGCGAGGCTTTTTTATGCATTACATTTGACGAAATGTTCAACAGTTATGATTCGATTATTTACAGTGTTTGCAATTGCTTTCTTTAGCGCTTCCTGCAGTGTCACAACTCCTGTTGCGGCTACATCTAATCCTATAGGTAGTAAAGTCGGCACTTCTTCAGGTAAGTGTTATTTTAATATATGTCGCAACGTAGACGCGTCTATTCACTCAGCAGCCCAAAACGGTAACATTACCAAAGTGAGTACGGTAGATTATAAGGTTAAAAACTTTATAGGAATCGTGATAACCCATGAATGTATTGTCACCGGAGAGTAGTAACATTAATACTCCTCGTTTACCTCCGCTAATGTTGGGAATTTAGTAGTGAAATCACCCGCTTTTCTGACCCACTTTAAATATTTGCCATTGCCCCTGCAGGCATAAGCGTGAAGTGTATCTGTATTTTTCATGTCCAGACGGTAGAAGCACTGCCATCTGCCATTTTCTCTTTGCACACAAGACATCAGATCTACCTGCTCGCTGCATGTGTTTACCAAACGAACAGTGTATTTAGCCTCACTGAATCCATAATTAAGACATTGACCGCCCCATTCGCTATCTGCTTTTTGAACACAACTATTCCAATCTTGCTGTTGATCAGAAATTACAGTTATGTAATCCTCACTAGTATCATCAAATGACGTTTCTATCGGGGTGTTCGAAAATGAAAAAACGACAAGCGCAATAAGTGGTAATAAAGTTCCTAAAATGATTTTTTGAGTAATTGTTTAAGTCTTAACATTGGTTGTTTTTCAAAATTATTTTGGCTTCTTCATTGCCCATTTTTTTAGAAGTCTTCCAATCTGCACAAGCACCTTTTTTATCGCCTAATCCTTTTTTAGACCAACCTCGGTTATTAAATGCCTCAGAATTTGAAGGCGCCAAGATAATTACTTTATCAAAGTCGGCAAGTGCTTCTTTATACCGTTCCAATTTGTTATACGCACTTCCGCGGCTTAAATAAGCAATCACAAAGTTCGGGTTTAACTCAATAAGTCGCGTGTAATCTGAAATAGCTTTTTCATATTCTTGCAACATAGAGTGCGCGAAAGCTCTTTTGGCATAAGCATCAAGATACTCGGGATCGATCTCAACTGCTTCATTGAAATATGAAATCGCTGTTTCATAATTTCCCTTTTGCACTTCATGTTGTCCTTGTGCAACTTTTTCTGATATATCTTGAGAAAAAGCGGTAGACGTGACCACAAATGCGGTAAGCAGGTAAAATAGTCTGCTAATCTTTTTCATTGTCATCAATGGATTAATGGTGGTGTTATTTGAGCTTACTCGAAAGGCTCTGTTCTTTCTACGTCATCAAAGACATAAAGTTTGATCAAGTGTTTCATGGCTTCAACAACTCCTAAACATTCATCAGCGCATGTGGTGGGGAGGTTAGTGCGATCGTACAGAATCTTAGAATCTCGTTTAATGATATCTCGTTCAATACACTTGCCAGCTTTTTCGTAGCAGCTTACGATAACCGCGCCTTCTGATTTTGAGAAATATATTCCTTCTTCAAAATCTATAGATTCCGGAAAGAGATAGTCTATTCGAACCGCCTCACCTCCAGCATAAAACTCTACTCTTAGGTTTTTCTTTTCGGTAAATACGCGACACTTTTTTTCTAAATGACTACTAATATACTCTGCAGTATAGTCTTCATCATACGTCTGTGCGCTTGTACTTAAGCTGCTTGAAATAAAACTAATTAACAAGATGTGGAATAAATACTTCATAACTATTTCTCTCTAGTGATTCAAATTGGCTAATAATATGTCAGTCCTTTTACTTTTGCGGCAATATCAGATATCAATATTTGATTCAAAGTTATCACACTATCGCGAGTTCACTGAAAATAACGCAACTAATCATCAACAATCGGATATTAATGCGATGTGCTATGATTATAACACTATTTGTTTTAGTGCTTGATAGCGGTTATGCCCAAAAGAATGAATTCATCATTAAGGGTCGTTTTAAGATTGATGGTGGCTCTGTTAGTGGTGCTAAAATAATTGTTGAAAAAGGCGGTCGTCAGGTCAAATCGATTGAAGGTGATTCCAGGTTTGAAATCGGTTTAGACTTCCAATCTATTTATGTGGTTTCATTCGTAAAAGAAGGCTTTGTTACAAAACGACTTCGCTTTGATACAAATGTGCCCGAAGATCGAATAGAGTATGGGTTTGAGCCGTTTGGTTTTTCTGTTGAGCTGTTTGAACAGTATGATGATGTGAACATGGTTGTTTTTAATCAACCTGTAGGTAAGATTTCTTACAGCGAACTTATTTATGAGTTTGATTATGACACGGATTATACTAAATCCATTCAAACTCAGATTGATCAAGCCATGGATGAAGTGGAAGTGGCTAAGGAGAAAAAAGTCGAAAAAGATGCAGCGAATGCAAAAGAAATCGCGAAGCTTACTAGCTCCGCTGAGAAAAGTGCAAAATCAGGTGACTACACCGCGGCAATATCCAATTTAGAAGAGGCAGTCAAATTAAAGAAGGATCCTACTGTTGAAAAAAGGATTCAAGAATTGAAGCAAGAAGCTAAGCAGGTTGCAGAGGCAAAGGCAGCGGCCGAAGCAAAAGCAAAAGCCGAAGCCGAGGCAAAAGCTGCCGCTGAAAAGGCTGCTGAAGAAGCAAAGGCTGCTGAAGAAGCAAAAGAAGAGGCCGAGGCCAAAGCGGCTAAAGAAGCAAAAGCTCAATCTGAGGCAGAGCTAGCAGCAAGTAGAAAGCTTGAAGAGGAAGCATTAGCTGCCAAACAAGCCGAATTTGAAGAGTTCAAGGCTCAAGGAGATAATTATTTGAAATCAAATAAATTGGATCCAGCAATTGCCTCTTACAGCGAGGCTCTAAAATTATTCCCTGAGGTTGAATATGTTCAAACGAAAATTGAACAAATTAAAGATCTTAAAAAGAAGATGCTAGCTGAACAGGAAAAAGCGAAGGAAGCGGCAACCGCCTTGACCGAGCAGGGCGGACGTGAGTCTGAACAATTGGCTCGAATTATTCAGGAAGAAGAGCAGAAATCTACTGCCAAAGACATTGTAAATCCTCCTAAGGATGAGGTTTCGATTGCTAACGAAGAAAGGCCAGGAGCACCTTCGGGACCTATTGTTATTTCAGAGCCAAAGGTTGGTGATGAGGCAAGAAAAACTAAAACGGCACAACTGACAGAAGATGATAAATATGATGGCCAGTTAAAAAGAACTGAAGCCCAGCAGGCTGAGTTTTTTGAAGACCAACGTCAAAAACAACTACAGGAAAAATATAAAACGAGAAAAACAGTTGAAACAGAGAAGGCTGGCAATAGCGTGATTACATGGATATACATGAATACAGGTAGTTTTGTGAAAACATACAAAAAGGTAGAACACAACTGGGGAGGAGTTTACTTCTTTATAGATGGGCAAGCCACGAACCAGCGATTTTGGGAACACGAAACGCAGTAGAAAAATAAGGGCAAAAAAAAAACACCTGTGAGGCGTTTTTAAATTATATCGTAAGATTATTAACTTTTAGTTTGAAGAAACATTCTCGTCATCATCTGACTCTTCATCACCATCAGAAACCTCTTTCACCGAAATAGTAATCTTAGGTTTAACAATATCCGTAAGAGTTTCAGAATCATTTACACCTTGAGAATTGGTCAATTGATTTTCATAGATCACTTTTGACTCTTCATTATCACTAGCATAATTAGGTGCTAGGTCATCAAGCTCTGTCTTTTGACAGGACGACACAGCAAAAGCTCCAATCGCTGATTTAGCCAGTGAAACAGGAAAGCGTAATTATCTTTTTGGGTTTATCACTTTGTCCTACAGGATTAAATCCTAGAATATTACTTCTAGATATTCAGCAACCTTTTCCTCCTCAATTCCCGATTCGGTTAGTGCAGATTTGATTTCTTTAAAGAAATGCATTTTTCCAGTAATGATTTTCTCTAAATAGTCTTGTCGTTTGCCGTTGTCCGAAAACTCTATGTTTATTATCTTCCCACCGCGTGCTGTCGTGATTTTGCAACTTAGACGATCTTTCTTATTGTTGAACTCGTATGCAGGACTGTATCCAAAGTTCCATTCGTCCAGATCGTATTTAGATGATATTAAAGCCGCTAAATCTGAACCTATTTGTTGATTAAGTTCAAGACTCACTAATCCTTCAGATTGAAAGCTATCAATCAATTCTGATTTGAATTGCTCGGTGTTGCCTAAATCCTTAAATGATCTCAAGTTAGTAATAGGGCTTCGAACTGATTTAACACTTTTATCAATGAACTTCCCACTTTTTCTTTTGATAGCCACTCGCAAATGATCAAGGTTAGCGTCATATAAAATTGTGCCATGATGAAGTACTCTCCCGCTTCTCAGATGCTGGGCGTTTCCTGATATTTTTTCCTCTCCTAGAAAAAGGTCGTGCCTCTCACTCATAGTTACCGGAAACCCAAGATTGTTAAGTGATTTTTGAATCAGAATGAGACTACGGTCGTAATCGATCATTTTGTTGCGATCTACCTTCCTAAAAAAGCTGAAGTTTATATTTCCCAGATCGTGATAAACTGTTCCTCCTCCGCTTATTCTTCGCAAAACAGGAATATTCAATTCTTCGCAGGAATGCAAATTGCATTCTGCCAAAACATTTTGATGCTTTCCAGATATAACCGAAGGTGGGCTGATCCATATGCGAAGTGTCTCTTGTTCAAAGTGTTGAAAATACCACTCTTCAAAGGCAAGGTTTTCTTGAGCAGTAGGATAACTGAGATCTAATAAGCGCATTGATTTGAATAAATTCAGCAACGAATGTGAATGTTTCGAATGAAATTGTCGCAAAACAATTCAAACAAATAGCTTTGGCAGAAATTATTGAACTTGGATTATCATCGAATTAAAGAACTTCTTGGTCCATCTGCGAAGGTGGTCATAACAACGCATCGCTCCCCAGACGGTGATGCCATTGGTTCATCTTTAGGGTTGTATCATTTTTTGATTTTAAATGGACTCGAAGTGAGCGTGATTATTCCGGACAGAGACCCTGAGTTTTTACATTGGATGAGAGGCCATGACCTAATTACTGTTTTTGAATCGGATCAAGAAAAGTCTAAAACGCTAATAAATGATGCGGATGTAATTTTTTCGCTTGACTATAATCGACTTGATCGAATAGCGGAAATGGGATCACGGGTTGAAAGGGCTTCCGCCACGAAAATCCTCATTGATCATCATATTGACCCTGCTGACTATTTTAATTTTAGCTTATCAGATACTACCGCATCATCCACTGCTGAGCTTGTTTTTCGGTTTATTGACAGCCTAGGTTGGAAAGAATTATTGAATAAGGATATTGCCGAGTGTTTGTACGCTGGAATCATGACAGATACAGGTTCTTTTAAATTTAGTTCTACATCTGCTTTCACTCATAGAGTTGTTGCTGATTTAATGGACGTTGGACTAGTGCCAGATAAGGTCCATAATGCCATTTTTGACAATAGTTCTTTTGATCGATTGCAATTGGTAGGCTTTGCACTATCAAATAAATTTGAATTTGACGCTGAACGAGGTGTCAGCATTATCGGAATTTCCTTGAATGAAAAGAACCGTTTCAAATATCAAAAAGGCGATACCGAAGGATTGGTGAATTATGGTTTGTCTGTAAAAGGAGCAAAAATGGCTGTTTTCTTGTCTGAAGAACTCAATTTTACGAAGTTTTCATTCCGCTCTAAAGGTCAAATCGATGTCAATAAAATTGCTAGAGGATACTTTAATGGGGGGGGGCATAAAAATGCTGCTGGTGGTCGTCTAGACATGTCGCTTAAGGAATCTATCAATTATTTGAAAGATGTTATTGAAAACAAAATCACCCTTTAAATTGAAAATACTTGCCATTATTATGGGCTTATTTTTGGCGGTTCATTCATGCCAAGAAAGTACACCTCCAAGCAATCAAAGCCTACCCACGCAGCGAGATGTTAACCGCAGCATGGAAGATATAAATAGGCAAATGGCGCTGGAAGAAGACGCTGTTATTGAAGGGTACGCTGAGCGCAGAGGTTGGGAAATGACTAAAACTGGCACAGGATTGCGATATATGATTTATGATAGTTCTGGAGAAGGGGATAAAGCTCGAGAGGGACAAGTGGCTACTCTCAAATACAAAGTAAGCTTGATGGATGGTGAAGAAGTATATTCATCGGAAAATGATGGTCCTAGATCATTTATGATCGGGCAGGATAATGTGGAAAGTGGATTGCACGAAGCCGTAACTTATCTGAAACTCGGAGATAAAGCGCAGATTATTTTACCGAGTCATTTAGCCCATGGTTTAACGGGCGACAATAATAAGATTCCGCCAAGATCCACGGTGATTTACGATCTAGAATTAATAGGGTTGAAATGAGAAACGCCATCATTTTAATTGCTTTTACCTTTTGTTTGATATCATGCGAAACCTCCGATTATGAGGGCTTCAAGCGTATACATGATTCTGTTCACTTTAAGAGAGTAGCACTTGGTGATGATACACGCAAGGTCTCTGATGACTCTTTCATTTCTATGACCATCGCAGTCAGTACACTCGATGATTCGCTTATGCTGGAAAAACGAGTGAAACGTGTTCAATTTGCAAGTTCTAGTTGGCCAATTGATATTAAGAATGTTGTATCCACTTCGAATGAGGGAGAAGAGCTTACCATGATAGGAAAGGCGGGCGACCTGAATGTTAAAGAATGGTTTAGCCCAGTTGATATCGGTTCAGATACTTCAATTGTGAAATTGCATGTAGTCATTAGCGAAGTACTTGAGGCCGATGTTTTACTTCAGCTGCGAGCTGATGAACGACTAAGAGCTGATCATGAAATGAGAGGACAACTTGATTTTCAACATGCGTTGGACAGTCTTGGTTTTGATGAAAGTGATTTACGTGAGGGGATTTATTTTCGATCAAAGCTTGGTGGTACAGGAAACTCAGTCAAGTCTGGCGGTACTGCGCTAGTTCACTACAGGACTTATTTAGCGAATGGGAAATTGATTGACGATACGTATAAAGATGAGCCTTTTGAATATCATGTTGGTAAGCCAGATCAGGTGCTTAAGGGGTTTGCTCAGGCTATTTCTATGATGAAAGTAGGAGGGAAGTCTCTGTTTCTTGTTCCTTATGAATTTGCTTATGGTATTAGAGGTTCCTCTTCAGGAATTGTTCCTCCATATTCTGCATTAATTTATGAGGCCGAGTTGACTGAGGTTCTCAACTGATTTCTGTTAGCTTTGCCGACTTAAAATTTTAATATGAAGTTATATACATTGATTATTGGTGCTGCTATCGCACTATCCGCATGTTCTGGTGGAAATGAAGAGGCATCTGCTGATGCTAATGATGAGCAAATGGGTGACACTACTAGCGTAGTTTTAGAATCGGGCCTTCAAGTAGAGGTTTATCAGAAAGGTGATGGTATTTTACCTCAAATGGGGCAAAAGGTTTCCGTTCATTACAAGGGTATGCTTGAGAACGGACAAGTATTTGACGAGAGTTATGGTCGCGGTGAGCCAATTTCATTTCAAATTGGAGTAGGACAAGTTATTCCTGGATGGGATAAAGGCATAGGTCAACTTTCTAAAGGTTCAAAAGCAAAGCTCACTATACCTGCAAATCTTGCTTATGGCGCACAAGAAAGACCTGGGATTCCAGCGAACAGCACATTGATTTTTGAAGTTGAGGTTATGGATATCCAAGACGGCCCTAAGCCAATTTCTCATGAGCCTTGGTCTACTGATGGCATTGAAATGAAAACTACGCAATCAGGGCTTGAATATTATATCATTGAAGAAGGAACGGGAGCGAAGACTGAGCCGGGTAAGACGGTTTCTGTGCATTATCATGGAATGCTAGAGGACGGAACCAAGTTCGACTCTTCTTATGAGCGCGGAGAGCCTATTGAATTTCCTTTGGGAGTTGGTCAAGTAATTCCTGGTTGGGATGAAGGTATTTCATTACTTAATGTAGGTTCTAAGGCTAAGCTTGTAATACCTTCTCACTTAGCATATGGAGAAAGAGGTGCAGGAGGAGTTATTCCTCCTAATGCTACGTTGATATTTGACGTTGAGGTTGTTGCTGTAAAGTAATTAGTCTTCAGGCGGAAATGTGAGCGTCTTTATAGATAATAGACGGTCATAATCAAGTCCTAATGGGCGGTGATAAACAAGAATTGAGTACTCGTTTTCGGTTTCGAAATGTGAACCTTCAAAGCGACTTAGATCGGGCTGTACTTCACCATCCTTCACAAAAGCATACATATAGTTGAAAATACCCTGTTTGATGTACAGGGTGTTTTCATACTTCATTTCTAGTTGATTGAACTTCATTTTGGCTTCTGCTATGATTTTCCAGTCCGTTAAAGCCCCATAGACATATACATCTCCATCACTGAGTGGGTTTTCTTGCTTTAGGCTAAAATGTGCGTTCACGTAATCGGCATCCAAAGCAGCACTATTTGGATCTGAAAGATTCGTAGAAACATAAAACCATCCGTTTAAATCTCGATTTTGTAAGTACGTTTTACTGGCTCGACTTTTGTCAAGCTCCAGATAGGCGTGATTCTCTTGCGATGAATAGGTCACACGCTCAATACCCGCCCCGTTGAATCGAGTGTTTTTTAAGTTCAGCAGTCTAAACTCGTTTAACCCTTCCATTGCATTTGGACCGTCATAATCATAGTCGAGTGTGGATTCCTTCACAAATCGTGGCTCCAATCCTGAGAGCCTATTTTCCCACGTATGATTCTGAAGTACTTCCACGTGCAAGTCGGTGTAAGGATTGGTCATTTGATAGGAGGCAGTGCTTATAGAAAAGTCTACTTCTTGATGAGAGTAGCGTTGCCTGACCAATGTTGCTTGTTTCACCTTAGCATTGACATTGACGATGTTTTCGGTAACACAAAAGCGTCTTGTTAATATCAATTCTTCAGTATCATAGTCGAAAACCTTGAGTAAATAGTTTCCCGATTTGGTGATCTGCATATTGAAATTGGGAATTTCTAAAGAGTAGTGGATGTATTTCTGAAATGTATTTCTTGAATAGTCATACTCCATCAAATAATCCGATGGCATTCCATCAATGTACTCTTGTACGTCTAATTCTGATTTTTTCCAATTGTAATCGCAATGAATCATCTCATACATGAAATTGCCTAAGGCTGAATCGAGAATGTCAAAGTGTAATTCTAACGTGCTATTTGGATCATTTAACACAATGAATGGTGCGGCTATTGGCCAGTCCTTTGGGTGGAGCATAACTGTTTTTACATTTTGCTGATACGTATGGTTATCAAACCTCATAAAATTCTCGCTGTAATAATTATCACCTCCTGATTGCTCGTCTACGTTAAATTGAGCAATAGAATTAAGATGTAAAAAAAGCAAAAGCGTAAAAAGAGTATTAGGAAGAAATGTCTGGGTGAACACTTTCAAAAATTGAGTGTTTTCTAGAAGATTATTGTTTAGCATAAACGATCTTGAACGTTATTTACGTGGGCTTGACAAAAAGAACGATAAATTATGAGAATGGGTATACAAACGCTTAGAATCTATCATCGATCTAAAATTCAGTCATTTTTAGTCATTAATATACGGCCGTATAATTAAAAAATCACTTACGTTTGCGCCCGTTTTCAAAGCGACAATCTTAACCTAATCAAATGCCTAAGAACGTTAGAATTCGCAAAGGAGCTGACATCAAATTAGTTGGTGCCGCTGAGCGTGTAAAAGGAGAAGCTCCTTTTGCTTCATCATTTGCGATAAAACCAACAGAATTTCATGGCTTAACGCCAAAAATGGTTGTTAAAGAAGGAGCCGAAGTCAAAGCTGGTTCGGTCATTTTCTTCGATAAAGACAACGAGCACGTTAAATTCACTTCGCCTGTTAGTGGAGAAGTTGCTGAAATAGTTCGTGGTGCTAAGCGAAAAATTCTTGAAGTAAGAATTGTTCCAGATCAAGAACAAAAATTTGAGCAGTTTGATTTAAGCGATTTAAGCTCTACGGAAAAAGTAAAGACTGTTTTAATGAGCAGTGGACTTTGGCCAATGCTAAAGCAGAGACCATATGATGTAATGGCCAACCCTCAATTGAAGCCGAAAGCGATTTTCATTTCTGCTTTTGATAGTGCTCCATTGGGACCTGATTATGACTTCATTCTTCATGGAGAACAAGATTCTTTTCAGAAAGGTCTGGAAGCATTGTCTAAGCTTACTGATGGTAAGGTTCATTTGACAACAAGAGGTGGCTCTGCTGCTGATGCTACTTTTACTCAAGCCAAAGGAGTTGAGCATAACACGATCACAGGGCCTCACCCAGCAGGAAACGTTGGAATTCAAATTCACCACATCGATCCAATAAATAAAGGAGATATAGTTTGGACTATTTCTGCACAGAATGTTGCATTGATGGGTAAGTTCCTTATTACTGGTAAAGTTGATTTGAAGAAAACAATCGCCTTAGCTGGTTCGGAGGTTGAAAAGCCGCGTTACCTGACAACATGGGTTGGAGCTTCAATGAAATCAATCGTTGAAGGACAAATAAAAGCGGGTGATAACAGAATTATATCAGGAAACGTTTTAACTGGTGATGCTTCTTCTGCAGATGGTTATTTGGGATTCTTTGATGATGTAGTAACTATTATTCCAGAAGGTAACGAACCGCAATTTCTAGGTTGGTTAGCTCCTAACTTTCACAAATTTTCTTTGTCAAGATCTTACTTCAGTTGGTTGAACCCAGGAAAGAAGTATAAGTTGAATACCAACATGAATGGTGAAGACAGAGCTTATGTGGTTTCTGGACAATACGAAGCAGTGCTTCCTATGGATGTTTACCCTGTGCAATTGATCAAGTCAATCATGACGAATGATTTAGACAAGATGGAGAATTTGGGCATTTACGAAGTAATTCCAGAAGATTTAGCTCTGTGTGAATATGCATGTACGAGTAAAATGAATGTTCAAAGCATCTTAAGAGGTGGTTTGGATGTAGCAAAGCAAGAACTAGGTTAATCGATATTTAAGACTATGCAGTTTTTAAGAAACATATTTGACAACCTCCGCCCAAACTTTGAAGAAGGTGGAAAGTTTGAAAAGTATTACAAGGGTTTCGAAGCGATGGAGACATTCGCTTTTACTCCTGGCCATACTTCACATAAAGGCGCTCATATTAGAGATGCTATTGATTTAAAGAGAACAATGTTCCTTGTTGTAATCGCAATGGTTCCAGCATTACTATTCGGTATGTGGAATACTGGTCATCAGTATTACCTATCCATAGGTGAGCTGACAGGGTTGGGTGAAGGATTGATCGACAAATTAATCTTCGGAGCTATTCGTGTATTGCCAATTGTTGTGGTAAGCTACGCGGTAGGTTTAGGAATAGAGTTTGCCATTGCCATTAAGAATAATCACTCAGTTAACGAAGGGTACTTGGTTTCAGGAATGCTCATTCCATTAGTTCTTCCTTCTGAGATTCCATTATGGATGGTGGCAGTAGCAACTGCTTTTGCTGTTGTAATTGGTAAAGAAGTGTTTGGAGGTACAGGAATGAATATTTTGAATCCCGCGCTTACAGCACGTGCATTCTTATTCTTTGCTTATCCTACTAAAATGAGTGGTAATGCTGTTTGGATTCCACAAGAATCTGGAATGGCGGGTGTTGATGGTTATACTGGTGAGACTTTGCTTTCTCAAGCGTATAACGCTCCTACAGGAACAGAGTTTGGAACTTTAGCATACGATGCTGCTGGGCAACAATATGGAAGCTTAGCTGATACAATGTGGGCTTCTTTCTGGGGGTGGATCCCTGGCTCAATTGGTGAAACTTCGGTTTTTGCCATTTTGTTGGGTGCTGCAATTTTGATCTTCACAGGAATTGGAAGCTGGAGAATTATGCTTTCATTTTTAGTTGGTGGATTAACAATGTCTTTGATCTTCAATGCTTGGGGCGCTAATTCATTCATGTCTGTTCACCCATTACAGCAATTGATGATGGGTAGCTTCATGTTCGGTATGGTCTTCATGGCTACAGATCCTGTAAGTGCGGCTCAAACTACAATGGGTAAATGGATTTATGGATTCTTAGCTGGATTCCTTGGAATTATGATTAGAGTTTTTAACCCAGCATACCCTGAAGGAATAATGATGGCCATCTTATTTATGAACGTTATGGCTCCATTGATCGACCACTACGTGGTAGAAGCGAATATTAACCGAAGATTAAAACGAGCTAAAGTAGCTGCTTAATACCTATTTAGTCATGGCATTCAATAAAGAATCACAAAGCTTTACGTTTATTTTCTCAATCGTTATGGTTGTAGTTGTGGCTACTGTTTTAGCAGTTGCAGCTATGGGTCTTAAAGGTCCCCAAGAAGAGAATATGAAGCAAGAGAAAATGCAAAACGTTCTTGGTTCTATCCAAGTAGAGTCAACAAGAGAAGAAGCTAGCGTGAAGTTTGGTGAATACGTTAAGAAGCGTGTTATTCTTGACTCACAAGGTAATGTTGTTAGTGAAACAGCAGGTGATGTAAAAACACTATCTGCTGATGGCAAAGAAGCTTACGAGAATGATGCGTTCAACATTGACATCAAGAAACAATACAGAGATAAATCGCTTTCTGATGATCAAAAGAGGTTTCCATTGTTCATCTGCGAAAAAGATGGTAACCCTTATTACGTTGTTCCTTTAGTTGGAACTGGTCTTTGGGGACCAATTTGGGGATTCATTGCTTTAGAAGGCGATATGAATACCATTTTCGGAGCAACATTTGATCACAAAACAGAAACTCCCGGATTAGGCGCTGAAATCAACCAAAGTTGGTTTGAAGAGCCATTCGTAGGAGATAAGATTTTTGATGATGCTGGAACTTTCGTTTCAGTTAAAGTGGTAAAGGGTGGCGCTGATCCTAGCGATGAGCATGGCGTTGACGCCATCACCGGAGGTACAATTACAAGTAACGGTGTTACATCCATGTTGGAAAACACCTTGGAAGTATATGTTCCTTACTTTAAAAAGAATTCTGATATCGCATCAATCTAATTCACTATGAGTACAGAAGTAAAAGAAGCAGCTGCAGTAGCAGTAAAAGAACCAAGCGAGCCACTCTTCTCTAAGAAAAATAAGAAGCTCCTTACTGATCCTCTGAATGACTCAAACCCTATTACGGTTCAAGTATTAGGTATTTGTTCTGCACTTGCCATTACGGTTCAAGTAAAGCAGGCAGTTGTAATGTCATTGTCAGTTCTTGCAGTAATGATTGGGGGTAACTTGATCATTTCATTGATTAGAAACATTATTCCTAGCCGTATTCGAATCATCGTTCAGTTGGTGGTTGTTGCGTCATTGGTAATATTGGTTGACCAAGTATTGAAAGCATACGTGTATGACGTAAGTAAAGCGCTTTCGGTATTCGTTGGACTAATCATTACCAATTGTATCATCATGGGACGTCTTGAGGCCTTTGCTTTAGCGAACAAGCCTTGGCCATCTATTTTAGATGCTATCGGAAACGCAGCAGGTTATGCATGGATATTGATAGCAGTAGCTGTAGTTCGTGAGCTTTTTGGTTCAGGAACTTTAATGGGATACAAATTGATTCCAGATGCAGCATTTGAAATGGGATACATGAATAATAATATGATGATTTTGCCTCCTATGGCTTTAATCACTGTTGGTATCATCATTTGGATTCAGAGAAGTAAGAACACCGCTTTAATTGAAGAAAACTAAACCACCATGTTAGATTTAGTAAACATATTCGTAAAAGGCATCTTCATTGAGAATATGATTTTTGCCTACTTCCTTGGAATGTGCTCTTATTTGGCCGTTTCAAAGACAGTAAAAACAGGCGTAGGTCTTGGTTTTGCCGTGATCTTTGTTTTAGGAATCACTGTACCTGTTAACTACCTCATTGAGAACTATGTTCTTAAAGAAGGAGCATTGATCTGGTTAGATGAATCATTTGCAACCATCGATTTAAGCTTCTTGAGCTTTATCATGTTCATTGCAGTAATTGCATCTATGGTGCAGTTGGTAGAAATGGCAGTTGAGAAATTTGCACCAGCTCTTTACGGGGCACTAGGTATCTTCCTTCCATTGATCGCTGTAAACTGCTCGATTTTAGGAGGTGCATTATTCATGCAAGAGCGTCAGTATTCTTCTATCGCAGAAGCTACTTCTTTTGGTCTTGGATCAGGAGTGGGATGGTTCTTGGCCATTGTAGCAATTGCGGCAATTAGAGAAAAGATTAAGTATTCAAACGTACCACCAGCACTTAGAGGACTTGGAATCACTTTTATCATCACAGGTTTAATGGGCGTTGCGTTCATGGCCTTTATGGGAATTGAATTATAAGAAACGAAAGACATGGGAACAACAGTCATAATTAGTATCGTAGTATTCCTTCTATTCATCTTGCTATTGGTGTCAATCATTTTGTTTGCCAAAGCAAAGCTTTCGCCTAGTGGCAAAGTGAAGTTGATTATCAATGGTGAAAAGACTATTGAAGTAAATGCGGGAGGAACAGTTCTTTCGACACTTGGTGATAACAAAGTTTTCCTTCCATCAGCATGTGGAGGCGGAGGAACTTGTGTTCAGTGTAAGTGTCAAGTTCACAGTGGTGGTGGGTCTATTCTTCCAACTGAAGAGCCTCACTTCTCTCGTAAAGAGCAAGCAGATAATTGGAGGTTAGGATGCCAAGTGAAGGTTAAAGAGGATATGGAGATCCAGATTCCTGAGGAGATTTTTGGTATCAAAAAGTGGGAAGCTACTGTTGTTAGAAATTACAACGTTGCATCGTTCATTAAGGAGTTCGTAGTGGAGATCCCTGAAGATATGGACTACCGTGCTGGAGGTTATATCCAAATCGAAATTCCACCTTGTGAAACGCCTTATAGTGAGTTTGATATCACAGCACACCCAGATGAACATCCAGGCGAACCAGAGAAGTTCAAGAAAGAGTGGGATACATTCAATCTTTGGCCTTTAGTGATGAAAAATACGGAGACCATTGAGAGAGCATATTCCATGGCTTCTTATCCTGCAGAAGGACGTGAGATCATGTTGAATGTTCGTATCGCAACCCCACCATGGGACAGAGCAAACAATAAGTGGATGGATGTAAATCCAGGTATCGCCTCATCTTACATCTTCGCTTGTAAGAAAGGTGATAAGGTTACCATTTCTGGTCCTTATGGTGAGTTTTTTATCAAGGACAATGATTCTGAGATGTTATACATCGGTGGTGGTGCTGGTATGGCTCCAATGAGAAGTCACTTGTATGAGCTTTTCAGAACCATAAAAACTGGACGTAAAGTTTCTTATTGGTATGGAGGTCGTTCTAAGCGTGAATTGTTCTACATCGATCATTTCCGTGCATTAGAGAAGGATTATCCAAACTTCAAGTTTTACCTAGTGCTTTCTGAGCCTTTGCCAGAAGACAATTGGAACACGATGGAAAATATGGAAGATGAAGGTGATGGTTTCGTGGGATTCGTTCACCAAGCGGTAATCGATCAGTACTTGAGTAAGCACGATGCTCCTGAAGATATTGAGTTCTATTTCTGTGGTCCACCAATGATGAACCAAGCGGTTCTTAAGATGTGTGACGAGTGGGGAGTTCCACCAGAAAATGTAGCATTTGACGATTTCGGTGGATAATCTTCATCCATTATAATATTCAATCCCTCTGAGCAATCAGGGGGATTTTTTTTGATTTAGAATACACAATCATTAGTCTTTTCTTTGCACTCGATATGAGAAATACAGTCATTTACCTTTCATTCATTTTCTTCATTACATCGCTTTCTTCGTGCAATGCCGATTTAGAGAAAACTACTTCGGAAGAGTTCAAGCAAACTATTTCAGGTGAAGCACAAGGCACCACTTGGCGTATTGTTTACTATGACCTCCAGGAGCGCAACTTCAAACCACAAGTCGATAGTATTTTGAAACGAGTGGATGAATCTGTTTCAACGTACTTGTCGAATTCTATAATCGATCAATGGAATAAGTCTGACAGCGGAGCATACATTGACCACTTATTTTTTGATTTACTCTCGCAAAGTTGGGAGGTATACGAGTCGAGCAATGGGGCTTTTGATCCCACAGTGAAGCCTTTGGTTTCATACTGGGGTTTCGGGCCTGAGCGATTTGAACGTCCTGAGCTTGTGGAGCAGCATACCATTGATAGCTTACTTGAATTGGTCAACTTCGATACTCTGCGTATTCTTCGGAACAAAGGAAGTTTTGGAATGAACGAGTTGAAAGGGTCAATGAAGAACAGCGATAAACTCTTTTTGACGAAGCCCATTCCAGGCATGCAGCTCGATTTTAACGCCATAGGGCAGGGCTGGAGTGTTGATCAAGTGGTGAAGTTTTTAGAGGCCCAAGACTTGAAGTTGCTTTTTGTAGAAATAGGAGGCGAGATTTCTGTGGGTTATCCCAAGCCTGATGGTTCGCTTTGGCGATTTGGTATTGACAAGCCTATAGATGAAAATGCAGAACGTGAATTACAGGCCGTCATCAACTTGAGAAATAAAGGATTGGCAACCAGTGGTAACTACCGGAAGTTTTACGAAAAGAATGGCGTGCGCTATTCGCATACCATCGACCCGACAACGGGTTATCCAGTTCAGCACAATTTATTGAGTGCGACAGTGGTGAGTAAAAATGCTGGACTAGCCGATGCCTATGCCACGGCCTTCATGGTAATGGGTATGGATTCTACCATCAGTTTCTTAGAAGAGCATTCTTATTTGAGTAACTACGTTTACCTGATTTCATCGGACGAAGCTGGCAACTACAAAACGTTTACCAGCAAGCAATTGGAAAGTGCCATCGAGTTGGTGGAGGAATGATGCCTACATTTAGAGCAATGAAAAACGTGATTACTATCCTAAAACAACCATGGAGTTTTTACCGCTGGCTGCGCCTTGCGCTCGGTTTTTACTTCATCTATGAGTCAGTGAATCACAGTCATTTGCCTGCGGGTTTATTTGGCGCTTTGATGCTGTATCAAGCTGCAGTCAATTCAAAGTATTTGCCGTGTGAAATGTATGGTACGTGTGCTCCAATACCTAATGAAACGGATTCAGATCATATTGATGACATTATTTATGAAGAGGTGAAGTAATCAGTCCTTCTGACACTGCTCAGTAGGGCGGGCGCCACAAACGGTACATGAACCTTTATCGTTTTTCAAGAGCGGATTGTTGCTCGCGCAAGTGCCGGCAAATTCACCGTCTTTTTTACCCCAAATTTTTATTGCTATTCCTGCAAACGCAAGACCCAGTAATCCGATGGCAAGTAGAATCAATTTCATGGCGCAAAGGTAAGGAATGCGAGAATGAAAGCGAAGTGATGAAAGTCACAACATTGCTTAATCTCCAATAAGGAAAACCTGGCCACTTCCTTCTTGGGTGCCTCGAATGTAAGCTCCACCATACAAATAGATGTCCCCATCTTCTTCAATAGTGGTGTTTAGTCTTTCTGTTGCGCGCACGTGAGTGTCACCCGAAGAATTGTTGTGCACAGAAGCAACGCGAGCCACCAGCAGTTCAGTGTGGATAGGAGCATAGCTTGAATTATAGATGTATAGATTTTCTGCTGTTCCTTCCGCGGTCACATCAGTTGCTCCTGTGTGGCCAATGATGCTCAGATCAGCGCATTGCAGTTGCATGAAAACGCTGCCGGCCGCATCGTTGATCTCCACCTTAAATGTGTCGGTGATGAATTCATTCTGAAAACGAACCTCAGCAGCGCTTTTTGTGAAAAGGTTTTGAAAGGAAGTATAATGTAGTTCCACCTCTGGTAACGGGTCAACCTTGCGCATCCAATCGCAAGTATTAGTTTCTTCAATGCGCAGCGCGTTTCCTTCCATTCGGATTTCAATGCCCGCCACTGCATTTTCACCGTAGCTGATGATGGCATAATTGAGCGTGTCTTGCACCAATAAAACGTTTACACGCCCTTCTGCATATAAATCAACAAATGGTTCGATTGCTCTTCGTTCTGAAGTTTGGTCGCCTCGGGATTCAAAGCACCCAGCACCTTCCTTTTGGCAGGCGCTAAGGCTAATAATTAGCGCTAGACTAAAAACGATATGCCATGCCTGCTTCAAAATAGTCTGCTTTAAAAAGGTGTGTTCTCAGTGCCAAATGAGTTCCGAAATGATCAGTAAAAAAATAGCGGATCCCCGCGCGATGGTAAAAATTGCCATCCTTTTTATTGGAATCAATGGCATACCAGCCGGCTTGAAGAAAAATTTGCGCTTGATCTATGTGTAGGTTGTATCCGATTTTCAATCCCAATTGTAGATTTCCCAATGCAGTCACGGTGTTACTGTCCACATTTCTGCTGGCATACAATGCTGAATTGTACATTACATCAACCCCAGCTGCGGCTGAGCTCTTTTTCGAAAGACCAAAAGTGCGCTCTACCATTAATGAAAACGTAGGAAACTTCACGTTTTTAGGATCAGCCACTTCCTTTAAACCTGCACCAAATGCTGCAATCCACATTCCTTTTTGACGCGATTCTATTGCAGGAATAGAATCTATGGCAATTGACTTTTGAAAAACGTAGCCAAGGCCAAAAGAAACGGTAGGATAGTTCAAGCCTAAGTTGGGCAATGAATAGGCTGAATTAGAAAAGTGGTTAAATGCCATCGCCAGAGAGAGGTGCAGTCTGTCTTTGATGTCGTAAGAAAACCGTTGGCCAAGAAATACGAATGCGTTACCGTAGCTTCCAATAGCGATGTTTTTGTAGTTCTCATCATCAAAAGGTTTTGAAACAATTCCTGGCCCAGCGCCAATCTCCAAATTCCATTTAAAGCCTGACTTGCATACTACTGATGATGAAAAGTAAGCTGCAATTCCCAATCCATAACCCAGCAAGTCTTTGTTGGCCAAATCAAATCCTTTGACAGCGATACCTACTTGAGGTAAGTTGTAAGTGTTGTGCCAAGCTTTGCTGCCGTTGGTTTGCTGGAAAACCCTCAATTCAATCGATTGTGCTGGACCTTGAGGCAAATGCTGCATAATGGCGCGATGCGGAAGAAGCACACCTCTGGCATAATTCAATTCAGCACCTATTGGGCTCTTCTGAGCTTGGATACTAAGGCTGAACATCAACATCGTTGATAATATGATAGAAGTCCTTCCGATCATTGGCGCAAAGTTGCAAAGGATATGTTTCTTTTGAACTTTTATTTGACACCTATAAAACGGAAACCATGAGACCAGAGTTGGCGGCTTTTGAACGATTGTTAGACATTATTATCGAATTGCGAGAGAAATGTCCGTGGGATCGCAAGCAAACCATAGAGTCATTGCGTTATTTGACCATTGAAGAAACCTATGAATTAAGCGATGCCATTATCGACAACGATATGGAAGAGGTGAAGAAAGAATTAGGTGACTTGATGATGCATGTGGTTTTCTATTCTCAAATTGGCTTTGAACGCAAAGAATTTGCCATTGATGATGTTTTGAATAGCGTATGCGATAAGCTCATTCGCAGACATCCTCATATTTATGGCGATGTGGAAGTGCAAGACGAAGAAGACGTAAAACGCAATTGGGAGCAAATCAAACTAGCAGAAGGGAAGAAGTCTGTATTGGAAGGAGTGCCAAAGTCATTACCAGCCATGGTAAAGGCAAATCGGATTCAAGAGAAGGCAAGAGGTATTGGCTTCGATTGGGATAAGCAAGAGCAAGTGTGGGACAAGGTCAAGGAAGAGTTGCACGAATTGCAAACTGAAATAGAGAATGGTGCAGATCACACCCGCGTTGAAGATGAGTTTGGTGATGTATTGTTCAGCATGATCAATTATTCTCGTTTCATTGGGGTCAATCCAGAAGATGCTTTGGAGCGAACCAACAAGAAGTTCATCCATAGATTTCAATACTTAGAGGAGAAAGCCGCTGAACAAGGAAAGAAGATGGCTGATATGACGCTAGGAGAAATGGAAGCCATTTGGCAAGAAGCCAAATCAGTTCCGAAGAAAGGTTAGGAAAGTAATCCGAGAGTTACTCCAATAACGATTACTGCTATACGGCTTGGGCTCAACTTATGGTGATCACTGCTTTCAAAAAGAATGGTGGTGGAAACATGAAGTAAAATTCCAACGGTTAGTCCCAAGCTCATGAACATGAGATCACTAGAATCACCACCAAAATAGTGTTGAATTCCAGAACCTATTAAGGTGCAAGCAATGAAGAATCCCAGCCACATGGTAGCATTTGATTTCTTAATTCCAGATTTGATAAGTAGTGTAGCCAAAGTAATGGCAACAGGAATTTTGTGTAGCATGATGCCTATGGTTAACTCTTGGTCAAAATCAATCATAGAAGAAAAAAGTGAAGAGGCCAGGGGCATTCCTTCAATCAGTGCGTGCAAGCACAAGGCGGCAAATGAAATGATCAATGCTGTTTTCGAAGCGGTAGGATGAGCATGGCCATGTTCTATTCCTTTTGAAAAATTCTCGAGAGCAATTTGAATCAAGAACCCAATGAGTAGGACAATGCCTGCTTTATGACCCAGTTCTTCAAAAAGCTCGGGAAGAATGTGTGTAAAAAGAATGGTGATTAAATAAGCTCCACCTGCAGAAAGGAATAAATAGATCCAAGACTTTTTGGAAGGAGCATTGAAAATGAACCAAGCTCCAGCAGCAAAAGAGACCAACAATCCAATTAGGTAAATTATCATAGCTATTTTTCGGCAATTAGCACAACTCTTGAACTATTCTCATGGTGCGGCTCAAGATCGTAAGATCCAAAAGTCGCACAAATTTTAAAACCTGAATTGACCATGAACGATTCTAGGTCTGCTTTTGAAAAAGCTTTGACACGTTCTTCAAATACATGTGTTTCATCGTTGTCTGTAACTGTAATTTCTTTGATGATGCAGCCATTTTCAATGTATCGTCTAATCTTAAAATGGACCCCGTCTACTTCTCTATGCTCTTCTCGTTTTAAAGAGAGCAATACTTCTGAAGCATTCATGTAATCTAAGACCATTTTTCCGCCAGGGGCAAGGCTGTCATACATGTTGTTCAACGCCAATTGATGCTCTTCCTCTGAATCAAAATAGCCGAAGCTTGTAAATAAGTTTACAGCAAAGTCTAGGTTCTTTTCAGGAAAAGGCTCTCTAATGTCTTGTTGATGAAACTGAATGCCATCAATATCTAAAGTGTCTAACCGTGCTTCATTGATGCTGTTTTCAGAAAGGTCAATTCCTGTAACTCTGAAACCGAGGCTATTTAGGTATTTAGAATGTCTTCCCTTTCCACATGCCACATCTATAAAGTGAGAGGCAGGAGCAGGCTGTAAAAAACGAAGAAGCGCGTCAATAAACTGACGCGCCTCAACTTCGTTTCTATTTCTGTACAGCAGATGGTAATACGTGGTATCAAACCATGTCTCGAACCATTCTTTGCTCATATTATCCTTTTTTCATGATCGCTCGTTTGTCCTTTTTAACGGCATCAACAGGAGCTGGAGCGTCAAGAGTTGGCTTCACTGGCTCATTGGTCACTAACTTCATTTCATCAATCAAGTGTTTTGCACCTGCATATTTGTCTACGATGAAAAGCACATAACGTATATCAACAGCAATCGTTCGTTGCAACTTAGGTTCGAAAGCGATATCACCACTCATTGCTTCCCAGTTACCATCAAAAGCACAACCGATTAATTCACCTTTCCCATTAATTACTGGGCTACCTGAATTTCCTCCAGTGATGTCAGTATTTGTCAAAAAGCAAATTCTCAAATCGCCATCTTGCCCATACTGCCCGAAGTCTTTGTTGTTATAGAGCTCTTTCAATTTGGCCGGAACAACGAATTCATCGTTGGTTGGATCTTCTTTCTCCATTATACCTTCAATGGTAGTGTAGTAATTGTAATAGATTGCGTCTGCAGGATAATAATCCAATACATTACCATATGTAACTCTCATCGTTGAGTTTGCATTTGGATAGTAATTCACGTCTTTGTTCATTTCTCGAAGACCATGAACAAATAGTCGATTTGAATTATTGATTTTGTCTTGAGATGGCCCCATCATCGGAGCAACTTCACTTCTGAAGTGGTTTAAGAACTCTTTCATGTATGTATAAACCATATCTTTTTTTAAGGCCTTGGCAGAAGGATCGCTTAAGAATTCGTTGAATGATGCTTCAGATCTGAATATGCTTTTAGCGAACATTTTGTCAGCCAATTTGCTAAAATCACCTTTATTCTTAGACACTTGATCCTTAAAGAATTCAGGCTGCAATGATGCTGGAATGTCTTCAGAGAAAAACTTGAATAACGCAGCAGTGATTTTCTGATCGGTTGGTTGGTTGTAGTCTTTATAAAACTTTTCAGCTGTTTTCTTCACTGCTTCTATTTGTGCATCAACCTCTTCTTGATTCACTGGGTCAGCATTCAATGCGCCAGATAGTCTTGAAGTGCGATAGGCCATTACCAATGCTTCACTTCCAAAAACACACTCGTTTAAATAGGTACGGTAAAGTGATGTTTCTTTAGATTCATTAAATCCTTCTTCCCAGTCCTTCAATACGTTGCCGTAAATCTCTTTTCGTTCTTCAGATGCGTTTACCCATTTTTGGAAATCAGCTTCTAGGGCTTGCTTTTGCTCTTTTACTTTTAGTCTCTTTAAGCCTCTTTGTTGACCTATAAAGTATTTCCAATAGTTACTTACACCTGCGTACTTAGATGCATACTTGATGCGCACCTCATCACTTTCATTCATATCTTCCTTCATCAAAGCAAGGCGACTCTCTCTCACTTTCACTGTATTAGGTTGTCTCACCGTCAATTCTTGTTCCACACCATAAGAGCTTAAAAAACGATCTGTGCTTCCTGGGTAACCCATAATCATTGCATAATCGCCTTTTTCAACTCCGCTCAAAGAGATTGGAAGGAAGTGCTTTGGCTGATAAGGAATATTTTCTTCTGAATAATCAGCAGGCATACCGTCAGCTCCAGAATAAACACGCATCATAGAGAAGTCACCAGTGTGACGTGGCCACATCCAGTTATCAGTATCGCCACCAAATTTTCCGATGGATGAAGGTGGAGCACCCACCAATCTTACATCTCTGAACGTTTCGTATACAAACGCATAATACTCGTTACCCTCAAAGAAGCTCTTAATGCGAATGTCATAGTGACTTTCAACATCACCTTTAATCTCTTCTTCAACTTTAGCAATAGCTTCTCTCACCGCAGCGTCTCTTTCTGCACCGCTTAGGGTAATGCTTACATCTCCTAAAACTGCATCAGTAACATCGCGCATTTCAACTAGGAATCCGGCTGTCATGCCTTTTGCGGGTAGCTCTTCCTTCATAGCCATTGCCCAAAAGCCATCGGTTAAATAATCGTGATCTACAGAACTATTGTCCTGAATAACACCAAAAGCACAGTGATGATTGGTAAGGAATAATCCTTTGCCACTGATCATTTCAGCTGTACATGACCCTCCATTCAACACTACTATAGCGTCTTTTAAACTTGAGTTGTTTACACTGTAAATTTCTTCAGCACTCAATTGAAGGCCGTGCTTTTGCATATCGGCAATGTTCAATCTCTTCACCAACATAGGAAGCCACATTCCTTCGTCAGCCTTCAGGACTGAACTAGAGAACAGCGATAAGGTAATTACAATCGTGAGTATTCTTTTCATTATTTATGGGTTTTCTTTTTCGGAGGCCAAAAGTAGCAAAGGATAAGCTGATTTTTATGAAAACTGTTGATGAATGAACAATCGAATGATGAAACGTTTGAAATCAGAATGGTAAACTTGATTTGTTTTATACATTATATTTGCTCAAACCTTGTGTTATAGCTGTTGAAAAGTAAGATAATTTCAGATTTTGTTGCGGGATTTTCGGATTCAGAATTGCTCATGAATTTTCATGGTGAAGTCAATGAGGAACGCATTGGAATTATACTGGGTGAGGTAGAGCAGAAGCTTGAGTCAACAGAAGAGGATTTTAAAAAACAACGAAAAGTCTATAACATTTTGGTTGAAGGTTTACAAAACCTTTATCACCATACAGATGCCATGGCTGAAGAAGATACTGTTGAAAACAAGACTGCCACCTTTGTTCTAGGGCGAAAAGACAGTCAATATTCTGTGTTCACTGCAAACTATATAGAAGTTGATAATATACCTCCTCTAAAAGCCAAACTAGATAAGATTAACTCCTTAGACAAGGAAGGTCTTAGATCATACTACAAAGAAGTGTTAGATAATGGTCAATATAGTGTTCATGGTGGCGGAGGCTTAGTAATGATAGATATTGCTAGGAAATCTGGAAACAAGCTCGAGTGCGATTTTAGTGAGGTAAATGATGACTTCGGGCTTTACATTTTAAAAATTAAAGTATAACCTTGTACTCTCTTTAAACTAAACGAAAAAAGATGGATCCAATCAAAATTGAAGGAACACCGAAAACCCCAACTGTTAATTTCGATGCCGAATCTGGCGTTCTAGAAGTAAAAGGAAGATCTATTCCTGAAAATGCTGTTGAATTCTACAAGCCTCTTGTAGATTGGATTGGTAACTATGGAGATAATGCTAAGTCTGATACTGTTGTGAATATTCAATTAGAATACTTCAACACAAGTTCTTCTAAATGTATCCTTGATGTATTCAAGAAGCTAGAATCAGTGAATGGTAAGACTACCATTACTATCCACTGGCATTATGAAGAGGATGATGAAGATATGCTTGAAGCGGGTGAAGATTATCAAGCCATCATTAATATTCCATTCAAGATGATTGAAATGGAAGAAATGTAAGAGACAAAATCTTTAGATATAGTAAAGCCCGAACAATTGTTCGGGCTTTTTTTATGCTCTTTTGCGACAGATCTATTTACCTCTTCCCTGCAATACGATGAGCACCGTATAAATTAATATTTTAAAATCGACCATCAAGGACATGTTTTCAATGTACAGCACATCAAATTTTAGTCGTTCAATCATTTCGTCAACATTTTCAGCGTAGCCGTATTTTACTTGTCCCCATGATGTGATACCGGGTCGCACATTTTGCAAGTGCTTATAATGAGGTGCTCTTTTTACAATTTGATCGATGAAGAATTGACGTTCTGGTCTCGGGCCAACCATGCTCATGTCTCCGATCAGCACATTATAAAATTGTGGTAATTCATCCATTCTGCTTCTTCGCAAGAATTTTCCGAAAGGTGTAATTCGTTTGTCATTTTCGCTTGAAAGAGCAGGGCCGTCTTGTTCGGCATTTTCATACATGGATCTGAACTTGTAGATCTGAAAAGGTTTTCCTTTCTTTCCTATGCGTTCGTGAGAGTAAATTATACTTCCTTTTGAACCTAATTTAACTACGATGGCAATGACAAGAAAAAGAGGAAGCAGAAATATCAAACTAAAGAAGGATACAACAATATCAAAAATACGTTTGAAAGATTGCTGCCAAACGGGCATAATCTGCTGATTAATATCGATTAACGGAGCACCTAAAATGGACGACATCTTCACTTGTCCGCTTAAAATATCATACATCTTTGGTATAATCTTCACGTTGCTAACAAGTCCGTCAAGCGCATTCAGTATTTGACCAATCTTATCATGTTCATTCGATTCTAGGGCGATGATTACATCTTCAATCTCATGCTCTTTGATTACCATTTCGATGTCGTTTACATGACCCAAGTGTGCTACCTTTCCGTGAAGAGCGTGATTTTTACCACCATTAATATGAACGAAACCCTTTATGAAAAAGCCTGAAGATTTTCGTTGACTTTCTAATTCTTCAAACAATTGTAGCGCGTTTTCATTGCTGCCAATTATCAATGTGTTGAAGCCTATTATTCTGTTGTGTATTCTGCGAGCAGTTATGCTTGATAGGGTGAATCGCCCGAGCTCAGTAAATATGAATTGGACGCCAAAAAGGATTCCGAAAGAGAAGTAGTAGCTTTTATAGCTGTCTATGAAGTCATCAAGAATAATAGTGAAGAAAAGAAAGATTGATCCAACTAAACTTATCGTAAAAGTCTGGGTGAATTCTTTAAGACGAGATCTTCGATAGGGAGTTCGATAAGAACCGATAATTGCATAGAGACTTAACCAAAACAATACAATAGCGATTAAACTAAGAACGAATTTTTGGTCGTAGATAATTAATGTATCACCAAAAACGCGAGATTCGATTACTAGTTTTCTGAAAGTGAAAACAGCAAAATACGCCAATGCAGCTGCTAAGGCATCGCTTAAGAGGTATTTAAATGCTTGTAGACGCTGATTCAAAGCTGGCTCATGATTTTGATGTTATCAATAAGAACCTTTCCGTTTTTAGGATCCGCTTCAGAAACTTGGGGCAGGAAATAAATATAACCAAACTGAAAATTGGTAGCTTGACTTAAAACCGAGGTCAGTGCGATGTAAGCTTTTCTCCATTTTACTTCAGAGTCTTCTGAAGCTTTTAATGTAAGATAGTCTATTGTTTGTGCGCTCAAGGGACCATTATCAATGTGCAAGCCTACTATTAAGTCAAACTCGGTATAGTAGTCCATTTCAAGATAAACGGCCTTTCCCTGAAGTGAGAACTCAATATTTTCGGATGTTCGGAAGCCAACAGCATTAATCGAATCAGTAATGTTCACAATTCCAGAGCCGTTGCCTTCAAATACGATGTCAGTTTCAGTTGTGCGAAGAATTTCAGCATCGCTGCCAGTTATAGCACTCATTTCTATAAAACTATCTTCGAAATCTTCAACGACATAGTACAAGTAACTTGATCCCTCATCACGATAGCTGATTTCAGGTTCGATATTTAAGATTTCTCCAGGTATTAAGTTCACCTTGCTCTCATAGGCATCGTAAAAAAGGTAATTGTCTCTTAAGGTAGATACTGTAGATACTTTGATGCCCGGGCCTACGAGCAATTGATGCTCTCCTTCTTCTAAAATAGGGATATCAGCAGGAAGTTCAAATACCCCAATAATATTATCGTCAATATAAACCCAAGCATCTGTGATGTCGCTGGATAACGACCCTTCATTAACATTTGGATTATCGACAATGTCAATCTTTTCGATGCGGATCCAAGCAGGGGTGGGTTCTGTTTTGTCAAATAAACTGCACGAGTTGAAACCAATAAGGGAAATCAAGAAAGCACACAGCACATTGACTTTTATATTCATCAATTTCTTCAATAGGGGTTCGGATGTAAGTATAACGTGTAATAACCGCTCTTAGTGCACCCGGATCAAAAAATTAGGCTGCGAAAATAGAATTCGAATAACTAAGTTGATCAAGAATTTGATTGGCAACTTGAATGGCTTGAAAACCATCTTCAATAGTCACTGCAGGTTTTGTGTCGTTTGCAATGCAATCAGCAAAAGCTGATAATTCCTCTAACAGTGCGTTAGCTGTTTGAATATCAGGGTTTTTAAAAGTGAGTTGTTTAGCTTCTTTACCATTTTCTGGATCGATGGTTATAGCAAAAGGGTTGTTTGGATCAACATCTTGAAGTCGCACCAACTCTGATTTTTTCTCAAGAAAATCTACAGATATATAGGCGTTTTTCTGAAAAAATCGAGATTTCCTCATGTTTTTCAAGGAGATTCGACTTGCGGTCAGGTTTGCCACACAACCATTATCAAACTCAAGGCGTGCATTGCAAATGTCTGGTGTTTCGCTGATGACGGCAACACCGCTTGCACTGGTCCTCCTTAAATTGGCCTTAACTACACTCAATACAATGTCTATATCATGAATCATTAGATCTAATACCACGGATACATCCGTACCTCGGGGATTGAATTGTGCTAGGCGATGTGTTTCAACGAACATCACATGGTCAAAATGATCTTTAACACTTGTAAATGCTGGATTGAATCGCTCAATGTGACCGACTTGAACCTTCACTTTTGCCTCGTGGGCCAGATCAACCAGCTTTTTGGCTTCATCAACTGTATGCGTAACGGGCTTTTCAATGAAAATGTGTTTCCCATTGCGTAATGCATAAGTGGCACATTCATAATGTGAAAGAGTTGGAGTAACAATACACACTGCATCAGAAGCATCTACCAAAGCTTCCATTGAGCTGAAAGAAGGAATGTTGAATTGATTTTTTGCTTCAGACTCTTTTTCTGGCTCTGGATCGTAAAATCCAGTCACCTCAAATTGATCTTTAAGGTCTAATGAAAGCTTGATATGGATTTTGCCTAAATGGCCAGCGCCCAATATGCCTAGTCGGATTTTATTCATAAGATTAGCACAAAGGTCTTTTCAAATATTGAGTTGTCGATAAACAATCGAACATTCGTTTAACATTCCATTGTCGAAATAGATAATTTCGAAGCCACAATGATAGATACGCTAAAACACAAAGGAATGAGGAAGAAGCTCGTTGATGAGCTTCGGCAAAAAGGTATTGAGAATGAGGCTGTTTTAGAGGCGATGATGGATATTCCGAGGCATCTCTTCTTTTTTGATACCGCGTTTTTGCATATGGCATATGTTGATAAGGCTTTTCCTATAGGATCAGGACAAACTATATCTCAGCCTTATACCGTTGCTTTTCAAACGAGTCTTTTAAACCCAAAGAAAAGAGAGAAAATTTTAGAAATAGGCACAGGCAGTGGATATCAAACTGCTGTGCTGGCAAAACTTGGGATGAAAATATTCACCATAGAGCGACAGCATGCTCTTCATCTTAAAAGTCAATCCTTGTTAGAAGAAATGGGTTGTAAAGCACGCTGTTTTTATGGAGATGGATATGCCGGTAAGGCTGCCTTTGGCCCGTTTGATAAAATATTGGTTACTTGCGGAGCTCCTCATGTCCCTGAAGATTTAAAAGCTCAGCTTAAAGTAGGAGGAAGGATGGTTATTCCTGTTGGCGAGTTTAATGGTGTTCAAAATATGACGACATTGGATAAAGTGAGTGATACTGAATACAAAGTTTCGAACCACGGAGATTTCCAGTTTGTTCCTATGTTAGAAAGAACCGATACGGGTGATTAAAATAAATCTATGATTGATTCGTTTTTGAATCTTAAATCTGACTCTATGAAAAAGCTATTAAGCATTGTGTTGATCTCATTTTACTGCTTGGGTGCTGCAAATGCTCAAGAAGAAAATGATTCTACTAGTAGGTATTTCCCAGAAAACAAAGACTTTGGGGTGACACTCAATGTTTCAGGATTGATTAATTCGATAACAGTATTGCCGAATCAGGATCTACTGAATTCTAATTCACTGTTATTGAGGTATAAGCAAAGCGAAAGAATAACCTATCGTTTAGGAATTGCCCCAAACATCTTCCGTTTTAATGAGCAGCGTACCGACAGTTTGGGGAAGGATTTGGTTGAGTTTGATTCAACAGCATCGCAATCAATGATATCGTTTAGACCAGGAGTGGAGTTTCACCTTAACGGAACAAAAAGGTTAGATCCATACGTGGCTGTTGATGCAGAATTTGGAGTAATTGGAAAGAATAACATAGGTAGTACTTCAAATGTTACGGATACTACAGGAACATCTCGAGTTGTTAGAACAATCACGGAAGATGGTGGCTTTGTATTAGGGGCCAGAGCAACACTAGGGATGAACTATTTCATTGCTCCTAAACTATTTTTTGGTCTTGAATATGGACTGGGGTTGAGTAACATCGTTTCTGGAGGTGATAGGCAAGAGGTAGTGCAGTTTGAGCCAGTAAGCGGGTCGAATACCATAACGCGTGATTTGAGCTCAACGCGCACGTCTAACTTGATTTTTTATGTAGACCCAACAGTTCAGATAACATTTGGTTACTTCTTCTAAATGAAAAGTTGGCTTTTATATGTTTTTGTTGCTGCAATGATTCTGCCTGTGTCCTGCAAGAAAGGGGATAACGATCCAATCTTAAGTCTGCGCACAAGAAAGAATCGGTTGACAGGGACTTGGAATGTGGAGTCGTATGAGTTTACCTCAACTTTCGGTGATGTGAGAGCAATACGCTATGATCTTGATGATGGACTGACATATTCATTAGAAGATAGTAGTTCTTATTCAAGGGGCTTTACTTGGGAATTGTCATTTGAAGGGGATGGGTTGTACACTTCCAGAAAGAAGGAAGATTTTCCTTTAGATAGTATTACTGAGGATGAGGCTTACTCGCTTAATTCTTTGGAAAAAGGTGTTTGGGAGTTTACAGGAGGGAATGAATCTCCGTCAAAATCTAAACTAGTGTTATTCGCTGAAGAAATAAGTTCTACTCGAACAGATCAGGGTTCAAATATTGATATTACTGTTACCAGCAATACTACGGAGGCTTTTGTTTACGATATCGATCGATTGACAAATAAGGAGTTGTGGTTAAAATATGAAGTTACTCAAACAAGTGCCTTTGAAGAGAATGTAGAAACGCTCGAATTGAAATTTGTGAAGGCAGATTAGAAGGACTTTTTCAATCTATCTAATTGACGTTTGGTGTCCTTGTCCTTTATACTGTCTCTTTTATCGTGTGTTTTCTTTCCTTGTGCCAATGTTATCTTGAGCTTTGCCAACCCTTTTTCGTTAATGAAAAGGGCTGTAGGAACGATGGTCAAACCTTTTTCGTTCACTTTCTTCTGCCACTTCTTCAATTCTTGCGCGCCTAAAAGCAACTTGCGTTGACGTTTTGGTTCGTGATTAGCGTAGGTTCCAAATTTGTATTCCGCGATGTTCATATTGATCACCCAGAGCTCATGTCCAATAAATTGACAAAAGGCCTCATTGATGCTTGCTTGTCCTTCTCTGATGCTTTTTATCTCCGTTCCTTTTAGCATGATGCCAGCAATGACATCTTCGAGCAATTCAAACTCAAATTTTGCCTTTCTGTTTTTTATGTAGATGTCGTGCTTCATGCTTCATGCAAAGCTTGTAAAAATTTAGCTCTGCTCAGTTTTACTTTAAGTTGATGTGCCCCAACGAAATAAGGTTTGCTTACGTCTACATTGGTAGGTTATTTATCTTAAGGTATGGTTTAATTAAATTCAAGCCCTGTTTATCGAAGCAGGGCTTGTTTTTTGTCAAAAAAAAACCTCTTCGAAATCGAAGAGGTTTGTGTGACCCGGCTGGGGCTCGAACCCAGGACCCATACATTAAAAGTGTATTGCTCTACCAACTGAGCTACCGAGTCCCTTTTTTGAAGGGGTGCAAATATAGAAGCATCTTTTACGAAATCAAATGCTTTTGTAATTATTTGCGTTAACCATGTTTTAGCGTGGATTATTCCAAAAGTCAAGCGCTCTGCTGCCCACTGAATTCATCTGGGTTCCATTTAAATTATTGTAGTCAATAACTTCACCTGAACTTGATAATGGTTCATCATTTCCAGAAGGAGATATCATTGGAGTGGAAAGTTGCAGGTACCATGAATAATCGACTTGTTCTCCCGGAACATTAGAATGAAGGAGAACATAATCGTTGGTTACTAAACTAGGGTCATAGAATACAAATTTTGCATTCGACTTACTTGGTGTTTTGTAGAAATGCCATATTTCATATGGAGATGCATTTGGTTCTCGGTTTTGAATAACCCGGGTATCTGGTTTTCCATATTTTAAGTATACTCGACCTCTATCAGTTGCACATGCATGCCTTCGTTTATTTCCTAAACCAAATTCCTCTTCTACATAAGCTATCCGTTTCTCATACTTTTTCCAACTAGACCCGGGGTCAACGATGTTTCGTTCTCTCCAAAAAGTGTAAAAGAATCGTCTCAATTCAGTAGTATCACCTTGTTCCCAATTCTTGTCTATATAGTTTTCTTCATATATGCTAGCTGTGTAGCGCATGCAGTATAGCATGTTTCTTAACGAGTCTTCGCTGTGAATGCGGCCTGCAAAGGTCGAGCTTATCTGAAAATCATCTAAGGAATCAGATGAAGGGACAAGACTATGGCGCTGCACTAAACTTGACTTAGAGGCAATCACCGCATTGTTCCTGTCTCGAGCCTCTATGCGCACCAAATAATTACCTGTTTTTAAGTTCTCAATATTCCATTGGTGTATGATCGGCTGCACTTCGTTTCCTTTAAACCTTTTCATTGCGCGAAACTCACTCAGCGCCTCATCTGTTTTCGGATCAATTATATCGAATAGCACTAAGTAGTCATTTGCCCCTCCAAGTGCAATTTCGGACTGGTATAGTTCAGCGTAAATGGATGCTGTGTTGTCGTTGGGGCCGTGGTATCCAGAAATTTTAGGAATCATATCGAAGTTGCCTCTCGAATAAGATGATGTTTTCCCTTGGTTCTGATAAATAGTATCGAGGTAAACGATGTCACTAAAAAAGACAGACTCAGAGGCCTCTGTCACAGTAATGTTTTGGACAATCATACCACTGTCTTTTGGGTTGTTGATGTCACGTAGCTTGATAGATAGTTTGTAATTGTTTGGGCCTAAGGGAAACCGTTGAACATCCAAAAAGTCGACAATGGCATTGATAGAGTCCGTTACAAATGGACTTTTAATAATATTCTTGGAGTAGTTTGCTACTTTTCCCTGGCTCTCAAAGATGTACGTTAGCTCCACCTTTGCTTGGTAACCTCTGGCTGCATTTTTAAACTCTAGAGATGAAGCGTTGAAGAGCATGTGTGTTTCAACGTAAGCTCCACCTTCGGGTGTGTGAAATACCGAATGATTAAAATATGCGTCAATGCTGAACCCTCTCAATGCTGCAGCAATTAAGAGAAGAGTAACGAAATACTTCATGCAAATTATTTTTTCAAAGCTACAATGCACAACTTAATCTCCTACTGAGATTGAGTTTGTGGTAGGGAATTGTTTGTTGGAAGAGGCTATAGGGCAGCGATACAGCTTATTTCAACATTCACGTTTTTAGGAAGGGTTTTAACTGCTACGGTTTCTCTAGCCGGTGGATTCGAAGTAAAGTGTTTCCCGTAAACTTCATTCACTTCGCTAAAATTATTCATGTCGCTCAAGAATATCGAGCATTTGAGTACATGCTGAAAAGACATGTTGGCCGCTTTTAAAACTTCACCTAAGTTTTTCATTACCAGCTCAGTTTCAGCTTCTATGGAGGATAACTCCAATTCACCGCTCTTTGGGTCCAAAGCAATTTGCCCACTTACATATAATGTGTTGCCTTTTAAAACTGCTTGAGAATAAGGGCCGATTGGAGCCGGAGCGCTGCTGCTATTAATGATTTGTTTCATTGGTAATTAATGAATTAGAAATGTCAGGGTGGTTAGTAAGCTTCAAATATAGATTTTTGCTACCGTGTTAAAAGCCAATAAAATTCGCGTTCTAGTAATAGATAACTACGATTCTTTCACCTATAACTTAGTTCATTTGGTGGAGCAGATTGTTGGGGAATGTGTTGTGGTAAGAAATGATGCGTTTGATTTACGAGAAGCTGATGTTTTTTCGCACATCATTATTGGTCCTGGTCCTGGTTTGCCTGATGAATCAGGGATGGTTTTGGAGTTGATTGAGCGCTATTCTGAAACTAAAAGCATTCTGGGTATTTGTTTAGGTATGCAAGCTTTGCTTTTGTCTGACGGAGCAACGATGGTCAATCTTAACAGTGTAAAACACGGAGCTCAAGATTCAATATTTATTGAGCCAGATTCAAAGATTTTTGCGAGTATTCCTGAACAGATAACCGTTGGCCGATATCATAGTTGGGCATTCAAATCAGAAGTTATTACCGAAAATTATCGTGTTACTGCGCTGTCAGATGATGGTCTTGTAATGGCTGCGGAGCATAAAACACTTCGCTTGTTCGGGCTTCAATTTCATCCCGAAAGCATCATGACGGAACATGGCTTGAGGATGATTCGTAATTGGGTAGATGCTGATTATAATTAGTTTAATCAATGGGTGAGTTGATTGAATTTAAGAATCTGGTAATGATTTATTTGTGAGTATGATTATTGATGTGGTCATTCCTGCTTTTAATGAAGCTGAGTCAATTGGGAAAGTGGTGAGGGATATTCCTTCAGCAAAGGTTCGGAACGTGATTGTTGTGGATAATAATTCAACAGATGGCACGGCTAAAAATGCAAAGCTTGAAGGAGCTGTTGTGCTGCGACAAACTATCCAAGGTTATGGGGCTTCATGTTTGAAAGGAATGGAATTTCTTGATAAGCTTGATGTAAAACCTGAAGTGGTTGTGTTTCTCGATGGGGATTATTCTGATTATCCAGAGGAGTTGTCAATGCTTGTTTCTCCTATTGAAAATGATCAAGTTGATATGGTGATTGGAAGTAGAGTGCTAGGGCAGCGTGAAAAGAATTCACTAACACCTCAGCAACTTGTGGGAAATTGGATTGCGGTGAAAATGCTCAGATTGTTTTATGGTTATTCATTCACGGATTTAGGGCCGTTTAGGGCGATTCGCTTCGATAAGCTATTGCAGCTTGAAATGAGCGATATGAATTATGGATGGACAGCAGAGATGCAGGTTAAGGCTGCTAAGAAAAGGTTACGCTGCGTTGAAGTTCCAGTCAGTTATCGTGTGAGGATCGGTCGTTCAAAAGTTTCCGGAACACTGAAAGGTTCTGTTTTGGCGGGATATAAAATTATTCTAACTCTCCTAAGGTATGTTTGATGCGTTGCTTTGGTATGATTGGCTAGTGCTAGTGTTGTACGTGCTGTTTTTGTCTTTTATTCTCTTGTATAGCTTGTCACAGTTCCATTTACTTGTTAGTTATTGGCGAAAGTCTCCGAAAGCTCAAGCTATTTGGGTTGGTAAGTTGCCTCGGGTCACGGTTCAATTGCCAGTTTATAACGAACGCTATGTGATTGATCGCTTGATTGACTCAGTGATGGCCTTAGATTACCCGAAGGAGTTGTTAGAAGTTCAGATCCTTGATGATAGTGATGATAAGACAAGTGAATTGGCTGGTCTAAGCGCTCAGAGGTGGATTGAAAAGGGTTTTGATGTGGTCTACTTAAAAAGACCTCAGAGAAGTGGTTTTAAGGCGGGAGCGCTTGCTTATGGTCTTGAGAAGGTGAAGGGTGATTTCATAGCAATTTTTGATGCGGACTTTATTCCTGACCCTGACTTTTTGAAATCAGTAATTCCTCATTTCAGCAACTCGAAAGTGGCGCTAGTTCAAACGCGTTGGGGGCATTTGAATCGTAATCATAGCCTGCTTAGTGAGATGCAAGCCTTTGGATTGGATGCGCATTTTACTATTGAGCAAGTTGGTAGAAGTGAGTTTCATAGCTTTATCAACTTCAATGGGACGGCTGGCGTATGGCGGAAAGAGGCAATCATAGATTCGGGCGGTTGGAGTAGTGATACGCTCACGGAAGATTTAGACTTGAGTTATCGAGCACAAATGAAAGATTGGGATTTCGTTTACTTAGAAGATGTGGTTTCGCCAGCAGAATTACCGATAACAATGAATGCGCTGAAAACTCAGCAGTTTCGATGGACGAAAGGTGCTGCTGAATGCGCAGTGAAGAATTTGGGAAAAGTTTGGCGTTCAGATCACCTTTCATTGCAAACTAAAATTCATGGTCATTTTCATTTATTGAATTCCTCCATTTTCATTCATGTTCTTGTTGTTGCGTTGTTGAGTGTTCCATTTTTGTTCGTGCGAAGTAAGCTTGAAGGTAATGTATTGGTTGATGGTTTTGGGCTGATTTTCAGTTTAAGCATATTGATTTTATCAGTATTTTATTATACATCATATAGATCAGTAAATCAGTCATTTGATTTATTTCAATTCATTAAAAGATTTATGATTTTTTTATTAATGTCAATGGGCATGAGTTTGCATAATTCCATTGCAGTTTTGGAAGGGTATTTTGGTGTGAAATCACCGTTTGTTAGAACACCAAAATTCAACCTTCAATCTGATAAAAAAGCTTGGCGAGCAAATGTTTACGTGAGAAATACAAGCATCATGCTGATGGTTGTAGAAAGCGCTTTTTCGTTTCTATTTGCGATCGCAATTCTAATTGGCGTTTACCTTAAAGATTACGCATTGATTCCTTTTCACTTATTGCTGAGCGTTGGGTTTGGTCTAGTTGTCTTCTATAGCGCCAAGCATACTGTTGAATAATTCGTTTACGGTATCCATTTAATATCCTTGAAATCGGGTTTGCGCTTCTCCAAGAACGCGTTGCGGCCTTCTTTCGCTTCGTCTGTCATGTAGGCTAATCGAGTGGCTTCCCCTGCAAATACCTGCTGACCTACCATGCCGTCATCTGTAAGGTTGAAGGCAAACTTCAACATCTTGATGGATGTAGGTGACTTTTGAAGAACCTCTAACGCCCAATTGTATGCTTCTTGCTCTAATTCTTCATGTGGGAAAACTCCATTCACCATTCCCATATCAAAAGCATCTTGAGCTGAATAATTTCGGCCTAAGAAGAATATTTCACGCGCTCTTTTTTGGCCTACCATTTTTGCGAGGTAAGCTGAGCCGTATCCACCGTCAAAGCTGGTTACATCGGCATCAGTTTGTTTGAAAATTGCATGCTCTTTACTAGCTAAAGTGAGGTCACATAAAACATGAAGACTATGCCCTCCACCGACAGCCCAACCTGGAACCACAGCGATAACTACTTTCGGCATAAAACGAATCAGTCGTTGCACTTCTAGGATGTTTAAACGTGGCATGCCGTCATCATCTACGTAACCTTGATGACCTCTTGCATTTTGGTCACCACCGCTGCAAAAAGCCCATCCACCATCTTTTTCGCTGGGACCTTCACCTGAAAACAGAACCACACCAATATTTGTGTCTTCACGCGCATCTAGAAATGCTTGGTACAGCTCGGCAACGGTTTTCGGTCTAAATGCATTTCGTACTTCGGGCCTGTTGAATGCGATACGCGCTACGCCACCGCATTTTTTGTAAGTGATGTCTTCAAACTCTTTAACGGTTGTCCAATTTGGTGTGCTCATCTATGTTGATTTTAGTTTCTTAGGCGATTAAAATGATCCGTTCAAATCAACTTCAATTTTAAATCTTCTCCGTGAATTGACGAACTCTACTTCAAACTAATGCTTAAATACTTTAGGTCTTATCTTATAACTTCCGGATTATGGACTTTGGACTAGAGAGTATGCAGGCTATTTCTCGAAAATTGATACAACCACGTTTTCAGTTTGAATCCGAGAAAGTTCATCTAGGTTGCTAGCAATAAATTGATCATCAATGTTTTGCAGATTAACCTTTGAATCTACTTTTGGTTTGAAGTTGATATAGTCGTTAAATGAAATTCCATTTATTTCTCGCCTATTAAACGCTTGTCTGAATCGCATGCCACCGCCATCTGTGAAGTATTCATATGCTAAATAGTCTATGGCGTATGTTTTAGGGTGTATCCAATAAATGAACTGATCTTTATAATCTTCACCGCCACCTTGCTCTTTGAAGGTAACTTTAATCTTGAAATAGGAAATGCCTTTGATTTCTTTTCGCCCAATCAGTTTTTTTTCAACGGCCAGATCGTTTAATCCATAAGGTAGGCTTGCAAAGTATATGACCGAATTGACAGAAGCTTTATACTTTGGAGCCATAGAGTCAGGGACCGATACCATACTGTCATTGATAAACCTTTTGTAACCATAGTTATAAACGTAGTCTTCTATGGTGCTATCTTGTGAAATGTATGTGTAGCGAGACATTTCAAAGAGTCCTCCTTCACGTTTTATGCGATAAGAGCGGTCTCTAAAATCGAACGTAATTTCTGAGTTTTGATATAATTGGCCTCCAGAATTCTCTATGGCGGTGTCTATTATCTCCTGAGCGCCAAACTCCTTTTTGGAGCAGGATACAAGTAATAGAATTGACGCAATTGTCAATAACAGCCGATTCAAAGTAACAGAGTAAGTCATATTCTGAAAGCAAAGAAAGCTGATGGATTTTAAAATTCATCAGCTTATAATTCATCTAGCTTTTTTCTAAGGTTATGGAGTAAGCACATTTTTACCCAGTTCAATCAATTGATCTGAGTTATGATAGCCAACTGCTTTATTGACAACAGATCCATCTCCATTAACATATAGCAATGTGGGGTAGACTCTAACACCATACTTACTGGCTATTTTTGGACCATTACCCTTTTCCATGTCAATGGCCATATTGATGAAGTTTTCATTGTAATAAGCGCCTACATTAGGGTCGCTAAAAACATTACGTTTTAGCAATTTACACGGCCCACACCATGCAGCATATGCATCTAGGAAAATGACTTTATGTTCTTTTTCTGCTTTGGTCAATGCTTCTTCCCATGTTCCTTGGAAGAATGTTATTCCCTCTTTAGACGTTTCAGATGGAGGTGTTGCTTGAATGTAAAACAACGCTGCTGCGGCTAGCGCTATGCTTCTTAATGCTTTCATAATTATTATTCTTATTTGGTAATGTCGACTTATGTGCATAAACCTTACCAAACTTTAGAGATAAAAAAAAGAAGTGTCGTTCAAGACACTCCTTTTTGAAATTTATTCTATGTAATCTATAGTTTAATAATTTTCTCGCTAAACGTGACGGTCTCTCCGTTCACTGAAAAGAAGTAAGCTCCACTAGACAAAGAATGTAGATCTATATTCTGATTGGTTTCTGAAATGACACCATTCAAGATTATTCGTCCTGTCCAATCAACGACTTGATAGTTGCTTCCAATTTGAGTCGGAGAGGTGCTAACTGTAAGTATATCATTGGTTGGGTTTGGGTAAACCGTAATTGAGCTGTTTCCAAAATCGTTAATACCGGTTAATTTAAAGTCGATCGGCTGAACAACGAGCAACGTTTCAGATTCAACTACAATTGTACCAGTGCGCTCCTGTCCAGTGTTATTGGCAGTAACATCAATGTTGATTGTACCATTGCCGCTTCCGTCAGAGTTGCATACCATCCAGTTTGATCCTTCAATAACTGTAGCATCCCAATTACAACCATTGCTTACGTTTACAAGCGCAATGTTGATTAGGTTGGCGGCTTTATGATCAGGGCAGTTATATGTTGATTGCGTTAGGCTATAATCGCATGATACACTTGGCTGTTCTATGGTAAGTGTTTGTCCTTCAATATCGATAGTTCCGATTCTAGTGTTTAACCCTGTGTTTTCAGTTACCGAAATAGATACATTTCCATTACCTGTGCCGTTTGATGTTGTTGATAACCATGAGCCTCCTGAAGTAACTTGAGCAAACCAACTGCAATTATTCGTAGTCGAAACTGAAGTAGCATTCGAAAAAGTTCCTGCCTGAGATCCTGACAATGTATACGAGTTAGTATTTAAACTATAGTTACACGAAGTAGGCGATGTGGCTAAAAAACGAATATCATCAACTCTGAAAATTGTAGGTGCAGATCCATCAGTAGCAAAATCAAATGCTAATCTTATAGTTTGCCCAAAGTAATTCGAGGGAATAGGAACGACATATGTGCCCCAAGTTTGGCAGTTGGTTATTCCTGGATCAGCTTGCACATTGCTCAAATAGCCTAAACTCTCTAGGAATGTTCCATTTGAACTAAGTATGTTCAAAACCATTTGGTCATATTCTATAGTCGTTGTTGACTCACTAGTGTTCATTGAGGCCTCAAATCTAATTTCGGCAGAAGTAGTATTAGCGGGAATAAAAACCTGCTGATAAATCTGTTCAGATAAGTTGTTTATACCACTGGCTTCATTTTGATCTCCAGACCAAACGTAGTTGTTTCCTGCTGGTGCCGTACAATTATTACCAGGGCCTCCTCAAAGGTTGCCGTTAGCATTTGTTGATAACCAACCAGTGAAAATTGGATTAGACTCAAAGGAGCTATTTGTAAATAAGTTCGTTTGAGCAAATAAGAGAGAGTGTGAAAATAGAAGAGCAGAGAGTAATAGTGTTCTCATGTAAGTGTATGTTAATTTTGATGGGAGACGTATGATTACAGCGCAGTGTTGGGTCTTTTCAAAATTATTTTTGAATTATTTTGATTTTAACTTTTCCTGAAGCGCAAATAGCTCATCTCTGAATTGAGCAGCTTGCATGAAATCGAGTTCTTTAGCAGCTCTTTCCATGTTTTTCTTTGTTTCTTGGATAGCTTTTTCTAATTGTTCTTTACTCATGTACGCAACAACTGGATCTGCTGCAACACCCATTTCCATTTGCATTTCCTCGGTAGTTTTATACGACTTTCCTCTCACGGCTGCTTGTGATTGAATCATCATGTCAATGCCTTTGTTCAAAGCAGTTGGAGAAAGGCCATGTTCTTCATTGTATGCCATTTGCTTGGCTCTTCGTCTATTTGTTTCGTCTATTGTGCTTCGCATGCTATCCGTGATCTTGTCAGCATAAAGCACGGCCATACCATTGATATGTCTTGCAGCTCTTCCTATCGTTTGTGTAAGTGAACGATTACTCCTTAAAAAGCCTTCCTTGTCCGCATCCAAAATGGCCACGAGAGAAACTTCGGGTAAATCAAGGCCTTCTCTCAGTAAATTGATTCCAACCAAAACATCAACTGTACCCATGCGCAGTTCACGTAATATCTCAACACGTTCCATAGTGTCAATGTCAGAGTGGATGTAGCGTGTGTTGATATTGACATCAAGAAGATATTTGGCTAGTTCTTCAGCCATTCGTTTGGTAAGTGTAGTGATCAAAACGCGCTCTTGTTTTTCAATCCGCTTTCTTATTTCTTCGAGTAAATCATCAATCTGATTGGCTGAGGGCCTTACTTCAATAGTTGGATCTAGCAGGCCTGTTGGTCTGATTACTTGCTCAACAAATACACCTTCTGACTTTTCCATTTCATAATTGGCGGGAGTAGCGCTCACATAAATCATTTGATTGGTGAGTCCCTCAAATTCTTCAAACTTTAATGGTCGATTGTCTTTTGCGGCTGGAAGTCTGAATCCGTATTCTACTAGATTCTCTTTACGAGCGCGATCTCCACCATACATGGCATTGATTTGAGAAATGGTAACGTGGCTTTCATCTACCATCATTAAGTAATCATCTGGAAAATAGTCTAATAAGCAGAATGGTCGTGACCCAGGTAATCTTCCATCAAAATAACGGGAGTAGTTTTCGATTCCTGAGCAATAGCCCAGTTCACGCATCATCTCTAGATCATAGTTAACACGATCTTCAAGACGCTTTGCCTCCAAAGGCTGACCACCTTGAACGAATTGATCTAATCGTTCAATCAAATCATCTTGAATTTGTGTCATAGAGCTTTGCATTCGCTCTTTTGTTGTGACAAAGATGGTTGCAGGGAAGATTCTTACCTCTTCAATTTCTTCGAGAACTGTATTGTTGAATGGGTCGATGATTTCGATCAGTTCAATTTCATCACCAAAAAAGTGGAAGCGATAGGCGAAATCATCACTTGCAATAAAAACATCTACTGTATCACCTTTAACCCGAAAGTTTCCACGAGCAAAATCTCCGGTCGTTCTAGAATACAAGGACTGAACAAGTTTGTGTAGGAATTGATTTCTTCCCACCACGTCATTCACCTTGATTTCGATGATGTTTTCATAAAAATCGCTCGGGTTTCCCATACCGTAAATGCAGGATACAGAGCTAACTACGATTACATCTCTTCGTCCACTCAAAAGTGCTGAGGTGGTGCTCAAACGCAGCTTTTCGATTTCTTCGTTAATACTTAGATCTTTTTCGATGTAAGTATCTGAAGTAGGCATATAGGCCTCGGGCTGATAATAGTCGTAATAGCTAACAAAATATTCGACTCTGTTATCTGGAAAGAATTGTTTGAACTCACCGTAAAGCTGAGCGGCCAGGGTTTTGTTGTGGCTTAAAATTAACGTAGGCCGCTGTGTCTGCTGAATGACATTGGCCATGGTGAAGGTTTTCCCAGAACCTGTTACACCAAGCAGCGTTTGGTGCTTTGTTTCATTGTTGATTCCTTCAACGAGTTGACGAATGGCCTCAGGCTGGTCTCCTGTAGGTGAAAAATCTGATTTTAGGTTAAATCCCACGATTAATTGTTGTTTGGACAGCCTGCAAAGCTATTAACCTGAACATTCAGTAGCAACGTATGTTGTAAAAGCTCAACTTTGCATTATGTTTTTAAAACGTATCCTTTCTTATCTTAACCCTATGACAATGTTTCAAAAAGGGGAAAAGAACGTGAATCTGCGAATGATGCATGGCATCAATCGCATATCCATATTCATGTTCTTGATTTGTGTGATCGTAATGCTTTTGCGTTACTTTTCACGCTAGACTCTATCCAAGGCTTGACTAATATCTGTGATTAAGTCTTCGTAGTTTTCTACGCCTATTGAAAGGCGAACAAGGCTGTCATTAATTCCATAGAGTGCTTTATCCTCAGCGGTGAAGTCAGAATGCGTCATAGATGAAGGATGTTCTACTAAACTTTCTGTACTGCCTAAACTAACAGCTAAATGCATTAATTGCAAAGCATTTAGAAATCTGAAGGCTTCTTTTTCACCGCCTTTAATATCAAAAGAGATCATTGCTCCAGCACAAGAATACTGTCTCTTATAGATGGCATAGTTTCTAGGATCTTCTTTTTCATCCACAAATCCGAGATAATGAACTTTATCTACTTTTGGGTGAGCATTTAAATACTCCGCTACTTTTTCAGCATTGATTGCTTGTTCGGTCATTCTAACCTTTAGTGTTTCTAAACTTCTCATCAACAACCAACCTGTCCAAGGTCCGGCCATATTTCCTAAGAAAGTTCTGAGAGTTTTTACGCGAGTCATCACATCTTGACTGCCTAGAACAGCGCCAGCAATAACATCACTATGACCTCCGATATATTTTGTTGCTGAATACACAACTAAGTCTGCTCCATGCTTCAACGGATGAGACCAAACGGGCCCCATATATGTATTATCTACAGTGAGGTAAACTTTTTTATCTGCGGTACTGTATTGGTCAGCAATACGTCTGCATGCTTCGATATCTACTAATGCATTGGTAGGGTTCGCTGGAGTCTCGATGTAAATCATCTTTAGTTTGTCTCCAATACCTTTCTCTTCAATCAATTTCTTGATGTTTTCCTCCGTCTCGAAAGCATGAAATGCCAGCGAGTTGATGCCAAATCGACTTAAAACAGCTTTCACAAAGTGATAAGTTCCGCCATATGTAGGGTTGCTGTATAATACATAATCTCCTGGATCTAAAAACTCCATCATTACAGTTGAGATAGCTGACATGCCGCTTTCAAAGACCGCACAGTCTTCTGCTTCGTCCCAAAGGCAAAGTCTGTTTTCGAGTATCTCTAAGTCAGGATTGTTTAACCGACTGTAAATCAAACCCATTTCTTCGGTCGGACCTTTTTCTCTTAGTCCATAAGCCACTTCAAAAAAGGCTTTTCCCTCTTCAGCAGTTTTGAAAACAAACGTTGAGGTTTGAAATATTGGACATTTAATCGCTCCCTCCGATAACTCTGGTTTATAGCCATATGACATCATTAAGCTTTCAGGCCTAAAATTTTTCTTATCCATGTGTGATTTGTGTTTTAAGTCAAGTTCTTTGTGACTGCTAAGCTATCATTATTCATTGAAGAGACAGGAGTTTTCGCGAGTGATTTAGGAACAGTTGTAATCAGTTTTTGAACAGGCGATAAAACATGGCTTCGTTAATTCATTTTTTAACGTTCTGTTTTTAGAATGGAAGTTTAGTAGTAAGATTGACCTGAAGAATAGATATGATAAGAATCCTTCTAATATTAGTCTTGATTTTAACGTTTGCGACTGAAGCTGTTGCTCAGGATTTTAGTTTCTCAAGAGAGTCTAAAGTGGCCTTTCCAACCTCTCCAGCCTCACTTGACCCAACGTATGGAGATACTTTTTTTGGTTCGTCTGCTGGAATTGCTCTGCCTTTAGGTGATTTAGGTAGTCAAGATCATAGGAATTTTTTCTCCGGATACGCTAAAAATGGTTTTGTGGTTAATGTCATAAATTTTCATCAAAAGCTCAATAGAAATTTTGGACTTGGCGCAACTTGGAGTCGCTCTCAATTTACATCTGAGTTTGGCGTCTTAGCGGAATATTATGAAAGTCAGATTAATACTCTAGACTTTTTCGCAGACGCATCATCGGACTGGGTAGTTCATGCTGCGATGGCAAACTTTGTAGTTAATGTACCTCACAAATTGATTGATTTTGATGTGAGAATTGGAATTGGTCTTGGTAGAGTAGTTCGTCCAGAAATACTTATGGAAGGATATGAGAAGGCTACGGGATACTTTGCCTATTCTTGGCAGCAAAAGGAAACCACGATCAATGATATTATGTGGGGTTTTGGAATAAAAGCTCGATTGCATGTCACAAAATCCATTGACGTTTTTGTGCAGTCAGATTATCAGCGAATGACAAGCACGTTTGATGTTGAAAATGTTTACGCCTTGAGGTTCGTTGAAACTGAAGAGATGACTCAAAACTTTGAAACACTCTCTTTTGCTCTAGGATTGGGCTTTGTGATTCACTGACTTTTTGAATAGTGCCAGTCTAATTCCTTCTTTAAATATTGACCAGTAAAGCTGTGTTGCATTTTAGCAATTTCTTCTGGTGTTCCTTCGCCTATCAATTGTCCACCTTTTCTGCCGCCTTCTGGGCCAATGTCAATCACATGATCAGAAACTTTAATCATATCAAGATTGTGTTCAATTACTAAAACAGTGTTTCCTTGTTCAACCAATGCATTGAGAACATTTAAGAGCATTCTAATGTCTTCAAAATGCAGTCCGGTAGTAGGTTCGTCAAGAATATAAAAAGTATTACCAGTACTTTTTCTTGCAAGTTCAGTAGCTAATTTCACGCGTTGCGCTTCACCACCAGACAAGGTTATGGAGCTTTGGCCAAGGCGGATATAACCTAAACCAACGTCCTGCAATGTTTTGATTTTTACAAATATTGAAGGCATATGCTCAAAGAACTCAACTGCCTGATTTACGTTCATTTCCAGCACATCGCTAATTGACTTTCCTCTGTACCGTACTTCTAATGTCTCACGATTATAGCGTTTGCCATTGCACGTTTCGCATTCCACATATACGTCAGGTAGGAAATTCATTTCAATGGTTTTTACACCTCCACCTTGACACGTTTCGCATCTGCCACCTTTGACATTAAACGAGAAGCGACCAGGTTTATAACCTCTGATTTTTGATTCTGGAAGTTCGGTGAACAGCTGTCTAATATCTGTGAAAACATTGGTATAAGTAGCTGGGTTTGAACGAGGTGTTCTTCCGATAGGAGATTGATCTATTTCAATGACTTTATCAAGATGCTTCAATCCATTGATGTCTTTATACGGGAGTGGAATTTTTGTACTTCCGTTGAAATGACTTGTAAGAATAGGGTAGAGTGTGCCATTGATAAGGCTTGACTTACCACTTCCTGAAACTCCTGTTACA
>DGQE01000012.1:0-2080 GCA_002389645.1 Flavobacteriales bacterium UBA4422
TACTTTTTGTATCGGAAAGTAATTAGGTGATGGCCTATTGCTAAACCACCACCTTAATATTTAGACGTTTGAACTAAGACAGCTCTGTTCGTCTTAATGACATCACCATAGTGCATCCAATCTCCATTTCTACATGTTCGCCATCGTGTTGTTCCATCAGAAGCTCCAGCGATCTTTTCTCCGCCTTTAAATCCTCCATTCTGCCCTCGAGATTAATCCGATTTGCTGAATCTAAAGGATCGGAATCGTTTAGCAAGTCCTCTATGAAGCGCATTTTCTGCTCCAGAAACCCTTCTAGAAGTTTCCTTGCTGTATCTAAGTCGTAGGTATTGTCAATTAGCCTTATACTGTGTGATGCCATAATTTCATGAGTTTGATTTTATTGACCTTGACCTAATGAATATCCTCTTACTCCATCGAATTCATATAGATTCTCAGTTTTTATAACCTCAACATCAGATGAAAGTGCCTTTGAAAGCAAATCGACTATCGCGCTAGACGAAGCTGCAGATCCATTTTTAACTTCATATCGGCATCTCCAATGATCGGTACAAAATGTCTCTTCAAAACCTTCAGGCCAAACTTTCACACCTCTATTTGTGATCATACTTAAGCTCACATCGTTATTGAGTTGAGTTAGTTTCTCGGCAAGCTCATTAGCATTTGAACCAGGCCAATCAACGAAAACATCTACTCCTTTCAGAACCTTGTTAGAGCGCTTTCTGCGAACATACTTGGGCATAGAAAAGCTGACTCCTTTTTCATATTCAGTAGACTCGAGCATAGTCGGTTTTTGTCCTAAATGAGCAACAACAGCATCGGCAAACTCTTTGGTTCCGACCAGTTGCTTGCTTGATCCTTCTTTGTAAATGTCTTTGGTATGAATTCCTTTCTCAACCACACAAGACCATGCATTATTGATGCTTTCAGCCACATCTTGCTGACCAATATGATTCAATAGCAAAACAGACGCCTTAATTAATCCTGTTGGGTTTGCCATATTTTGTCCTGCGATGTCAGGAGCAGATCCATGAATGGCCTCAAACATCGCACATGTCTCACCGATATTTGCAGTTCCGGCCAATCCCACAGAACCAGAAATCTGTGCAGCTACATCAGAGATGATGTCTCCGTAGAGGTTAGGCATGACAACAACATCGAAAATTTCAGGAGTATCTGCTAAACGAGCCGCGCCAATATCTACAATCCAATTCTCAGACTCTATATCCGGATATTCAGCCGCAATTTCTTTGAACACTTGATGAAACAAACCATCCGTGTGCTTCATGATGTTGTCCTTTGTAAAACAACTTACTTTTTTACGGTTATAAAGCTTCGCATATTCATATGCATATCGCACAATCTTTTCGCACCCGGGTCGGGTGATTAACTTTAGGCATTGCACAACCTCATCAGTTTGCTGATGCTCAATACCAGCATATAAATCCTCCTCATTTTCTCGGATTATTACCATATCCATTTTAGGATGCTTCGTTTGAACAAAAGGATGAAAGCTCTTGCACGGTCTTACGTTAGAATACAACCCGAGACTCTTTCGCATAGTCACATTCAAACTCTTATACCCACCACCTTGAGGAGTTGTAATTGGGGCTTTTAAAAAAACTTTATTACTTCTAATCGAATCCCAGGCTTCTTTTGTAATACCGCTGGTGTTTCCTGATAGATAAACCTTTTCACCTACTTCAATAATATCATACTCTACGCGCGCTCCTGCCGCCTTCATAATACTCAGAGTGGCATCCATAATTTCTGGTCCAATTCCGTCACCTTTAGCTACTGTGATTTTTTGCATCTATAATTTGTTTGTTTTGTGCTGCAAATCTGTTTCAAATTTTCATATACTTTTATTTATATACTTAATGCATATCATAAGCAAAGTACATGAGTAGCGAGTTGAATCATATCGAGAATTTCTACCTCAGTCAATCTGAAGAAAATCAAGCTTGCTTGCAGCGAGAAAAATTATTAGAGAACTACATCAAGAGATTACCGAGCACTGGAAATATGGTGCTCCATTTTTCTATTTCAAAAAGAAAATGATGCTCCGTCATCTTGCCAC
>DGQE01000012.1:2097-227748 GCA_002389645.1 Flavobacteriales bacterium UBA4422
GTGGCAAGATGACGGAGCATCATTAATTAATAAAAACATGAATTACTTGATCAGAAAGTCGAGAGTATGCAGATTTACTTGGATTGGTTCAATCGAAAAGGCTTTCCGAAAGGTACATTGGGCACCCATCTTTCACTGGTATTGACACTGAAAAGCAACGGTATGGAAGAAATCATTCATGGACTTAAAAAGGTGGCTCATAATGGCTGACTATTCGCCTCCACTATTTCATAGAAATGCTCATCTAGCAACCATTCTACCCAATAAGTTCCGACCTTTTAATCGCGCTTCATTCATTAGAAAAACAATTTCTACACCTGACAATGATTTCATTGATGTAGACACTATCCAAAACGGGGCAAAAACGGCCATCATCTTGCTGCACGGATTGGAAGGAAGCAGCCAGTCGCTATACATTCAGGGAATGACTGAAGCTTTGCGATCTATTAATTGTGATATACTCTGCATGAATTTCAGAGGCTGCAGTGGCAGAGTCAACAATTCCTTTCAATCCTATCACAGCGGTAAAACGGACGACTTGCGTACCATCTTTGATGCTTTTCGTACTTACGGATCAATCCACCTTATAGGATTCAGCTTAGGCGGTAATGTTTTACTAAAATATATGGGAGAAAAGAAAGCAGATTCAAGGGTGAAAAGCTGCATTGCCATAAGCACTCCGGTTGACCTTGCTGGTTCATCAGACGCGCTGAATAGCAAAGAAAATACCTTGTATCTCACTCGCTTTTTAAGGCAACTGAAACGAAAAGCCATAGAAAAGGCACAGCGCTTCCCAGAAGATAGCCTTCAAATACAGCAACTTCGTTCAGCTAAGAATTTTCTAGACTTTGATAATCTCTACACTGCTCCAGCACACGGATTTATTGATGCAAAAGACTACTATGAAAAATCCAGTTCCAAGCAGTTTCTAAAGCTCATCGACAAACCTACACTGATCATCAACGCACTGAACGACAGCTTCCTATCACCATCGTGCTATCCTGCGGAAGAATGCAAAGAAAATGAGCACCTGACCCTTCTTACTCCAACCTTTGGCGGACATGTAGGTTTCGCTTCTGACACTTTCATGAGGAAACTATTTTGGCACGAACAAAAAGCCATTGAATTTATAGCCAACTTTACAGCGTGAATTTTAAAGAACTCGGACTTAACGAACAATTGATCGAATCCATCTCATATATGGGATTTGACCAAGCCACGCCCATTCAAGAAATGGCGATACCTCAAATACTCAACGGCAAAGACCTTATAGCTTGTGCCCAAACGGGAACTGGAAAGACAGCCGCTTTTATCTTGCCTGTAATTCACCAGCTGCTAGAAGGGGAGCGAAACCATATTATCAGCACTGTAGTTATTGTACCAACAAGAGAATTGGCGATCCAAATCGATCAGCAAATACAAGGATTCAGCTACTTTACTGATATCGCTTCGATTGCCATTTATGGCGGTGGAGACGGTGACAACTGGGAAGAACAGAAAAAAGCCATCACCAACGGTGTTGACATCATCGTGGCAACTCCAGGAAAGTTTATCGCTCACTTAAATATGGGTTACATGGATCTAACCAAAGTTGGACATGTTATTCTGGATGAAGCGGATCGTATGCTCGATATTGGTTTCCATGATGATATTCTGCGCATTTTCAGCTACATGCCCAAGCAAAGGCAAACGCTGATGTTTAGTGCTACCATGCCATCAAAAATCCGCGATCTGGCATCGAAAATTCTTAAATCACCCGAAGAAATAACGATCGCCATTTCAAAACCGGCTGAAGGGGTTTTGCAAGCGGTTTATTTGTGCTATGACACGAAGAAGGCGGAATTCATCAAGTGGCTGATTGACGATAAGCCCTCCTGTAAAAGCATCATCATTTTCAGCTCTACCAAGAAAGAAGTGAGCGACACCGTGCGTACACTGCGCAATAAAGAATACAAAGTAGAAGGCATCTCATCTGATCTGGTACAAACGGAGAGAGAAGCGGTATTGAACCGATTCAGGTCAAAAGAGACGCGCGTTTTGGTGGCAACTGACGTTATGAGTCGTGGAATCGATATTAAAGACATCAACCTGGTAATCAACTACAACGTTCCCAGCGATGCAGAAGACTATGTTCACCGCATCGGAAGAACAGCACGTGCTGAAACTACTGGTATTGCCGTTACATTGGTCAATCCTGAAGATATGTATAAGTTCTTGCGTATCGAGCGATTGATCGAGCGAGAAATATTGAAAGTTGCTATTCCTGAGCATATTGGTGAAAGTCCGAAATGGAGTCCAACGGCAGGTGAAAAGAAAAATTTCTCTAGAGGAGGAAAAGGAAAGAAATTCTTCAAAAAGAGAAACTAGTATTAGATCTCACAGATTCTATTCGCTTATGTCGTTTAACAACCTTGGCCTTCCCAATGCATTACTAAAAGAAATTGCATCTGAAGGATATGCTAAACCATACCCTATTCAAGAACAAGCCATTCCTGCCATTCTGAATGGAAAAGATGTGCTCGGTATCGCAAAGACAGGCTCTGGAAAAACGGCAAGCTATGTGTTACCTATTCTCATAAAGCTTCAACATAAAGCTGCTCCAAAAAACAGACATATTCAAGCCTTGATATTGGTTCCAACACGCGAGTTGGCTTCACAAGTATTTGAAACCTTCAAATTATTCTCTTCAGCCTTGCCAACTCCAATTAAAAGCTTGGCAGTGTTTGGTGGTGCATCCATCAATCCGCAAATGATTCAAATGCAAGGCGCAAGAGTGCTCATCGCAACTCCAGGTCGATTGATTGAACTGAAAGAATCCAACGCAATGAACTTGAGTGAAGTGGAGATTATCGTTTTAGATGAAGCAGACAAGATGTTGAACTTGGGCTTTAGAGATGAAATGGATAAGATTCTCTCTTACTTGCCTTCAAAACGACAAAATCTTTTATTCTCTGCTACCTTGAGCAAAGAGATTCAAGGGATCAATCGATTGCTGTTAAATGATCCGATTGAAATAAAGATTGAAAACAGCGAGGGCAGCATAGAGCTCATTGATCAAACTGCTTACCTCATACTGGACGAGCAAAAAGGACCTTTATTGAGGTATTTGCTCAAAACAGAAGCTCTAAAACAAGTGCTAATTTTCACCTCGTCCGTTTACAAGGCAGATCAAGTAGCAGAAAAATTAACCAAAAACGGATTTTCCGCCCAAGCTATTCATAGTAAAAAAAGTCAACGTGCCAGAAATGTGGCATTAGCCGATTTCAAATCAGGAAAATTGAACGTGTTGATTGCGACAGATTTACTGTCTCGTGGAGTGGATATTGATCACCTTCCAGTGGTTATTAACTATGAATTACCTCGATCTCCGAAAGACTTCATTCACCGCATTGGGAGAACAGGACGAGCTGAGTCTAGAGGTTTGGCCATCACCTTTATTACGAAAGAAGAATTGCACCATTTTAAGGTAATCCAAAAAAAGATGGGCAAATGGATCCAATTGACCTTCACGGATGAGCTCGATCTTAGAGGATTCTGACCCCGGTTGCATTTCATATTTCGGCTATTCATCCCTCTCCAGCCGCTCAATAGAGATAAATCCATAAAAATCAGGTACCTTTGCCGCCTAGAAAAGGATAGCTTTAGGTTATCTTATTATAGCCTAAAGTAAATTTTAAACCAAAAACAAGTAATGGCGAGATCGCAAGAAACCTTTAACAAGAAAGAAAAAGAGAAAAAACGTCTTAAGAAAAAACAAGATAAGCTACTTAAGAAAGAAGAAAGAAAAAACAATTCTTCCGGTGGCGGACTTGATAATATGATCGCATGGGTTGATGAAAATGGTCAAATTGTTGACGAGCAACCAGATCCGACTAAAAAGAAAGTTGAAATTGATGTAGAGAGCATTGAAGTGAGCGTTCCTAAAAAGGAAGCGGAAGAAGAAATGCCAGCAGAGCGTAAAGGAAAAGTTGAATTTTTCAACGAATCCAAAGGGTTTGGCTTCATCAAAGAAACCGATACTCAAGAAAAATACTTCGTTCACGTAAGTGAATTAATCGATGCTATCCAAGAAGGTGACAGTGTTGAATTTGAACTCGAAAGAGGACCTAAAGGAATGAACGCTGTTCGTGTAAAGCGAACTTCATAGCCTTTCCGGCATAGAATGGATCCTGAAAAAGACTACGCTAAAGTAAACAAGGCGCTTTGGAATAAAAAGACCGCCTTTCATCTGCCTTCAGCGTTTTACGACAATCAACGTTTTATTGACGGCAGATCATCCCTCAACACGATTGAATTAGACCTTTTGGGAGACGTGAAGGGTAAACGTATCCTTCACCTGCAATGTCATTTTGGGCAAGACACCATATCATTGGCTCGCATGGGCGCAACAACCGTAGGTGTTGACCTTTCAGATGCTGCTGTATCCGAAGCAACTAAACTGGCAACACTAACAGACGCAAATGCGACCTTTATTTGCTGCAATGTTTACGACCTCCCCAATTTTCTTGATGAACAATTTGATATCGTCTTCACAAGTTACGGCACCATCGGTTGGTTGCCTGATTTAGACAAATGGGCCGGAATAATTGACACCTTTCTTAAACCCGATGGTCAATTCATTTTTGCAGACTTTCATCCTGTGGTGTGGATGCTCGACTCAGGCTTCAACAAGATAACTTACAATTACTTTAAGGATGAGGCCATCATTGAGAACAAGGAGTCTACCTATGCCGATGAAAATGCCGACATCAATTTAAAAGAAATCACGTGGAATCACTCAATAGCAGAAGTGCTTACTTCACTTCATGATGAGGGTTTTAGCATAGCTGCATTCCGAGAATTCGACTACTCGCCTTACAATTGTTTTAGCGACCTAGAAGAATTTGAACAAGGAAAATTCCGTTCCAAAAAACACGGGAATAAACTACCAATGGTGTTTGCCTTCAAGGCCCTCAAGCCTTAAAACAACCCACTGATATTTCCATTTTTGTCGATATCTATGCGCTCTGCTGCAGGTTCTGAAGGCAGTCCAGGCATACGCATCATTTCCCCCGTAATGGGCACCAAAAATCCAGCACCAGCGGCTATTTCAATTTCGCGGATGGTTAAAGTGAAACCAGAAGGCCTTCCGAGTAGATTGGGATCATCAGATAGTGATTTCTGGGTTTTAGCCATGCAAATTGGCAAGCCTTCCAGACCTAAATCTTTGATCTTTTTCAAGTCTTTACGAGCACTTGCTAACATCTCAATACCATCAGCCCCGTATATCTTTTTGGCTATTTGTTCCATTTTAGACTCAACTGAATCTTCCAACTGATAAGTGGGTATAAATGCACCAGCACAAGAATCAACTGCGTCAGAAACCGCTTTAGCCAATTCCTCGGCCCCTTTACCTCCTTCCCCCCAAACATTGGCTAGAACGGCTTTTACTCCAAGTCGATCACACGCATCCTTTACCACCTGAATCTCATCTTCGGTGTCGAATGTGAATTGATTAATCGCCACAACGGCCGGCACACCAAAATTCGCTGCATTTTCGAGATGCTTCTCTAGGTTAGGTAAACCTTTTCTCACAGCTTCTGGATCAGACTCATTCAACTCTTTTAGTGGTTTACCGCCATGATATTTCAAAGCTCTTAGCGTAGCGACCAGCACGATTGTTTTAGGACTTAATCCCGCTGCCCTGCATTTAATATCTAAAAACTTTTCGGCTCCTAAATCAAAGCCAAAACCAGCTTCCGTAACCACATAATCACTCAACGACATGCCCATTTTAGTCGCAATTACTGAGTTTGTTCCTTGGGCAATATTGGCAAAAGGACCACCATGAATGATTGCCGGGTTGCCTTCCAAAGTTTGAACCAAGTTGGGTTTAATAGCATCTTTCATCAAAGCAGCCATCGCTCCATGGGCATTCAAGTCTCTTGCAAAAACAGGTTGCTTATCGAATGTATATCCGATAAAAATATTTCCCATTCTGGTTTTCAAATCCTCCAAATTCTCTGAAAGGCAAAGAATTGCCATAATTTCAGAAGCTGCTGTTATATCAAACCCCGTTTCACGAGGAACCCCCATGGTTGTACCTCCTAAGCCAACAACAATCTTGCGTAAAGCCCGGTCATTCATATCCATCACTCTTTTCCAAGCTACCGTTCGAGGATCCAATTTTATCGTGCTTTTCTTGTTCTGGATGGTGTTATCAATGAGGGCAGAAAGCAAATTGTGAGCCTTTTCAATGGCTGAAAAATCACCAGTAAAATGAAGATTGATATCTTCCATTGGAAGAACTTGACTATCTCCACCACCGGTTGCTCCTCCTTTAATTCCAAATACTGGCCCCAATGATGGTTCACGAAGTACAACAGTTGTTTGCTTACCAATTCGATTCATCCCCTCAGCTAAACCAATCGAAACTGTTGTCTTTCCTTCACCAGCAGGCGTAGGAGAAATAGCCGACACAAGAATCAAATTCGAATTTTGCAGTTTACTTTCATCGATATACGTTAATGGCAACTTGGCCTTAAAACGACCATAAGGTTCTATCGAATTCTCATCAATTTTTAAATTCTTGGCAATCGAAAAAATGGGCTTAATATCTGCTTTGCGAGCAATGTCTAAATCAGTCATGGTATTCAATTCTTGTGTAAATCTAGTATTTGCAATTCGTAATCATCACTAAGTGCTAGAGAATATAACGAGTAGTTTTAAACATCGACTCATCACAAGTGCGTGAATGCAACTACATTTGAAGCATGTCCGAAAAACCATCGAAAATATTATTCAATGGACTGCCTACAATTGATGTTAGGTCACCGAGTGAATTTGAAAAAGGACATGCAGTTGGGGCGCATTCACTTCCGCTATTTAGCGATAAAGAAAGACATGATGTAGGCCTTCTATATAAAACAAAAGGGCAAGAAGACGCGATTAAAATCGGGCTTGACTTTGTTGGGCCGAAGATGAGCTCATTCATTGAGAAAGCAAATGAAATTGCGCCTAACCGAGAACTCAACATTTACTGCTGGCGAGGTGGAATGCGCAGTGGCTCTATGGCTTGGTTACTTAAGTCAGCTGGATTCAAAGTCAATCTGATTCAGGGTGGATACAAAGCCTGGCGTAACGAAGTCATGTCTCTATTAGAGTCTCAATACCCACTCTTAACTCTCGGAGGGTTTACAGGTGTTGGAAAAACCGAAATACTGGATGAGTTGCAGAAAAAAGGAGAACAAGTAATAGACCTTGAAGGCCTAGCTAATCATAGAGGCTCAGCATTCAGTCCATCTGGAAAAAAGCAACCCAGCTCAGAAGAGTTTGAAAATCAATTGGCGTATCAGCTGTTGCATTTTGATTCAACCAAACCAATATGGATTGAAGATGAGAGCAAACTGATTGGGCATGTATATCTAAACATGAATTTCCATCAAAGTATAAAGAAAGCTCCGCTCGTTATGGTTAACCGACCAAAAGAAGAAAGAATTGCAATCTTGTGCGCTCTTTATGGAGAAGGAGAAATAGGCGATTTAAAACACTCCTTCAAAAAAATTGAGCGAAGAATAGGCGGTCAATATTTAATTGCCGCATATCAATACATAGATGAGGGAAACCTAGAGGCAGCCGCCAGAATTGCGGTTCGTTATTATGACAAAGCCTATATGAATAGCATGGGGAGAATAAAACGAACCCCTGCTCTCACCCTCAGTTTAAAGGGAAAATCATCAGAAGAAGGTGCGGAAACATTAATCAAATGGAAGAAGGAAAACCAAAAGACGTTATTCGGTTAACTCAATATAGCCATGGCTCAGGTTGTGGTTGTAAAATAGCTCCGGAAGATCTTAAGCGCATTTTAGAAGATGCAAGAACCAACAATGATGATGTTAACCTTCTGATAGGAAATCACACGTCAGACGATGCCGCAATCATTGACATTGGTGGTGATCGCGCATTGATTTCAACAACCGACTTTTTCATGCCAATTGTTGATGATGCTGTTGATTTTGGAAAAATAGCAGCAGCGAATGCTATCAGTGATATTTATGCCATGGGTGGAAAACCTCTAACGGCTATAGCCATTTTAGGCTGGCCTATTGAAATGCTCGGCACAGATAGTGCTAAAAAGGTATTGAATGGCGCTAAGATCGTCTGTAATGAAGCTAGAATTAGTCTCTCGGGCGGACACAGTATAGAAAGTAAAGAACCATTCTTCGGATTATGCGTGACAGGAATCATTGATCACGAAAGCATTAAAACTAACGCTGGAGCCAAATCGGGTGACTTGATTTATATAACAAAACCTATCGGAGTTGGAATAATAGCCACCGCACTAAAACGAGGACTTGCATCGAAGAACGAAATTGAATTAGCTACCTCTTCCATGGTGAAGTTGAACAACGTAGGTGAACAACTAGGTTCAGATCAAGCGGTACACGCACTCACAGATGTCACTGGATTTGGCGTTTTAGGGCATTTAATTGAGATGTGCGAGGGAGCGAAGCTGAGTGCAGAAATAGACTTTGAAAGCATTCCGTTGATTGATGATGCTATTCTTCAAGAATACCTCAACAAATTCGTGATGCCGGACAATACGATGCGCAACTTTAAAGCATTCTCACCGAAAGTCTCTAAACTGAACGCCCGACAATTGCAATTGCTTTGTGACCCGCAAACTAGCGGAGGGTTATTGATCGCAGTTGATCCGAATAACAAGAGTCAAGTAGAACAGACATTGAGAGATAACCACTGCTTCTTCGCCCCTATTGGTCGGTTTACAAACCAAGCAGAACCAATAGTTACAGTCCTTTAAAAAGCAATTCCAACGGGACAATGATCGCTTCCTTCTACCTCATTTAGAATAAATGCATCAGTGAGGCTTGAAGCCAAAGATTCACTGACGAGAAAATAATCAATCCTCCAGCCAATGTTTCTTGCACGAGTATTTGCCCGAAAACTCCACCAAGAAAATTTTTCTTGATCCGGATAAAACTGACGGAAAGAATCAACGAACCCAGCATTAATAAGAGCGTCCAAGCCATCAATTTCCTTCTGAGTATAGCCTGGTGATTTATCGTAGTTGCTCTTGTCGTTTTTAATATCGATCGGTTTGTGCGCGACATTCAAATCACCACAAACAATCACGGGCTTCTTCTTTTGCAGTTCCAATACGTAATTCATGAAATCTCGATCCCACTGAACGCGATAATCTAAACGCAAAAGCTCATTCTTTGAATTGGGTGTATACACAGTTACGAGCCAAAAATCTTTGAATTCGGCAGCAATGACTCTACCCTCTTGATCATGTTCATCAATTCCCATGTCGTTGATCACCTGAAGCGGTTCAGTTTTGCTCAAAATAGCCGTTCCCGAATATCCTTTCTTAACAGCACTGTTGCTAAAAACATGGTAGTCAATTCCGAATAGCGTTTCCCTCACTTGATCATCTTGAGCCTTAGTTTCTTGCAAACACATGATGTCTGGATCTAATTCGTGAAGCTTATCCACAAAACCTTTACTCGCTGCAGCCCTTACTCCGTTTACATTCCAAGAAATCAATTTCATCTTCCCTAATTTTTGCTAAAAATAGAGGTATTCATCAGCATTCAAAATCATCTCACAACATGACTCAAATCAATTTAAACATAGCTATATAAACCTTTGACTATCATAATTTTGAGAGTATAAAAGTTAGGAATCATGAAAACATTCATTACCCTATTCACACTACTCGTTATATCGATGCAATCATTGGCAATTCCAGTAAAGGTTAAGTTTAGAGTAATTGATATCAATAGAGATGCAATTAAAGGTGCAACAATTCGTGTTTTCGACAATAACAAGTTGATTGGAGTTAAGGAAGATGCGCCGGCAAAGGTTGTTTGGAAACTTGAATCTGACAGTTATTATACAATAGAAATTGCTTTGGAGAATTTTGTAAGTAAACGCATTGGAATCTATACCAATGTTGACGATGATGTGGAAGAGATATTGGACAATCGTTTTGTGTTTTTTGTAGAGCTAGAGCGTAAAAGCAGATATGCTAAATATAAAAATTCAGATTATGTAACTGATTTTCCATCGGCCATTGTGGAGTTAAATATTCGTGAAGGAGTATTCAACTACAATGAAAAATACTGGATAAGCACAAGAATGCATTATCGTAAGCTTCGCAACTCATTAAGCAATCCTGAGTTTTGAGTCATCTGATATAGTTTAACATTCAAACTATATCATTAATCAAATAGAATGCTGAGAATTGCAAATAAATTCAATTCAATGCGCGCTTTTCTTTTCTTATTTCTGATGCTATTCACAATGCTTGGCCATGCTCAAACATTTGAGTACTACCTTCCTATTGAAAACTCAAGCGATGATGCAGAACAGGAAGGCTCCTTCATTGACATAAATGATTTAGAGCTCGATCTTGGCGTAAGTAACGGGGAAGAGAGTTTAATTGGCCTTTTTTTTAGGTCTGTCAATCTGGATGTGCAAAGCAGTGTTGATAGCGCAATTATACTCTTAACACTCCAACAAGATTTTGATAGTGCACTTACCGTGAATATTCTTCTTGAGGATGAAACAAAGCCCTCTTCTTATATCGATTCATTAGAACTTAAAGAGAATAGAAGCTTCTATGCCGAATCTATTTCATGGACGATTAATAGAGGAATAAAAGGAGATCAAATTGCATCCCCCGATTTGAGTTCACTGATTAACCAGATTTTGAGTGAAAATGATTGGTCAAGCACTTCAGGTATAAACTTCATCATTGAACCGGCCGACCAAGCCACAGATTCCAACTCCAATGAATTACAGATTTATTCTTACGATCAGTCACAGACCAGCAGAAGACCGCAATTAATGATGGTGACTGACAGCGCAAACATTAACGGAATTGACCCATCATCAGTAAATTCAGCTATATCCATATATCCTAACCCGACCAATGATCAATTTAACATTGAAGGTATAAATGGTTTCTTTGAAATAAACATCTTTGACTTAAATGGCAGACTTATGCTCCATTACTCTGGCGAAAATCAAAATATTGACTTGAGTATGCTAAGCCCTGGATTTTATACAATGAGCATAATGCAGAACGGAAACACTAGATTGGAAAAGTTCGCGAAGCAAACCAATTAAGGTGCATACATCACTAGGTAAGTGTCAGTGCCTGCTTCTGAGAAAACAGAAGCGATAAACACCCCTGGCGACAATCCTAATTGAGAAATATTGACGGAGTTGTCAAATGATGTGATAGGAGCACTAAAAATCATACGACCATTAATATCGCGCAACATAAACTCCCCCTCAAAACCTTCTGGAAATCCTCCAAAGTTTAATTCGTTGACAATAGGATTTGGATACATCAGCGCTCTCCCAGAATAGGACTCTTAAGATTGATTCAATTCCAAAACACCAAGGTTTGTGGCAGTACCATCAAAATCTGTTTGTTCTAGTTTAAGTAGAATTCTTTCCTGAACCCCAGCAACCGTTGTTGTGTAGTAGTTTTCTACATTCGAATTACCTGCAGCTAAAATATCCTCAACCAACGTCCAATCTTCACCATTGTCTGATCGATAAACGGTGAAATAATCGTTATTCTGCTCTGAAGCCGCGACCCATGACAGCATTGCAAAATCATTAATCAAATCCCCTCTTAAGCTAGTCAATTTCACGGGAAGAATTTCCCCACCAAAAGAAGTGGGACCATCTAGTTGGCGATCCCGCGCAGACCAAATGACTGAATCACAAATACTAATAAATGTTGACAAACCACCTCCGGCTGATGCTTTTCTCACGATTCCGCTTGTCTGGAGGCTGAGGACCGAACCACATGGCAGCTGCAATTTATTTCCATTTGTAAATTCAAGCACACCTGTAATATCAAGAATAATCGGAGGTCCACACCCTTCTAAATTATACTGGGCGTCAACTGTTATGGTATGTCCAGTTTGAATTTTAACAATATCTCCGCAATTAGGCAACCTATTCACACCATCGCAACTCCAATTTGCTGCAACCCCCCAATTAGCATTACTTAAAGAAACGCACTCCTGAGAGAAACCATCAAGTAAGAATAACGAGAATGCCAAAGAAATGACAATCAGTTTAGGAAAATATGCAATGAGCTTGGGCATGTTACTTTTGTCAAACGAACAATAGAAATAAAGGTTTTGATTTCAACGTATTTTCAACTGGGGTTTACTCATATTTTGGACTTAGCAGGTTACGATCACATGCTATTCTTACTGCTGTTGATCTCTGGTATAAAACTGAATCAAAGGAAGGAGTTATTGGGGCTTATAACGGCATTCACCCTTGGCCATTCAATTGCTCTAGCATTAGTTACACTTTACAAACCATTAATTCCTTCGAATTTAGTTGAATTTCTAATTCCGATTACCATTCTAATTACAGGTTTACAAAACTTGCTATCAAAATCTTCAACACTAAAATGGAAAGTTAGTCTTACGCTTTTCTTTGGACTCATACACGGAATGGGCTTTGCCTCATACTTGACAGCTCTGATGCCTCATAACAGCTCTGTATGGCAACCTCTCTTGTTTTTTAATCTTGGTGTCGAAGCCGGTCAAATTGTTTTTGCAGGCCTATTCATTAGCCTCATGTTGCTGATACCATTCACATCAAAAACCACCGTTCAAAGGATTCAAAACATTATTTCGGTAATAGGTGTTGTGATATCTATATTTTTAGCCGCTTCAAACTGGCCCTATTTATGAAAAACTATAGTATTCTTCTAGCTCTAGCATTCACCACAAGCTTATTACAAGCTCAAACCGACTTCTCTCAGCTAGGCACATCTTTGCCCACGCCAAATAGTTATCGAACTGCCTCTGGAGCGCCAGGACATGAATATTATCAGCAAAAAGCAGACTATGAAATGGACATTGTGTTGGATGACAACAAGCAGCGTATTGATGGAAAGGAGACCATAACCTATACCAACAACTCACCTGATCTTCTATCTTACCTATGGCTGCAGCTTGATCAAAACATGCGGGCTAAAGATTCTGACACGAAGAAAATCAGAACGATATCGTTAGATGAAGGTGCTAGTTATAACGATATTAAAGGACTTCACAATGAGTTTGATGGTGGTTTTAAGCTAATGAAAGTTACTGACATAAATGGCAATAAAATGCCATATACTGTCGTAAAAACAATGATGAGGGTTGATCTTCCAAAGCCTTTAAAAACTGGCGAATCAACTTCCTTAAAAATTGATTATTGGTATAACATCAACAATCGAAAGGAAATTGGAGGTCGATCAGGATTAGAGTATTTTGAGGAAGAAGACAATTACCTCTACACCATCGCGCAGTTCTTCCCAAGAATGTGCGTTTACAATGAAGTAGAAGGCTGGCAAAACAAACAATTTTTAGGTCGAGGAGAATTTGCCGTACCCTTTGGTGACTACACTGTAAACATCACTGTACCAGATGATCATATAGTTGGATCTACAGGAACACTTCAAAACCAGAAAGATGTTCTTAGCCAAACTCAAATCGACCGGTTTGAGAAGGCGAAAACAGCAACATCACCTGTGATGATTGTCAATCCTAAAGAAGCTCTAAAAGCCGAAAAAGGAAAACCAAAAGGAACTAAAACCTGGACTTTCAAAGCCGAAAATGTGAGAGACTTTGCATTCGCATCTTCTCGAAAATTTATTTGGGATGCCATGGGTGTAGAAGTAAACGGAAAGACAATTATGTGCATGAGCTATTATCCAAAAGAAGGGAATCCGCTTTGGGAGAAGTATAGCACAGAAGTAGTGGCACACACAATTCGCACCTACAGCAACTACACCATTCCTTACGCCTATCCTGTTGCCATTTCGGTGCATACAGACAGAATTGGAATGGAATATCCTATGATCTGCTTCAATGGAGGAAGGCCAGAAGCTGACGGCACTTACTCTGAAGGTACTAAATACGGTATGTTAGGTGTAATCATTCACGAGGTAGGTCACAACTTCTTCCCTATGATCATTAACTCAGACGAGCGCCAATGGACTTGGATGGATGAAGGGCTCAACACCTTCATACAGTACTTGACCGAGGTAGAATGGGACCCCAATTACCCTTCTCGAAGAGGAAATCCAGCGAAAATCGTGCACTACATGAAAGGAGATCAAGCCACCATTGCTCCGATCATGACCAACAGTGAGAGCATATTTCAATTTGGAAACAACGCATACGGCAAGCCTGCAACAGCGCTGAATATTTTACGAGAAACGATACTTGGACGAGAGCTATTCGACTTCGCATTCAAAACCTACGCTGAACGATGGGCATATAAACACCCAACACCAGCAGATTTTTTCAGAACAATGGAAGATGCTTCTGGGGTAGATCTCGATTGGTTTTGGAGAGGTTGGTTTTACGGAACCGACCCCGTTGACATCTCCATTGACGAGGTGAAATTATTCACAATAGATAGCAAAAATCCAGACAAAGAATTGGCCTACAAAAGAGCACTTAACGATGCAGAACCCGAATTCTTAGGAGAGCAAATTAACGCTCAAACCATTACTTCACCTGTAATCAAACAAAAGCCTGATCTTAAGGATTTTTACAACAGCTGGGATCGTTATGAAGCGACTTCATATGACAGAGAACAATACGAGAATTTATTGAAAGGTTTAACCGAAGAAGAGAAAGAAGTTTTGGGCTATGATTGGAACTATTACCAAATCAAATTCTCTAATGAAGGTGGACTTCCAATGCCGATAATTTTAGAGTTTATTTACGAAGACAATTCGAAAGAACGGCACTATATTCCAGCTGAAATTTGGAAGATGGATGCACAACAAGTGAGTAAAGTTTTCTACTCTAAGAAAAAGTTGAAAGAGGTAATTCTGGATCCTAATCTACAAACAGCAGATATTGACAGAACAGATAATTATTGGCCAGAGCGAATGGAGCAAAGCCGATTCGAGCTTTACAAAAACAGAGGCCGTTATTCCAGAGGTGACGAGCCTAATCCAATGCAGAAAGCGAAATAACTGCTTCTTTTCTATTTGACTTCTTCTAATTTAGGTGCAATTGGAAACCTTGACTTGCCATCATTTTTTTTCTTTAGGCAACCAAACAATTGATTTCTTCATCTCGTTAGTGGATTAAACGCAGCACCTATGAAATCATTAAAACTCAAATTGAATTACAAATTGCTATTCATAATAGCGATGCTTTTTTCCGCTGGATGGGCTAGCGCCCAGCAGTCAGTCGAAATCTACACTGACTCACTCAGTGTGTTTTACGCGCCATGCCCTACTCCTTCTTCAGCAAGCATTCAAGTAAATGGCGAAACAGACAATTACAACCCAGCAACTGATAGCGTAAACGTTATTGTTCATTGGGGAGATGGGTTGAGCGACACCCTATTGACTGAGTTGTATGCAGGTGGTCTCACAACAGACTATTTTTACAGCTACTTTAATCACAATTACAACACCGCAGGCACATACTACCCTGTAGTGATGGCATTTATGCCAAACATGATATCTGACACAGTAACCTCTTTAGATAGTGTTGCCGTTCATAACTCTTGCGTTACCATAAGCGGGTATATCTATGACGACCTCAACTCGAACTGCGCCTTTGACGCAACGGATGATACTCTATCTGGAACTGTATACGTAGAGGATAACTCAGGGAATCTTATTTCTTCAGGTTACTGCTATGGCCCAAATGCTCAATACACCTTAACCGTGACTTCTGGATTAAGCAATTTAAAAATATATGCAGCTTCATCATACGCCACTCAAACAACTTGTCCGGCTGTTGGCTATCACAATTTTAATTCAACATCCAGTCAAACGTTTGATTTTGGAGTTGAATGCACTGCAAACACTTTCGACAATGGTATGTGGTCAGGTGCATTTGTAGCATTACCTGGAGATACTGGTTCGGTTTACGCATATGGCTGGTCTAATTCATGCAATGTGAATCCAATTACTGGAACAGTTGACACAATGACAATAATCTTAGACTCGCTTGTCTCATATTTAGCGATGTACAACGGTCCTAACCCAAATGTCATTAATGGAGACACTTTGACTTGGTATTTAACGTGGTCACTTTATTACAATTTAAACCCTCAAGCTGCACAGATTGGATCTTTAGGCTTTTTAACCATAACTGATACTTCAGCTTCGGTGGGAGATTCAGTACTCTTTGATGCAAGCATAACCAAACCCGTCAATGACATTGCCCATGCAAATAATAGTCGCTACTACTACAGAGAGGTAAATGTTTCCTATGACCCCAATAACAAAATCAACCTACCCAGTGGTGTTGGCCCCTTGGGTAAAATTGACACTTCTACTCAAACGATCAGTTATCGCATCAACTTTCAAAACACAGGAACTGCTCCAGCGCGTAACATATATGTTACCGATTCCATCAGCGATATGTTTGATTTGAACTCACTCCGAGTGCTTGGAGTTTCGCATCCCGCAAAATTCAGCATGCTCTACCAAGGCGATAACCGCATACGGTTTGACTTTACGAATATCTATTTGCCGGACAGTCTGACAAATGAAGCAGAATCAAAAGGATTCATTGACATCGAATTAGACTTAGTCGACAACCTTCCAATAGGCACAACCATAGAAAATACGGCCTACATCTATTTCGACTACAATGCACCAATCATTACCAATACAGCCATCAATACGCTGTACGCTGTTCCGATGCTACCAGATGTTTTGTCCCTTGATTTAACAGCAACCGATGTCACTTGCCTTAATAATGACAATGGGACGCTATCACTGTCAGTATTAAGCGGCAACCCTCCCTACTCTTACGCTTGGAACAATGGCTCTTCATTAAGTTCACAAGAAGACCTCAGTGCAGGGTCTTATTCTGTCACTGTAACCGACAGTGAACTTCAATCAGCTGTTGGGTCTGCAGAAATACTAGAGAACAGAATTCACCAAGACCCGACAAATGGTGAAGTTCAAGGACAGACCAGCTCAGTTCAAGCCTGGGAATCATACATCTACTCAATCCAGCAAGCCATTGGCTCTAACTATGAATGGTCTGTAGAAGGAGGTGAAATAGTATCTAACGTAAATAATGTAGTGGAAATCCTTTGGTATGCCGGCCCTTCAGGCCAGATAACTATCACTCAAAAAGATCAAAACGGGTGTTATGACGAATCTACCTTAGAAATTCCGATACTATTTTTAGGAGTTGAAAGCATCAGTAAGAATGAGTTCCGAATATTTCCAAATCCAACGGAAGGGTCAATCAGTATTAATGTTTCTCAAGCGGATGGAACACAGAAAGTGAAAATCATTGATGTAAGTGGCAGATTGATCCTCACATCAAACCTTGAGAAAAGAGAAACAGCATTCGATCTTTCTCATTTAAACAAAGGCATCTACTTCATTGAAGTTTCAGATATAACAAGCCGTCAAACCAAAAAGCTTGTGATAGAATAATGACAATTCCATGCTACAAAAAGCCGTTACATCTGATGTGACGGCTTTTTTTATGCCATAATGTCGCCCAAATACAATTGGAATGATTTTCCATGTAGTTTGGTCAAACAATCATACAAGACAATGAAATCATTAAGAATTCCTTTTTATTTAGGCTTGATCACAGTACTTCTATCATCATGTGGTTACAATGGCATGGTAGATAGAGATGAAACAGTAGCCAAATCTTGGGCCGATGTTCAAACGCAATATCAAAGAAGATCAGACCTCATTCCTAACCTTGTCAGCACAGTTAAAGGCTATGCGGATTTTGAGCAAAAGACATTAACTGATGTGATCGAAGCACGTTCAAAAGCTACGAGCATGAACATCAATGCTGACGAAATCACGCCAGAGAACATCGCCAAATTTCAATCCGCACAGTCTCAATTGAGTGGTGCTCTTTCCAGACTATTAGTTACCGTAGAGAGATATCCTGACTTGAAAGCCAATCAAAACTTCTTAGAACTTCAAGCTCAACTAGAAGGCACCGAGAACAGAATAGCTGTTTCACGGCAAAAATTCAATGGTTCTGTGCAGGATTACAACAGCTACATTAGAAGCTTCCCAAGAGTAATCTATGCTGGATGGTTTGATTTTGAAAAGAAAGGCTATTTCGAAGCAGATGCTGGAACAGAGAACGCACCAAAAGTTGAGTTTTAATGTTTGAAAAGCCCCCATTTTCGAAGGATCAAGAGGACAAAATCATCATGGCTATAAAAGCCGCTGAGAAGAATACATCCGGAGAAATAAAAATCCACATCGAGCAGCACTGCAAAGCAGATGCCTACACGAAGGCCGTAGAGATCTTCGAAAAGCTAAAAATGACAGCCACTGATCAGCGCAATGGTGTACTGATTTTTGTAGCGATGAAAGAGAAGAAGTTTGCCATCATAGGTGACAAAGGAATTAATGAGAAAGTACCTGAAAACTTCTGGCAGCAGACCAAAGACCTCATGATTGGTCATTTCAAAGAAGGTCGAATCGCTGATGGAATTGTAGAGGGAATTAACGATGCGGGGCTTCAGCTTCAGAAATACTTCCCCTATCAGAAAGATGACGAAAATGAATTAAGCGATGATATCAGTTATGGAGAAAGTAAATAAATACATCGCGCTCATTTTCGCAGCAGGATTCTTAGCACTTAATACGTTCGCATTAGAGGTACCTAAAAAGCCAGTTCAGCTAGTTAACGATTATGCTAATGTATTAAGTGCAGCCCAGGTAAATGAGTTGGAGCAACGACTCGTTAAATATGATAATGAAACGTCAACTCAAATTGCAGTTGTTACTATTCAGTCGCTAGAAGGCGATGATCTTTTCGACTATTCTCAAAGACTTGCTGAGTCATGGGGGATTGGTGGTGGCGCGAATGACAATGGAGTTCTTTTGCTCATTTCCATTGCCGATCGAAAAATCAGAATTCATACTGGTTACGGTGCAGAAGGGGCATTACCTGATGCTATTTCTAAACGAATAATAGAAAATGAAATCAAGCCATCGTTCAAGGCTGGCGACTACTATTCTGGACTATCTGCTGGCACAAATGCTATGATGCAGGCTTTAGCAGGAGAATACACCGCTGAACCCAAAGAAAAAAAACGCAGTTTTCCTTTCGGAATCCTCATTTTCATTGGAATCTTCATTTTGTACAGCATATTTGGTAGACGAAGAAGCTACACAGGATACGGCAATAGTGGAAGACGCTTTTATGGCGGCCCATTTATTGGAGGTGGTTTTGGCGGAGGGTCTGGCGGCTTCGGTGGTGGAGGCGGTGGTGGATTTGGCGGCTTCGGAGGTGGAGGATTTGGTGGCGGAGGCGCTAGCGGAGGATGGTAAATCTAACCTAATTTTCGCATTTCCTTCTCAAGCAAAGCCAGTTTCCACAGATCAAACCAAAGCAAGTTAGGCGCAGCACTTTTTAAGCTTCTCATTATAGGTTGTTCAAAGGCCATAATCACTTTGGATGCTATAGACGACAGCCCAATACTTTCAAGTTTTCTGTAATACCTAATAAGCTTTATACTTTCATCAACTTGTTTGTTTATCATTAGCTGAGCTAGATTGGCAACAGCATTAGATGATTTTCCTAAAAACACATCCACATCCTCAATTCCGATATGTTCAATGGGATTATCGATATGCTGAATGTTGAATCCCTGTCGTTTCAAATCCATAGCAAACAAGGTGTCTTCATGCCCGTATCCCTTCACATTTTCATCCATTTTTATTGCATCATAGACGGACTTCTTCACCATGAAGTTATTGGTCATGAATGACTTATATGGAGCTTTATCTCTAATCTGAACGGGGATTTCTTCTCTAGCCATACCGCAGTACCAATGAAAATTGAGCTCGGCCTCAACTGGTCTATCTTCTTGATAAACCCGACCTCCATACACAACATCATATTCATCAATAGCTGCATATTTCTCCAAATAATCTTTACGAACGACCTTGCCATCGCAGTCTAAAAAAACAAGGTTGTCATATTGGGCAAGCTCTGCCATAGCATTTCGCACAGCACTTCTCCCAAGATTAACTTCAGACTCTCGATAAATGACATTTTCAAGCTGAGATAGCGAGGAGTTAATGGATCTGTATTTTTCTGAGCTCGCATCGTCTAGGCAAATGAGCTCACAAGGCACGTCAAGCTTCACGCTTAACGAAGAGAGGTCTTTAACGAACTCTCTAACGTCAAATTCATGAATAGGAATAAGTATGCTAAGCATGCTTAATCTGTTTCTTGTAATGGTGGCTTGTTAGGTGACGACTCGATCAACGAATCAATAACCTTTCCTGAATCACACCTAAGTGTTCTATTTCCATACTTGCTCATCAACGTATAATCATGAGTTGCCATTAAAATAGCCCTACCCGACTGACTGATATCATATAAAAGCTTTAAAATATTATCAGAAGTCTCTGGATCAAGGTTTCCAGTTGGCTCGTCTGCCAATATTAGATCTGGGTCATTGATCAGTGCACGAGCAATAGCAACCCGCTGCTGTTCACCCCCACTTAATTCATAAGGCATTTTAAAACCTTTGGTATTTAACCCTACTTTCTCAAGCACTTCTTCAATGCGCTCTTTCATTAATTTCTTGTCTTTCCAGCCAGTGGCCTTCATAACAAAAATTAGATTTTCAGCTACCGAACGGTCTGTCAATAATTGGAAGTCTTGAAAAACAATGCCTAGCTTTCTTCTTAAAAAAGGAATCTGCCTTCGCTTGAGTTTTCTTAAATCAAACTCACCTATCCTGCCTTCACCATTGCTCATAGGCAATTCTCCGTACAGCGTTTTCAACAAACTGCTTTTTCCTGTTCCCGTTTTACCGATCAGATAAATGAACTCGCCTTTGTTGATATCGAAATTCACATCTGATAAGACCAAGTGTTTATCGATGTAAATATTGCAGTTGGTAATTGATACTATAGATTCCATAATGTTATAGCCAAATGTAAGACGTCCCAATGGGGAAAATAATCACTGCATTGAATAGTTGCCGACATGTGGAATGTGAAAAAGTAAAATATGAAGATAGGACTGATAAGTGACACACACGGCTATATGGATGATCGCATCGCTCATCATTTTGAGTATTGCGATGAGATATGGCATGCAGGAGATATTGGAAAATCTTCCGTCTTAGATGAACTAGAGTTATTAGCTCCCGTTCGAGCTGTTTATGGAAATATAGACGGAACTGACGTAAGAAAAAGAGTTCCAGAAGTAATAATTGAAGAGCGCCAAGGAATGAAAATCGCCATGATTCATATTGCCGGATCATTTGGCAAATACAATGCTCAAACGAAAGATATTATTGAACAGCATAACCCAGGACTCTTAATTTGTGGTCATTCTCACATCTTGAAGATTAAATTCGATTCAGAAAAGAAGCTGCTCTACCTCAACCCTGGCGCTGCCGGAAGAAGCGGTTTCCACCACATCAGAACTTTGTGCAGATTCGATGTCGTTGAAGGGGAAATTCAAAACATGGAAGCCATCGAGCTGGGCTCAAGATCATCTCAATCGATCTACTGATTTAATCAGGTCCTCATCTTTTTTCACTCCTCTATATGCAAGCCAGAGTAATATTAAGCTTGCCGGCGGGAAAATGACTGGCAACCCATAATTCATATCTAATTCACCGTTAAGCTTTAAAGCCTGAATGTTTTGATAATGATCGAAGGCAAAACCGATAAGAACAAGCACCGCTAAAACCATCGCCAACTTTATAAGCCACATCTGACGTGCTCTCTTCTTGAATGAACCAACAATAATTAGAGCTAAAGCAGAAAACAGCGCAACTAAAATGGAAGTCAACATGCCGCCCATAGAAGTCTGCTCTGAAGAAAAAGTTTTAAACGCAAGTATCATATCTCCTTGTAAATAGGTTACCCAAGGAAGAAATAAGGAAATAAGGCCCAGCAGAAAAGCTAAAAGCAAATAAAAGGACTGAATTCTTTGAATCATTTGAAACTAAATTGACTGCAAAAATTGTAAATCAATCGCTACGTGTATTAAAAACTATTCTATTATTGCAGTGCGGTTCTGCGCAATTGATCATTTACACCCACTTTTCGAATTCTTAATCAACATCTTGACTTCGGAATGGGTTCTCGAATTTTACTTATTGATTGATATTAAAGATCAAGAATTACATTTATGTACGACATTATTGAACTGAACGAAAAACTCGTATCAGAATTAAAAGAGATTGCCAAAGGTCTTAACATCAGCAAATACGAAAAGCTGAAAAAACAAGATTTGATTTATCAAATCCTCGACACACAAGCCTTAATACCCGCTAAGGAAGCAGCTAAACCTTTTCCTCCCAAAACTGCTGACAACAAACCTGCTGACAATTCAGCGCAAAAAAGAGAGCGCAAAAGAATTCCTAAACCTGCACCAAAAGACGATGCAAGTCCAAAGGAATCTCAGCAAGCAAAAGAAAACACACCGCCAGCAGCACCATCATCGGCAGCAGAACATCAAAAAAAGCCAGATTCTTCCGAAAATAACTCGAAGTCAGCCAGGGTTGAAAAAAGAAAGCCTGAACCAAAGGAGCAAAGAGCACCTAAGGACAATAATGCTCCGAAAAACGACACAAACGCACCTAAAAGTGATGAAAAGAAGCCTCGTCATGAAAACAAGCGCGATCAGGACTCTAATCGTCCAAAGGGGGATGATGGAGATCAAAAAGATAATAATGGTCGTCAGCCAAACAGGCCTAAAAAAGAACGATTTGAGTACAGCTATAATTTCGATGAAATTGTCAGTGCAGAAGGTTGTTTAGATATTATGAAGGAAGGTTATGGCTTTCTTCGTTCAGCCGACTATAGTTACCTTTCTTCTCCAGATGATGTTTATGTATCTCAATCGCAAATCAAGTTATTTGGATTGCGAACTGGTGATACCATCAAAGGCACCATCAGACCACCGAAAGAAGGTGAAAAGTATTATCCACTTATTCGAATTGAAAAGATCAACGGACTTGACCCAGCGCAAGTAAGAGACAGGGTTCCTTTTGACTATTTGAAGCCTTTATTCCCTGAAGAAAGATTCACACTGACAGGACACAGAAAACAAACCATGTCTTCTCGAATCATCGACCTCTTCACTCCTATTGGAAAAGGTCAGCGAGGATTGATCGTGGCCCAGCCAAAGACGGGTAAAACTGAAATATTAAAGGAAGTTGCGAATGCAATAGCATTGAATCATCCTGAAGTATATTTAATGATACTGCTCATTGATGAACGTCCTGAAGAAGTTACTGATATGGAGCGCAGCGTTAATGCTGAAGTAGTAGCATCTACATTTGATGAGCCTGCTGACAGACATGTGCGTGTTTCAAACATCGTATTAGAGAAAGCCAAGCGCTTGGTTGAATGTGGACATGATGTTGTTATCCTCTTAGACTCAATTACACGATTGGCTAGAGCATACAACACAGTTTCTCCAGCTTCTGGTAAGGTATTAACTGGAGGTGTTGATGCGAATGCATTACACAAGCCAAAACGTTTCTTTGGTGCTGCAAGAAACATTGAGCATGGAGGTTCCTTAACCATCATTGCAACAGCTCTTACAGAAACTGGATCAAAGATGGATGAAGTAATCTTTGAAGAATTCAAAGGAACAGGTAATATGGAGCTTCAGTTGGATAGAAAGCTAAGCAACAGAAGGGTTTTCCCAGCAATCGATTTAGTAGCATCAAGCACGCGAAGAGACGATTTGCTTGTAGACAAGGAAACACTTCAGCGCATCTGGATCCTCAGAAAGCATTTAACAGATATGAATACTGTGGAAGCAATGGAATTCTTGAAACAACAAATGGCTCATACTAAATCAAATGAGGAGTTCCTTATTTCGATGAACGGCTAGGGGAAAATTGAAAATTTAAATGGCTTGTCTTGAAACGAACGAATGTTTGCTCAGACAAGCCATTTTCGTACTATGAAAAATCTAATTGTCAATATCTCAGTAACAGCTGCAATGGCTTCCGTAATTGGAAAGATGCTCTACTTCATTTTTCTCGCTCCTGATGAGTCATTTGACATGTATACACGATTCTTTTATCTGCTTTGCTTTTTGATTGCCTTGTTCATTGGGCTGAGAGCATGGAAAAAGGACAAGATGAACATTGTGTTTACAGAAGACGTAAAAACAGGAATGAAAATAGTGTCAATCTACGCCATCATTATTTCAGCGTTCACGTTCATTTATTATAAATACATCAACCCCAACTATTTTGCACAAAAGGTTCAAGCCGCTATAGATGCTGTAGCTTCTTCAGGAAGTCCAGAAAAAGATCTAGAGCAAGTGCGTGACACAGCATCGTTCGTATTCAACGCCTTTACCCACTCTACCCTGACGCTGTTTGGTTTAATGGTAATCGGTTTCTTTTACACTCTTGTTTTGACGCTACTTTTCAGGTATAAGCCAAAAGCATTTGGGCTCTAATTGATCAAAGCCTTCCCGAACGCATCAACATCTATTCCTCCAAAATTTCCAGAGCTCATTAAAAGCAAATTTGAATTCGCTAATTCAATCTGCTCGAGTCTGTCTTTCAGCTTTTCTGAACTTGTAAAAACTTCGATGTCTGAGCGACCGAATGCGGATTTAACTTCATCTGTCGAAATAGGATCTAATCGTTTTTGAGCCAATGTTTCTTCTTTAAAAAACACGATAGCAGCATCTGCTTCGTTCATGGTGCCATCATATTCCAAAAGAAACTCTTTTGTCAAACTACTGAAGGTGTGCAGTTCCATACAAGCAACCAGCTTTCTATTTGGCCATTGTTTCTTTACTGCCTTCACCGTAGCGTGTAACTTGGATGGGGAATGAGCAAAATCCTTATAGACAACTGTATTATCATTTCGTCCAATCTCTTCCAGCCTGCGCGCGGCTCCCTTAAAATCTTTAATAGCCTCGTAGAATTCGTCATCGTCCGTACCAATAGCCGCACAAACCATCAAAGCACCATTCAGGTTTTGCAAGTTATGTTCTCCAAAAACTGAAACCTCTACCCTTTCTCCACCTCTCTCAATGAAGGATTTTCCATTTTCAATTGAATATCCTGGTGTTTCATAAGGTCGAAGATTGAGGTGTTGACCATATTCATACACTGTTTCATCCAATGTTTCATCTGCTTGACAATATGTTAGAATAGAACCTTCTTTCATTTGGTCAATGAACACCTCAAACTGCTCTAGGTAATTCTCGAACGTTGGAAATACGTTGATATGATCCCATGCTATGCCCGAAATGAGTGCAATGTGCGGATCATATAAATGAAACTTAGGTCTGCGATCAATCGGAGAACTCAAGTATTCATCCCCTTCAAGAATGATCAATGGAGCATCAGATAAACGCACCATAGTTTCAAAGCCTTCAATTTGCGCCCCAACCAGATAATCAAAATCCATTTCAAGCTTCTTCAACACATGAAGGATCATCGAGGTAATTGTGGTCTTGCCATGACTTCCTGCAATTACAATCCTTTCCTTTTCAAGCGATTGTTGATAGATGAATTCAGGGTATGAATAAACCGACAATTCCAACTCCTGAGCTTTCTTCAATTCAGGATTATCTTCTCGTGCGTGCATTCCTAAAATTACCGCGTCAATTTCGTCTGTCACCCTCGACTCTTCCCATCCCATCGATTCAGGAAGTAAGCCATGACCATCCAGTCGAGAACGAGAAGGTTCGAAAATCTGATCATCAGATCCTGTGACTTGATGTCCATTATTTTTTAGAGCAATCGCTAAATTGTGCATTACAGCTCCACCAATGGCAATGAGATGAATTCGCATACGTTTTTATTTGAAGCCAAAATACTAGTATCAATTAACCTAAAGCTAACCGAACATTGTTTCAATCAACAGTACCCTATTCAAAGATCAAAAGAATTTCACATGAATTAAATTGTACCGTTCGTTAATAAACTAGGTCTCTACTCATCCAATTAGAAAATGCGGATTGATACATTTGCACTTCACAAACTAAAAACCACATGGCAGGCGTATTAAACGCGCAAGAAGCGCTCAGATTATTTGAAATAGCGAAGGAGAATGAATTCGCTTTTCCAGCAGTTAACGTTGTAAGCACACAATCAGTCAATGCTGTATTAGAAACAGCGCGGGAGGCTAATTCACCTATTATCGTTCAATTCAGTAACGGAGGTGCTTCGTATTATGCAGGAAAAAGCGTAGGGAATGAGAATGAAAAGGCGGCAATTGCAGGTGCTATTTCTGGAGCCAAGCACGTTCATATGATGGCAGAACTATATGATGTTGATGTTATCCTTCATACAGATCACTCTGCAAGAAAATTACTTCCTTGGATAGATGCTCTATTAGATGCTGGCGAACAGCATTACAAAGAGACCGGCAGACCACTTTTTACAAGTCATATGATTGACTTGAGTGAAGAACCTATCAAAGACAATCTAGAAACTTGTATGCACTACCATAAGCGAATGAGTGCCATTGACATGATTCTTGAAATTGAATTAGGCGTAACGGGTGGTGAAGAAGATGGGGTGGATAACACTGGAATTGATAGTTCTAAATTGTACACTCAACCAGATGAAGTGGCTTACGCTTATGAGTTGCTCAACTCTGTTAGTCCAAACTTCACAATTGCAGCTGCATTTGGCAATGTACATGGTGTATATAAACCAGGAAATGTGCAATTAACTCCTGTAATCTTGAAAAACAGTCAAGAATTCATAAGAGAGAAATTCAATATCGAACGAAATAACCCAGTAAACTTCGTCTTTCATGGAGGCTCAGGATCAACCCATGAAGAGATTCGCGAATCTTTAGGTTATGGGGTGATCAAAATGAATATTGATACTGATACTCAATGGTCTTTTTGGGATGGCGTGAGAGAGTTTGTGGCGAAAAATCACGACTACTTGCAAAGTCAATTGGGTAATCCTGAAGGAGCTGATAAACCAAACAAAAAGTACTACGATCCAAGAAAATGGCTACGCGAAGGTGAAAAAGCTACTGTGAAGCGCCTTCTGAGCGCTTGTAATGACCTCAATTGCATCGATGCCAACAAGGCTTGGAAGGCATAAATATTGATTAACCTATGAAACTTCACTCTCTTAATACCGGATTCTTCAAGCTAGATGGAGGTGCTATGTTTGGTGTTGTACCGAAAAGCTTATGGTCAAGGAGTAACAAGCCTGACGACAACAATCTCTGCACCTGGGCGATGAGGTCATTATTAATTGAGGATGGAGATCGATTGATGTTGATTGATACAGGTATTGGAAACAAACAAAGTGAAAAATTTTTTAGTCATTACTATCTCCATGGGGATGATAGTTTGGATGGCAATCTGAAAAAACTCGGCTTTCACAGAGATGATATAACAGACGTTTTTCTTACTCATTTGCACTTTGACCACTGCGGTGGAGCAATAGAGTTTGATTCAACTAAAAATGCTTTTCGACCCGCTTTTAAAAACGCCACATTCTGGAGCAACAAGGATCATTGGCAATGGGCAACGCAACCCAATCCTCGAGAAAAAGCTTCCTTCTTAAAGGAAAACATCTTGCCAATTGAAGAAAGCGGACAACTGAAATGGATAAGTGTCAATGGAAATCGAACTTCAAATGCCTTTCCTGGAATTGACATCTTTTTTGCTGATGGTCACACAGACAAGCAAATGATTCCGATCATTGACTCCAAAGGAAAAAAGATTGCTTTCATGGCCGACTTATTGCCAAGCACAGGACATATTCCATTGCCTTATGTTATGGGCTACGATACGCGGCCATTATTGACAATGACAGAAAAAGAAAGCTTTTTAAAGGAAGCTGCTGACAATGATTACGTGCTTTTCTTGGAGCACGATTCAATCAATGAATGCTGCAACGTAATTCATACCGAGAAAGGTGTTCGACTAGGAGAAATCTTTCCTCTCGCCTCCCTCTAACTTACTGTATAACGCAGTTTATATCAGCATCTGAAGAATTAACACCACTAGGGATCAAAACTGAACTTGCGCTTTCATAAGCATTGCATTGAGTCGTAGCTAATTCTTCTGTTGTCTTTTCAAATGTGAATGTTGTATCAAAATCCAAAGACACACCAACTGGATCTGGAAGATCAACCGCACAATTGCAATCATAATCTTGGTTGCAAGATGTCATAATAGTTGTTGCACAAGCGAACACTGAAGCAAAAAATATAGCCTTATTCATACTGTAAATTTTATAAAACACAAATATGCCTCATATTGACTTAATGGAAGGCTTTAAATTAAAATTGGACCTCGAAAGCCCCTTTATCTTTCATATTCCAATAGCGTAACCCTCTTTCTTCCAATTCATTTTCCCAATAACTCATCGTTTTCCAATCTAAATTTTGAGATAGCACTACCACATCTGCCCTAATTCGGTTTAATAAATCTAGGGGATGTTGAAGCGTTCTAGACATTATAAGCAAAATATCAGCTTCAATGTCTTTTACTATTCTATTTGAGTCACTCATCATTACCATACTCTGCCCATTAAACGATAGTATATTATCGCTTTTTAAAAGGCCAGGCAATGTATCAGTTGGGTCATTTAAATCATATTTCCACCAATTGTGGTGAATGTGAAACCGCATCTTATCAAAGTCTTCCATCAAGGCACTATCCGCATTGAAAACATGATTTTTACCATCAATTAAATCTATTGCAGTATGACCCTTCACGCAATATATGACCATCTTAGATTGCGCACGCTGAGTGAGTGTCTCATTAATATTAGCTACCTCAATCACGCATAACAAAATAAGAGAAATTGGTAGCCAACGATAACTTTTTGAAATGACAAAAAGAGATAAGGCAGTGACTAGAAAATAAAGCAAATATGTCTCACCTATTCCTATATCAACACCTTGAATCAATGCCCAAGGCAGTTGCTCAACCCAAGCAATAAAAAGGTCTAACCAATGAACCAAAACGTAAAGCAGATATCCCCACCATATGGATAATAAAGGAACCCATTGAAATGTAATAAGAGCAATACCAACAGATAATATAACGGTGGCAGCAGGAATAACAACCAAATTGCTCAACAAGAAGTAATTAGGGAATTGATGAAAATAAAGCAATCCTAGCGGAAAGGTTGCCAACTGCGCTGCTATTGAGACAGCTGTAATTGCCCATACTTTTTCTATGAGCCAATATTTTGGTTTCCAAAAATCATAGATGCGTGGTTGCAATAACACAATTCCAAGTACCGCTAAATAGGAAAGTTGAAATCCAACTTCAACAATATAGAATGGATTCAATATCAGCAAAAACACAGCACTAGTAGCTATTGCATTGAAAATAGTAGTGTGCCGATGAATGATCTGACCAACAATAACAAAGCTGAACATCGTGCATGCTCGAGTGACTGAAGGAGATAATCCTGTTATGGCAGCATAACCCCACAATGCTAAGAGTAGCACAACTGCTTTGAAATAATTACCAAAACGAGCCTTTAAAAGCGGCTTGAATAACATGTTTAGGATCAGAAATATAATCCCAACATGCAATCCACTTACAGCGAGCACATGCATGGCTCCAGCACTGGCGAAGGCAGAAACTTGATCAGTGCTTAGATGATGCTTATATCCTACCAGTAGCGCTGCGACAATTGCAAGCTCTCTATCGTTCACGCCATGTTCTTGAAGCGTATGAATGATATCCTTTTGCGTTCTATGAGCAAGACGTAATATTCCTGCGCCTTGCTTAACCCGCTTCCAATCTATACTTCTCAAATATGCTTGATGAGATATTTGATGGAAATACATGTATCTCTGGTAATTAAATTCAGCAGGGTTCCGTGGCGCAGAAATAGGATTCAATCGAGCATTAAACGCCAATATATCACCATAATGCAACTTTTCAGCGAGTGAATCAACTTGCAGGTAAACAAGGATTCTTCCACTTATCGGTTTAATAGTTTCCTTTTCAGTTATATGACTTAAAGAAACCTCCAACTTAATACTCTTAGTTCGAGCTATAGGGTCTGAAACTATCTCGCCCATAAAGGTGGGTTTACCAGTAGGAGCAACACTTTTAGAGTAGTGATCATCAAATAAACGATCTGTCAATAACGTTGTGTGCACATACCCTAGTGAGAATACTATTAACATTAGAAAAGCTCCGGACCATTGGCGGAATCTTCGTAAGAAGGAATATGCTATTAGCAAAAGCACAGCAAGCGAAATACCTAAAAACAAAAACGAGATCTCCGGATAAAAAATGGCGCAGATTATACCTCCGACAAACGGCCAAATGAGTCTAAAAAGTGGAACTTGACTCCAAACATATTTAGCGTTCCGTAGCACTAATCTTTGGTCTTACCAACTTGATAAAGACCAAAATAGCAAAAAACTGGATCAAAGGCAATAGCCGAACTTGTAATCGTTCATATACATTAGCAAGTACACCAGTAATAGAAGCATTTAAAATGTACGCTAATAAAAACAGCACCAATAAAGCCGCTAACTCGGTACTAAGTTTACGCTGTAACACAGCCCAGCCAATAATCAAGATCGAAAGTACAAGACTCAGATAATTGACTATTCGAAAAAAGTCAAGAGGTAGCTTGTCTCCCTTATTTTGAACACTTACTAAGTATTCGTTCAGCTCTTGTTTGAAATGGCTCTTCATGGGCCAATATGGAGATGAGCCTTCGCCATAAGCGTATTGCAATCCACTGCCAATCTCAATTTGAAACATCTGTTTTACCGTAGCTTTAATAGCTGAGAAAACAAACCACTTCATATAACGGGGCTTCGACATAAAATCTTTAACGATTACTGCATATTCTTCATTGGCTCCTGCCCAGCCTTCAGGATGGGTTTGAACAGGACTATCCGAATCCCACAAATAACCGGATGTCTCTAATGGCAACTCATCTTTGATGTCACACAATCCAGAATTGAGCTGATCACAGTTTTCATCGAGGTACATTTTTAAAACCCCCATCTCTCCGAGGTTAGCCGTTATAAATGCATTTGAAGCTAGACTGAAGCGAAAACCATAGCCAAAGGATGAATTGAATGAAGGCACAGTGATTGCCGCCAGAAGAAAAGGAGTAATAAGAGCTATCCAGTACTTTTTGCTAATTCGAAAGAGTTGCTTATTCGAAATCAGCCATAGAGCACCAATACTTATCAGTAAGAGAAACATTAGAGGTATATGACTCAAGTGAGTCAATAGAGCGAAGAATTGTAGTATCCCATAAAACCAAAGCCATGAAGAGCTAAGGCCTCTATTGATGATAAGTCCTGCAACTGCAAGAACAAGGATTAATGTCCAAATATCCGGCATCAATTGAGCAGCATACCAAGAAATAGCCGATGAAAAACTCAATATGACAACCGAAGCAAAATGAATCCAATTCAATTTTGACTTCGCGACAATAGGCTGAATTATTTTGTAAATCAAAATGGACAGCACCAAACCTTGAATAATGATTAACGGCCAATTAGTCACCAACAACCCCGTTAACCGAATGAGAAGAGGGTAGCCAAGCGCTCTGTGAAAACTCGGTTCAAAATTCAACGCCATTTCCATATAAGCTCCACTATCGAAATACATCAAGGGATAGCGATTATAGAGCGCTGGTGCCACTAACACGAAAGATGTAATCAAGAAATAAAAAGCCTTGAAGATTCTATGTTGAACTTTATTCATCACCTCAAATATCGTTCATTAATGATATTCAAATGATGCAAGGTATGACCAGAATTAATGAGGAATAATGCCTTAACTTCTACTTTATGATCGCTTGCTACACCAATCTTACTTAATTGATCTTCAGTAAAGGTTTTGTACAAAAGCATAGAACTGTCTCTTACGGAAGAGAAGTAACGGACTAAATCTTCCTTACTCAGACTATCGACACTAACATGCTGTGCATAGCTATTTTCATCAAAACCTTCCAAATTTTGGGCTTTTACTTCTCTACCGATACGCAAAGCACGATAATTGAAGATAATCTCTGTATCGATCAAATGGATGATTAGCTCCTTAATGGACCATTTATTAGGTTGGTAGCGGTAATTCACTTGATCATCAGTCAGATTCGATATCACCTCGACAAACCGCTTTTTTGAAACCAGAAGGCAATCAAGAACGTCTGAAGATTCTAAAGTCTTCAAATATGTGTCAAAGTATGGAGCCCTAACAAGTGAATTCAATTCGGGGTGCATAATTCATTTCTTTTAGCGAAGATGAAAAAATAAAAAGCGGCCTAAGCCGCTTTTTCCCCTTAAACTTTCTTTCGAATAGTTTGAACCACTAACAGCGCATTATACTCGTAGTGGTTTCAAAAGGTTTCAAAAAATTTTACATTCACCTATAATCACAATATAAAATACTGCTTTTTAAGACTTTAACTTACAAATTAATTTTTCGATCAGATGGATATTTCACATCATACTTAAACGTCACGCTCTCTGTTGAGTTACTCGAGATGACTTTTGTCCAAGTCAATTTACCAGTACTTTCATTCACTTTGGCGCCTCCTCCATTCTGCAAACTAACCTCTATATCCTTGTCTGATGACACAGGAATTTGATCTTCAATTATCAATTCAATTTTAGTCCCTTTAGTATTTCGAACACTTATTTCAAGTCCTAAAGATTCTTTGGTAGAGTTGCCAATCTTTTTGGCGGATGAGAAGTCTTTAATCTTCTCTCGCTTTACCACTATACTTTGATCTCGACCCAATGAAAGTTCCAATGTATCTGTCGTAACCTTTGGGTTGATGGAGGTTTGACCTACATACGTATTACTCAAGAATAGATTGGCCTCGCCTGGCAACAAATCATAAGTTTCAAAGCCAGTAACTTTAGCAATAAGAAAAGCAGTTGGGTCAAACTTGGGTGCTGTGTAGTATAGATACTTCGCTGGAACAGTGAACACATCAATATTAATGGCTTGGGCTTTGCCATTGGACGGAATGTTGTGCTTTGTTTTAATCCTAAACTGCGTAACAGCCTCATTGGCGGGGTACTCCACTTGAGTTCCAATCATTTCGTCTTCCATTTCATCCATTGTCATGGCGCTTTGAGGCGCAGCCATTTCTAGCATTTTATTACTGTAGCTTGCCCTAGCTCCGCGATAAAGTTCTGCTTGTTCAATGAAATACAATCTCCATGGATGAATGACTGGTTTCATTCCATTTAAACTTGGATTGGCATTGGTTAATGTTAGACGCACTCCATCCCAATCGAGTCCTGTATTTTGAAATACTTTGGCATTATAACTAACTTGAAGAGGCTGATCTACTTCGGCTACATTCACATTATATGAGGGAGTCCACCCAGCATTTCGAACCATATATTTAAACGAAAAATCCGTATTCCCATTAGAAGGCACCTGAACCTCCACCAATATCTCCCCTGTCGATCGACCGAGTTTTGAATTGTATTCTGCCAATTGAGCCTTCATTTTTCTCAACCTCTTACTTAATTTCAACTCCTTGCTCTGAAGCTCCATTTCCTTTAGCATAATATCAGCCAATCGGTCTCTGTAAAAGTCAGATAAGTCTTCAAGGTCTTCAATTGCAAAAGCAGTTTTCTCCCAACCGACCTTCTGGTTCGCGGTTATCATCTTGCGCTCTTCACTATAAACACCGAGCATATTTTGATTAAATTTCAAGTCAAATTCAAATGTCTTAATACTGTCCTCCAACAGAACCACACGCTTAGGCTTTGCGCTTTCCTTCAAATGGTTTACTTGAGAGGAAACACTTAGCACACGAACATCACCTGAAGAAGAAACGCTAATACTTGAAGGGTCGAGCTCTGAAGACAGACCGGTAAAAGTGATCACTTGTCTGCCAGCCGTTAAAAACTTTGAAGCCTCATGCTCAATCTGGGCTCCGCGGGGATAAACTGTCGCTGACTTTATTTTTGAACTAACCTCAACCCCGCTCTGTCCAAAAACAATAGACGAGGAAACAAGTGCGATAAAAAAAAGATAAACTCTCATAAATGTTTTATTAATCTCTGCCTCCACCAAAAGCCATGATGAAATAGAGCAATTGAGCTACAGCTGCCAAAGTAGCTACAACATAAGTACTAGCAGCCCACTGCAAAGCATTTTTAGCTTTTTCGTGTTCTTCACCTACAGTAATCTTACTCATATTAAGCCACTGCAAAGCCCGTGCTGAGGCATCAAACTCTACAGGAAGAGTGATTAAACTAAAAGCTGTTATTATGGCCTGAGCAACGATAACAAGCATAAACATCTGTGGCATCAACCCAAATATTGCACCTCCGAGAATAGCCATGATGAAAATAACATTCATCATCTTAGAACTCAAGTTTACCATTGGCACCATGGCAGATCGCAAACTCAACATTGCATATGCTGTAGCATGCTGAACAGCATGACCAGTTTCATGAGCTGCAACTGCCGCAGCAGAAACATTGCGTCCATGATAGACCGCCCTACTTAAATTGATTGTCTTGTTTTTAGGGTTGTAATGATCCGTCAATTCACCTTCAACACTTATAACCTTCACATCATGAACATTATTATCTCTGAGCATTCTCTCTGCCACTTCGGCACCTGATAGTCCACTAGTAGTGGGGATCTCAGAATATTCTCTAAACCTTTTTTTCAGTGTGCTGCTAACCCACCAGCTTAACAAACCGAAACCAATTAATATAATCCAATACATTTTCTTTAAATTTTAAAATTACTTATCAATGTGTGTGCCGAAACTGACTGATGTGAAATTAAGGCACAAAAAAGGCCTCTGAGATTTCAGAGGCCTCCAAATTATGTGTCTATTGTATTACTTTACGATTACTCTTTCATAGAAAGTGTCATCGCCAGTATTCAATTGTATCATGTAAATCCCCTCAGGAAAATCAGCAACATTTATTACTGTCTTAGATATCGAGGTATAAGATTCAGAAAAAATCTGCTTGCCCAAAATATCTGTCACAATAATTGTAAAGTCAGCATTTGCAGACAAGTTAACGTTTAACACATCGCTTGCAGGATTTGGGAAAACTGCAAAATTGATTTCATCAACTTCCTCTAAGCCAACTGGCCAACTTCCTGGATCGATGTAAACTGGCGGCTCTTCATCATGTGTCCCCATGCTAAGAGCTAATTCCCCAGCCTGGGAAACTTTAGAGCCATTCACATAAAGATGATCTGCTGGATCTAAAGGATTTTCCATCCATAATGTACTTGCAATGAACATTTCGTCTAAATCCCAAGAAGGATCATACTCCATTACGTAGCGTTTTGAGATAATATCTCCCGCGGCCGCAGATCCAACTAAAATCACATTGGTAGTGTCAGTTAATGGCGCAAAAGCACCCCGATGAACATTGTGGTGACTGGCATCTCCAGTTTGACCAGTTTGTTCCTCCATGACATGGTTTTCAATCAGAAAAGGCTTCAAAATAAAGGTTCCATCAACATTTTGAAAGAACTCGGTTTTGATCAGAATAATCAAGGTATCATCATCTACATTCTGAATTTCGAATGCAGAGTTAGCAATGACTGGAGCTTCGGTAGTAAAAGTATCAACAATAGGCGCAGTACTCGCAGCAGCGGTTCCTTGATCTAAACCATTACCTGAGAAATTAGGTGTTCCGCCAAAACCAATTTCATCCGCTAAGGACTCTGCACCAGCATTATGCAGCTTGCTTGAAGAGGGAGCATATAATGATATCACAATATTGTCGTCACCATGCGATGCCAATAAATCTTCCATAGCTTCCCACCCCCATTGTCCACAAGGGCCACACCATGTAGCTGTAATCTTGGTAATCATTCCCGTATTCTCCTCAGGTACATCCCATTCTGATTGGGCGAATGATCCAAAAGCAAAAACGAGAGAAAATAATAGAGTAAATGTTGTTTTCATAAGTTGAATTTAGCGTACACCAATAATAGAAAAACTTTTCTTTGATTTCACATATTAGACATCCAATTTATTCATAATCAGAAAAAAAGACGCTTCAAGCCCCTTAAATTTATATCGATTAAGCATCGCCTTCAGACAAACCAAAATAAATGTAATAAGAGTTTATAGTTCACATTAAACCTTATCCTTTAGCATTGAATCAATCCTCATTTTCTAGCTTCGCAATCACATTTAAAAAGCATCTATGACTAAAAGACCTTTGATCTTAGTTACCAACGATGATGGCTATCATGCACCAGGTATTAGGGCACTTACGGAAGTAGCTTTAGAGTTTGGGCGCGTTTTGAAAATTGCTCCGAATAAGCCACAAAGCGGAATGGGACATGCAATCACAATCAACTCAACATTGCGCATTGACAAAATGCCTTTGGATGGAGATTATGAAGGTTATGAGTGCTCTGGTACACCTGTAGATTGCGTAAAAATGGCGCTTGATGTAATTCTAGACGAAACACCGGACCTTGTAATTTCAGGCATTAATCATGGATCAAATGCCAGTATAAATGTTATTTATTCGGGAACAATGAGCGCAGCGCTTGAAGGTTATATTGAGGGTGTGCCTTCCATTGGCTTCTCGTTGCTTGACCACAGTGTTGATGCTGATTTTGAACCTACAAAGCACTATGTGAGAGAAGTTCTAGCCATGGTTTTAAGCCAACCAAAAACCAACTTCTGCTTAAATGTAAATATTCCGAAGCTTCCGCTTGAAATGATTCAAGGTATGAAGTTTTGCCGTCAGGCGCACGCTAAGTGGCAAGAAGAGTTTGATAAAAGAAAAGACCCTTCCGGACAAGATTATTATTGGTTGACAGGGCATTTTGTTCCATTTGAAGAACATAAAGAAGACACAGACTTATACGCTTTACAAAATGGATATGTGAGTATCGTTCCTGTTTCTTATGACTTTACTAATTACAGTACTTTAGATACCTTAAATGCATGGAAATCATAAACTACAAGTTCAATAAACTTTGGGTAGGCCTTATTGCCGGACTCACTGGCCCTGTATTTGGTTTTATTGCATTCTACCTTATTGCTGCATCAGACCGCTCTTTTATGGGGTTTGTGAAAATGATCAGTAATAACACCTCTACGCACAGCGGAGTAATTTCCATTTGCCTGATTTTCAATCTAGTTTTTTTTTACACTGCTCTTCGAAAAGACTTTTATCGAGCAGCCCAAGGAGTTATTATGGCTACGTTTTTATATGCACCTTTTGTAGTCTACTTTAAGTATGTCGCGTAAGGTTTTCATAATAACTGGCGAGCCAAGTGGCGACCTGCATGGAGCCAATCTAGTAAAAGCTTTAGTTGAGCAAGATCCTTCTGTCGAAATTCAATGCTGGGGAGGCGATAAAATGCAAGATGCCGGAGCCAAAGTTATGAAGCATGTTGACGACCTTGCTTTCATGGGATTTGTAGAAGTAATAGCGAATTTGCGCACTATTTTTAAAAACTTCAAAATCTGCAGGGAACAAATTGAAGCGTTCAATCCTGACTTAGTGGTACTAATCGACTACCCTGGGTTTAATCTGCGCATGGCCAAACATATTAAGGCTTTATCCATTCCAGTGGCCTATTATATTTCGCCTCAGATTTGGGCTTGGAAAGAGTCTCGCGTTGAAAAAATCAAACGATTTGTGGATCATGTTTTTGTGATCTTACCTTTTGAAAAAGAATTCTATGCTAAGCATGGCGTGGATGCTGAATATGTCGGTCACCCTCTGTTGGATGAGATAAAGCATATTCATTTAGATGACGCCAAATTCAGGACGGAAATAGGCGTTAAAAACACAAAACCTATTATAGCACTCTTACCAGGAAGTAGAACTCAGGAAATAAAACTGCTTTTAGAGCCCATTTCACGGATTGTAAAGGACTTCCCTGATTATCAATTCGTAGCTTCTAAAGTTGCTTGGCAGCCAAAACATCTTTATGATTTATTACCAGATTCAGTAAGTCTTCTGGAAGGAAGAACCTATGAGCTGCTAAAAGCTTCAGAAGCAGCTATAGTAACTTCTGGAACTGCAACTCTAGAAACTGCTTTAATCGGAACACCTCAAGTAGTCGTTTATAAAGCCAACGCGTTAAGTGTAACTATAGCTAGGTATCTCGTAAAAATCAAGTTTATCAGCCTTGTCAACCTGATTCTAGATAAAGAGGTAGTCACTGAATTAATTCAAAGTGATGTTAATGCCACGAATCTAAAATCTGAATTGAGTTCAATAATTAAAGGTGGCTCAAGAAGATCTTATGTCTTAGAAAAGTATGCTGAGCTTATTCAAAATCTTGGATCTAAAGGAGCTTCAAAGTTTGTTGCAAGTCGATTGTTGAAAATCATTCATCAATAGAATAATCGTGGTTTTGGCTGCAGATACTTTTGTAGCATATGCGGTTAACATTAACCTTTCTTCTTCTTTGTCTTTTTCTTCAGGCTGGAGCATCAAATAAGGTGCTAGAAATTGGCCTATTCTGGGGGGAAGAGCCGACAGAGATCACAGTACAAACTGGTGAAGGGAGTTATAGCATATTCGGCAACGGAAAAGAGCTTATACAACTTAAAGGCGGCACCATACTAAGGGTGAAGAATATTAATGGGTTGCTACATGTTCGCACTTTATCCGAAGACCTGGGCACATACTACAGTTTAGAAATCAATCGAAATGTTTGGGGAAGCAGCCTTAAAATTCAACGCACGGGTCATAAAGTAGCTCATGAATTTTACGACAACTTCATCATTAAACCATATCGAGGCAAGTTACGTGTAGTCAATGAAGTTTACATTGAGCATTATGTGGCTGGCGTTGTAGAGTCAGAAGCAGGAAGCAAAGAACCGAAGGAATACTACAAAGTTCAATCTGTTATTTGCAGAACATATGCTTTAAATAACCGCAGAAGACACGAAGTTGAAGGATTTCAACTTTGTGATAAGGTACATTGTCAGGTTTACCATAGACGAAGCATGTCTAATCCAGACATAGTGAAAGGAACACAAGAAACGATAGGCATCGTTATTGTTGACAGTGACATTAACTTAGTTAACGCTGCTTTTCATAGTAACTGTGGTGGATACACCTGTAATAGCGAGGATGTTTGGAGTAGCAGGTTAGAATACTTGAGAGAGCGAATTGACGAAAATTGTTTGGAAGAAAACCACTCTTATTGGCGCTACGCAACAACAAAGCAAAAGTGGTTTGACTATTTAAGTGTTAAACATGGCTATCCAGTATATGAAGATGATGCTGCCACTGAAGCGTTGAATCACTGTCCTGATGAGCGCGCTCATTTTTTAAATGAAAATGGTGCTCGCGTCCCATTTAAGCAAATACGATATGACTTGGGTCTTTTATCTGCCTATTTCTCTATCGATCACGTTCAAGATTCAATCATCTTAGAAGGACATGGTTACGGTCATGGAGTTGGGTTATGTCAAGAAGGAGCAATGAATATGGCGAAGCGTGGAAATAGCTATGCCGAAATTTTGCATTACTACTATAAAAATGTGCATTTGGTAAACCTCTCCGTAATTGACTTCTTTCGCGCAAACTAAATCTCAATCTTTTCGAATTGGTTTATGCCGACCATTCATATCCCATGATGCCGATTTAAGATGCTCTAAGCTTTGATACGGCATAAAATACATAGCCCCTTTTTTACCTTGAAAATTGAAACTTGTACGGTGTACTTGCCTGTCTTTAGTATTCATTTTTAAAAGAACATCATTCTCACCTTCTTTCAATGGAATTCGAGCATAGTAAATTGTATGAGGAAGCGTCTGCCAATTTCTTGTGTCAGCCTTTTCGGTTACAGCATTTGTAATCGTTGCTATTGCACCCAGAGCCTCATTTTCTTGTTGCAATTGAATCTCCGACACCTTCTTTATGGCTAGTCGAAGCAACGCGCTTCCCATTTCTCGCACGAAACGATCTTGAAGTGTTTTAAAAGCAATCGCATTGATGTCTTCCGCTTTATCCATTTCAAATTTCATACCATCCAGCTCTATCCAAGCATCTTTATATAAGGTTGGGCGTTCAATATATTTTGGAAATGCAACACGAACAACCTTTAAAGCCAAAAGATCATTTCTCTTCTTGGGGTCATTACCGATATAGAAAGGAAAAGTCATTCCTAGTTCTTCATTGGTAAAATTCACATAACCACCTTGACCGGGTGCTGCTATGAAGTTCACACTCCACTCGTCTTTAATCGGACCTAAACCATTTTGCCAAAAAACTACGGCTTCTCCGTATTCGAGTGGTTCAAACTGATAGTCATCTAGACCAAATACCCTTTGATACCATTCAAACTCGTTTCGAAACCCCAATAAATAAGAAGTTCTAAGTAGGTCTTGCTTTAATTGATGTGGTACCTCAATATCAAAATAACCATGTTCGCCAGTATAAATATCGTAGGCATTCCTGTAAGCAATAAAAGCATCATTTAATCCACCAGAAGCTTCATAGGCTAGACCAATAATAATATGAGCGAATGCATCTGCTTGGTACCGATTCTTGCTGTCTTTATGCTTGTCGTTCAGCTGATTTAGAATCAAATTCATTCGCTTGGCTTCAACAATAGCCTCATCGTATTTATAAAGATTGAGGTAATTGAGTGCCTTGTAGTAATGAATCATTACTGGCTCAAAGTCTTCTGCCCGATATGGCTTAACCTCAGGATTTGATATTAAGGCAAGCGCCTCACTTGCGTAATTCTTTTTATAGTCCTCAAATAAAAGATCTGCTTCATTGAAAAACTGATTACTCAACTCAAAATCTTGTTGCATGTGATTCACAACTCCCATGTTGACTAAATACAAAAAACGATTACGATCTTTTTGCATTTTCTTATTGCCTTCCAGAGTTTTCTCAGCCTTATCCATTTCGCCATTGGCAAATTGAGTTTGAAACTCAATATTTCGCTTGTAATAGCTAGCACAACTTGAAAGCAGCACTACAACAAAAGGTATGAAAATGAATTTATTCATGTAAAAAAATGCCGCGCTGCATAGGGTACAACGCGGCTATAATCTTCGACCGTATCTAGCCTTTTATATATTTCTTAATTTTCTTGTCGCCAATCCAAACCACTTCATTGGTTTCCATATTGGTCAATTGAAGATCAATCTGATATTCTACTGCTTTCTCTTTTCTATATTGATCCACAGTAGAATTAAGAACCCCTTGAAGCATATAATCTGCACCAATTTCTAAACCCCACTTTTTCATGGTGCTTTTGCTGCTAAACTCTTGTTGATCCGCTCTCTCGGTTCTAATTTCATCACGCATTTCACCGCCCTGAACTAATCTGACCTTTTGAGAAGTTATAAAGGATCTTTCAAGGTCCTTGCAGAAAGTTTCAGTTGTAATATGTTCGGTAGATTTATTTCTAACAATTCCAACAACCACAACTGGTTTGTCATTCGAATTATCTCTCAGGTGGTTTGCCAACCACGGACCTGTCAGAATTTGCTCAATCATTGCATTTGCAGTCATTTTGGAATCGGTATCGTTCCAACGTCCGCTTAAGTCTATGGTTTCGTTGGGATCTACTCGCTGAACTTTTCTGTTTTGACATCCAACAGCCATCAGAGTAACTAATCCTAAGGCTAAAATTCTAGTGTTGATTGAATTATTCATTGTTATTCTATTTTGATTTTAAAGTGTTTTTGCAAGTCCTGTGCCAAAAGTATTTTTTCTTTAAGCTTAGGGGTGTTTTTATTCCAGATTTCAAGGGCATTTTAATAAATAATAGCATTTCGTAACCATTCTTCACTAATCCCTATTGGTCAGAGTTCTAAATTCGCGCCTTTCCAACCGAAATAAATGAGAACGTTCGTATTATGAATTACCAAAAGTGGAACAATATAATTGGCTGGCTAGTGTTTACAGTAGCTGCCTACACATATGTAAGCACTGTTGAACCTACTGCTAGTTTTTGGGATTGTGGAGAATATATCGCCACTTCCTACAGACTTGAAGTTGGGCACCCACCAGGAGCGCCAACTTTTCTGCTTATCGGCAGATTGTTTTCAATGTTTGCTGCACCAGAGAATGTAGCCTACATGGTTAACTTGGTATCCGCACTATCTAGTGCCTTTACCATTCTTTTTCTGTTTTGGACTATCACAGCCTTAGCAAAGAAACTTTTTGGGGCAAAAGGTTCTGAAGAAGAACTTCCTCAAGGTGATATGATCGCTGTTTTTGGAAGTGCGGTCATCGGCTCGCTCGCTTACACTTGGTCAGATACATTTTGGTTTTCTGCCACTGAAGGTGAAGTATATGCCATGTCTTCTATGATCACGGCAATAACCTTTTGGGCGATTCTCAAATGGGAATCTATTGCACACGAGCCAAAAGCCGATCGTTGGATAATACTAATCGCTTATTTAGTTGGTCTATCCATTGGTATTCACTTATTGAACTTACTTGCTATTCCAGCAATAGCCTACGTGATCTACTTTAAAAAATTCAAACCAAACCTGAAAGGCCTAATAATAGCTGGTGTTGCTGGCGTTATTACCCTTGGGGGAATTCAGAGTTTCATCATTCCTAAGGTGGTAAGCTGGGCGGCTAGTTTCGAATTTGTGATGGTCAATTCATTTGGACTACCATTTCATATGGGCTCAGTAATTTTCATCGTTCTTATGATGGGAGCTGTTGTTTTTGGTATTCAATACACCCTCAAAAAAAATAAACCAATTTGGCATACCGCTCTTCTTTCATTTTTGGTGCTAATGATCGGTTATTCATCTTTTGTGTTAATTATGATTCGCTCAAATGCGAATACCCCGATCGATGAAAACAACCCTGAAAATTTAGTGAACCTTCTCTCCTATCTTAACAGAGAGCAGTACGGAGACTTCCCTTTACTCTATGGTCAATATTTCAATTCTCCTTTAGATAAGCAGACACCTTATGAGGATGGAAAGCCCGTATATTATCCGGATGCACGCACTGGAAAATATGAATTGGCCGATGACCGGAAAAACTCCAAGCCAAATTATGAAGACGACTTTAAATCATTTTTCCCTCGAATGTGGAGTCCAAAAAAGAACCACATTAGGGCGTATAAAGAATGGAGTGATTTTGAGGGCAAGCCTGTTCAGTATACAACTAGAGATGGCAAAAGGACCACAATAAGAAAACCCAAGTTCTCAGAAAACATAAGCTTTTTCTTTAAGTACCAAGTCGGGTGGATGTATTTCAGATACTTCATGTGGAATTTTTCGGGAAGGCAAAATGACACTCAAGGGCATGGAAGTTTTCAAGATGGTAATTGGATGACAGGTGTGCCTTTCATTGATGAGGCCCATGTTGGAAATCAAGATCAGCTTCCCTCCTATTTAGAAAATCAAAAAGCGAGAAATTTCTTCTTTGTGCTTCCACTAATACTTGGACTTTTAGGAATGCTATTCCACTTTAAAGCTGACATGCGTAATGCCTGGGTAGTTCTCTTGCTTTTCTTTTTTACTGGACTAGCGATAGTTCTTTACCTCAATCAATACCCTTATCAACCTAGAGAGCGAGATTATGCCTATGCAGGATCGTTTTACGCTTTTGCCATTTGGATAGGATTTGGCGTACTGGCATTATATGATGCCGCCCGAAACCTGACCGTCAAAGACCTTGGACAAACCGTAGGCATTACCGTAGGTGGTGCTATCGGATTGACCCTTGTTGGGTCATTATTTGGAGGTAATGAATCATTTGCTTTGTTGATGCTCTACATCGCTGTGGTTTCAGCAGGACTTCTTGCACTAATGTATGGAATAGGCCAAGTCATTAAAGATCAAAAACTGCAAGCTTTATTAGCAACGGTATTATGCCTAACCGCACCCATATTAATGGCCAAAGACGGTTGGGATGATCATGATAGATCTGGTCGCTTTACTGCCAGAGATATTGCTAAAAACTATTTAGATTCTTGTGAAGAGGATGCAATCCTATTCACCAATGGAGATAATGATACATTCCCACTATGGTACCTTCAAGAAGTTGAAGGGTATAGAACAGATGTGCGTATTGTAAACCTCACTTTAGCAAGCACCGATTGGTTTATTGACATGGTAAAGCGTCAAGCATACGATGGCAAACCGATTAAGCTGAGCATGGAAAAAGACGACTACAGGCAAGGAACGCGCGATTATTTACCAATTGTTGAAAGCAAAAAATCATCTGCCCACATCAATGTCGATGAATTGGTTGCATTTGTATTGGATGAGAACAAACAAGCAATGTTCAGCGCAAATCAACAAATGAACTATTTCCCAACTCGTAACTTTAGAGTTCCTGTTGACTCAGCAACTGTAGTTGCGAATGGAACAATATCCCAAGGATATGAGGATAGAGTTTTAGATGCTATCGAATGGACAGTGAGCGGACAGTATATTCTGAAAAGCGAGCTCGTAATTCTTGACATTTTAGCCAATAATAATTGGGAGCGTCCGCTATACTTTGCAAATACAATGCCTAGAGATAGCTATTTCGGACTTGAAGAGTATATGCAGCATGAAGGGTTCACCTACCGATTAGTACCGTACAAGGTGATTTCGGACCGAAACCAATTTGGATATTTTGGCGAAGTGCAAACTGATATCATGTACACCAATATGATGGAAGAGTTTTCTTTTGGAAACATGCAAGATCCAAGCTTGTTTATGGATGAGAACAACCTTCGTTTTGTAACCAATCTTCGATTAAACTTCTCTAGACTTGCTGATGCGTTGATCAAGAAGGGTGAGAAAGAAAGAGCTGAGGCTGTTCTCGAAAAGTGTGTTGAAATAACCGTAAACAGCAATACACCGAATGATGTTACATTGATTCAAGTAACAGAGTCCTTTTTCGAAGTGGGTCGAATAGATCGGGGAATGGAAATGTCAAAACTTTTAGGTGATAACTATCTTGAGTTTTTAAGATACTATAATTCTCTTGACCGCAAATACACTGCTTCTGTAAACAGGGATATCAATCAGGCTTATGCTGTTATTCAACAATTGAAAAATATTGGAAGAAAGTATAAAGTAGAGGAAATGTCAGCATATATAGACCCTGTCTTGCAAGAAGCAGAAACGTACTATCAGAGTATGGTAGGAGCTACTCAAAGACAGAACTAAAACCTTCTTGAAACAAAGAATAAAAAAAGCGAGGCCTGAACCTCGCTTTTTTTGTCCTATCTCTCTGTTTCCTTACCTAACTTAATCGACTTTAGTTCCATCTGAAAGTATATTTTGGAGCTAGAACTAAACTTGACTAAGATTTTTTAACGGTGTATGGTTAATTCCTTTGAAAAGGATAATAACCGAAAAACTGCGATGTTCTTTTTTGAGTTAGTTCTAAGCAAAACTGACCAATATGCAATCTATGTTTCGTTTCAGACACCTCTATATGAAGGCGTCTATCCTCCTCGCATTATGCCTAAGCATCTCCAATCATGTTGAAGCACAAGCACCACAGGGAATCAATTATCAAGCTGTTGCGCGCTCAAGCGATGGAACTCCATTCGCTGACACAACGCTCAATGTTTCCATTTCAATTGCAGAGGATATTAACTTGACCACCATCTCTTTTTCCGAGGTTCATGCAGTTGCAACAAATAGATTTGGTTTATTCACTCTTATTAGAGGAGAAGGAGCTCCTACACAAGGAACAATTGGCTATGTGGATTGGTCATCCAGTGCTAAATTTCTTAATGTTCAAGTTGGCTCCTTGGATATGGGCACAACTCAATTAATGTCTGTACCCTATGCGTTGTATGCCGAGCGAGCTGGCAATACGTTCACCATAGATAGCAGTGAAGTTGACGGATCAGATTTAATCCTTTTCAATGGAGCCGACTCCTCAATCATTGACCTTTCTGGTATCTCATCTTCAAGTTCAGATACGATTAGTTCCTTTGGGTTGGTAGGAGATAGTCTTAGGATAATTGAAAACACTGACACTTTTTATGTTGACATAACTAACTTCATCGACTCTACTGATGAACTAATAGATAGTGCATCTCTCAACGGAACCGATCTTCAAGTTTATCAAGGAGGAAATACAACACCAGTTATTGCTGATCTTTCAGGTTTAGTTGATTTAAATACTGTAGACTCGGTTTTTGTAGCCAACGACACCCTATGGGTAGAAACCTCAACTGGTCTTACTCCCTATGTTTTCGCTGATAATGACTGGGAAGTTAATGGCGATAGTATTTATGTTTTGAGTAAAAAAGTCAGTATCGGAACTAGTCAACCGAGATACCCATTTCATGTGAACAATCTAACCGAAACTGTTGGATCCTACTTTGTATCCGATGTTTCAGGTATTTCAGAGATTAAGGGTGTTGAAATTATTACTACCAACGCCACTGGAGGTGCCGGATCAGTGTCTCGCGGCATGTGGGTTAGAGCTTCTGGTGCAGTTCGAAATGAAGGAATCTTCGCATTTGCCACAGCACCTGGAGCGACAGGCTCAGCTATAGGCGTTAGAGGTGCTGCATTAAACAGTCCTTCAAACCTCAACTATGGTATTTACGGTGAGGCTGGTTATGGAAATATAAACCGCGCTGTAATTGGTGTGCTCGACACTGGATTTACCTACACAACATTAGACGCAGCAATCTATGGTATTGCGCAAGGTCAAACCAATGGTGGCGGCCGAAATATTGCCGTTTTTGGCCGATCGTCTTTTAACAATACTGCGGGTTCGAACATCGGCATCTATTCTCGCGCCCAAAATGCGGATACAAATTATGCCGCCTACTTTGAGTCTGGCGCAGTATATGTTGGAGACAGCCTTATCCTCCCTAGTGGAGCACAAGCAGGATTCGTACTCACCTCTGATGCAGGCGGAACAGCTTCTTGGCAATTGGCTAATAATGGAGTTATTGACTCCGTTTATGCCAATCCCAACGGAGACTCATTGTATGTAGTTACAAGTGCAGGAATCAATGGGTACAGTCTATCGGATACTAATATTGTATCAGGCGCTATTAACGGAACATTTATAGATCTTTCGAACAACTTCGGAAACACTATCTCAATAGACATATCTTCATTAGCGACAATAACTCAACTAGGAGATACCGTTGCATACCTTGATTCACGTATTGATTCTTTAAGCAATGAACTCGGCAACACGAACGACAGTATCGATCAAGTGGCGATTGACCTCATTAATGATGTCAACTTCTTACTCTCTGAACTCGATGCCGACTCTACTTATTTGAATGATAGCATTGATCAAGTAGCAGCTGATCTTGCTGCATTGGTTTCTTCCAGCATTGATACGGTCTCATCAATGACTTTTGAAAATGACTCTATTTTGAAAGTCTTCTCAGGTGACGGGGATTCGGTGGCAGTTTCTTTGGCAAGCTTAACAACAGATACTGAATTAGCCAATGAAGTTTCCGCTTTGAACACTGCTTTAGATGCTGACTCTACTTACCTTAATGATAGCATTGACCAAGTGGCCATTGACCTCATCAATGATGTCAACTTCATACTCTCTGAACTCGATGCCGACTCTACTTATTTAAACGATAGCATTGATCAAGTAGCTGCTGATCTTGCTGCATTGGTTTATTCCAGCATTGATACGGTCTCGTCAATGACTTTTGAAAATGACTCTATTTCAAGATTTTTCGCTTGCATTCCAAAATATTCATAATTTGGCTGCCTAGCATTTTGTAGACTTTATAAAAGTATAGGCTACATTTGCGCGGAATTGAAGTGAAGAATTTTCTCTTAGCCATATCATTAATCATGGGTTTAGCGCTTAGCTCTATGAGCCAAACGTCTATGAACACAATGAATACGCGGGCTAAATTCAAGGCAACTTACATTCTAAATTTCGCGAAGTATACCGAATGGCCTGCCGCATATAAGCAAGGCGATTTTATTATTGGCGTTGTTGGAGATAATGACCTTGCACTTAACCTTGAAACTGCGGCTAAAACGAAAAAAATAAACAGTCAAACACTGGTTGTTAAACGATTCAAGTCTCCCGCTGAAGTATCCAAATGTCACTTAATATACGTGGCTGGGGCATCTACAAGTGCTGTAGATCCTTACATCAACAAAGCAAAAGAATATAATTGTCTAACTGTAACTGAGGGCAAAGGTCTGATCGAAAGGACTTCGGCTATAAACTTCGTTGTGGTTGGTGCAGCTATGAAATATGAAATGAATAAGTCCTTGTTTAAACAGCAGGACTTAATCGTTAGTAACACCTTAGAAAATTTAGCTACTAAAGTGATTAATTAAACCAATGAAAAGACTCGTAATAATAGCGGTGGTCTTGTTCTCGATGATACCGATTGCGCTTAGGGCTCAGCTCGATCCGGTGTCGCTAGCACTTCGTGCTTATCAGAACAAGGATCTGCCCAAAGCCAAGGAGCTCATTGAAATTGCCGTAGGCGATGACAATTTTAATGGAATTACTAAAACTTGGTATTTCCGAGGTTACATCTATAAAGATCTTTACAAAGCAGCGAAAGATTCTAAGTCTCAAAATGAGGCGGTGGAATTATGCTCAACTGCTATTGAGTCTTACAGCAAAGCCATCGAACTTGAGCCCAAAGGTGAGTTGGTTGAAGATTGCCTAAATTCATTAAAATACTTATCCTCTACTCTATATAATGACGCTGCTTTTGCCCTTGATGCAAATAAGTTTGATACAGCTCAAATACTATTTGACAACTACAGTGAAGTGATCAAGATGATTAATCCTAATCTGGATTTGAATCAAAGAATCATCGAGTTTAAGTTGTATAAGGCATCTAAATACTCATACTTGTTCGACAATCCTCGCCCTAGCGATAATAGAGATGAGATTGGAAACAACGTAGTGAAACTATATGAAGAAGTAATTCAATTGGACGAAGAGAATATTAGTGCCAATTACAATTTAGCAATTCACTTCTATAACCAAGGTGTAAACATCATCGAGAACATGGACTACGAGCAAGACTTTGAAACGTTGTTTGCGATTCAAGCTCAAGTAATGGATCTCTTTGGAGCAGCCTTACCATACATGCTCAAAGCTTACGAGCTTAATCCATTGAGAAAAGAGACACTCGTTGGTCTTTCAGGAATTTACTTTGGTTTGAACAACATCGAAGAGTCTGAGAAGTACCAAGCTGAGTTGAAGAAATTAGAGAACCAAGAATAAGATCCCCACAACGAATATGTTTTCACATTTCAGTATCGGTAGGAAAATAAGCTTGGGTTTTGCGGTAGTTATCTTATCTACCATTATCGCCTTTTATATCACCAATAAGACTTTCGTTGAAAGCCAGGAGATCAATGAGGAGATTACGAATAACCATACTCCTTCTATAGCCAAGCTTGAAGAGCTTAAGTTGATGATCGTAAGATCAAAAATGCTTATCAGCAACTGGGTATATCTTCCAAGTCCTTCAGAAAATGAGGATAAGGCCTTGCTGAACAGACTAACGGTTGCCGACTATCCAAATCTTAAACGAGAGCTCGAAGAGCTTTCTATGCGATGGGACGATAGCACACGCAGTACATTAAACCCTGTTTTTGATAATATCGAAATGTTGTGGTCGAACCATGAGTTTGTAAAACAAGCTCTTGGAAGTCTAGATGCTTACAATGAACCCATGAACTTGTTTATGGCGAATTCAATGGTTGAAGAAGGTGGTGATATTGATAACTACACAGATCAAACGCTAGACATGTTGCAGGTTCTTATTGATAATAAGAAAGAAGCAACAAAGGTGATTACTGCTACCATGATTGAATCTTTTCAAAAGGTTCGATTATTAATTAAAAACTTAGGTATTGCACTCACGATTGCCGGTATTATCATCGCTTTTCTCACCACGAGGACAATTGTTTCTCCCGTTAGAAAACTTCGACTTATACTTCTAGATCTTTCAAAAGGTATTTTCCCTAAAAGCTGGATTAATTCTCGTGGAGATGAAATCGGTGAGATGGCCAACGCATTGGAAACCGTTGTTGTTGGATTGAGAAGCACAAAGGACTTTGCAATTGCTGTTGGTTCTGGTGGCTACAATACTGAATACACCCCATTGAGTGATCAGGATGAATTAGGTCAGTCACTTCTTGTCATGCGTAAAAACTTGAAAGAGTATAGCGAAGACATGGAGGAAAAGGTTCGTGAAAGAACTGAAGAGGTAGTGCGACAAAAAGAAGAGATAGAGAAACAAAGTGAGCAAATCGCTGAACTATACGAGCAAGTAAAAGATAGTATACTTTATGCGAAGCGTATACAAGAAGCTATTTTACCGTCTAAAGAAGAAATCGATCAATCGTTAAAGCAGAGCATGGTTCTGTTCAGACCGAAAGATATCGTAAGTGGTGACTTCTACTGGTTTTCCGAAAAGAATGACAAAGCTATAATTGCGGCTGCTGATTGTACTGGCCATGGTGTTCCTGGAGCCTTGATGTCTATGATTGGATCTTCACTTTTGAATGAAATAGTGAATGAAAAGGGTATTACTCAGCCTAATGAAATTCTACTCGCGCTGAAACATGGAGTAATCAAAGCGCTAAACAAGCATCCATCATCCGATCAAACGAAAGACGGAATGGATATAGCGATTTGTACTATACCGAAAAAAGGTAATAAGATCGAATACGCTGGCGCGAATAATCCTTTCTGGCTGATCCGTGAAGGTGAAATTATTGAGACACGAGGTGATCGTCAACCTGTCGGTATATATGGTGATAACTTAGAGACGCCATACACCAATCATACTATCGAAGTTTTGCCAGGAGATTCAGTCTATATATTCTCTGATGGATATGCTGATCAATTTGGCGGGCCTTCTGGAAAGAAGTTTAAGTATAGCCAATTCAAAAAGCTATTGGTTCAGGTTCAGCCCGAATCTATGACTAAGCAAAAAGAGATTCTAAACACTCGTATTGAAGAATGGATGGGTGATGAGGAAGAGCAGATCGATGATATTCTTATAGTAGGAATTCGTTTCTAAGCCAACCTTTTAGAGCCCTTTTGCGGAGTTTGCTAAATAATCCATTACTCCGTTATTATCAGATTTGATGCTATTAATAACAGTAGCATTCTAATTAGGTAGGAATGTACGATTAGATAACAGTCTAGAGTGTTACCGGAAAAAGGCCGAGACCTCCCATCTGCGAGGAATTAAGCTTCATAAATCTTACGACCACGTTTCAATTCATTGGCACGTCTGCTTCAATCTGATTGATCTTAGCAAAAGGACACTAGCCCGTTACAGTTCGATAATAATCCCGACCGAAGGAAGAAGGTTACCACTAAAGTTTGCAATATTTCTCGTTGAATATCTAGTTGGGTCATTAGGATCCACCAGAGGATTTCCATCAGGATCTCTTTCCACAGTTATAAATGGTGCAAGCGGAGCTTGATAATTGTAAACATTTTGAATGTCTATGTAAGCATTCAAGCTCCACTTTTTGAAAAACCACCTTTTGTCCAGTCGAACATCCAGTTGATGGACACCCCCCACTCTCTCGGAATTAAGTCTATCCAAATCAAGAATCCCAATTCCTCGTAAATCCCAATTTTGACGCAATCCAGAAAGGTTTTCATCAAAAGGAGTATATGGAGCACCACCCAAATACCTGAATCTCGCACCAATTTCCCAATTTCCTTTGAACTTCTTTCCAGCAGTAAGCGTAACAATGTTTCCATTATCCCATGCAGAAGGTCTAAAATCATCATTCTTATCAGTGAATTCGCTGATGACATATGTATATGCCAAGATGCCATAAAACCCTTTAAACAATTTCTGCTGAGCTAAGAATTCTATTCCGTAAGATCTTCCCTCAGAAGTAGGAACAGCAGGCTCATTTCCTATTACACCAAAATCACCACCCAAGTTGGCCAATGAAACACTATCCCTTAACAAGAATGGATAATCATTATAAACTTTATAAAATCCTTCTACTGTCAGTTTGGTGTTTGCAGTCGGTAAATATTCTACTCCCGCTACATAATGATCTGCTCGAATATAATCTATCCCATTATCTTGATTTATCAAATCACCTGTAGCATTGCGATACCCTAAGACGGTGTATGGAGGAAGCTGAAAATAACGACCTATGCTTGTATTAAGACTCCATTTAGGAGCAAGACTGAGAGAAGCCGCAATTCTCGGAGAAAGCTGATCAATAGGGTTAAGCATTTCCTCATTGAAATCACTAAAGTCCGTTCTAATACCTCCTGAAAGTGTTAATCTATTGTTCCAAACGCTTTTACTCAATTGACTGAATACAGAATATCTATTGATATTTAATCTTGAATCGAAGTCAATCTCTAGCTCTTGTCCTGATGAAGTTACAATTCTATTATAAGTGCTATTTGTGAACGTTGCGTTTTGGTAGCCTACACCAACATTCCACTTCCAACCCTTATCTCTCCATGTATGCTCTAGACGAACTTTATTCTCAATTTCTTGACTAGAGTAATCAAGAATCAGCTTATTTGGATCAGACTCATCATTGTCTTGATATTTTATCGCCACATTATTCAAATGATTTCGACTTACTACTACTTGCTGAAAGCTTTTATCAGCGAAATGCTTATAGCTTAGTCCTAAAGTGTAATTCCACTGATCATTAGACGGGATGTTTCCAAGGATATATCTATTTCGCTCTAGGGTTTCTTCATCATCAACATTGTCATTTGCTCCTTCATTCAATTCAAAATTGTCAAAAGCCCCAAGGCCGATTAGGCTAATCTCATTCTTATCATTCAGCTTAGTCTTAATCTTAAACTGAGTATCGTTATATATCGGCAAGAATGGAAGCGCAAGTGCCCTAAATAAGAATTGGAGATATGATCTCCTTAAAGAAAAGACATAACTTGTGTTCTTTCCTATGGGTCCATCTAAAGTAAGTCCATAGTCACTGCTTCCTACAGTGAAATTCGCCTTGACTCCCTCTGGGTTTCCATCTTTTTGCGTAAACTCAAAAACTGAACTTAGAGCATTTCCACGATTAGCTGGAAAAGCTGATGAGTAAAAATCAACCTCCTTGATGAAATTCACATTAATCAAACCCACCGGTCCTCCAGATGAACCTTGAGTAGCAAAGTGATTGATATTTGGGACCTCAACACCATCCAAGAAGAATCTGTTCTCGTTGGGCCCGCCTCCTCTAATAATTATATCATTGCGAAAGGCTGGTGTGGAAGCCACCCCAGGAAGAGATTGAATCGCTCTTGATATGTCTCTATTTCCACCAGGGTTTCTCTCTATCTCAGACACACCTATCGACCTCATGCTTACAGGAGCTTCTTCCTTCTTCATAAATGGTGAAGCAGTCACTTCAACTGCTTCAAGCAGCTGGGAATTCTCCATCATCTCAATATCAATAAACACAGGCCTATTGTTAAAGGTTTGAACCTCGAAAACAACAGCCTTCTCAAATCCAAGTGAGGTTGCCTCTAAGTTGTAAAGTTTAGGCTCAAGCCCTGAAATGATATAATTCCCATCAATATCTGTGCTAGTTCCGGTAGTCGTTCCTTGGATGACCACATTAGCAAAGGGTATAGCCTCATTGCTAATGGGGTTAAATACTTTTCCTTTGATAATTCCATTTTGTGCAACAATCGAAAAGGTGCTAAAAAGAAAAAATATGAGCGTGGTGGAAATTTTTTTCATGGTGACGAATATCAACAGAAAGTTTCCACTATTGTTCACTGAAAAGCATTTTTTGCCTTGCTGAGATTAGCGTAACTTTGCACCCCTTAAAACAAAACTAAATTCGCATGGCGCAGATTGAAGTTATACTCCCAAAAATGGGAGAAAGTGTTGCAGAAGCAACGATAACAACGTGGTTGAAAAGTGAAGGAGATTCTGTTGAGTCAGAAGAGGCTATTGTTGAAATTGCAACGGATAAAGTAGATAGTGAGGTTCCATCTCCAGCAGAAGGAAAGATTCTAAAAATCTTAGTTCAAGAAGGTGAAGTTGCAAAGGTGGGACAAGCCATTGCAATCATCGGAGCAGAAGGTGATGTAGCTCCCACTTCACCTACCCCAAGTTCAGCAGCCAATGAATCCCCTGCCCAAGAAGCTGCAGCGCAAATAGAAAGTGAAGTCCAACAAGCCGCGCAAACAGCTGCTCCCGCTGCTAAAATCGATTACTCAGACTCAGATCGCTTTTACAGTCCTTTGGTTAAGAGCATTGCCAAAGAAGAAGGAATCGCTCTTGAGGAATTGGATAATATTTCAGGAACAGGAAATGAAGGCAGAGTAACAAAAAAAGACATTCTTGCCTTTTTAGAAGGTAGAAAAAATGGTGGTGTATCTCAGCCACAAGCAGCCGCTGTTCCACAACCTTCGGCTCCCGCTAAATCTGCACCAGCCACTCAAACAACTCCAAGCACTTCTCTTTCAGGCGATGTTGAAGTGATTGAAATGGACAGGATGCGCAAATTGATTTCTGATCATATGATCAAATCAAAACAGACATCCGCACATGTTACAAGCTTTGTTGAAGCTGATGTTACTAACATCGTGAATTGGAGGAATAAAATGAAGAAACACTTTGAGCAACAAGAAGGCGAAAAGCTAACCTTCACTCCTATCTTCATTGAAGCAATTGTAAAAGCAATTAAGGATTTCCCAATGATTAATATTTCTATTGAAGGAGATAAAATCATTCGTAAGAAGAACATTAATATCGGGATGGCAGCTGCATTGCCTAGTGGTAATTTAATTGTGCCTGTGATCAAAAATGCAGATCGATTAAATTTATTAGGAATAACTAAATCTGTCAATGATTTAGCAAAACGCGCCAGAGAGAACAAACTTCTTCCTGATGAAATTCAAGGAGGAACGTACACAGTCTCTAACGTAGGTACTTTCGGTAACGTTTTCGGAACACCTATTATTAATCAACCGCAAGTTGCTATAATGGCTGTTGGCGCAATAAAGAAAAAGCCAGCGGTAATAGAAACGGAATCAGGAGATACCATTGGTATTCGCCACTTCATGTATTTATCTCACTCTTATGACCATAGAGTTGTAGATGGAGCACTAGGAGGGATGTTTGTGAGGCGCGTTGCTGACTATCTTGAAAACTGGGACGTAACTAGAGAAGCTTAAACCTTTGCTGATTTGCGTATAGTCTATAGGGTGGTGAAGGCTGAGTTTTTTTGTTAATTGAAAATTACTGAACCACAGTTAGTTACAACACCACTTAAATACTAACAAGATTTAAACAATTGTCACTGACTTCAAAAGCAATTAACAGCAACAAGTGTTTTTAACTTCATCTAGAAAGGATTAATCCACTGTTTATCATTGGTTTAGCAATTTATTGAATTAACATTTTTCTGTTTAAAAGAACGGAGTTGTTGAAAATTGTCCGCATATAAAGGGGGTAGATTTGTGAAAAAGGTCATCCTAATCTTTATTCTATGCGGTATTCAGAAAGAATCACTCATTCAACAGCACCAGGTAAGGTATTCTTTCTGCTAGTTTTTTTCTCCTTGTTAATGGCCATTACGGCCTTTGGACAATCTCGAGAGGAAAGAAGATTGCACATCAAAGCAATCAAAGCACTCAATACGGGTAAACTAGCCGATGCAGAATACTTTTATCACGATTTGCTTCAAATTGCTCTGAACAACCCCGACTACAATTATGAAATGGGAATCGCAATCTATGAGCAAGACATTCATCGAGGTAAAGCGGCTCCATATTTTGAAAAAGCATTACAACATACTAAGTCAGATACTTTACCTGATATGTTTCTTTTTGCAGGCAAGGCTTCTCAATATGCAGGTGACTTCGATATCGCAATAGATCATTTCAAAACCTACATGGGTTTAATGAGATTACTGGAAGATCTCACCCCTGAAATGCTAGAAGAAGACATTCCCCGATACATAGAAATGTGCCAGAATGGAAAGGTTCAGTTTGAAAACAATAAGGAGCACGTAAGAATTGAAAATCTCGGAAAGTATATCAATAGTGAGTTCGCAGACTATTCTCCAGTAGTATCAAAAGATGAAAGCATCATTCTCTTTACTTCACGCAGACAAGGAACTACAGGTGATGATATAGACTCAGATGACAAATACTATGAGGATATTTACTACTCCTAAACATCGATGGCACATGGACAGAGGCTTCAAGTTTTGATTCTTCAAGCAGATTCATGAATGCTCAGATCAATACTGATGATCATGATGCAGCTATCACTTATGCTTCTGACGAAACTCAATTATACATCTATCGAGAAGAAGATGTTTGGGTAAGTACTTTAGATGAAGGAGTTTGGTCCCTGCCAATTAGAGACGAAGGAAGGATAAATACTGCAAAAGGATATGAGCCATCAGTTTTCATCACTGAAGATCAGCAGCAAATGTTTGTAGTTAGTGAATTAGGAAGTGGATATGGCGGACGAGACATTTATAGAACTCAAAAAGGACCTGATGGCAATTGGGAGGCTTTAAAAACACTTGGGAACGTCATCAATAGTCGATTTGATGAAGATGCACCATTTTTAACGCCAGATGGTAATACCCTTTATTTCGCATCGAATGGACATAACTCAATGGGAGATTATGACATTTTCAAATCTGTTTTGGATGAAAAAGGCAATTGGTCACAACCTGAGAATTTAGGACCACCCATTAACACACCTGGGCATGATAGATATTTTGTAACTACAGATGCCGGTGCGGTTGGATATTATGCTTCAGATAGGGACGGTGGCTTCGGAGAAACAGATATCTATCGCATTATACTAGATTGTAAGGCCGTTTCCGCAACCATCATTAGAGGTGTTGTTTTCAGTGAAGATATCCAAAAGCCTATAGGCGCGACAATCACCGTGTTTGATGGAAAAACAGGGCGATTAATAAATAATTATGCGGCTGATTCTATAGATGGAACATATGAGATGCGTTTGAAAACTGAAACAGACTATAAATTCAGAATTCAAGCAGAAGGTTATATGGCTCATTCTGGTGATTTCTCAGTACCACAACAATGTGACTATTACTCTCTTTTTCAGGAAATAAAGATTGAAAACATGGAAGATAGTTCGGGTCGAGTCTATGCTCAGAGAGCTTTCATAAATAATGCCTTTTTCAACGTAGATAAAAAGATTGAAGAAGATTTTGTGGATCAACAAGATCTTGCGGCTATAAATGACCACCAAAAGGACTCCCTAAGATCTTTAATTGCCGAAAATTACAATCCTATTGAGCTGACTAATTACGTTAAGATGATAGACATCTTAGACCCTAATGGTGTAAGATTAAGTAGCGAAATTCTTGGAGAGAAAGATGTGGCTATTGTTCAAGCCAGGGACGAAGTGAAGACCAAATACAACAAAAACGTTGTCTCAGCTGATCAATATTTCTACAACGATCTTTTACCTGAGGCCAGAGCTGGATACATTGTAGCTAACGTAATCGATGAAGAACAAGCCTATCCCAAGCAACAAATGAAGTTGATCGAGGATAAACTAAAAGATGCACCTTTTGAGGCCTTATTAGCAATTATTCCTGAAATTGATGAGTCTGAAATGGTAGATATTTGAGATCCCTCTATGATGGACAATAGCTCAATGATCATTCCAAGCGGCCCAATTATTCCTCAAGAAAAAATAGCTGAGGAAACAGTTGAACCTGAAGAAGAAGTATTTGTAGAGGAAGTAATAGAAGACACATCTATGCCCGAGCAAATTGCTCAAGTCATTGAAGAGCCTATAATTGAGGACACGATTCCTGAAATTACAGAAGAAATAGCTGTGGTTGAGGATGCACCAATAGAGACTTCTATTCCTGAAGAACCAGAAGTCATTGAACAAGTCGATGAAACACCAGTAATCGAAGAGGTAGAAGAAGTTGAAACAGTTCAAGAAGAAATTAAAGAGGCGATTTTAGAAAAAGAAGAGCCTGAAGTTCAAGCCCCAATCGTTGAAGAGGAAACAATCGTTTTCAGAAATATTCTATTTGACTTCGATAAATCATTTTGAGAGAAGCAAGTATCTCTGAATTAAACAAAGTCAATAATTACATGTCCAACAGAAGCAATACAGAATTACGCATAGATGGACATGCCGATTGGATAGGAACTACAGAATACAATCTCAAACTCTCTGAAAAAAGGGCAAAAACTGCCTATGACTTTTTAGTTGATAAAGGAATCTCTAACAGTAGACTTTCCTACCAATTTTTTGGAGAAGCAATTCCTATTGCACCTAATAAAAATGAGGATGGAAGCGACAACCCTGAGGGCAGACAGCTCAACAGGAGATGTGAATTTAAAATTGATAAAGCCGGCACTGCGCAGAATGTCGTTTTGAAATTCTAATTATCGCTTAGCTCACGTACCTTTGACCGCATGACGCGGTTAAAATTAAACAGACCATTAGCCTTTATTGATCTAGAGACTACTGGCGTTTCAGTTGGATCAGACAGGATTGTTGAAATTGCTATTATAAAGCTCAATCCTGATGGAAGTAAAACCAACAAAACACACAGGGTAAACCCAGAAATGGAGATTAGCCTTGAATCAACAAGTATTCATGGAATCAGCAATGCTGATGTGGCGAATGAACCTACGTTCACTGACTTAGCTCCAAACCTATTTAAGTTTTTATTCGACTGTGATTTGGCAGGTTACAATAGCAATAAATTTGATATCCCAATGCTCGTAGAAGAATTCTACAGAGCGGGAATAGAGTTTGACTTCAAAGAGAGAAAGCTAGTAGATGTCCAAAACATCTTCCATAAAATGGAACAGCGAACACTGGTTGCTGCATACAAGTTTTACTTGAATAAAGACTTAACCAATGCGCACAGTGCTTTGGCAGATATTGAAGCAACACATGAAATATTAGAGGCTCAATTAGAGCGCTATAATGATGTTTTAAAGACCGATATTGACTTTCTAGAGGAATTCTCTCAATACAACAAAACAGCCGATATAATGGGCCGTATTGTATTTGACGACAAAAATAGAGAGTGTATCAACTTTGGTAAGTTTAAGGGAACACCAGTAGAAGAAGTTTTCAGAAAAGAACCTGGTTACTATGGTTGGTTAATGAACGGTGATTTCCCTTTGTCTACCAAGAAAGTATTTAAAGACATCATGGATCGCGTAAAGGCAAACAAATAAGATCTAGTTCATGAAAATTATTTGTATCGGGAGAAATTACGCTGATCATGCTAAAGAAATGAAGAGTGAAGTTCCACTAGAGCCCGTTTTCTTTCTAAAGCCGGATACGGCATTATTGCCGAAACGCAATCCATTTTTCATACCATCATTCTCAAATGATGTACATCACGAGCTTGAGTTAGTAGTTAGAATTAATCGTGTAGGTAAAAGCATTGAAGAAAAATTCGCGAACCGATATTACAATGAAATCAGCGTGGGGATAGATTTCACTGCTCGCGATATTCAAGCTGAATGCAAGAAAAAAGGTTTGCCTTGGGAAAAAGCCAAGGCCTTTGATGGTAGTGCCCCAGTTGGTGACTTTATTAAACTATCAGAAAATCAGAATATTCAGGACCTTGAAATTGAACTAAAGAAAAACAACGAAATAGTTCAAAAGGTAAATACTGAAAAAATGCTCTTTACTGTGGATCAAATAATTAGTTACGTTTCTCAATATATTACCTTGAAAATAGGCGACTTAATTTTTACAGGAACTCCTTCAGGGGTTGGTCCTGTGGTTATCCATGATCAATTAGAAGCATTTATAGGAGAAAAGAAGCTATTAAAGCTGAATATTAAATAGAGCTGCCCCTTCTAAAACTTAACAATTATATCAGCTGTGCCTTCTTGCTTGAGATCAAACTCGCAGCGTCTATTCAATTGTCTTCCTTCAGGATTATTAGAACCATCTTGATTTGCATTTGGCGCAATAGGAAGAGCCTCACCATAAAACTGATAGACAATACGTTCATCTGATATACCTTTTGATTTCAAATAGTCATAAGCCTGCTTTGCTCTGCGTTCTGACAAAGCCAGGTTATATTCAACCGTTCCAATCCAGTCTGTATGTCCATCTAATTGCAGCACATATTTTGGATTATTATCTAGGTAATTGTAAATCAGATTCAAACCATGATTTCTTGAAGTAAAATTCATTTGAGAATCAGCACTTGTAAATATTTCCAACTGACTGAATATCAACTTCATGACCTCCTTCGAACCGTAACAGATCGGAATCTACTCCCTTGCCCTTCATCCATTCCGTTTTCTCGGCAATTACCTCCTCGTTTGCGAACTGATCAGCATCGCCAAAAACAGAGTAAACTTGAGCCTTGGCAAGCTTTTTCATATTTCCCTTAAAATCAAAGTCATTTGGAAAAACAGTGGAATGCAAGATTAATTTTCGAGCATCAAACCTAGCCTCAGACAGCCACCTGCAAGCAGTAGGTCCGCCCTGACTGAATCCAAGAATATCAATAGGAATTTGGGGTGATATGTCTAAAGTGCTGTGAAGTGAATTCAAGTAATTTACATAATCTTTAATATCAACCTCCCGATCTTCTTTTGTCATCCATGAAGCCCCTACTCGACCATCATAGCCTTCAATATAGAACCGGTGCAGGCCTTCAGGAGCAACCACCATTATACCAAGTTCCGTTAATGGCTGAAACTGCCTAATAAAGTACTTCGCCAATTGCCTGTATCCATGGATTACAAACAGCACAGTTCTAATCTCACCCTGCGGCACTAATTTAAAATACCGGGCTGTTTTAAGTACCTCGATGTGATTCTCGATTATCACCTCTATTTAAGATTTAGAAGTATCTAAATGAGCAAATTTTTCGCGTACGCGATCAGAAATAGTAATAGCATCTCCATGATCATCAATTCTAACAAATGTAAAGTTGGTGCTACAAACCAATGTTTCCTCCCCACTGTAAACATTGTGTTTCCTAGCTTCAACCAACAATGTAATGGACGACCTTCCTAAACGAAGAACTTCACCATAAATCTTTAAGTGAAATCCAATTTTAACAGGTTTGGTGAAAATTACCTCATCAATTTTCAATGTCACCATATTTGGTGAGTGACACACCTCATAGGCCATAGTAGCAGCTGCTTCATCCAGCCAAGACAGCATAATACCTCCGAAGAGGTTTCCATGGATCCCAAGATCTTTTTCCATGCATAAACGTTGTGAAATCAGCTGCATATTAATGTGTTTTAGTCATTATTGAATTCGTGACAATGATAAAGTCTCCTAACTCTTTCCATTCATCATTGAAAATTAAATCATCACTCTCTAAAGAAGCAATAACCCCAATTGAGGTGTTTGGTTTTAGCTTTTTTAGATAAGTATTTATTCCAGCAAATTTCTGAGAATGGAACGATCCATTAAAATGAACAAATATCACATCTCCCTTTAGATTCTGAGCGATGCTGCTTGCCATTGAATAGTCCTTTAAGGCTTGAGCTTCAATTAAGTAATCAATGCTCATTCCATGTCCATGTCCACTCATCATCTCACGCATATCTATATAACCCAGGTCATTCGAATCAACTGAGTAAGGTAATGGCGGTAGAAGCCGTTTGGCCTCATCTGAAAGTGAATCAAGAGCTAACTGTCCTTCCCGTGACACCAATGATGCATATCTTCTAGGAACGTTAGTTGCTATAAACTCAACATGATTCTCTTTTGCAAATTCAACTAGTGGTGAATAATCTGTATCATAATTAGGCCATAGTTTGGCTTCCTTTTTCAGGTGATCCAACTTTATCGTGCCCGATAGGTATTCATTTAAGACTAGTTGATCATCTCGTTCAAACATTTCAGCTCCCAAGATCAAATCATTCTTTTTTGCTAAGTATTTAACAAGTTCGATTTGAAGCCAATGATCAATCGGATTATTGTGCATTTCCCCGAACATGATCACATCCATTTTAGTCAAAACGTCAGCCATTTCTTTAATTGAAGCTTCTTTTCCGTTTTGACGGTAAATTTTAAACGCCTGTGTGATTCCTTGAGACTTTCCTTTATATGAAAGGGATAGAGCTGTAATTGTGGCAATAAAAAATGTTAAGATTCTCAAAATAGTTCAATATTAATTTAATGTTAAGGTAATGTTTCTTTTACATTACTTATATTAGCTGAATGTTTCGTTGCTCGCATATTATTTTAACGATTGCTATATCAGCTATCGCATTCACCTTGAATGCAAAGGTTATACATGTTGAATACTATGACAATGGACAAATAAAGACAGAGCTAGTGAAGTTAAAAAAGGGTATCGTTCAAATTAACGAATACTTTATTTCAGGTCAATTAAAGGAACAAGGCTATTCTAAAAACGGTATGTTTCAAGGGAAATGGGTCCGATACAATCAAACCGGAACAATCATAGCCACTGCTTATTATCATAACAATGTGAAAATTGGTTCGTGGAACCATTATGATCAATGGAGTCAAAACACCTTCAAAGTATACTATAATGATGGTATTGCGAAAGCCTACAAGCAGTTCGGGCCGAATGGAGACCTCATTGCCTCTGGAGAAAGACTTGATTAATGATTATCGCCATCGAGCAGATCACCCAAACCACCTAGAATACTTCCCTCACCTTTACGTTTGCCACCCATTTTTGGGGCTGAGCTAATAATTCGATCTGCTAGTCTTGAAAATGGTAAAGATTGAATCCATACTTTTCCGGGACCTCTCAGCGCTCCAAAAAACATTCCTTCACCGCCAAAAAGAGTATTCTTAATACCACCCACAAATTCAATATCATATTGAACGTCCTTCGTGAATGCAACAATGCATCCTGTATCTACCTTCAGAAGTTCACCCGGCTTCAATTCACGCTCAATTATTGTTCCTCCCGCATGCACAAAAGCCAATCCATCACCTTCAATTTTCTGCATGATAAATCCTTCTCCACCGAACAATCCAACACCAATTCGCTTTTGAAACTCAATTCCAATTGATGTGCCTTGAGCAGCGCACAAAAAGGCATCTTTCTGACAGATTACTTTTCCGCCTAGTGCAGCAACATCCAATGGTATTACCTTTCCCGGGTAGGGCGCAGCGAATGTTACGTGATCTTTCGATGTTCAATTGTTGGTATAAGCCGTCATGAACAAACTTTCACCAGTAAGAACTCTCTTTCCAGCAGAAAACATCTTTCCAAGAAAACCTTGATCTCCCTTAGAGCCATCACCAAATACAGTTTGCATTTGAATGCTGCCATCCATCATCATCAAACTTCCAGCTTCGGCAATGACAGTTTCTAAAGGATCTAACTCTATCTCGACACATTGCATTTCTTCACCGATAATGCGATAGTCTATTTCGTGTGTATTCATTTCATCTTCATTTGATGAATCAAAAATGCTACACAAATACCTATTACTTACAAAAAAAATGACCGATTAACGTGTGAACTGATAATCGGTCAAGAATCTCTATAAGATTGCGTCTATTTCAGCGATGCTAAAGCACTATCGTAGTCTGGCTGTTGAACAATTTCAGGAACTTGCTCAGTGTAGATTACTTTACCCGCTTCGTCAATTACCACAACCGCTCTGCTGAAAAGTCCAGCTAACGGGCCTTCTTCCATGATCACACTATAGTTAGCAGAGAAACCGTGATTTTTAAATTCAGAAGCATTCTGTACATTTTCTAACCCTTCTGCTCCACAAAATCTTTTTTGAGCAAATGGCAAATCCTTAGAAACATTCATCACCACCGTGTTTTCCAAACTTGATGCCTCACCATTGAAATGGCGAGCGCTCATTGCGCAAATTCCAGTATCGATGCTCGGGAAAATATTAAGCACCAATCTTTTGCCAGAAAAATCCTTCAAAGAAACATCCTGCAAGCTGTCATTCGTTAATGTAAAATCAGGAGCTTGATGACCAACTTTTGGCAAATCTCCCACTGTTTTTATAGTATTTCCTTTAAATGTTATTGAAGCCATCTTTAATTTTTATGGTTATTGATAAGTGGAAGAACACTCAAATCGTTGGGTTGTTCAAATTAGCTCTAGGCATCAAATTTCATGCTTTATTGTCTGAAATAAAAAGGAAATAAAGGATTATTCAAAATGTAATTAATCAAGAATTTTCCTGTTAGCACCAAAAACAATAGATGCCATCATCCTAATTTTATATTTGTTTCCCTTAATTACCCCAACGATGAAAAATTTAGTTCTCAGTATAATTATTTTAACGTCCTCATTTACCGCAATTTCTCAAAAGAAAAGCGATAAAAACACTCCCAAGCAAGCATCTTTAAATGGGATTTCATTTCGAGAAATAGGACCAGCATTGGTTTCTGGTCGCGTAGTTGATTTGGCTATTAACCCTAATAATCACGATCAATTCTTCGTGGCGGCAGCATCAGGAGGTGTTTGGAAGACAGAAAATCACGGAAATACATTTACTCCTGTATTCGATGGGCAAGGCTCCTATTCTATCGGATGCGTTTCATATGACCCTAACAACGCACACACCGTATGGGTGGGCACTGGAGAGAACAATAATCAACGAAGTGTAGCTTATGGAGATGGCGTTTACAAGTCATTAGACGATGGCAAAACGTGGAAAAACATGGGTTTAAAAAACTCAGAGCACATTGCCAAAGTCATCGTAAAACCAGGTAATTCTGAAGTAGTTTTCGTAGCAGCATACGGTCCACTTTGGAGCGAAGGAGGTGAACGCGGAATTTATCAATCAAATGATGGTGGAGAAACTTGGGACCGCATTTTACATGTAAGTGAGAATACCGGTTTTTCAGACTTATGGATGGATCCGAGAAATCCGGATGTGATGTACGCTTCTGCGCATCAACGCAGGCGTCATGTATGGACATACTTAAGTGGTGGTCCAGAATCAGCCATTTATAAAACCACTGATGGAGGAAAGAGTTGGAGAAAAATCATGAGTGGTTTACTCAAAAGTGATCTAGGGAGGATTGCCCTTGCTGTATCTCCAGCAAATCCAGATGTGGTTTACGCAATGGTCGAGGGATTTGACGAAAAGCACGGTGGCTTTTACCGATCAAATAATATGGGCGAAAGCTGGACTAGACAGAGCGATTATTTCACCAGTGGAAATTATTACGTTGAGCTTATTCCAGACCCAAATGATGAAAACAGAGTATTTTCAATGGACACCTGGTTACACCATACGGAAGACGGTGGAAAAACCTTCAAAAGGACAGGGGAAAAAAGCAAACACGTAGACAACCACGCCATGTGGGTTGACCCATTAAACACGAATCATTGGTTAGTGGGTTGTGATGGTGGACTTTATGAAACCTGGGATGCGGCCAATAATTGGAAGTTCTATCAAAATTTAAACATCACTCAGTTCTATAGAGTAGCAGTAGACTATGATGAGCCATTTTACAATGTATATGGGGGCACTCAAGACAACAATACTTTGGGAGGACCATCAAGAACAACGAATGCTCATGGTATCAGCAATTTTGATTGGCACATCACTAGAGGTGGCGATGGTTTTGAGCCTGCTGTTGATCCGACAAACCCAGATATTGTCTACAGCCAATCTCAATATGGATGGCTCGTTCGATACAACAGAAAATCAGGAGAAAAAGTAAATATCAAACCTATTGAGCGAAAGGGAGAGGATGCCTACCGATGGAATTGGGATGCGCCCTTATTGATCAGCCCTCACAATCCTAAGAGACTCTACTTCGCAGCGAACAAAGTATTCATGAGTGATGACAGAGGTGATTCATGGAGTGTGGTCTCAGAAGACCTCTCACAGCAAATCGATCGCAATAAACTCAAAGTAATGGGCACTACTTGGGGGCCCGATGCTGTTGCCTTGCACAAAAGCACCACCATATACGGTAACTTGGCGGCGTTGGAAGAATCTCCTGTAACGCCAGAGTTAGTCTATGCGGGAACCGATGACGGACTGATCCATCGCACATCTGACTTGAAAACTTGGACAAAACTCTCTTCGTTCACTGGTGTTCCGGCAGGAACATATGTGAACGATATTTTGTGCGATCGATATGACGAAAACATCGTTTACGCAGCATTTAATAACCATAAAAATGGAGACTTCAAGCCGTACATATTAAAAAGCATTGATAAAGGAAAAAGCTGGACTTCCATCACTGGTGATTTACCTCAAAGAGGCTCAGTATATTGCTTAGAGCAAGATCATGAAAACAAAAATCTACTTTTCGCTGGAACAGAGTTTGGAGTATTCTTCACCACCAATGGAGGGAAAAAATGGGTAAAAATTGGTGGCGGACTTCCAACCATAGGAATTCGCGATATGGAAATCCAAAAGCGAGAAAACGACTTAGTGTTAGCTTCATTTGGACGAGGGTTTTACATCTTGGATGATTACTCTCCATTGAGAACTATTGCGGACACTTCAGGATCTGCGGCTCACATCTTCCCAATTAAAGACGCACTTGCATTTAATGTAACAAACCCGCTTGGAACGCGCGGTAAAGCATCGCAAGGCGAATCATTTTTCACCACACCTAACCCTCCTATTGGAGCAACCTTCACTTACTTTTTGAGCCAAAAGCCACAAACCTTAGAAGACCAAAGACGCGCGGCAGAAAAGAAAATCCGAAAAGACAAAGGAGATGTTAGCTACCCATCGTTTGATGCTCTTCGAAATGAAGACCTTGAGTTAAAACCTTATTTAATTTTTGAAATCAAAGACAAAAATGGAAGTGTTGTAAGTCGATATAAAGAAGAAAAAGTGAACAAGGGAATCAATCAAAGCACTTGGGATTTCAGATTAGAAAGCACGACACCCGTGGAGTTAAAAGAGAATAAAGTAGGCAGATACTCTTCTCCAGATTGGGGGGCGTTGGCAATGCCCGGAGAATATAGCGTGACGATTTATCAATTTTTAAATGGCGAATTAACACAACTAGTTGGACCTGAAAAATTCAAGATTAAGCTTCTTCACGATGGCCAAATTTCAAAACCTGACTACGCAGCTTTGACAGCTTTTATCGAAGAATTAAATGAAGGAAGAAGACAAGTAATGAGCACCACAGAAGAGTTTAAAGAATTGAAATCATCTTTCGACTATATTCAAAATACGGTATTAAAAGCACCTCAGGCTGACATCAATATCTTAGCTGATTTGGATATAATCAATAAAGACTTAAATGACATTAGTGTTGCGCTCTATGGTGATCGTACTATTAGAAAAAGAGAATCAGAATCCTATCCTGGCTTAGTGTTCAGAGTTGAAGTAGCAGCGGGCAACATATTTGAACATACTGAAGCACCAACCCAAAGCGAGCAGCGAAGTTTTCAAATTGCCATGGAAGAACACAAAGAGGTTCGAGCAAGCTTCGAAAAAGCGAAATCAGATATTGAAGCAATAAGCAAGAAACTAAAAGATGCCAAGGCACCTTATTTCAAGCACTAATTAACCTTTCGGGCGATACACCGTAAATACACGGCTTACATTGAACCCAAAATGAATATCGCCATTGAGCCAATCGCCAGTAGTTTCCGTCATAAAAGCATTTTCCACCATTCCTGTTGAATTGGTAAAATGCAACTGAAAAACATGACCCCCTGTTTCGATATCGAACCCTATAGAAAGTGAATTGGTGTATCGTGGGTCAAGCTGGTTAGGTAAGGTGTAATAATATTCCATATTCAAAGCAACGCGCTTCGAAAGCTTCAGCCTTCCTCCCACTCCAAGCACAATCACGTCATTGGACTCAGCTCTTGTCAGCACTAGGTTTCTATGCACCAAGGACGGCATAAACTGAAGCGAAAACCCTTCAGTAAACTTACGGCCAACAATAAGTTGATGGGTATAAAACAACCTGTGGGAATTAAGGTATGGATCTAAGTCAGAGTTTGTATTCCTTAAAGAACTTACAGCCATGTCAGACACCCACAACATAGAAATCGGAATGTTTCTTTTACCCGTTTGTTGACGTAAAAACTTCACCTTCATAAACCCATCATACATCTTCCCTACGCTGCTTCTGCCAACACCAACATTCAACCAAGGAGTAACACCATAGTCCAACCCTATTCGAATAGATGCAGCATCCAATCCAAAAAGTTCATAAGCACCGCCATTTAACCTACCAAAACGGTGAGAGATTTTAAAATCGAGTACACCCTCAGAATTCATCTCAAAAGAATGTCCGTTGATAATTCTTGTCGTTTTAAAACCGGCCGTTGCGTAGTTAACAGTAGGTTCTTCTTCTGGCAACAAGTCAAGCAAGCTTTCTTGAGCGCTCAATGTTAAGGTAAGTGCGCTCAGGATTAAGGTTAATAGCAGGTTACGAAACATTTTGCTTTATTTCATGGGGTTTAGTGCGGCATCAACAGTAACTTCTATTTCCTTGGCAATCTTGTCTTGAACCGCGTTCGGAATGGCAATTTTGTAGTCCTGTGGTTTCACATTAAACGTACAAGTCACTTTAAATCCATCACCATCTTTCACTAGATGAGTAGGAAGTTCAACTTCTTGCTCAACTCCATGAATGGTCATAACCCCCTTTGCCATAGCGGTTGCAGAAGAAGAAAAACCCTTTGCCTTTAACTCTTCCAAGTTCTGAATCTTACCTCTAAATGTTGCCTTAGGATAAGTGTTTGACTCCATGTAATTCTCATTGAAATGCTCTTCCATCAAGGCCTTTTCAAACTCGAATGACTTCACCAAAGCAGCAAATTCAAAAGCACCGCTTGAGATGTCGATCACACTTTGAAGCTTTTTATTGTCTGCTTCTATATTCTCCACTGGCGTGGCAGAGAAAAAGCTTACTTCTCCCTCGCGTGTGAAGTAGCGCTCCTGAGCGTCAGCAAACGGAACAAATGATTGAGAAAGAAGTAGAGTAAATAATAATTTTTTCATGGTTGAAGTTTATTGAGTTACTAATGAAGATCGTTTTAATTCTACCGTTCCACCAGGAATCATGGACGAGGCATCCCCTAAGAAACCAGAGCAAACTCCTTTTACGGTAATTTGATCTCCAGAAATATCGTCAGGACTTAATGGGTGCTGAAAAGTGCAGCTTACAATATTGTATTCATCCGATGAAATCATCACAGCGGTAACTTGTCCGTTTTCTTTTGACAATTCCATAATAGGACCAGATACCTGGATGATCTGATCGATGTATTTCGCACTGGATTCTTGCTCATTGTCTAAAAATGCTTGAACAATTTCATCGCCTGAAACTGCGTATGCGGCTTCTTCATCAGCCATTTCTGAATGTCCGCAAGAAAGCAAGACAAATGGGACAGCAAATAGCACAAAATGGAGGATATTCTTCATATTTCTTAGGTTAGTTTTCTGAGTAGCCTTGATCGATCCAGTCGATAAGCTTGATTTTATCTGTTTCGGATATTGAACCTCCAGGAGGCATTGACCCATTTTCAACTCGAGTCTTCAGAGAAAAAGACTCGATGGCTGTTTTTACTTCATCATAAGTTGATAAAGGCTGCCTTCCGGCTCCATTTCCAGCTGCATGACAGCCAGATGTAGCGCAGTTGGTCGAAAGAATCGATCGAACATCAGTGTATGTGTAACTAGCAGTGGAATCTAATAGAGAATCATTCACATAAATTGTGTCAATTGGATATAAATCCTTTGCGTTGTCATAGTAACAACCTTCAGAGAAAATTGTCACAACTATCATGGCTGCAAATAATAAAGCAATAGAGGTAATTCTTTTCATTAGTTATCGAGTGCTCCTTCAGTTATCCAGTTTTCAATAATTTTAATATCGCAAGAGTCCATCTTAGCTCCGCCTTGAGGCATTGCCTGAAAACCGACATCATGATTAATTGCCCCCGCAAGGTTACCACTATCTGCAACTATCTTGGTTCCTGAATAGGTACTTAATATTACGGTACCTCCTGAGTGACATCCGATACATCCATAACTCGATAAAACCGGAGTCACATCATTGGCAAAAGACAAATTCATTGGATTGCATCCTACTGAGCTAGTATCTGTTGTGTCAGTTGGTATTGTATCAATAGGCAACGTGTCAATTACAGTAGTATCAATTACAGTTGTATCAATTGGAATTGTGTCTATTGGAACAAACACTTCAAGCGGTGAATAAGGATCATTCTTGCAATTAGTTACTAAAACCAATAAACTTACAAAGACAAATACGTTTCTAAAAAGTGGGTTCATGCACAAATCGTTAGTAGGAATCAAAAATAGCTTTTATTTCAACCCAAAATAAAACCTAAATAATCCCTTTCTGTTTCATTAATTGTGTGGCATTTGGAGTATGGCATACGCCATCTCTCAGTACATAGTCAAAGATGAGGTCTCCATCCTTTTGGTATGATTCAAAATACTTATTTGAATAAACCGCGGGCTTTTTAGCCGTTAGTTCAGCAATCTCAATATCGTGTGTAGCAATCAATCCCTTTAGGTTTCTAGAATGAATCTTTTCGAGGAATCCCACGGTACCGTTCCGCTTATCCTCTGAATTTGTCCCCCGTAAAATCTCATCCAATAATATGAATGAAAAATGCTTTTTGTCCAGTTGATCTACCACTACTCTTAGCCGTTCTATCTCAGCTTGAAAATAAGACTGATTATCATTCAATGAGTCTTGCGGTTTCATGCTAGTAAGCAATTGCATTTGCGAAAGCCTAAATGACTTCGCGCAAACTGGCAGACCAAGCCTAGCCAAGATAATATTTACACCTAGTGATCTCAGAAAGGTGCTTTTCCCAGCCATATTTGAGCCCGTTAAAATCACCAACTTAAAACCATCAAAATCAAGATCATTGGTCACTCTTTTTTCGGATTCAATAAATGGGTGACCAATTGCTGTGGCACTGAAATCTGTATTTTCAGAAAGCTCAGGATAGATAAAATCAGGATGATTAAATGCGAATGATGAAAGCCCCACCCATACTTCCATTTCAGCCTGTGCGTCAAGCCACTCAATTAATTCCTTGCTATTCGCTTTTTTCCAATTCAAAAAAGACCTATACACGTGGAGGTGATAAAGAAACATTCCGTTAAACAGGGAGGCTCCAAACATGTTATTCAATGAGTCAAGACTGCTTACAAGTTTTGTTAGCTTTCCTAATACATGCAGCGCATCATGATCACACTCTTCAAGCTTCAATCGAATATTTTTAAGCGTATTTGATGACCATTCATGATTTAAAATCATCTCCAACAACTCTTTATGGGCGTTTAAGTCATTTGAAATGCGGTCAACAAAGGCTTGGTCACGCTTCAATGACTTTAAAATACGCGAAAACAGAAAAAGATTTAAAACAAACGGAAGCAGCAACCAATCAATTAAATCATAACGTTCAAAGCCAAAAACAAGCACAAGACAAATAGGAAACAGTGCGCTGAGACACCACGACAAAACAGGGTGTAATAAAATTGAATTTGTTGATTCAAGTGCGTTCCATTGTTCTATTCTCGAATGCAAGTCATCTGTAGTCAAGCCTTTAGAAAATGCACGGAAACGAATTCTCCAATCTGAAACTTCGCTTAACTCCTTCACTGCGAATTGCTTATCAATATCTATTTGAGCACTATTATCGTTCAAACGGTAAGCTAAGCGCGTTTTAGCTTCCACCGAAGAAACACGAGAGATTCGCTGATAGAGCGATCCCTTTCCAAACACATCCAAGTCATCAGCATATAGGTGAGTAGGATCCTTAAATTCACTTCCGTCATCAAATTCAGAAATGTTATTACTCAAGTAGGCCAATTCTTCATTGACTACTTCAAGCATTTTTTTATTAAAAGAAATACGCCTTCGCAACTTCATATGCATAACCACTAAGGCCACAAATGCAATTGAAATAACCAGAAATGCAGCTCCAATAGTGAGGCTTCCTTTCAACAATGAAAAGTACAGGCTGGCTAACATTCCTGCACCTACTGCAAGTCTGAGTGTAGAGAAGAACTGGTCTTTTCGTTTCAACTCATCTCGAATAACTATGTTCGATTCGAGTTTTGATGTATAGTATTCATTCAAATTCAAGGTTCAAAGAACGCATTTATCGCTCGAATTATGACATTAAACGACTCAATTCACCTGTTAAAATAATTGTGAATTAGAATAGACAACCGGGGCATAACGCCTCGTCTTATGGGTGTAATTTTGTTTACTAATTAAAGAATTGAACAACGTGTTGAAAAAACTCACTTTAGGAATAGTACTTTCCCTAGTATCAATAAGCTCTTTCGGACAAAACTGTTCGTTTCCTGCTTTTGATCTGCCTGCCTCAATGAATTATTGTTTAGGCGATACTTTGGTTGTAGGTACAGGGTTGGATCCAGCAGGGTTAACCTTCGCTTGGAATACAGGAGCTACAACACCAACTATTTCTCTATCAAACGGCAGTGCTGGTATGTTTTGGGTTCAAGTCTCTGATGGCTCATGCACCCAAGGAGATACAATTAGCGTTGGCTTATTCCCATCAGTCGATCTTAACCTTGGAAATGATATTCCAGCGTGTAACGGACAAACTGTTACTATTTCACCAAATACATCATCATCTCTCAGTTATTTATGGAATAACGGTGCAACATCACTCGACTTACAAGTGACGCAATCAGGCATTTACTCTGTTACTGCATCGAATGGAGTCTGTGAAGATTCAGACGAGATAAGGGTTACGTTTTACGACTATCCTCAACTAGACCTAGGAAACGATACTTTTATTTGTGAACCTTCTGAGCTAACATTTAACCTCTCACATCAATCATCTGTAGCAAATTACAGATGGTACAACGGCTCTACCAGTCCGATTCATGTGATGTTCGCGGATGAAACCCAAACTATCCATGTGAAAGCTTCGGTTTCTGTTTGCTCCGTTTTGGATTCTTTGACTATCAACTTAGTAGACGTGCCACAAGCAAGCTTAATTAGTGACACAATATTTTGTTCTGGTGATGATATTTTAATTTCTGCTTTGGGAGACACTACTTGGGATTACCGATGGTCTAACGGTGACTCAACAAATGTCTTGTCAACTAATGTAGCAGATACGTATGCATTATCTGTCACAGACGAGCATTGCACAGGAATTCAGAATATTCGAGTAAAAGAAATCACACCTCCAGCAGTAAACATTATTGCTCCTTCAGAAATATGTGCCGGTGATAATGAATACCTAGATGCTACAACTGATGGAGTTCTTTATTACCAATGGTCAGATGGAACAACGAATCCACTTAAACTGATCCAGGATGCTGACGAGTACGTGGTTGAAGCATACTATGAGTGTGGTGTAGTATCAGATACTGCGTTTATTGATAATTGCGAATGCTTCGTAAGGTTTCCGACAGCATTCAGACCAATGCCATCTGGCATAAATCAAACGTTTGGACCAATTACTGATTGCGAAATATCTAAGTACAAATTATCCATCTTCAACCGTAAGAGCGAATTAGTTTTTGAAACAGACGATGTAAATCAGTTTTGGGATGGAAAATTCAAAGGAGCGAAGGTTCAAATGGGAGCATACGCCTGGACTTGTGAATATAATGCTCTAGAAGATGGTGAGAATATTTCCATTGAACGAAGTGGAGTAGTAATGTTAGTTCAATAACTTTGAGCTTTATAATCTATCACAATCCAAGATGTCGTAAAAGCAGAGAAACTCTCGCGATTCTCTCTGACCATTCAGGTGATTTTGAAATCATTGAATACCTAAAAACCCCACTCTCAAAAAGTAAGTTAAAGACCATCATCGACATACTCGGAATAACAGCAGAGCAGTTATTGCGGAAAGGAGAATCGGATTTCAAAGTCAATTTTAAGGGAAAGGATCTTTCGGAGAACGAATGTTTGGATGCAATGGTGAAGTTTCCTAAACTGATTGAGCGACCTATCGTGATCAAAGGAAACAAAGCAATCATAGGACGTCCACCAGAGAATGTAAAGGACTTATTTTAACCCTTCTAACCAGACTTTCATTGCACCTATTACCCTTTCATCCTTAAGGACTCTTCGGTGACCAATTCCTTCGAACCTTTCTACTTCTATGGATGAATTGATACTTTTTAGAACATCTAAGTGATAAACAGGCACATCTTCATCATCAACTCCATGAAGAGCCAACACAGGACAGTTTACTTTCTTAAAAGTACTTTCCATTGCAACACTTTCGAATGTTCTCGAAAATTCAGAAACAGCCTTGGCTCTAATTCCCTCCACCGTTGGTTCCGCGATATTCAGCTTATCTGCGAATTCACTTAAGATATCTTTAGCCACAACTGGCGCACCTAAAGAAATAAAAGCAGGCACTGTGCTTCCTTCTGAAATGGAGAGAGAAATGGATGCCGCTCCCAGCGAGTGACCAACTGCAGCAATAATATCACCTTGTTTTCCTTTAATCTCATTAAAGACTTCTGCAAATTCAAAAATATTGGTCTTCTTTCCTTCACTTGCTCCATGAGCTGGGGCATCAATAAGCAGGCAATGATATCCTGATTCAGCTAGGCCAATGGCCATTTTATGAAACTGCATTCCGCGTCCTGCCCAACCGTGTAAAAATAGAATTGTTGGTCCTTGACCGATCTCATATATCCTCACCGAAAACCGACTGAGTTTTACATCGCTTCTGTTAAACTGCGAAATGTGCTCTTTTTCTGATGGAGTAAATCCAAAATTGAAAGGAGTAAGAAAAAGCCTGACAGCCCATTTTATTGCCAACGATGGAGCAACTCTTTCAATTACTGGAAATATACTTCGTATCACCCTTAAAGAAAAAGGATATTCAATCTTTGCTTTTGCCATGCGGGTGCAAGGTTATGACCTTATATTTAAATTCATTAAAACAATATCAAAACGACTGGTTTTAAGTTTGATTCGCGCATATTTATGAAGTAATAAGCTAGTTTCGCGCCTTGCAATATAAGGGCATCGCATATATTCTTTTTTCCTCGCTGGCATATGCGATAGTCAACTTTTGTGTCAAATATTTAGAGGACATCCCAACTCACGAAATTGTTTTTTTCAGGTCAATAATTTCATTGATCATTTGTGTTGTATGGATTAAAAACCTTAAAATTCCTTTTTTCGGATCAAATAAAAAGTGGCTAATCATTAGAGGAATCGCAGGAATGACAGCGCTCTTCCTTTTTTTTGTAACAGTAAAGCATATGCCATTAGCAAGCGCCACCACTATTCAATACATCTCCCCTATTTTTACCGTATTACTGGCAACCCAGCTGCAAGGTGAGCGCGTGAGACGCATTCAATGGATTCTATTTGGAGTTTCCTTTATTGGCATCTTTATGATCAAAGGTTTTGACGATCGCATTTCTTTTCTCTATTTGTCTATTGGTGTAATTTCAGCCTTTATATCTGGCATCGCTTACAATGCCATCATGAAATGCAGACAAACAGATCACCCTGTTACGGTAGTATTGTATTTCCCTTTAATCGCGACCCCCGTAATGGGCTTAGCATGCATGCTAGCTGGCTGGAAAACCCCAGTCGGAATTGAGTGGCTACTGCTATTGATAATGGGGGTTTTTACCCAAATAGCGCAGGTGTATATGACAAAAGCATTGCACGCAGATCATAGCAGTCGCATTATGCCGTTTAAGTATTTTGGTGTTATCTACGCTATGGGAATTGGGTTAATCTTCTTTGGGGAAACACTGCCATGGCTGAGTATCGCAGGAATAGGTTTGGTAATTTCAGGCGTTGTACTGAACGCTTTTATTAAAAATTTAAACCAGAAATTACCTCCCACCCAAGGTGTTGTATAATTAACGTAATTCCCTCTTCTTTCCGCCAGCACTAATAACTACTTGATCGCGAACCCGTTTTAACTCTCCTCGATAATTGTAATAACTCAGTACAAAAGGGTATGCTCCTTGAGGTGCTCTGCTTCCATCTTTTAGAAACCCGTCCCACCCTAAGGATGTATCTTTAGAGGTGAATACTTCATGTCCCCATCGATCAAATATTACAAGCTCGAACTCTTCAGAATTAATCGCCTCACCTTCAACTTTAAACACATCGTTTAGACCATCTTGATTGGGTGTAAAAGCTTTAGGATAATATAGAACAGTTTCGTAATTGTAGTTTAGTGACTTGCTTGTACTGTCAACACATCCATCAGAAGAAGTTATTACCAATTGCACCTCAAATGGCTGTTCGAACTCTGAGAATTCGCGTTGAAAACGCTCAACATTATAAAGCGTGTCCTCTTCTATATACCAAACGCTTTTTATGCCTCCCTCAGAATAATTCACAAAGTCAACGATAGGTGAAATATTTGTAGGTTCTGAAGGATGATTTTCAAACTTAGCCTCAGGCTGGTTAAGGACCTTAACGGCACACGTCTCTGTTCGCTGTGAAAAGCAGCCAAATTCTGAAACAGCAGCAATGTTTAAATCATAGCATCCAGGTTTTGAAAAGGTGTAAAAAATAGAGTCAATATTAAAATTAAAGAGGGTGTCACCATCTCCAAAAGCCCACCTGTAATTGAACAACTCATTGAAGTTGGTGAGTCTTATCAAAACATCTGTCTGAATACACACCTCATCGGGTGATACTTCAAACATGGGAGGTACTGGTTTTCCCACATGAATCATTACTGTATCTACACCTGGTTCTGAAAGGCATAAGTCTGAAATAGTGACTGTATATAATCTGGTATTTGGCGGACGAGCAAATAGTATGTTGGTAGTTTCATCTTGTACAGACCAATGATATTGATATTCGGCTTGACCACCGTAACCGCCTCTCGCAGAAGCAATCATAAATGTTTGTTCACCAACGCATAGCGAATCATCATCTAGTCTAATATTCGCCTTAATTGGAGAATACCCTCCTACTTGCACATAAACACTATCCACAAAAGAAGGTGACCCACAGAAATCACTCACGGTTACTATATACCACGCAGGCTGATCAGGACTGACACTAATCACAGATCCAAACTGACCACTTGACCAACTAAACGTGTAAATGGAATCACCCCCGATACCATTGACTTCAATTGGAATCGTATCATAAGGGCAGATCGTATCTAATGAAGGCATCTCTATACCAAGCTCTGGCCTGACATTAACCCACACTTCAGCCGTATCACCTACACATCCCTTAGAATCAGTAGACGCAACAAAATATTGAGTTGAAACCACAGGTGAAGTTGAGAATGCTTGATTGGTAGATACAACAGGTCCATTTAATCCGCTTTCGGTCCATACATAAGTAAATGGAGGAGTACCTCCTACGCTAGAGCCAATCAGTGACGCGGAAGAGGATATACAAATCAAAGTATCACTAAATGCTTCAGTTTTAATGGTATCCGGAATTTCAATTACTTCAAAAGTTACAGTTTCGCAACCATTAGCATCTGAAATGGTGATCCAATTGGTGTCTGGGCATAACTGAAACGCTGAAACTCCTATTTCACCATTAGACCAAACATAAGCATAGGGAGAAATCCCTCCGCTCGCCAATCCATCCGCAGAGGCGTCACAGCTCGTACTATAAGGGCAAGATGTCTTTGATGCATTAATAATATCAGCCGTTAATAGCGATGGCTCACCCAACACAAATGTATCTTCTACTGTGCATAGGTAAGTCGCACTAGCTGTATCCAAGTCCTGAACTGTAACATAATAAGTGCCCTGACAAAGTGAATCAATATCTTGAATAGTATCACCATTGCTCCATAAATAACCATAGGTACCATTCAGATTACTCACACTCAAATCTATTGCCCCATCACAATCTCCATTGCACAATGGCTCAGTCATAACACCCGTGGTAGTGAAAGAAGCTTGAATTACTGTCACGTTCACGGTATCGAGTAGTGTATCGCATTGATATGAAGCTTCAACCACATAGGCAGTAGTAGAAGTAGGAGAAGCTATAGGATCATGAATAACAGTTGAGCTTAGCCCTAATGATGGCGACCAAGAATAGTCCAAGGCTGAAGTGCCTGCGTCCAATTGCACTGAAGATCCAGCGCAAATCGTTTCATCAAGCATGTCATTAACCAAGCTATCTATAACCTCTGTAAAACAAAAACTTTGAATATTGGAAGCCCCTCCTGTTGTCCCTAAAAACCCCCAATGCACCAGCGAATCACCATTGAAAATGGTATTAACGATGTCTCCAACGTGCTGTAACCTATAATCACAATCGAAATAAACCTCCAACTCTTGGGTAACTGGGTCCCATCGAATATTAAGGGTATGGTCATTGCCGTCTTCAACATTGGCATTTCCAACAGCGGCTTGAATTGGCCCTGCCAGGGAGTTAATCGAGAGATGATTATTCGTGCCATTTTGGAACATTCCAATGTGATCTGCCGCCAAATCACCATTATTTGCCACGCCATTATTCCAAGTATCCACCTCTATACCAATAGAATTGGAACTAAACCCTGGTCCATCAAACCCAATTGCACCTCCATTTGCCCCAATATATGGAACGCCTAAACTACCTCGCAAAACAAAGATGATTCCATCCGCTCCTCCGTTGTTAGTACCAAGGTTGACTGTAAATTTATAATTGAAGGGCTGGTTAAGATTAAGAGGGGCGTTTTGGTATACATATCCAGCTTGACTATTTAGAGCTGCGGTCAGCTGATAACAATCATTTCCCGAACTAATTGCAGTGCCACCAATAGTGAACTGAGCTGATAGACTCCAACAAACAAAAAAGAAAGAGAACGTCAGAATAACGTTCTTAAATTTCCGGTTCAATGGTTTCAATTTGGGTCTAGGCATAGAAGGTTCCAAAAATACATTAGTATTTGTTACTATAAGTCGTGCACAGCTATATAAGTTGCCCTCATCTCACTAGATTTGTGACATGCGAATTGATAAATATTTGTGGTGCATAAGACTATTTAAGACAAGATCGTTGGCTTCTGCTGCATGCAACGAAGAAAGAGTCAAGCTAAACGGAAATTTCATTAAAGCAAGCAAAGAGATTTCCATTGGAGATGAGGTCGAAGTAAAATCACCACCCGTTTGGAGAAGCTACAAAGTTCTTGGCATTCCAAAAAGTCGAGTAGGAGCGAAATTGCTTCCTGATTTAATGGCAGAAACTACAGATGAAGAAGCATTGAAAGAATTAGAAATGATTCGCATACTCAACTCTGAAAACAGATCTGTCGGAATCTTTGGAAGGCCGACCAAAAAGCATAGAAGAAACTTAGACAAGTTCAAAGACCTATAATTTACTTTCGCGCTGTGTCGCACACTACTAAACGATCGCTACTATTCACAGTTACGAATGATCTCTCTTATGATCAGCGCATGGATAGAATATGCAGCGCACTTGCTGAAAATGGTTATTCGTGCACATTGATTGGGAGAAAAAAAAGAGAGTCAAAGCCCTTGTCAAATCGCAGCTACCGAGCTGTGCGTATTGGACTATTTTTTCAAAAAGGCAAATTATTCTATTTAGAGTATAATTTCAAACTGTTTTTTAGAGTTCTATTCAGCAAGCAAGATGTGTATTGCGCCATAGATCTTGACACCTACTTACCGATGTACTTCGCTGCAAGGATTAGAGGTAAAAAATTAGTGTATGATGCCCACGAATATTTCAGTGAACTAGAGGAAGTGGTTGAACGCCCTTTAGTACATTTCGTTTGGCAAAAAGCTGAAGCCTTCGCAATGAAAACAGCCGATGCTTATTATACAATAAGTAGGGGTTACTCTTCTTTATTCAAGAAAAGATATGGCACGGATTTTCAAGTGATAAGAAACGTGCCTTCAAAAAACGAAGTTGAAGATATACAGAAGGATGAAGAGCGTTTCATAATTTATCAAGGCGCACTAAATATCGGCAGAGGAATTGAAGAAGCAATTCTAGCTATGCATAATATTAACGGTTTAACACTGAAGATTTACGGAGAAGGTCCAATCGAAAATGAGCTTAAATCAATAATTGAACAAGAGAAGCTTCAAGAGAAAGTGAAACTCATGGGGGCGCTATTGCCTCAAGAATTAAGGCAGGAAACCTTAAAAGCATTTATAGGGCTCACACTCTTCTCTGCAACGGGGTTACATCATCAATATTCGTTAGCGAATCGTTTTTTTGACTACTTCCATGCTGGCATTCCGCAAATTGCTATGAACTACCCAGAGTACAGGTCATTCAATGCTAAGTACGATATTGCCTGTCTGATTGATACGTTAGATGCAACATCTATTGAAGACTCTATCAATGCTCTTAAAGACAATGAAGAACGAGTAAATGAAATTAGAGTCAATTGTAAAAAAGCAGCAATTGAAAATAACTGGCAGATTGAATCCAAACAACTTATTAATATCTACGACAGTCTATGAAGTTTATCCTCATTTCCTTGATTGGTCTTATACTTTCAGGTTTAGAGTCAAAAGAAGACTTACACCCCTTTCATGTATCTATTTCAGAATTAGAGATCAAGCAAGATACTCTGCAAATTTCACTGAGAATTTTTACTGATGATTTAGAGTCAGCTCTAAAAGAAATATCGGGTAAAAAAGTCTTTTTGAACGATCCATCAAGGCCCAAACAAAATTTCGTTTTTATCAGAGATTATCTGCAGCAGAAATTCGGATATTCAAATGGTGCAAAGAATGAAAGAGTTGATTGGCTGGGTCATGAATTTGAAGATGATGTTTGTTGGATTTACGGTCAAGTCGCGGTGGCAAAGGATCAGCGGATTTTGTTTATTAGAAATGATATACTAACTGAGGTGTTTGACAATCAACAAAACATTATTCACTTCAATTCAACAGAAGGAGTCGAGACGAAATTGGCTACAAGGAGAAACGGAGAGGTTCGGTTTTCTCGATCATAAAAAAAGCGCAAACTGTATGCGCTTTTTGATTTAATGTTCTTGAACAAATTAACTTCCTCTTTGAGTTCCACCGGCTTTTCTTGGAGTAGAAACTTTTGTGCTCGCAGATTTTTTAGGTGCTGCTTTTGCTTTAGGAGTCGCCTTTTTCTTGGCGGCAGTTTTCTTAGCAGTTGTTTTGGTCCCTTCTTTTTTAGTATCTGACTCTTCAGATTTGGATTCTTCAACCACTTCAGCTTCTTCCGCTTCATTTGGATCGTAAGCATCAAACTCTATCAAAATATTATACCAACGAAGCACTTTTGCCATATCGCTTGCATAAACGCGATCTTTATCATAGTCAGGAAGAATTGACTCAAAATAGGATTTCACCTTCTTTGCATCTTCCTTATGGCTCAGCACTTGCTTACCTTTTTCTTTGTCATAGATCTTTTTGAAAACATCATTTAAAGGAACCTCTTCAGTCTCCGTATAAATGCTAATCTCTTCTAGCGCGCTCACTTTTGCAGAACCGTGCACAGGAAAACGTTTATCGTCTCCAATCGATTCAACAATGATTCCATTCTTCATTTGCCCCACTAACTTGTAGAGTCCCGATTTTCCTGATACCGATAAAATTTGTTCTAATGCCATAGATCTGGTTAAAATAGTGCGTCAAATGTAACGCAATTCTATATTGATTACTGCTGTTGTACTGTAATGGAGAAAATTTCTGAAAAATCATCTTTGCCTAAACGGACAAAATAGACGCCCGATTGCAAATTTGAGGTATGAATAGTGAGTTCATTATATCCTGGATAGAGCGTAGGTGACTCCCACGAATTAACAAACCGACCCATAGGATTAATTATATCAACCAATAGCTCACCCTGCTCTTTCAGGACTAGCGACATAGTAACTGGCCCAGAAGAAGGGTTAGGCCAGGTTTTTATCAAAACAAATGGCTGGGTTAGATTTTGTCCAGGTAAATAACCGAAGTATTCAGAATAAGCCGAATCTGCACTAGTCAGCACTTCTTCTACACTTTGACCAGCATGTACTGCAAAAGCCACCGACACCTTTGATTTTTCAGGCAATGAAATCCCCTTTACCGAAGTAACTTCTATGACATCGTTGCCAATTTCACCTTGACCGGCTTCTGACCGTTCTATGGTCATTGCAGCATACTTATCTTGAGAAGTAAATCCTTCCTCATCAAATAAATCAACACCACCATTTCCTCCACCAACATTGTCGATCATGTAGCTATTAAAAGTATACCTACCGAGTGCCTGAATACCTGCAGTAATCTCGTTTTGACCAGTATGATATACATAACCCAAACGCTTTCCGTAGGCAACGTCAGCTTTATTACCTCCTGGGTCTACAATATCCCAATCTGCAAACAAGCCAACTGCAACACCATTAAGATCTTGATTTGAAACATTTTCTATTTCATATTCAAGAATGACATAATTCTGATGCCCCTCTTTATCAAAAGCCCATACTTTTTGCTCAATAATCAAACCTATCTCATCGCGATTGGCCGAAGTATCTGAAAAAGATCCTTGAGCATAATAGGCTTGATCCACTGAAGGAACTTGCCGCGTAATCACCGACTCTTCCCAGAAGTCTCTATCGAACAGCTCATCACTTCGAACCCTATCAACCACTTGAACTTTATTCTCCGTATTGTGGCCAATTAACAGCCCACCTTCAAAAATCAAACTACCCAAGCTATCTAGCTGAAATCCAAGGCCATTAGTTTGAAAGTAATCGGTATAGCCAAAAAGGCCATTCTTACTAACTGTAGTTTTGACACGGTTAACTTTCACATTAACGTATGACGGATTCACCTCGAAATCGATGTAATCTTCAAAAACGTAGTCGTTAGGAAGATTAGTAGCTGTCAATTTCAATGTTACCGTTTGATCTAGTTCACCCACAGAATTCACCTTCAGCGTAAAAGGTGAGTCAAAATTATCAGCGCCAGAGCTTGTAGGAATTGAAGCAATATTCCATAAGCCATTTATCACTTCAACATTAGATGATAAGGATGTAATTTCTACATTCAGATCACTAACGCTGTTTAAATAATTAAAGAATTCAACACTCAACGAAACCTCATCTCCCTCGGAAAATATATCGTCATCTCCATCCGTAACCACATAATCAATTACCCGCAGACCAGGCAAATTGATTCCATCCAACGCCTGTTTCATATTGAGTAGTCCTGAACCTAACTTCCCTGCATACGGCTCATTGAAATCTATATCATAAATCGCCTTGTCAGAAGTAACGCACAATTGTTCCATCACTTGTAAAGCAGAAAGTGTAGGAAATTTACTTCTTATTAATGCGGCCACTCCGGCCGCTATAGGAGCAGCCATGCTAGTACCGCTATCGTAACCAAACTCATCATTCTTTAAACTAAAAATATAAGCTCCTGGTGCTACTAAGTCAATCTCATAGTTGAAATTAGAAAAGTCTGCTTTTTGATTGGTTGTGTCTGTAGCACCAATGCTCATTACTTCTCTAAATGAGGCGGGATAAAAACGTGTTTCCCTGTTATCGTTTCCCGCACCACCTAGCACAAGAGCATCTTTGTTGTATGTGGCATATTTCATCACGTCATAACCCGTTTCTGTAAGGGCAAAACCACCCCATGAACAATTGATTACGTCTGCGCCATTATCAGCGGCATATACAACTCCTTCATACCCAAAAGGTATGATCAATTTATCACCAACCTTTACAGGAAGTATTTTACAAGCCCAGCCCGTTCCAGCAACACCAATTCCATTATTTGGAATCGCTCCAGCCAAACCAGCAACGTGCGTCCCATGTGAAAAACCTGTTTCATTGGGGTCATTGTTGTCATCGTGAAAATTCCATCCTCTGATATCATCAACATAGCCATTATTGTCGTCATCAACTCCGGCAACTCCATTCAGTTCTTCAACATTCAATTTAATGGCTTCTGCTAAATCAGGGTGATCCCAATCGACTCCTGTATCTACAATTGCAATTGTAATATCTGAAGATCCCGTATCGATATCCCATCCATCAAACGCATTAATTGCCTCTAAATGCCACATTGTGGCAATCATTGGGTCGTTTGGCACGACCAGTGGTTTATCAAGGTATAGTGGCTCTGCGTAAGCCAATAAACCTGATGTCATTAATATTTTAGCTGCTTTTAGAGGGTCAATTTTAGACGTGTAGTGTACTTTGTAAATCAAGCTAAGGTCAACACGATTCTCTTTAGCATTGGGAAGAGCAGCCCTAGGTGCAACAAAGGGTTCAGCATGAGGAAATCGCTTTTCGAATTGATCTACTCCCAGTCTTTCAAACAACTTAGTTAACTCAGCATTTGCTATTCTATCGATATAGCAGTTTGAGCGAAGCTCGGAGTTCACTTTTAAGCTCAACCACCCTTCCGCATACTCTGAATGCAATGACTGTCCTTGTGCCCAAGAGAATAAAACAACTAAGAAAGCAGCAATCGAAAATTTCAGCCTCATTTAATCACAGGTATAACTATGTTATCGCCATCACTTATCAACTTAAGGAAATAAGCTCCTTCAGATAAAGACGTAGTTTGGATATGAATGTGAGGTTGAGTAATAATATTTTTAAGAACTACGCGTCCTTGAGCATCCATCATTTCCCATTGGATAAAATGTGTTTCGTCCAGTCGAACTTCTAAATAATCACGCATGGGATTAGCATTAAGAGCCCAAGAATAACTCAGAGGCACTTTTGCCGGAATAATCCTCTGAGCAGATAGACTCGTTGAGATGAGAAAAAACAGTATGACGATTCTCCAGATCATTTTTTACTTGGTAACTCCTTTATATAGACGAATTTCCCGGTTGAAGGTTCAAACGAAGCAAAAATGTGCTGCAAACCATTGGTAAGCGCTATAAACTTCGATGAAGCAACCGAAAAATAGCTTGTCAACTGTAAAAATACATCTTCATTCAGTACAATGGAAGGAGCCTTGCATTCTACTAAAAGTTCCAGTTCTAAGTTCTGATTAATCACTCCGATATCTGGTCTTTTCTTTAATTGATTGTAACTTAATTGATATTCCAAATGCAAATGACTAGAGTTGTAACCTACCTGCTCTACCAAATAGTGCGCAAAATGCTGACGTACCCATTCTTCAGGAGTGAGTACAATGAATTTTTTACGAAACATATCAAAGATTTGAATCTGCTCGCCAATGCTTCTAACTTTGGCATCGAACATTGGAAGATTCAAGGGAGGGTATTTTTGCGGATCAATCAAAAGCAGATTCTTAGTCTAAATGGCGAATGTAAAGGAGTATAACGATATATTGACGAAACTTCGAAAGAGGGAGTTTTCGCCTATCTATCTGCTTCATGGTGAAGAACCATTTTACATAGATCGAATCAGCAAGTTTGTGGAAGCCACAGCGATTGAAGAACACGAAAGGGACTTTAACCTTAATGTATTTTATGGACGTGATTTAAATCAGAATACTCTTTTAGAAACGTTAAAGCGTTTCCCCATGATGGCTGAGCGACAACTGGTCGTGATTAGAGAGGCTCAAGATTTTAACGGTAGGTGGTCTGACTTAGAAAGCTATTTTGAAAACCCAGTATCAACAACCATTTTAGTTATCGACTTCAAATACAAAAAGGTAGATGAACGATTGAAATGGGTCAAAACCATCCGAAAATCTGCTGTAGTTTTTCACTCGAGCAAACACTGGGACAATGAGTTACCAGGAGTAATTGAATCATTTGCGAAAGAATTAAAATACCGTATTACCTCACACGCCTCTTTTTTGATGGCTGAATATTTGGGTAATGACCTAGAAAAAATTGAAGGGGAATTAAGAAAGCTAACCATCAGCATTCCAATTTCTCAAGAGATAGGAGAAAGCGAGGTAAAGAAACACATCGGCATCAGCAAAGAGTTTAGCCCATTTGATTACATAAATGCACTATCTGAGCGAAACACAGAGAAAAGTTTCACAATAGCTTACCATATTGGTAAAAATGATGGCAATACTCCCCTGCTGCTCGTAGTTTCAAATTTGTTTAGTCATTTCAGCAAACTGATGGTTTATCATCATTTGCGTGGACTTGGCACATCAGAAGCAAAAAGACAATTATCTTCACTTGGCAGTCCTTTTCAATTAAAAAAAGTGGCTAATACTGCAGCTCAATACAACCAGCGAAAAACTGCGTTGATCATAGAAAAGCTAAGGGAAATAGATGCTCGATCTAAAGGCGTGAGTTCAGGAACAGTTAACTCAGGTGAATTACTAAAAGAATTAACCTTCTTTATATTAAACTAGGCAAGGTTTAACCAAACTACCTTCTTCGTTTCAAAAAAATCTGACTCAAACCAGTCAGTCATTTGCCAAATTTTGTAAGGTCGATTTATTTTTTTGAGTTCATGATCAAAATCACCGCCTTTAATGTATATCAAGCCATTTGGTAGATCACCCATCTTGCCTTTCTTCAGTTTTCCTTTCAACCATCCATCTATAGTTGGAAGTGCAGTTACTGCTCTGCTTGCTGCAAAGTCAAACTTCATTGGCAGGTCTTCCACTCTCGTGTGCTGAGTTTTAACATTGCTCAACCCTATTTGCTCAGCCATCCTTTTGACTGCATTTACTTTTTTACCAATGGAATCAACCAATAAAAAATTCGTCTCAGGAAAAGCAATTGCTAAAGGGATTCCTGGCAATCCTCCTCCTGTGCCAAAGTCCAGCACATCCTGATTTGGCAAGAACTGCACCACTTTAACAATTGATAATGAGTGAAGAATGTGATTTACCCATACCTCATCTTCATTTTTACGAGATATCAAGTTAATTACCTTATTGGTTTCTAATAATGCATCAACATAGGCCTGTAATAAATCTAACTGCTTCGAATTAAACTCTGGAAAGTGCTTGGCAACAAGGTCTCTTCCTTCTATCACAGCATCAAAATTTATTGGCTGAATGTTTCATGATTTCATGCATTAGTTCACGTGATCTAAATAATTGAGCTTTTACAGTTCCTAATGGAAGATCCATTTCGGTAGCAATTTCATCATAGCTCAATTCTTTCAAATAGCGCAATTCAATTAACTTCTTATACTTTGGTTTAAGAAGGCTGATAATTCTATGCATTTCTTGAATCCTTTGCTCCTTCATAAGCTCTTGTTCTGGATTCAAGTCGCCTGACTTCACTTCAAAAACGCCCTTCGAGTCATCGTCATTGAAGTCTTCATCAATCGAATAAGTTGTTGCCTTCTTCTTTTTGCGAATAAAGTCGATGGCATTGTTTGACGCTATTCTAAAGAGCCACGTACTAAATGCATATTCGGGATTAAAAGACTCCAGACGTTTAAATGCTTTTCCAAAGGCCTCAATGGTCAAATCATCCGCATCGTCAGCGTTTCTTACCATTTTCATCATCATGTAATAAATGCTCTCCCGATAAGCTTTCAACAGCTGAGCATACGCAGACTGATCTCCTGAAATGGCTTGCTTTACAAGTTCCAAATCACGTTGTGCCGATGTCCTTACCGTCTTGTCGTCCATGCTTCTTTCTTCATCAATCCGATATTCACCGAAATTAATGCATTCAACCATGACATCGGATACTCAGACCACCAAAGTTGAGATATATCATCGTTTGATTTCACTAGGCTACTGAAAACCTGAGTGTTTGACCTAAACAATACAATACGAACAATCAGAAGCAATGTTAAAAGGGGCAAATGGTCACTCTTTGTGAATAATAAAAACAAATAAACCAATGGTATCAGAAGGTTTGAGATTTCATAGGCAAAGATCAATGCCAGAACTTTGAACGGATAGTACCTACCCGCTCCGAGGTGTCTCCTGCGCTGTATTATCCAACGTTTAATGCTAGAAGGTGCCTTGGAAAATGATATAGCTTGTGGGTTAAGAGCAATTTTAGCTGAGCCTTTAACCGTTTGCAGAAACAAGTCATCACTCCCACTCTCAATATTCGCATGGTCTGTAAAACCATTTGAACTTAAAAACAAAGATTTCTTATAACCCATAGATCTTCCAACGCACATGTAAGGCATTGAATAAGCTGCCGATGCGAAATAGAGCATCGCTGACTTGTGCGCATTGAATGAATAAAATTCAGAGAACCATGATCTACCTCGATCATATGCTCCATGACCAATTACAAAATCACTTCCTGATTCGTAAGCTAAAGCAAAATGAGTTAGCCATTCTGAAGTTACATAACAGTCCGCATCGGTAAACACCAAATTATCATGAGTTGCAGCTTGGACACCTGTCGTTAAGGCACCCTTTTTTCCCTTTAACTTGCCCTTATTGCCGACAACGATTACTCTCTTATCCTTTGCAGCAAATTCATCCATAATAGCCTTTGTATTATCCGTAGAGTAATCATCTACTAGAACAAGTTCAAAAAATTCATATTCAGAAGCCAATACGGAGGGTAAATATTTTTTCAAATTCCCTTTTTCATTGCGTGCAACAATAATTACACTCAACGGAGCTCTTGGCCCGGTAAGATTATTATCAGAATTGGATTCAATTTTTTTCAATCCCGACCTAATCAGAATCTGAAAAACAAGTTGAACTATTAATGAAATAAAAGCAAGGGGTAAAAAAACAGATGCAATCAATTGAATAACACTAAATATGCAATCACTGATAGAAGCATCACAATAATCAAAACATTCTTGTTAGATTTTGATCTTGATTGCCTGTTTGAAGTTGACTTCCATGCATGTCCAATACGGCTTCTCAAAGCTTCTTCGCTGCTGGCGCTAGACGATGAGTCAGTTTCTCTTTTAATTGCTTCAACGCGCGCATTTAGCTGTTCCCTTCGTTCATTATAGAAGCGAGGTTTATACTCAAATCTTCGGGGCTGAGGTTGTTTAAAAAGAAAACGTATCATCCATCAAAAGTAAGGTGAAAAATGGCAAATCTTTTGTAACAACGATTTGAGGATAAGTCTTACTTAAAACACAGTAAAAACATCCTTATCAAAACTACCTTCACGATTAAGTATACTTTATGATCAAGCATCGAATTCCCATCCTTTTTTTCGGACTAATCAGCTCCGTTATTTTCTTCTCTGGAAATGATCGATCGATCTTTAAAGACAAAGAGCATCCTTTTTCTCCCATCACTTTAGATGCCGCAGATAGTCTCTTGTCAAAGATGACTTTAGAAGAAAAGATAGCCCAGTTTTTCATTCTTAAAAACCCAGACGAAAACCTTAAGATTCAGCCTGCAGGCTATTTGATCGACCACGTTTCAGGTCAAACTCGAAAGAAAAGCAACACCAATGAAATCCCGTTAATGTTTGGGCTGGACCTAGATAATATTGCATCAGTAAAGCATGAGCTTAGAATAGCATCTTCTTTTCAATTGGCATCAATAAAAGACAAGCAATTAATAAAAGAGTATGCTCAAGCACTTGGCGAGTCAATTAAGCTTAAAGGAATTGACTTTGTGATTGGACCATCTTTGGATATTGAGATAAACGATGCATCTCCCTATACTGCTGGCTGGTCATTGGGTGCGGATGCTGAAACTGTATCAGAAAATTCAGCACCTTTTATTGAAGGGTTTAACATGGCAGGTGTTCTTACCGTTGCCGGAAACTTCCCTGGCCTCGGAAGTACAAATAGAGGTTTTGAGGGCTCTCCTTCTATCGTTGACGCTAAGAGCAGAGAGCTAAATAAAAGTGACCTAGTTCCATTTAAAAAGGCCATTAACAATGGCGTTCAATCCATTTTAGTTTCTAATTCATTTGCTCCCGGACTAGATAGTTCATTTAATACAATTGCCTCAGTTTCACCTGTGATCAACTCGATACTTCGGGATCAAATGGGCTTTAATGGTCTCATTTGGTCAGACCTAACTAGCGATGGGAGCTTAGAAGAAAAAACAACTAATGTATTTTTAGCAGGGAATGATTTGATAATTATTGATCACGATTTGAATGCGAATATTCAGAGAATTCAAACTCTCTTAGATCAAGGAGCAATTACCGAAGAGGAAATTGACATTCGGTGTAAAAAAGTACTTCAATCAAAACTATGGCTGCACCGAAAAAAGAAAAGAAAGAGTACCAAAGATTCACTTCGGTTAGAAAAGCAGCTTGAACTGAAATATCGACAAGTTTATTCTAACGGTCTAGTAATGGTTAGAAATTCAAAAGGAATTATTCCAATTCAACACTTGGACACATTAAGTATTGCTCTAGTTAAAATTGGAGGTTCAACCAATGCTTCTCTGGGCAACCTAACTCATAGGTATGCGCCTTCTGAAATTTTTCAATTGAACTATAGCACTCTAGAAGAGGATTTTCAAAAATTTCAGGAAGTAGCCGATAACTTCAATCTTGTATTGATTATCGCTGACCCTAGTGATGATAAGCTAAGTCGCACACGCTTCGAAATGACTGAGCATTGCCAATCAGTAATCGACAGGATAGCTTCAGTAAAAACGACAGCCTTAGTATGGAATGGAAACGCTAAAGCAATGCGATTTCTATCGTCAAATATCAACTTAGAGGCAGTTATAATTGGTCATGAAGCGAGCGCTTTTTCAGACGATTTAAGTATTCAGGCACTGTATGGAGGACGTCCAATTAAAGGTGAACTAAACCGTAAAATTGACGATATCTTCACAGCAGAAGGAGTAAGCGCGTCAATTAAAATAAGATTGGCTTATAGCCTACCTGAAGAGGTTGGAATAAGTTCATACGACTTAAAGCAAATTGACTCCTTGGCCGAGAAAGGAATTTCAGAAATGGCCTACCCTGGTTGTCAAGTATGGTTCGCTAAAGATGGTATTGTAGTACTAAATGATGCGCATGGTTATCACACCTATCAAACGGAAAAAAAGGTCAAAAACTCTGACATTTATGACTTAGCTTCCATCACAAAAATTGCTGGCTCCGTTGCTGGTCTTATGAAGTTAAATGATCAAGGGAGTTTCAATTTAGATTATCGTCTTTGTGATTACTTATCTGATTGGGTTGATACAACAAGTTATATGCAGCTTACGATGCGAGAAATTTTAGCGCATCAAGCAGGGCTGACACCTTGGATTCCGTTTTATACGAAAACTATTTCCAAAGGAGTACCGAGATACGATGTTTATAGTCTTGCTCAATCAGAAACGTATCCACTGAGAGTAGCGAGAGAATTTTATATTAAAGGAGACTATCCTGACAAGATGTTTAGTCAAATCCTTAACTACAAACTCTCACCAGACAAAAAATACAAATACAGTGATGTTGGATATTACTTCGCCTTGAGAATCATTGAGCGGCAAACTAAAATGCCAATGAATGATTTTCTAGACAACACCTTTTACAAACCTCTAGGTTTGACTACTATGGGCTACCTTCCGTTAGAGCGTTTCTCAAAGGAAAGAATAACTCCTACAGAGTTTGACAGAGTATTCAGAAATCAATTGATACAAGGAGATGTGCATGATCCAGGAGCCGCTATGCTCGGTGGTGTTGGTGGACACGCAGGCTTATTTTCAAACGCAAATGATCTAGGGGTTTTGATGCAGATGTATTTGAACAAAGGGCAATACGGTGGTCAAGAATTCATTAAACCAGAGATCATTGCAGAATATACCAAATGCCAATTTTGTGAAAATGACAACCGCAGAGGGGCCGGTTTTGACAAGCCTACTACCGATCGGTCTCCAGGTCCGTCATGTGGATGTACTGATTTAGATGCATTTGGACATCAAGGCTTTACTGGCACTGTTACTTGGGCAGACCCAGAAGAAAATGTGGTCTTTGTTTTTCTATCAAACAGAATCTATCCAGATGCTCGAAATAAAAAACTACAGGAACTAAACATCAGAACTGATATTCAAGAAGCCTTTTATAATGCGATAGAGAAAGGCAAGGATCTTGCTTCTGAATGATAAATCTTAACAGGAATCAACCTTTTTGTCTCAACATAAATTGTTCATTTGCGTTAACTAGAATTCATTCATGAGAATAGGAATAGTTTGTTACCCCACTTTCGGTGGAAGTGGCGTTGTGGCCACAGAATTGGGACTTGAAATGGCAGCCCTTGGTCACCAAGTGCATTTCATTAGCTATTCGCAACCCGTTAGGTTAGATTTATTTGCTGACAACGTATATTACCATGAAGTGGTAGTGCGAGATTATCCGCTCTTCGACTATTCACCTTATGAATTGGTCCTCACTTCAAAACTTGTGAGTGTTGTCAAAAATGAAAACCTCGACTTATTGCATGTGCATTATGCAATTCCTCATGCCTCTGCAGCTTATATGGCCAAGAAAATATTGAAGGAAGACGGTATTGACCTGCCCATTGTTTGCACATTGCATGGCACCGACATAACTCTTCTTGGAAGAGATGCATCATTTGAACCTGTGATCACTTTTGCCATTAATAAAAGTGATGCTGTAACGGCCGTTTCTGAAAGCTTGAAAAATGATACTTATAATCACTTCAATATTACTCGGCATATTGACATTATTCCAAACTTCATCAATCTCACTCGTTACAAAGGCTTAAAGCCTAATAGCATCAAGAGTCGCTATGCACCACAGGGGCAACCAATTCTAATGCATGTATCGAACTTCAGGAAGGCAAAGCGTGTGGAAGATGTTGTGAAAGTTTTTGCCGGAGTAAGATCAAAAATGAATGCGGTCTTGCTTCTCGTTGGTGATGGCCCTGAAAGATATAATGTCGAGCAAATGTGCCGCCAACTCGGTATATGTGGTGATATTCATTTTCTAGGAAAGACTAAGGACGTGGAGCAAGTCTTGATGAATGGCGACCTCTTTATTCTACCTTCTGAAACAGAGAGTTTTGGTTTAGCCGCTTTAGAGGCGATGGCAGCCGGAATGCCAGTTATTTCGAGTAATTCGGGCGGACTTCCTGAAGTGAACGAACATGGCTATTCAGGCTTTATTAGCAATGTAGGAGATATAGAAGAAATGACTCATAATGCCCTTAAACTTCTCGAAGACTCAGCTATGATGGAGAGCTTCAGGAAGCAAGCATACTTGCAAGCAGAAAAATTTAGTCTTCCTCAAATCTTACCCCATTACATTGAGCTTTACAATAAGCTTCTATTACCTTTGGAAGAATCAGCAACCAATTGATAATTTAATTATTATGAAAAAGTTTGTCTTAATAGCTGTTTTAGCGATTTCTTTCAGCGGCTGTTCAACTTGCTATGAATGCAGCACAGATGTTCTTCTTACCAATGACACTGGTGATTCTCTAGGAACTAGTGAAAATGTTGAGGAATTTTGCACAGCGGATGGCCAAGAAGTAGAAAATAGAGAGGATGATGGTGCGACTTGTAGAGTGCAGTAGTTAATTAAGAATAAAGCCATTTTCTATTCCACGCTCCTGATCTAATAGCAAATTCGTGTAACGTAAATTTCTTAGTAGAAAGGAGTTTTGCTTTTCTTCATTTTTAGTGCGAATGAGCTTAACCTTATCGGTATTGCTCAACTTCATACTTGCCGCAATATCAACCAATCGATAACCACTCAAATCTAGTCTCTCACTTCCTTCTAAAAACGATAAATATTTGTCAAAAGCGGCAAGAACTTCCTCGGTAGGCAAAGCATTAAGACACTTTTCTTGCTCCATTTCAACAACACCTCCAGGGTATTTTTTTTGTGGGAAAACAGACTCAAATGATTTCAACTTACCTACTGAATAAGCCTCAATTATAACATCAGACTCTCCAGCGTTATATCGCTTTGTAACTTCCACAAGCTTGCACACACTCACGTAGCCACATTTCAAATCTGCGTCTTCAAAAGGGAGGCCAAAAGCTAAATCTTCCCCTTCTGCGTCAGCAAATAACTGCCGATATCTCTGCTCAAAAATGTGCAGTGGAACCTGTTCTCCAGGCAACAGAAAAATATTTAATGGAAAAAAAGGGATATGTATTTCTGATGTGCTCACGTTTTGTAAACGCTTAAAGGTAGCAAAGAGTTTACCATTAAAATAAATTCCAAATTTCTTCTTGTTTCAAATAACCTCCTCGAATAGAGTTCGTAAGAATAATAGCTACCTTCTTGTGTTTCTGTGACATCCAGAAATAAGACCGAAATCCTCTCCACCAACCGTTATGATATACGAGCGTATCTCCATCCTCCATTGGCTTTATTCGCCAACCAAGTCCGTAATAACTATTTGACCTTGTTTTCGCTTCAATAGACATTGCTTCTTTTAAAAGTTCAGAAGAAATAAGCGTTGGATATTTAAGCTCTTCAAAGAGTTTGTATAGGTCAAACACAGAACTATAAAGACTCTTATCTCCAACGACAGCGTCCAAATAAAACGGTTTTTTTAAAGAGCCATCAGGGTAATGACCTTGAACATTATAGCTGGGAGCATCCTCTGGCTGATAATAATAGGTTGAAAACATTCCCAATGGCTCAAAAACTCGTAATCGCATATACTCTTGAAAAGGCATACCAGAAACTTCTTCAATCAATATCGGTATTAGTGCATAGTTGGTGTTGCAATAATCAAAGCGCTTGTGCGCAGGGTAATAGGTTGGAACTTGCTCGCATCGAAGAAGTTCATAAACGTCATGATTGCTCATGAAAGAGTCTGGGTTATTCCATAGGCTATCGGTAACATATATATAATTCCCCATACCACTTGTATGATTCAATAAGCTTCTAACTGTAATCTCAGGATAGGGAAAATCCCATAAATAGGTCATTACAGGTTCATCCAGCTCTATAATAGATTCATCCACTAATCTTAATAACCCGAGTGCCGTGATCGGTTTGGATAGAGAAGCAAGTTGAAACTGGTCATTCAATTGAATTGAGTCAGCTGCCCCATTCACCCGCAACCCTTCATGTAAACACGTAAAAAAACTATCCGATGATAAAAGAGCAACACCGTTAAACTTACCCCTTTGAGCCAACGCCTTGAAATACTCAGATAATTCGATATTGTCTGATAAATCAATTGCCGTGGTTTCTTTAACACCAAGGTGAGCTTCAACGACAGGTAATTTAGTTTCTTGGCTATGGCAAGAAATAAGAAAAAGCAGAAACAAAAAACCCCGTAAAATCGGGGTATTTAGTACTTTTTTAATATAATTCAACATCATATTTCAGTACACGAACAAGTAAAGTCAAATGCTCCATATTCAGTAACGCACCTTTCTTCGTAAGAGTCAGCATCACTTTTAGATCCACAAATATCAGGATACTCATAAATGGCTGATGAGTCTGAATCTAGCACAGTGCAACGGTAACACTTTTTACACCCGTTGACTAGCGTCAAAAGAACAAACGCAACTGAAAAAAGAAAAAAGTATCGCATAAATGTAAATTTCAATTTAAACGTTAAGAAGACGAATATAGTCTTAGTCAAGTTGGAGAAGTTCGTTGAGCAACTTTATGTTAACATCCTTTCCTTTCCATTTGCTTTTCACCTCTCCATTTTCAGCAAAAATCACCGTTGGAAAAGTACCTTCCACTGCACCAAGTAACTCTCGATCGGTTGACTTTGAAATCGGAAACTCCTGAATGTTTGTGTCCTCAATAAAAAAATCTGCGGCATCAGCCGGCCCCATAATGATTATTCTAAGGTTATCTTGAACTTGTTCAGGCTCCAATTGTGCGATTAAAGATGCCAGTTGAGCGCAATGAACGCACTTAGCTAACATTACCACTACTATCTTTCTGCCGGCTTTGAATGTTGACAGCTCTTGGCCAAATTCATTTCTCTCTAATAATTCAATATCCAGCTCAAAATCCGCATCAGCATTATACTCTGGAAGAGGGAAAAAACCAATGATAACAGGTATTGCAACAAGGGATAAAATTGGTCCACCTAAAGGCCATTTGAATCTTGCAGCTTTCGATTTATACACAAGCAGGACAGCTCCAAAAAAAAGAAGTACGATATTCTTGATAATACTTGAAGGTCCATCCAATGGAATTAACTCACCAAAGCAGCCGCAGTCCTCTGCTCCGTTTCCACTTAAAACTTGTGCCATCAGATAGACAGTAAAAACCGTGAGCATTGTTAGACTAGCAATCAAACTCCATTTAATTCGAAAGGCAAACACGATACAAAGACCAATTACGATCTCTGCCCAAATCACAAAGCGCGAAAAAAAAGGAACTGCATTCCACGAAAGACCAACTTGATCGACCAAAATCAATTCAAAATAGTCTAAAGGGAATAGCTTTAAAATGCCCGAAGCAATAAAGATCAAGCCAAATAGCAGTCTAAGCGAAGGGAATAACACTTTCATATTGATGCCAAAAAAAAAGAGACTACCCTAAGGATAGTCTCTTTTGATTTCTTTTGTTACTGAAAATTACTTCTCAGACCACTCACAAAAAGAAGAAGAAGTACAAGCAGCCTCTGTATCATCTGCCTCAGACTTAGAAAGACCTTCGTAATCAACAGAAGAAGAAGAACTTACTCCTAAAACTTCAACAGTACATGTACAAGTGTAATCCTTAGTACAAGAAGAAAGAGCGAAAACTGCAACAGCAGCAACTAATAATACTTTTTTCATTTTAAATTGTTTTTTTGGTTAGCAATGATGCAAATGTAAGCGATTATTAAACAGACGCAAATTTTTATTTGTAATGACTTTTCTACACTCAAGTCTGAATAAATTCTTAGTTTCAATTAAAGCTGGATAGATAACCGCTCAGCCCTGACAGTAAGATACTGCTTGCTTGACCGAGATTAAAAAAACCAAAAAGATTATTCTTGAATAATCTTTTTGGTTTTTTTATAATCGAAGTTTACTGCTCAGTCCAAGTACAATCAGAAGAAATAGTGCATAAGTCTTCTACGTCCTCAGCCTCAGACTTAGAAAGACCTTCGTAATCAACAGAAGAAGAAGAACTTACCCCTAAAACTTCAACAGTACATGTACAAGTGTAATCTTTAGTACAAGAAGAAAGAGCGAAAACTGCAACAGCAACAAGTGATACTTTTTTCATTTTAAAGTGTTTTATTTTGATTTAACAAATGAATATAACAGTTTTACAAAAACGCGATTTTTGCTTGTTTAGGTTATCTATATTCAATAACTATTAGGAATTTCACAAGATGATTAACAGCGGACTAACATATGATGTAAAAATCCTACTGGCATGGGGCGAAAGTATAACTGGCAATAAGAAGATTACAGAATGGTTGATGAAGAATGGTTATTCTGAATTAGGCATCTTTCATTTCGCACTGAGAAATGAGGATAGAAGTCGTAAATGGTTGCTAGACAATAAATTCCCTCATCTACTCGCCCTAATAAACGGAATTGAAGGCAACAAAGATGCGCTAGAATGGCTTCAAACCCATGGTTATGCAATTCTTTTTAAAATGGCATTGGTGGGTGACGGTCATGAAGAAGTCTATGAAGAAATGATTCAATCTGAACTCAAGCTGTTTGCCATGCTTGCAAAAAAAATGCAAAGAGTAAAAGATGAGATTGAAGAACAAAACAATGACATTCACCGAATATCAAGAAGCTAAAGCTGCTTTTGAGGCTTGGTATTAATAAACGTTCCTTTCCATTGCTCTCCATTTGGATATTTAATTTTCCCCTTACCATTCAGCTTTCCTTCCTTCCACCTTCCAATGAATATCTCTCCATTTGGGAACTTCATTTTACCCGCACCATTCATTTCATCTTTTTTCCAACGGCCAATATACTCACGACCATTTTTCCATGTCATATCTCCTTTTCCATGGCGCATTCCATTTTGCCAGCTTCCCTCATAAACGCTGCTATCTGCCCAAATCATTCTCCCTGAACCGCTGAACTCCCCATTAAAAATCTCACCATAAAATTTAGCACCATTTTCCCAAAAAACAGAGTGAAACCCATCCGGCAGATTGCGAATATCATTGCCGTTAAACTCTTGAGCGACACTTAAACTTGAAACTAGAGCTAAGCAAAACAACGTAGCTAAACCATTTGACAATAATCTTTTCTTCATTTATCTTATTTGAGTGATTTCACCCGCACCGCTAATTTTTTTATTGACAACTGGGTCGCCCGCATACCGAACCTCTCCAGCTCCTGTGATCGCAACATCTAAAGCTTCCTCAGCGCTCACTTCAATCTCTCCAGCACCAGTAATACCAACATGAACCTTTTGAGCTTGCAAGTCTAAGGCATTGATTTCACCTGCGCCAGAAACTTCAATATCGAGGCTCTCAGCTTCAATATCTAAATCTCCTTCGCATGCTCCCGAAACATCCAGTTTGAAATGATTTGTATGAAGCCGGCCTTCAGTTTTTAGTGAAATCGCTCCCGAAACATCAATTTCATTCAATTCTTTGCTGTAAATTCTTAGTAAAACCTGCTCAGCTTCTAGATATTTATCCTTGGTATCAATGACCAACTCATCATTTTCAACATAAATATCTACGTGTTCATGTAAGTTTTCATCAGTAATTATCTCAATCTGCTCATTACCCTTAACCAATTCAACTTCAAACATTCCTGACAAGTCAATTGAATTAAAATGATCAAGGTTTTGTTGTCTCGCCTCTACCTTTCCATTGCCCTTGATACGCTCTCCACACGAGCTAATTATTATTAAAAATGAAAGTAAAGTAAGGCTTGCAAGAGTTTTCATAATGATTGGATTTGCGTCAAAAGTGTAAAATGTTTCACATTTGAAGTACATTAAACAGAATTAAGGATGAATCTATTATTGCTCAGCAACTCTACTATTCCGGGACAACCCTATCTTCAATGGCCTAAACAAACCATCAAACATTTTCTTGGCACACGCAAAAAAGCCGTGTTTATTCCCTATGCTGCAGTCACTTTTAGTTATGACGAATACGAAGCAATGGTGAACAAAGCATTGGTTGAAGTTGGTGTAGAAGTGAAATCAATTCATCACTTTGAAGACCCAGTTGATGCAATAATGAATGCAGAGTCAATTCTAGTTGGTGGGGGTAATTCATTTAAACTATTGAATGAGCTGCACAGGAACAATATCGTTGAACCCATTCGAAGAAAAATTCTGGAGAACACGCCCTACATTGGTTGGAGCGCAGGTTCGAATGTAGCTTGCCAGTCCATTAAAACAACAAATGACATGCCCATCATCGAACCACCAACCTTTGATGGTTTGAGGCTTGTCAATCTGCAGATAAATCCTCATTACACCGAGCAAACTATAGCAGGACATGGCGGAGAAAGCAGACTTCAGCGACTTTTGGAATACAGTGCAATAAACAAAACACCTGTCCTTTGTTTGCCTGAAGGCAGTGCTCTCAAAATTGAAGGTGATGTCTGGGAACTAATTTACTCCGATTCCGTCAAACTAATTAAGTCTGGCGGTGAAATTGAAACGATTCAACCCGGAACCATTAGCATTTAGCCTACCTCCTCTTCTTTGGATAGCTATTCTTCACACTATCTAATCCACTTTGATTCGGAACACCATGCTGATGATCCTCTTCTGATTGCATCTCTGATTTAAGGATTGGTGGAGCAAAAGAATCAACTTCAATGGCTTTCCCTGTTGACTGCACCTCAGCTTTAGAAGCTGAAGGCCTAGAGTTGGAGTCATTCCCTTTACTCGTTTTACTGCTTCCAGAGCAAGAAAAGGCACTTAAAACAAGTAGCGTCAGGCTAGAGAACAATAATCTTTTCATTCTTGGTGATTTGTCCATTTCTTTTCACTTGCACGATGCACTGTCCGGAAGGCAACGCCAATTTATTAAATGTCATTCTATGCACACCTGGTTTCATTTGATCAGAATACATGGCTTTCACCACTCTTCCTTGAATATCAATAATGTTTATATCAACTTGAGCCCAACCCTCATTTTCAATGTAAACATAGACCAATTCAAACTCTGCTGAAGGGTTTGGATAGACCTTCATGTCAAGACCCTCTTCAACCTCTGAAAGACCCTCTGGCTCAACTGGCGCTGCGGTGTCAGAACTCAACACATGAATGTATTCTTCTTTCACAAGCGTATCAGCCCCGGTCTGATTACTTACACGCAGTGTAACATCAAAAAACCCTGTATCATCATATGAAACGAGGTTATTCTGAGAGAATGAATTCAGTGGATCTCCACCTTCAAAAGTCCAAATCCAATTTGTTGGATTGTTAATAGAACTGTCGCTAAAAAAGACTGACTCTCCTTGGTAAACAACTGTTGTATCTGCCTCGAAACGTGCTTCAAGAACTGGAACAGGCACAATTTCACCCCCAATTTCGGCAATCCACGTGTTCCAATTATTGTTATTTGAACCAAAGCACCCTGCCATCCAAACAGCCGGTGAAGTCTCATTATGCTTGCGCTGAATATCGCTATAATCTCCCCATCGCTCTGTTCCACTCAGCCAATTATGATCAACATAGCTATTGCCTGTTTTTATAACAGTTGGACTAGACCAGTTCATAGACAAATCGCAATTTATTACTCCTATTTCTGGAAATGTTGAACTAGAAACCCTCAGGAAACCAATCATAACATTTTTATCACTCTCAGTAAGACCAAAAGACGCAATAGACGGAAATGCATAATCTACACCCACCTGACCATATCTAGAGCTTTGATATGCTGAAGGGTTGGTGACAGGAATACGGTAGTATACAATCCCGGAGTAACCAGAATTTTGATAGCTGGCCTGATGAACCGCATGAACGGTCCCGTCCAAATAAAAGGCGTGCTGCATTCTTGAATCATTCGTGCTTAACTCAGCAAAAGTTCCAGATTGAATGGCATCTGCAGGGGCACTATAACTAGGAACATTGAATGACGACAATAGATTCAAAGATGGGTTAGAGTTCAAGCCACCTGTCACTTGATATAAATTTAACCTATTGGCCGAAAATGAATTACTGGAGACTAAATAAATGCCAGGACCATATTCACCACCTTGACCAAATCCAGCCGGAACAAGAGAGAAAGCACCAATTTGTCCACCAGGGATATTGCTATACACTGTAAAGTTCAGATTGGCAACTCCTGCATAACCACCATTTTTATCTAATTGGTAAACTATTGCCCCATTGAATGAATTTGAACCTGATTGAAACAAGTTTCCTGTAATAAAAAGACTGTTTTCAGAAATACCTATTTGTGGATAATCAAACCAACTGCCATCATTAAAAGGATCACCATCGAGTTCGTATACATTCCAATTACCCGCTGGATCGTTTGTTTGAGAATAACACACTAAAACTTTTGATGTATTAGAACTGCTTCCGTGTAAAAGGACAAAAATGAATTTGTCTTCAACTGGATCATAAATCACTCGGGGATCAAATAAACTTGAAGTAACATTGATTGAAGCAGCAACATCATCTAACCAATCTTCATGCAATTCGTTGAGCATTATTGCGGAACCATTATCGTTATGAAAGGCCATTGAACTATTATCAACGGTGATAATTTTCCCTCCATTGCTTATAGCGATACTGTTATCAGGAGGAGTTCCCGTTACCAATGTATTTCCTAAAAAATTGGTCCCCACTTCAGGGTCAATAGTTCTTGAACTATGACTTACAGGAGCTTCCTCAGCTACTGCATTTTCGCGAAGCTCTTTTTGTTGTGCTTTATGTTCGTCAAGTGGAGTTGGAGTTCCATGTGTGTATGCGGCAACCTTAGAAAACGACTTCATCCACTTCACTTTCCCAGCGTCATCGCTACGATCAATTACACCCAAAAAGCGTGCATGTGAAACTTCAGTTCTATCCGCTACCCCTTCAATTTCTCCCGGGTAATCTGGCATTTGGTGCTGAGCCAGCGCAGTTGTGAACATAAATAAACTACAAACCACGGTAACGATATATCTCATAATCCTCTATTAAAATGTTTCAATTAGGTTCTCCGACAAATATGCCTTTTTTTGCATCGTTTTACACTCACTTTTAGACAAAACACATTATTCACATGTATAAAAAATTCCTTTTTATTCTTAGCCTAGCCATCTCATCAAACTCATTTTCAACAGAAGGAATGTGGGTTCCTGGCATGATAAACAAACTGGTTTCTGGTAACATGAAGTCCATGGGGATGAAAGTTAGTCTAGATGCTTTATACGCTATAAATAATTCTTCCATTAAAGACGCAGTTGTTCACTTCAATGGCGGGTGCACCTCCGTTTTAGTTAGTGGACAGTCATTATTACTTACTAATCATCACTGCGGTTATAGTCGAATTCAAGCACATAGTTCTCTCGAAAACAACTACTTAAAAGATGGATTCTGGGCAATGAGTCTAAAAGAAGAGCTCGCCAACCCAGGTATGGACGCTACCATTATTAAAGAAATAAGGGATATAACGGATATGATGTTAGGAGATCTTTCCGTGGAAGCTTCAGAACAAGAAAGAAGAGCGCATCTTAAAGCTAAAAGCGCTGAGTTGATCGAAAAAACAAAGGAAGAAACAGGCTATGATGCATACATCAAAGCATTCTATCACGGAAATCAATACCTACTTTTTGTCAATGAAGTCTTTACTGACATCCGCATAGTAGGTGCTCCGCCATCTTCAATTGGTAAATATGGTTTTGATACAGACAATTGGGTTTGGCCTAGACACACAGGAGACTTTTCGGTATTTAGAATTTATGCCAATGCTGATAACAAACCAGCCGACTATAGCGAAGAGAATAAGCCTTACCAGCCAAAGCACTTTCTACCAGTGAATATTCAAGGTGTAGAAGAAAATGATTTCACATTGGTGTATGGATTTCCAGGCAGAACGGAAAACTACATAACAGAAGTAGAAACGAAAAACATCCTCGAAACGGTCAATCCTCTGCGACTAAAAATGCGAGAAGCATCGCTAAGCGTGATTGATGAAGCAATGCGAAAAGATGAATTGATCAAAATTCAATATGCTGCAAAGCAGAGCAGAATAAGCAACGCCTATAAGAAGTGGATCGGCCAAACAAAAGGTCTTGTTAGACATCGGGTACTTGACAAAAAAGATTCTGTTGAAAATCTCTTCGCCACTAGAATCAATGATAATCCAAATTGGAAATCAAGTTATTCCACCTTGATTGAAGAAATGGAAGAAATAGAAAATGCTCAACTGCCACTGAGCGTAAATCGCAACTACTTCATTGAATTCTATTACATGGGGCCAGAAATTTTTCGCTTCACTGAAAAGTACAGAGAGCTTGTGGCAATGTGCAAGGATGAAACGGTAACTGATGTGGCCATTAATGCTTGGGTAGCAGAACATTCAGACAACTCGGGCTACTTCAAAAACTATAACACGTCCGTAGATGAAGACATAATGAAGGCACAAATAGGATACTTTGTTGAAGATCAAAAACCTATTGACTTCCTAAATAATCTAAAATCAGACAAGGAATCATTGACAGAGTTTGTTGATCGACTTTACGATGAAAGTATTTTCAATAGTGAAGAATCGTTGAAATCGTTTTTCGATAATTTCAAACGAAAAAATTATAAAAAGATCGAAGCTGACCCGGCTTATGATTTCTCTTCAAGACTCGCGAAGTTCTACAGCGATGTTACCCGCCCTGAATTATTAAAATACGTTAGCAAAAGCGATAGCTTAATGCGTGAATGGATGGATGCGCAAATGACAGTATTACCAGAGCGCACGTATTCTCCAGACGCCAACGGAACACTTAGAATCACTTTTGGAAAAGTGGAAGGATACGAACCATTTGATGGCGCTGAGTATGCTTATTATACCACATTAGATGGAGTGATGGAAAAAGAAGACCCCACCAACCCTGAGTACAATGTTCCATCACGATTAAAAGAGTTGTATCAAAATAAAGACTACGGTCGTTATGCTCACAGCACAGGCGAAATGCGCGTGGCTTTTGTTGCAAGCAATCATACTTCTGGAGGAAATAGCGGCAGCCCTGTTATTGACACAAATGGAAACCTCATAGGATTAAACTTTGACAGAACTTGGGAAAGCACTATGAGTGACATCATGTTCAATCCGACTATTTGCAGAAATATATCTGTAGATATCCGTTACGTATTATTCATCATGGACAAATACGCTGGTGCAAAGCATTTAGTAGACGAGATGAGTCTCATTAGTAAATAAACTATCCGAAGAAAATATAGGTAATTACTATGGCTGCGATGATGCCGCATAAATCAGCGAACAATCCAGCGCCTAATGCATATCTCGTTTTGCGAATAGAAACCGAGCCGAAGTAAACCGCTAAAGTGTAAAAGGTGGTTTCGGTTGAACCTTGAAAAACACTAGCCATACGACCAATAAAGCTATCAGCGCCATGCACATTCATTTGCTCTACCATCATGCCACGCGCTCCACTCCCACTCAACGGCTTCATTAAAGCAGTTGGCAGTGCATCTACGAATCGTGTATCTTCAAGAAATAAGGAGAAAAACCAGCCCATTCCACTTACCAAGTAGTCCATAGCACCACTTGCTCTAAAAACTCCAATAGCCACTAAGATGGCTACCAAATACGGAATAATCTTTATTGAAATGCTAAATCCGTCTTTCGCCCCTTCAATGAATGTCTCGTAGACATTTATTTTTTTGCGCAATGCCAAAAGTAAAAAAGCTGCAATGATGCCAAGGATAATCCCATTCCCTGCTGCATTACTAATGGTGCTTACCATTTGGTCATTCATAGTCGAAAAAGCGAATAGCGCCGAAGCTATAAGCGCAGTTATACCTCCAAGCCAAGCCAAGATAGTAGGTTGAAGCAAGTTGATACGTTGTTTCAATGCCACCGCAATTAGCCCTCCCAAAGAAGCAAAATAGGTTGCTAAAAGAATAGGTAGAAAGACATCTGCTGGATTGGCTGCTCCTTGCGCTGCTCTAATCGCCATTACGCTTACTGGAACAATGGTTAAACCAGAAGTATTCAATACAATGAACATGATCATCGCATTGGAGGCTTCTTCTTCTTTTGCGTTGGTACTTTGTAAATCTTGCATCGCTTTCAGCCCAAGTGGCGTAGCGGCATTATCTAACCCCAACATGTTGGCCGAGAAATTCATCATCATCGAACCAATAGCTGGGTGGTTTTTTGGTAATTCAGGAAATAGCTTCGTAAAAAATGGAGATACAATGCGCGTTAAATAATTAACAGCTCCTCCCTCCTCGCCTATTTTCATAATTCCTTGCCAGAGAGAAATTACACCAATTAGATAGATCGAAATATCTACACTCACTTTGGCCATATCAAAAGTGCTTTGCACCATATCGCCAAACACCTGAGTATCTCCTAAGAAAATCAACTTTAGAATTGCAACTGCAAATGCAACCAAGAAAAATGCAATCCAAATATAATTGAGGGCCATGTTTCAAATTTGGACTTTAATCCAGCTCGATTTATGAGGTCAAGATGAATGTTTGAACACTGATTGTTAATTCAATTATCTATTAAACCTTTCTCAGCATCTTAACTAAATCCGGATAATTAGATTTGGAGGATTTTTTATGGTATTCAACTCGCTAGAATTCCTCGTATTTGCAATTCTCTTTTTTGGATTGTGGCCTGTTTTCAGGAAAAAAGATTCTGCGCGTTGGAGTTTCATTACCATCATGTCTTTCATCTTTTACGGATGGTGGGACTGGCGCTTTTTGTTTTTAATCATCGGAAGTGGGTTGATTGACTACTTCGCAGGAATACTCCTCACAAAAAAGTCTGAACATCGAAAGTTCTTTTTGATTCTTTCATTAGCAGGAAACCTCGGTTCATTGAGCGTTTTTAAATACAGCCTTTTTTTCGCGAATACACTGGAAGATTTTCTCGGATTTGTTGGAATCAATATGGATTTGGTGAATCATATCCCTGATTTCGCATTGATCCTTCCAGTGGGTATCAGCTTTTACACCTTTCAATCGATGAGTTATACGATCGACATTTATCGCGGTCGCCTCGAACCGACTAAAAACATCTTACATTTCTTCAGCTATTTAGCCATGTTTCCGCAATTGGTGGCTGGCCCCATAGTGCGAGCCAAAGACCTTTTACAACAATTGGCCCAAGACCGAAGAACAAATCCTATTCAGCGATGGAATGCCATTAAACTAATGTCTTACGGCCTGTTTCAAAAAGTAGTCATTGCAGATAACTTATCTTTTTTCATTGACTCAGCTTTTGAAGGTAAAAGCGCCTTTGATGGAAGTGCATATTGGTGGATGGTAATGATGGCATTTTCATTTCAGATCTATTGCGATTTCAGCGGCTACAGCCTTATCGCTAGAGGCTTGGCAAAGTATATGGGTTACCATTTTAAAATGAATTTCAACCATCCATATATTTCAACAAGCCTGCGAGAGTTCTGGACCAGGTGGCACATATCCCTATCCACGTGGTTTCGAGATTATGTATACATACCAATTGGTGGCAGCCGAAATGGATTGTTAATGGGCTTGTTGGCTTTATGGGCCACAATGCTACTATCTGGATTGTGGCATGGAGCGAATTACACATTTATAGTTTGGGCGGCTTTGCACGCTCTGTTCTCGAGCATTGAACGCCTCACGAAATGGAATAAAAAATGGAGTAAATCAAAGCTAAAGGTTCTACTGATTCCCATTATTTTCATTCAAGCTTTAGTAGCTTGGGTATATTTCAGATCAGTAGACATAACACAAGCAAATGAGATTATAAGCAAGCTATTTTCTTTCAATTCGAGCAATTTTGATTTTATTCAGGCCTATTCGAATGCAGCGATTGTTCTTGGCTTGGCTGTGCTAATAGAATCCTTCATTTTTCTAAGGAAAGAATTTACTAGTATTTCAATTTGGTTTAAGGCATGTAACCTAGACATTGCTTTGGTTGGGATTAGCTTAATCGCTTCAATACTATTCAGAGGTGAAGGAGCTCAATTCATATACTTTCAATTTTAAATGCATCCAACCAAAAAAATATCAGCTACGCTAGTTTCAAGCTCAATCTTGCTGGGATTGTTTGGTTGGCTTTTGCCAGTATCGCCTGACGTAGAGCTAAACAAAGAAATTTATTGGTTGAGAAAGACCTTTAGCCAAGAGAAATACAATATTGTAATTGGAGGTGACTCTAGAGTACACAGAGGACTTTCACCCGATGATCTCTTGTTGCAAGTAAATGAAGCCAGCAATGCAATAAATTTAGGTTATTCCAGCGCAGGCTATTCCAAAGACTATTGTTCCTTTTTACTCTCAAAGCTGAATAAAGAAGGTAATACAAAAGCTTTGATACTAGGTCTGACCCCGCACAGCTTTACTCCTGATGCTCTTGAAAACGGGCATTTTCATGAAGTACTTTACACTTCTACTGCCGATATGCAAAAGGCACTTTACCTGGAACCTTTTCTTCAGTTTTTTGAACCGAGAAAAATCAGTTTACTTTTTAGATCAACTGACTATCAAGTTAATGGATACCTTGAAAAATTCCATGATAATGGATGGGTAGAATCGGATAACTTGAAGACAGATAGCACCAGAGCGATCAAAAGCTATTCAAAGGTTTTCATTGACAATACTGTAAACGATGCTGCTGTAAATGATTTCATAGTTTGGGTTGATAGCTTGTCGAAAGAGAATATTGCGGTTTTAGGCTACCGTCCTCCCACCACTGTCACAATGAGATCATTGGAAGATTCTGTAAGTGGTTATAACGAAACCGCAATTAGAAATGCCTTTGAAGCTAGCGGAGGTCAATGGATTGATTTTAAAGACAATGACTTCGAATCATATGACGGTAGCCACTTGAGGGCAAAGGATGCGCGTCACCTCTCTAAAGATATTGGAATTGAAATTCAAGGCCTACTGAAGTAAAACTTCCTTCACCAAGTCCTCCCCAAGGTGAGTATTCACATTTCGAACAATGTCTTCTCTCTGGTAGTGCAATTCTTGACGCAGTGCCGCAGAACTTAGTTTAAGAATCAATTTTCCGCCTCTTAATAGAATATCATCTGTTCTGCTTGCAACGGCAGGTCCAACAATCTTTTCCCAATCACTTTTGAGGGTGATTTCAGTCAATCCACTTTTCAAGCGATATACTCTGAGCATTCGATCAATCACCTGCCCCAAACTTTCTTGGTTAGTCTTTCTTTTATTTTGATCGTAACGCCCCATGCATCAAAGTTGATCAATTGAACCTTGTTCTACCACAAATTTTTTCAACGGCACATTCTCATCTTTAAATAAGTCAGGAACACGATGAAGGTTCGCATCGGTAATAAATATCTGACCAAAATGATCTTCACTAACCAACTTCATTAAAGCCGCCACGCGGTTATCGTCTAATTTGTCGAAAATATCATCTAAAAGTAAAATTGGCTTGCGCTGTTTTAATTCCTTCAAATAGTCAAATTGAGCCAATCGAAGGCTAGTAACAAAGCTTTTTTTCTGGCCTTGACTGCCAAATTTTTTCATTGGATACTCTCCAATAGTAAATTCCAAGTCATCTTTATGAATGCCTTGCGTAGTGTACTGAGCGCGGTAATCCCTTTTTCGATGCTCAGTCAACAGATTGATCATAGGCGTTTCTGACAGCTGACTTTGGTACACGATGTTGACCTCCTCTGCCCCGCTTGAAATCAATTGATAGAAATTCGAAAATATTGGCAGGTAGCCTTCTAAAAATCGCTTACGTTCTAAGTGCAACTCTGTACCATGCGTATGCAATTGTTCGTCAAACACTTCAAGGCTAGTAGTATCATACTTTCCTTCAGCCCATTGATGTTTAAGCATGGCATTTCGCTGTGCCAATAAACGGTTGTAATGCAGAAGCGTATCTAAATACGATTTATTGTATTGAGAAATGATGCCGTCCATGAACTTTCGTCTCATATCGCTGCCTTCTCTGATGAGCGCAGTATCAGATGGAGCAATCATCACCAATGGAATTACACCAATATGATCTGCCAATCGATCGTACTCTTTTTGATTGCGTTTAAATTTCTTTTTCTCGTTGCGCTTCAATCCACAAAAAATTCTTTCAGATTCTCCCTCTAAAAAAAACTTACCATCAAGCACAAAATAACCTTCATCATGACGGATGTTTTGTGAGTCAATCGGATTAAAAAAACTCTTACAAAATGACAAGTAATATATCGCATCAAGCACTGTAGTCTTACCCGCACCGTTGTTTCCAAGAAAGCAGTTGACTTTTTCTGACAGCTCAAAATTGGCGTCTTGAATGTTCTTAAAATTAACAATGCTGAGTTCAGATAGATGCATAAGTCTTCAAAGGTAGAATTTGACCACAAGAAGAGAGTGTGTCAACTGTCTTAAAAAAAATATATTTGCAGCCTCATTTTTTAAGGGTAACAATGGCTAAAGATCAGGAAGAAATAATAGTAGACGTAGAAGAAGTTTACTCGAAGACGGAACATTGGGTTGTAGAAAACCAAAAAAGTCTGACAATTATTATTGGTGCAATTGTGTTAATGATGGTGTCATTCTTTGCTTACAAGAATTTCTACTTGCAGCCACAAGAAGTTGAGGCTCAAGAGCAAATGTGGCAAGCTCAAAAGGCTTTTGCTAGCGACAGCCTTGACCAAGCACTTTACGGAAATGATGTTGCCTATGGTTTCTTAGACATTATTGACAATTACGGCATCACTGAATCAGCAAACCTTTCTAACTATTACGCAGGCATCTCTTATTTGCGTTTAGGACAATATGAAGAGGCTATTCAATATTTAGAAGACTACGATTGCAGCGACATCATGGTCTGTGCAGTGGCACTAGGTGCAACAGGCGATGCTTATATGGAATTGGGCGAAGTAGATAAAGCTATCAGTTATTATGAGAGTGCTTTCGGGCACAATGCCAACGACCTCACCACACCTATTTACTTGATGAAAGCTGCTAGAGCTTATGAAGAAGTTGGAGATTACAGCGATGCGCTTAGTCTTTACAGCCGCATCAAGCAAGAATACCCGAACAGTAATGAAGGTCAGCAGATCGAAAAATTCATTGCTCGTGCAGAGGGTCTTTCTGGAAAATAATGGCCACGATCAATAAAAATCTTTCTGAATTTGATGACCTACCAGCAGTCAATCCTAATTGGAAGATAGCTATCGTAAAAGCCGAGTGGAATGCTGAAATCACAAATGGCTTGCATGATGGAGCGATAGACTTATTGATCAATGCAGACGTTCCAGGAAACAACATTAAAACCTTTTTCGTTCCGGGAAGCTTCGAACTTCCGCTTGGCGCTCAATGGGCCATTGAAAAGTTCAAAGCAGATGCCGTCATTTGTTTAGGGTCTGTGATCCGAGGAGAAACCGCCCATTTTGATTATGTATGTCAAGCTGTTTCTCAAGGCGTGAAAGACGTTTCTTTAAGCCATAGTTTGCCTGTAGTATTCGGTGTGTTAACAGACGACAACATTGAGCAGTCTCGGGCAAGAAGTGGCGGGATTCATGGCAACAAAGGCACCGAAGCGGCTGTAACGGCCATCAAAATGCTGCACTTAAGAGACTCAATGTAGTCTATTCGTTATCCAAAATTTTCTTGATGTTTGGCTTGAAGTACAAGTCACTTTTCATCACCTTGCCGTCTTCACGATAAATAGGAAGACCTTCTTTGTCTAGCTTACTCATATTACTTCTTTGAATTTCTTCAAACACTTCAGCAATTTTGTGCTGCATTCCGTGGGTTAAGATCGTTCCGCATAGTATATATAGCATGTCACCCAGCGCATCTGCCACTTCAACCAAATCGCCATTTTGAGCAGCTTCGAGGTATTCCTCATTCTCTTCTCGCATCAATTTATAGCGCAACAAAATCGACTTATCGTCAATGTCTACCGTTGGCGATTCGTTGTTCTTAATCTTGAATGATTCATGAAATTCCTTGACGTAATTTATTACTTCAGAGAGCATGATATCAGCATGGTTATTTTCAGGCATATTTAGACGTTAAAATTCTTAAAATATTGAAAGCCGAAAAGTAACAGAACCCTAGATTTATCAAGGCATACAGAAGTAAATAGTTCTTAACATTGTTTAACAGCGACAGTGCTCAAAACGGGCGCGTTTATTAACATTTTCGCGTGTCTTCAAAAGAAACATATTGTTGAAAACCCTATAACATGGAAACTGCAACTGACATTAGAGCTCTGAACGAAAAGATTGAAAAGGAAAGTGCATTCATTGAACTGATCAATCGAGAAATGGATAAAGCGATCATTGGGCAGAAATACATGATCGACAGAATGATAATTTGCTTGTTATCGAATGGTCATATTCTATTAGAAGGTGTGCCTGGATTGGCCAAAACACTAGCCATTAAATCGTTAGCATCAACCATTCATGCTGATTTTAGCAGACTTCAATTTACACCTGACTTATTACCTGCCGACCTCATAGGAACACAAATCTATCAAGTAAAGAAAGACGAGTTTACGGTTAAAAAAGGCCCATTGTTTGCCAACTTCGTTTTAGCGGATGAGATCAATCGCGCTCCAGCCAAGGTGCAGAGCGCCCTGCTTGAGGCGATGCAAGAAAAGCAAGTAACCATTGGTGAAGAAACATTTGCACTTCCAAAGCCTTTCTTGGTTTTAGCAACTCAAAACCCGGTCGAACAAGAAGGAACCTATCCACTACCAGAAGCGCAAGTTGACCGATTTATGCTGAAGGTAGTTTTAGACTATCCGAAAATGGAAGAGGAAAAGTTAATAATTAGACAAAACATTTCTCAAACAGAAATTCCTACCCCACAAAAAATACTTTCTACTGAAGATATCCTAAGAGCTCGTCAAGTGGTGCGTGAGGTGTATATGGATGAGAAAATTGAACAGTACATTGTAGACATAGTGTTTGCTACTCGAAACCCCGAGAATTTTGGAATGCCACATTTCAAAGACTTGATAAACTTTGGAGGTTCTCCACGTGCAAGCATCAATCTAGCCATTGCATCTAAGGCTTACGCCTTTATTAAACGAAGAGGCTATGTAATTCCTGAAGATGTGCGAGCAATTAGTAAAGATGTATTAAGACATCGTATTGGTTTGACATACGAAGCCGAGGCAGAAAACATTACTTCAGAAAACATCATCGATGAAATCTTAAACAAGGTTGAAGTGCCATAGTGATGCGAATCGATCAGATTTTACCCTAAAGACTGAAAAGTGAACGCAAAGCGATGAAATGGAGACGTCAGAATTACTAAAACGAGTACGAAAAATAGAGATCAAGACGAGAGGATTGAGTAATCAAATCTTCTCTGGGGAATACCACTCTGCCTTTAAGGGAAGGGGAATGGCATTCAGCGAGGTACGTGAATACATGCCTGGCGACCCAATTCGAAGTATAGATTGGAATGTTACTGCTCGTTTGAATCATCCTTATGTCAAAGTATTTGAAGAAGAGCGAGAAATCACGATGATGCTTATTGTTGATTTTAGTGCTTCTGAAAACTTTGGTTCTAAATCGATGCTCAAGCGCGAAATGATTACTGAAGTAGCCGCGGTATTAGCTTTTTCAGCCGTTCAGAATAATGATAAGATTGGTGTAATACTCTTTAGCGATAAGATTGAAAAGTATATTCCACCTAAGAAAGGCAAGAGTCATATCCTCAGAATCATTCGAGAGTTAATTGATTTTGAACCTACAGGAACTGGAACAAATATTAAAGAAGCACTTGGATTCTTTAACAACGTGACTAAAAAAAGAAGCATTGCATTCTTGATATCAGACATGCTCGATTCCGATTATGAGAAGCCTTTGAGAATCGCAAAAAGAAAGCATGATTTCGTCACTCTATTGACTAAAGACATTGCAGAAGAAACCCTACCTGATTTAGGCCTTATCCCAATGAAAGACTTTGAATCGGGTAAAACGTTTTGGGTAGACACATCTGACAAAGAAGTAAGAGCGAACTACAAACGCAACAGAGATAAGAAGCTGCAAGAAACAGAGAATCTATTGCGAAAAAGCGGTATTGACTACACTTACTTATACACCAACCGAAGCTATGTGCAACCGTTGATGCAATTGTTTAAAAAACGAGAGTCAAAGAGATGAGGCTGTTGTTGATCATATCATTTATAGTCGCGCAATCAGTAGGATTCGCGCAAGAACAATCTCTCACTATTAGCACCGATAAAGAGAGTATAATGATTGGTGAGCAAATGGAGTTTAAAGTAACCTTAAAAGGTGCTTCAGGAGACACCATGGTACTTCCATTGATCGAAGACACAATCATCTCCGAAATTGAAGTAATCAACCGAAGTAAAGTAGATACTTCTTTTGAAGGTACTCAGCTTGAACAGCGGATATTAAGTCAAACCTATACCATTACAAGCTTTGACTCTGGCTTCTTCCCTATTACACCAAGAGTAGCGCTCATCAATGGTGAAGAAATCGAATCCAATCCATTACTTATTGCGGTTCAAACGCTTGAAATAGACACATCTAAGGGCATAGTTGATATCATGGAAATTGAAGATGTGCCTTTCTCTTTTAAAGAATGGTTTCAAGAAAATTGGACTTGGATAGCTATTAGCTTGGTGGCGCTAGCCATTATCACATTTATTGCATTAAAGTTATCGAAGCAAAAGCCGAAAGAAGTGCCGGAAATTATCGTCCCAGTGCGACCAGCACACGAAATCGCGCTTGAGCGGCTTGAGCAGCTCAAAGAAGAAAAACTCTGGCAGGCTGGAAAAATCAAACAATACTATTCTGAGCTAAGTGATATTTTGAGGGAATACATTGAATTCCGATTAACGCTTCCTGCCATGGAGCAAACTACCGATGAAATAATTACTGGTCTGCGTCATAAACCAGAATTGAGCGAAGAATCCATAAGTAAAGTGAAGCAATTACTTTTTCTATCTGACTTGGTGAAATTCGCCAAGGAGAATCCAGTTGGAAATGAAAATGAGATCAACTTTTCCATTGTTGAAAATTTCATAGCAGAAACCACTCCAAAGCAAGAAAACAAAGAAGAAGATGTCTGATTGGGAGTTTGCACATATCGAATTTCTTTGGGCGTTAGCAGTGATTCCTCTTTTAGTGCTTTGGTATGTTCTTAAGTATTGGAACCGTCAAGCAGTCTTAGGATTTTCAAGTGCTCAGTTTTTTGCAGGTAAAACTGGATGGAAGTCAAAAATGCATCATGTCCTATTTGCTCTACGGTTAATTGCCATTGGCACTATTATCCTTGCATTAGCTAGACCACAATCAAGCAGCAGCTGGCAGGATGTAAAAACAGAAGGAATAGATATTGTAATTGCATTTGATATTTCGAGCAGTATGCTTGCACGCGATTTTGAACCAAATAGACTAGAAGCAGCAAAAGAAGTAGCCATTGAGTTCATCAAAAACCGCCCAGACGATAGAATAGGACTTGTAGTGTACAGTGGTGAAAGTTTTACCCAATGTCCTCTCACCACCGATCATGATAAACTGATCAACCTTTTCGAGCAATTGGAAAATGGCATGGTAACAGATGGAACAGCAATTGGAATGGGTTTAGCAAACGCAGTGAATCGATTGAAAGAATCTACGGCTAAAAGCAAGGTTGTGATTTTGTTGACGGACGGAGAAAGTAATATGGGCTCTATCCCACCAATAACAGCTGCAGAGATTGCCACAACATTTGGCGTCAAAGTCTACACGATAGGTGTGGGAACAAAAGGTCAAGCACAGATGCCTGTTTCTGATATGTTCGGTAGAATTCGATACCAAAACATGGATGTAAACATCGATGAAGAAACGCTAACTCAAATAGCTGATCTAACCAATGGAGAGTATTTCAGGGCGACAGATAATGCTTCTCTAGAGTCGATTTACTCTGAAATTGACAAGCTCGAAAAAACAGTCATTGAGGAAACACAGCACGAAAAGAAATATGAAGAATTCTTTCCGCTGGCATTGATAGCACTAAGCTTATTGATAACGGAATTAATCCTAAGAAAAACACTCTTTAAAAGTGCAACATCACATGTTTAGGTTCGAACATCCATACATGCTTTACCTGCTCTTGATTGTGCCATTGTTATGGCTAGGTCAGTTGTTCTATCAACGGTCTAGGAATAAGAAGCTCAGAGCCACGATAGATTCAGAATTACAGCATAGAATAATGCCAATGGCTAGCAAAGCGAAGTCTTGGTTGAAGCTTTCCATTTATAGTTTAGCGCTTATTACATTCATCATAGGCATCGCGAACCCACAATTAGGTTCAAAAACAGAAGAGGTAAAAAGGCAAGGAATTGATCTGATGATTGCGTTGGATATATCGAACAGCATGAATGCTGAAGACCTTTCGCCTAATCGATTAGAACGCGCAAAAAGAAGTCTAAAGGAGTTGCTCACCTACCTCAAATCAGACAGAATAGGAATTGTAGTTTTCGCAGGTGAAGCATTTGTCCAACTGCCTATAACTACTGACTATTCAGCCGCCAAGTTATTCTTAGACAATATTCAACCAGACCTCATTGCCACGCAGGGAACCGATATTGGCAACGCCATAGGCCTATGTTTAAAATCTTTTGACTTTGAAAGTCCAACATCAAAGGCAATCATCGTTATTTCTGATGGAGAAAACCATGAAGAAGAGAGTATTTCAATGGCCGAAGAAGCAGCAGCGCAAGGAGTTGTAGTCCACACCATTGGAATGGGTTCAGCAGAAGGAGCACCGATTCCGATTTATCAAAGAGGAAAACGCTTAGGATTTAAGAAAAACCAAGAAGGTAATACTGTTGTTACGAAGTTGAATGAAGAAATGCTCGCTGAACTAGCCACAGTTACTGGTGGCATCTTTGTGAGAGCATCCACTGCTGAAAGTGGAATGGCCTACATTTTTGACGAGGTTGAGCGTATGGAAAAAGTAGAAATAGGAACAAAAATTTACACCGATTATGAAGATCGATTTCAGTATTTGTTGCTTCCTGCGTTAATTCTTCTAATCATCGAGTTAATAATTCCCAATACCAAATCATTTTGGTGGGAAAAACTGTTTGCTTCGTAGTGAAAATGAAAATCATATTTACGACATATCTGTTCAGTTTGATTGGCATGTATGCTTTTGCTCAGCATCAAAATCAGTTGTATCATGGAAACCAGTCATATTTAGATGGCGACTTTGATCAAGCGCAGATGCACTATCAAAAAGCACTATCAGGCGACCCAAATATTTATGAAGGAAACTTAAACTTAGGAAACACCAATTTCAGAAAACAGGATTTTGAAGGCGCTATTTCGCTGTATGAAAAAGCAGCAGACAATAGCACTGATGCTTTGAGAAAAGCGAAGGCGTTTCACAATTTAGGCAACACCTACTTGCAAAATCAAAAGATCGATGAAGCTATAGAAGCTTATAAGAATGCTCTTCGTGCAAACCCAAAATCAGATGAGACCAGGTATAATTTAGCATATGCTCTGAATTTAAAACAACAGCAACAAGAGCAAGAGCAGGATAAAGATCAAGACCAAGAAAATCAAGATCAGAATAAGGACAACAAGCAAGAGCAAGACGATAAAAACGAAGACGAAAAAGAGCAAGACAAGAATAAGGACAAGGAAGAACAGGATAAAGGGCAGAAAGAAAACAATGATGAACAAGGTAAAAAAGACAAACCTGATCAAGGGGAGGAAAAAGAGCAAAAAGCCCAACCGAAACCAATAGAGCTATCGCCTCGTGAAGCTGAGCAAATGTTAGAAGCAGCAAAAAATGAAGATCAAAAACTTCAAATGCAATTGAGGAGACAGCAAGCAAAAACTAAAAGTATCGATAAAGACTGGTGAGACTCATTGCTATCATATCACTAATACTGTTAAACTTTAGCGCCTTTTCTCAGGCAATAACAGCTAAGGTTAACAGAACAACCTTATCTGTTGGAGACAATTTTCAAGTGAGTTTTGACATTGAAGGAGATGGCTCTAATTTCAGTGCACCATCATTCGAGGACTTCGGTGTTTTAAGTGGTCCAAACAAGTCTTCTAGCATGCAGTGGGTTAATGGCGAATTTTCAAGTAGCCTTTCCTACAGCTACATTCTTCGAGCTGTCAATGAAGGTGTGTTTACTATTCAACCGGCCTCGATTAAATTCAATGGAAACCTTGCTCAATCGACCCCAATCAAAATCAAAGTACTCCCATCTGGACAGCGCGCAGCCGCGCAACAGAAAACACAACGTCAGGGTCAACCAAGCACCCATACAAATGTCAAACAATCGACAGAAGATCTATTTCTAAAGCTCTACGTAGACAAAAAGAAAGCCTACGTTGGAGAGCAAATTATAGCAACCTACTTGCTATACATGAATACTCAAATTGTCAATTATTCTTCCTCTAGGCCTGTTTTCAATGGCTTTTACGCCCAAGAATTAGAAGTTGATCCTTCGGCTAGTCTAGTGAACGAAACCATCAACGGAAAGCAATACACTGTTGCTACCATGAAAAAAGTAGTTCTTACACCTCAAAAATCAGGTGAAATCATTGTTCCATCTTTAGACATGGAAATGGTTATAAGAGTGGCGGACAAGCAAAGAAGAAGAAGCATGTTCGATCAATTTTTTGGCAGCTTCAAGAACGTGAAGGTTCAAGTGAAAAGTAATGACGAAAAGATCAATGTTTCTCGTCTTCCAGCTCAAGGACAACCCAATGATTTCATTGGTGCGGTTGGTGAATTCAACCTGAAAACTGACATAGACAGAACGGAAGTTGGTGTGAATGAAGCCATTAACCTAACGGTTAACCTTTCTGGAAAAGGAAACCTTGAATTAATCTCTTTGCCTAAGATTGAGTTTCCCACTGATTTTGAGACCTACGATCCAAAAACAAAACAAGACATAAGTGTAACAGCCGCAGGCACAAAGGGAAAAAGAACATTTGAATATGTTCTTATTCCTCGATACGCAGGGGAGTTCAAATTAAAACCTATCAGTTTCTCCTACTTCGACCCCAAATCCAAATCATACAAGCAGCTTTCGTCAGATCCTATTTCTCTCAACGTGCTAAAGGCAGATGGAGAATCATTGGCCAATGGAGCAGCGCATATCGCGCCTAAAAAGGAGGATGTTCAAATCATTGGAAAGGATATTCGATTCATAAAAACAGATCTGCCAGAATTAAAGAGAAAAGAAAGCGGATTCTATAGATCCAATTTGTTTTACGCTCTCTCTACCCTTCCGTTTGTTGGAATGGGTGCATCTATATTCTTATTTGGATTCTTCAGATCTCAGAATTCTGATATTAATGCTCTAAAAAGTAAAAGAGCTGGAGGCATTGCCAAGAAGCATTTAGCAAAGGCAACGAAACTATTGAACGCAGAAAACGAACCATTTTATGATGCTATTTCTTTGGCCCTATTTGGATACATCTCTGACAAACTAGTCATTCCGTTCTCAGAGCTCAATAGAGAAAAGATTGAAGAAACACTTGTTTCAAAAAAGGTTTCGCCAAATACGCAGGAAAAGCTTAAAAAAGCATTAGATGAATGTGAGATGGTTCGTTTTGCACCAGGAATTGTGCGAGGAAAAGAGGAGATGTTGAGTGCAAGCAAACAAATAATTGAAGAGCTAGAAGATGAACTTTAAGGCTTTAATCATATTCGTTTTTAGCGTTATTGGAACATGCCATTGCTCCATGGCTAATGAGGGTCATTATGAAGATATATATGCAGAAGCCAATAATGTTTATAAAGCAGGAAACTATGACTCTGCGCAGGTTCTTTATAGCGAAATCATTCAAAACGGAATGGTTTCTTCAGACTTGTTTTATAATCTAGGAAATACATTTTTCAAAAAAGGCAATATTCCTGAAGCGATTCTTTTCTTCGAGCGTGCATTGAGGTTGGCACCGAATGATGAAGATATTCGATACAATTTAGCTATAGCCAATACTTACATCACCGATAAAATAACGCCTCTAGACAATATGTTCTTGGCCAAATGGTGGGAATCAATTACATACTCTTTCTCGTTAACAGCTTGGTCAATTATCTTCATTTGTTTACTTTTTATTGCTGCCGGGCTAATAACCATGTACGTTGTTTCAAGCCGAAGAAAAGTCAAGCAATTAGGACTAATTGGTGGTGTATTAGTTTTTGGTGTTTCTATTTTGGTGATTCTATTAACCAATTCAGCCTTTAACAAATTAAATGCAGAACAGGCAATAGTGTTTGCACCAACAGTTAATGTAAAGAGTGCCCCAGGCCTAAATTCTACCGATCAATTCGTTATTCACGAGGGTTTGAAGGTGGAAATTCTCGACAGCGATGGTGATTGGACACGTATTCGCTTAAGCGATGGGAATTCAGGCTGGCTGCTATCTCAATCGATAGAGCGCATATAACTGTCGAAAATTAAGCGATTATCTCATTGAAGCGGATAACAATCCGAGCTTTAAGAGTTACTTTCGCGCCAACTTTAAAGCAATGTATTATCATGATTAATACCCTTGATATAGAGATTAACAAAGCATCAGAATCACGGCTAAGCCAAGTAGACTTTGATAATCTACCTTTTGGGAAAGTATTTGCCGATCACATGTTAGTGGCAAAATACGAGGATGGAGCCTGGTCAAGGGCGAGCATACAACCATACGGAGACATCAGTTTATCTCCAGCTTCTTCTATGATTCATTATGGTCAATCAATTTTTGAAGGTTTAAAAGCGTTCAAAAATGAAAACAATGACGTGCTCATTTTTAGACCTGAAGAAAACTGGAAGCGAATGAATGCTTCAGCTATTAGAATGTGCATGCCTGAAATACCCAAGGATATTTTTCTCGAAGGTCTGCGCCAATTAATTGACTTGGACCGAAATTGGGTTCCAAACAACTCGGAAAGTGCGCTTTATATTCGTCCATTCTTATTTGCAACTGATGCGTTATTAGGAGTAAGACCTTCAGACACGTATATGTTCATGATAATCACGGCTCCTGTTGGACCGTACTACATGAAGCCCTTGCACTTGAAAATCGAAACTGAATATACAAGAGCAGCAATGGGTGGCGTTGGATCTGCAAAAGCTGCAGGTAATTATGGCGCAGCTATGTACCCTGCCATGATGGCTCAAAAAGAAGGTATTGACCAATTGATTTGGACTGATGCCAAAGAGCATAAATACTTAGAGGAAGCAGGAACAATGAATATGATGGTTGTTATTAATGACACATTAATAACACCTCCGCTCAAATCAACTATTCTTCCTGGTATTACACGGAAGAGCTTCCTAGAACTAACGAAAGAAGCTGGATTTAAAGTTGAAGAAAGATCTATTACCGCTGATGAAGTGATTTCAGCGGTAGGAACCGGAGAACTGAAAGAATTATTCGGTGTTGGAACCGCAGCCACTACAGCCCAAGTTGAGAAATTAACTTTTGAGGGAAAATCTTACGACTTACCTTCTAGTGAACATCGCGTGATTTCAAATCAAATAGGACAAAAATTACTGAGGATTAAGAAGGGAATTGATCCTGATACGCACGAATGGAACATGACTGTTTAAGCGGCTTTTGTTTTTTGTTGTTCAATTTCTTTGAGAAAGGACCTAAGCAGTTCTAATTCTAGTTTATCGTTTCGCCTCTTGCGTTTCAGTTCTAAACCGATATTTCGCACTTCAACGATCAACTCAGTTCCTTGATTAAGTTTAATTAATCGAGCATTCAGATGCTTTGAAAATTTAAACCTAGATTCCATCACAGCTTCTATTTCAAAATTGTGATTATCACAATGAAGAAATGAGTACTCTGCACTTTCAATAACCTTTTTCAGGATGGTAAAGGATTCTTGACTTCGTGGATAGTTGAATACTGCACTTTTCATTTATGTTTCAAAGGACGCTCATTTTTATTATGAGAAGTTTAATTAGGCGTGAATTATTTGATTGACTAATTTGCTATTGAATTGGGGTTGAATTATAACATATCTGGTGCAGGGGAAACGCTGGTTTTTGTGCATGGTGCTTTCATCAATTCTGAAATCTGGATGCATCAGAAATCAGAGTTTGCAAAGGACTATCAAGTGATTACCATTGATCTTCCTTCGCATGGAAAATCCTCACCACAAGTTACAGAGGAGTATCATGTTGAAGATTTCTCACACACAGTCATTGAGCTACTAGACAAGTTGAGCATTAAGGAATTCACTATCATTGGCCTTTCTCTAGGAGCGATGATTGCTCAATGCATTGCTTCAAAACTCCCCTATCGCACAAAAGGAATTGTACTCGTTGGCAGTTCTGCGTCAATGAGATTAAGCCTTCTTGAAAAAACAATAACGGCTTTTTTATTCCCTAAATGGTTAGCCATGTGGCTTTTTGGAAAACTAACCATAAAGCAGTTTTTGAAACTTTCATTTATGATGACATGGTTTATGAGAGGCAATAAATGGCTCGGAGGACCAGACACAAGACAAAAGATCAGAGAGAGTATTCAAATGATTCAGCGATCTGAAATCAAAAAGATATATGCGGCTGTGCATACCTTCCGTAAGCAAAATTTAAAATCAGGAACCTACCCTGTGATGCTAATCAACGGACAGTATGATTCACCGGTTATTCATTACCACTCATTCTATTTAAAAAAGGAACTCCAGGATAGAGCGAGTATTTACACCGTACCCAATACAGGACATGCGTGTAATTTTGATAATCACGAAGGATTCAACAGTATGTTAAGAGAATGGCTTGAAGAGAAGAATATTGTAGCAGAAGAAGGAAAACTAATTCCTATCAACGAAACAAATTATACTTCAGAATACAATAAATGGCGCGGAAACCGTCTCGCCAATTGATCTTTTTTCCTTCCGCAAAGGTCCGTCCATAATAGGATATTCCCACTTCGTAGATTCTCACCTTTTTAATTCGAGCAAACTTAGCCGTAATCTCTGGCTCTATTCCAAATCGATTCTCCTCGAGAGTGAATTGCTGTAGCAATTCTCTTCTAAACATTTTATAGCAGGTTTCCATATCTGTCAAGTTCAAATCAGTAAACATGTTCGACAAAAACGTCAAAAACTTATTACCGATACTGTGCCAAAAGAACAATATGCGATGTGGATTACCTCCTATAAAACGGCTTCCATAAACAACATCTGCTAAACCTAAAGAAATTGGTTTCAACAAAACATTATACTCCTCAGGGTCGTACTCTAAATCAGCATCTTGAATAACAATAACATCACCTGTTGCTTCATCAAAACCACGTCTTATTGCAGCACCTTTGCCCATATTCTTTGGTTGATCAAAGTACTTAATAGGACTATCTGGATTAGCGTTAATGAATTTTTGAATCGCTCCTTTTGTATCATCAGAAGAGGCATCGTCTACAATAATGATCTCCTTTTCGATGTCGTTCATCAACACAACCATAACCACCTTAGTAAGGATTAAATGGATTGTGTTAGCTTCATTATAAGCCGGTATTACGATAGATAATTTCATTCGGATGGCGAATATAATGTATAGCGGTACGTTAGTATTCCTAATCTTATTTTTGCATACATGAAGGCGCGGCTAATTTTCACTTTTGCTCTATTAATAATCTTCACTGCTTCATGCAATAGATGTTATGAATGCACCGTGCAAACTGATGATTTTGGCCCAGTGAGTAAAAACGTTTGTGGCAAAGAAAGAACCATCTCTGGGTTGATCAATGAACTTGAATCAGACACCGTAGGGAACGGACCATGGGTCTGCGAAAAAATCTAAGGCTCAGCACTCGCCTCTGAGGAACTATCTTCTGATTTTTCGGCCTCTTTTTTTATTCCCTTAATCGTAAGGTCAATTTGCTTTTTACGCGATTTCAATTCTGCAATTTCTTTATTGACTGCTTCAATTCGCTTCAGCACTTCAGCCTTCAATGGATTAGAATCATTGGAAAACTTGAAAAAATCTAACTTCCCCTCTTCTTGAGCTAAAGAAGTTTGAGCTTCTCTGATTTTTTGACCAATTCTGTTACGCTCAGAAACTAAAGCATCTTCTGCGTTGTCATCCGTTGCAAGCATTTCAAGTTTGCTCTCGAATCGTTTCTTAGCTAAATCTTGTTTTGAAATACCCAATGACTCATAGGCCTTACCTATTACATCTTCAAATACGTTTTCAACTTTACCTTTTGCTTTGTACTCAACATTTCCTATTGTAGACCATTCTGTTCTCCATTCAGAAATTATAGCTTCTCCTTTTTCTTTGATTCCAGCCTTCACAGATTCGGAAAACTTAGTTAATAAAGCCTCTTTCGCCTTAAGGTTTTCTTTAGCTTCCTTGATAAACGCTTCCTCTTCCTTCTTCTTTCGATTGAAGAAATCGTCACAGTATTTTCTAAACTCTTTAAAAAGCTTATACTCTTCCTGTGGGAGCACTCTTCCAGCAGTTTTCCATTCACGCTGTAAGCCTTTCAGTTGATTGGCTATGGCAACTCGGTCGTCACCTTTATAAATCTCCTTAGCCTTTTCGATCAGGCTTTGCTTCTTGGCTTTCGCTTTTTCAAACTCAACATTGCTGGCCTTCAAAAACGCATCCCTATTCGCAAAATAAGCATCACAAGCTTTTCTGAATTCATTCCAAACTTTATCATTTTTACCTCTTCCAGCATAGCCAATTTTCTTCCACTGCTTTTGCAAGTCAATAATCTCCTTCGTCCAGGATTGAACGTTTTTAATATCCTCTAAATTTCTGAGTGATATCTCTTCCACTTTCGCCACCATTTCTTTTTTTAGCTTGAAATGGCCTTCATGCTCGTCTTTTACTTCTTTTCTATGCTCTCTTATTCGGTCAAAAACTTTGCTGACTGCCTCTTTAAAGCTATCGCGAATCTTATCCCATTCTTCCTGGAAAGTCGGCCCAATTTTATCCCACTCATCCAAATATTGATGGATCAAAAAATCAACCTGATTGATGGATTTTTCCTGCTCTAAAAGAGCAATCTTTTCAATTATCTCTTCTTTTAGCTCTTGATTCTTTTTGAGATCATTTATCTGTAACTCTCTGTATATATTGATGTTGTAATAAAACAACTCAATTAATCTACTGTACTCAGCCTGTAAATCTCTGCGCTCAGCATTAGGTACTGGCCCCATTTCGTTCCACTTTTGCTTAATGGCATTAAAGTGTTTATAGGCTTTTCCAATATTCTCTTCGTCTTGAATCAAAGAATGAAGCTCAGCAATCAAAGCTTTCTTTTCGCTCAGGTTAGTTGCCTCTTTCTCTCTTCTTTGTTTATCTAAGGCTTTTCTTTTGTCGTGATATATCGAAACCAATTCCTCAAAGCGAATGTCTTCAGGTTCATTCTTGTAGTCGAACTCATCTTCCTTCGCGTCTTCCCGCTCATTAATAAATGCGGCCAATTGCGCCTTTAGTGTTTCTTCTTTCAATGCCTTATAACTAGCATTATACTGATCAATTCGATCACGATTAGGAGCAAAAGACTCATCTGCTATCCAACCCTGAAGTTCATCTACGATTTCTTGTTTTGACATCGTTACCTAATTAGCCGGCAAAAATAGCTTTATGAATGTGAATAGCACGTCCAAACCACTCATACTTAGTGCAAAGTTCATTTAAGGTTCCAAGTGGAAAGAATGGTAAATACTCAACTCCATATAATACTTGATCCAAGACCCTTATAAAAGCTTTCATAGGCCCATGACATCTATTTATCTTTGGAGGCTATATGCTTTTCGTAAACATCAACAATATCGACCTTAGTGAGGATGACTCTAAATGGGGTGAATTATTCTCAAAGACTTGGCCTACTTACGAAAAGTGGTTTTTAAAAGAAGGTTCGAAGGCAAGGCCTGGCTTTCTTTCATCTTCAGAAGCTTTTCAGAATAACTTCCCAGAGTTGATGGAAACCTACGAGCACTTATGCTCCTTAGCCGGAGGTAAAGATTTAGTTTCTAGATATTTAACCATGTATTGCCCACCGCCTTACATGAGTGGCTGCAGTCAAGTTGCATGGACTAAAGACTCTCCTTGTTTAATTAGAAACTACGATTATAGTCCGCGGTATTTCGAAGGTTTAGTATTAAAAACGAATTGGTTGAAGCCCGTAATTGGAATGAGCGACTGTAATTGGGGTTTATTGGATGGAATGAATGCTGATGGCTTGGCCGCTTCTTTAACCTTCGGTGGAAGAAGAATTACTCATGAAGGATTTGGAATTCCTTTGGTTGTCAGATATTGTCTTGAAACATGCTCGACAACAGAAGAGGCAATTAATAAATTGAAAGATATACAAGTGCATATGGCCTATAATGTCACATTACTTGATAAGTATTTGAATTTTGCAACGATCTACTTTATTCCTGGTCAAGCAAATCGAGTCACCCATTCGCCCGTTGGAACGAATCATCAAGAGGAAATAACATGGCCGGATTATGCTGCAATGACAAAAACTGTTGAGCGAAGAAATATTTTGGAGTATGCAGTAACGAATCCATATGAGTTCAAAGAAACTATGATTGCTAAGTTTCTGAAGCCACCTCTTTACAACACCGCATTCGAAAAAGCATTTGGAACGTTGTATACAGCTTCATATGATCCGATAAATCTAACTATGTCCTACTATTGGCCAGGTAAGGTACTTCACCAAACTTTTGATTCTTTTAACGAAAAGAAAATCAGTATTACATTGAAAGGAAATGCTTCTAAGCACTTTGTGTCATAGAAACTAGCCGTGAATCTGCTCAGTTTTGCCGTATTTCAGCATCACTTGAGCTTCATATTCTAAGAAAGAACTCCAAAGTGTATCTACATCCACTTCACCCTCACCTAGATTTCTAGCAAAACTCAAAAACATGGTATAATGCATAGCTTCACTTCGCATTAGTTCAGCATAAAACTCGGATAGCTCCTTATCATTAATATTCTCAGAGAGCACTCTAAACCGCTCGCAACTTCTTGCTTCTATCATCGCTGCTAGTAATAGCGTATTGATTAGGTGTTGTTTTCGACCACCGCTCTTATCTTTAAAAAAAGTTCTAAGATCGCCTACATAAGGATCCTTTCTTTCATAACCCAATTTCAATCCTCGCTTTTTCAACTGGTCATGAACTCTCTGAAAATGCTCCATTTCTTCCCTTGCCAATTCTGTCATTGCATCAACAAGCTCTGGGTATTCAGGAAATTGGACGATAATAGAAATGGCTGCGCTTGCCGCCTTCTGCTCACAAAACGCATGATCTGTAAGAATCTCGGTAATATTCTTTTCGGCAATGTTTACCCATCTTGGGTCGGTTGGCAATTTAAGTCTGAGCATCGATTTTAAAATCTTTGCTGCGAAGGTAAAATGTTACCTAGAACTAGTCGTTTCATCTACGATATTTGCAATGGTGGTAATCAAAAAAATACTTTGGTCTGTATTGATCGTGTCCTTTACCTTAACATCGTGTGGAAACAGATGCAAAAGACTTGATGGACCCAGGCAAGAGTATTTCAACCCTTTAGGCTCTGCAACCAACTTCCGCCTTTCCACACCTGCTGAAATGACGATCGTTAAAGACACCATAGGCAGTTCAACATTAGAGATAATTGCCCAACCTGAAGTATTCGATGAATTGAACATCGAAACCAACGCTACCGAGTGCGAAGTGATCATGAATGCATGTTTTAAAGATCAGGAAACCACGCTTCTTTCTGCTCGAATGAAAAGTATTGAGTCGATTGAATTTTCATCCGCTGGAGAAATAATCTCTGGAGATCTAATTGAGCAAGACTCCATTTACATAGAGAACTCAGGACTTGGTGATATTAATTTACTCTTGCTATCTAGTGAAATAAGAGCAAATTCAACTTCATCAGGAAACATTGTTCTTGCTGGCGAATCCTCAAGTCTTATCGCTACCAGTTCTGGTTCTGGCGAATTAAGCGCCTTCAATTTATTTAGTGATACCGTCAGGGTTGGAAACCTTGGCTCAGGCGTGGTTGAGGTTTTTGCCAATGACTACTTAGAAGTCATCTTCATTAGACCCACTACAGTGCGCTATCGGGGAAACCCTGAATTTATTAGTATTCAAGGAGAAGGAAATGTCGTAGATGCCAATCTCTAGACAAGATTGCTACATTTGAGTTACAGTCAGATTAACTTATTTCAATCACTTTCCAATGAGTAATTCCTCATTTTCCGGTAGTAGTATCCTAATTCTTTTATTCCTTCTTTTAGGACAACTCAATGACGTTTTTAGTCAACAAAAGGAATTGACACTCGAAGATGCTATTCTAAAACAATACTCAAAATTTTATCCTGAGCGACTTTGGAAGCTCCAATGGATTCCTGAAACAGAAACGTACAGTTTTATTGAAAGAAGAGGTAATTCACAAACATTGGTAGTTCATGATGTTGCTAAAGATGTATCAAGAGATCTCTTTACAACAGAGGAACTTTCAACACTATTGAAGTCCGAAACTCCTATTCGAGTATTCCCGATAATTTCATGGTTGAATGCAAATAGTTTTAGGTTCTCTATCGGCAGCAAATACTATCGGGTAAACATTGCTGAGTCGAAGGCTGAGATTAAGTTTACTCTTCCAGAGAAAGCTTCAGAAATAACATTCAATGACGACTTTAGTGCATGTGCATTTGTTCTAGATCACAACCTTTATTATTTGATGGAGAACGGAACTCAAATTCAAGTCACATCAGACGGTAAACCTGGCATTCTTTATGGACAGGCGGTTCATCGTAGCGAGTTTGGGATTACGAAAGGGCTATTTTGGGCACCTGATGATCAGAAACTTGCCTTTTACAGAATGGATGAAACGATGGTTGAAGACTATCCTTTGGTTGATATTTCTTCACAACCAGCCAGCTTACGAAATATAAAATACCCAATGGCCGGCAGAGCTAGTCATCATGTGACTTTAGGAATATTTGACCCTCAGAAATCTACTACGATTTACATGAAAACAGGTGAACCCAAAGAACAATACCTCACTTCTGTCACCTGGTCTCCTAAAAGTGATGAAGTGTACATTGGCTTATTGAACCGTGATCAGAATCAGCTAAAACTGAACAGTTACAGCGCATCAACAGGAATTTTAAGCACAACACTATTTGAAGAAGCAGATAATGAGTATGTAGAACCTGAGCATCAGTTGTGGTTCATTCCATCAGACGACAATAAGTTTATTTGGATGAGTGAACGTGAAGGGTTTAATCATCTTTATATATATGATACAGAAGGCAACTTGTTACGACCTTTGACAACGGGCAATTGGGAAGTCGAAAAAATATTAGGGTTTGACGACACCGAGAATTACCTGCTTATTAGAGGCACAGGTGAAACAACTCAAGAGTTTGATAAAAGAGACAATACTAAAAATGCAACGCAACGCTTTACTTATTTGTTGGACTATGAACTCGGAGGAACTACAATTTTAGACGAACGCTTGGGCACTCATTCAGCCTTGTTGAGTTCAAACGGGAAGTATATCATTGAAAATTTCACAAGCATCGACACTCCACTAGAAACGATACTTTGGAGTAGTATTGGTAAAAGAATTAAGACGTTACATGAAGCTAAAAACCCATTAGATGAATATGCAGTTTCTAAGCCTAAAATATTGAGCATCGAAAATGGGAATAGCGATCTACTCTATTCTAGAATAATAAAACCTTCATCTTTTGACCCTTCTAAAAAGTATCCCCTATTAATCTATTTATATGGAGGCCCGCATGCGCAATTGGTAACCAACCGCTTTTTGGCTGGCGCACCGTTGTGGATGTATTGGATGGCCGAACAGGGATATATTATTGCAACAATAGATAATCGAGGGTCTGCTAATAGAGGAATAGAGTTCGAACAATCAACCTTCAGGCAACTTGGAGCAGTGGAAATGGATGATCAGAAAAAGTTTGTGGAGTATCTCAGTGACTTGCCGTATGTTGATAATGAACGAATGGGAATTCATGGATGGAGTTTTGGTGGGTTCATGACCATAAATATGATGTTGACGTTCCCAGGTCTTTTTAAAGTAGGAGCGGCAGGAGGACCGGTTTGCGACTGGTCAATGTACGAAGTGATGTATACCGAACGATATATGGATACACCGCAAACCAATGAGCAAGGTTACAAGAATGCTAACTTAGTGGACAGAGCCAAATACCTTGAAGATGATCTTCTGGTAATTCATGGAACAATGGATAATGTCGTAGTGTGGCAACACAGTCAATCTTTTGTTGAAAGCTGCGTAGACAATGAGGTTCAACTAGACTATTTTATCTATCCAGGTCATGAGCATAATGTTAGAGGCAAAGACCGCCTTCATTTGATGAAAAAAATTCTATATTATATCGATGATCGAATCGGAGAACCATAAAAATCTTCAGGCATCGGCTCAAAAATTAGAACGTGAGCTAAGGCGGTCATTGAACACATTTCAAGGCTATATCTATGCCTTAGAAGAAGAGCAGCTAGATAAAAAACAAAAGACCTTCCTCCAAAAACTCCAGAATGAATCGGATCGAATGAACCGCAAACTGAGTGCCTTTGGAAAGGTTCTAGACACTGAATTGAAATTTGTCGATGACAATTCTAAGGTATTCAATACCAAAGAGACTTTTGAATCTATTATCGCCATGCTCAAAGTTGACTTCCCAAAAGTCATGTTCAATTTAATTGTCGACCCAAAAATTGAGGCAACAAATCAAGGCGAAAGCGGCATTATTACCGATATGATTCATGGTGTTGCCGTGCTTCTTCTGCAGCACCGTTCAACCAAACTGACGATTAATCTTCACATATCTCAAATCACTGCCGGAAATCAATTTGTGGATGTTATTCTTGAAGCAAATGACTGCTCCTTAAATGACCAATACTTATTGAGCTATCTGCGTTTTGATGAAGCTGATGTGTCGGATAAAAACAGGTTTGTGTCATCCCTTTCATTTTAGCTGTCAAGAAAACTTATTCGATTAAAAGGTATAGAACCACAGGTAGAAGTACCAAGTTTGAACAAACTTAAAGTCATTATCTATGACCAATGGCAAGCCTATTCAGAAGAGGATCTATCGTCAGTTAATCAGTATATTAAAAGCTCATTAGATAACTTACATTTATTAATTGTAGAAGATGACAAGCTCAATCAATTGGTGACGTCAATGATGATCAAAAACTTTGGTTGGACGTGTGACATTGCAAATGATGGAATCGAAGCTTTAGAAACATTTTCTCCAGATCTGCATCAATGTATATTAATGGATATAGAAATGCCACGAATGGATGGATATGCCTGCACGACTGAATTAAGAAAACGTTTTGGAAACGACATTCCAATTATTGCTTTGAGTGCATACAATGAAAGCAAAGAATCGGTGATCTATGAATCAAAAGGTCTCGATAACTACTTACTTAAACCTGTAAAAAAAGACGTTCTCTATTTGAAGATTAAACAGGCAATGCTCACTATTAATCAATAAACTCATTTTTAAAGGAAGCGCTCAATAGCTCAACTGACTTTTTCTTATCCTTTTCTGGTAGATTTTTGGGTGGCCCTTGAGGCGTGTTATTCGCATCAACGATATAAATTTTTCCGTCACTTGAATCTCGTAGCACATCTAGTTCACCAAAATCGAATTGAAAAATTCGACAGAAATCAGCTAACTGTTGTAACTCCTTCTCACTCAACCAATCCTTGATATTTTCAGCCAAAACTGCACGATCAGGCACGTTCTTAAATCGCTCTTGATTATTTCTATAATTCAAATAAATATGTGGGATACGTCCACGCATTAATGGAATTCTCAGGTCCATTACTTCTTTATCATTCACGCTACTGTCAATAAACTTCTGATAGATAAACCCTTCTTCAGGTTCTAAAGGACATTCGATTCTTTGTCCATCATGCACGGCATTCTTAAGGCTTTTCTTCACTGCAATACCCTTATGCTTTAAAGGATCAATTGTGGTGTTATATCCAAAGGCCGATAACATGGCATCGTCCACTTTATCTTTCGATATATCGCGATTAAACAGATTAATCACATTGGTTGATTTCAGTTCTGACAACTCTTGAAATTCATCGCGAACAGTGTTATATTCCCAATAAATCGCCAAACCTTTTGATCGTGAAATTTTATTTGTGACCTCGTATCCTAAGTGTTTTGCAATACGGAAAATAGTACTTCCTCTACTCGGAAAGTGAGGGTGCGCAAGGATTACATTAGCTGATTTACTTAAAACCTTTAGTTTTAATATTGCTAATCCCGCGAGTAAATCCTTTAACATCATTTCTGGCCAAGGCATGCCTTTTCGATATCGATTAAAAACACCTCGGTTGTATTTAGATCTGAAGTACATAGTTATTCTAGAATCCCTTTGAGTTTAGCAATAGTAGTTTCTGACGACCAATCGACCGCACCAAAATGCTTGTAAATAATAATCCCGTCTTCATCCAAAATAAATGTAGCTGGAATGGCTGCAGCATTGAGCTCAGACGGTATGGGAGTTTTCAATAAATAAAACGGTAGGTTGTAGTCACTATCATTAACAAATGCTGAAAAAGTAGGTTGATCTTCTATGTTTAGCATAACCACAGACAACTCAGGGATTCTCAACATCATTTCTTCTAGAGATGAAAATTCCGCTATACAAGGAACGCACCAACTAGCCCAGAAGCTTATAAATACCTTTTTACCTCTAAGGCTTGATAATGAAGTTTGCTCGCCTGCTATATTTTCAGCGGTGATGTTATAATTATAAATACTGCTCTTCGAGGATTGAGACTTACTCATTTTCTCAGGTGACTCCAAATTCATTCGGGTATATTGCACCCTGACCCAACGAGGTAGATCTGTAAAATACAGAACCGCCATAATGCTGAAGAAAATGAGGTTTTTAACCCATTGCTTGCTCCAAATGTGTTTAATTTTCAAATCATCCTAGTTTATCCCCATTCTCACAAGGTCGTTCTGTAGAAAGCAAAACTACGCCATCTTTAGAGTAGACACCTAACACTAAACATTGACTGATAAAATTGGCAATCTGCTTCGGTGGAAAGTTAACTACGGCCAATATTTGCTTATCAACTAACGCTTCCGCGGAATATACTTCTGTAAGTTGAGCACTAGATTGCAAATGGCCTAACTTATTCCCAAAATCAATTATCAGTTTAAAAGCGGGCTTCTCTGCTATTTCTAAGTCTTGAGCATCAACAATGGTTCCAACGCGTATGTCTAGAGATTCGAAACTCGAATAGTTTGCTAAGTCCATAGTATTTGTAATTTCGAGACAAACCTAACGCTATGAAAAGAATATTTACTCTGTTTTCAGCCGTGCTGATCGTACAACTACTAAATGCTCAAACTACTGTTTTCTCAGATGATTTTGACAGTGGTTTATCAGCTTGGACAACAACAGGACAGTGGGGAACAACCTCAGCACAAGCATATAATGGGACAAATTCATTAACTGACAGTCCTGGTGGGTTGTATTTGAATTTACAGACAACATATGCCACGATAACTTCAAGCTTTGATTTAACAAGCGCCTTAGACGCAAATGTCTTTTTCAGGGTTAAGTATGACATCGAGAATGGTTTTGACTATTGTTACTTAGAACTGTCACCAAACAATGGCACTTCTTGGACAGTTGTCTCAACTTTTAATGGTGAGAATAACCTTACCACTTGGTCTAACTTTTCAGCGAATATTGGAGGCTTCGTTGGAAATAACCAAGTGAAAGCTAGATTCAGGTTTTTTACTGACCAAGGTTATCAATCAGATGGGATTTTCATTGATAGTATGAGAATCGTTAGTTACAGTGTTGACAACGCTCCACCTCTAATTGTGCATGATCCAGCACCTCATTTTGAGGGTGATGCGGACACCAATTTCAGAACAGCTACCGTCACTGATATTTCTGGACTATCAAGTATAAGTCTTTCCTATACTGTTGATGGAATTGGAATGCCAACTGTAATTTCTCCAATCGACACGAACGGGAATGATTACACTTTTGCCATTCCGCCTCAAACTGCAGGAGCTTATGTGGATTATTTAATTGAAGCGACAGATGCCTCACCACAATTGAATCAGGCTACTTCAACCATTTATCAATATATCGCTGGTAATTATATAAACCATGATAATGGAGTTGTAAGCACCGTTGTGAATTTCACGCCAGCATTTACAAGTGGTGCCGCAAATAGAGTTTCTTTGGGTTCTGGTTTAAGCACTCTGACGACAGCCTTAATCAGAAACTACACTGATGTTAATAATCCCAACGATAGCATTGAAGTACACATTTGGTCTAATAATGCAGGAAGCCCAGGAACCGATTTGATCACGCCTATTATGGTATTCCCAGAAGCCAACTTGCTTGAGCCTCAAAGGATGACGCGTATAGACCTTAGACCTTATACTAATCAATTGGATAGTTTAACTGGCGATATTTTCATTGGTTTTGAAGTTCCAACTGGTAGTGCATGGATTTGTCAAACAACCGGAGGCAATAATCGCGCAGCAACATACAACGGCACTTCGTGGACAGCAAACACCACTACAACTTATCATTTCAGAGCTATAACAACAAACCCTGAAAACCCTCCAACTGCTCTTTTCAGTTTTGATAATACAAATGACCCTAACATAGCGTTTACTGACCTATCAAGTAATAACCCTACTTCTTGGTCATGGGATTTTGATGATGGAACTACATCCGCACTTCAAAACCCTACTCATTTGTTCACCTCTCCAGGAACCTATAGCGTTAGTCTAACTGCAACAAATATTATCGGAACTAGTGCGGTTTACTCTTCAAATATTGTGATTACCAATGCTCTTCCAATAGCTTCTTATTCTTATGATGATACGAACGATCCTACAATAGTATTTACCGATAATTCATTTAACTCACCAACATCTTGGTTTTGGGACTTTGGGGATGGTTCTACTAGCACAATGCAAAACCCAAGTTACGAATATGCTTTTGCGGGAGATTACAATGTATGCTTAGCAGCTACCAACCAGTTCGGCACCGACTCAGTATGCGGGATAGTATCCGTTGCAAATGAATTGCCTGTGGCACTATTTTCAAATGAAATCTTAGCAGGCAATAATGTTGAATTCACCAATCTTTCATTAGAAGGAAGCCCAGGTCCAGCAACCTATTTATGGGACTTTGACTTTAACAATGAGACATCTGCCGATGAAAGTCCATCTTTTGATTACCCAAATACTGGAGGCACCTTCAACGTTTGCCTTACGGCAACCAATGGACTTGGCTCAAGCGCTCCATTCTGCTTAGATGTAGAACTAAATGACCTTACGGTTGGAATCAATGAAATTTATTCATCCAACTTCAAGCTTTCACCAAATCCTACTTCAGGGTTGATTAGACTAACAGTTGAAGATCAATCGATCATAAAAAGCTACAAGTTGTTTTCTATCGATGGTGCACAAATTCAAAATTCAGCCAATCTAACTTCGAGTGGACTTGATATGGATATATCTACACTTCCAAAAGGACTTTATTTTTTAGAAGTTACTACAGAAGAACACGTCTCTATGCAACTTCCTATAGTGAAGCAATAAAAGAAAATAGAAAAAATTAAGCCCCTTAGCAGGGGCTTTTTTTATTTAAAGTTTTTTAGTTCGAAATCTTTAACACACAATTCCTACAACCTATCGTTGCAGCCCTAACCTTTGTCGAATACAGCGCGTCATAAGAATTGAAGCTTGTAGATTTGAAATAAGCTTGAAATATCACTTAGCATGAAGAGAGAAATTGGAATTAGAGAGAAGGCGTTGACGATTAATTTAGACGCAAGCATCTACGGATCATTTGCGGAAATTGGTGCGGGACAAGAAGTATCAGCAAACTTTTTTGCAGCTGGAGGAGCGTCAGGAACAATAGCCCTTACCACCTCTGCATACGACATGAAAATTTCAGACTCAATCTATGGAGCTTCGAAAAAATATGTTGCTGAACCACGCTTGATTACGATGCTTGACAAGGAGTATACTAACCTTCTTGGGAAGCTTGAGCATAGAAAAGAAGACACAAGATTCTTTTCGTTCGTTAATACTGTTGAGATTCTTAATTATTATAAAACCAATAAAGGCCATGGCTGGTTTGGTTTAAGGTTTCAATTAAAGCCAAACACTCCTCCAAGCGAATGTGTGTTTCACGTAATAATGCACGATAACGATGGGCTATTGCAACAAAAAGCACTAGGCCGAGTTGGCGTTAACTTAATATATGCAGCATACCATTACAGCGACAATCCTGAAATGATGCTGAACAGCCTACTTGACGGTCTTGGTCAAGGCAGGATAGAAATTGATATGTTTCGCTTGTCGGGACCTGATTTTGAGCATGTAGACAATAGAATTTTAAGTCTCCTTTTGGTTAAAAACGGAATGACCGATGCAGCGCTATTTGGCCCGAATGGGGATGTTCTCCAAGCATCTCAAGCACTATACAAGAAAAATATTCTTGTGCTAAGAGGAAGGTTTCGCCCTCTAACTCATGTCAACCTTGACATGCTGAAAATGGGCTTAAAAGAATTTAGAAAAGAAGAAGATATTGATGTCGACCGTATTCAGGTTTTGTTTGAACTTACACTAAAGGACTTGAGTGCCGAAGGTAGAATTGATGAAAAAGACTTCTTAGACAGAGTAGATATAATCGGTAGCCTAGGCTACACAGTGCTTATTTCAAATTATCAGAAGTACTACACGCTGGTTTCATACTTGAGCGACTCTGTTAGAAACCGAAAAGTAGGGGTGATATTAGGCGTAGAAAATCTAATTCAAATATTTGATGATAAGTACTATGATCGTTTGAAGGGAAGGCTTTTAGAAGCATACGGTATTCTATTCGGAAGAAATGTCAAGGTTTATGTATATCCTGCCCTTCAAGAGGATGGTGAAACTTTAAAAACTTTAGACGATTTAACATTCGAAGACCCGTCAATCAACTTACTCATTGATTATCTAAGAATGACAGGGAAAATTGAACAAATCAGATGCTCTAATAAGGACATTCTGCATATTTTCTCTGATCAAGTAGTGCGAAAAATTAAGGATTGTGAAGACGGATGGGAATATATGGTCCCAAGTATCGTAGGAAATATGATCAAAGAAGGAAAGCTCTTCGGTTGGAAAGAGATGGCAGAAAAAGACTAGATTGGTATTATGCTAATGCGTGCGTTTTTATTTAGTTGTCTTTTTGTTTATGCCCTTTCTAGTGCAGCGCAAACTCCATCGCTCGAAATGTTGGCATCTTACATTACTGGAGATTATTCTTCGAAAATACAAGCTAAAGAAGATACCAATTTTCTGGACATAAGCCTAAAAATTACAAGCATTTGGGACGATCAACCTGAAGTTGTTTGGTTGTATGTTGAGCAGGCAGTTTCGAATAAAACGAAAAAACCATACCGTCAAAGCATCCATCAGTTAGTAGAATTGGAAGAAGGGAAATACGCAAACTATGCATTTCAAATCCCCAATGCCAATCAATACATCGGAGCAAATAAAAAACCAAAACTTTTAGATGACCTTTCCATAGAAGACCTGCTACTCTTGGATGGATGTCAAATAGGTATGCACTTTGCTAAAGGAGCATTTAGAGGAGCAACAGAACAAAAATGTCCGAATACATGGAACGGGTCTTCAATTGCAACCAGTGAAGTAGAGATTTATGAGGACAAGTTAATCAGTTGGGATAGAGGATGGACTGAAGACGGCAAACAAGTATGGGGTTCAACAAAAGGCGGCTACGTCTTTATTAAAAAGTAAGTCTTCCCTTCCATGTCATATAGGATCGAAAAACCTCTTCTTCTGGGACTTCTTTGAAAATACCGAATAAAGTAGACCCACTTCCTGTCATTGAGGCGTAAAGAGCTCCAAGATTGTACAACTCATCTTTTATTTCTTTGATTAATGGATAGTTTGGAAAAATACTTGTTTCGAAGTCATTCACAAGAATATCCTTCCACCCATCTACCTCTATACTCGGCAACATCTCTAAATCAATAACAGGTGGCGAAGGCTGCACTCCCGCGTAAGCCTCTTTAGTAGAAATGTGAATATTAGGGTTTACTATCAAAACATGATAGTCACTCAAATCTAAGTCTATTGGCCTCATCTTCTCTCCTCGCCCAAAAACAAACATTGGTTTATTCTCCCAAAAAAACGGACAGTCACTTCCAACTTTTGCCAATAGATCTTTTGCTTCAGAGTCTGATATCCTAAGATGAAAATAGTCTTTTATCGCCCTCAAAGTAAATGCCGCATCAGCACTTCCACCGCCTAATCCAGCACCGATCGGTAATGTCTTTAGTAAGTGAATATCAATAGCAGGTAGATTGAACCAAGCTTCCAAAAGTTGATAAACTTTTACACATAGGTTAGCGTCAGCATTACCAGGAATAGGAATGCCGTAACTCATAAATCGCACTTTACCAACCTCTATTTCAGATTCAATCTCAGGAAAGTTTTTCAATGATTCATTACGCTCCGTGATCTCAAGTGTTTCATGCCATTGCACTGGATAAAATATGCTCTCAATGTTATGATAGCCATCTGGTCTCTTACCCGTTATGCAAAGGCCTAAATTGATTTTTATGTTCGGAAATACTAGCATATGCTTTTGCGAAGATTCAACTTTTTAAAGAAGCATCGTCAAAATATATTATCAGCTCACTCATCTGCAGCAATCATATGTGTATTGAGTAAGTTTGAAACTAATTTCAAGTATAAATTATGGCTATTTGGTTTCAAGAAGTAGATGCTGATAGGGCAGATAAAATGAAAAGAGGAACCCTCTTAGAGACACTTGACATTCGCATAACAGAGTTAGGCGATGATTTCATTAAAGGTGATATGCCCGTTGATCATCGCACCGTTCAGCCATATGGAATTCTTCATGGTGGGGCTTCCATTTCGTTAGCAGAAAGTTTAGGTAGTATTGGTGCACACCTTACCGTTGATCCTGAAAAGTATTTTTGCGTGGGAATGGAAATCAATGCCAACCACCTGAGACCAGCTACAAAAGGGCGTGTAACAGGAACTGCAAGACCAATACATCGCGGAAAATCATCTCAAGTTTGGAGTATTGAAATAACGGATGAAGAAGGGAAAATGGTATGTATAAGCCGCATCACTATGGCTGTCGTCCTCAAAAGCAAACTCTCCAAATAATTAACAAAATCTAAAATTGGATAAATATGAGCTGGATAGAACAAGACTTAGGAGAAGGAAAATCAGCATTAACATGCACTTTCGAATTCTTTGACTTTAAAGAAGCGTGGAGCTTTATGAATGAGGTTGCAGAATTGGCTGAAGAGCATGAGCATCACCCGAATTGGACGAATGTATATAACAGAGTGAGCATTCTACTAAGTACACATGAAGCAGGAAACACCATCACCGATAAAGATCGAAAGCTTGCTGAAGCAATAGATGCTTTGGGATAATGGATGTAAAAAAAACTCATCAATTGGCCGCGCACAGCGGTGCACTATATGCTTTAACGAATGGCAGAACATCCAACACACTATTTATTGCTGGTGGAGATCGCGTTGTAGCGGAGTGGGATCTTGAATCAGGGGAAACAAATCCTTTTGCCATTCGCACAGAAGCGACCGTATATAGTCTTCTGAATTTAGAAAATCAGCTCGTCATAGGAACAAGCAATGGAAGCATACATGTCATTGATTTAAATTCAAAGAAGGAAGTGCGTCACCTAAAACTTCATGATAAAGGTGTCTTTCATTTGTATCTGGATAATGAGCACACCAGAGTATATGCCTGTTGTGCTGATGGAACAGTTAGTGTTTGGAATCCCGAAGAATGGAGTCTGCTGTGGCACTTAAACCTATCTACTGAAAAAATAAGACGAGCAGCTCAAAACGAGAATGCATCGCTCACAGCATTTGCATGTGGGGATGGGAAGTGTATAATAATAGAAAGCAAAGAGCATCAAATCATTTATGAGCTTGATGCACACCATGAGTCGTGTAATAGTTTAGCTTTTTTACCTAACGGGTATTTGGTTACAGGAGGAAAGGATGCATTCCTAAGGGTATGGAATGGTAACGAAGGTTTCTCATTAATAAAAGAAATACCAGCACATAATTACGCTATCTATGACATCATCGTGAATTCGTCTTCTCAATGGATAGCAACAGCAAGCAGAGATAAAACAATCAAGATCTGGGATTTAGAGTTTAACGAAAAGCCACTGCGCCTCGATCGCGCGAAAAAAGGCGGTCATCTGAACTCAGTAAATGGTTTAATGATGTTAGATGACAATCGATTTGCTTCTTGCAGTGATGACCGAAGTGTAGTCATTTGGCAAGTTGAAAAGGACTAATCTTCATGCTCTCGCCCTAGAATAGTATTTACTGAACGCTTAGCTTCAAGCTCTTTTTGCTCTTCATCAAACTTTTCTAAATCCATCGGACTAAAACCGGCCTTAAAGTCAGGTTTTCCAGCCTCAACCCAAGCTGAATACCATAAACTTCCAACGGTAATTATTGAAGCCCTCATCCTACGTTCTACCATGCCATTCATGCTCAGGTGGTATTCCATTGAAAAATCACGAGAATACGTTTTAACTGTAGAATTTCCCCTTTGATCAAATGCATACTTACCATCAGCGGGATAAGATTTTGTCAATTCACGTTCAAATAAAAGCACAGAATCAACAGCACTATTACTCGCCTCTACAGCATCCCAAATATGGTTTAAAGGTGAGTCGACATACCTAGCTTTACCGGTAAAGAAATCATAATCTTCGGCATACAATTCAGGTAATCGTGACTCCCAAAAACCATGAATCCCTTTCTGGTTAGTGAGTTGGCCATTATAATTTTCAGTCGTGTGCAACGGCACATGAGCATCTGCAATATAATGGCCCAAATCTGCCGAAACATCTAAAGCATAAGCAAGTTTTTTATTCTTGAATGCGTAGACTAGTCTTCTGTACATGACTTCAACATGCCACGGCACAATACCATAAGACTGCAAGGTGTCTTCAGTAAACTTTTCGACAGCTTCATCCCATTCACGAGGAACTTTATCAAAAGGACGATCACCATAATGATCAATATCAATGTAGTGACGAGGAGCTTCTTCTTTTACTACATACCGCCTCATATCAGGATCTACGGCATGAGCTGTTACAAATTCGATGTTGTCTTTATAAAACCCCATCAGCTCTGTGGGTAGCGTATACGCAGCCATTCTATTAATGCTTCTATGACCAAAAAAACCCCAGCAAAAAACGCTAGTGGGAATCATAATCAAGAGCAGTAAAAATCCGAACTTCTTGGGCATAATCGAAAATAGCCAATCCGAATTGGTCGGAATATGACTCTAGTGGGATTAAAGATTGAAATTGACTCTTGATACCAAGATTAAGCATCGCAGCATTTTAATTATTACCTAATGCTTTTAAAACCTTGAGCAGCCTCGTCTTTTTTGATATGGGAAGCGAATTTTAAAGACCGATAATAGTGCACTCATTCGGTGAGATAGTAAATGAGCCTGAAACAGTTAAACCCGAAGAAGTCTCTTGACCGCTATAAGAGTATGAACCAGGTTCAAGTGTTTCAGTAACACAGTAAAGTGCTGCGCAGTTGGGTGCACTTGGTTGCGAGGCATACCAGCCATTCACTTGTCCCTGATAAATGTTGTCAATGTAAACATTTATCTCAGCGCAAACATTTCAGTCAGTCCAAAACATGACTGACCCCTCATATTCACAAGTACCATCATCCTGAGTCGCATTATCATCATAGTTCACAGCATCCAGATCCATGCAACCATAAAAGTAATTACATGATCCATCATCTTCGTCCGCTTCACCATCATAGTTTCTTGCAATTGGATCGGTACACCCCTCCTTGCTACAAGAACTAAAAAGAAGGGGAAAGAGAAATAGAGGGAAAATCAGGAGTTGCTTAATCATGGCATTAAATTGAATCGTCAAAAACCGAATATGCTCAATATATTTTATTCAATTAGCATTTAACACAAAAATTAAACGAATTACTTCAAAAAGGGAAACTTCACAACTCGTGCAGGGAGCACCTTATTTCTAATGATGATATTCACTTCAGAACCTTCAGTGAAATAGGGGCGGTTTACGTAACCCATAGCTATTGCCTTGCCTAAAGAAGGTGCCATAGTGCCGCTTGTCACCTCACCAATAACGTCCCCTTCTTTGTTCTGAATTTCATATCCATGGCGTGGAATTGGACCTTTTTCCAATACTTCAAAACCAACCAACTTCCGAGAAACTCCCGCCTCTTTTTGATCTTTCAGCGCTTCAGAATTGGTGAAATCTTTGGTGAATTTCGTAACCCAACCTAATCCGGCTTCTAATGGTGAAGTATCATCGTTAATATCATTGCCATATAAGCAAAAGCCCATTTCCATGCGCAATGTATCTCTAGCTCCTAATCCCGCTGGCATGATGTTTTGATCTTTTCCAGCTTCAAATACAGCATCCCAAATTTTCTCGGCTACGTCATTTTTGAAATAAATTTCATAACCACCAGATCCAGTATAGCCCGTAGTCGCAACAATCACATCCTCTACTCCGGCAAATTCACCCACTTGAACCGTGTAATAAGGCATAGATTCAATAGCTAAATCAGTCAATGACTCGATAGCAGCAGTTGCTTTTGGTCCTTGAATGGCCAACAATGAATATTCATCAGAGCGATCAACCATATTGACATTAGCAGTATTGTGCTTTTGAATCCAATCCCAGTCTTTTTCCATGTTAGATGCATTCACCACCAACATGTACTCACTTTCTCCAAGGCAATAAACGAGTAAATCATCAACGATTCCACCTGTGTTATTTGGCAAGCAAGAGTATTGCACCTTACCAGGGGTTAACTTAGAAGCATCGTTAGAAGTAACTCGCTGAATCAAGTCTAAAGCACCTTCTCCACTCACGAAAAATTCACCCATGTGAGAAACATCAAAAACGCCAACATTCTCTCTCACGTTCAAGTGTTCTGCACCTAAGTTAGAATATTGAACAGGCATGTCATATCCTGCAAAAGGGACCATTTTTGCTCCAAGAGCTATGTGCTTATCGTAGAGGGCTGTCTTTTTCATAATGTGATTTGTTGCGGCCGCAAATGTAATATCAATGTGAGCTTCTACGCTCGAAGAAGCGCATCGAATAGTGAAAGGTATTTCTGTCCATTTGCATTTACCGAATAAAGCTCTTCCACAGTTTCTCTTCCTGCTTTTCCAACATCTTGTCTAAGCTGCTCATTCTCAACTAGCGCTGATATTTGATCAAACCAATCGTCTTCATTTTGCGGAAGAAAGCCATTTTTTCCAGATTGAATAATCTCTGTGTTTACTCCAACGGGTGACATCAAAGTTGGAATCTCTAGCGCCATGTATTGCAAGCCCTTCAATCCACATTTGCCTTTCGCCCATTCATCATTTGGTAATGGCATAATACCAATATCCATGGCGCAAAGGTCTTCAATTTCAGTAGAAGCATTCCAACCTTTTCCTTTTACACCGAGTTCTTTGTGTTCATAGTTACCATCTCCAATAACAGAAATAGAAATTCTATCAGCATATTTTTCTTTCAATCTTTTCAGCACAGGAACAGCATGGTTGAAATGCTGAATTGTAGTAATGCTTCCGCTCCAACCAATGGTCACAACATCCTTGGCGAGTTTCTTACTTATCGGCTTATATGATTCCGTGTCTATGGTTGTTGGGATGATTGATACATTTCGATTAAATGCTCTGGCATAATCTGCCAAATAATCATTACCGGCAATGATGTGGTCCGAAACCGAAACAATCTTTGCGGTCTTACCCGCATTCTTTAAAAAATTGAGTGCCTTGTTCGCCTCAGAAACATTACTCAGCCAAATGCTGTCATCAAAATCAAAAACTAACTTGGCATTGCTTTTAGCAAACTTTCGTTCAAAAATAGTTGTACCCGTCATGAAGGCCTCCCGCTGAACGAAGATGATACCGAATGAATCTGCTCGCGCGGCATCGCTCTGTCTCCTTTTAAAACTCTTCGCAACAATACGTGCCTTCTTATCGATGTTTCCTTTGGAATAAAAGACTTTATCATCTTCTTCATCAATTAAAAAAGACAATTCACATTCGTAACCATGAGCTTCAAACAGAGATAAATACTGTTCGAAACGGAAGCGTTGTGAAGGTGACCTATTCAGCCGGTGCTGAGCGATAAAAAGGATCTTGCGGTTTGCCATTAATCATCTATTCTCCAGGCTGGTGGTAGATTCTCATTAATTTCAATATTCTCGAAGCGTGAGCTTTCTCTCGAACCAACTTTTTTCGCCCAAGCAGACATTTTGTTGATTCCTTCTTGCAAAGGAGTGTATTCGCTCATGTTAAAAATTGATTTCACTTTAGAATGGTCAGCATAAGCATGCACAACCTCGTTTCGAGGAGGAAGGTGTTTCAATTCGCAAGTATCATTCATTCCATTCATCACTGCTTGAGCTAACTCTACTACTGTATATTCCTGGTCGGCACCGATATTGAAAATTTCGTTGTAAGCTTCTTTAACCTCAACAGATTTAGCAATTACCGGAGCTACATCATCAATATAGCTGAATGCTCTAGTCTGCTTTCCATCACCAAAAACGGTCAAGCTTTCGCCCTTCATCAATTGATTCATGAAAATGCCGACCACATTACGGTAGCGATCTCCGATGTTCTGAAACTCACCGTAAACGTTATGAGGTCTAAAAATGATTGAGTTCAACCCAAACATTTCATGCGCGCATTTCAAGTCCATTTCTACCGCATACTTTGCCACGCCATAAGGGTCTTCTGGCAGTGGGTTCATATTTTCACGCATGGGTGGTTCTTGCTCACCGTACACGGCAATCGAAGAGTTAAATACAAAACACTTGATTTTATGCTTTACCGACTCATTGATCAAGTTAACACTGCCTAGAAGATTGTTACTGTAGTTAAACCTTCGAATGAAATGACTCAACCCTTCTGCAGCGTATGCGGCCAGATGGTAAACGTAATCGAATTGGTGGTCATTAAACAGCTGCTCAACCAACTTTTCATCTTCAACAGAACCCTTGATAAATACTGCTCGACCATCCACATTATCTTCAAAACCTCCGGAAAGATCATCTAGAACTACTACTTCATATCTCGCGTCAAGCAAATGCTTTGTTACGTGAGCTCCGATAAAACCAGCTCCACCGGTAACCAATGCCTTCATGTGTCAGAATTTGGCTCAAAAGTACTTTTATTGAAACATTCCTAAAAGCAAATCATTAACGTATTGAGGACATGTGAATAGTAACTCCCAATGCGTTTATTTTTGAAGTCAACGTGAGACTCAATTTTCTTCATTAACGACCACTTAATTAATAATTATCGTAGTGAATAGTTCTCAGCAACTCATCAGTATTATCATGCCGATGAAAAATGCCGCACATTGGATAGAGGAGTGTTTGGATTCGATATTAAATCAGTCATACTCTATTTGGGAATTAATTGCTATTAACGACCATTCAACAGATAATACTTCCACAATGCTTGAAGGCTATTCCAAAATAGATGGTCGAATAAAGCTGTATCAAAACTCTGGCAATGGAATAATAGATGCGTTGAACACAGCATTAAATTATACAAGGGGTGATTGGATCACACGCATGGATGCTGACGATATTATGCCAAAGGACAAACTTGAAGTATTGGTTGCTACGCTCGATTGGAATGAAAAGGTTGTGGCAACTGGAAAGGTGAAGTACTTTTCAAGCACAAGAATATCTCAAGGTTATTTAGAGTATGAAGCCTGGCTAAACGACCGAGTAACTGAAAATGACCATTGGGATTGGATATATCGAGAATGTATTGTATCCAGCGCCAATTGGCTTGCTCATCGAAAAAATGTAAACTTCGAAAAGAACCTTTATCCCGAAGATTATGCATTAACGTTTTATTGGTTTAGCAATAAGGTTAAAATTCTAGGTTCAAACCAAATCACTCATTTGTGGCGAGAACACCGTCAAAGAACATCGAGAAACTCTGAAGATTATCAACAAGCTTCGTTCTTCAAACTTAAAATCAATCAATTTCTAAAACTCACAAAAGTCCAAGAAAGACCACTTGTGGTGATGGGTAAAAATCAAAAGTCTCAGCTTACAATTGAACTCTTGAAAAACCAGCACGTAGACTATTTACATATTCATTCAGAGAATATTGACCAGTTCGAAAAGGTTGATCGTCCACAAGTGTTAATCGCTGTCTTCCCGAAAGACGAAGAAAAACGATTAATTCAAGAACTAATGACCAGCAAGAAATTGAAAATGGGTCAAGATTGGTGGTGGCTCTAATAATGAAAAAGAATCCTCACCAGACATTGACCTTTCTATATTTGACGCAAAATAATCAACCGCCACAGTATGTCTGATAATTCACCCTGTCCTCAATGCAACTTTCAATTTGGTTACTCCACTGGAGGGGAATTAATGATGTGTCCTGAATGTGGTTATGAGTGGAATCCTTCAGAATCAGAACAAGAAACTCCTGATGAAGTGATTAAAGATGCCAATGGAACAGTTCTTTCTGATGGAGACAGCGTCATAGTTTTAAAAAACCTTCCCGTTAAAGGAGTGCCACAAACAATAAAAGCTGGGACCAAAGTAAAGAACATACGATTGACTGATGGCGATCACAATATTGACTGCAAAATCGATGGTTTTGGTTCGATGTCTTTAAAATCTGAGTTTGTCAAGAAAGTATAATTTTCGAATAGACAATTGTCAATAATCTACTTTCGCAGCCGATATACTAAAAACTTACATAAATGAATTTATTGAAAAAAATTGGCGGATTAATGGCCATTGCATTATTCTTAGGAACTAGTTTAATTGCCCAAAAGAACGTAGCCGTAGTTACTTTTTATGCTGATAAGCATATTGACTTTTCACAATTAGATGGAGATGTAGCCTTGGCAGCTGGAGTAGCTTCATTGTCAGAAAACGACAACTTCAATCTTCAGCCTGTTTTGAACAATTTCCACGAGACATTCTTCACTGATTATACTCCACAATTCCCATTTAATGTGCTGCCTGAATCAGAAGTAATCAATAACGTTGAATACCAAGCCTATGAGAGCAAGCGGGGTGAAACAAGTGATGAAGATCGCAATAAGTTTTTTCAACGCTATCTTACCTACGAAGGTTACAAACCAATGGGCAATACATTGCTGAAAAAGAATAGTAATGAAACAGCAATGCTTGAAATATTCAAAGACGTTGATGGGGTAATGCTCGTAAACATTGAATATGCTTTTGTAAAAAAGACTGTCCCTTTCACTGCTGGCATTCAAGCCTTCGTAAAAATTCAACTTTACAATCGTGAAGGTAAAAAAGTGTTCAAGATTAGAAAATATGCTACATCAAAAAAGAGTGTAGCCATAGTCGGTGGTATTCCAATTATGACTCCTGACAAACTTCTACCACTTTGTGAAAATGCAACAGCAGAAGTAATTGAAGATTTGAACAAAAAACTAAAGAAAATCGCTGCAAAATCTGCTAAGAAATTATAGTATTCCTTCCCATCAAAAAAAGCAGGCCTCGGTCTGCTTTTTTTTGATAAATAATTTAAATATATTCTATTACTTAGACTTATAGAAAAGGTTCAATACATTTGGTCCCTTATGATTTCAAGAGCAAGCATGCACTTTTTCTTTGGTTTGAGCCTCATTTTATGCACACTAAACCTTAGCGTACAATGTTGGTCATCAGATGTTTTTTTTGCCGAAATCAATGAAGAAATTGAGCAAGTTCTAGAAGAAGATTTGCCGATTGAGGTCAATTTCACAATTTTATATTCTGGTCGAAATACTCCTCAAATGCTCAGTAATCGATCAGTTTTAATACAGTGGGTAAACAGCTATCAAGCTCTTCATTTTTTTGAAATAGATTCTCCACCTCCCGAAGTGATTGCCTGTTAAGAATCAAGTGGTTTCATAAACACCTCTTTTCAATCACATTTCTCATTTCAAAAAATTATCATGTTCAAACACTTTGGTAACGATCTGTCAGCAGGTCTTGTAGTATTTTTAGTAGCAGTACCCCTTTGTTTAGGTATCGCTTTAGCCTCTGGGGCACCTCTATTTTCTGGAATCATTTCAGGAATGGTAGGAGGTGTCATAGTCGGAATCATTAGTGGGTCAAAATTTGGCGTTAGTGGTCCAGCCGCAGGACTAACCGTAATAGTTGCTGATGCGATTTTGAGATTAGGCACAAATGCTGACGGAATTTTCAGTCTAGAGCGAGGGTTTCCATTGTTTCTTTCTGCAGTAGTTATTGCTGGAGTTATTCAATTGGTATTGGCCTTTGCCAAATCAGGCATCATCGGCTATTATTTTCCTAACTCAGTAATTAAAGGAATGCTCACCGCTATTGGAGTAATAATTGTCTTAAAACAGATTCCTCATGCCTTAGGTCATGATGTTATTGCTGAAGGGTTTGATGGGTTCTGGCAAGAGGATGGAGAAAACACTTTCACGGAATTAATGATCGCATTTGGTGATATTAATCCAGCAGCTGTAATAGTAACTTCAGTATCCATGCTGATCCTAATCATTTGGGAGATGAATTTCATGAAAAGAATTAAACTCTTTAACATCATTCAAGGGCCACTTATTGTAGTGACAGTTGGCATATTATTCACTCGCCTTTGCCTTGATTTGGAGAGCTTAAATTTCGAACAAGATGAAATGGTTGGAATTCCACTAATATCTGAAGCAGGCGGGTTTACGGCACTCTTCACCACACCTGATTGGAGCATGATATTCAAAAGTGAGCTTTGGGTTATTGCATTTACCATAGCAATAGTGGCTAGTCTTGAAACGTTGCTTTGTGTAGAAGCTACGGACAAAATGGATCCAGAAAAAGATGTTACTCCAACAAATAGAGAGCTAATCGCTCAAGGCGTTGGAAATATATCATCAGGACTTATTGGGGGGCTTCCTGTCACACAAGTTATTGTTAGGAGTTCAGCGAATATTCAATCAGGAGGTAAAACTAAACTGGCAACGATCATTCATGGAGTATTTATAGGTATTAGTGTTTTCATTCTTCCAGATTTTTTAAATATGATCCCTCTTTCTAGCTTAGCAGCAATACTTCTAATGGTAGGCTACAAACTTGCTAAACCCTCAATTTTCATTGAAATGTCCAGAAGTGGACGAGATCAATTCCTCACCTTTATGATTACGTTTTTGGGTATTGTATTTACTGATTTATTAGTAGGAATAGGTATTGGATTAGCTGTAGGGTTCTTCATGATTTTATGGAAGAACTTCTCCACACCATTCAGCTTTAGTGAAATAATTGATGAGGGTAAACCCATTGAAATTGTACTTTCAGAAAACGTTACATTCTTGAATAAAGCGAGTATTCTTAAAGCTTTGAATGCCATTCCGAATGATGCGGAAGTAGTGATTGATGCAACAAAAACACATTACATTCACCCAGATGTTATCGAAATTATCGAAGACTTTATGATCAAGGCAAAACAGCATGAAATGAAAGTGGAGATTAAAGGTGATTTTAGAGAAGTGAATAAAAACCACCTTGCCTTTTTTCTCAAGAAGGTCTCAAAAGATGGAAATTACAAAACCCCTTATTTTAAAACTGTATTCAAGAATTAACTGAACCTAATCGAGATAATAAATCTCCATAATATTTTCCAACAACTTTGGAAAGTCAATATTTAAATCGATCAGCCCACCGGAGTGAATATCGAAAACCCATCCATGAACTGCGATGCCCCTCTGTCTGAATGCCGTCTGAACTACTGAGGTTTTGATAACATTTACACACTGCTCCTGAACGTTCAGCTCCACAAGGCGCTTATACTTTTCTTCTTCATTTGTGATTGCATCCAATTCATTCTGATGAATCCTATATACATCGCGAATGTTCCTTAGCCATGGGTTTAATATCCCCAAATCTGCCGACTGCATAGCCGCCTTCACACCACCGCAGTAATAATGACCACAGACTACGATATGACTTACTTTAAGATACTTGACAGCATATTCTATTACCGACATTACATTTAAGTCAGTATTCGGTACCATGTTAGCAATATTCCGGTGAACAAATGCTTCACCAGGCTGAATACCCATAATATCTTCAGCTGTCACTCGACTGTCGGAACATCCTATGTAAAGAATATCGGGACTCTGCCCTTCTGATAGGTTTTTAAAATAGTCCTTGTCTAGGCCTAATTTTTCATCGACCCACTTTTTGTTGTTGTCAAATATTGTCTTGATATCCATGGCAGTTGATTGCGGTTTTGATGTTGACTATTATGGCTGGCAATATAAGTATTTGACTTCAACCTAAATTCGGTGAAAACTTTAAAAGAAGTTGCTTAAACCGATCCAGTGCGATTTTGCTATTGATGGCAAACTGCATTGCATAGCCTTCTGAGAATTTACTTGCGCTTTCGATATCATCATGAAGAAGTTGTAAATCTTGGTCATTCAAGAAACCCTTTCTTTCCTTTTCAGAAAGGGTCAAGCTGATCAGAAAATAATTACTTTGGGGTATGAGATAAAACAAATCCTTATTCTCATTATTTACAAAAAGCACCCAACCAGTTCCCTTTAAAAAAACCCAATCTTTCTTGTAGTTACTCGCAAGCATATTGAGTTCATGATAAAACTCAAACGCAGCTCCCAAAGATGATTTTAATGCTTTATCCGAAGGAGTTTCTTTAGGGTATGCAGTAGATTTCATGCTTTGAATTAATTTTTTCAATGTTACCAACTTTTTGGTTAATAAAGACCGTAAACCGAATTCACTATTTTCTGATGAAAAGCGCTGAAATCACTTATTCATATCTTTCCAATCTATAAGCACTCAAAATTTGAATTGGAAAGCCATCAACCGCTCTCTCGGGCCAGGATTATTATTCGCAAGCACTTCTATTGGTGTTTCACATCTAGTGCAAAGCACTCGTGCCGGGGCTGAATTTGGTTTTGCTCTAGCTGGAATTATTATAGCTGTAAACGTATTTAAATTTCCATTTTTCGAGTTTGGATCACGATATGCTGCAGCTAAAGGTGAGAGTCTGATTGACGGATACAAGCGCTTAGGTATTCTTCCTCTGTGGATATATTTTTTAGTCATCATTTTATCCATGTTTTTTGTGAGTGCAGCCGTAGTATTTGTCACTGCAGGGTTTATGGATAACCTGTTCGGAATTAGCGATCAATGGCCAACTTTGACACTACTTCCATCAATTGTTATTTTCTTGATTTGCTTTTTCATTCTCTATTTCGGGAAGTTCAGTACACTGACTGAAGTAATAAAAGTGGTAGGGATTGTATTGCTAGTTTCTACCCTTATTGCGTTCGTTTTAACACTTCTTCATGGCAGAGAGCCAACAATGGAAGGGTTTATTGAACCTGACCTATTAAACGACAGTGGCATTTTCTTCATTATCGCACTAATGGGCTGGATGCCAACCGCATTAGATCTTTCCACTTGGAATAGTTTATGGACACTCGAAAAAATGAAAGACCCAGAAACTGCTCCTACATTTAATCAAATCATCAAAGAATTCAATTGGGGATATTGGATTACAGCAGGACTATCATTGTGCTTTTTAACCCTAGGTGCTTATTTAATCTATGGAACAGGCACTGAAATGCCAGAAGGAAGCTCAGCTTTCGCCAATTTTATTATCAATCTCTACTCCACCTCTATTGGCCAATGGAGCTATTGGATTATCGCTTTAGCATCATTTTCAATAATGTTTGGAACATCAATCGGAGTGCTTGATGGATACTCAAGAGCATTAAACCATACGACCAAACTAATCTTCAATCAGCATAATCAATCTTCACCCAAGGGATATAGGATTGCGATTTTCTTAATCTCGATTGGAGCTTTTTCTATCATTCTATTTTTCATGAATCAGTTCAAACAGCTGATAGACTTAGCTACTACTATTTCATTCGTTGTAGCCCCTTTGATTGCTATTGCAAACTTAAGGCTGGTTACTGGAAAGCATATTCCGAGCAAGCACAAACCTTCACTCTTACTAATTATTATCTCAATTCTCGGAATTACTTTCCTAACAGGATTCGCTGCATTTTACTTATGGAAACAGTTTCTCTAAGCTAGATTTACGCCAAATAGGTAACCAATTAAACCGGTAACTCCCATAGCAATAGTTCCCCAAAATGTAATTCGAAGCACCGCTTTTCCAATGTTGGATCCTCCTGTTCTAGCTGCAACAGATCCCAAAAGGGCTAGAAATACAATCGTAAAAACGTACTGTAAATACACCATAAAATCAACATCACCAATTATAGCGACAATAACAGGTAGTAAACCTCCAAAAACGAAGGCTCCTCCAGAAGCCGCTGCTGCTTGGAAGGGTTTTGCCTGAGTTATTTCATTGATTCCTAATTCATCACGAGCATGAGCACCCAAGGCATCATGAGCGGTTAACTCCTCAGCTACTTGCACAGACAATTCTTTTGAGAGACCTCTTTCCTCGTAAATCATAGCCAATTCCTTCAATTCAGACTCTGGCATTTCATCCAACTCGGTTTGCTCTCTTTTTAAATCGGCTGATTCTAAATCAGCTTGAGAGCTCACAGAAACATACTCACCAGCAGCCATGGACAAAGCACCTGCTACTAACCCTGCAACACCTGCTAAGACTATCGGGTCTCGAGTCTCACTAGCTGCAGCAACACCTATTACAATACTTGCCGTAGACAAAATCCCATCGTTTGCTCCGAGAATAGCAGCGCGTAGCCACCCACTTCTCATTACATAGTGTTTCTCCATTTCCATACTACTAACTTACTAATTAACATAGCAATAATCAGTGCTTTGGCCAAAAGCAGAAGATCAAATTACCAACAAGCCAAAACTTTTCAATGCGAGAATAGATTCTGAACACCAGAATGTCTCGAAGTTTCCAAACCTCTCCTCATATTCCTTTTTAATTTCTTCTAGACTTCTGCGCGGAGAAACAGTTAATTGAATCGATGAAAGCATTTCAAACAGCCACTCTCCTATTTTCTGTTCAAGTTCAATTTGTAGACTATCATTAGCTGATGATAAATTGAAAGAAACATACTTTACACCTTTTTTCTTTTTGACTGATTTATGCATGGATGGTTCGTTCCCAATCCAAATCAACCTAGAATTCGGTTTAAAATCGCCCATCTCTTCCGATTCTAAACTAAAACGAATATGATTTGGATCAATACTCGTTGTGGGAATCTTGAAGTCAAACCACTCTTGTAGATCGAATTCAAAACACATATCGTGCATGTAATTAAAGAGCGATTTTTTTAATCCAAAACTGAATTTTTCATGGTCAATACCTTTTGAGTCTGTAAACTCAATGTCATTATTAGCAAATGAAATATCATTGACAGATGGTACTATCCCGTACGCTTCAGGATCAAGACCTATAGGACTGTGTGCCGTCAAGGCAAACTGATGCCAAAACCCAGATTGAATTATTCCTAACTCAAACATTTGCCTCACCATTTCCAAACTATCAACGGTCTCCTGCTCAGTTTGAGTGGGATAACCATACATCAAGTAAGCGTGAACCATGATACCAGCCTCAGTGAAGTGACCAGTAACACGGGCAACTTGCTCAACTGTTACGCCTTTTTGAATGAGCTTCAAAAGCCGATCTGAAGCTACCTCTAAACCTCCTGAAACCGCAATGCAGCCAGAAGCTTTAAGCAATAAACAAAGATCGAAGGTGAAGCTTTTCTCAAACCGAATATTCGTCCACCAAGTCACCGTTAATTCTCTTCGTAATATCTCTAAAGCCAACTCACGCATGAGGGCAGGTGGTGCAGCCTCGTCCACAAAATGGAACCCCTTCTCCCCTGTTTGAGCGATAAGTTCTTCCATTCGATCTACCAGCAGCTTAGCTGCTATCGGTTCATAGAGTTTGATATAGTCTAAAGAAATGTCACAAAAAGTGCATTTCCCCCAATAACAACCATGTGCCATGGTGAGCTTATTCCAGCGTCCATCGCTCCATAAGCTGTGCATTGGGTTTGTAACTTCAATAACCGAAATGTAGCGCTCGAGCAAAAGATCAGAATAATCAGGTGTTCCAACATCACCTTGCTTATAATCTTGCTGAGGAGAGTTGTTGATGTACACCACTTCACCATCTTGCCTCAGAAACGTGCGTTTGAAAACTTGCTCATCTCTGCCTTCCACAGTATAATTGACAAGTAATTCGATGGGTAATTCGCCATCATCAAGTGTAATGAAATCAAGAAAATCAAATACCCGAACATCTTTCAAAGAGCGCAGCTCCGTATTTGGAAAACCGCCACCCATGGCAATCTTGACTTCCGGAAAATTGGATTTGATGAACTGAGCGCAACGAAAAGCACTGTAAAGATTACCTGGAAATGGAACCGAGAAACAAACCAATTTTGGACTAAATTCCTCCATCTTACTTTTCAAAATTTGAAGTGTCATCTTGTCGATGAACGTCAAATCTTCTTGAAGGTGATTGTACAGTTCATTAAAAGAGTTGGCGCTACGACCAAGACGCTCAGCATAGCGGCTAAAGCCAAAATGTGCGTCTACACACTCCACAATGAAATCACATAAATCCTCTAAATAGAGCGTAGCTAAATGCTTTGCTTTATCCTGCATTCCCATTGATCCAAAAGCCCAATCAAGGTCACTTAATTGATCGAACCTACTGGCTTGAGGGAGAAAATTATCACTACAAATTTGTCGCGCGAAGGTTGGCTGCTTGCCCTGTAAGAAGAGAATAACATCATCTATCGTTTTCTGATAGTCATACCTCAACGATCTTATTCTAAGCGCATTTTCAGAAAGTCCACTTGAATGATGATGATCGAAAATTTGCTTGAGTCCACTTTTCGAAAACAGTTCTAGAATCACCTCAATACCCAAATCCATCTGATAAGAGTCGATACCCTTCGTATTTAGAAACCCTTTCAAATATGCCGTAGCAGGATACGGAGTATTCAGCTGAGTAAAAGGAGGCGTTATGAGCAGTATATCTTTCAGAATTGCACTAATTACTGATTATACAATATTAGAGCTTAAGAAGATGCTTATAATATTCGAAAAAGAAGATCTCTGGTTTGATCTATTCTTCGATGCCAGACTTAGACTTTCTATACAAGTAAGAGTGAAAAATATTGCGTTTGGCAAAACGCACCTGTTTATCAGAGTTGTGAAATTTATTGAACACATTACTCTGAACTCCGAAATACTCATAGGTCATTCCGTTTCCAAACGAAACCTCCAGTAAAAGTCCTTTATGCTTGTAATCAACTATACCAGACTCTATGATATTTGCAGTGTATTCAGTCAAGTTAGCTTCTTTGGTTTCTGGTGCTATGCTCACCAAGAAATGGTAGCCATCGATCACTTTTCTGCTCATCAACTCCGCTTCATGCGCCTTTTCATCACCATCCTGAAATTTATCTGGATGCCATTCCTTCACTAAGTTTCGGTATGAAGACTTCAACGTGCTCAACGTAATATCTCCCTCTACGTTAAACAGCTTTTTATATTCATTGATGCGCTTCATACTGCTTATACTTAATGTTCTCTTGATCTGACATTTGAGGGCGCGAAGGTATGGTCAAATCCTATGAAAATTTTGAATAAAAGATAGCAAGTCCTAGTTTAAGCTAATCAAGGATTCGAGCCCAAGAGGAATCTAATTGTGGAATTTACTAAACTCTTTGAAGCATTAGGTAAAACTTCACTTTTCCATGGATGCGTTCGATCAAATGTATGACCTATTCCTTCGATGGAAAAAAGCTCGGCTGCAGGCTGCCAAACGCTCAATTGTTTGGCCTGTTCAAAGAGCACTGCTTCATCTTTAGTGCCATGAACTATTAGCCAAGGCTTTTCTATTTGCTCAGCAGCGATTTTCACATTCAATCTACGATCTGCTTTCAAAAACTCTTCTTTTAACTGAAAGCCGATAGGCATTTCTTGTTTTGACCTGCCATTAAGAATTTTCACAACGCCTTCCTTCTCCCATTGCTTCAACTTTTTATCATCCCATTTCGACCAAGGTGTTTGAGCATTTGAGGGAGAAGCCCATGTAATAAGCTTATCAACTCTTTCATCATTTGCGGTAAAAAGAATAGCATCTACTCCACCCCTTGAATGACCAATTAAATTGGTGCTTTGAACCCTAAATTCGAAAATATCAGGCTGTAATATTTGACTGAAAAGTAAATTCAAATCATTTTGACGAATAGAATAGTTATCATTTTGATAAGCCTCGAAGTCAACGAAATCTTCTGGATTTTCTGGTGTAGTTCCATTATGAGAAAAATTAAACTTCAAGAATGCAAACCCTTGCTCAGCAAATGCCTTTGCGATTAAATTCATTCCGCCCCAATCTTTAAACCCATTGATTCCATGAGCATAAATTATAAGCTCTAATTGATCAACGTCCGATGGATAAGTCACGTCAACAGCCAGCTTTCGACCTTGATGGCCAATTAATACAAACTGTTTCCGCTTTAAATTATTATGCATTTCTTTTTTCTTCAAACCGGTCTAACAAGCCCTTGGTTTGGTTTTGAAGTTTATCCTTAAAAAATTCAGACCATCCGATCAAATAACAAGTAGCACCGAGTGCTTGTCTAGACCACTTGTACAAATCAAAATCATCCTTGTGTTCGATAATTTTTCCTTCTCTAAATTTAAACTCTGCTTTGATTTTATTCCGGATATTCCTGTTGGTCCTACTAAAAACGTACAGCGCTTCCCACCTCGCTGAACCTGAATTTGTATTGGCTTCAACATCAGAATGAATAACGATAAACTTTTTATCTTTTTGAGACTCACAAAGCATCCGCCACATGTTTTTGGCACGCTCACCGCTTAAAGTTCCAAATGCAGGATCTTCAAAAACCACATCTTCATGATAACATTCAACCATAGCCTCAGCATCGAGCTCTGCAAAAGCGCCACAAAATTTATCGATTACATCCTTCATACTTAAACCCTAAAATGTCAAAAGTATCCTAACATTCAACTAAAACAAGCATCGAACTGATGGTGGATTTAATGAAGTACATCGGTGAAAGTTGTCTACAACAGGAATAAATCTTGATCTCAGCATGGTGAATTCATTTGTATAAATCAATGTGATAACCTTTATCAAGAATTGCCGATTAACTTATATTGCTGATCTAAAACATTGGCAAATTTTATGAACATCAATCATGATCAAAAGCTCAGTCTGCTGAACCAGCTCATCAGAATCGCTTCTGCAGATGGTGAGCATAGGGATGAAGAATATGATATGCTTCACCTGGTTGCAAAACAACTGGATGTTGATCCTATGGAGATGGAAATGCTTTTCACTAAAGATCACGAGTTCAGCCCGCCAGTTTCAGAAGCAAAGCGCACAAGCATTTTCTATTATTTATTGCTCATGATTTGGGTTGATGGTGAATTACACAATGATGAAGTACTATTACTCAAAGAATTCAGCACACATTTAGGACTTTCAACACAAGCTGTGCAATCTGTATTGAATGAGTCCCGTCTTTACCCTAATGGAAACATTCCAATAAGTCACATCGTTAAAACATTTCAAGTTCATCATAATTAACCCATGATAATTAAAAGTCAATTCTTTACAATCATATTCATATTGCTGATATCGACTTCATCAGCTGCGCAAGATTGGAATTTGGTGAAAAATGCTCAAGGAATAGAAGTATTTACCCGTGAAAACCCTAATTCAAATTTTAATGCTTTTCGAGCAAAAATGACCATTGCATCATCTGTCGAAGAAGTTGAATACATCTTGAAAAACTTAGATAAATACAAGGATGTATTCCCCGATACTGAAGAGCTTAAGATATTGAAGCGCCTTGGAGATAACAAGCACATTCAATACTCACACACCAAAGCCCCATGGCCTGTTAGTGATCGTGATGGAGTGTTCGAAGTTTCCTTTAAAACAGCCCCATCAGATGGGAGCTTATATTCAAGCGCACATGCACTTCCCGACTACATCCCTGAAAAAGATGGAATTGTTAGAATTCAAAAATCAAATAGCAGCTGGACAGTCACCCCAAAAAGTGAAGGTAAAATCCAGATCATTTATGAAGTGGAAGCTGAACCGGGAGGGAGTATTCCAGATTGGTTGGCAAATAGTGCAGCTTCAGAATTACCATACAACACTTTTATAAATCTACGGGAAGCACTCTCGAAATAACATTTGAATTGAATACGCAATCCTTTGATGTTATTATCGTGGGTGCAGGTCCAGCAGGATGCACTTCTGCATTGGCACTTTCTGAGTCTTCACTCAACGTGGCTTTAATAGATAAATCAACTTTCCCACGAGACAAAATTTGCGGTGACGTTTTAAGTCCAGATGTTGTAGGACAATTGCAAAAACTTCCGGTAGACTTTAGCTCCTTTATTAATGATTTTAATGAAAAGCTAGAATGTAAGGCCGTGCGTTTCGTTGCACCTAATTATGCTTTTTCTGATATTTCTTTGGTCAATTATGATCTGAGCGGATACATTTCTCCACGAATAGATTTCGACAATTTTCTCTTTGAGCATACCAAGAAATGCAAGAATGTGACAATTTTTGAAGGACAAGAAATATCATCAATCAATGAATCGCCTGAAGAAATAACTGTCCTCATGAAAAACGGGGAATCGCTTCAATCGCCAATTATTCTCGGTTCAGATGGCGCTCAATCATTTGTAAAAAGAGCTTTGCAGAAAGAAAAGCCCGACAAAAATCATTATTGTGCTGGCATCAGGATGTATTTTGAAGGCGTTACAGGTTTTTCGGATTTAAACGCTGTAGAACTACATTTCTACAATGAATTACTGCCTGGCTACTTTTGGATTTTCCCGCTTCCAAATAACAGAGCTAATGTGGGAATTGGCATGCTCTCATCATTCGTTTCAAAGAAAAAAATCAATTTAAAACAAGAACTGACGTCCATCATCAACACGCACCCTAATGTCAAGGATCGATTTAAAAATGCAACAATCGTTGATGATGCCAAGGGATTCCCTCTTCCATTAGGAAGCAAAAAACGGTCGATTTCAGGAAATCGCTATTTACTTCTAGGTGATGCTGCATCTTTAATTAATCCTCTTTCAGGTGAAGGAATTGCAAATGCAATTCGGAGCGGAAGAGTCGCGGCAGAGCATATCCTCCGATGTCATTCAACAAACAGATTTGATTCAGCTTTCAATAAAGCCTATGACAAAGAGATCTATAAAAGAATGTGGAATGAGTTGAGATTGAATTACTGGACTCAAGTATTTATGCGTAATCCAAGGCGTTGTAATTGGATCATTCAACATGCAATCACCAACTCATTAGTCAAAAGCATTGTGATGAGTGGATTTAATGCTAAAAACATGTTTAGTAGTATTCTAAAGTCCTAGAGTTAAGTAGTTTTGCACGTAACCTATAGGCCTCTTTTCACGTAAAAAAGATAGATTTAAGAAAGAATGCGTTATTCAAATTCCATATTAAACCCTCTTTTGTGCATCTCTGTTCTCTTAATTGTAGCACAACCATTGCACGCACAGCTTTTGGTTATGAACTTTGATGTTGACGCTACTACAACAGTAGTTGGTCCATCTCCAAGTTCCATCAGTGGGTCAGCAGGCTCAGTGGCAGGAGGATCAACAGCCAACGGTTTGAGTGCTCGAATTAACGGCTCAGTTCCAAAAGCAGACATCAACATGACCTTTCCAAATACCGCAGGTTACTGGGATGTCAACGGAATTGATGTTTCCATTGACTTTCAAAGGGAAGAAAGTGTGGGTAGTTTTTTTACGAGGACTGGAAACAATTTTGATTTTGGAATGAATAGTGGAAATCTGAGAGTAATTTATGAAGTAGATAATGGAGTTGGCGGCACCACAACAGTAAACTCTGGAAATATCCAAGGTATTCCCAATGACAATACTTGGAGAAATTATCGGTTTACTTACAATCCAGTTACTGGAATTGGTATTGTGGTTGTGGATGGGGCGTTAGTTTGGAGTAATGACGGACCTGATAACAGAAACCTTTACTGGACTGGTGCTGGAAATATGATTATTGGAAATGCAATGGATGCCTCAGGAAATCAGTCAGCTATATTTGACGATGTTTCATACGGCATGTATACAACCTCTCCTGTCCTGCCTGTAGAACTAATTGAGTTCACAGCCAATAGAACTGAGAAGAACGTAATGCTAAATTGGATTACGGCTACGGAAATGAACAACGATTATTTTGAAATTCAACGGAGTTCAAATAACGAAGAATGGGAAACAGTTTTCACCTTGCGTGGCGCAGGCAACAGCAATAACGAAGTAGACTATATAGAATACGACTACAATGCACCTGAATCACAGCTTTTCTACCGTTTAAATCAAGTTGATTTTGACGGCAAATCTGAACTCTCGGAGGTTGTCTTTGTCCCTAAATCTGAAAATACTGATGGCAAGTCAGAAGTGATCTTTCAAACTTTCCCCAATCCTATTGAAAAAGGGAATCGACTAAATTTAGTGCTAGAAAACCCCGATGGTAAAGACCTACTGCTTGTTTTAAGAGATGTGAATGGTAAAGAGATCTATGTTAAACCAGTCTTTATTAACGCTGACAAGCAATATGAGGTTATGGAAATCAGTCAAACGATTCCAGCTGGGCAATATATTATTACGGCCACATCTGATAATTCTGTTTACAACAGCAAATTAATGGTACGGTAGGCAATAGCCCTTTCTATTCCGTTCGCACTTATTTTCTGCCAGCCAACACAATTCTGGAACTAAGCAATTGATTTAGTATTTCTTTTGCGGATCAAACTCAAAGAATGAAATTTTTAAAATTTACGCTTCTTGGTATAATTGCATTCATTTTATTAATCAGTGTGGCTGGATACTTTGTGCTGCAACAACCGCAATTTGGTCAAAAGCCAATGGGCGTAAACCTTGAAAAGATAAAGGAATCCCCTCAGCACAATGGTAAGATCTTTGAAAATGCTGGGAATATTGAAATGGATATGACAATGTCAAAATTCATTGAAATAATGAAAGCCTATATGGAAGATGTGCAAGGAAAGATACCTGAATCACTGCCCATTCTTCATCCTGACTTGAACATCATCGAAAACACTTCAGATACAATAACCGCATTAACTTGGTTTGGACATAGTGCATTTCTCTTGGAAATGGACGGAAAGAAGATCGTACTAGATCCAATGCTAGGTCCAGCTGCTGCGCCATTTACATTTCAAGTCAATCGTTTCTCCGATGATTTACCTATCGGCATTGAAGATCTACCAAAAATTGACGCTGTCATTTTCTCCCATGACCATTACGATCATCTCGACTACCATACAATAATGCGCATAAAAGATCGTGTCTCACAATACTACGTGCCGCTTGGGTTAGGTAGCCATCTTATCCATTGGGGAATTGAGGAAGAAAAAATAATTGAGTTGGACTGGTGGCAGGAAGTGTCTTTTGACGGTATTCAGCTTGCTTGTACACCATCGCAGCACTTCTCAGGAAGAGCGCTCAATGATCGGGCCAGCACACTTTGGTGCTCATGGGTGATAGAAGGAAAGAAAAGCAAAGTGTTTTTCAGTGGCGATTCTGGATACTTCCCAGGATTCAAGAAAATAGGTGAAAAGTATGGTCCATTTGACCTAGCGATGGTCGAGTGCGGACAATACAACAAACTATGGCATGAAATTCATATGCTACCGGAAGAGTCTGCTCAAGCGGCAGTGGATCTAAACGCAGAAATCATGATGCCCATTCATTGGGCGATGTTCGAGCTTTCATTGCACCCCTGGAAGGAACCAGTAGAACGTTTATCGCTAAAAGCGGCAGAATTGAACTTACCCATCTTCACTCCGAAAATAGGAGAGCGTTTTACCTTAGGCGCTGCATTATCGTCTGAATCTTGGTGGGAAAATTTGAACTAATTTCTTCTGATAGAAGTTAACTTCGTGTATGTATGGCTGGGATGATAAAACGCTTTTTTCTGAATAGATTATCCGGACTTGTGGTCTTATCTTTCTTTAGTATCACAACATTAGCTCAAGGTTTAGAAACTTATGATAGCAGTCCTAAAACGGATTGGAAAGACAAGTTTTATGTTGGAGGCAATGTTGGAGCACAATTCGGAACCTTCACTTTCATAAATTTAGCACCATTGGTAGGCTTTAAAATAACTGATCGATTTTCAATAGGAACACAAATCCAGTACCAATACTTTAGAGATAACAGCGTAGCTTCTTTTGAATCCCACGTATTTGGATACTCAGGTTTCGCGCGCTTTTTCTTTACTCAAAATCTTTTTGCACATACAGAATACCAAGTGCTTAACGGTCGTTTTGATAATTCAGGACAACGTTCTAACATTCCCAACTTATTCATTGGCGGTGGTTACATGTATCCTATTTCAGACAATGTTAGCTTTGGTATAGTTGCGTTATATGAGGTGTTAAGAAGAACGTATTCGCCATATAGAAACCCAACAATTAATGTTGGAGTCAATGTTGGGCTCTAATAAGAGCAGAGAGTTTTATTATTGTACCTTGATTAAAACCATTTTTATGAAGCTTCATATCACGCTCGTTATTTCCATCTTGATCAGTCTAACAGCTCAATCCGTTCACGGTCAGGGAGCTTGTTCAACAACACTAGAATCCATAGAAAATGCTTCCATGGAAGAAGCAAGTTCTGAATTCAGAAGACTTCTCTCTTATCGAAACCCATACTGCGATACAACAGGCAGCGATTTCGAAAAATTAATGAAGAAAGTAAGTGGGCAGTTGCTCGATTCAAAAGCTAGCACTGAGACCATTCTTAACACCATGGGCGAGCCTTATTACAAAGGATCTTTAGCCGACTATGAAAACCAAAAAGTAACCATTGGTCGAAATGGTAAACCTTCAGGAAAATCTCTTCCACCGTCATACAAGCTTCCAGCGGGAGAATATTTTGTGGTTTACTTATGGAGAAAAAAAGACTATCTAATTTTTGCGTTGAAAGGAGGAAATACAGTCACGACTAAATGGTGGACAAAAGGAGATTACTAAATGAAAAAATCAATTTTCATAATAGCTCTGGTCGCGTTTATCTGGTCTTGCAACCAACATCAAGACAATGCTAATGTTTCTAAACCATCTGCAGATCCTGAATCAGGAATGGCCATTATCAATGGTGTTGAGCGCAGTGAGCTAGCATTACTGATGCGCAAGATGTATGACGAGATGAAATTGGTGAAAGACTCTATTAATCGAGGATACACCGTTAAAACAGATTTCTATGACGAGTTCAAGCGTATTCAAACAGCGCATGCCACTGAACCAGAAAAAATAGACGACACTTATCAAGCAATGGCAGTAGCATTTCTGGATAATTACGCTTCATTTGAGCAAACAGCCGAAAACCAAACGGAAGCATTCAATATCATGCTTCAAAATTGTCTGGTGTGCCACCAGCAAAAATGCCCGGGGCCTGTGAAGGCGATTAATAAGCTGAAGATTCGCCCTTAGTCTAATCGTTCAGGCTTTTTGTCAAACGAACTCACTTTCTAAAAACTAGCTCCATTTCATTGGTAGAAATATCAAATGTCATGACTTAGCTCATGTTTGTTTTGCCCTTTCTACCGCACCTTTAGTGTATGGAAGCAACACTGACCTTTTACGGAGCGGCTGGAACTGTTACCGGATCAAAAACACTTTTTGAATATGCCGGTAAAAAGGTGTTGATCGATTGTGGTTTATTTCAAGGGCTTAAAAATCTTCGTCTTCAGAATTGGGCCGATTTCCCAATAAAAGCGAGTGCTATTGACGCTGTTATACTAACTCATGCGCATTTAGATCATTGTGGCTACTTACCAAAACTGGTTCGAGAAGGATTTAGTGGGCCAATTCATTGTACACCTCCCACGGCCGATTTAACCAAGATCATTCTCGAAGACAGTGCTAAAATTCAAGAAGAAGAGGCAGATAGGGCAAATCGTTATGGTTACACTTCCCATGCTGAGGCAAAACCACTCTATACAGTTGACAATGTAAAGCAAACTTTACCGCTTTTGGTAAGGCACGAATTCAGCGAATGGGTTTTACTGGATAATGAAATCAAATTTCAAATGCACAATGCCGGACACATATTAGGTTCGGCATTGGTTGAATTGAAGTTTGGAGAACAAACCATCGTTTTTACAGGTGATTTAGGCACGTATCACCCCTTACTTTTAAATCCGCCCAAACATCTCAAAAGAGCAGATTATATTGAAACAGAATCTACTTATGGCGATCGACTGCACCCCGAAAGAGAAGCCATAGAAGAATTGAAAGAAGCCGTTTTAAAAGCAGACAGCAAAAATGGCGTCCTCATCATCCCGACTTTTGCTGTAGAACGAGCTCAAGAGATTATTTATCTGCTCACTTTACTAAAGTATCAAGATTTAATTCCAGAAATACCTGTCTTTTTGGACAGTCCAATGGGAGCAAATGCCACGGAGGTATTTTTAAATCATCCTGGGTGGCATACACTAGGCGAAAAAAGGTGCAAAGAGATGTGCCATAACATCATCATTGTGAAGGACATCCAACAATCAAAGTCTATTTTGAACTCAAACAGTCCGAAAATCGTTTTAGCAGGAAGTGGAATGGTATCTGGTGGGCGAGTATTGCACTACTTGGCGAATCATATTAGTAACCCTGAAACTACAGTTCTTTTGGCCGGATTCCAAGCAGAAGGTACAAGAGGAAGGCAACTACAAGAAGGAGTGCATGAAATCAAATTCTTTGGTCAATGGCACAGCGTTAAGGCCGAAATTATTCAAACAGCAGGACTCTCAGCTCATGCCGATCAAAATGACATAATGAAATGGCTCGGGCAATTTGACAAAACCACCAAGAAGGTATTCATCAACCACGGAGAGCCGATGGCAAGTCATTCATTAAAACTGAAGATTAAGGATGTCTTAAATCTTGAAAGTCAAGTCGTAGAAAGCGGAACAACTTATTCATTGGAATAAAAAAAGCCCAGCGTAATGCTGGGCTTCTCTTCTTACTAAACACAAAGTAAGACCTATATAACCACCTAAACTTCAATTATTGTTTTACAATACGATGTGTGCTTGTACCTTGATCTGTAATCAAGCTCAAAACATAAACTCCTTTGTTTAAAGAAGAAACATTAATACTGTTATTTGCAACACCATTCAATACTACTGAACCTTTAATGTCAGTAATCTGAAAAGTAGTATTGCTTGTATTCGTGATGAATAAATCGTTTACCGCAGGATTTGGAAAAACGTTCATTTCCTGATTAATAACGTCTGATGTTCCAAGAGGAGCAGGAACTAGAACCATATCAACAACATGCACTACTCCATTATCTGCAGAAACATCTGCTAATGTTACTGTAGCATCATTGATCATAACACCATTTGACAAATCAACATTCACAGAAGCTCCGTTTAATGTGGCAACAGGGCCTGCAGTCAATTCAGTTGACAAAACAGTTCCAGAAACAACATGATACAGAAGAATGTCTGAAAGATTTTCCAAAGCCAACAGTCCAGCAATATCTGTTGAAAGAGCCATTGCTAAATCGTCAAATGCTTCGTTGGTTGGAGCAAACACTGTAAACTCAGCGAAAGGATCTGTCAAAGCAGGCAATAACTCAGCAGTAATAACCGCAGTGGCCAAAGAACTAAAACCATTATCCAATGCAACATCAACTACAGTCTCGTTTGGTAATACTGCTGCGTTAAGAACGTGTACAATACCATTATCAGAAGTAATATCTGCAGAGGTAACTTGAGCTTGATTCACAAAAACATCTCCTTCAGACGTTTTAGTTAATTTCAATGAGTTTGTCATACTTAGAGGCATAACCACATCTCCATTTGTAATAGCAGCAGCATCAACTTCAGAACCTAAAACATGGTAAGTCAAAACATCCGCTAAATTTGGTAGAGCAAGTATTCCTGCTAAGTCTGTTCCGAGAGCAGTTGCTAAATCGTCAAACGCTTCGTTTGTAGGAGCGAATACAGTAAGCTCAGCAAAAGGATTAGTTAACGCTGGAAGCAATTCTGCAGTAATAACAGCCGTTGCTAGTGTTGAAAAACCATTGTCAATGGCAACATCTACTACTGTTTCGTTAGGAAGAATTACTGCACCTGTGGAATGAACCACGCCATTGTCAGCTGTTAAATCTGGAGTTTCAACCAATGCTTGGTTTACGTATACATCTCCTCCTAAAGTAACAGTAAGCTTAACTGTGTTTCCTGCGAATACAGGAGTCTCAATATCGCCATTTGTAAGAGCAGTTGAAGGAACAGTAACGCCCAAGACATGATAGGTAAGAATGTCACTGAGGTTCGGTAGAGCTAATAATCCGGCTATGTTTGTGCCTAGTTCTGTTGCTAAGGCATCAAAAGCATCGTTAGTTGGTGCAAAAACTGTAAATGTTCCACTTGGATCTTGTAAAACTACGTCAAGACCTTCCTGATCTAAAGCAGCTTTTAGAGATGTATGATTTGGACTAGTTGCGATGATATCATCGTAAACATTAGTTTGTGCCAGTGAAATAGAGCCACTGATCATTAAAACTACCATTGCAAAGAGAGAAATCGCTTTTTTAAGAATAAAATTTTTTTTCATGTTGATATTTTTTGTTTAATGTTTGGTTAAAATAACTAAACACCTTAGACGCAACATGGTTCACAAAAGGTTGGTAAAAGTTATTGAAAGACTCTATTATAATCGCAAAAAAAAGGGCTAAAACTAACTTTAAACGCAAATAAAAGGGGACTTACAGCTGATTTCTAAAAATATCTTAATATTGAAGATTATTTCACTTCAACTTATTTTGTTTAACAAAATGACACTTCGGTTAAACTAAAAATTAGGCTAACTATCCTTGAAAAGGTAATTCCTTAATAATCGAGTATCGCCCCTCCAGCTCTCTTCGCATGACTCTCAGTTCGGTAACTTCAAATCGAGCTTGAAATAGGCGGTTCACAAACAACTCCTTCGATTGCTTAAACTTAGAGCCAAGCTCACGACCGATGGTCATATGCGGATTCTTCGCTTTTGGTTGCCAACCTTTCTTACTCGGCAATCCATCGCATGAACGTTCGCAAGTACTAGTGAATTCTCTGACTTTTTGCGAATCTGCCAACCGCGCATAAACAGTATGAGGCTTAAAACTGCCAAATCCATCCAATGCTATATTAAACGGCTTTGCATGAGCGCAGACATACTGCATTCGTTCTAAGAGCATATCTTCCTTTAGCTGGGTGAGTATAATACTACCGATGGTTATGTGCGGGTCGGAATGAAGACTTGAAAATTCACCAATAGCTTGACTAAGCTCCTTTTTAAAGGTAATTATCTGATCAGACACAATAGAATCTGGGTTGATCACGAATAAATACTGATAATAAATTGAATCGTTCATTGAGCGTATGCGAATGTTGTGATTTCCATGAATGTGCGATGCTTAGATGATAAGGATTGAACCTAAATAGCAGAATTTGGTTTGATTTTAAAAATAGATCCTATGCAACTTCCACGAATATTAACACTTTGCAGTTTTGTGCTTGTCACTTCACTCATAAAAGCACAAGAAACTACTTTAGATATAGTTCAACAACAACTCGACACCTACAATGAACAAGATGTCGATGGGTTTGCCAGTTTATTTGCAGAGAACGCCCAAGTTTTTATGGCACTGAATGAAGCCGATCCTACAATGAATGGCAGAGAAGAAATTCGAGCACGGTATGGAAAGATGTTCGCTGAAAACCCAAAAAACAAATCAACTCTGATGGGAAGAATGGTTCAAGGCAACTATGTTTTCGATCATGAATTGATTTCCGGAAGAAAAGACACTTTTAAAATTATGGCCATCTATGAAGTAAAAGACGGATTTATCCAACGTTGTTGGTTTATTAAATAATTTGAAAACATTAAAACACAGCGATTTCTTCTCTGGTCTTGAAGCCTCACGTGTTGAATCAAAGTGATTTTATAGCGGAGATTAGAGTTCATTCACAAATGCTGTCAGAAAAAAAAGAACCTCTTCAAGCACGACAAAAAATAAAATTCACCTTGCAAAATAGAATTCCTTGACAAAAGATTGATCTTAAATCAAATGAGAAGACTCAAAGCAAATAGAAAAAATGAAATGGCCGATGGCTTTCACCATCGCTTTTTGCGATTTTATTAATCTTCACCCTTCGGCTCCGCTCAGGGTTTCTCTAATTACATATTACGTCTGTATTGGCCGCCAACCTCAAATAGTGAATCGGTGATCTGGCCTAAGGAAGAATACTTGCACACCTCCATCAGTTCTTCAAACATGTTTCGGTTGTTGATCGCTGCCAATTGTAAGTTGCGCAAAAGATCTTCTTGCTTGTCGCCATAGGCTTCTTGCAAACGATTCTTCATCGCAATCTGATATTGCTTCTCTTCTTCTGTCGCACGAATGACTTCTCTTGGGAGAACTGTTGGACTTCCCTTAGAACTCAAGAAGGTATTCACCCCAATGATTGGGAACTCACCTGTATGCTTTAAGGTTTCGTAGTACAAACTTTCTTCTTGAATCTTACTGCGCTGGTACATGGTTTCCATTGCGCCCAATACTCCACCTCGCTCTGTAATTCTATCAAACTCAATCAAAACAGCTTCTTCTACCAACTCGGTCAACTCTTCAATGATGAACGAACCTTGCAATGGATTTTCATTTTTCGCTAATCCCAATTCTCTGTTGATGATCAACTGAATGGCCATTGCCCTGCGCACACTCTCTTCTGTTGGTGTAGTAATTGCCTCATCATAAGCATTGGTATGCAGTGAATTGCAGTTATCGTAAATCGCATACAATGCCTGAAGTGTAGTTCGGATGTCGTTAAAATCGATCTCTTGTGCGTGTAAACTTCTTCCACTAGTTTGAATGTGGTATTTCAGCATTTGAGCTCGCGCGTTCGCCCCGTATTTTTTAGCTAAAGCTTTTGACCAAATCCTTCGCGCAACACGACCAATCACTGCGTATTCTGGATCGATTCCATTGCTAAAGAAGAAACTTAAGTTTGGTCCAAACGCATTGATGTCCATCCCTCTACTTAAGTAGTATTCTACGTAAGTGAATCCATTTGCAAGTGTGAACGCTAGCTGCGTGATTGGGTTCGCTCCAGCCTCAGCAATATGATAGCCACTGATAGAAACCGAGTAGAAATTACGTACAGCATGGTTGACGAAACTCTCTTGCACATCGCCCATCAATCGAAGGGCAAATTCTGTACTGAAAATACAGGTGTTTTGCGCTTGATCTTCTTTCAAGATGTCTGCTTGAACAGTTCCTCGAACAACGCTCATCGTCTCTTTCTTGATCTTTTCATAAACGCCTTTCTCAAGCACCAAATCACCCGTAACACCCAAAAGCATTAAACCAAGGCCATCATTCCCTTCTGGCAATTCACCTTGATATTTTGGACGCTCAAGACCACGATCTTCCCAAATTTCTTTGAGTTTTGCCTCTATGTTTTTCTCCAATTTGTTGGCTACAATGTATTTCTCACATGCTTGATCAATGGCCGCATTCATAAAGAACCCAAGCAACATTGGAGCCGGACCATTGATGGTCATCGAAACTGAGGTTTTAGGATCAGATAAGTCAAACCCGGAATACAACTTCTTGGCATCATCTAGACAGCATATGCTCACTCCAGAGTTTCCAACTTTACCATAAATATCAGGACGATGATCAGGATCGTTTCCATACAACGTAACCGAATCAAATGCTGTACTCAAACGTTTGGCTGGCATACCCAAACTGACATAGTGAAAACGTCTGTTGGTACGCTCTGGCCCGCCTTCTCCAGCAAACATTCTGGTTGGATCTTCACCTTCTCTTTTGAATGGAAACAAGCCAGCTGTATATGGGAACTTACCCGGAACATTCTCTTGCAATGTCCATCTTAAAATATCTCCCCAACTTCTGTATTTAGGAGTAGATATTTTAGGGATTTTGGATTGACTTAATGATAGAGAATGTGTGGCAATCTTGATTTCTTTATCGCGCACTTTAAACGAGTAGAATTCATCTTTATAGCGCTGCATTTCAGCTGAGAATTTTTGAATAGAATCCCAGTTGTGCGGATCTAAATCTTTCTTGACTTGCTCGAATTTTTCTTCTAACGCTGAAATCAGATCAGCGCTTCCACTGCTATCTTTAATTTCTTCAATGGTTCTAGAAATCGCATACAATGAATCAGCGATTTGACTTTGCTCTTCCGTCCATTTATCATAAGCGCGATTGTTTTCAGCAATTTCACTTAAGTAGCGCGTTCTTGCTGGGGGAATGATGAAGATTTTCTCGCTCATCTCATCTGTTATTTCGAACGTGGACTTAAGTTCAGTTGCACTCGTTTTACTGACCAACAAATCCATGATGCTCTTATACAGCGTATTCATTCCCGGATCGTTGAATTGACTCGCAATAGTTCCAAAAACAGGAATTTGATCATCTGGGGTATCCCACAAATTATGGTTGCGCTTGTATTGCTTTTTCACATCTCGCAATGCATCGAGAGCTCCTCGCTTATCAAACTTATTTAAGGCAACGATGTCAGCAAAATCGAGCATATCGATTTTCTCCAACTGCGTTGCTGCGCCAAACTCAGGCGTCATAACATACAAACTGGCATCGCTGTGATCTAAAATTTCAGTATCGCTCTGTCCGATTCCTGAAGTTTCTAAAATGATCAAGTCAAACTGAGCGGCTTTCAATATCGAAAGCGCTTCTTTGACGTGCTTGCTCAAGGCTAAATTACTCTGACGCGTTGCTAACGATCGCATATAAACACGTTCATTGCGAATGGCATTCATTCTAATTCTATCGCCTAAAAGGGCTCCGCCTGTTCTCTTCTTCGATGGGTCCACACTAACAATTCCCAATGTTTTACTTGGAAAATCAACCAAGAATCTGCGCACTAATTCGTCCACCAAAGAACTCTTCCCTGCTCCGCCTGTTCCGGTTATTCCAAGAATCGGAACATTGTTCTTATCAGCCATGGCGTGAACTTTGGCCATTTCTTCTTGAGAGCCTTCTGGGTTATTCTCAGCTGCTGAAATTAGCCTAGCAATTGAACCTCTATCCTTTTCTACCAAATGAGAAACCTCACCGTTCAATGTCATTCCCGTTGGAAAGTCAGCTTGCTCCAGCATATCATTGATCATACCTTGCAATCCCATAGATCTTCCATCGTCTGGATGGTACAACCGTGTAACTCCGTATGCATGTAATTCTTTGATCTCTTCCGGGAGTATAGTTCCTCCGCCTCCACCAAAAATCTTTATGTGGCTGACACCTTTTTCCTTCAGTAAATCATACATGTATTTGAAATACTCTACGTGACCTCCTTGATAGCTGGTCATCGCAATGGCTTGCGCATCCTCTTGAATAGCACAATTCACTACTTCCTCTACACTTCTATCGTGTCCCAAATGAATCACCTCAGCACCAGTGCTTTGTATGATTCTTCGCATGATGTTAATCGCTGCATCATGACCATCAAATAATGAGGCTGCAGTAACAATACGGATTTTATTCTTGGGAGTGTAGGGCTTTGCTTGTTCCATAAAGAATGTGGTTTCGGGGAGCGAAAATAAGGATTGTCAGAGCGGAAACAGAGCACTTTTATCTGATTTAGACTAAAGTCATAAACAGTAATTAATCTTTGAAAAAGATACTCGCATCACATTGAAAACTAAGTTTCTATATAAATCGCACTCCATCTGTACTATTTTCGATGCATGAAGAAACCAATTCTAATCACAGGCATATGTCTATCGCTTATCGTTTGCGCCTATATTTTTTCAGCTTCATCCGAATCACCAACAACAAACACCAGTGAAGGAATGATGAACCCACAACTCCGTGAGCAATGGGAACATCGGTTATTGGAAGACCCAACTACTGGATTAATTCCCGTTACTCGTGCACAAGAGCTAGCTTTCGCCAGCAAACTACCAGCTCTTGAAGCACAAGCAAACAGAGGAGAATATTATGATTTTACAGCGCGAGGTCCCTTCAATTTTGGAGGAAGAACCAGAGGTGCAGGAGTAGATATAACCAACGATAGCATTTTAATAGCTGGTTCCATTTCTGGTCACATTTATAAATCAACCGATCAGGGTGCGAGTTGGGAGAAGAAAACTGCCAATGATCAAACCTGGGGTATAACATGTTTGGTACAAGACACACGAGAAGGCAAAACAGGAACATGGTATGCTGGATCTGGAGAAGACTACAATAGCGCTAGCCAAGGCAGTTCAGCGCGCTTTATAGGCAATGGCATTTTAAAATCTACAGATAATGGTGAAACCTGGTTTTCATTAGAGAGCACACAAACTGAAAGTCCGCAGTCTATTGAATCATGGGATAGAATATGGAGAATTGCTTTAGATCCAAGTTCAGCAAACGATGTCGTGTTAGCGGCTCTTTCTGGCAGCATCATGCGCAGTGAAGATGGAGGAAGCTCATGGACAGAAACACTAGGCGGGAGCGGAACAGATGCCTACTATTCTGATATAGCAGTGAGCTCGGAAGGAGTGTTTTACGCTGCGCTTAGTTCTGATGGAGTAATTGCGGGTATATACAGAAGTACTGATGGAATAAATTGGACTAATATCACAACACCTAATTATCCAAATCAATACAGAAGAACTGTTATAGGGATTAACCCAAGTAACGAGTCTGAGGTTTATTTCATGGCCGAAACACCTAATAGTGGTAAACGATTCGAAAACTTCAGAGGAGACGTTGAGTGGATAAGCTTTTGGAAATACACCTATATCAATGGCGATGGAAGCAGCACTGGTGGAACTTGGGAAGACCGTTCAATCAATTTACCAAGAGGGCCATTCAAATTCGATGACATCAACCTTCAGGGCGGATACAATATGTTAGTTACCGTGCACCCCAATGATGAAAACACAGTTATCATTGGAGGTACAAACCTATTTAGATCAACAAGCGCTTTTGCTGATAGCACAAACACCACCTTTATAGGTGGCTATGAAGAAACCACTGATCTTCCTGATTTTCAAATCTATCCGAACCACCATCCAGATCAACACAAGGTGTTTTTCTCACCTACTAATCCTGACGTAATGTTCTCAGCCAACGATGGAGGTGTTCAGCGCACCTCAGACATTATGGCCACACCAGTGGTTTGGGAGTCGTTGAACAATGGTTACAACACCACACAATTCTATTCGGTTGCACTTGACCATGGCACTGTAGGTAGCAATGAGCTCATGGGAGGACTGCAAGACAATGGCACATTCTTCACAAATTCAGATGATCCTTATCAATGGAAATTCCCTTGGAGTTATGATGGTGCTTTCACAGCCATTTCTGATGGAGGAACGATGCATTTGACCTCGATACAATTGGGCCGCATGTTCAAAATTCAACTCGATGCAAATGGCAACAGAACTGGATGGAAACGTTTTGACCCAATAGGTGGAGACAATTATTATTTCATTCACCCATGGGCAATGGACCCTTCAGACAATGGAATAGTCTACTTGCCACTTCGCAACAGGCTTTGGATCAATGACATTGTAGATGAGCTACCAATTGACAACGGAACAGATTCAATTAGCGCGGGCTGGAGGCAGTCTTCATTTGCATTGAATGGAAGCGGAAGTGCGGTTGGTGTTTCAACAGACAACCCGCCCCATAGAGTTTATGTTGGCACTTCAAGCGGTACATGTTTTAAAGTCGACAACGCACATACTGCAACACCTACTTTTTCGAACATATCAAATTTTGAAGGCGCTTCAGGAAACATCAACTGTATTGCAGTTGACCCCGAAAATGGAGACCACGCAATGGCCATATTTAGTAACTACAACGTTCATAGCATTCATTTTACTGAAGATGGCGGTACAACGTGGTTCAGAGCTGGTGGAAACTTAGAATCAGAAAGTGCCCCAGATGGCTTTCCTGAAAACTTATATAATATAGGACCAGCACCATCAATTCGATGGGCGAAGATTTTAAATGTGTCAGGAGGAAAGGTCTATTTTGTTGGAACCAGCGTTGGCCTATTTGCCACACAAAATTTGGCTTTTGGAACCGATAGAGCGAGTGACTCGACTTACTGGGTACAAGTAAGTAAAGAAGAAATTGGAAATACTGTGGTTATGATGCTTGACAGTCGCGAGGAAGATAATCTTCTTGCTGTGGCTACCCATGGTTCAGGAATGTATTCAGCTCATATTCCTAACAATTGGAATATAACTTCAATTGAGACCGCTATAACTAAAAATAACGAGATGTTAATCTACCCAAACCCCGCAAAGGATTTTATCAAAGTTGAGACAGATGCATTCGCCAATGGTGTAATCAACATCAAAATAAGTGACATTCAAGGTAGAGAGGTATTCTCTCAGAAGACTGGTTACTTAGTCGATAAATCGATCAAAATCAACACATCCAACCTAAAATCAGGCATTTACATGTTGGATATAAATCAGAATAAAAAAAGACTAACGAAGAAAGTCGTGATTAATTAACTTCCTATTTGACCGCTTTTGGAGCAGAAACAGGTGTCAATGGCTGGGCTGAGGCGTCCCTTTTCCTTTTCTGCTTTGGTCGGATCGTATCGCCTGCAGGCTGACGCTTGAGTCTTTTTTGTCCTTGATTTTGACGCATCTGCTGCCTATTAAACCCTTCTGCGTCATCAAGCTCATTGATGAACTCTTCAATATGAGTAGTTTTCTGCAAAATATATTGATAATGATAGTGAAGACTTCCTTTTGACTTATGGGTAGTCACAGAGGTTGCATGCACAACATAGCCATCGGTTCGGTAATTCTCTATAGTCCTGATCAGCTCAACTTTAGCCTTACTAAGGTCGTCAAAGTCCTCGTTTTCAATCGGCAACTCAGCTTCGATTAAGTGAATCGTTGCTGTATTCTCTTTTGTTCGTTCGGTATAATCGATGAACATTGTTTGCGAAAAAAGTTTCGTACAGAAAAGTAGTGCTGCGATTAAAATGATCTTCGTCTTCATGGCTTCCAAATTATTAGACAAAGAAAGGAAGGATTTTTAGCATTTGTGCTGATTGGTGTCAGTGATTTCACTTTTTTATTCTTCGAAAGAGTCCATACCGCAGTTTATTGGATGGAACTTGTTCAAATTCGACTGCTTCAAAACCAATAGAATCTAAACCTTTATTCCACACATACGCAGTAATGGTACCGCCTTTGTCAAAATCAGGTAAATCCCTTAAATCAAAGGCCATACCCGAAGTATAAACAGAATCAACAGTCGTAAACGGACTTAAAGCCGAGGATTTCCAGAGTGATTCATCTGTAGACGATTTCCATTCTACTACTAGCATGCCTGAGTTATACCTCTCACCTATCCAATGAGACTGAATGACTATGTTAGAATTGTTTAGCGAATCGATGGGAGTATAAACCGAAGGCTCTCCATATTCTTTTCCATCAAGGTTCACCCTCTGCTTCTCTTTTGCTAAGTCATCATTCAGTGGCTTGAACAATAAGTAGGCCGTGGCCGATTGGTATGGATACACTCTGTCCACCCGTGGAAATCGGTTTAAAACTTGCGCCAAAACTTCTTTGGGCGTGCCAGCATGCGTGACCAAGAACACTGCATTTGAAGACAAATTGTTCACATACTGCGCCAGACCATTGTTTTCGATTAGAGGTTCAATAAGCTGAACTTCCTGCATAGACTCTAACTCTTTTTCATCGATAAACCGAACAGCATCTGGCCTCAAATCAAATAATGGAGAGACCTTAATTTCACGACTAAACTCATTCAAAACATGAATAGGGTCTTGAAATTCGGTTTTAATATTCAAATGGAAATGCGATCGTTCTGTCAAACTGAAGATTCCAAAAATCAAAACAAACAGCGTAACAATTTTGCTCATAGCTGCATCAAATTGAGAGAAAAAAGATCCAGATATTAATACCAAAGAGGGAAATGTAAACAGCATAGTGCCGAAATGCATTAATGCGCTAACTTGAATAGAATAGTAATACGCAATCAGGTATGGAATTATCCAGCTTCCAAATAATAGACCTTGCATCAATAGAGCGCTTCTGTTAAACCTTCCCCTGAAAAAGTAAATGACAAAAGCAATCACTATGGGAATTACAAGAAACCACGAATAATGAAACGAGTATCCTAATAGATTCATCCAATAATTGGGTTTTGGCTCCTGAAGCCAATCGCCAATTCCACCTAAAGACAAGTGATGAAGCGTAATATTCAAATGCGGCAACCAAAGAATGAAAGCGAATATTGATGACAGTAAAAACCAGCGTTTTTGCTTGTTTTTCAACTTAAATACAAACCACAATGCAGATAACACGATAATCTGAAGCAAAGCAAAATAATGGGTATAAGCAGATAGCGCAGCAAAAACAGCAAATCCTAACAAGCTAACTTTCCTGTCGTTTTGAGAATATTCAATCAAATAATAAAATGCCCAAAGCATAAACATAAGACCAAATGCATAAGGGCGGGCCCATTGTGAGTAAACCACTGAATATTGGAGAACGGCCATTAATGCAGCAGATACATAGGCACTCTTTGCGCTAAAAAGGGTTCTGGCAAGAATGAAAATTAGGTAAACAGATACCACTCCCGAAAGAATAAATGGGAGCTTTACTAAAGGAGGACTATAGCCAATCAAGGCAGTCCAAGTCCACAAAAAAACCTGAGTAAAAGCAGGATGTCCATCTATCCAAACACCATGACTAATCAGATCAGAAAAAGTAAGGAAGCGTGTCCGCATTAATGCGCTTAGCTCGTCATGATGATACTGCATTACAGGCCACATCCAAAACCTGATAAGAGATGCTGCAATCAGAACGACTATTAGAACAGTATTTGGCGATCGATTGATTAAAGTTGAGTTGTTCTTATTCCACTCTTGTTTGAATTCAGACTGACTCTTGTTTTTTTTCGACACAAAACAAAGGTAAGGATATGAGTAAAGAGACAGATAAATGAAATGTGACAAAAGTCACGGAGATACTATCAATACTGAGACTGATTGATATCATGTTTTAAAAATCCGCCTACATATACTTTCGAATTGTGATTAAAAGCTAAACAAAAGAATCATGACTAAGAACATTGTAATATTAGGTGCTGGAACTGCAGGTACAATGATGAGTAATCATCTCAGAAGAGCACTAGATAAAGATTGGAAGATCACCATAATCGATCAACGTACTGAGCACCATTATCAACCAGGGTATTTATTCGTGCCGTTTGGAGTGTATGGACCGGAGGATATTGTTAAACCGATAGAAAAATTCATTCCAGATGGAGTCAATTTAAAGCTCGGAGCTATTGACAAAATCTATCCTGAAAAAGATAAAGTGGTAATGGTTTCTGGCGAGGAGTTTGACTATGATATTCTCATTGTTGCCACAGGAACTGACATTGCGCCAGAAGAGACCGAAGGCATGATGGGACCTCATTGGCAGAAAGATGTTTTTGACTTCTACACCCTAGAAGGGTCTTCTGCTCTTGCAAAAAAGTTCAGAGATTGGGAAGGAGGGAAATTGGTGATCAATATAGTTGAAATGCCAATCAAATGCCCTGTAGCTCCTCTCGAGTTCGCATTTTTAGCGAATGCCTTTTTCGAGCAAAAAGGAATGAGAGATAAAGTAGATATTGTGTTTGCTACTCCAATGAGCGGTGCTTTCACAAAACCCAAAGCCACTGAAAAATTAGATTATCTGTTGAATGAGAAAAACATTGAGATTGTTCCTGATTTCAATGTAATGGCTGTAGATGGAGAAGCAAAAACCATCATGGATTACGGAGGAAAAGAAGTTTCTTATGATGTTTTGGTTACGGTACCTACCAATAAAGGAAGCGATTTAATGGAACGATCTAGAATAGGTGATGAATTGAACTACATACCTACAGACAGAGCAACCCTTCAAACCAAAGTGAAAGAGAATATTTTCGCTATAGGTGACGCAACCAACATACCAGCATCAAAAGCAGGTTCAGTTGCTCACTTTGAAGGTGAGGTACTTTTAGAGAATGTCCTAAATTACATTCAAGGCAAAGACCTTAAAGAAGGCTTTGACGGACACGCAAACTGCTTCATTGAAACCGGACACGGTAAAGCATTATTGATCGACTTCAATTATACCCATGAACCAGTGTCAGGAACATTTCCTTTCCCTGGTGTAGGACCGCTCAATCTTTTAAAAGAAAGCAGAATGAATCACATGGGTAAAATGGCCTTCAAATGGATATATTGGAATATGCTTATTACAGGAAGACACCTTCCTTTTGTAACGACAAAAATGCAAGAAGCAGGCAAAAACTTTGATTAAAACACACCAAACAAAAACAGAAATCATGGAAAAGACAATTGGAAATAAAACAGTTAACGTCAGTGAAGATGGATATCTTATTGACTTAAACGAATGGGATAAAGATGTAGCGACCGCAATCGCTCAAGAAGAAGGAATTACACTTGCTGATGATCACTGGAAAGTAATAGAATACCTTCAGAATCAGCATAAAAATGATGTACCTCTTACAATTCGAAGTGTTGGAAAAAGTGGAGTTGTAGATATCAAAGGATTTTACGCTCTGTTTCCTGAAGGACCGCTTAAAAAAGCCAGTAGAATTTCTGGAATTCCAAAACCTGTAAGTTGTATTTAATCACTAAAAATTAGAACTCATGGAAGTATTACAACCGGTAGCCAACCCAAAAGCCAAATCAGACGGCAAGGTCAAAAAAGTTATGATCATTGTGTCTAAAGCAACATTACATAACGTTTACGCTAGTTTCATTTTAGCCAATGGGGCTCGAATGGAAGGAATCGAAGCAGAGTTATTTTTCACCTTCTTCGGCCTTGAGGCTATTAATAAAAAGAAGCTAAATGATTTGCATGTTGCCACAGTGGGTAACCCAGCGATGCACATTCCTACACTTCTAGGCGGATTGCCAGGAATGGAAGCGATGGCAACGTCAATGATGAAAAAGGAAATGGAGAAATTAGATATTCCTCCTATCGATGAATTTCTTGAAATTCTAGTCGCTTCAGGTGTTAAAATCTGGGCGTGTAAACTAGCTATGGATATGTTCCACTTAGAAAAAGAAGATCTAATCGATGATCTTGAAGGAGTATTAACAGTAGGCGACTTTTATAACAGAGCCCATGGTGAAGGTTCTCACCTAATGTTCATCTAATACACTATCAACCAAAAGTAAACGCCCGATTCAGCAATGAATCGGGTTTTTTTATTGTAATCTTGGGTGTTCGAGGTAGTGATTTCGATCAGATGACGATCTAGATAATAGTTCGCCTACGAATCCTGCCAAGAATAGCTGAACGCCCATTATCATAACCACTAAAGCAAGGTAAAACCAAGGTCTATCCGTGATCAATGGTGCTTTAATTTTCGCATTGAGGTAAAAGAGTTTTTCTAATCCCAAATAAGCCGTTAGCGCTAAGCCTATCAAAAACATAAGTGTTCCAGCAAGACCAAATAAGTGCATCGGTTTTTTACCAAATCGACTCACAAACATGATCGACAAAAGATCCAATGGACCGTTGATAAAGCGAATCAAACCAAACTTGGTAGTTCCGTATTTCCTCTCTTGATGTTGTACAACCTTTTCTCCAATATTGCTATAACCAGCCCATTTAGCAATAACAGGAATGTAGCGATGCATCTCACCATATACTTCGATGGAATGGACAACTTCACCTTTATATGCTTTTAAGCCGCAATTGAAATCGTGTAAATAGATTCCACTCATTTTTCTCGTGGCCCAATTATATAGCTTGGTCGGAATTGTTTTCGAGATGGGATCATAACGTTTTTTCTTCCACCCTGAAACCAAATCATATCCATCAGACATAATCATCCGATGAAGTTCTGGGATCTCGTCAGGACTATCTTGCAAATCAGCATCCATAGTAACCACAACCTCGCCATTCGAAGCTCCGAAACCTACATTTAGTGCTGCCGATTTTCCATAATTTCTCTTGAACCGAATGCCTTTGACGTTTGAGTCTTTGGCGTTAATCGACTCGATAATAGTCCAAGAACTATCCTTGCTACCATCATCGATAAACCACACTTCATATGTAAAATTATTCTCATTCATCACTCGAACAATCCATTCGTGCAACTCTGGCAGAGACTCTTCCTCATTGAGAAGCGGAATAACTATAGAAATGTCTTTTTTACTCATCAGATGCGTCAAAGATCGGTGGTTTTTGTTTCAAAATTGTAGCGACTACCAAAGCTATAATAAAGCCTCCAATGGTTTTAGACTGAAAGTCGCCCATTGCAAGACTAGCTAGGTCAAATTTTTGAAACTCTTCAATCATCTCTTTATAGGTTGCTTCGCCCATAAATGAAATTATCTGATCTTTAGCTTCTCCAAGCGACTGCAGGTTATCATTTATAAAAAAATCAACAAAGCTTCCATCGACTGTCAAACCATACAAATAGATCATCATTGCACTCAAAGAAGCGTAGATAAAAGTGAACATCACTCCTGCGATAAAACCCCTTCCATATGTGAGAAAGCCTTCGCCTTCAACCTCTTTGTATTTTTTCACAGCGGTGTACATCAACAAAGCAGGAACGGCAAGTCCAAAAAATTTGATTGCACCAAATGGGTTCAAAGAGAGGACATAATATGAAGTTAAGAAAAGTGCAAAAGCAATTAATCCGGCTAAGCTTGCTCCATTGAGTATAGTGGTATAGTGATTCATTCAATTAAAATTGGAAGGAACAAATGTAATATTCAATGATTCAAAAGAAGTATTGCTATCATGACAATGAATTATACTTTTGCACCCTTAAGGGCAAGTCTTATACGACCAGCTCCTGGTGAACTCCCCCAGGTCAGGAATGAAGCAAGGGTAGCCGGTCGTAGCGGTGCGATGTAAGTAGCTTGCCCTTATTTTTTTGTCATAATGTGAAAGCTTCTGTTGAAAACAGATTAACCCGCTACAGCTCTGACTCACCACCCTTATCTACCTTCGATGCATGTTAAAAAAGATGCCCTTTATCATCGCATTCATGCTGATGTGTCTCAATTCAATGGGACAGGCAGTCTTTATTAAAACGGAATTCGATTTTGGATCACTCGCCAAAGAGGCTGGTCATTTTGAAGAAGATTTTTTATTCCGAAATACTGGTAACGAAAGCATTAAAATTCTTTCTGTTCGTTCTGTTCAACCAGCACTCACCTTTATTTATACTCGCTCTGAGGTTTAGAAGGCGAGTGTGGATTCGTAAAAGTGAAAATTCATACTGATTCGCTTCAAGGACTTTTCCACGATGAGGTTTATATCACCCTCATAGACGGAAAGGAAGTTAAAAGCGAAGTACTTTACATCAGGGCACGGATTAATAAGGAAGGCAAAAAAAGAGACAATAGGGCTTTTGAAGATGGCGCCATTTCAACTTCTGTCGAGGTTTCCCCTCAAGATATCGAAACGATGGAGGGCTTTCTAGGCCCAGACAAACTAAGCAGAGCAGAGTCCGAAATAACTTACTTAAAAAAGCAGGTTGAATTAAAAAGCGACTTAATTGCCAAACTGAGTGATGACCTATTTAAGAAGCAAGCACAAGAAAAAGAAAACTTTGAACGACTAGCTAACCTTGAAAAAGTGCTTAAAGAAAATAAAGATCAAAGCAATTCAGAAGCACTGGGTCAACTTAACGAACTAAGCAGTAGACTTACAGACATGCGCAGTTCTGATAGCTTGTTGAGGTCTGAAATCACAAAGCAAGAGCAGCAATATTCAATACTAAAACAACAGGCTGATTCAGCTCGGAGCTATGCGGCAGATCTGAGCCAGAAACTTCAAGATCAATTTGAAAGTGAAGCTCGTGCTATGGAAAAAGCTCAAAGACTTGAGGTGGAATTACGCAATAAAAAGCTTACCGAAAAACAACAGCAAGCAAGAATTGACTCACTGACCAACGTCCTGGCCTCTGGAATCAATAAAGAAGAAGTAAGCAAAGAAATCATGGAGCTTCGCAGCGAATTAGTTCGCAAAAAGAAAGAGCAAGCAATTCAGGAATCTCAGTCAAAGTATCAGCAAGAAAAAATTAAACTGCTGAAGCAAGAAAATGAATTTATAAAGCAATCAGCAGACAGTCTGACCAAATATGCAGCAAATAGCGCACAAGAAAATGAACGTTTATTAAGTCAATTAGAACAAAGTACTTCAAGGATCTCAAGCTTCGAGTCGAAAATTGACAGCTTGCAAAGAGCTACGGCCGAGGTGAATTCATCAGAAAAAGAATCGATAGCTGAATTAGAAAAGCTCAGAAAGGAACTTGCATCGATCGAAATGCAAGACTCAAAGCTAAAGGATTCAATCAACCAAAAGGAGATTGAACTTGCGCAACTTGAACAAGAGCGAGATGAAACAAAAAAGAACATGGCAGCTCTTGAAAGAGCCACCACCAAGCAACAAGAGCAAGCTCATAACTTGATGTACAGAATCAACGGGCTTGCTGAAAAAGAAACACAAGCTCAATTAGAAATCAAGCAGCTTAAATTAGACGTCAAGCAGAGTCAATATAAAGAAGACAGCACTAGACAATCTGTTAACGATTTAGTGAGCAAGATTGGAATGAAAGAAAAATCTATAATGGATTTATCGAACAAAATAGAAAAGAAAGAATCTGAACTGACAGCAGTAAAAAATGATAAGGTGACCCTTCAAAAAGATTTAGAAAAAGCAAAATCAGATCTAACCAATAGTGATGCGCTCATCGATTCTCTAACCCAAGGACTAGTGGTAAAAGAAGAACATTCGAAGATGTTAGAAAACGATATTTTAGCGTTGCATAATCAAGTTGTTTCGAGCAAACAAAAAGAAGCTGACTACAAGGCAAAAGCAGATGACCTAGCGAGTAGGTTAACAAATGCACACCTGAGCAACGATCTTACTTTTCAAGAACTGAAAGGTGATATCGAAGCAATGAGGGTTGAACGAGAGGCTTTCAAGAAAAAATACCAAGCTAGCCAACGAACAATCGATCAACTTCAATCTGAGCTAGCCGAAAGCAAGCGCAATGAAGAAAGTGCTATTGCGTTTGCCAACGAACTTTCAAATGGAAAAACAAGTGGTAATTCAAAAATAAAATCAGCGGCAAAAAACGAAAGTGAAGTTATTTACAGCATAAATGTCATATCGAGCAACGAGCCGACCGACATGGCAAAAGCTTTTGAAAATGAAAGTAATGTTCGTGAATACATAGAAAGCGGAAGGTATAGATACGCTATCGGTGAGTATGATAGTCTTGAAGAAGCCATCAAAGGCAAAGAAAAAATGAAGGCGAAAGGATATTCTCTCGCCTTCATTGTAGCTTTTAAAAATGGGAATCGCATTTCCCTTAAGGAAGCACTAGAGTCAGTCCAAGACTAATAATTAGTCAAGCACAGTAAACTTCACTGTTTTTAATTTTGAATCTGTTCTGTATTGAGCAATGTAATTGCCCATTGCAAGTCCAGATATTTGAACTTCTCTAAGGTCAGTCAAGGATAATTTTTTGATCATTTGACCTGTTTGATTATAGATGAAAATTTCACCTCCTACTTCTATTTCACCTTGTAGTGCCAACGTAACATTTCCTGCACTTGGATTTGGATATGCCACGAGGTTTGATCCATCTTCCCATTCAGCAATTCCTTCAGGATAGTCCATCGTCTCTTCATCACCCATGGTGTAGCCAACAGTAAATGATAATTGTGCATTGCATCCAAACTCATCCTCAAATTGGTGCAAAGGAGGAAAGAAACTACCTTCCTCAGCAGAGTGCAGCCATATGCGTCCATTACCATCATTGTTCGCGAAAAATCTTAATCCATCGCATCCTGAATCGTCAATGAACATTGTGTAGCAGCCAGGCGCGCATGTAACTGTATCAAGATAATTGGTATTGGATGAAGCGGTAGTTCTTTCATAAACTATATTTCCTCGCTCATCTTCTACTCGATACTTTGTTTCTGACCCACCAGCATTGTTATTGAAAGCAATGATGAATTCCTCAGGAAACACTGGGGTATCGCTAAATGTAGATACAAAGTGATTATTTCCATCGTATTCGTCATCAGTATTGTTTACACCAACAATCTGAACATGAAATCTGTTTTTTTCTTTCTCTCCGAAAAGCCACTTATCATAAGCAGGCAATACAACATCCCGAGACTGACCTGGATTAATCACTCCCTGAAATGTGTGTCGAATTATCTCTGGGCTTCCTTCAACCCAATACTCTAAATTCACATACGTAATCACCTCAGAACCTGTGTTTTCAATTACTATTTCCGGATTATTACACACTGGATTCATTTCCCAGTATTGGTCTTTTGATGATGGGCTTAATACGTCTTTGATCGCAGCATCGTTAGCGAAATTCCAATCTCCATATTGAAAAATTGTAGCCTCTATAATGTACTGTGGATCAAAACCAGCTCCTCCATTATAGTTATATGATTCCCAATCCACATCAAACTCAGCTGTTTGACCCGCAGCCACAAACGCTGAGATGTTGTTATCAAAACGTTTTGTTTCCGTTCCTGGGCACCATCCGGCTCTATCATAAACCCAAGTACCTGTTTGCGCCTCCAATGGGTTGCTTCCACAATCATCTCTCCAAATATCCTCTTGAACAGCATTATTGCCATTAACATTTAGCTTATACCATTTACGGCAAAACTCTGCGCAGTTTTCATTACCACCGAAACTGTGACCAGAGGCGACCATTCTAAACTTGGCGCCACCCAATTCAGGATGCATGGTTATGTCAGTTGGAACCAAGTAGTCTTCAATAGGATCATTGGCAAAACCATACTTAAAGGTTCCATCATAAAGTGTAGTCACATCCAGCACTTCACGTGGCGGAGTGCCCTCAATAAAATCAAAATCAATAGATACTGTAAAACCATCTTGATAACCACTGTAATGAGCTCGAACCCTTCTTTCTCCATTTAATATTGGAGCATAATCTGTGACATCAATTTCGTAGACAAATTCCCAACTATCACCTTTATTACCTGCATAAGGAGTGATGATTCTAGTTAATTCAACCCATCGAGAAGAATTGGCATCAATAGGATCTTCAACTTCAATTTTGGTTGTATAGTCCCATTCACTGCATCCACCAGATGGACACCCTAAGGTATAATACATAATTATCCTCCTGTATTCACCTGACGCAGGAAATGATGTTGTATCGAACCAGTTTCCGTACCAATCCCAATGAGTTTCTTGATGAGATTGAACTTTGATCGTATCTCCTTCGGCCGCATCCATTAAGAATGATAAGGAGAAAATGAATAGAATAGAAAGTAATATTGATTTCATATAATCATCTTTAAATTTCATCAAAGATGGTTAAAACGATTCAACTTAAAGCATAACTAGGTAGTTACATTTGCACCATAATTAGAATGCTATGCAATATAGAAGACTAGGAAAAGCCGGAGTTCAAGTAAGCGCTTTATCGTTTGGATCATGGGTGACTTTCGGAAATCAAGTAGATCTCAACATCGCTAAAGAATGTATGCATCACGCTTATGATAACGGTGTTAACTTTTTCGACAATGCGGAGGTTTATGCAGCAGGAAAGTCTGAAGAGGTAATGGGGAAAATCATTTCTGATGCAAGTTGGAACCGTGATTCATACCTCTTATCCTCAAAAGTTTTTTGGGGTGGTGACAAGCCAAATCAAATGGGTTTAAGCAGAAAACGTGTAGTAGAAGCGTGTCATTCTGCTCTAAAGCGTCTGCAAGTAGATTACCTAGATTTCTATTTCTGTCATCGCCCAGACAAGAATACTCCTATGGAGGAAACAGTATGGGCAATGCACAACCTTATTCAACAAGGAAAAGTATTATACTGGGGTACAAGCGAATGGAGCGCTCAAGAAGTTCAAGAGGCCTTCATGATCGCAAGAGCTAATAATCTTATTTCCCCATCAATGGAACAACCACAATACAACATGTTGGTGCGAGACAAGGTTGAAGTAGAACTTGACAAGTTATTCAGAGATTATGGTTACGGATCAACCATATGGTCTCCACTTGCTAGTGGAATTCTAACAGGGAAATATAACAACGGCATTCCTGAAGGTTCACGATTAACCATGGATGATTTAACCTGGTTAAAAGAGAAATTATTGACCGATGAGAATATTCAAAAAGTAATCAAGCTTCAATCAATTGCGGGTAATCTAAATACTTCAGTTGCTAATTTGGCAATGGCATGGTGTTTAAAAAATGAGCATGTGAGTACTGTTATCACCGGTGCCACTAAACTAAGTCAGCTTCAAGAAAACTTAAAATCAATTGAGGTTTTAGAAAAACTTGACAGCTCTGTAATGGAGGCAATTGAGATTGCACTTGACAACAAACCAGAAAAACCTCAGTATTAATTCACAATCATTGCGAAAAAAACGTCATCAGCTTTTCAGTTTTCCCCCTCCCGAGGAAGCCGATGAAAACGGTTTGCTTGCTTATGGCGGTGACCTTTCTGCTGAACGTCTAATTTCCGCATATGAATCTGGTGTATTTCCTTGGTTTGAGGCTGGTCAGCCAATTTTATGGTGGAATCCCCCCATGCGAATGGTACTTTACCCCGATCAATTCAGGATAAGTAAATCACTTAAGCAAAAACTTAAAAAAGAATACTTCGAATTTAGAGTAGACACAAATTTTGAGCAAGTCATTCAGCACTGTGCTAAGGTTCCACGCAAGGAACAAACTGGAACCTGGATCACCGATGAGATGATGCAGGCGTATACCAAACTTCATCACTTGGGCTTTGCTCATAGTTTCGAAACATACCTGAATGATGAGCTTGTCGGTGGGCTATATGGCATCTCACTGGGTCGTGCATTTTTCGGAGAATCTATGTTTAGCATTGTTTCAGACGCCAGTAAGGCTGCATGTCATTTTTTAACTCAGTTTACTAAAAAGCATGATTTTGCTTTAATCGATTGCCAGCTTCACACAACTCATTTAGAGTCATTAGGAGCTAAAGAGATTGAGCGTGGTCAATATCTAAAAGAATTAGATGCAGCTCTTGGTCATCAAGATTTATGTCAAAATTGGAGTACACTTTGAAAAAAGAAATCCCAATTCAATTCATCGAGAACCTTCATGAGCATTTTGGTGCATCAACCGCTAAAAAGACGTTGAGCTCACTTCAAGAAAACAGCAGTATTTCAATAAGAGTTAATCCACTCAAACGGACTAATAAATATGATGATGAAAAAGCCGTTCCGTGGTCTGACCATGGTTTCATTTTAAACGAAAGGCCATCATTCTCGCTGGACCCACTTTTTCATGCTGGATGCTATTATGTGCAAGACTCTTCGAGCATGATAATAGAAAAGATTTTAAACAAAATTAAACCTGAGAGAAACGGGCTTTATCTTGATATGTGTGCTGCTCCGGGCGGAAAGTCAACAATTCTACTTGACTATTTAGACGAAGATGGTTTTCTAATTGCCAATGAAGTTGACCCCAAACGCAATTCAATCCTAAGAGAGAACATCCTTAAATGGGGTCGACTGAATGTTGGAGTCACATCGCTTCCAGCTAGCAAATTTGACATACTCAACTGTGCTTTTGACCTTATCCTTATTGATGCCCCATGCTCTGGTGAAGGAATGTTCAGAAAAGATGCTCATGCAATTGAGCAATGGAGTTCAAAACTGGTCAAAAGTTGTGCTTTAACTCAGAGAAACATCTTGACAGAATTGACACCAACTCTTAAAGAAGGCGGTATTTTGATATATTCAACTTGCACTACAAATAAAAATGAAAATGAATTTCAGGTGCAAGCGTTAATTGAAAGTGGGGAATTTGAACCTGTAGAAATTGACCTGTCGGAATTCAGCGAATACTTGGTTAAAGCTCAAACTGAAAACCAAATAATTGGTCACTATTTACTTCCTGGTATTTCAACTGGTGAAGGCCTATTTGTTTCAGTATTGAGAAAGACATCAACTTCCGCAAATGAAAATATTAGAAATAGAAAGTTTAAAACGCCATTTGATCAAGCCCACCTCGAGTTCAAGCAAGCTTTCCCAAATATCAATGACAATCTCGTGTATTGGAATTTAAAAGATGAAATGTATGCAGTTAGGAATCACAATCTAATTGAGCATTTTAACTTGCCCTTTAAAATGGTCGGTCTACCCTATTATCAAATGAAAGGCAAAAATGTCATTCCTCTCCATGGAATGGCTATGTCTAACATTAAGATGGAGCATATCGAGTTAGATGAAGAAAATTCATTGCAATTTTTGCGAAAAGAAACCATTTCTTTGCCGCGAAATTTAAAGAAGGGATGGACAATAGTTGGTTTTCAAAATAATCCTTTGGGTTGGTTGAAAATAATTGATCAACGATCAAACAACTATTATCCCAGTTGGTTAAGGTTAAGAACATAAGAATTAAGACATGGCGGAAGTAACACTGACATTAGACGGAAAGGTAAGGGTAATAAACGTTGGATCAGAAACAATTTTAGAAGCTGCGATCAAGGCTGGAGTTGAAGCTCCTTTTTCTTGTAGAAGCGCTATCTGCTCTACATGCATGGCCAAATTGGAAGAAGGAACCGTTAATATGGACATGAATCACGTGTTAACGGATGAAGAATTGGAGGAAGGGTTTATTGTTACTTGCCAAAGCCACCCCACTTCGGATAAGGTAAGAATCAATTACGATTTTTAAGAGCCGAGAGGAAACTTTAGCCCAGAGTATTCTAACAATTCGGAACGAATTGTTCCCACTCGAATTTCAGATTCTATGTAAATTGGAATACGATTCCTGTCTTTACTGACCCAAACCTTCATTCCCTCCCCTGCTTTAAAAATTGATCCCACAACCAATAAAGGCGAGAAAATATAACATTCGATTTCACCAAAGTCATCGTGGTCATATGTATCTGTGCCTAAGTATCGTAAAAAGATATCATGTGTTTCTCGGTCGATTACCATTCTCACTGAAATGCGATCTCCTATACGCTTGGAGTCGAAATCAATTGATCTACTCTCATAAACAAGACTCAAAACGTCAAAACTGTTTTCTCTTAAGGGAAATGTATCAAGCTGCAAAGGTTTTTCTTTAACCTTCAACACACTGTAAACCAAGCTATCAGAATACCTGTATATATTATCCTCTCGGTAATAAAAGCCCCCCTCACTCACATCACGAGTAAACCGATACGGTCTTAAATCATTTTGATCTGCATAAGTGCTATATGTATCTCGCACCTTAAAAAACCAGTCATAACGAGCATAGGTAGTTCCGAACCCGGTAAACTTATAACAGTCTTTACCCCAAAGCTCTTCCTCTTCAATCGTAAATGTTACGTCTCCTGCGCCTACCCAAACACCCATTAACTGATAGCCAATTGAATACTTTAAGGACTCACCAGCTTTAAAAGGCTTATCCTGTCCATACGCAGCACAAAAAAGGAATACTAATAAGGCTGACAGATATATTTTGAGTGGAAGCATAAAAAAAGCCACGCGCTAGGCGTGGCTTTAGCAATTAGCCTTTTGATTCTTCTTCAACCATTGCTGAAATCTTCAGCACTGTTTGTGTGGGCTGTGTATTAGCTACTAGGGTCACTGTTTTCATTTGATTACCTTTTTGTGTTCCTGGCTTATAGACCACCTCAATTTCTCCAGTTTCGCCTGGAGCCACAGGATTCTTAGGATACTTTGGAACTGTGCATCCGCATGAGCCTTTTGCATCTGAAATTATCAAGGGCTCATTACCAGAATTAGTAAAAGTGAAAATGTGCTTGTTCTCTGTATTTTGTTTTATTGTACCAAAGTCATGCTCCATTTGTTGAAAAGCAATATCTGTTGGTGGGCCGACAGGAGCCGGAGTAGGATTTTGGTTCTTCGTTTGATTCAAGTCAAGCGTAGTCGAGGCGGCAGGCTCTTGTTGAGTCTGACTTGACTCAACTAAGGCGGTATTTGTTTTAGGTGTATCAATTACCCGTCCCCCTTTATCCATCGTAAAAATGAAAATTGAATTCACTACAGTCAAAGCTGCTACACCTATCAATAAATAATTCTTCGTTTGCTCATTCATGCTTTCTAATTGTTTTAGTCAAATTTAACGCTTACTTTAATCCTAGCTCCTTATAAATACCTTTATCTATTTCATTTTGCAAGGCTTTCACATCGTCATCATAATAAACTAACGCTTGATAATAAGCCATATAGCCAAATGTAAATCTTGATAAACAAACCTTTACTCTTTCATTCAAAAAAGGAATATTTCTCTCGAATGTTTCGTCATCCGTGCTTATTCCACTTTTATCTGAATACATTCTAAAATCATTCAGCTGTTTATCGCTCAACACAAATGCTTCTAAAAACTCAGATACATCAGAATATTCCGTTTTCACATCATCTCCTATTGTATTGAACAGACGCAATGAATAACCTTCAAACAGGCCTTTTCGCAGAATATTTCTAACAAAGTCATCCTTCCTCGATGAATCTACTGGAACAAAAACATCCGGAATTATGCCACCGCCACCGTAAACTTTACGATTCTTGGGCGTGTAATAAATCAAACTATCGTTGATATGAATGGAGTCTGCTGAAAACAATTCCCCAGAGGCTCCTCTATTTCTTAGGTCTTGCTGATACGCTTTGACTCCTTCATCATATGGTCGCTGTATACTTCTTCCTGTTGGAGTGTAGTAGCGTGAAATGGTTAGGCGCATTGCAGCACCGTCATTGAACTCAATAGTGCGCTGTACTAATCCTTTTCCATAAGATCTTCTACCTACAATGAGTCCCCGATCCCAATCCTGCATAGCTCCAGCAAAAATCTCACTTGCCGATGCTGAGTTTGCATCAATTAAAACGTATAAATCACCATCAATAAATCGCCCACCACTCGAAGCAAAAGTTTCTCTCTTGGCTTGATGCTCGCCTTCCGAATAAACAATGAGCTTACGATCTTCTAAAAACTCATCAATAATCTTTTCGGCCACATTCAAATAACCTCCTCCATTTCCTCTTAAATCCAAAACCAAGCTTTTCGCTTTTTGCTCAAGCAGAATGTCCATTCCTTCTCTGAAGTCAGAAAGACTTGAGCTGCTGAAACGTTCTAATTTGATATAGCCTATGCGATTATCTATCATGAAGTAAGACGGAACGCTACTCAACTTAACTTCAGACTTCGATAATTCAAACAAAAGAGGTTGGTCTCCTGATGATGTACTTCGCAGCACTTCAACCTGAGCCTCTTGCCGATCATCTTCTTTGATCTTTCTGACTACTGACCTGGAACTCAAATGCCTTCCTGCTATTGTATCACCATTTATTGAGATGATTCTATCGCCAACCTTCATACCAGCTTTTTGAGCTGCTCCACCTTCAACCACATCTAAAATGGCCATTGTATCATCGACCATTAAAAAGCGAACTCCTATACCTTTGTACTTGCCCTTTAAAGGCTCATTAGCCCTCTCATATGCTTCTTTTGTAAAGTATACTGAATGTGGGTCAAGCTCCTCTAACATTCGCTTTATTCCTTCTTCAATAATTGGCTTTGTTTCAACCTGATCAACATAATTTTGATCAAGATTTTTAATGAACTTCTCCAGCTTTTTAATATCAGCATCTAAATCATTCTGCGACTGAGCTTTCACTGCCGACATTATAATCAACAAAAGACAAAAAAGGAAAGCGACCGATTTTCGCATCATAAAGCCGAAAATATTGAATTAAAGACCCGAAGTCTTTTAATTTAGAGATTCATAACACTTTTACTTTAGGGAGCAGTCAACCTGAGTGTTGCAGGTAGGTGATCTGAAAATCCTCCAAAATATTTCTTCCCTCCATATGATCTACTAGGAAAGCTATCTTGGTCTTTTTCGCTGTAATAAAGCATCCATGGCTTCTTGACGAAACCAGCAGATTCAGAATTAATAGTAAGGCCCGCATCCCCAGTGATTAAATTCTGATTCACCAAAATTTGATCAAGGACTCCCCACACACCTCTATAGGCATGACTTCCAGCATCTTCAGCAACAAACTTCTTATGCATATTCATCAAACAGGGGCCTGTATCTATACAAGACTCCAACATTTCCACACTCCTATTATCTGGATGATCATTGAGGTCCCCCATAAAAACAAGACCACTTCTCGGATAGACTCCTTTTAATGAATCAATCAGCACAATCGAAGTCTCAGAAGCCCTCATTCTCTTCCACTCTGACTCCTCGGTCCCACCGTAGCGAGAAGGCCAATGGTTGACTAGGAAAATTAATGGTTGATCAATATTATTCGCTTTCAACACTACCCACAGTATTCCTCGAGTAGGACGTTCATCCTTGCCTAAGTCAATTGATTTCAGGCCAAATACTTGTAATTTAAATAACGCGGTATCATAAAGCAATGCGTTGTCTATTCCTCTTCCGTCTGGAGAGTCAATATGCACAACACCCAAACTTTTAGTCACATTAATTTTCTTTCGCAAAGCCTCAACCACTTGCACATTTTCAACTTCACAAAGTCCTATAACATCAGGCGCCTGGTCAGAAAAACTAGAGTCAACAACTTTCGCTAGATTCTTAACTTTCTCAGAATAACGCAAAGAATTATACTCAAGCTTTCCACTTGGAGTAAAGTCCTCATCGAAGGTTTGAGGGTTATCAATTGTGTCAAATAGGTTCTCAACATTATAGAACATAATATTGATAGACTTTGTGGTTTGCGCATTCAGTTTAAATGAAACAAACGCGACTACCAGAAATAGAACTAATCTTAATGTATTCATGGGCCAAAAAAAAGGTGGCTATAAACCACCTTCAATAAATTCTATCAATAATGACGCTTAGCCTTCTGTTTTAGCTTTTGCTTCAGACTTATCCGCTGGTGTTTGTGATTTAGTGCCTTTCGATTTAGGCGCACAAGATTTTGCCGACTTATTCGCACAGCAAGCCTTTCCTTCTGACATAGAGCAACAGCCACCTTTCATAGGACTTACTTTTCTAGTTTCTACCTTTTGGACCTCTGCTGCCGAAGCAGAAGAAGCACTAGAGCTTGTTGTTTGAGCAAAACCAATGCTACTAAAACCTATAATAGCAGCGGTCAAGATTAAATTTTTCATGTGAGTGTTTATTTTAATAATTCTATTCCTTCGGTAGCCGAAATGATATTTCCATTGTATTCAGCCGCAATAAAGGCATCTGCAAACCCTCTAGAAACTAGCTGATCTTTAAAAGCCTCTGCTTCCTCATAAGAGTTAAACTCTCCAGTGAAATAGCGCACGGCACCAGAATCCCCCTCTCTTTGATCAATTCGGCCAAGACTCATCATCTTATTCAAAACATCCATTGGAATTTGACCAGAATAAACTCCAATTTGAACCTTGAACTTAACTTTTCCAAAATTGGCAGAAGAAGTCTTATTCAATGGGACTACATTCTCAGCAGGTGTAGCTCCGGATTCAGTCAACAAAGCACGCTTTCCTCCTTTAAACGGAATAACATGTGATCCGTCAAAGCCTTTTTGCATCAAATCAATCTTACGTCTTGCAGCCTTGTCATAAGAAGTAAAATCCCCAGAATAATAGCGGGTTAATCCATCTTCAGAGGTTATAACAAGTAAATCGTCTATTCCATCAAAAACATCCTTAGATAGCTTGTTAGCGAACGCACCTATCTGAACTCTATATACAGTAACATCACCATATGATTCATCATTTGCTTTTGTTACACTGCGAGTATCAATAGGTCTATCAAGGGTGTATTCATTCTTACTTAAAATTAAGCGTTCAGGAGCAGGAAGCGTCTTATTCTTGGTAATCGCCTCATCTACGCTCATTCCAAGCGATTCACGAGAAATCATGTCTTGCTCGATATTAGAAACTCGCGATGACTCCCCTGATGAGCTGGTTTCAATCACATCCTTAGTTGCAATCCCTCCTATTTCCAAATCAATTTTACGCTGAATAGCATCAGGTAAATTCTCAAAATTACCGACTTCAATGATTGTCTTTCCATCTTCTGTCACTCGAGTCGTAACATCCGGCATACTGAGAAGTGCATTGGCTAAGCTATCATCAACACCTTCTTGAAACTCACCAATTTGCACCTTGAAGTTTTGCTTTTTACGAATAGTCTTTCTTTCTACCGTCTCTTGAGAATAAGCCGTATTCGTATATTGAGAATACTTCCCATCTTCATCGGTATACTCCAAATACATTTGCTCAATAACAGCATCCGAAAGGGTCACACCATTCGTATCTACCACAGCTCCTTCTAGCGAATTAAGCTCTAAGTCTTTATAATCTGCAATTCCATCACCATCACTATCTAATGGACAGCCTTCTGAATCAACTTCCACTCCTATTGGCGTTGAAGGGCATTTATCAATCATATCAGGAATACTATCAAGGTCAGCATCACCAAAGTCAGCACCTGAGAAGTCTTCTGGCTCTTCATGTGGCGGAGTAGTCAGGTTGAATGTCAATCTCATGTATGTATTCAGAAACTTATCCGTCCTTTCATTCCCTTGCCTAACGCCTCTAGATTCAGATGTAACACCATCGATATAGTCAGTAAAAGTCCAGTGGTAATCCATACCCATCTGAAAACTCGTTTTCGAATTCATTTTCAGGTTAAAACCTACTCCCAAAGGAATGGCAAATGATCGTTCAGAATATGCACCAAAACCGTCAGCATTAAGAGCCCTTAAGTCAGTTTCATAATCGTAGTCTCTGGTAATTTCAATTGCGCTTTCAGAAAAGACATCCATCTCAGGTAGATTTCTTACCGTTCCATCCGACCAATAGTTATAATTGTTTCCATATTGATCAATCAGATCCGTTTTAGATAGAAATTCAAACGCTTCAAAGCCCAGTGAAACATATGGCTCTATAATTCTATCATCTTTCAAAAAATGATCGAAGTTATATGAGGCACTTATACCTCCTGCCGTAATTTGACTTTCAAAGTTTAAATTGCGAACTCGCGTTCGCTCATCGGCACCAAGTTTACCGAACAACATATAAAAATTCACGTCCAAATAGTCCACCACAGGCTGTGAAACTTGAACATGAAATGATGTTTTATTCTGAAAAGGATTAAAATAACTTCTATTGCTAACCAAGTCTCCTTGATAATTCATCATACCTACACCCACGGAAATTTTAGGTCTAATGGTCCATTCAGGTTGTTGAACAGGGTCAGAACTCAGGGTGTCTTGCGCATTCAAGCTCACTGAAAATGAGAGCATGAATGAAACCAAAATCAAGAAAAAGATCTTGTAACTATGATTTATGAAGGTCAATCCCATCTTGGTTAAAGGTAGTTTTAGGAAACGCTAAAGTAATGAATGCCTAAACACAAGACAATTTAATGTTAAGGGATCATTTAAACCACTTCTGGTTACTGATCATAAGTGCTTCTTGGACTGTTATTCTTTCGCCCGCATTATATGCTGTAACAAATGGTCCAGGAAAATTATGCTGCGCAGCAACAAGCGATTCACGTTTATCCCTGGCTGCTTTGTAAACGTCAAATTGACCTGTAATATATTTCACCCAACCTTCATGGTTTTCAGTGTAAAATTGCTCGCTGAACTTATACGTTTTACTGATTTCCTCGTTTTTGACGAGTTTCTTACCTGCGACTATCTGAACCCGATAAACAATACCAGTTTCAGGTGATGGAATGTCAGTTACAGGAGCTACTGGATCATTAGTATTGCTCGCTATTTGATCTGATTTTTCTTCTTCTTTTTGTATTTCCTCTTTTGCCGCTACCTCTTCCACTTGAGCAACTTGGGTTTCTACCTGCTCTTCAGCAACTTCCTCGACAGGAATCTCCTGGGTGAATGTCTCAGCAACCTCCTCAACCTCTAACGGCTCAGGCTCAGCTGCAGGAACTACCTCTTCGATTGTTTCTTCTGCTGCAGCTAGCACTGCGGATTCGTCTGCATCAGCTCCAATCACAGGAACTGTTTTAGTCTCATTGTCATCTAAAAACGCAAAGTTTCCCTCCATGCTTTGAAGCTCACCAAGAATATCTGATTTAGCTTTTACCTTGTATGAAACCACCAAATTCTCGTCATCTGGAATACTCATCCAAACAAACTTCGCCTTCTCATCCACCTGACTAAAAACCGACTTTTTATTTTCAAATATTTCAGCTTCAGCACCCATAGGAAGGAACTCTTCCAATTTAGCAAAACCATAAACTCCCTGTTTTGAAACCGTTAAATCAACCTGGAATAAGTTATCTCCCAATGACTTCACTACCCGAGTTGCACTAGCAATCGCAGGAATCTTCTCCTCCGCTACTTCATCACTTATTATAGCAATCGTTTGATTAGGAATGTCGTAGCTTTTACGCTCATTATCCTGTATATACGAAAACTTTCCATCGACCATCGATTCAACAGGAGCACCTTCCATGGCAGTTACTGCGTAAGAAATTTTGACTTCTTCGGTTTCTGGCAGAGCCATCCAAATAAATTTCATTCTTCCATCGGCATAAGTAAAACTAGCCTCAGCCGTCTCTACAGGTTTAGCATCGAACCCTTCTGGAAAGTTCTGTTGAAATTTAGCAAAGCCGAAGAGATCTCCTTTTTTAATCACTACCTCAACTATGTATGTTGAGTCTTTGACTAACTCATTAGGTAAATTTGATTCTATCTCAATCCCATCTGAAAGAAAGATGGTCACGAATGACATTGAGATCAGATTGAAAAGAAGAATGAGTTGCTTTAACATGTTACCTAGGGGTTATATTCCTTGGAAAACAAATCTACCCCTTGTTGATAGGGGCATTTAGACCTTCAACTTACAATTACAAACAGAAATTTGTTAATTGACTAAAAGTTTGGTCTAAGATGAGACTTTTCATAAAATGATCTGATCTCTGCAATAACTTCTTCTGGGGTATCACAAACCTTGATTAAATCTAAGTCCTTAGATGAAATCATCTTTTCCGAAATCATTTTATCCTTAATCCAATCCAAGAGGCCAGACCAATAATCGGTCCCCACAAGAATAATTGGAAAACGTTCACTTTTACCCGTTTGCACTAAGGTAATTGCTTCAAATGTTTCATCCAAAGTACCAAAACCACCGGGCAGAATAACAAAGCCTTGAGCATACTTCATGAACATGACCTTGCGCACGAAGAAGTAATCGAAATGCAGAAGTTTGTCTTTGTCAATATATGGATTAGCATCTTGTTCAAAAGGCAGTTCAATATTTAAACCCACTGATTTCCCCATTCCTCTTTTGGCACCTCGGTTTGCGGCTTCCATCATTCCACCACCACCTCCACTAATAACACCTAAACCTTCTTGTGTTATTTGAAAAGCAATTTCTTCAGCCAAACTGTAAAATGGATGGCTTGATTCAACACGCGCTGAACCGAAAATACTCACACAAGGACCAATTTTTTGAAGCGTCTGAAACCCCTCTACAAACTCGGCCATAATTTTAAACACCATCCATGAGTCATTGATGATCGCCTCATTCCAACCTTTAACTTCCATTTTTTTTTCTTCTGGACTCATATAATTTACTTAGATTTTTTCATAAAAAACCAGGAGAGTCCCGCTAGGGAAACAAGCCCGATCACGAAATGCCCCATTGATTCTCGAAATATTGAATAGGCGAGCCACTTTGATTCTGGAATACCAGAAGGGATTTCAGTCAAAATCCAATTTCTAAAAATCAGGATTAAAACTGCCTTTATCGCTATCGCAACAAACAAGACGTTAAACCCACTAAAAAAAGCAAACGAAAACGGGAAATAAGCACGATTAGCTAATTTAACAGAATACAATACTAACCCTAAGCCAATCATCGCTTCAACTATCCAACGAATTAAAAATGAAAGATCTGCCAACCACCAGAGATTTACATAAAGCAACAGGAATGAAATTATCCCAATCGGCAAACCGTATTTTAACGAATCATTCACTAGCGCAAGAATAAGAAGTTTAAATGCATATTTGAACTTCTTAAACTCTGAGACTATCCAAACCTTATTCTCACATTTGTTCAGACTAACTAATCGTAATTAACTCTCGTCTATATAAGCTCATGAGTATTACAACAATGAATATTTTAGGGAAATTATTGGTCTTAATTGTGCTTTTAAACTCCTGTGAAAAAGAATCTTATGAGCCGACTGAAACCTTGCCATTAGGAGATGCTTCTGAAACAGTTTCTTGTGTTTACATTCAAAAGGTAAGTGGCCAATTTGAGATTTGCAAAACTGAAAACGATTCTCACACTACGCTAACTGACGCAAACGGACTTGATAAATGGTGGCCTAAACACTCCACTTCAAGAGGCGAGATATTATTTTATCAATCAGAAAGTTCGAGGGAAATAAATGACTTTGAATCAGCCTCCTTGTGTAAACTTAACGCCAACAATGAAACTATAACTCTTATTCCTGAGGGATCCTTCGGCTGGGATAAGCAAGGGTTATGCAACTGGGCGCACAGTGGAAATGAAATTGTGATGGCCGCTGTTGATTCGACCTTGGGAACTTGGCAAGTTTATATTACTGACGCAAATGGAGGAAACCCTAAACGTATTACAACTAGAGATGATGTCGATTATTTTGACCCAATTTTTAGTCTAAATGACAAGAAAATCTATTGTTCATCTATTCCAGAAAATGAAGAATTGCTTAACTCAAATATCGAAATAATGAGGATTGATGTTAATTCTGGCGAAGAAGAAAGATTGACCTACAATAATTATCGTGATCACCATCCAGATATTTCTCCTGACGAAAATTTCTTGATTTATGAATCTTTAATCGATCCTGATTATTTATCCATCGGTAAGTGGGCAATTAAAGAGTTGAATCTAGCCACATCTGCTGAAAGGATCGTGATTGAAGACGATAACATCAACCTATTCCCCAAATATTCCGCAACTCAAAATCTGATCTATTTGACCGAACTTGAAATAGAAACCTTTCAAATGAGAGCAACTGTTTACAATACGTCAACAAAAGAAAAGTTTCCCGTCAATGAGACAGAGGACATTACAATGAACCCCGACCCCTTTTAACCGAACGAGTCAGTTTTTTTTCACAAACTCTTAGTCAAAGTTTTAAAGAAAAATCATGTAGGTTTGGTGCATCATTTAAGAGATGAAAATTATGGAGCACTATTTAGCGGGAGATAAGAAGGAAGAAGGAAAAGACAAAAAATCAGAAGGCCGTCTGATTTCAGAAAAATACCTTGAGAAAAGAATAGTTTTTTTGTGGGGCGGAGTTGATGATGACTCTGCTAAGCACGTTATAGATCGATTGCTCTATCTCGAAAGCGAAAAGCCAGGCGATCCAATTCAGTTCTATATTAATTCACCTGGTGGATATGTCACTTCAGGTATGGCTATATATGATACTATGAAAATGGTTTCGTCTCCCATCCACACAATCTGTATGGGATTAGCGGCTTCAATGGGCTCAATATTACTTTCTGGTGGCGAAAAAGGACATAGAAAGATATTCACACATGGCAGAGTTATGATTCATCAACCGAGCCTCGGAGGATTTCAAGGAACGGCAAGCGATATCGAAATTCAGACGCGAGAAATAGTAAAAACAAAACAGTTAAGTGCTCAAATTCTAGCCGATAACTGTGGACAAGATTTCGACAGAGTGATGAAAGATTTTAACCGCGATCATTGGTTAAATGCAAAAGACTCGATAGATTACGGTATTGTAGATAAAATTCAATCCAAGCTTTAAAACGACGTAGACCAAAGTCATACTTTGGCTGTACCTTTTAAATAGTTCGAGAATGAAAGTTTGTGTAATTGATGACGATGATATTTACCAGTTCTTACTAAAAAAAGAACTGAAGCACACCCAATTGGTCGATAAAGTCCAAGTTTTTACGGATGGTTAGAAAGCCATGAACTTTTTTACTGAGAACAAAGATGAGTCAAATCTATTGCCAGATGTTATTTTTTTAGACATCAACATGCCTGTAATGAATGGCTGGCAATTTCTCGAACAGTTTAAAGAAGTTCAACCCTCTTTCAACAAGGAAATAGTAATTTACTCGGTAAGCAGTTCTTTTGACGATAGAGATATCAATAGATCTAAAGAATACACTGAAGTCACTGATTATATCATCAAACCAGTTAAGCGTGCAAACCTACTGAACGTGCTGCGTGAGTTTAACTAAGTTACAATCATCATCATTTCCCACCTGACCTTATATCGGTATATTTATTTGAATTAGCCGGGTCTATTGTCTCCAAAAGGGTAATAACTTCCTCTCTTTCTTGAGACTCAGCTTTGGAGTAAAGCTTAATTATCTCATCATTTTTAGCTGTAAAAAACAGCCTTGTATTGAATGAGTTTGGTTCAGCCTGATGTACTTTTTCAATCAATGTTAACGCGTTTGTAACGACTGCCCGACCCTTTTGAACGTTATCAACCATTTGATCAAACCCCAATCGATGGTATTTATAATTACACTCTCTTAACGGCTTAAATCTTGGGTTCAGATAATTCTGAACTAACCAATATCGATTATTTCTAGACGAAAAAGACTGCCATCCTGGTTGTCCAGATGTGGTGGCGTTACTGACAATTTGCTGTGCCTTTTGCCATAGCTCCTCGCCTCCATAAAAAGAGTAAGAGTCATAGTCCATAGCCATAATTACATAAGCATAATAGCCAAGAATTGATGTGAGTTCAGATATATAAGCATTGGTAGAAAAGTCCAATACATCAAATTGCAAATACTTGAACTGAACCGTTTCATCTTGAAACTTGAAAATGTTACTCGAATAGGTTGTTCCGTATATAGGTCGCGATGATGATACCTGAAAGGTGGCCTCATAAGTATCTGTAGACAAACGTTTATCAATCTGAATGAGAATACTGCAGTCAATTCGTTCGGAAGGAGCGAATTTATCGTTTGTCCATCGCTTATTATTCATGAACTCGAAAACCGATTGTTGCAAGGCGTCAAAAATGGTGTTATCTCCAATAGCAATTTGCTGACTATTGATCTGAACTTGACAGTTCAACTCCTGAGATCGAGCGGAAAGGCCTGCAAGCAAAATAATCACCAACAGTATTGAAAATCTAAACCAATAATTCAAGCTCATCGAGTATATCTTTAGCAACATTAAGCTTCATCTTTAGTTCGTTCTTCTGAACTCTATCTGGAAAAACAAATGTTACTCTGTTTGTGTCGGAACCAAAACCCGCTCCTTCATCACGGAGTGAGTTTAAAACGAGCATGTCAGCGTTTTTATTTTTCAATTTCTTTTTGGCATTCTCCAATTCATTATCGGTTTCGAGTGCAAAGCCAACAAGAACTTGATGTTTTTTTGTTTCACCGCAAAACGCCAGAATATCTCGAGTAGATTCAAGTTGAATATTATCTATTCCACCACTTTCTTTTTTAATCTTACTATCGGCAACTTTTAACGGTCGGTAATCAGCAACTGCAGCTGACATTATCAGGCCATCACATTGGGGAAAGTGTTCGTCAACTGCGTTAAACATGTCAAGAGCAGAAGTGACATTAACTCTTAGCACATTATCTGGAGTTTGCAGATGAGTTGGTCCTGAAATCAGCACTACTTCTGCTCCTCTTTCAGCGGCATCTTGAGCTATCGCGAACCCCATTTTACCAGACGAGTGATTACCAATAAAGCGCACAGGATCAATGGCTTCATATGTTGGCCCAGCAGTTACAACCAGCTTTTTTCCTTTCAAAGGAGATTTCAAATCAAAATAATCATCTATAGTCTGAAGAATAATTTCAGGCTCTTTCATCCTGCCCTTTCCAATCAACCCGCTCGCTAACTCTCCCTCATCAAAGTCCAATACTTTGACACCTCTTTCTTGCAATGCATTTAAGTTATTGACTGTGGTGATATGGTCTGACATATCTAAATCCATTGCAGGCGCCACCATTAAAGGGCAGCCTAAACTCAGCACAACAGCCAAAAGCAAATTATCACATTCACCAGTAACCAACTTTGCTAAGGTATTGGCAGACAATGGCGCTATTACCATCAAGTCGGCCCATTTCCCCAATTCCACGTGATTTGTCCACTCACCTGACGTCTCATTCGAAACATAAGCGCTACTAACTGGGTTCTTGCTTAATGTGGCTAAGGTGAGCGGTGTAACAAAAGACAAAGCCGATGGCGTCATAACAACACGCACATCGGCTCCATTTTTTACCAACTCTCGGGTGAGAGTGATTATTTTATACGCTGCAATACTGCCTGCAATGCCAAGAAGTATTTTTTTTCCCTTCAGCATTAGGGGAAATGTTAGGCTTGTGAGCTATCCTCAGCAGCTGCTTCTATTTCTGGTCTTCTGTAGTACACTCGACCCGCGATAAACTCTTCCATTGCCAATGTTGATGGCTTAGCAAGGCGCTCGTACATCTTAGAAATTTCAATCTGCTCTCTATTCTCAAAAATCTCTTCAAGGCTATCTGTTACAGAAGCAAATTCTAGCAACTTAGAGTCTAGCTCTTGTTTGATTTGAGTACCCACCTGATTCGCTCTTTTTGAAACGATTGTAATCGCCTCATATAGATTATCACACTGCGCCTCTAATGTTTGAGCATCACGAGTTACCGCGCTTGAAGGGGCCTCAAATTTTTGATATTCTTTCAATAAATCCATTTCAACTTAAGTTTTTAGATTCCTGTTGCATTCGTTGAAGCTTTTCATACATTGTTTCTGCTTCTCGGAGGTTTTCACTGTTTGGAAAACGGTCGACAAAAGTAACGTAAGCATCGATTGCTATCTCAATTCGCTCTAATTTTTTATCCTCTACACTATTTAATGCTAAAAGAAAGGCAGACTTAAGCTCTAAAAACCACGTTTCTTCCTTCTTTTTGCTAGCCGGGTATTTGCGATTAAAGTTTGAAAACGCCATCTGCGCGGCACGGTACCGCTCCATTTTGTAAAACAACTTAGCCGCTTTGTAGTCTTTAAACTCTAACTTCAATCGCATTTCATCCAAGAGTAGATTGCATGAATCAATACGCCTACTTTCAGGGTGATCAATTGCAAACAATTGCAATGCGCGAATCGCTTTTTGAGTATCTGCTTGATCTAGAGACCACTTCGGAGACAATAAATAATTGCAATAAGCCGCAAGAAATTGGCATTCTTCGGCATATTCAGAGCTCGGGTAATTCTTGTAGAATTGACTCAATCTATGCGAAGCTAGAATGTAATCTTTCAAGCTAAAATCACACTTTGCCTGCAGGTATGCGATGCGTTCGCCTTTAGTTGTTCCTCTATAAACGATATACAACTCTTCTAACAAAGGATAGGCTCTCGTGAACTTTCCGTCTTTATAATAGTTTAAAGCAGTATCATATTTATACTGCATGTCGTCACTTTTCAACACCTTCCTATACTCAGTACACGAACTTAGAACGGTGAATAATGACAGTATTGCTATTAAAAATCGAAGTTTCATTGAAGGTGCGAAATTAATGGTCTTATTCGTTTAAACGTGTTAATAAATGATTCCGTATCACAAGCAAACTACATTTTATAGAAATTCATATTGCTAACTTTGTCAACTTATTAGAATTAAACTTAATCTCATTGTATGAAAGACATTTTTGAGAAAATAAAAGAAAACAGAGGACCACTTGGTCAATATAGTCAAGTTGGTCACGGCTACTTTTTCTTCCCCAAACTTGAAGGACCAATTTCAAATAGAATGCAATTCCGTGGCAAGGATGTCTTGACATGGAGCCTTAATAATTACTTAGGTCTTGCAAACCATCCCGAGGTTAGAGAGGCGGACGCGAAGGCTTCTACTGACTGGGGTTTAGCTTACCCAATGGGAGCAAGAATGATGTCAGGTAATTCTAATTTCCACGAGCAGCTAGAGGCTGAACTTTCAGCATATGTTGGCAAAGAAGATACGATTCTATTGAATTATGGTTATCAGGGAATGGCGTCAACTATTGATGCTTTAGTTGATAGAAATGATGTCATTGTTTATGATAGTGAATCACACGCTTGTATCATGGATGGCATGAGAATGCATGTTGGAAAACGATTTGTTTATCAGCACAACGACATCGAAAGCTTAAGAACGCAGCTAGGAAGAGCTAAAAAACTTGTTGAAAACACGAATGGAGGTGTTCTAGTGATTACCGAAGGTGTTTTTGGAATGGCCGGAGATCAAGGGAAATTAAAAGAAATCGTTGAATTAAAGAGCGAGTTTGATTTTCGTCTTTTCGTTGATGACGCTCATGGTATCGGAACAATGGGTCCTAGAGGAGCAGGAACTGGAGAAGAACAAGGATGCATGGATGGTATCGATGTTTACTTTGGAACATTCGCCAAGTCATTCGCACTAATCGGAGGCTTCATTTCAAGTGAAGAAAAGATTGTAGAATACCTACGTTACAACACACGCTCTCAAATTTTCGCGAAGTCGCTGCCAATGCCGATTGTAATCGGTGCTTTGAAAAGACTTGAGTTAATGAGAGACCAACCTCAACACAAGGAAAACCTTTGGAAGATCGTAAACTCACTTCAAAGTAAATTGCTGGCAAATGGTTTTAATTTGGGAAGAACAAACTCTCCTGTAACTCCAGTGTTTTTAAGTGGAGGTCCATTTGAGGCGGCAAATGTCATTCTTGATTTAAGGGAAAATCACGGTATTTTCTGTTCAATGGTAATTTACCCTGTAGTGCCTAAGGACACAATTATGCTGAGATTAATTCCAACAGCTTCTCACACCGAAGAAGATGTGCTATACACTATTGATATCTTCACTAAAGTGAAGGATAAATTACAGAATGGATTTTACGCCAAAGACAAGATTGTTTACGCTTAAATAGTTCTAATAATTTCAAAAAAAGGCTGGATTATCCAGCCTTTTTTTCGTTAAATGAACCCAATCAAATTAAATATGAAAAGAATTGTAATCGCTTCATTACTGGCTTTAGCAACCACCATTAGTTCACAAGCGCAAGAGCTTCCGAAACCAAGTCCCAGTGCTTCTGTAACACAAACAGTAGGTCTTACAGACATTACCGTAGTATATTCTAGACCGGGAGTAAAAGACCGAACCATTTGGGGTGATTTAGTGCCTTATGGTAAGCTTTGGAGAGCAGGCGCTAACAAAGCGACTCAGTTCAGTACATCAGCGGACATTAAAGTTGAAGAACAGAATTTACCAAAAGGTGACTATTCAGTATTTATAATGCCTCAAAGTGATGCAGCATGGGTTGTTGTTTTCAATAAGGAAACAGAACTATGGGGAGCTGGTAACTACAAAAAAGAAATGGACCAATTGCGCATTGAGGTGAGTCCTGTAGAAGCGAAAAGCATGACAGAGCGACTTGAGTATCACTTTACTGATGTTGACATGAATTCTGCTATATTCTCTCTCAACTGGGCAGGAACTCAGCTGGATATGAAGATTAGTGCAGATCCAACTAAGCAAGCCATCAGAAACATTGAGGATGCATTGAGTGACTCTGAAGTAGACGATAAATGGAAAGTTTATCGCTCGGGAGCCAGCTATGCTCGCGATGTTAAAATGACCGAAAAAGGTCTTGAATGGATTAAAAAATCAGTAGAATTAAACAGTAAAAGCTGGTACAGCTATTGGGTTTATTCAAGCCTACTAGCTCAAAACAAAGAGTATAAAAAGGCGACTGAAATGGCAAACAAGTCAATTGCCATTGGAAAAGAAGATGCTAAAGCAAATTCTGAAACATTCTCTTACGAATCGAGAATTCAAGCAGACATAGATAGTTGGAAAAACAAGTAAATAAAATCTATATCACTTATTGAAATGAGATCAGCTCAATCTCAAAAATGAGTGTTTCACCTGGCCCAATCTTACCGCCAGCTCCTCTATCACCATAAGCAAGGTCACTAGGAACGTAGAAGCGATACTTCGAACCAACTGTCAATAGCTGCACACCTTCTGTCCAACCCTTAATAACTTGGTTCAATCCAAACGTAGCGGGCTCTCCTCTATCTACACTGCTATCGAATACACTCCCGTCTATTTTCGTTCCGTGGTAATGCACAGTCACCTTACTACTAGCTGTTGGATGATCTCCACCATCTCCTTTCTTCAGCACTTCGTATTGCAACCCACTCTCAGTAGTTGTTACACCTTCTTTCTTTCCATTTTCAGCCAAATAGGCCGCTGATTGAGCTTTCATTTCTTTCATTCTTGCTTCTGACAGTTTAGTCATATATTCATTTAAAACGTTCTGAGCATCTTCTGGAGAAATCATGGTTTGCCTTCCTAACATAGACTCAATCAAGCCTTTACTCAATGCAGAAAAATTCATATCGTTAATTCCCTGAGCTTTCAAGTTCTCACCTATGGAAACACCATAGGCATAACTAACAACATCCATTTCTTTCGACTTATCTAACTGCCCACCATACAAACTAATAAGGTCTGCTTGATTCTTCATCAATTCAGACAGAGCTTGCTTTGTTTCTTCTTGTGCTTTGATAATTTGGTCTTGCTTTTCGGCCGAAGCTTTTTGAGCCATGGTCAAACTAGAAAATCCAATTAGAAAACTAAAAATTACTACTCTTTTCATCTATCTATTATTTATTCAATTTTTCATACGCCTCTTGCACCTGTCTGAATTTCTCCTCAGCTGCAGTTTTCACATCATCACCAACATCACCCAACTTATCAGGATGATATTTTTTAGCCATCTTTCGATAGGCTGTTTTTATTTCTTGCTGACTAGCATCGGGTTCAACTTCCAAAATTCGGTAGAAGCGATCTTTATCTTGATCATACATAGCCTCTAATGACAGCAAGTCCTTTTCAGAAATCAATAGCAATCGTGCAATTCTAGTAACCAGATCCCACTCCTTCTTGTGCAGCTCACCATCTGCATTAGCTATTCCAACTAAGAAATGAACCAGCTGCAAACGTTGCGCATGATTCATAAATCCTACAATTTGCCGACATACAGGCACAAGGTCAATATCTCGCTGAAGCAAATCCTTAAGAACTCTTAGAAGTTCTTTTGACTTTTCCTCACCAAACTGCGCTACCAAGAATTTCTTGATATAGTTCAATTCTGATTTCAAGACTCGGTCGTCAGCGCGCATAACTTCTGCCGCAAGCACCAATAAGCTAATGGTAAAATCTCCTTGATGTGTTTGTGAACCCGAAGAATCTCCTGTAGGATTGACTTCAAGTGTAGCATTCTGCCACAGGTAACCCAAAGAGAAACCTACGAGCCCTCCAATCGGACCTCCGAAAGCCCACCCTAACGCTCCACCGAGCCATTTTGCATATTTTGATCCCATAATGAAGCGGCCAAATATAATTGATTAAAATTGCGCGTTATTAAAGTAAATGCCAAAGGTTTTTAAATACATCACTCCGCTTATTCCATCTGCAGGTGTATACTATTTTACGACCGATGCAGACATCCTCTATGAAGTCAGGTTTGGACGAAAGCAATCAGATATTTTATCTGTAAATATTGTATTTGGCGTATTAAACGATGAGTTCGATGGAGAAGAGTATACATTAACCAACAAAGGAGAATTTTACTCTGTAATGGTGACAATTCTCGAAATAATTAAACACTTTAAGTCACAGAATAAAAACGTTCATCACTATGAATTTTCAGGCGAGCCAACTCAGAAGTACGAATTGAACAGTGGCCCAACCAAACGTACAAAAATCTATTTAAGATGGGCGAAAAGAGTGTTTCCTGAGAATGAGTGGAATCACAGTTTAGAAGGAAATAAGGTTGTAATTGAAAGATTAAAGCAAAATCTATAAATTATTTCATGATTCTTTTACTTTTGCGCTCCCATTTTCAAATAAGGAGAGGTGGGTGAGTGGCTGAAACCACCAGTTTGCTAAACTGACGTACCTGCAAAGGTACCGGGGGTTCGAATCCCCCTCTCTCCGCAGATAAAATCCTGTGCACGAAGTGTACGGGATTTTTTTTCCTCGCCCCGAGCTTGCTCGATGGGCAATGGAAAAAAATAGACATAGCAATGCGAAGCAGTGCAAGGATTTTAAAGTCTGAACCTCCCCCACTTGGGGATCACAAAGTAATCCCCTCTCTTCGCAAAAAATATCCTCGAGATACTCAGGGATGTTTTTATTCCTAGCTCCTTCGACTCAATCTTCATTAAACCTATCGAGTTTATTCACAATGATATTTGGTAAGCTTTACAAGTAATTCTTGTCAGTTTAGGCGATCACATTAGTTTTGTCGCCAAATTGATCCTTATTTAAAATGAAAAGAACTAACCTATTCCTTTTCTCACTAGCGATTCCTGCTCTATCTATACTTTCATCTTGTGGAGGTGAAGAAGCCCCGAAGGGTCCTAAATACAATTTTGAAAGAGCTGAAACTTTGCCTGATGGATACCTAGCTGAACTAGGAATTATCAAAACAAACATTGAAGTTACTGCGAAGCTGTATGAAACAATGAACCAATCAGGTTATTCATTTTCAGAATCTGCAATGTTATCAGCCGGCAAGAGCTTCAGTGGTTCATCTAAACAAGCTTTAGGCATTGGTGCGATTGGCAGTGACATGGTTTACTGTTCTGCCTTCGGTCAAAACCAAAGTGCAATGTCAAGAATGGAAGGACTTATGAAAACAGCCGGAAGTTTGGGTATTGCAGAAGCCTTCGATCAAGAGTTAATCGAAAAAATGGCTTCTGAGGACACGACAATCAATAAGTCAGTTCTCTTAACGAAGGCGTATTTAAAAGCTAAAGATCAACTCTTCTCTGACGAAAGAGCTCAGTACGCAACATTTATGGTTGTTGGTGGATGGTTAGAAGGATTGCACATTGCATGTCAAATGTCTAAGAGCGACTTAGGTAATATGGACGTTAGATTAGGTGTTTGGAGTATGTGCGACACTTACTCAAATGTCTTACATATGTGTGATGTATTTAAAGATAACTCTGAAATGAAAGCGATTGCAGAAAAACTATCTGCAATTAGTGCGCCAATGGCGAAAATTAGCAAGAACTCTAAAAAGTTCACTACCAGTGATGTAGAAGCTCTTGGAGCAGCTATTGGAGAAATAAGAGGTAGCCTTTATTAATTCTTCCTCTTTTATTTAAAGAAATATTACATTTGCCGTCCTTTTGAAAGGACGGCATTTTTGTTCTTAAAAGTTCTTTTCATCGGGGTGTAGCGTAGCCCGGTTATCGCGCCTGCTTTGGGAGCAGGANNGCCACCCCGACCACTTAAAAAGCCCCATTTTGGGGCTTTTTATTTGATGCTAGATGTATTGGCCCAATAGCTCAGCTGGATAGAGCAACTGCCTTCTAAGCAGTAGGTCTCAGGTTCGAATCCTGATTGGGTCACTTGATGATAAAGCCTTGGCAGCGAAAGCTGGCAGGGCTTTTTTATGTCCATTCGTTGAGCTTGCTCATAAGGATGGATAGGGAAAAAGACCAAGATTGCGAAGCAAGACTAAGGCGGTAATCCATTTCACGGAGTAGATCAGGATCAAAAGGTAATCCTGATTGGGTCACTCGATGATTAAAGCCTTGGCAGCGAAAGCTGGCAGGGCTTTTTTTTATTTCAATCATTCAGCCAAGGTTGATTTCTATTATATTCGATCAAAACATTAAATAATGAAGAGATTTATTTTTAGCGCTGCTATTTTGGCTATTGTAGGTTTGAGTTCTTGCGAAAAGTGCACTGATTGCTCATGTGTTAGCGATTCGGTATTTGACTTTGATGCTGGTATTCCTGAAAGCACAAAAAATGCAATAGAGTCAGCGACCAGCAGCGGCTTTGATAGTACATATCCTGAAAGTACGGATGAAATTTGCGAAAAAAGAGGCGATTTTGATGCTGCCGTAGCTGACTATGAAGCTCAGTCGACAAACTTTACAGATAACGGAGTTATTGGTGGATTAACTTGGTCTTTCTCTGGTAACTATAATTGCACTTGTGAAGAATAATCACAACAAAATAGTCATGCATAAAATGAGCGATATACTCGCTCATTTTTTTTATCCATTCATACGGGCTTTACACCAACTATAACAGCGAATAGTTGTTCAACACATAAATCCTTTTTCAGAAAACCGTATGTATAATATTGTATCGTGATCAAGCTCTCAAATATTAACAAGCATTATAGCACAGGGTCTCATGACCTGCACGTTTTAAAGAACATCAATCTTGAAATAGGTGCTGGAGAGCTTGTATCAATCATGGGATCTTCAGGATCAGGTAAATCAACCCTTCTCAATATACTTGGTATTCTAGATGAGTACAACAGCGGAGAATACACGCTAGATGGCACTCTGATTAAAAATCTATCAGAACCCAAAGCGGCAAAATATAGAAATGAATATATCGGATTTATATTCCAATCTTTTCATCTACTAGGATACAAAAACGCAATGGAGAATGTGGCTTTACCGCTATACTATAAGGGTGTAAGCAGAAAAGAGCGAAATAAATTAGCCATCGAGTATTTGGACAAGGTTGGGTTAAAAGATTGGGCAGAACACATGCCTAGCCAATTATCAGGAGGGCAACAGCAACGTGTTTCAATTGCACGCGCATTAATCACCAATCCAAAGTTAATTTTGGCTGATGAGCCAACTGGAGCGCTGGATTCCGTTACATCCAAAAACGTAATGGACCTTTTCAGAGAAGTAAACAAGCTTGGAATCACCGTCATTATTGTCACCCACGAGCAAGATATAGCTGATTTAACCGATCGTCAAATCCTATTGAGAGACGGTGTCATTCTTGAAAAGGAGGAGCTTAATGTTTGACCTGGATAAATGGCAAGAGATCTTCAGTACGATTAATAAAAATCGTCTCAGAACTTTTCTTACGGGTTTCAGCGTAGCGTGGGGTATTTTCATGCTAATTCTGCTTCTTGGATCAGGTAAAGGCTTACAAAATGGAGCTGAAAACCAATTTGCAGGTGATGCAATTAATTCTGTTTGGATATCTCCAGGTAAGACATCGATGCCTTATAAAGGATATAAACCTGACAGATTTATTCGTCTTGAAAATGATGATTTTGAAGACATCAAGCTTTATCAAGAAGGGATAGAAAACCTATCTGCAAGAAAATATTTACAAGGTTCAGGAATGACCACCTACCGAAATAAAACAGGAAACTTCGATATTTTAGGATGCATGCCTGGTGAAAAAGAAGCCGAGCAAATAACCATCATTCAGGGTCGATTTGTAGATCAGCTCGATATAAAAGAAGCTAGAAAAGTTGCGTGTATAGGCATTGACATGAAAATTGAGCTTTTCGGAAACGAGGTTGACCCAATTGGAGAATACATCAATGTTCAAGGTATTCCATTTAGAGTAATAGGCTATTTCAGTGACCAAGGAGGTGATCGAGATGTGAGAAGGGCCTGGATACCTCTTTCTACGCATCAAAAAGTTTTTGGTGATCCTATGAGGGTAGATAGGATGGTAATGACTACTGGTGATGCCACCATTGAAGAAGCCGAGCAGATTGTTTCAGACCTTCGCACGAGATTATCTCAGCGTTTGAATTTTGACCCAGCAGATGAACGGGCAGTTTATATTCGAAATAGAGCAGAATTCTTCCAGAAATTTGTTCAGCTATTTTTTGGCATTCGAATATTTATTTGGATCATCGGATGTGGAACAATCTTAGCTGGTATTGTAGGTGTTAGCAACATCATGATGATTGTTGTGAAAGAACGAACGCGTGAAATCGGGATTCGAAAAGCCTTAGGAGCAACCTCATCCTCTATCATTGGACTTATAATGCAAGAAGCAATATTTATTACCGTTGTAGCTGGATACATAGGTCTTTCGCTAGGTGTTGGTCTATTAGAATGGTCTGGTGATATGATTAGCGGAAACGATTATTTCCTAAACCCAGAAGTTGATATTAAAGTGGCCATTAGTGCAACGATCTTGCTAATAGTTTCTGGTAGCTTAGCTGGGTTAATTCCCGCAATTCGCGCCTCAAGAATTCAACCAGTAGTAGCATTAAGAGAAGATTGACATGTTTGATTTAGACCGCTGGCAAGAAATATATCACGTATTGTCGAAGAACAAACTTCGAACAGCACTCACGGCATTCGGTGTCTTTTGGGGTATGTTTATGCTTGTCGTCCTCATGGGATCGGGAAATGGGCTTAGAAATGGCGTGATGGGTGACTTTGGGAGCTTTGCAACTAATAGCTTCTTTATGTGGGGTCAAACTTCAAGCATGCCATACAAAGGGTTCAGAAAAGGGAGATATGTTGCTTTTGACAACGAGGATACCGAAGCGCTCCAAAGAGGTTTAATTGGAGCAGAAGTAGTCGCACCAAAATGTCAATTAGGTGGCTATCGTTCCACAAATTTTGTGACAAGAAAAAATTTCAGTGGCAGCAGTTTTGGAATTTCCGGAGATGTGCCTGAAATAATTAAAATTTCACCTAAAAAAATAGTCGCTGGCAGGTGGCTTAATCAGAAAGACTTAGATGACAAAAGAAAAGTAGCCGTAATAGGCTCTCGAGTGAGGGATGTACTGTTTGAAAAAGATGAAGATCCGATTGGTGAATACATTAATATCAGCGGCATTTATTTCATGGTAATTGGAGTGCATGACTTAGAGTTTACATCAGGACATAACGACAATGAATTGGAATCGATATTAACCCCTATAACGACATTTCAGCAAGCATTTAATTGGGGCGATAGAGTTGGCTGGTATTCTGTTATGGGAAAGCCAACAATTGCTATTGCAGACTTAGAGCAGCAAGCCAGAGTGATCCTCAAAAAAAGACACAACATACACCCCGATGACCATCGAGCCATTGGAGGTTGGAATGCCTCTGAAGAATTCGAAAAAATATCTGGGTTATTTGTTGCTATACAAATCTTAGTTTGGGTAGTTGGAATTGGCACCCTTTTGGCCGGTGTCATAGGCGTTAGTAACATTATGCTTGTTGTGGTTAAAGAAAGAACGAAGGAAATTGGGATACGCAAAGCAATTGGTGCTACACCCTACTCTATCGTATCTCAAATAATATTAGAAGCGCTCATTTTAACAGGTGTAGCGGGTTACTTTGGTCTTTCTGCTGGCGTTGGTGTTCTTGAACTTGTGAATAGCTCGATAGGCGGTTCAGCAGGAATGTTCAAGAGCCCAGAAATAGACCTAACAGCAGCGTTAGTTTGTTTAATCATCATTATAATATCTGGCGGATTAGCAGGAGTAATTCCTGCTCAAAAAGCTGCCGGGGTAGATCCCATTGTTGCACTTAGAAGTGAATAATCAATTATGAAATCAATCATCAGAATAGCAGGACTTGCTGGAATTTTAGGCCTCTTTGTTTGGACGCTCTTTTTCCTTTATCAAAAAAACCAGGAAGAACCAGTTGTTTACGAAACCATGACTCCTGATTACAGGACTATCATTAAGAAAAGTGTAGCAACGGGGTCGGTAGTTCCAAGAAATGAAACTTTTATTAAGCCGCAGATCTCAGGCATAATCCAAGAGATATATGTTAAGCCGGGCGATATTGTAAACAATGGCGATCTAATTGCACGCGTTAAGGTGATTCCAAACATGGGAGCTTTAAACTCAGCAGAAAACCGAGCAAACAGAGCTAAAATTTCCTTAAACAACGCTCAGATGGATTATGACCGAAATAAAACGTTGGTTGACCAAGGCGTAATATCGCAAGCAGAATTTCAAATTGTTGAAATTGCCAGAAGGCAAGCCAATGAAGAGTTAAATGCTGCGGAAGATGCACTAGCTATTGTGAGAGATGGTGTTTCAAACAAAGCAGGAAATAGCAGTAATACACTTATTAGATCAACCGTAAAAGGAATGGTATTGGATGTTCCTGTTGAAGAAGGATTTAACGTGATTGAAGCCAACAACTTTAATGATGGAACCACAATTGCATCTATAGCCGACATGGACAACCTCATCTTTCAAGGCCGCATAGATGAGTCAGAAGTTGAAAAGCTAAAGCTTGGGATGGAACTGATCATGAACATTGGCGCGATTGAACAAGATGAATTCAAAGCAATTCTTGAATACATTTCACCGAAGGGAGTTACTGAAGAAGGTGCCATCAAATTCGAAATTGAAGCTGCAGTAGAAGCAGATACAAATCATTTTATTAGAGCTGGATATTCAGCAAATGCTGACGTTGTTCTGGATAGAAAAGACGATATTCTATCTATTGACGAATCATTGGTGACTTTTGAAGGTGATAAAACTTTTGTGGAAGTGGAGATAGCTCCACAAAAATTCGAGAAAAGAGAGGTTCATACTGGAATTTCAGACGGTATTCACATTGAAATCATCTCTGGAATTGAAGAGACAGATAATTTAAAGAAGCCCATAAAGTAAAGCGTCTAGCGCTTAGAAATATTCCAATCGTTTTTCAAAGTGCACCCATCGTATTGCGGATCTACCCAAACATAGGATGACTGGCAATTCTTTTCAATCCAAGATTCAAGTCGTTCATTTTCCTTTTTTCTCTTGGCGCTGATCATCAATCGTGGATAATCATCCTTCACGTTAGCAATATGCGGTTCGGTAATTTTAACCAACTGCACTAGACGATAAGCCTTTTTACCGTCATCGGTTTGGAATAAATCAGGACCACCGATATCTCCCACTTTCATTTTTTCAATGGTAAAAAGTAGGTTTCTGTCAATTTGCCCTAAAGCCTCCATGTCAAACTTATTCGAAGCATCCATCGGATTAATCATCATACCACCATTCATTCTAGTATTATCATCATCACTATACTTTATGGCGGCTTGAGAAAACGTCAATGAATCTTGCGTACTAATCTCAGTCTTCAGGCTGTCCAGCCAAACTTTAGCCTTTTGCAAGTCCAACGGAGAAACCTGAGGAATCAATAGAATGTGGCGCACATTCAACCTATCTCCTTTGCGATCGATCATTTGAATAATATGATATCCAAACTGAGTTTTAACGATATCCGAAACTTGTCCCTTTTCTAATCCCATAGCCACACTCGCAAACTCTGGAACCAAATCAGTTCTGTCCAAGAACCCTAACTCGCCATTCTTCATGGCTGAACCAGGATCAGCAGAATATAAATACGCCAATGTTCCGAAGTCTTCACCGTTATTCACCCTCTTTTTAAACTCTCTTAATCGCGTTTTAATTCGATCTTCTTCTTGCGAACTAATGGGCGGCTTACGCACAATGTGCGCGATCATGGCCTCTGAGTTGATATATGGAATACTATCCTTTGGGATTGATGCATAAAACTCTCTTACTTCAGCTGGTGATACTTTGATATCACCTGTCACCTTTTGCTGCATTTGCTGAATGGTGAGAATTTCCTGAACTTCATCGCGAAAGTCTTCCTTTATTTCGTCCAGCGACTTCCCATAAAATTGTACCAACTCTTCTTCAGAACCCACCTGAGAAATAAAGTATCGTAACCTCCGATTAAGCTCTTGTTCAATTTGATCTTCAGAAACGATTAAGCTATCTGCTTTTGCCCTCACCAAAAACAGTTTTTGATACATCTGATCTTCAAGCACTTCGCATCGGGTATTCTCATTAACAGGAATATCTGAAAGTGTCATTTGATCAATCTGCGACTCAATATCAGAAAGTAAAACGATATTCTCGCCAACGAGAGCAACTACCTTATCAATTACCTGAGGTTCATTTTGACTGAAGGCCAAAAGTGGAGCGCAGGAAATCAATGCAAAGACTAATAGACTTAAGATTTTATTGTGCAAGTTGTGGCTTATCATAGATGATTACGTTTCCTTTAGATTTCGCATCCTGGTATAGTTTGCGTCTTATGGAACTTAGCAATTCCAATTTTCGCTTGTTCAAAATGAGACTTTTAATACGGCTGCGTTCAAGTTCAATAGGAGAAAGAGTATTCTTGGATTGAAGGTCTCTTATAGAAAGGATATAAAGAAACTCTTGATCAGTAAAATCTACCATATTATCAGAACGTAAAAACGATTCTTTATTGTAGACTTCTATGGGAAGCTCACGTAAAAGCTCATTGAAATACACCCAATTGGTATCATTAAAAAACTTGACGGCATATTTATGACAATACTCTGTAAGCTTTTCAATATCCTCTTGGTCTTCTGATTGAATCCACTCTTCAACCTTATCAACATTCGGACTATTTAGTTTCAGCTTAACGTACCTGACTTTTAGTATGTAATCGTTCAATTGAAAAATCTCTTGATTATCATCATAGAAAGAGAGGATTTCATTTTCAGTGAAGTTCGTATCCAACTTCTGACCGACTTGTTCCTTCTCAAAGGCAAAGATGTACAACTCTTTACGGTAGTTTTCTACACGATTTTCAATATCCTGTTCAACCCCGTCAAGGTTAAAACGGGACTTTTCATACATCAACTCTCTATTAACCCATGTCTGAATAAGGTTTGTAGCCAATTCGAGACTATCTTCCGTAGTTAAGTCATTTGGAATTGACGCTTGCAGCTCGCTAAACTTTAATACATTCTTCCCTGCTCGAGCAATGATTAGCTCTTGTTCAGCATTGTTTGAACACGCTGTCAACAATACAACAGAAAGAAGAATGCAAAAGCGCAGCACCTACTCTTGAATCGATTTAAAGACTTCTTGATCAACGGTGAAAGAATACTTTTCACGTAGCTCAGCAATCCAATTAGATTCTAAGTGATTTTGGTATGCTGATGTAACTAATCCGCGCGCTTCATTCAATGACTTCGGCTGCGGCTGCATTTTCTTGTAAACCTGAACGATTACCTTCTTAGTATCTGACTCACCAGCAGGCAACTCATAAATACCTGGTTCGAACTCAGCTCTATCAATATACTCGTCATCACCTTTAGAATAAATACCAGATCTAACGGATAAGCTAAGCGAACTTTCATCATTCACTTCATCTAAAATGTACAAGTCTGTATAACCTTTCTTTAAACGCTTCTTCGCAAGCTTCATGGTTTTCTTGGCAATTGCAGCGTCTTCACAGATATAGACAGAAGCATCCACACGCTCTCCCCACATGAAGTCATTTTTATTTGCCTCATAAAACTCGCTTAACCCAGCCGAATCTTTCACCGCCTTTGTCCACACTTTTTGATCCATTAAATCGAAGAGTAGGATACCATCGTGATATTCTTGCATTAAAGCTCTAAATTCAGGGTATTTAGCATCCAACACTTCATCTTCAAAAGTGATAAGTGAAGCATCCACGAAGCCTTCCCATTGAGTTTTCAATAAGGTGCTTAATTTTTGCTCATCCACGGACTTACGCTGAAACTTCTGCAGGTAGTTTAGGTAGTCCTTCTGAGTAAAGCTCAAGGTTTCGTTGCTGTATACATTATCTGTAATAGTTAACACCACACCTTCCTTTGGAAACTCTTCTGGTGCAATCCATTTTCCTTCCAAGTAATCAGAGCTAACCAACTTATTGATCACTTCTCTTTTCTTGAAATTATAGCTTAACGCGTATTCCTCTTTTAGTTTTTTCAGAAGAGATGCTCTCCCCTTCTGTCCTCTGCTATCTCTTTCAATCCGCTTCTTTATGGATGATTCCTGCTCATCAAATGAGCTAATTCCTTTGTACTCATCTCGCTTGATGATGTGCCAGCCATAATTTGTCCGCACAGGTTTACTGTATTCGCCATTCTGCTCTAAGGAGAAAGCTGCATCCTCAAATGACGGTACCATGCGTCCAGTTCCAAACCAAGGAAGCCTTCCTTCATTTCTTGCGGATGCTTTGTCGTCAGAAAATTCTTTCGCTAAACTACCAAAGTCTTCACCCTGCTCTAAACGCTCATAAAGCTCATTGACTTTTTCTTCAGCCCTTTTTTGGTCTTCAGGGTTCATTTCAGAACTAGCACGAACCATGACATGAGATACTCTGATTTCACCACGTGCAGGTCTTTTATCTTTTACAAAAATGACATGATAACCAAATCGAGTTCTAACTGGCTTACTCAATGTTCCTACAGGCGTATTATACGCAGCAGATTCAAATGGGTAAACCATAGAAAAAGCAGTGAAGTAACCGAGGTCTTCTGCAATGACAGATTCATCTTTACTAGAACGAATCTTTGCTACTGCATCTTCCATGTTCTTTTCGGTCTTAATACCGTTAGAGTATCCCTTCAACTTCTTGAGAGCAGCCAGCGTATCTGCAGGCGAGGCATTATCCGCAACTTTCACTAATATGTGGTAGGCAGAAACATCCTGAGTCATTCGGTCATAAGCCTCTTTAATGAGTTGGTCATTCATGGCACGATCCACCAAATATGGCTGTGCCAATTGCTTTCTATAACCTGCTAATTCATTGATAAACTTAGTAGCGGTATCCATTCCTAAATCCTCAGCAGCTTTCACTTTTAATTTAAAGTTGATGAATAGGTCAAGGTATTCATCCATGCTCTTCTTATCCACCACATTACTGGTGTTATTCTTATTATAAATCGCTAAAAAGTCATCGACTGAAATGATGTCATTCTCAATTTTCATCAACGTTTGGCTGTCTTGAGCCAATAAATTCAACCCCAGCAGACCTAGGGCAAAAACCAACACTATCTTCTTCATCATAACCATAATCAATTAATTATCTACTTGTATAATTAGGCGCTTCTCTAGTAATTGAAACATCATGCGGGTGGCTCTCGCGAACTCCCGCTGCTGTGATTCTTATGAATTGAGCATTTTGCAATGCCTCTATGTTTTCAGCGCCACAGTAACCCATTCCAGCGCGAAGTCCACCTATCATTTGATAAAGTATTTCGCTTAATTTTCCTTTAAATGGAACTCGGCCAGATATTCCTTCTGGTACTAGCTTCTTAATATCATCTTCCACATCTTGGAAATAACGATCACTAGAACCTCTTTGCATCGCTTCAAGGCTTCCCATTCCGCGATAGCTTTTGAACCTTCTGCCTTCATAAATGATAGTTTCGCCAGGCGACTCCTCAACTCCAGCAAACATTGACCCTACCATAACTGATGATGCACCCGCTGCCAAAGCTTTTACGATATCGCCACTAAAGCGGATTCCCCCATCACCAATTACTGGGATACCAGATCCTTTCAGTGCGGTTGCCACATCCATGATGGCACTTAATTGAGGTACTCCAACGCCAGCGATTACCCGCGTTGTACAAATTGAACCAGGGCCAATCCCTACTTTCACGCCATCAGCTCCAGCTTCCACCAATGCTAGGGCAGCCTCGGCTGTTGCAATATTTCCTATTACAAAATCGACCTTATCTCCAAACCTTCTTTTCGCTTCTTTTAAGGCATCAATTACTCCTTTTGAATGACCATGAGCCGTATCAATGATCAATGCATCTACTCCAGCATTGATCAGCGCCTCCATTCTATCAAAAGTATCTGGTGTTATTCCAACTGCTGCTGCAACACGCAGTCTACCAAAATCATCTTTACAAGCATTTGGTCTGATTTTCGACTTGATAATATCTTTGAATGTGATCAACCCGATCAGCTTATTGTTTTCATCTACCACCGGCAACTTTTCAATCTTGTGCTTTTGAAGCATCTCCTCTGCCTTTTTCAAGTCAGAGCCATCGGTTGTGGTAACAACATCCTTTCCTGTCATTACTTCACTGAGTGACCTCGACATTGATTTTTCAAATCGCAAATCTCGATTTGTCACAATTCCTTGAAGGATCATTCCAGCATCAACAACAGGAATACCGCCAATAGAATGTTCCTTCATCAAAGCCAATGCTTCACCAACTGTAGCACCTCTTCCTATTGTCACAGGATCTTGAATCATCCCACTTTCAGAACGCTTGACTTTGCGCACTTCTGCCGCTTGCTGCTCAGCAGTCATGTTCTTATGCAAAACAGCAATACCACCTTCTTGAGCTAATGCAATGGCCAATTCTGATTCAGAAACGGTGTCCATCGCTGCTGAAACTACCGGTGATCTGAGATCGATATTTCTCGAGAACTTAGATGTAATATCTACGTTTCTTGGAAGAATTTCAGAATAACTGGGGACAAGAAGCACATCGTCAAATGTTAGCCCTTCTTTGATTTGTTGAGTAGATTGATTCATTTGCTGCGCTCTTAAAAAATTGGGCAAAAATAGCAAGATCTAGGCTTTATTTAGCTTAAAATTCTAAATACCTGTTAAACTAAAAATCATTAACGGATTAACTGCACTTTTCCCGCATACCTTAAAGCCTCACCTCGTGCATTTGACAACGTAAGCTGGTAAGCAAAGATTCCTGTAGTTTCATTGCTCCCAGCCCACCCCTCCAAGGGGTCATTGGTCTGAAAAACCAACAGACCAGTTCTGTCATAAATGCGCAGTTCATAATCGGTAGGATCAATGAAATTTACATATGGCAGAAATCGGTCATTTAGGCCATCGTCATCTGGGGTAAAAGCATTAGGTAAGAAAACCGTTGGTGGATAGTCTAAGCATAATAAATTGGAAACAGAAGATTCTTTGAAATCATAGATATTTCCGTCTTCTTCTTCCGCGATTACATAGTAGCAAACCGCTCCGCTCACCAAATCTATGGCTTCAAGATTGTCGGTATACTTAAAAGCACGTGGCTCTGATGAAAGTAATTCTTCATTGCTACCCGTTGTGACACGGTAAAGGTCATAAAAATCTACATCTGTACCAGCAGTATCGAAGCCTTCGTAATTGGTCCATTCAACCCTATTGATAAGATCTTGAACATTCTTAGTACCCTTTAAGTAAATGCTCTTTGAAACTTGCGAACGGCCGATTATTTCTTCACACTCATCATAAGCTAAAACTTGATAGTAGTAGTCTGACTGAGAAGGACTTCCGCTTTCGTCTGTGAAGAAAAACTCAGCACTAAGATCTTCATCTACTTTCTCAACTTCCATAAATTTATCTTGTGCCAAAAGAGATCTAAACAAGCCATATGAGACCGTCTCTGAATTGGTATCTGTGTATACGTTGATCTCATTGTAACCATTATCATGATTATTCACAATACTCTTAATGTAGAGGTAGTCAGGAGCATTTTTTTCTCCTAAATCAATCACAATTTTATTCGAAAGCGCTTCCTTTCCTGATTGCTCGTCAAAAGGGCAAATCACATAGGTATATTTATTTCCTGCCACCAATCCACTGTCTATGAAGACAGAGTCTAGAGAAGACAAAGTAGAAATGACCTCAGGCTCCAAACTATTTGTTTGCCTGTAGACATTACAACCAGATAAGTTTCTCACTCCAACTGGAAATCCTTCTCGGGGCATTTGCCATGAAAACGCCAACTTTCCAGAGCACTTATCATAGTCTGAGGTCTCAATGAACATGGTTCTAAACCGCAAGTTGTCTGCTGCTTGATTGTACCATAGATTCACTGAATCAAAACAACTATCAAACGGTGCTACTGATAGCGTTTCGGGCCTAATTAAGGCGTTTATGCCATTCTTATCATAAGTAAAACTCAAAGTGTCAGCGCCAAAAACAGTATCAGTTCTATTGAAATCTTCGAAATAAAACAGCATGTAACCCAAAGCATCCTGAGATGCGCTTCTATCCCATTCCAGTATAACTTCACCCGAAGAGGTGTCAACACTTGCACATAACAAGTCCGCTTGTTCCGGAGGCACATCGTCAACAATCAATCTATTCACTTGATTTGATCGACTAATACACCCTCCTAATCCGTTTGCTTCAACACGATAAAGCACTTCTTCAAAACAGTCGGCAATAGTATCCTGAGCAGCGGTTAAAGGGAAATCAAAGTTTTCTAACAAATTCCAGTTGCCAACAAAATCATTCTTATAAAGCTTGTAGATTGAATCTTGACTCGCAAGTCCGCTATTATTCCACCCCAGACTTACCACTCTGCCAGAAGAGGAAATACCTAGCACAATAGGTGATATAGTATCAGAAGCAGCGCTGGTATCAGCGAATCCATTGAATACCTGCACCATCATGAACTCACCGAACGTGGCAAAGCTTCCATTGATCAAAACGGAACTCTGGTTGTAGTCGGTAACTTGAGAAAGGATTGAAAACGGAGCCGAAACCGCATTTCTGTAGTAAACGAGGTAGGCATTAAAATCTGCTCCAGTGTCGGCTGGTTGTGTCCATGATAAAGTAACATCCTGATTCTCGTCAATGGAAATACAACGCAGCGTGGGGACGGTTTGTGCGGAAATGTTAGCCGCCAAAACAATGGCTAGAAGAGAAAAGAGGTATTTGTTTATCATTCTCAAACCAATGAGCAAAGGTACAACGCTTTAACAAAGGAATTCATTGTCTTAAGACCAGATAAATATTGATTTCACAATAAGTTGGTTTTATGCGAGCTCAAAGTTTTTACTTTTGCGCCCTATCTATGTATCGGAATAAAATAATAATCGGCCTTACCGTATTGCTTTTCTCTTCTTCTGGCATGCGTGCTCAGTATGCATGGGACATTGGCGTAAGCGCTGGTGCAGCCAATTATTTAGGTGAGATCGGGGGCGGTCCTGGCCTTGCGAGAGACTGGATTTTAGACATGAAGCTCGACCAAACAAGGTGGAATCCAGGTGCATTTGTTCGATACAGAGCGAACTACAATTTTGGTGTGACATTAAGCCTAGAGTATTTGCGTCTGCAGGGTGCTGATAGTTTGACTGAAAATCCCAATCGTTTTACGAGAAATTTGAGTTTTAGAAATGATGTTTTTGAGCTTGGCTTAACTGGAGAATACTATTTCTTCAATCAACCAGACGTTGGACGCACCGGAAGATACCTGCTAGACTTCAAGGCTTATTTCTTTGGAGGAGTTTCAGTTTTCTACAACAATCCAAAAGCGCAACTCAATGGCGAGTGGTTGGCCCTTCGACCATTGAATACTGAAGGATTGGAAACTCAATATAGTTTGGTTCAAGCGGCTATTCCAGTTGGATTTGGATTCTTTTACACGTTTTCAAGATTGCACAGGTTTGGATTGAAGATCAGTTACCGATATACATTCACAGATTACATCGATGATGCAAGTACTCAATACCCAAAAACAGAATTACTACAAAGCCCAGAAGCTGTTGCTCTTTCTAACAGAACCGGAGAGGTTGCCAATCATCCACTGGCTCAAGAATTAGCCAAATTATATGTTCCAGGTCAGATTCGTGGAAACCCAGATGCAAATGACAGTTTCTTAACTATAAGCTTGAATTACTCCTACGTAATCAGAGGCAAGTCTAAAAGCTTCGGAAAAAGAAAAAATTACCTTTATGGCCGCAAGAGAGGCCGAATGGGAAGAGCTCGCTTCTAATCAATTTTTTTCTTTTACTTTTCTTGAAAATTTCGATCTAAATGAGAATAGTTACATTTTTTGTACTTGGAATTCTATGGAATTCAGCCATTGACGCTCAAACCATCAATACTGACATCTTCATAAAAAACATCGACCTTCTTTATGAATCTGCAGCCAAAAGCTTTAAAGAAATCAAATTGGAGCAATCGGGAAATACGGATGATGGTGATGTAAAATATCATTCAAGTAGAAAAATTTCTGGTGCATCCGATGTCTATATTAAAGCAGATGCAGAAAACAGCTTTACTTATATTGCTCATTTTGAATCTAAAGATCTAAAGACAGCTCAGCTGCATGTCGAGGACATGGCCGTAATGATCTTAGAAATGGTCTCTGAAAAAGGCCTAGTCAGAGGATCTGGCACTGAAATGAATTATGAGGGCTACAGAAAACAAACCGTTGAATTCGCTTCCGACAACATAGATATCATGGGTAAATACCCTTCTTTTTCAATTGGAATACTAAAAGGTAAAACTCCTGTAACGATTGAGTTAGTCGTTAACGAGCCACTTTGGAAATAATCACTTAAAATACTGGTCAAGCTTAGACAAAGGCTTCATGAATCGAGTGAACGCTTTTGGCTTGATTCCGTTTTTCTTCCATGCCCGTGCATCTTCTTTGTTCGCATTCCATCTGTTATTGAGCGAAACATTACTCGCTCCACCTACTCTCATTTTCACTAAAACATCACTGATGTACTTCGCTTTTACATTGTGCTTGAGCAGCATGCGAAGCATAAGTTCATAATCAGCTGATTGCTTGAAGGTTAAATCGTAATCCCCGAATTCATTGTAACATTTCTTTTTGAGGTAAAATGTAGGATGCGCTGGCATCCAACCCTTGTAAAACAAATCAGAATTAAACTCCTGAGACCTCCATTGCCGTATGATTTTGCTTGCGTCTATCCTATCAACGTAATCCAGGTCTCCATAAACGGCATCAACAGTCTTTTCAGCAAATGCTTTCGCTATTAAACTTACCACGGATGAACTCGCGAAATAATCATCCGAATGCAAAAAGCCAACGACTTCGCCTGACGCAAGATTCACACCTTTATTCAAGGCATCATAAATACCACGATCCTTTTCACTTATAGATATGGATACAATATCATCAAATTCAGAAACTATGTGCATGGTGTTATCAGTAGAACCTCCATCAACAATAATCAACTCGAGATAATCATAGTCCTGAGCACGAATTGAATCCAAGGTCGCTCTGATCGTTTCAGAGCTATTGAAACACGATGTAACCACGGATATCTTCATCACTCAACAACTCTTTCCTTGATTTTCTCAGCGGGATTTCCCTTGCAAATACTGTATCTGGGTAAATCCTTAGACGCGATTGAACCAACCGTCAACAAAGAATGACTGCCAATTACGACTCCCTGAGTAACCGTAGCTTTTGCTCCAATCCAAGCGCCTTCTTCAACTGTAATTGGTTTTACAATAAGATCAAATGAAGATTTAGAATAATCATGATTTCCAGTTAAAAACATAGCACCTTGTGAAATGCAAGCATGATCGCCAATGGTAACTTGATCCAAGTTGTCAATCCACACGTGCTCCCCAATCCAAGCATAATCACCAATTGAGAGCTTCCACGGATATTTAATTTGAACGCTCGGTTTAATTACAACTCCTTTTCCTACGCTTGCTCCGAACATTCTAAGCAAGAACCTTTTGAGCGAATATGGCAACCAAAGTTTCGATTCAAAATAAACCAAAGAGCAAATATGCCATAGCAGTCTTTTTCCTATTCCAGCACCAGGATTATACCAGTCGTTATTGAAAGATGAGAGATTAACTTTTTGCACTGAACAAGTCTAAGTATTGGGATCTTATTTCTTCAAAGTTAAATCTAGTCTTGACATATGCAGCCGCATTCTCAGACATCTTCTTGTAATCAGAGTCAGACATTTCAATCGCATCGTTTAAGACCTTGTTCCATCTTGACGTATCGTGCAATGGAATAACCCAACCAGCTCCACATTCTTCAAGATCATTCCAAGGGGTTTGATCAGAAATAATCACAGGACATCCAAAAGACAGTGCTTCGATGATGGCATGGCCGAAGTTTTCACCGCTCGTCATGGAGATAAAAAAATCTGCTTCTTGATATTCCCGCTTGATATCTTCTGCGTTCCTACCTCCGACAGATTTGACATTCGCACTTGTTTGGATCACTGAGAGGCACTTTTCGTAATATTCCTTTTCATCCTCAGTTCCTACTAGAGTCAATTGAAGCTCGTTCAATTTTGAAAACATCTCCACCAACTCAAGCGTGTTCTTCACAGCACTGATTCTACCAACAGATAAGAACCTAAACCTTGGCCCCGAGGGTGTTCTCCCTTCGCTTGAGGATAGTGCAGTAAGGTTAGAAACAAGTTTTATTTCCGCCTTCGAATACACCTTAAGAATTGCTTCCCTTTCCTTGCTGCTGGTTGCGTGAAAAATCACTTTTCGTTCGATACCGAGAAACCGCAAAACGTTTATTAAAAAAAGCTTTTGCCCAGACTTAATTGCAATGGCATTCTGATTCAACATTCCACGAGGGGCGACAATGACCTTTAAGCTCGATTTAAAGATCAAAGCATACATCAAAGGAATTGCATTGAATAAAGGAGAATAGAAACCATTGATGTACAGCACATCAATCTTCATTGACATTGCTTTAATGGCGCCTTTCAAATGGTTTCGAGATGAATAATAAACCGTAGCCCCATATTTCTCAATCCATTCATCAGATTGCAATGCATAAGATTGATTATCAAACCAATCTGTATTTCTCGTGAAAAGTGAAACCTGAATATCGTTATTCAGACTTAAGATCATATTGAACATCGATGTTATCGGCCCTCCAGCTTTGTAGCCAGGCACAAACCAATCAGTGAGTATGAGAACTTTCGGCTTATTCAATATGATTGTTTTTCATCCAATCGGCCAAAGTAATCAATGGCCAGACGCGCGACCAAGTGACGGTTGGATCACCTTTTAAAAATTTAGACCACAGGTTATCTATAGCAGCAGCATCGAAATAACCGGTCGTTCTCAAAAAATATAACCTTTCTTCCGCGAAGCTTTTGAGCTCTTTCTTCAGCCAATTCTCCCAGGGCAACACAAAACCCATCTTTGGTCGATCTGCAATTTCTTTGGGCAATAAATCACTGAAGCTGTCCACCAATAATTTCTTAGGTGAATGAGGATACTTTAGTGAATCTGAAATATGCATCGAATACTCCACCAGTTCATGGTCTAGAAACGGCACACGAACTTCCAAGGCATGTGCCATTGACATTTGATCGGTATCTCGCAGAAGAACATTCTGCATATACGTTGCCATTTCAGCAATTCCTATTCTTCCCAATGTTGGTAATGCACCGAACTCATTGTATTGCTCAAGGGATTGGATTGTGTCAAAGACATTGTTTGACGAAAGTGATTTTTTTCGCAAAAGCTTTGAAACAGAATCATCTAAAAGCACCTTGCGGAAAACGGGATACAAATGCTGAAGATCAAAATAATCTGACAGAAGGATTTCCTTCGTTTTTGCCGATTGGAAGCCCGGCTTCGCTGTCCTTAAAAGATTTCCAATTAACGCC
>DGQE01000010.1 GCA_002389645.1 Flavobacteriales bacterium UBA4422
TTGTGATTCAATTATTAATTATGATTTACCAACGGCTGTAGATAATTGTTCAAACTTAAATTCACTTCTCACCGCTGGTTTTGAGAGTGGGGTAAGTTTTGATATTGGATTGACAGAGATTCAGTTTTCTTTTTCAGATACCAGCGGAAATAGCGTTACCTGTGACTTTAGTGTTAAAAGGAGCAGTGCTCCCGAAATTACAGTTAGTCGAGACACAACAATATATAGTGGCTCAGCTATTGGCTTAACTGTTCACGCCGATTCAGTAGTGGACAGCTATTACTGGACCCCAGAGGATTATCTTGATGATCCTACTTCAAGAAATCCTGACGCTAGCCCAATTGAAAGCACTACATACAGAGTAGTCGCAACCACAAATGATGGTTGTGAAATGCAGGATAGTGTAAATATTATTGTGTTAAATGAGGTGGTTATATACAATGCATTTTCTCCAAATAATGATGGCCAAAATGATTATTTAGAAATTAAAGGCTTGGATTATTACCCAGACGCAAATGTTTTAATAGTTAATCGAATTGGGTCAAAAGTTTTTGAATCTAAAGGTTATTCGGAACCTTGGGATGGAAGGTATAAAGGAGAAGAAATGCCTGTGGGACCTTACTTTTATTTTATTGACACAGGTGTTTCAGGTGCAGAAATATTAACGGGAGATATATCTTTAATTCGATAAAGTATTATGAAAAAATTACGTTCCATAATAATTGTACAAATTATCGGCATGTTGACAGGGAATATAGTTGCTCAGCAGGACTTCTTCATGTCTCAATCATTTGTTAATCCATCAATGATTAATCCAAGCTTGACTGCAATTCAAGATCATCCAGAGGTGGGTTTATTCAATAGATATCAGTGGCTCGGTTCAGAATCCAAACCAAACACGCAACAGATTATATTCTCGACTACGTATAATAAGCCAGCTTATCTTAAGTCTGACTATTCTGGATCAAAATCTAGAAGGAGAGGAAAACGACGTAGTAGTAAAGGCAAGTTGTATCATGCGTTCAATGCCTCAATTATCAACGATAGGGCTGGAGCCTTTAATAAGTTGGAAACTCGCATACATTGGTCTCCACAAATAAGAGTGAGCGAATCATTATATGCAGCCCTTGGTCCAACGATCTCTTTATCAAGGTTTCAATTGAATCCGGAACGTTTGAATTTTAGAGATGGTGCTGATGAAGCTTGGAGTCAAATACAAAATAGCGGGCTTACAACGTCTGGCGCAAATATTAGTTTCGCAGGTAACTTACAGTCCAAGAATTTCTATGTCGGAATAGGTTTTAGGGATGCTTTGAATCAATATTGGAATAAAGCAGATAGCAGCAACCTCAAGGTAGATAGAAACCTTGTAGTCAACGGATCCTATAGATATGATATAAACGAGTTATTTCGTGTTTCTGTCGCTGCGGTTACTAGATTGACAATCAATACCCCGATTGACCATTCATTGGCATTTCGAGTTGAATACAATAATTTTATTTGGATGGGTTTAGGCTATAGGTCCAGTTCAGCATTGAATATAAGTTGTGGCGTTAATTTGAATCAAAAGTTCAATATTGTCTATACAACGGAGAAAAATTTTATTGGATTTTCAGGTTTGGGTCTAACTCATGAATTTTATTTGAGCTATAGAATACCTACGGGTAAAAAATCAAAATTTTAAAAGTTTAGAATGAAGAAAATCTCCTTATTTATACTTTGCGTCTCAGTTCTTCATATTCAAGCTCAAAGAACTATTTGGCTGCCTGTTGTTGATGCTGAAGTTGAATCGAGTGATTTGATACTAAACCCGAGCATTGGTTATTTTATATCAGAACAAGTTCTGGAAAATGAAGATGTTTTATCAAAAGTGGAACGTATTAATATAAATAGGGAAGGTGGCTGGATGCCAATACAGTCATTTGAGTCTAAAATAAATACATCGGTTGTTGGAATATCAAAAAACGCGGACACTCTTTATTTGTTGGGGGCGTATTCCAAAGCGAATCCAAGTCTCAAGGGACTGTCAATATCTGTTTTAAAGGATGGTGTTTGGAGAGATCCTATTAGACTTAAAATGAAAGGATTAAGCTCTCGCACTCCATATTATAATATATATGTTCACCCTTCGGGTGATTGGTGTGTAATCTCGATAGAGAAATCAAAAAATCAATCCGATGATATTTACATTTCTTTTAAAAATAAACCAGGGAGACACTTTGAGAAACCAATTCCCTTAAATAATTTAATAAACACATCTAACTCGGAAATCACACCCTTCATTACTAATGATGGTGAATTCCTTTTTTTCGCTCGAGCGAATATCTATGAAGATTCAATAAATTATGACATTTACATGTCCAGAGCAATGGATGAATCTCTTATAAATTGGTCAACTCCAGTGCCCTTATTAGAAATTAATACCGCTGGATATGAAGGGAATTATTGGTGTTGCAAAGACAGTTTTGCTTTCTATACATCTAATGATGATAGCGGACAATTTCGCATATATACCAGTCTGGCGCCACGAGTAATACGATATAATAGTTTAGTTTCTGATAAGGCCGGTTTTGCCAGATTAGCTAATGTTAAAAATGATAGAATTGAACTTCCATCGATATTGAAAACCTATAAAATAGAAATACCAAAAACAAGTGCTCTGATTCCAAAAATATCTTTCAAATCGGAGAACCCTATATATAATGTAAAAGCGAAGATCAAATTAGGGGACAGCTCAAACACTGAAGCAGGCGATATTTTGGTTCAGGCGAATGATGAAAATGGCAACATATTGGCCGAGACGCGCACGGATTCTCTTGGAACCTTTTCTTTTGAAAATTTACCAGTGAATCAGAAAGTATTATTTGCTGTGCCCGAAAATAATTCAGAATCAATAAAAGTCGGTCTTATCAACCAGGATGGCGAGGAAGAAGCGCCAATGCTAATTGAGTCTTTTTCAAACTTTATTTTTAAGGAACTTGAAATAGAAACGGCTACAATTAAATTACTGGACCAAGCAGACGAATCGTCAATTGAACAGTATTTGGCCGGAACACTTGATGAGTTGATATTAAACGTTGAAGACGAGGAAGGTTTGAAACTCTTCTCTTCAGTCGAATTAATAGAAGGAATCCTTTTAGATACTGGTGCTGATGAAATTATTGGAAATTTAGACAGTTTAGTGATAATTGATAAGAATAGCCAAGATGTTATTGAAGCTGAAGTTCTTTCAGATTCAACTTTTGATTTGAGTCAACTTGATTCAGCAAAAGAATACTTGTTTATTCATAACGGCACGCAGATGGTGGATGTAAGTGCGATTGCCCTTGAAGATTATTTAATTAACAGTTATAATGATAGGATTGTAACGAACGAAACAATTTTTGACTCAGAAACTATTTCTTCAGCGCTTGATTCGAGTATCTCAGACACGATACAGTTATCTAATGTAACCTTGTTTGATAATGATGCAGACGCCGTTAATCCTATTAAAAGTCAGAATTTGAAAAACAAGAGAATTAGTGATTTAATTGATGTCGATGCGGGGTTAATCGATTTGAAAAAGGATTCTTTGACATCAAGTACCCAGGATACATTGAGCATAGCGAAAAATTCAGCGGAGTATTCTCAAAGTATTTCCGATATGCAAGAAACTGTGGGAAATAAAAAGAGCTCTGTTGCTGAGATTGGACTTCATGAACTCCCTGGCCGAGACCTGATTAATGAAGGTCCGGAGAATCAATCATCCTTGAATGATATTAGTGAGGTTAAGCTTAACTCCATAGCTCCTAGAGATTCTCACGAATTGCAACTAAGCCAATTTGATATTAGGTTTCCGATTAATTTAAAATATCCAATCTCCTACGAGGGCTTTATCCAATCTGATGGATCCTATGCCAAAATCATTCAAACCGATGAAGGAGTTAATTATCATTTTGATTTTAACCATATAAATATATCTGCCGATCAACTTGAATATATTATTGAGACGATCAGACCTTTTTATGACGAAAACAAAACCATATCACTCACCCTTGAAGGACATACTGATAGTATTGGTTCTGCTGAGATAAATGAACGCGTTGGCGTAATGCGTGCCTCCCAAGTTTTGTATGCTTTGGAGAAAGCCGGTATTGAGGATACGGATTTAAAAATCATAAGTCGAGGTGAGCTTGATCCAATAGGGAGAAACAGCAAACCTGAAGGCAGAGCAATGAATAGGCGTGTGGAAATATTGTATGAACTTCAAGAAGAAAATTGATAAAGTAATTACCCTCCTAGTAAGTCAGGATGATTACAAATTTAGTGCTTCTAAGCAAATGCAAATTTGTACAATATTTACAGTCTTCTAATCTAAAAAAAGTTTCAAAAAGACTCTTTGTAAATGATGGACAAATATTTTTCAATTGAACTAGTCGGGCATTGATATGATTAACTATAAAACAGATTATTCAATTGGTCACTTCATGACAGTCAACGAGGCTAACTTGTCTCTATAAGGCATATAGTTAGCAGGGTGTCGAATGAATGTATGAGCAGTTTTAAGTCTTTTAGTATTTAGTTGATATTCTTGCGCTAAAATGATTGGATTGGATTCAATAAGTTTTTTCGATAATCGCCGTTAAGTATGTTGTAAGCATTATTCTGTTTAAGGATAAACAAAGTATTTGACGAGAGGGTAGTGTTTTCGTATAATTACATTTATCATATGATAAGAATCGTTGCTATTGATTTTGGAATGAAACGCTGTGGGATCTCCATTTCTGATCCTTTAGGCATGATTGCCAACGGATTGGATACCGTGGAAACGTCGGAGGTAATGAGCAAATTGGAATTATTAAAAAAGGAGTCAGGATTCGATACCATCGTAGTTGGCAAGCCAAAGCGCATGAACGGTGATGACTCATTGGTTGAACCGAACATAAAGCTGTTTGTTGAGGCATTAGAAAAGAAGTTCGAAGGCATCAATTTGAAACGCTTCGATGAAAGATTCACGAGCAAAATAGCCGCTCAAACTATGATTAGCGCGGGATCAACAAAATCTCAACGAAGAGAAAAGGGAACAATCGATAAAATTAGTGCAACCTTAATTTTGCAGGAATACCTAAACACTAAGCAGGGATGATACTGCCTATTATAGCATATGGAGATCCAGTTTTAAAACGCGAAGGGGATGAAATCGATAAGGATTACCCTGAACTCCAAAAGTTTATCGCGGACATGTTCGAGACCATGTACAACGCAAACGGCGTTGGATTGGCGGCTCCACAGGTTGGTAGGAGCATTCGGCTTTTCATCATTGACACCACGCCATTTACGGAGCGCGACGATGATGAAGACCCAATGGATGAGGAGGAGTTCAATCAATTGTCCGGCTTGAAAAAGGTGTTTATCAATCCAATAATTGTGGAGGAAGACGGTGATAAATGGCCCTTCAATGAGGGGTGTTTAAGCATTCCGGGCATCAATGAAGATGTAACTCGAAAACGTAATTTGATCATCGAGTATTTTGATGAAAACTTCAACCTAATAGAGGAAGAATATACGGGTAAGGCTGCCAGAGTTATCCAACATGAATACGATCACATTGATGGAATTCTGTTTACAGATAGACTAAACCCACTGAGAAAGCAGATTTTGAAAAAGCGACTAAACGAAATTTCGCGTGGCATCACCAATGCGAGATACAAAATGAAATTCCCAAATAGATGAGAAACTCCTTGATATTATTGATGTCCCTAATATTGTTTGCCTGCACGGAAGAACCAAAAACTGTGGACAAAACAGCGCCTCAGTCGGCTGCCGAACGACAAGCGGAAATAACTAAGATGGAGTCTGAATTGGTTTCAAAGCAGGATCTCAATGTTGAAACCAACCGTGTATTGGCCGAGCGAATTGTCACACGATATCGAGACTACATTAAAATGAATCCGACCGATTCAGCTTCAGCGGAATACTTGTTTAAAGCAGCTGATATATCAGTTGGGCTAGGCAATTACGAGGCGAGCATTAACTATATCAATCGACTTACAAAAGACTTTCCGAAATACGAGAAGGTGGTGGAGATTTGGCTATTCAAGGGCTTCATCTATGAGAACTATATGGATAGTCATGCACAGGCGGTGAAAGCATATGAAGAGCTAATCCTGAAGTATCCAAATCACCGATTGGCCCAGGATGCACAGGCAGCAATAGATAATCTCACACTGAGTGAGGAAGAGCTTCTTGAGAAGTTTAAGAAAATGAATGAGCAGCCCGAGAGCTAGTGGGCTAGACGTTCTTGAAGCGAATCTCTAAAGGCAATTTTGTCGCTATATGTTTCTATAACACTATCAGCGCAAATGGCAATCTCGCCCGTTTCTTCACTTACCACCACAACAACCGCATCCGACTCTTCCGATGCCCCAATTGCTGCTTTGTGTCTCATGCCATAATTGGATGGCAAGCCACCTCTATTAGTGAGTGGTAGAGTACAAGATGCATTCGCAATTTTATTCCCTCGAATCACCAAGGCGCCGTCGTGCAATGGACTATTCTTAAAAAAGAGGTTCTCTATAACCATGGCACTGACATCTGCATTTACCTTTTTACCGGTATCAATAATTGCCTGAATGTTTGCCTCTCGTTCAACTACAATGAGCGCCCCAGTTTTCGTTTTACCCAAGTTGAAAACAGCCTCTGTCAACGCATGCACGTTTACTGGAATGCGCTGTGTGTCTTTACCCAGCCAATTCCATAGACCACCTTTTGCACCCACGTTTTGAAAGAATCCTGAGTTGCCAATGGCCAGAAGAAAGCGACGAATTTCTTGCTGAAAAACGATGATCAGCGCGATGACGCCGACATTAATGAACTGTCGAAAAATCTGGCTCATCAACTCCATTTGAAGTGCCGTAACTAGTAACCAAAGAAGGTAGATGGAGAGAACGCCAAAAAAAATGCGAATGGCAATCGTTCCCTTAATTAGGTCGTATAGCTTGTAGAGCAGAAATGCCACCAACAAAATGTCAATCAGGTCGAGAAACCCAAATGGCAGAAATCCGAAAAAATCAACTGAACCCACAGCGCGAAAATAGCTGAAATGACAGGTATGGGCTGGCGATTATTATATTAAACATTTTAGGCGAAAAGCTGTTGGTCTTGGCAGTTAGTAGTTCTAAATTTGCAGAAGATTATAACAACGATAAACACACATAAAAATGGGAGTATTAGTAGGAAAAAGCGCTCCGGGTTTTACCGCCAGCGCTGTGATTAATGGAAATGATATTGTTGAAGGTTTTACACTTGAGCAGTTCAAAGGAAAGTACGTAGTGTTGTTTTTCTATCCAAAGGATTTCACGTTTGTTTGCCCAACAGAATTGCATGCGTTTCAAGCTCGATTGGCTGATTTCAAAGAAAGAGGCGTAGAGTTAGTTGCAGTTTCAACCGACACAGAGCAAAGTCATTGGGGCTGGTTACAAATGGAAAAGAAGCATGGTGGCATTAAGGGAATCACGTATCCTGTAGTTGCCGATACCAACAAGACTATTTCTAGCAACTACGATGTTTTGGCAGGAGATTTCTTCTACGATGAAGATGGAATGCTCCAAGCAGAAGGAGAGTTGGTAGCATACAGAGGTTTGTTCCTTATCGATAAGAATGGCAACGTACGTCACCAATTGATAAACGATTTACCACTTGGAAGAAGCGTAGAGGAAGCCATTCGTATGGTTGATGCACTTCAGTTTTTCGAAGAAAACGGCGAAGTATGTCCAGCTAACTGGGTAAAAGGTTCTGAAGGAATGAGCGCAACACATGACGGTGTAGCTGATTTTTTGGCGTCGAACTAAAACTCGAGCCTAAATGAATTAAGCCCTTTCGGTCCTGTTCGGATTTGAAAGGGCTTTTTTATTTCTCTGTCTTACATTCGGCAGGTGGAAATTCAAAAGCGAATAGGTTTTTTTCTCGGCCCGGCTTTTTTCGTGGCGACCCTGCTGATTCAGCCGTTAGAGCTTGAATTGCAAAACAGCGTACTTGCTGTCGCCGCCTGGATGATTGCCTGGTGGGTAGTGGAGGTATTTCCAATTTACATCACCGCGATGCTGCCCATGGTTTTCTTTCCCGCATTGGGTATAATGGGGTTGAAAGAAACATTTACACCCTATGCCAGTCCAATTGTATTCTTATTTCTAGGAGGCTTTCTGATCGCACTTGCCATGGAGGAAAGGAAGTTGCATCAACGCATTGCCTTTGGTCTTATTAGGCTCACTGGCACCAAACCACGTGGAATCATATTGGGATTTATGGTAGCAACGGCCATCGTAGCTATGTGGATTAGCAATACCGCTACCACGGTGATGATGCTGCCTATCGGCTTGTCGGTCATTGCGCTCATGAATGATCAAGGGCTAGAGGAAAAACTCATGAAGCGATTTGGGCTTTTGATTATGCTTGGCATCGCATATGCCGCAAATATTGGAGGGACAATGACCCTGATTGGAACCCCGCCAAACCTTGTCTTTGCGGGTTACTACTTTGAGCAAACCGGAGTAGAATTTCCCTTTGCTGATTGGCTATTGATTGGCATACCAACAGGATTGACTCTATTAATTACTGGATATGTGTTGCTGATCAAGTTGATTTATCCGATATCAAACGCGCCAATACCAGGCGTGGAAACCATGTTTCTTGAGAAGTGGAAGGAATTGGGAAAAATGAAAAGAGGGGAGTCGATGGTCCTTGCGGTATTTGGGATTACAGTCTTCTCTTGGATTATGCTCGACCCAATTAATGAGCTTCTCGGATCGAAGCTTCTGAATAATGTAAATGTGGCCGTTGGAGGCGGACTGCTCATGTTTTTTGTTCCGGTAGATTGGAAGAAAGGAGAGTTCATTATGTCATGGGATAGCACAAAACGATTGCCATGGGGCATTCTAATTCTTTTTGGTGGCGGCCTGAGCCTTGCCTCGGGATTGGAAACGGCGGGAATCATAGATTCAATTGCGCTTTGGGTAAGTGGCAATGCAGGGTCTAGCGTAGTTGTTATTTGCATTGGACTTACACTCTTGGCTATTTTCTTGACCGAAATAATGAGTAACGTGGCGCTCGTTACAGTGCTGCTGCCGATCGTTTTCAGCATAGCAAATCAGATGGGCGCTGATCCCTTGATATTAACCATACCCGTAACCCTGGCGGCTAGTTGCGCCTTTATGATGCCGATCAGCACGCCGCCAAATGCCATTGTCTATTCAAGTGGTCAAATCAGCGTTTCACAAATGATGAGAGCCGGAATTTGGATGAACTTGATTGCGGTGGTCATTATTGTAACCGTGGTGTTGGTGTTGCTTTGATGAAAAAAAAAAAATTGACGTCAACTCAATTTCAATAAGGTCCAAAATCATAAATCGCATAGGGAAGCTTCACAAGGGTTAGCACAAGGCATGCGGAGGTGCGTTTCGATTGGATCGCAGCCTCGAGGCCATACTTGATGTAAGAGGTTACAAGCCGTGCGACTTTCAAGGTTGCGATCGAAAAGAAGCATGAAGCATTAGCTGTTTTGCGTTTTCGAGGAACGAGAAAAACACCTTGAAGCTTCAAGCAGTTTTGGGTCCTTTTTGCTGCTTCAAAAAGGATGAAAGCAGTTTTATCTTTCCTTTTTCTTGATAAAAAGAAAACAAAAAATCAAGGCTTGGCAATCTCCCTGAACTACTAGGTCTCAAGTCCTAAAATTTCTCAAGCCGTTCAGTCGATTCCTCCTTCACTTCCGAGAGAAATTTCACGGACTTTTCAGACATTATGGGCCCCAGATCAAATGCCTAGGCCCATAGAGTACAAAGCACGATATTCGATTATTGAAGGTTCATAGGTTCCAAAATCATGAATCTCACCGAAGTTGTCCCCTCTTGAGAGGGGTGGATTCAGAGTGGAGTGAAGCGAAATGATGAAGACGGGGTGTGTTAAGCCGCATCTCGACACACCCCACCCGCTACGCAGGCACCCATCTTATTAGAGGGATTGAACACGTCGACATACAATCGCTGTTTGATTGCTAGTCTATCTGCGAGCGATTGGAAATATTCCGAGGTGATGACAGGAGTTAGCTGCGCTGATCCTGACATTGCGTGAAATGGATCGAAGCCTTTCGAGCTGCACTCGCAGGCTTTTTTCTTATTCATTTCGCTTGAGCAAGCTCAGCTCATGAAACGAAAAAAGCCTGTCACTTTCGCAACAGGCTTTGATAATCAAGTCGGGATGACAGGACTTGAACCTGCGACCTCTCGCCCCCCAGACGAGCACTCTACCGGACTGAGCTACATCCCGAAAATCTAGAAGGGCTGCAAATATCTAAATGCTATGCAGTATTGAATGTGTCGAGCCAATTTTATGTTCAATCGCCATAACTAATCAGCCTTCGATTGGATGGTTGATTTTATGTATTCAGCTATGCGCAGAATAGGCGCAGGTAAAGAATGCTTACTAGTGCTTATGGCTTTCCAAGACCAATTTTGCTGCGGCCTCGTCCTCTTTTAAAAGTTGTAAAAGGGCATTGTTTTCTTCCGATTTAGGTGCCAACCGCTCAAAGAATGCCTTGAACCGCACTCCCAAATCAAAGATGGATTCAATAAATGCTCTGTATGGCACGCGAATAGTCTCAAAGTGATCTCCAGAAATGATCATCCACTCATTCTCTGGTGTCATGTTTATATAGCCACCTGTGGTGAAATACATTAGGCGAACCTCATTCCTTAGGACCAACTTGTCCATGGATCTAAAGCACATATTTCGAGTTAATGAGAAGATGTCATCATTAATAATGGCCTCGGCACCTTGATAGAATATGCTGAATTTACCCTGGAACTCTTCATTATTCTCAAAAAGAACGTCAAATCCATCATCATCGGCCTTTGTTATCGGCTCAGGTCTGCATGATAAAGGACCATCTGCATCACGGAAATCGAAAAAGCAAAACGATATTTTTAATTCTTCTGAAGGTGTCATTTTATTGGAGTTTCATTTTATTATTTGGCCTTGTTTTTCTCACCCCTCATTTGGTCTAATTCGGATGCAGTGTACACATGTCCCGAGATTGGGAAGAATCCATTAAGCTTCCCACTTCCTCTAGATGTCATTCTGTACTTAATTCCGCCAAAATCTTTCTCAACACCTTTGGTTATATCATCTCCAGCTTCGAATTGACTTAGGCAACCCACGAGTGCGGCAGATATTTCCGCGCCTCCCATTGACTGAGGAAACATGGTCGCATCGTTGCCAATTGTCTTACTACTAAGTCTTTGGTAGCCGTATGAATGTCTTTCTAGGTAATGCTTCATATTCAACTCTGTAACACCCAGGTTAGTGGCTGCTTTGGGGATTGCAGGATTTGCCACGCTTTTTGGATCCTTCCTGCTAAACAAGGCCGCATCCGAAGCCGCATCCTTATGAAAAGCAAGTTGAATGGGATCATAGCTACGAAGCTGAATGGTAGATACGCTGCCAACCTTGGTTGTAGACTTGTCAGCCATTCTTTTCAATTGGGCCACTGAATCTTCTGAAACACTTTTGTTAGCCATATCACTTAATTTCCGCTGAGCTATAGCTTCCGGCCTATTGTTTTCGAAATTAGAGGTGGAGGCTGAGGCAGATTTCTTCGGAGCCTCAGCGTGTGAGAGCGATTGGTTTTCTTTTTTCTGTAAATCTTCAGTTTCCAAATTCATATGGCGCCCATTTCGCGTTGGGGTAGAGGCAGGCGTTAATGCAACCTGCACATGTGCAAGATAGGTTTTGTTGATGTCTAAGTATGTATTCTGTCGGCTTAATTATTAACCGGATTTGAGTTCACTATTGTGCTCTTCGAAATTGCGTTCAATCAAAAGATGTCGAGTCCTTTACTTGGCCATTATTCTGAATAAACCTTCCAGGTACCAACCTTCTTTTCTGTGCCATACCAATATTGGAAATTGCCGTGTTCTTTTACACTACCATTTTTATAAAATGAACAATATTCTCCAACCTTGAATATGTCAGTTAAGGTGTCCAATACCATGTGTAAGTAATCAGGATTTTCAAGATTAACAGTGAAAGTGGTATCAATGGAAATATGTTCAGCAGCTACGAACCGTTCGCAAACCTGACCTTCTGGGTAGAAAGTCTCTTCACGATGTGTTCCCTCAGGGAGCTGAATTTCTTGACATTAACAATCCAAAGAGCAAAGTGAAAACACGGTGAGAATACAAATGCTCGAATAAAGATTGGCCATGGCTTTCAAATATACCTAATACGACAACTATGAAATTTGAGCGAGTGGGCATAAAGGGCAGTCACGCGCTGCGAGCGCGCGTCAGTGGAATAGAGGGATTATTCCACAATCCATTTGTGATTTCCTAATTCAATTGTGTAATCTATCAAGTCTAATGTTCCGTGAGCGGGTTCCCTATTAATTATGATTTGAATCGGATGAATTTTACGTTCAAATCGAACCAGGTCAATTTCTCCTGTCGCATGTCCTAACGCCGTCAATGCGATTGGGCCGGGTTTAATGAGGTGTTTAAAGCGTATGACCGAGGTGTCGCCCTTCTTACCAATTTCATACCCAAAAGTGTACTCAAGCTCGGGCATTAAATCTTCGCTAGCAAACAATAATTTGTTCGATTCGTCATCAACGTAAAATATCAGTCGAGACTCTATCGGGCAGGTATTTATATGCTGGGATGAAGTATCATCCGGCCCCTCATTTAAAAGTGGAAATGGGTCAATGTCATCCTTCCTGCAACTAAAAGATAGAAATATTAAGAGAAGAACATATAAATGGTTAACACGAAAATTCACGTACTGAAGACGAATCGACGTACCTTGGGGTTGGACTAAATGGGCCTGTAGTCAGAAAGGAATGACGAATAATTGTTTACTCCGTACTCAAGATCTGCCCCGTCAATCTTAAAATCTCCAATTCATACAACCGCAGCGATATAAGTGCGTTTGATTTTCGGATTTTGGCTGAGGTAAGACCGAGCTGGGCCTCTCTAAACTGCGTACTGCTGATCTGTCCAGAATTATAAAGCTCCTCGGATCGGCGAAGGTTCAACTCGGATGCCTCTAGGTTGTGTTCTTCAAACTGTGCCACGCGGTAGCTTTGAACATAGGTGTCGTGCGCATCTCGAATGTCACTCTCGATCTGCAGACCTTGATTCTCTAGCTCCAAGGTTCTTATTTCCAAATTCACCTTTTGATTTTGTCTCGCCGTTTTATTCCGGAACCCATTAAAAAGCGGATAGTTTAATCCGACAGAACCGCTCCAACCTGCCGAGGTGTTGCTCAGTACAATGCCAGCTTCACTTTGCTGACTATTGTAGTTATATCCGCCATTGACAGTCAAAGAAGGCATTACGCTAGACCATGCTAGTTGATAGTCCTTCTGCGCTAAATCCTGTTGCATCATCGCGTTCTTAATCGAACTGTTATTCGCCCTTGATGTCTCTACCAATTCGTCAATGCTCCACGTTTGCAACTCAGGTGTAGCATCCGAACATGTGGTTTCTTCGGGTAGCACATTTGCAATCAATCTAGAAAGGAGTCTGAGAGAGGTCTTGCGTTGCAGTTGTGCGTTTAACAATACCGAACTATCTGTTGTTAAGGCTACACGAGCAGCTAATAATTCAGTTTTTAAGGCCGTTCCCAGTTCATTGCTCAATTGCTCGCGTTCATATCGCTTAATGCTCACTCCTAGATTTTCCGTGGCTATTTCCTCTTGCTCAATGGCTCGCGCCAAGACATAATATGCGCTAGCAACTTGTAACAATGTTCCCTCAATTCCCTGCTCGCGCGGACGTGTCGTCCGTGCACTATCCATACTCCTTTAATCCCTAAATCGTTTTCCATTGCCTTGAAATTAAATCAATTTCCAATATCGAATCACGATCCGCATAGTTTCTTGCAGAACTGTATATATAATCTTCGGCAAATTCAACAATTCCATCGTTTACAGGATTCTGATGTATGTAATCAAACTTAGACTCAAGAAACGAGTTACTTCTAATTTCTTCAGCA
>DGQE01000008.1 GCA_002389645.1 Flavobacteriales bacterium UBA4422
CTAAATATTGGGGTATCTACACCTACTCGTAGACCCTGCTTAAAAAACTGTAAAATAATTTGCGCCTGCAGGTTTTTTTTGTTACTGAAACGAGATATTAATCGGAAGTACTTGAGTACAACTTTTTCACGATCACTGAACGGAGTACAAATAACAAACCCCCCAATATTCTTCCTTTCCGAAATAGGAATTAACTAGACGTACCCCAGCTTGCTCCTTAAAAATCTTTCGAGAAAGAATGTATTTAATGTCCATTTTCCGCATTACCGCCAAATTTACGACTTCATCAATCGACTCAACGGTCCGAATGGTTGAAAATGGCAAATAACATCGATTACCCCAAGCCTTCAATTGGGCGCCCCAAAACTGATTTCTATCTATTGAAGGTTGAACCAACCTTTGAAACATCCTCTTATGTTCCAGCGGATAACTATTTCCATACCCCCCAATAGTAGGTATTCCGTGAAATTGACAAATCACCGGGTTTATCCCAAGGTTAAGAATACCAGCAGATTCAGAAAAGTCAATATCGGATTTAAGAAATAAACGTAATTCATCAAATGAATCATTAAGAAAGTAATCCCTAAATGATGGTGCATCGTGACCGTTGGATGCCACAAATTCTCGTGAGTAATTGACTGCCCAAATTGATATCCCCGCTACTATTCCAAAAATTATTGAGTGTTTTAACCAAACGGGAATTCGGAAATGCATAAACCCAAACATACTCTCGCCGAGAACAATAAAGACCAAAGCACTCAAGGCATAATCTATTCTACCAAAATTTATAACATTTAATATCGGAATGAATTCCTTGACACGTAGAAGCATCCTTGTATCGAAGAAAGTGCTTACAACCCCTATCATGCACATAGAAAGCAGTAAGATGTTTAGGCGATTTACAAGTAGTTGAGTGCCCCTAAATCTGAAAAAACTTATGATAAAAGCAAAACCAAGAATTAACCATCCAGGGTAATAAGACGCATGATAATTCCCTTCAAATATTTTTATAAAAGACATACCTAAGAGGCCGAAAAAATTTAGAGCATTTTCACTATTCGTAAGTCGATCAATGCGGTGTGAAAGAATATCTGTTTCACTTAACTGAACATAAAAAAGTTGATATTCTAAAAGGGTATAGGTAAGGCATAAAATCAATAGCCAGGTATAAGAACTTGGATGAAACTTCTTCAAGTAAAACGTTCTGTACAATGCCATGACAAAAAATATCAGGATAACAAACATCCCAATATGAAAGAGAAAAGAGTAGCTACACAGCCAAATACTAATAAACACGTACCTCACCTTCATCCCCTTCTCTGCAACAAGTTGTTCAATTAGAATGAAGGCTGGAATGGACATAAAACTAAGCCCCGATGGAATAAAGGTGGGCAAGGCAGCAAACAGGAGAGACACTGATAAAACAAATGCACGTTCACGATCCAATGGGTGCCACCTTCTTAAAAGTAAAAACATTGAAACAAGTGCCGTAAGCCTTATGATTAAATTATTTATGACCAATCCATTCAATACCCCAAAATGATAAGTGACATTAACACCAAAATTAAATGGTGAACCAAAAAAGGCTCTAGGTTGCTCTATAAATATCCCAGAGACAATTGACTCTGGATTAAAAACGTACAATGCAGACTGTGAAATAAGTACGGACATTGGACCAACGCTATCCAAAAAATCATGAATTCTATACACATGGTCAGCACCCATAAGTATAGGCGCGACCAAATTGTAAAGGAATGGCACAGCGGCAATAATAATAAGTAGCGCTTCCGTTTTGCGCGGGATATTAAACTTCAAAATATTTTTCTATTAAATTAGCAGGAACCTGCTGTTTATTTGGATTTATGTCTAAAGGCCCTAAACACCAGAGATATTCTGTTCGATTTTTTTTGGTTTAATAGTTTCCCGCGAACCCATACATACCTTACTCATGTTTGAGAGCCTAATCAATTTTTTAACAAACGACTCTTTGGCAACTTATGTAGGTCATTTGCCGAAAAACCTGTCTATATCTACTGCCGTCAAAATCACCCTTGAGACGAGGATACCCAGTCATTAGCCAAGAAGGCTTTCACTTTAGTTCACGATAAAAACAACACTTGAGTTCAATTCATTTTTCCCAATTGACAATTCCTAAATTTCGAGAACAAGGCTTCAAATAGGTTCTCTCTTGATTTGACTTCTTGGTTTCGACACAATTATCGACTTCTTTGGCGTGTCGACTATCATGATAGTTAAGATTGCCTGCCTCCTAAACCACAGATACAATGGATTTAACTGAAATCGCGATGAGAGAAAACGCGTGCCGAGCAATCTTGTGAAGATCTGTAACTTCATTGCCGTTGGCTTCTAAAAAAAATCGAAATTCCAAAAAGGAAAATTTGTTACTGAACTTTTGCCTTGAATTAATGAATAACGCCGGCGACTGAAGACATTCTATCTTGGATTTCAATCTTAAAAAATATGATTCGAAGTACGTATATGAAAGATGAGCTAATATGAACACAACAGGAAATAAACAAATGAAGACTAACGTATTTGGCAAAACCACATCTAACTTATTCAAAACTTGATAAACAAAAAGTGGAACTCTAAGATTCTTCGCATATAGAATTTCTTTATACTTATTTTCTTAAATGAACTCTCTTCAGCTAATAAAAGATAGGTTATTAGAAAACCACTGAGTACAAAGAATGAAATGACCCCAAGTTTTCCAATAAGTCGAATAAATAGAATTGTACCCCAATATTTTTCAATTTTGGAAATTGATTTAATTTGTTCTGTGTGATGAATTATCACTAAAAAAGTCGCTATAATTCTAAGATTTCATCAGCCCCTAAAATTCCTTCTACAAATTCTCTAAAGACACCTTCACCACCTTTCTTACTCAGAATAACCATCGCTGCATTTTTTATGTAATCTGGAGCTGATGATGGGCAAGCAGAGTATCCAGAAGATTCGAGCATTTCTTTGTCATTGAGATCATCTCCTATATATGCTACTTCTGAGAGACTAATATTAAGCTTTTCGCATAGCTCAATAATTATCTTTTTTTTATCCGAAACACCTTGAAACACATAATCTACTTTGAGTTTTTCGGCTCTTCGTTTTACGGCATTTGTAGTTTCGCCTGTGCAAATAGCCAAAGGAATTTGAAGCTTTTTTAAAAGCAAAACTCCTGCACTATCATAGGTGTGAAATTTTTTCCACTCATTTCCATGTTCATCATAGTACATTCCTCCATCGGTCCATACTCCATCTATATCAGTAACAACAAGCTTCGGAATAAACTTCATTCTACAATAACATAACTTTGCATTCCACTAAATCTGTTGCGCTGGATACGCACATTATTCAAGCCAAAAACTTCTTCTAAAGCCACTGTTTCTCCTGGGAAACCTGGATCGTTCAATTCATCAAAACCTATGACTGTTCCTTTTGTAACGAAAGGTTTTATTAACTCTAAACACTTCTTCGTAGGTTCATAAATATCAAAATCGAACCAAGCAAAAGCTATTATAGTTTCAGGATGATCAGCCAAGTAATTTTTTAATTCGATTGAAGCATCTCCCTTAATAATTTTATTCTTTTTAATGTGACTTAACGGGCATTCACTTTCGTGAAAATCAAGAAGATCTTGCAGATATTGTTCATAATTTTCCGTTACAGAAAATGAACCAGAATGCACTGACTCGTGAGATCCATCCTTTTCGACCACCATCGGAAATCCTGAAAATGTATCGAAGCCAATGATCTTTCTGCTGTGATTAAATGGTTCGTGGAGTCCACGTAGGTTATTAAATGTAACTAAGTTTTGTCCCCATCTTACTCCGAACTCCATTACTACACCATGAGCATTCAGAATATGATCTTCATATATTTTATTAAAAAACAGTTGCTTAGTCAGTTCCTGCCTTTTCTGAAATATACCAGCATTGGCTAAGACTTCAGTGTCAGGAATGGGGCAATTCCTGAATGCATTAGAGGCAGAAATTCTGCCCTCAATTTCTTTTTCTGATGCAATCGTTTTAACATTAATCTGTGTCATGTCAAATCCTTACTGTAAATAATTTCATCTTTCTCTAGGTTAACATTTAAAGCTTTTCCTATAACCTTTGATTTTTGTGACCATTTGAAACCATCACCAGGAGAAAGTAAATGTATATCTGATTCTTGAATAATTTCTCCTAACTTCATTAATCTATTGGTGGCAATAGATCTTTCTAATTTGTGACTTGCAGACAATGCTCCGTCTGAAATAAACATCTTTTCTACCCCAATTGACATATCCATAAGTCGAATATCGCGCACCATTCTGTTCACACCATCTGGCCCCAATGAACCAGCCTGATCTGTACCTTTCATCCTTCTATCTAGAGTGATGTGTTTTTCAATGATTTTCGCCCCCATTGCCACGGCTGCAGAAGGTGTGGCAATTCCAATGGTATGATCAGAGTAACCAACTGTGAATTCAGGGTAATGTTTTATTAAGAAGGTTATTGTAGCCAGGTTTACATTTTGAGGATGGGTTGGGTATTCTGAAACACAATGCAAAATGCTTATTTTCTGATGGTACTTCCCAATAGTGTCTATGGCTTGATCTAGTTCTTCCTTTCCTGCCATTCCTGTCGATAGAATTATAGGTATTTGGGTTTCTGCCATCGCGGAAAGAAGAGGCAGATTTGTTAAGTCTCGACTAGCTACTTTTAAATATTCAGGGGTGAATAAACGAAGCAATGTCAAACATCCTTGTGCGCAGAGTGTTTCCACAAAATCCAAGCCCTTTGATTTTGCATGCTTGAACACCTCAAAATGCTGCTCATCCGAAAGTTCCAAGAAAGCTCGGTGCTTTCCGTATGTGTTTCCAAAAGAATGTGGGCTATCATAAGTCCGATTCATTTGGCTTGCAGAAAGTTCCTCATTCAGGTCCCTTTTGGTCAATTTCACGGCATCCATTCCACTCAAATCTAAACCAAAGAGCAACTCTTCGATTGGTTTAGAAACCAAATCAATTAATAAGTTCGCCAAGTCAACACTTCCGTTATGATTTTGACCGATTTCACCAATAATATATGTGTGTTTGCTCATTTCGAATTTTCAATTACCTGAGCTTTCATTCTCTCCACTATTGAAGGTTTTAAATCTATAGCATTAAGTAAGGATTCTACAGTGAAATTTGGACTTATTTCGTCATAAATCTCTTGACATAGTTGGAAGTCATCCAATGTATCTATTGTAAGCCTAATTTTATTTCGAAAAATGAGCGTCTGATCCAACGGCAGCAATTTAATCTTAAAAAACTCAGGATGAGCATAGATGTAATTGGTCACGTGCTCACGATATTTTTTTTCATTGGTAAGTTGAGCGACCTTTTTTAATGCTTTCAATGTAGTAACCTCTGCGAAAAGACCAAGGTGGGATTTAATTACAGGCGTGTGATCGTAAAGCTCATAACTTAAATAATCAACTGACTCTTCCTGAAACTTTAGAAGCAAGTGTTGAATTGAATCTACCTGCAAAAAAGGATTATCAGCGCATATCCTAACTATAGTGTGTGCATCATTCGTTTCTGCGGCCTTAATGAAACGTTGTAACACATCGTTCTCATCACCTCTAAAAATCTCTATACCTTTATTTCTTGCGGCATTTACTAAGTGATCATCATCCGGATTAATTGTAGTGGCTAAGATTATATCTTGTTCACTAAAGGATTCCTTGAGATTATCAATTATTATTTCAAGTATAGTCTTATCGTTGAAAAATGGTTTCAACATTTTCCCCGGAAGGCGACTAGAGTTCGTTCTTGCCTGAATAATTAGTTTATACGTCATCCGGTTGACTATAAAAATCAGAGCTGTATTTATAAGTCGCGATAGATTTTTGTCTGAAAAAATCTCGTTCATTTATCCCTAAAGCACTCTGAAGTAATCTCTCAAGTGTTATTAGATCAATCGCACAAATTGACTTAATATCTGAATTTGGTATCGGAAAAGATTTCATGTTTTCGGTGAAAAAAAGCGTTTTAAATCCGCATAAAAGTCTTTCAAATAAAACTGAACTCATTGTGCCTACGCCAATTTCTGCTAATTCAAAAATTTCTGAACTAGGAAGCTCATCGAAGTATATCTGATGTTCAACATAGGGCTCAACCAACCTTTTATAATGATTTTCAACTTCAATTCTGTTTTGAATTTTCCTTTCCCTCGGGTGCGTAAAAATCAAGAGCTTTAAATTTGATCGAAAACAGAAACTACTCAGATACTTGACCAATATCTCTTCTTGTAAAGGGAGTCCGAATTGAGATTCAACATGCTTCTCTTTCGAACGAATCCAAGAAGCATGCGAATAATATCCAATGCAATTCAAAACAGACGGAATACTTTGACCTCTGTATTTTTGTAAATATTCGGCATGTTTTGGATATGCTTGCTGACTTCTCCCTACCCTCATAAATTGAGAGAAATACTGGAATTCATCCAGCTGATATGGTGTAGACAACATAAGCGCATCAGCTATAACACCACTCAAATGCGCAGTCAACGGCACTATCGATGGCACTTTTACCACTTCGATTCCTTGTGATTTAAAAACAAGAGCTGCTAAATTACTATGGTTGAAATAGGCTGCAAAATCATACACTATTTTAGTTTTTGAGCCCTTCAATTTAAGCCTTGTGGATTCTATAATTGCAGCATACCGCATACATAAAGCATAATTACTCCTTCTTTTACCTAGAAGAAAAGGAAGCACGATCACAAATGCGGAAAAGGATACTACTACCAGTCGCAGTTTTCCAATTACATTTTTCATATTAAAAGAATCTTCTAAAGTGCACATCTCGGAAAAAGGAGCTAGACCATTTAATCGACAATACTTTAAGTGAGTATCTCTATTCCTTTGATTTGAGTCAATCGCAATTATGTAATGAGTTACATCTGACGTACAATATTCCCCTTTCATTATATTTCGCAGAGTACGAATCAACAACCTCAATCCAATCAATAAGTCCTGATTCGCTGATGACGGTAGATCGAACGAATTATCATAGATCAAGGACTTCCGCGCTACACCCATCAGATCTCCTTTGGAATAAAGTGCAAGAAGTAGATATCGGATCGTCAAAAACATAATCGAATTATCAAAACAATCTTATTTAATCCTAGAGCTCGACCAACCATGAGAACGATCGATGTAAATAATTTCCATTGGATATTGTAAGGGTCCCCTAACCCGAAGCATTTGTAAATTAGTTTCTTCCAATAATTCAAGATCAATGTTCAGACTTGGAAGGCAAGGCTATGACCTCTGTTGACTGAACTTCACTTGTGGAAGATTATCCAGCGATTGATGAGAGCGAATGTGGTTGTAATCCCACATCCACCTTTGTGCTTGTTCTCTTACCTGATCTAGATCGGTGAACAGGTGAGCAGAGAGTACTTCTCTTCGGTAGTTTCCATTGAAGCGTTCGATCAATGAGTTCTGTGTTGGTTTTCCTGGTTGGATAAAACAGAGCTTGATCCTGTTCTTTCTGCACCATGCATCAAAGACAAATCATCAAGTTGTTCGAACTGAGTATATGCTTTTTCAATACTGCTCCTAAGGACCGATGCCCCACTATCAATGATCAACACCTTAAAACGACTATCTGAAATTTTCTTTTTCCCTTCTTTCCGTCGAACAATCAGCGGAACCTCCACTGCTTTGAAACCGTAGTAACGAATTATTTCATTTGGTGAAAAAGGCGGAAAGTAGAGTTTACTAGCCTGGTTGCTGGCATTTAGGAAGTACTTCAGCACAGAGGTCTCAATCAAAGGAGGATAGAGCTTTGAAAAGAACCAATCCCATGTGAAGTGGGCTACCCCAAAAGCTGGAATGTCCCTATCCTTTGCAGCCAGAAAAGCCTCATACACAAAGTCGCTTAGGACAAAATCGTATGAATCAAGAGACTCGTTCTCCAAGTATTTTTCTGATCTCTGAATGTAATCTTTGTAGTGAACTTCAATGGCTTGGTGGTCGGGCTCGCCCATCTTAGTCTTGTGCCAAGAAATGTTGTTGTAAACATCTAAATACTTCTCGGCAGGCAGAATTTTCCTAGCCATCTCTAAATGCTTGTGCGTTTGAACATGCAACTTGAGATTAGGTTGAAGTCTCTGCAATTCTTCTACGATGGCACTTTGACGAACAATGTGACCAAAACCTTCATCCGACAAATAAACCTTAGTCCTCAAGTCAATATTTCTTCCTTCGAAAGAAGTCATTTAGACTGAACTTTTGGTCAGTTTCTCAATGAGGTTCTTCACATTTCGATGTAGATCAAAATGTGTCTCCCAAAAGCTTTTCGCCTCCTCGGAGATTTCCTTTCGATCCTTTCTCTGTTCGAAGGATCGAATCCCCTCTTCAAGTGCCTCTGGCGTAAAATCTTTCTCAAGCAGGATTCCAAAACCTCTCTGAATTATCTCTTTCACTCCTCCCACATCGATTCCAAGGAGAGGTATTCCATAGGAGATTGCCTCCATCATTGAGACTGGCAGTCCTTCGGTCTCACTTGTATTGATATGTAAGTCGACCTCTCCAGAGGCATAAGCCTTTTGGATCTCCTGATTGGTGCAATCGCCCCGAAGTTCAATGGTTACTTTTTTGTTCTGCCTTTTCACGTTTTGGACTGCACGAATCATGCGTCCTACGGAATAATCGTGATGGCGTTCATCTAGGCTCAAGTCACCGAAATGAATCCAGTGAACCTCATGTTCGAAGTTCAATAGAGCCTCTGCAATGAGGTGGATTCGCTTTATGTTTCGGATCTTAGAACAAGAGGAAATGGTGAATTTTCGTTTGGCTTTATTCGCAGCTTGCGCTTCATAAAGCCTCTCGGAGCCTAAGTAGGCTAGAGCCAACTTAGGCTGGAATCCCGGATATTTATGCTTCAAGTATTCTAGACCATTTTGAGACACGCAGTACACTTTCTCAAGTTCCTTGAAGGTAGCACGACGAAAGGCCAATTTTTTCCCGCTAGGCTCCCGATGTTCATAGAGATCACGCCCATGGGCTTGAGTACTAAAAGAATGAATTGACTTCCATTTACGAAGCAAAGCTAGGCTCAAAGACCAGTCGTCGAACCAATACGAAAGCATTGGCAGCTCTCCAAGTTTTAAGTCTTGGACAATATTTTCGATTGCAGACGCCCTTTTGAAGGCATTCTTCAATCGGGCTCTTCGTGTACGGATTCCAATCCAATAGCCTAGATTGAATGGAGCTAGAAACTGATCCTGTAGCAACATGACCGTTGAATGAAGCAGTTTTGATGAAGGGAGGCCATTCGAATCCATCAAAATTTGGTGGACTATTACTGCCTCTCCAAAGTCAAATCTTGGCAAGGAAGTGCAAAAGAGATGGACGCGCACGGACAATTTAACAAGCGATTCCAACTCATTTTGACAGTGCACCACATTGGGGTTCTCAACAAAAAAGCAAATGGTAGAATTGTTTCCCAACAAAATAGTTTTCACCAAGTTTGTGCAAACATAAGGTGCTAAGAGTTGTGTTATTCAATTCGATAGAATTCCTCATATTCCTGCCCATTGTTTTCGTCCTGTATTGGGCGTTGAACAGGCACCGTCGAGGGCAAAACTTTCTCCTCTTGTAAGCCAGCTATGTATTTTATGGCTGGTGGGACTGGCGGTTTCTAAGTCTCATTTTCATAAGCTCATTGCTCGACTTTATGTTGGGTTCTGCTTTATCCGGAACCGACGATAAAATCAGAAGAAAGCTGCTTGTCGGCCTCAGCTTGACAATCAACTTAGGATTCCTCGGATTCTTCAAGTACTATAATTTCTTCGTGGAAGAGTTCATCCAAGCATTTCAGTCTTTTGGGCTTCAACTGAATGCTAGAACCTTGAACGTCATCCTACCTGTTGGAATCAGCTTTTATACTTTCCAAACCTTAAGCTATACTTTGGATGTCTATAAGCGCCGAATTGAGGCTTGTAAGGACCCTCTTGCCTTCTTCACATTTGTTTCATTCTTCCCTCAATTGGTGGCAGGCCCCATTGAGCGAGCAAGCAATTTGATTCCTCAATTTCAGAAAGATAAATCCTTCGATTCTGATGAAGCTGTAAAAGGGCTCAAGCAGATCCTTTGGGGACTCTTTAAAAAGGTGGTCATAGCCGACAGCTGTGCGAGTCATGCGGACTTCATTTTCAGCAATCACGAAACTCTGCCAGGTAGCCTTCTCCTTTTAGGAGCTGTGTATTTCGCCTTCCAAATCTATGGCGACTTTTCTGGATACTCCGACATAGCCATTGGGACGGCGCGCCTATTTGGTGTTTGCTTGATGCGAAATTTCGCCTATCCCTACTTCTCACGAGATATTGCTGAATTCTGGAGAAGGTGGCACATCTCATTGAGCACATGGTTTAGAGACTACCTATACATCCCACTTGGGGGAAGTAGAGTTTCAAAAGGAAAAGCGATTCGAAACATATTCATCATATTTCTTGTGAGCGGATTTTGGCATGGGGCAAATTGGACTTTCTTGGTTTGGGGTGGCTTGAACGCCTTGTATTTTCTACCCTCCTTTATTCTGAAACGAAATAGAAAGTTTGTAAGCGAGATTGCAGGGAGTAAGTGGCTACCTTCTTTAAGGGAGCTCATCGGAATCGGCATCACTTTCACCTTAACCTGCTTTGCTTGGATTTTTTTAGGGCTGACAATTTGGGAGAGGCCATTTCATATATCCATGGCATCTTCTCCTCTTCCCTTTTTAGCTCCCCTGGAAATCCAAATCTGACATTAACCCCTTTGTACTTGATTGTCATCTTCCATATTTCCGAATGGATTTTCAGAAAAAAAGAGGTAAGTCTTGAAGCACTTAAAGTTCCGAGGGTGGTACGCTGGGCCATTTATTATGTACTCATTTACATGATTGTGTACTTCGCAGACAGCGAAGTGAGCTTTATCTACTTTCAGTTCTAATGATCAACTGGCTTAAAAAAATTTCAGTCTTTCTCATCCCAGTCTTCATTATGTTGATCACTTACATCACCCTTGACCCTTTTCGAATAATAGGCAGTCTCGAAGAATCTAAAGTAGGCCCGGTTGCATCTAGTGACGACTATTACGGGGTTGAACGTTTTCTCCTAAACGTACAGTAGAATCACACCTACAATACCTTCGTCTTTGGGAATTCAAAAACCCTGGCCTTTACTCCCGATGCTTTTTGTAAAAGCACTGAGTGTTCTTACTTCAACTTTGGCGCTCCAGGTGAATCAATCAGAAACATTCATGATAAGTTGAACCTTATACTTGAAGAAGGTCAAGAATTAAAAAAAGTGTTGATAGTCTTGGACCACAAGGTTCTCATGAACGAAAACAATACGCACCCTGATTTTATCGGGCCGGTTTACGAGCATCATCCATCTGTAAGCGAGAAATTTTGGATAGAGTTTCATCTAAGTTTTCTAAAGTTCTTCATCCGAGATTTTTTCTTCTATGATTTACTGAAATGGAAGTTGACCGGGAAATGGCATCCTTCCTTCAAAGGAAAAATAAGCGAAGTCAACCCTTCAGAATCGGTTGTCTACAATAACATTCAAAACTTTTCCATTCGTACCAAGGCGGAAAGGCAAATAGAACAGCAACCAGATCTGTACTATTCAAGAATAAAAACTGAAATGAAAAAGCTAGAACCTGTAACCCACGAGCTCAAGCTGTCGACAAGGCAAGTAAATTTGATGAAGGAAATGAAGCTAATTTTTCTTGAACACAACACTGAGTTCAACATTATTTTTGGCCCCTACTGGAATTCAGATCAATTGGATCGTAGTACAATTTCTATGATTAGCGAGTGTTTCGGAGCCGATCATGTATACGACTTTAGTGGGGGTAACCACTGGAATACAGATGTGCACAATTGGTATGAATCGAGTCACTATCGACCTACAGTTGGAGCCTCCATCTTGAAGTCCATTCAAGAAGAGGGCTACTCAAATCAATCAAAATAACCTAGGTTATCCAGCTCAATGCCCAAAGCCCGGTACATAAAACAGTAGCTCTGCTAACTCATTTACCAAAGAATATTAGAAGTCGCGTTCTCATGTATAAGCAAGGCATAATCCTCATTTTCAAAAACGTTGATGAAATCGTCAAAATCGTATTTAGTGTTAAACTCCTCCTCAATTTTTTTGACATAATTTTTATCTAGTACAACAATTTCAAAAACGTACTTTGCTCGAATCGCATTCAAATCAAAACTAGGTATGTAAGTCCTCTGTGGAAATACTTTCTGATACTCCGATTGAATGTCTTTACCCCCGATATTACCAAGTCTATTTAAGAAAATTGAACTAGGAGAAATGCATGCCAAATTAAAGCTCATCCGTGACGGGATGGTAAGTACGATGACTGATTTCTTTTCTAAAATAACCTTTGCCTCATCTAACAGCTCACTGAAACATCCAGTGGAAGAAAGTTTCCTTATCACGGTTTGATATCGGAGCCAGACTATCAAAGCCACCAAACTGAAACCCACAAATACAATTAAGAAAGAATCACTTAAAGTGGAAGCACATACTATGGTGGCTGGAATAACTGAAAACTCCAAATACCGTTCTGGTTCTCCCAAAAACTTTAGTTTTTCAAAAGAGATTAAAATTCCTACAAGCACACTACTAATAAGCCAAATTGCCCAACCACCCACATCACTTCTACCAAAAGCCATGAGACCTAAAGATGGAACAAGGAGAACATTGAGGTAGAATAATTTCGCATATAGAGACCTGGCCATTAAGAAGCTCACAATACTTTTTGGATCTCTAAACAAGGACTTAAAATCAGATAAGAAAACATCAAAATGATTGAATTTTAAGGCTATATGCTTTTTTACAAGGAATTTGTTGTAGAAAATGGAATGTCTAATCAGCCCCTTTACGACTCGAAATGAATATCCCGCACTTAAAATAACGGATATTAAAAAGGTTGCCAGAAATAGTAATACAGGAAGAAAGGAAAAGTGAAAGAGGGCTACAAATAAGGAGATGAATGCTATTGCTTGAATGGCAAATTTGCTCGACGTAAAAACCACTCCCCCAGAAATAATTGATACCACAAGAAAGTAAGGGTTGTTTGTTTCAAGAAAGATTATCAACCCAAATAAGTAGGCGTTTCCAAATAAAACACCAAATGGTCTCTCCGAAAGTTCCAATAGTCTTCCGGCATGTTCATAAAACAACCTGGAAAGAACAAATATTGAAGCCCAATAGTAATGTAGGTTCAGAAACCACAAGCTAAAAGCAACCAATCCTATAGCTAGGCAGTCAAGAATAAGGTTCAAAAACCCTCCACTTTCCCGGATAAACTGAGGACTAAATCCTAGAAGTCCTATCAGCTTATGATATCCCAACGGATAATCTTCACGGTCATTCAAAAGAAACTGATCAGTTGCTCGCTTGCCTTTTCTAAGCCTTAGAAAGTAGAGCAAATGAAGCGCCGAATCGCTGGAAGGCGAGTACAGAATATCAACAGCAAATTTTTTGAGCAAATAAACTCTGAATGAGATAAAAGCTAAGAACAATATGCCAAACAAAGTAAAAGCCATTCAACCCAACTCGTTAGAAGAAATTACCATTCCCTCATATAGCTCCATATTGGAATCTAAATCAAATTCAGTCACTAGTAACGATCCCGACAAACACTTCACCAAAAATGCATCGTTAAAAAGTCTTACAATCTCTCCATATTGAGCTCTAGGCCATTCTAATCTGGTATCAAAGGGCACGCCTTTCCATAAGACTAATTTTGCCCCATTATATCGCGAAAATGCTCCGGGGTAGGGCCGGGTCGTCGCTCTAATCAAGTTATGTATCTCAAATACATCCATATTCTCCCAGTCAATAAGTCCAGATTTTTCAGTTCTCTTCTCGTAATAAGAGGGATCTCCAATTTGAGGAATTGCCTTGCCTGTCCCGCTGATAATCCCCGGGATGAATTCTTCTAATAGGGCTTCAGTCGCAATGCTATTTTTGTAGTATAGGCTCTTTATATCATCCCAATGGTTGATGTCGAATGTCTTATGTCCATAAATATCACCATCATCTACACCTTCCCTTACTTTAAATAAAGAAATCACAAATCTTGTCTTTCGCTGAATGATACTCCAGTTTAAAGGAGATCTACCTCTACCTTTCGGCAGCATTTCTGAGCTGCCATGCGTACCCAGTGCACCTATAGACAATGTTGAAAGTATCTCTTTTGGAATTAAGCGCTGCCACCCTCCCAACACCAACAAATCGTAGTTTGTTGTTTTAAAATATGACACATCAATTGGTTCCTTTAAATCATAGCTTTTAACGTAATGTACTTTAACTTCCCCCCTAAGCTCCTCGCCAGCGTTCACATAACCGGAAACCTTATTCCTTGATGCCGTTTCCGAATCGATGGTCACATAACACGAAATCCCATATCCTAGCTTTGAGAAAAACCTAAAAAGATCCAGTCCTTTCTGCGTCGAACTAACGATTGCTATTTTTTTATCCATTCCAATCTGGGAGCTCTCTCCCCCACTTTTCCCAATGCTCAAGTTGCTTTTTTTTGTTGGAGCTAGATCTACCCTCAATCGCTGACCAAACTCGTTCCTTAGGCGAAGTTAGCTTTTCTGTCCACCATACCGGATGTGTCAAGATTTGGACTCTATGATGCGATTCTTCTAATCGTTGGGCTATTGATTCATTTCTCCAATAACCATTTGAGTCACTTGCATATGCCACATTATTCACGAAAAATGTAGAATAAGCGTTTATCATCCCGGCTACATTATGTTGCCCATAATTTAAGGCCCATTTATTCGGGTTATGGAATGAAAATGCCTCGATTTTACGGTGAAATGTTCTTTCTAAAAAATTCTTCTCTGAAATGAGGTTTTCCTCGAAAGTCCTTTGATCCGTTACATCATAAAAAGCAAAGTCAAAATGAAGCGCGATGTCATGTCCCAAGTTCTCAAACTCCCTTATAATATCAAAGTTTTCCTTTTCAAATAAATTGTAAAACCTAGAATGCGGAAGGAGGAAGAATGTAGATTTGACACCCATCTCATGTTCTATTCTAGCAAGCTTTAATGCTCTGTGGGGGGAAAAATCTAGGTCATGCCTCCAAAGAACCCATGGGCCACCTTTGTTCTCACAATCTCTAAAAGAAATGAACTCATAACCAGCGTCTTTTGTCAATTGAAGCAGACTTCGGTAGGCATCGTGCGTAAAGTCTTCAAAGCAATATTGCTCAGAATGTGTGCTTATTTTCTCCATACTTTCAGAGGTCTTCCAATAAAATCTTCAACCTTTTTTATCGTTGATTCAAAGGACGTATTTAATTCAATTCGTAATTCTGGGTCGATGCTTTCATTTATCGGTCTTGACGCGTTAATATTCTTTCCAGATACTGACACTTCATATTCTTCATCCACACCGAGAAACGAAAAAATCTCTTTCAAACCTTTCTTAGGTTCTAGGATGAATTCCTCGAAGATCAACACCAAAATTTGATTTGAGGGAAAATAATTTAGATAGCGCTGCAGTTGTTCAGCGTACTGACTTCTCCCTAAATATGCAAATGGAGCAATCTCTTGTAATTCCTGACGAAGCAACTTGGTTCTACTTTCAGACTCAATTAATGCCTCTTTAAAACTGAGTTCTTCAAAGCCGTTTTTTCGAGAATGCCAATAATTTGAAAATGCACGATCGGTTGGATTCCGCAGTATGCAAATCAGTTTCATTTCAGGGTTAAATTCCCAGATTCTTCTTGGAACTTCGACACCAAACAAATAGGAAGTAGAGATCTCACCAACAGCCAAATGATTGGGCAGAACTTCAGAAAAAGTGTTCTTCAGATAGTACTCCGTACCTTTTTCGAACTCTTTAGATTTTAGAAAAAAGTGAGGTTCTGGTTGCTTGTTTTTGGGGAGGAAAACCCTTGGATGCTCCAGGAGCATCTCGTGCAATAGTGTTGTTCCTGACCTTGCCGCCCCAATCACTAAAAAATTTGGTGTCGCTTTAGGCATCTATCTTTTCCCCTTCCAAAAATATTCTACACCACCATTCAAAGTTCAGAAAAGACCAAATCAGAAGTCGATGATTAGCCTTACCTTCCATGTGTTCGCGAACAATTGACTTGACGTAATCGGGCTGTACATATTCGCTCGAAACCGTATCCTTCTTTAAGAGCAAATCTTCGATGTACTTTAGGTTTTCGCCTCGGTACCAACTTTCGTCAGGGGCAGAAAAACCCTGCTTCTTACGATCAATTATGGATTTTGGAATAAAATCACCCATCGCCTTTCTAAGTACCGTTTTCCCATCATCAAATTCTCTGTAACGAAGACGAGCTTTTTTAGTGATGTTCTCGTCAATTTTCTTCATCTCTTCGAGTTGACCAAGCTTATGCCTTACCGGAATCTTCTGGGCGAAATCCGCCAAATCGTTGTCCAGAAAAGGAAAGCGCTCTTCTAAGCCATTCGCCATAGAGAGCTTATCCCCTACGAGCAATAAACCGTGTAGGAAGGTTTTAATTTCAAAATAGAGCGAATTTTGGATATGCTCCTCGGGAGTATCGTATTTCAATTTATCGTTGAATAAAAAGACACGTTCAAAGACTGATCTTGGCTCATTGATATCGGACATATTCGAAAGTGACTTTTCCGTGAACAAGTTTGTCTTATCCCCATCTTGAACGAGCCTTTGCCAGAAGCTGTAGTATAAGTCGAAGTACTCCTTTCGATCAACCGATTTGAACACGTGGTAATAGCGCCAAGGATATCCACCGAACAACTCATCACCTCCCGTACCTTGTAAACAGACCTTCACAAATTTTGAGGCCAAACGACTGATGTAATAATTTGGATAAGACATACCAACACGTAAATCTTCCAAATGCCAAACCACTCGTGGCAAAGACCAGGACAAATCACCAGCATTGATTACTTGTTCGTAATGTTCAGTTTTAAAATGATTTGCCATCATTTCAGCATCCCGTCGTTCGTCAAAATTCGCCTCTCTACCAGTAACTTCACTCATATCAAAACCACAAGTGAATGTTGAGAGCCTTGGAACATGTGAGCTAGCAATGGCTGTAATGGAGCCTGAATCCATCCCTCCGGACAAATACGAACCTACCGGAACATCCGAAATCATTTGGCGCTCTACAGATTGTTTCATCAGTCGTTCCGTCTCAAGAACAGATTCTTGAAAGCTCATGTTCTCATCAACTTTCGAGAAATCATAATCCCACCAGCTCTTGTGTTTCACTGAAGTCGAATGAACATCCATTCGGACGGTATTCGCCTGTGGTAAGAGGACGACATCCTTAAAGAGCGTCCTATTTCGAAACATATTCTGAAAGGTGAAATACTCATTCAAAGAATCAAAATCGAGTTGTACTTTAAACTTTGGGTGCTGCATAAAAGCCTTTACCTCTGATGAGAATATCAAGGTGACACCATCAAAATAGTAGTACAGTGGCTTAACCCCAAAACGATCCCTAGATAAGTAAAGGGCTTTTTCTTCAACACTCCAAGCGCCAATGGCGAACATGCCATTTAAGCGCTCGAGAAAATCGATGCCATACCTCGACAATCCTTCCACGATGACTTCAGTATCCGTGGAGGATTGAAACGAATGACCTTGGGCCCTGAGTTCTTCACGGAGTTCTTTGTAATTGTAGATGCAACCATTGAAAGTGATGACCCAAGAGCCGTCCCGCGAAGTCATCGGTTGTAAGCCAGCATCACTCAAATCCAATATCGCAAGCCGTCTGTGTGCAATGCCTAGATTTCCATCGAGAAACTTACCCTCTCCATCTGGGCCGCGATGTATCAGCGAATCCGTCATCCGCTTGAGAACACCTTCATCTACAGCTTCTCCATTCAGATTAAATACACCTACAATTCCGCACATTTAGATGGATTTCAGCTGTTGCACCACGTACTCATAATCCTCCGAACTCATTCGATTGTGCAATGGAATCGCCATACTCAGATCATTGGCCTTTTTAGCCTCTGGGAAATCGTCTGCTGAGATGTCATACTTGTTGGCATAATATCCTAGCATATGAACGGCATGGGTCCCAGGTCTCGTGGAAATTCCCTTCTCTTCCAGAATTTGCATCAATCTGTTTCGCGTATGCTGAGATATTGACTCATCGATGCTGCAAACAAAAGACTGCCAGCCGTGCTTCGAGCCTTCGGGTGTAATTGGAGTCTTCAACCAATCCAAATCTTTCAAATTCTCGATGTAGAATTTTGCCCATTCTTCGCGTTTAGCAATGAAAGCTTCCAACTTTTCAATCTGCACACAGCCAACCGCTCCTTGAAGGTCGGTCATTCGGTAGTTGTAGCCCAGAAGATTAAATTCAGGGAGGATAAAAGGTTGAGCTCCATGATGGCGCTGTTCCTCCGAAATGGAGGCCCCGTGGTTTCGCATGATTCCAATAGTTTCAGAATAATCATCATTTTGAGTGGTCACCATCCCACCTTCTCCAGTTGTAATCGACTTTCTTGGGTGAAAAGAAAAACAGCCCAGATCACCAAGCGCACCAGCGTATACACCTTTGTATTGAGCGCCAGCTGCGCAAGCAGCGTCTTCCACGATTGGGATATCGCCCGCAATTTCTTTGATCCGATCCATGTCGGCACAGAGTCCAAACAAATGAACCGCAATGATGGCTTTCGTTTTGTTCGTGATTTTTGACTTTAAAGCCTCTGGGTTCATGTTGAACGTGCTCAAATCAATGTCCACAAAGACTGGCTTGGCGCCCATGTATTCGACTACGTTCGCCGTCGAGATCCAAGTAAAGGCTGGAACGATCACTTCGTCTCCAGCTTTAATTCCCAATGCGGCCATAGCCAAATGAAGCGCTGTGGTTGCACTCGTACATGCAATGGCATGTTTTACTCCATGAATCTCACCGAATCGCTGTTCAAATGCTCGCACTTTCGGACCGCTGGTAAGCCAACCACTTTCCAAAGGTTCACGAACGGCCAACCACTCCTCCTCACCCGTTACCGGCTGAGAAATTTGAATTTTTCTCATTCTCCTATTTATCTATTCCACTTTCGATTCTCCAGTCGATCAACTTCTGAAGTCCTTCTTCCAAGCTGTATTTGTATTTGAAACTCAATTCCTCTTCAGCCTTTTGACGCGAGCCTATTCTGTTTTGTACAAACTGACGCGCATCGTCTTCAGCATAAGGTTTGTATTGAACTTTCAGCTGGGAGTCCTTCAGTTTCAAGATGGTTTCACACAATTCCTTGATGGAGGTTTGGACTTCAGTACCAACATTGTAATATCCAAGATTCACCTCACTTTTCAACGCCATCACATTCGATCGTGCAACATCTTCAACATAGATAAAATCGTAGGCTTGCGAACCATCACCATTGATAACCGGAGTTTCATTCGCTTCAATTTTATTCAACATAATTGGAACTACCCCGGAGTAAACCGCATGTTGATCCTGGCCTGGCCCATAGACGTTCATATAGCGCAATCCAACAATGGGAAGCCCATATCGATCGTTGAAGGCAGTGCACATCGCTTCTCCTGCAATCTTGGTTGCACCATAGAAATTTTTGTTATTGAAGGGGTGTTCTTCCGTCATTGGAACCTGGACGGCATCACCATACACAGAAGCAGAAGAACTGTACACAAGTTTCTTCACCTTATGACGGGCACATGCTTCCAGAACATTGAAAGTCCCAGCAATATTCACATCAAAAGCCGTTCTTGGAAAATCTTTGCAATGCAACAACCACATGGCGGCAAGATGTATGACGTAATCCGCTCCAGCGATTGCTTTGTCTAAAATGTCTAATTCTCGAACATCTCCGCCAAAAGGAAATAAAGTACATCTCGGATCGTCAAAAACACCCTCTAGATTGTTGGTTTTGCCTCTGCTGAAATTGTCGAAAACGACTACTTCTTTCACTTCCTCTTTTAAAAGTTCTCGAACGACAAAAGAGCCAATAAAACCTGCCCCACCTATTACCAATACTTTTGAATTCTTTATTTCCATTATACTACTTCCCTAATCAATTCATCGTAGGTGTATTCACCCTTAATTATCCCATCTTCCATTTCCAAAATGCGGCTGCAATGCTTCAGGGTACTTACTCGGTGCGCAATGATAACCATTGTTATGTTCTCGTCTGAAAGCAAACCAATGGAGTCGGTTATCTCCTTCTCCGTTTGATTGTCGAGCGCAGATGTCGCCTCATCGAACAACAAAACTTCGGCTCCGTGATACAATGCGCGAGCAATACCCACTCTTTGTCTT
>DGQE01000011.1 GCA_002389645.1 Flavobacteriales bacterium UBA4422
ATGTTTCTGTTAAACCATAACCTTCTAAAATTGGTATTTGCGCAGCGCAGAAAATGGCAGCCAACCTCGGTTGTAAGGCGGCACTGCCGCTAGCAACAACTTCAACATTTCCGCCTAAAGCTTCTCTCCATTTATTGAAGATGAGTTTGTTAGCAATGCTCAGTTTAAATTCATACCAAGCACCATTTTCACCGTAAGGTTTCCACTTTTCAGCAATACCTACAGCCCAGAAAAAGAGAGAGTGCTTAATTCCCGTTAATTCTGACCCTTTCAGCATTATTCGATCGAATACTTTTTCTAATAACCTTGGCACAGCTGTGAAAACCTCTGGCTTCAACTCTCTAATATTGTCTCCGATGGTATCCATTGATTCCGCATAATAGACGGAAACACCCGTGTACATAAATAGGTAAAGAACCATGCGCTCATATACGTGACAAAGAGGAAGAAAGCTAACCGCTCTAGCATTTTCATCACAAGGAATACGTTCTCTGCTTCCAATCACATTCGACACAATATTGTTATGCGAAAGCATAACTCCCTTTGGATTACCTGTCGTTCCACTTGTGTAAATAAGTGTGGCTAAATCGGTTCCTTTTATCACAGATTTTCTTGATTCGATTTCCTCTGTGGAAGTCTTTTCGCCACGAGCCTTGAATTCTGTAAAATGTTCAACACCATCAATTTTTTCAAACGATACGATTAGCCTCAATGAAGGAGCGTTTGCTTTTACTTCGTTCACCTTATCTAAAAGGTCCGAACTACTAACAAAGCATATCTTGATACTAGCATCATTAAAAATGTACTCATAATCTTTTGGAGAAATAGTTGGGTAAATCGGAACACTTATGGCTCCGCACATTTGAATTCCTAGATCTACAATATTCCATTCAGGCCTATTGTTTGAAATGATGGAAACCTTATCATCCGGTTTGATGCCCGCTTCAACTAAAGCCTTGCTGACCATCATAGCCTGATCAACGAAACTCTGAGTGGAAGTTTTCACCCAGTTGCCGTCAATTTTTGCAGCTAATGAATCTTTTTGTGGGAAATGCTTTAATTGATAGTAGGGTATATCAAATAATCTAGTTACTTCCATTATTCTAATAATTGGTGAAGAACCAAATTTAACTCCTGACCACCTCAGTAACAAGAACTATTTTTCTTTGGCTATACCAAAGTCTTGAACATAGTTATGTCTCCACCTTTTATGTGGCTCTAAAGCGACACCAATTAGTGTCATTTCTGGGTCAAGGATGTTTTTTCTATGACCGAAGTTGGGTACGTTCCGGTCTATTAACAGATCAATAAGAGCATCAACAGCATTATCATTTCCATAGTTACAATTCTCATTTATTGCCGTGAAATGATGTTCAAGATCTGAAATACGGTCTCTAAAAGGTTTTCCGTCTGAAGAATTGTGGCCAGTTCTGCCAGATTCTCCCATATCCTTGGCATGGGCTCTCGCAAAGTCCGTGAGTTCTTTATTCGGCATCAATGGATTCATTTTACCAGTATTCTCTAACTCTTTGATAAGATCTTTAACTAACCGGTCTTTTTTAACATCCTTTGATTTGATGTAATCGTTAAGGTGGGTTTCTACAAATAGTGGCGGGTTAATCCTTAATAAATTCATGTAGAAAATTGATTCTTTCTCTGTTTCAGAAAGAAAGTAAACATGTGAAGCTGAATTAGCCATTGACAAGGTGCTGTCAGGCCAAAGTTTGAAGAGATCTTCTTGGGCAACTGCAGAAGACTGCACTAAGACAGCAAGTGCAATCATTAAAAGAATCCTATTTCGTATAAACCAATTCACCGTTAACCCATGTTTTAATAATGTTGGACTTGAGAATTGCCTCCTTCGAGCATTTCATTAAATCTTGATCCAACATCACAAAGTCAGCATATTTTCCAACTTCCAAGCTTCCTTTTACGGAATCCTCAAAATTAGCAACTGCTGGCCAAATAGTAATACCTCTTAACGCTTCTTGTCTTGAAAGTGCTTCTTCCATGGCGAACCCGTCTTCTGGAAAACCAGATATGTCTTTACGAACAGTTGCTGCATAGAATGTTTTGATTGGTGATATATGCTCCACAGGAAAGTCGGTGCCTAATGCAATTAGACCATTTTGATTCATCATGCTTCTTAGTGCATATGCCTGATCAATCCTTTCTGATCCTAAACGGTCTTCAGCCCAATACATATCAGATGTAGCATGGGTAGGTTGCATAGATGGAATTATGGTATATGCTCCAAATTTTGGTTGATCATCTTTATGAACGACTTGTGCATGTTCTATTCGCCATCTTCTATCATTCGCGGTTTTTAATACTGACCCCATTGCGTCTAAGGTGATGCGGTTCGCTCGATCTCCTATACAGTGAACATTTAATTGGAAGTTGTTTTCAAAACAGGCTTTAGCCCACTTTCGAATTGAGTCTTCTGGTGCGATGATCAGTCCGCTGTTCAGGCTGTCATCAGAATAAGGGGCTAACAAAGCTGCACCTCTAGATCCAAGTGCTCCATCAGTATACAACTTGATTGATTTAGCGGTTAAACGCTCCGTTTTATAGCCTATAGTTTGCAGACTATCAATAAAGCTATTATTTGCACTGTACATTGCATAAACACGCATTTTTAAAAATGACTCATGACTTTCATTTATTAGGTCAATATCAGGCTCACTTAATCCACCAGCACATACAGTAGTTAAACCTTCCGTGAAGCAATCTTCTTGGGCTATTTTTAGGGAGTTCAATTTGAACTCTTTAGAATATTTTGGAATTACAGGCTGAATTAAACTTTCCGCCTCATCCATCAAAACACCAGTTGGCTTGTCATTGAAGACGACTACTTCTCCACCTGCTATTTTGCTTTGACTTGTTATACCAGCAAGATTTAATACATTTTCACTAGCTAAAACAGCATGTCCATCAACTCGTTTTAAAACAATGAAATGATCAGGGAAAAGCTTGCTTAAAGTGTCATTTGTTGGAAATTCCTTTATTTTCCAGTCATTCTGATCCCAACCTCTTCCTCTAATCCACTTGCCCTCATAATTGGATATGTAACTCGATATTTTTGTGACAACCTCTTCAAAAGATGTTGTTCCTACAAGGTCTAATTGTTGTTTTTCATTTCCATAGCCTAAAAAATGCGAATGTGCATCGATAAATCCAGGATAAATAAATTGAAGGGCGGCATCAATTTTTTCTTCACTTTGGTAGCTGTTCAATATCTGATGCTCCGCGCCTATTTCTATGATTTTACCATCTTTTAAGGCCATAGCTTGTGCCGTTCCAAATGCATCGTCAACCATGTAAATCTTGGCATTGTGGATTATTAAATCAGCCTGTTTGCGCGAAGAACATGCCGTAAGCAATATCGCAGCAATCATTAAAAAAGTGATTCTCATTGATTAGTTGTTTTAATACCCGTTAAAAAAGACCGAAAATAGGGGGTAAGTATTATAAGTAGTAAAATAATAGCCGGTGCCCTATATCTCATGATAGCTCCAAATACTGGCGTCACCATGCCCATTAGGATTAATATAGGAAGCACGAACAGAAAAATCCAAATTTGAAGTTTTGAAAAATCTCGAAATCGGATAACATGAACAGTAAACAGAACGAGTGAAATTGCGATGAAAAGGTTTTCGATAAATAGCAGCAATTCTGGTAATGTTTTGACTTCGTATATGTAAGGTCTGAACAATACATTCGCTATTGCCTGAGGTGTAGATGCTAGCAGGGCCAATACTCCTTCCTTTAAGTAGCTCATCTCGAACGCGCTTCCGGGTGAAATAACTTGTACATGATTTAAAAAATCATGCTGCTTTCTGACGATGTATTCTGTCAGATCAAATCCTGCCAAAGAGGCTAAAGCATACCCGGTAATTATAAATGCTGACCAAAGGCCAAACTGAAGCATCAGTCCCCAGTTTCTTTTACGACAAAGTCCATGAACCAAGTATGCGGGAACTAGTGCAGCAATGAAGTAAATTTTAACGGAGATGAGCACAATAAGTGCATTTAGGCTTAAAAAAAGAGATTTTGCATTAAACTGTAGATGAATAGGGTTAACTTTAATGAACGCGCCAATGCCGAAGATGAGCACTGTCTCTTTTAACCCGCCCGACATCCAAAGTAAACTCGAGGGAAAAAGAATCGCTATAGTTAAGGCGAGATTTTGATTCTTTTTTTCTGAGGTTAAGGACTCTGCACACCATTTTAAACCTAAAAATGACAGTGTGCTAAAAACAATTCCGTGAACTTCATAATGCCCGAAGCTTAAAAATGTCAATAATGAGTTCACCTTGATCATGAAATGATTGTCATTGTAAAACGCTGAATCATTTGGCTTGATCCAAGCATTCATTTGTTCAAAATAGAGCGTTTTGAAACCGTCACCATCTGAATATGCATTAAACATGATCTTTATATAGTCGATTGGCTGACTAAAGAAGACTTTATGCAGGAGCAGTCCATCATCAAAAAAGCGATAGATGTCTGCTGTAGATCTATCAGTATAATAGTAAGTGAAGAGCCACTGCAAAGCAAAAGTTCCTATCACTTTTGTTGTAAATAATACCGTTATGCGCGCGCTTGAGAAGCTTCCTCTTGACTTTAAAAGAAGCCACAGAAGAACTACATACCAAATTAAGCTTAGTCCTATTCCTTCGATTTGCACACTTCAAAGTAAATCTTCTTAATAACAAATAAGACTTTTGAAATAAATACCCGTTCTGAAAAGTTAATTTTGGCGCTCAAATTTGAATCATGAGTCAACCAACAGACTACAACCCAGAAGAAACTGCAAAAACACTTGGTCTTTTGCCTGAAGAGTATGATCAAGTAGTTCAATACCTAGGTCGAACACCAAATTTTACTGAGCTATCGATTTATTCGGTAATGTGGTCAGAACATTGTTCTTATAAGAATAGTATTATGTGGCTCAAGACATTACCTAAGAAAGGTCCAGCTATTTTGGCTGAAGCGGGTGAGGAGAATGCTGGTTTAGTGGATATTGGCAACGGATTAGCATGTGCATTCAAGATTGAATCACATAATCATCCATCTGCAATTGAACCATACCAAGGAGCTGCAACAGGAGTTGGAGGTATCAATCGAGATATATTCACTATGGGCGCTCGTCCTGTCGGTCAATTGAACAGTCTTCGCTTTGGAGATCCTAACTCAGAAAGAACGAAATGGTTACTTAAAGGCGTTGTAAAAGGAATTGGCGACTATGGAAACAGCTTTGGAATTCCTGTTGTTGGTGGTGAAGTTTACTTTGATGAATCATATAATCAGAATCCTTTAGTAAACGCAATGTCAGTTGGTATTGTTGAAACGGATAAAACTATATCAGCTATTTCTGAAGGACCAGGCAACCCAGTTTTCATAGTTGGCTCAAGTACTGGTAAAGATGGTATTCACGGGGCAACATTTGCTTCTGGAGATTTATCTGATGATAGTGCGGATGATTTGCCATCTGTTCAAGTTGGCGATCCCTTTCAAGAAAAACTACTCCTCGAAGCTTCTTTAGAACTTGCAGATACTGATTGCATCGTGGGAATGCAAGATATGGGAGCAGCCGGGATTACATGTTCTACCTCAGAAATGTCAGCCAAAGGAGAGTGCGGAATGGATATTTATTTAGACCGCGTTCCAACACGTCAAGAGAATATGCTGCCTTTTGAGATATTACTTAGTGAATCTCAAGAAAGAATGCTTGTGGTTGTGAAGAAGGGCAAAGAAGCCGAGGTTCTTAGAATATTTGATAAATGGGATTTAAACTGTATTGAAATAGGAGTGGTAACCGAAGGTAACCAGCTTCGTTACTTTATGAACGATGAGTTGGTTGCGCAAGCACCCGCAGACTCTTTGGTTTTAGGTGGAGGAGCACCTGTTTATGAGCGGGAGTATACTGAGCCGGCTTATTTTTCAAAAGCTCAATCTTTTGATCAAAGTTCAATTAGGGAACCAGAAGATTTAAAAGAGGTTGCCCATTTCTTGATTGGTCATGTAAATATTGCATCGAAACGATGGGTGACAGAACAATATGATTCAATGGTAGGGACAATTAATATGTCTACTAACAATCCTACAGATGCGGGAATCATTAGTATAAAGGATTCTAATAAAGCCATTGCGGCAACGGTCGATTGTAATGCTAGGTATGTCTATGCTAATCCAGAAGAAGGGTGTGCAATGGCAGTTGCCGAGGCTGCCCGGAATATAGTATGTTCGGGAGGCAAGCCAGCAGCAATTACAAATTGTTTAAACTTTGGAAATCCTTATAGTCCAGAAGCCTATTGGCAGTTTGTTGGTGCCATTAAAGGTATGAGTAAAGCGTGTCTGGCTTTTGAAACCCCTGTAACAGGTGGTAATGTTAGTTTTTATAATCAGTCAACAATTGATGGTAAAACAGTGCCCGTTTTACCTACGCCAACCATTGGAATGATTGGTTTGGTTGATTCCAAAGAGCACATAACATCGCTTGCAATTAAGGAGGAGGGATTGAATTTGATTTTGCTTGGAGAGCACTCAGATGATATTGCAAGTTCACAGTATCTTATTCAATGGCATAAAGAGCAATTATCCAAATCACCAAAGTTTGATCTAAATGATGAAGTGAAGTTGCAAGATGCTTTGTTGTCGGCCATCAGAAATGGACTGGTATCTTCGGCTCACGATGTTTCTGATGGAGGCCTATTCACTACGCTATTAGAAATGACAACAACCAATGGAATAGGTGTAGAGATAAATATTGAGGCACAAGGCAGATTGGATGGTCTATTGTTTGGAGAGTCACAAACTAGAGTTGTATTAGCGGTTTCGGACGTTAATATGGCTCAATTTAAGGAAGATGTGGAGAAATCAAATGTTCCTTACTCTATTCTTGGTAAGTCTGCTGGAGAAAGCATTAAAATAAACGGAATTGACTTTGGGACAATATCAACCCTTCATAGTATTTATAATAATGCATTGCATAGAATGATGAAATAATCATGCTTTGCATAAACAAAAAAAAGCCGCTTTATAGCGGCTTTTTTAGTTTCAGTATCCAGACAAGGCTCTAATTTGTGAGAATGAATTTTTTCGTGCCTTTGAATTCACCAGCTTTTATTTCCATCATGTAGGCTCCTTTCGCAAGGTCTCCCACATACAACGATTCATTAACGATTGAATTATTGAATGATGCAGATTTAACGACCCGTCCACTGAAGTCATATAGTGTTAACTCTAATGTTTTCATTGAGCTTAAATCAGCGTCTATATTCAAATAATCAGACGCAGGGTTAGGATAGATGCTCATCTGCTCCATGAGCTCATCAGGAATACCTAAAACGTTTACTGTTATAGTTTGACATGTAGTGTCAGAACCGCAAACGTTTGAAACGTATTGACATACTTCAAACTCTCCTAACCTAAGGAAGAAGTGTCTGGGATCACTTAATGTGCTGTATGTTGAGTCTGAGAAAGTCCATAGATATTCTTCCGCATTGCTAGATTCATCAATAAACTTAACAGTTGAAGTTACTTGCTCGAATGAGAAGCCTCCGGTTGGGACTACCGGGATAAAATATTCCTGCGAATTCTGACAGTCATTAGTCCAACCATCCATAATTATGGTTAATTCTACATTAAAAGGACCAGGAGCTTCGAATAAGTGTTGCGCATTCACTTGGTTGTTGATGTCAGTGCTATCTCCAAAATCCCAGGCATAAGCGCTAGTAGTGGAGTTGTAGAACACCCCAGAATTGTAAGTAGTACTAGATGCTATTCTAGAGGACTCATTGGTGAAGTCGACCACTCTTTCACCCTGCTGATTGAAGGTCAGGCATTCAAAGTCATAACTGAAATTAGCATTAAAGTTATATTCAATGAGAGGTTCGATTAAAACATCTGCATCAAATGGCATGCCCTGAGCGTTAAAAAGCGCAACAGATGCTGGAGTTACCCAAAATGTATCTCCACCCGCTACTACTTGACCTACAGCCAACAAGTCTTGGTCTCCATCACCTTCTTCCCAATCGGTTGTGCTGATGAGTACAGGGGTTTGACCAAAGTACTCAATGGTTAATACGTAGTCTTCATCTCTAAGAAGGTTGACAGGTTCATTGAAAATAGCAGTATATCTCAAATCTCCCGAATAATTGGTGTCAACATCATATTTGTTGATTCTTACACTGGAAGAAGCTAAAGGGCCAATTGCAGTGTCTGGAACATTGCCTGGGCCTTCAAGCCATATTTCACAAATCACCTCGAAGTTATCTCTGTAAAGACCTTCGTGGTTTGCGTAAAATGAAAAGCCATGCACTATCATTGACTGTGGTGCATCGAATCGCTGCCCTAGTCCGACTAATCTTTGGGTGCCAAGAGGACTTTTAATGGTTAGTGTCTTAGTATCAGTTCCTCGAGCTGCAGTATATCTAACGCTGTCCTTTCCGCAATTAAGCGCTGTGTTGGTCGCAACGGCAACATTTTGGCATTCGGTTATTTCTCCGCATGAAGTCATCATTGTTTGACACACCCAATAAGTGCCTGGTTCAGAATAATTATGTGAAGGATCTTCAGCTTGGCTCGTGTTTCCATCACCAAAGTCGTAGGATATATTGGTGAAGATAGAGCTGGCAGGTGTCTCATTCGTGAACTCTACATCTAAATTGCTTGTAACATATGAGAACCCTTGCTCTGGCTTTTCATCAATAATTTGGGTTTTTGAACTTTGGCAGTTCAACTGAGACCAACTAAATATGCGCGCAGTTAATGTCGCTGCAAATGGTCCATTTGTAGGGTAGAAGTGAAGCGGGTTTGACAATTGTTGAACTGGAGAGCCATCTCCATAGTTCCAAGTTTGAGCTCCTGGCTGATTGAAGAAGGCGTACCTGTTATACATTCTATGGTCAACAAGTATAGAAGCATCGTTGAAGAACTCCACCGTATCACCTAACTCATCAAACAAACACTCTGGATCGTTGATGAAGCTCGCGGTCAATGTGTAAGAAACGAGTGGTTCAATGAAAAAGTCTGCATCAAAGGCTATTCCATTAGGGTTTGGGGAAAATACGTCTGACTTCACCCAACCACTTCCTTGGAAGGCACCAGATAACCATTCTTGACCTCCATCTCCTCCACCCAGCACTTCATCATATTCATTATGAAGAAATGAAAAGGAATTTGAATCGTTTTCCGTTCTTATCACAACAGTATATGGATTTCCAGTCGTAACAGAATTGAAAAGCGAAACGTTGGCGTAGTAATCAAAAGTGTAGACCGTATCGGTCGTATCTACGAAGCCAATGTTTATTGTGTCAGATGCTAGAAGCACGTTACCCGGAACGCTGTCTAATGTAGCATTTCTGATTTCTACTATTACGGACATTGAATCACTGTATGTCATATTGGCGTCAACAGAGTCTGTTTTGAATCCATAGAATTTAACACCACTAATAGATATATCCTGAGGTGCTTCGTAATATTGGTAGACTGCACTTGTAAAAGTCGGATCCAAGCTAAGTGTATCAAAATTGCTTGATTTCGAATAGGTGTATTTAAGTGTGTCTAATGGACATGATACTGTTTGGGCAACAGATGACCCTAAAATTGCAAATAACAAAACCAAAAACAGTGAAGATCTTTTAATCATAAAACTGGGTGTATATAAAATATGTAAGGCTAGACGCTTATAATATGTTTAAAGTTGACTTATCAAGTCGGTAAATTTAAAGAATATTGTATTCAAAGCGAGTTTCACTTTCTTATTGAAAATTATGAATGTATTAATCACGGGGGTCTCAAAAGGGATCGGTAAGGCACTTAAGAATGAATTTATATCGCAGGGGCATAGTGTTTGGGGTATTAGCAGACAAGATGATCCAACTGCCAAAGATGTGTCATTATATACGCATGTTCAATTTAAATGGATTGATTTTGATGAATTATCAAAAAGGATGCGAATAATTATGAATGAAAATCGGTTCGATATAGTGATTAACAATGCAGGATACTTGAATAAGGAAAGCATCCCGGATGAAACAATTGATGAATTCAATACTCATATGAAGGTCAATGTTTGGAATGTCCTAGAAATGGTTAGGATGCTGATTGGCAGTGGACGTTTAAACAAAGGAGCTCACATTATAAATATTGGAAGCATGGGAGGGGTTCAGGGGAGCTCAAAATTTGGAGGGCTCTTCTCTTATTCGGCAAGTAAAGCTGCTTTAGCTACTCTTACGGAGTGTTTAGACGCTGAATATGGGCATGATTCCCTATGCTTCAACTACTTAGCCCTAGGGGCGGTCAATACTGAGATGCTAAAAGAGGCTTTTCCGGGGTATATTTCAACGGTTAATCCTGAAAATATGGCGAAATTCATAGTTAGCTTTTCACTTACTTCGGGTCAATTAATGAGTGGAAAGATCATTCAGGTAACAAAAGTGGACCCTAAGTAGTAAATTTTTATCATTGAAAACCAATTGATTAGACGCCCAAACCTCTTTTGAGGTGTATTTTCTTCACTTTTTTTGGGTGGTAGGCTTGCGCAAATGAATAATGGTTGTATCTTTGCGCTCCCTTTGAAAGAAAGGATGTTCTTTGAAAAGATTGAAAAGATAGAAAAGCCAGCATGTATCCATGGGATTTTGATCTGATTGTATTATTAGTTTTTACAACGGAGAGTTTGATCCTGGCTCAGGATGAACGCTAGCGGCAGGC
>DGQE01000036.1 GCA_002389645.1 Flavobacteriales bacterium UBA4422
AAAATAAACAACCAACAACGATGAATAAACAATCAGGTGTAAATTCCTTGCGCTATAGAACCCTTTGTTTGTAGTGGTTTTAGCTTGTTTTTTATTGTTGATGTTTTGCTTGGTTACTTTCCGATACAAAACTTCCCAAAAATATTCCCGAGTAAATCATCTGTTGAGATTTCACCAGTGATGGATCCTAGGTGGTGCAGTGCTTGGCGGATATCTGCCGCCACCAAATCGCCAGAAATGCCGGCATTAATTCCTTCCAACGAATGATTCAATGCCACTTGGGTCGCCTTTAACGCTTGCGCGTGTCGCGCGTTGGTCACCACCACATCTCCTGATGCTATATTTCCAACGTTCATGGTAGAAGTTAAGGCTTCGTTCAATTGCTCTATACCATCGCTGGTTTTAGCAGAAAGGTAGATTTCTTTCACGCTATTGATGAGCGGTTCAGAAGGATGGGAAGAGGCTAGGTCACTTTTATTGCCTACTGCTATTACTTCAGCTTGGAGTGAATCAATTTGATTAATCAATTCACTCAAAATCTTCTGATGTTCATCGCGCGATTCCGTAGCGTCAAATAAATACAGGACAATGGATGCGCTTTTCATCCGTTCCAAACTCTTTTTTACGCCTATAGCCTCTATGGTGTCTTGAGTTTCCCGTATGCCAGCTGTATCTATGAATCGGTAACGAACACCACTGATTACAGCAATGTCTTCAATCGCATCTCTTGTAGTTCCAGCAATGTCAGAGACAATGGCACGGTCTTCATTGAGCAATAGATTCAGTAGAGTGGATTTACCTGCATTTGGTTTCCCAATAATTGCAACGGGAACTCCATTTTTCATAGCATTTCCGTATCGGAAAGAATCGATCAATCGCGTTATGAATCCCAATATTTTTTCAATCAAAGCGACCAATTGTTCTCGATTGGCAAATTCTACATCTTCTTCTGAAAAATCTAATTCTAGCTCAATAAGACTAGCAAAGTGGATCAGCTCTTCTCTGAGTTGGGCAATTTCTTTTGAAAAACCACCGCGCATTTGATGCATCGCCAGCCGATGCTCAGCGGCCGATTCAGAAGCAATCAGATCAGCAACGGCTTCTGCTTGGCTTAAATCGAGTTTTCCATTAAGAAATGCGCGCTGTGTAAACTCACCTGGGGCAGCCAGTTGAGCGCCAGAAGCGATTAAAGCATCTAAAGCTTCATTTAAAATGTAAGAAGAGCCATGAAAGGAAAGTTCTACAACATTTTCGCCAGTGTATGATTTTGGAGCTCTAAATACTGTTGCCACTACTTCATCTAAAATTCTAGCACCAACATTAAACCTTCCAAAATGAACCGTGTTGGCTTCTGCCAATTTAAAGTTGCTACCAAGATGATCAGCGGTTAATTTAATAGCGTTTTTACCAGAAAGGCGAATCACGCCTATCGCGCCAATTCCTTGGGGTGTGCTTAATGCTACTATAGTTTCGTTGCCCATATTGCTGCAAATGTAGCAGCTAAAAGGTCGGGAGATTTCACTTGTTGAAATTAGGCTGAATGCTTGTTTGTCGGGAAATAGTTCAACTTTAACGGTTAATATTCAAATTTTACCGAAGAATATTCGATTTAAATCTTTTTATTTGTTCAAACTTTAATTTATGAATATGAAAAAAAATATACTCTTAACACTTGCCGTGGGGTTCATGTCATTTGGGCTGCAGGCTCAGGTAACATCTTTTCCATGGACAGAAGACTTCGAGACTGAAAATACCTGTGGTACTTTCTGCGGTGCTGCATGTTTTTTATCCGGCAATGGCTTTACGAATGATTTAGGTGACGATATTGATTGGACGATTGATGCTTTCGGCACAGGTTCCTCATCCACAGGTCCAACGGCCAATGGAGGGGCAGATCATAACCCTGGTATTTCTGGTGGTAAGTATGCCTACACTGAGACTTCCGGTTGTTATGGTGATGTGGCCAATTTGGTTTCTCCGATGTTTGACTTCACCAATGTGTCAACTCCAGCGGTTACTTTTTGGTATCACATGTATGGAAGTAATATGGGTACAATGCAATTTGACGTTGAGTCGGGTGGTGTTTGGACCAATAATGTAATTCCTGCTTGGACAGATAATCAAGACATCTGGCAAGAGCAAACAATTGACTTAGGGCCTTATGCTGGCATGAATAATATTCGTTTCCGTGTAAGAGGTATAACAGGATTTGGCTTTAGAAGCGATATGGCCGTTGATGATTTCTCTGTATTTGATGCTGTATATCAACTTGTGACAATCGCTGAAGCTACACCAACTTGTCCTGGAGATTCTGATGGTATGGTAGAAGTTGAAGCTATTTTTGGTACACCACCATTTACCTATAACTGGTCTAACGGTTCGTCTGGAGCTATTCAAACGGGATTAGCGGAAGGAATATACACAGTTACTTGTACAGACGCTAATGGCGATACTACTTCTGCCTCGTTTGACTTGACATTGAATGCAATTGTCTCAACTACGACTTTGGTCACTGATTTAATTTGTGATTACGATCAAGGGGTTGGTACGGTATCTGCTTCAGGTGGAACACCTATTACTGAGGCTTATGTATGGGATACAACGTCTGCTAATTTCTCTCCAGATACGTCAATGGTCGGAACACCAGTAACTTTAGGTGATGATCAAGTAACAAATCCATTAAACATCGGATTTGATTTTGTCTTCTTTGGCGACACTCATTCTACATTCAGAATCTCTTCTAATGGTTTTATCACTTTTGATAACAACACAAATAGCGGCTGCTGCTCAGGTCAAGCACTTCCTAATGGTTCAGCTCCCAATAATTTAGTAGCTGTCGTTTGGGATGACCTATGGGGAACTAATGGTTTTGGAGAGATTGATTACTATACCACTGGAACAGCTCCATTTAGAACATTAGTGGTTAATTACACTTCTGTAGGGTATTGTTGTTCTGCAACAAACTCTGTAAATGCTCAAGCTAAGTTTTTTGAAACTACCAATTGTATTGAAATCCATACGATCGATGTGATTAATGCAAATCCAGCAACTCAAGGTATTGAAAATCAAAATGGAACTGAGGGTTACACTTACCCTGGTCGTAACTCAAGTTCATGGTCTTCTCAAGGAACATTCATTAGCTTTTGTTCACCTGTTGGTGGGTTAAGTTATGAGTGGGATAATGGTATTACTGATACATTAAACCCTTCTTTAACTATTGGGAATAACATCGTAACGATTACTGATGCAAATGGCTGTGAGGCTTACGATACTATCGTGATTAACCCTCCTATTTCTACGTTGAATCTTGATCCAGATGTTAATGATGTATCATGTTTTGGTTTTAATGATGGAGAGGTGATTACGAATGAAACAGGTGGTGTAGCACCGGTTGCTTATGCATGGAATACCGGACAAACATCGGCTGATATCACTAGCCTTGGAGGCGGAACTTACTCTGTTACAGCTACAGATGCTGTTGGTTGTATTGACAGTGTTGGAAGTATGATGATAGTCGAACCAGATATTATTCTTTCTTCAATAAGTGGAGTTTCTTCTCCTGCTTGTGAAGGCGAGGCTACTGGGTCAGCATTCGTTGTAGCGCAAGGCGGTAGAGCACCGTATACGTTTATTTGGAGTGATGGTCAAGTTGGGCAAACTGCAAGTAATTTGATGGCAGGTAATTATCAAGTTTTCATTACAGATTCTTCAGGTTGTCAATCAGTGCAGTCTGTGTCTCTTGTAGCTGAGAATCCTTCTCCAATGGTTGATCTAGGTCCAAAAATTTTAAGTGCTTCTGGTGCTTCAGTTAACCTGAACGCTGGAAGTCATTCTTCATATTTATGGAATACTGGAGCTACATCTCAAACTATTAACGTAACTGCTACTGGTGAGTATTGGGTTCAAGTATCCAATGCATTTGGATGCCTCTCATCAGATACCATTTATGTGGAGATTTGGCCAACAGGAGTTAATGATATCGTTAACGATGCCAAGTTTGCGCTTTATCCAAACCCAGCATCTAGTAACTTAATGATGCTTTTGGATGCAAATACCAATTTGACGAATGTGAATGTGAGTATTACTAATGTTCAAGGTCAAACGGTTATGAGTCAATCATTCAACTCACTTTCTGCTTCAGAGCAAATTGAACTGGATGTTAAAGACATAGCACCGGGTATTTACAACCTATCAGTGCAGTCTGATTCTTACAATGCTGTTAGCAGCTTTGTGAAGCAGTAATTCAGATAGCTTTATAAATAAAGGGCTATTCTCTTAAATGAGAATAGCCCTTTTTTATTTTGAGCTGGCCAAATAATGTACTGTAGCGTAACTCGCTAAAAACCAATAAGTCACACCTCATTCTCTGTTTTAGTCGTAAAAAAACTGCATTTAGTCGAAGGGAATGCGATAAAGGTTTTATCTTTATCGATTAATTAATTAAACTTATTATGAAAAAACATTTATTGAAATTTTTACTACCAATTGGCTTTATGCTGACTGCAGTGGGTGTCAATGCTCAGATTTCGACATTCCCGTGGAATGATGATCTCGAATCTGAGAATAACTGTTCAGGATCGTGCAACGCCACCTGTAATATGTCTGGTGCTGGTTTTACGAATGATCCTGCAAGTAATGCAGAATGGACTATAGATGCAGGTGGAACATCGTCTAACCCAACAGGACCGCAAGGTGTTGATCACAATCCAGGTACTTTTGCAGGAAAGTATGCTTATGTAGAGTCTTCTTTTCCTTGTAGCAGCGGAAACCCTACAGCACTTTTAAATTCTCCATTTTTTGATTTCACGAACATCTCTGTTCCGGGAGTTTCGTTTTGGTATCACATGTTTGGACAATCGATGGGTACAATGCATATCGATGTTGAAATTGCAGGAGTTTGGACATTGGATATTATTCCAGCTTGGACTGATAATGTTGATTTATGGCAAGAACAAGTTGTGTCAATGCCCATGTTGGGAGGATTGAACAATGTACGTTTCAGAATTCGAGGAGTAGTAGGGAATGGATTTTGGAGTGATATGGCCGTTGATGATTTTTCTGTGTTTGATGCAGTTTACCAAGTTTTACCTCTTGAATTGGTTGATCCATTGTGTTACGGTGACACTACTGGATCTATTTCTGTTGATGGACTATTTGGAGTGCCACCTTTCACATTTGCTTGGGACAATGGCTCTACATCATCAATAGTTACTGATTTAGCATCAGGAACACATTGTGTTACAATCACTGATGCCAATTTAGATACGGTTTCCAATTGTTTCGTTTTAAACGATCCAGACTCAGTTGCTTCATCTCAGACAATCATTACACCCCTTGTTTGTAAGTATGATGTATCAGAGGTTTCAGTTACAGGTTCTGGTGGTGTAGCTCTAACAGAGCCATACTTAATGGATACAAATTCTGCCAATTATAGTTGGGATTCTTCAGGCGTTTGCACAACAGTGCCTCTTCCAGGTAATGTTACTGGTGCGTTAGATATTGGGTTTGACTTTGAATTTTATGGTAATACATACGATGAATTCCAAATAGCTAGAAATGGATTCATTGGTTTTGGTGGTGGTTTGGATGATGGATGTTGCTCTGGCGAGCCTGTACCACATAACAGTGCTTTTGAACCAGACAATGCCATTTTTGCTGCTTGGTTTGATGTAGATGGTGGTGATCTCTCTTATTGTTTAAGTGGTCAGGCTCCAAACCGAAAGCTAATTGTGAATTTTGTTGGCTTAGGTGATAATACCATTGATGACAATTTCACGGGTCAAATTATCCTTCATGAAACATCTAACTGCATCGAAATTCAAACAGAATATATGCAATATGATGGTTTTTACAATCAATTCGATGACTGTACTCAAGGAATTACAAATGATGGAAGTTCTTTAGGTATGGCTTATCCTGGTAGAAATGCTGATGAAGGTGGTGCATCTGGAGGTTGGGAAGCAGATAGCTCATACGTGAGTTTCTGTCCTGTTGATAGTACAGGTTTGGCTTATATATGGTCAACTGGTCATGTAGGTAACACCATTTATGGTTTGCAGCCAGGTACTTACACTATGAGTGCTACAGATCTTAATGGCTGTTTTTCTGAAGAAACTGTGGTAATCGATCCAGCTGTTTCTAATTTAACCTTGAATCCAGCTATTTCAGATATCTCATGTTTTGGATTCAATGATGGTATGATTGAAACCAACCAATCAGGTGGTATTTCTCCGATCAGTTATACTTGGAACAGTGGTCAAACATCAGCTGATATTACCAATCAAGGACAAGGTACCTACGTTGTTGTTTCTGAAGACGCTGTTGGTTGTTTAGATAGCGTTAGCGGGATGGTTATTGCTGAACCAGATTTATTGGTTAGTTCTGTTTATTCATTGGAGTCTACGCAATGTCCTGAGGATGCAAACGGTTCCATTGGAATAGTTGTTTCTGGAGGAGTTAGTCCATATAATATTCTTTGGAGTGATGGTCAGGTTGGACCTATAGCGTCTAACCTGCCTGCTGGAACTTACACTGCCCAAATCACTGATTCATCTGGATGTTTAAGCGTTCAGTCTGCAGCAATATTGGCAGAGTTCAACTCTCCAAGTGTTGACTTAGGTGCAAATATTAAGCAGACTACAGGCGCAGCAGCTACATTGAACGCTGGTATTCATGCAGGTTACCTTTGGAGTACAGGAGCTACTTCTCAAACAATACAAGTTTCTGCTACAGGAATTTATGGTGTCGAGGTTTATAATTCAAATGGATGTGCTGCATCTGATTCTGTTTATGTTGAAATCTGGCCAACAGGTATCAATGATATCTCAGAAGATGCAAAGTTTGCATTGTATCCAAACCCAACATCTAGCAACTTGTTATTGAATCTTGAAGGAATGGAAAGCGTTTCTGACGTTACAGTTAGAGTAGTGAATGTTCAAGGTCAAATTGTAATGGAAAGAGTAGTGAATACTATTTCTTCTTCTGAAACGATTGAATTGGATGTTAATGCTTTAGCACCAGGAATGTATAACCTATCTCTTGAGTCTGATGCTTTCAATGCTGTTAAGAGCTTTGTGAAGCAATAAGATAGTTTAATTGATAAAAGTGAAAGCCGGTCTCGAAAGAGATCGGCTTTTTTTGTTTTGTACTAAACCACATTCATTTGTCAAGTAGTTTTGGGCCATGCCAATTAAAGCTATAGCGCAATTTGTTTTATTGATGTTGTTCTTAAGCATGCTCTATGGATGCTCTAAAGATCAGTTAGATATTGACTATGAATTGATTTCTCTACCCTTTGATGAAAAAGTGCGCTGCCTGGAAGTGCATGGTGATTCGCTAATAATTGGCGGTGGAAATGCAAACTCAACAGGTTTTATTATCCAAAGTGATCTCAATGCTTCTACTTTCAATCTGGTAGCGAGTGATTTGGACCGAGAAGTATATGATGTCACCCGATATCAAGGCTCATGGTATATAGGTTTAGATTCAGTAGAAATTCTTTTTAGCAGTGATTTGAGCTCATTTCAAACTTATTATTGGCGAGAAGAAGACTGGGTAAGCGACTTGAGCAAACATCCAATTAGAAGGTTTGCACAAACCAATGATGGATTATATGCAGTAGCAGGAGGGGAGTTATCATTTGGCGTGATCTATCAAACCATTAATGCTAATGAATGGAATCCGCTAGAGTTTGATAACGAGATGCGGGCCATATGCACATTTGACAACACAGTTTGGGCAGCAGGAAATGGGCGGTTAATGCGATTGACCGAAGGAGAGGAATGGCAGAGAATTGACCTAAAAGCGCAGTTTATTGCGGATATGATTTTCACTTCACCTGTTTCAGGCATTGCAATTACATTTGACGGGGTTGTTTTAACCACTTCTGATGGTGGCGATTCGTGGTCAGAGACTGAGAGCAAGAACAAAGGATTTCTCAATAGAGTAGTGGCAAGTGGTGATCAAGTCCTTGCCATAGGTAATGCTGGACTGATCGGTGTTTCAAATAATCAAGGTGAAAGTTGGAAATGGTATTCGTTGAAAGAAGAGATTGACCTTATTGACGCTTTAATATTCAATGGAGAATGTATTATTGGCGCTGAAGAGGGAATGCTGGTTCGGTTCAGCCTTGCTTCTTTGAAATAAGACAGCCAATACCTATTTCCATAAAATCTGCCTGTCCTAAATTGGATTTTACGCCCAGCTGCACAAATGCGGCTCCCAAATGCTTTTCTGATTTATTGAAGTAGTACCGCACGGCAAATCGCCCTGGCACATATCGCTTTGAAAGACTTGAAAAATTCCTTTGCTCTACTTCATTTACAATTCGGTCTAGCGTTGGGTTATACAGGTTCACTCCAGCATTGACAATCCAGCCAAAATGTCCAAAAATGAACTCATGCCCAAGTATCAGCATAAGGGCAGAAGAGGCAAGGTTGTCTTTGCTGTTAGCCCATTCCATAGAGTTATTCCACAATGCATAGGCATCATCGTGATATCCTTCTAAGCTCAAACTAACTCGGTGTATCGTTCGGAATCGATAGGTTGCTCCTATGCCTGCCAACTGTTTTCTGTAAGTGTTTCCGTTCGTTGGCCTCACCGTTCCGCCTGCTTCATTGAATCCCATAGCTCCATAAAGCATCAATCCAAATCTAGAATCAATGCTGAAAGGTTCCTTTTCTTCCATTATATAGATATCCTCTATGTGGAAGAATTTTTCTATTGAAAGCATAACCATCGGCACATTCATTCCCACGTTGGGTAAAACTGTATGTGCATTGGAGCTGTGCCAATACGATGCCTGCAGTGCAATCGCATTTTGCCTGAATTTATATCTTACCCCAGCCGAAACGGATAACAATGCCGATACATCTGATCCGAAGACATTGTTTGACTGATTATTCAAATAGTCATAGGGCTTAGTAACATAGATACCACCAACGTTGAACCGCTGAAAACTCCTAATTCTTCTGGTGATGTACTGATTAAAGGTGGCTTGATATTGAATGCCTATTCCATAACCTAGAACAGATGGGTTTCCTAAATCATGAAAAGAAGCTTGAATGCCTGATTCAACATTATTGTATAGTTCACGATATGGGCTCTTTCCTCCGCAGCGTAATGACATGAATCCTCCACGTTGAAGGTCGTGTTGCGGCATATTTGGATATATGTCTAACATTTGACCTGCTAACCCTCCGACTTCAACTCCACTAAAATTAGACTGGGCTTGCCCTTTATTCATGAGCAAGAGCAGAACAATAATTACAGTTAGACGGCTATACATTGCACGAAAATAATGCTTGAAAACAGCCTGTTATTATTTCGTTGAAAATAGACTTGCTCGGGTATGTGAGATGTCTATTTTTGGCCCACGATAAAAAAATCTGGAAAATGAGTGTACTAGTAAATAAAAATTCGAAAGTGATCGTTCAAGGATTCACTGGAAGCGAAGGAACTTTTCATGCCGGTCAAATGATTGAGTATGGAACCAATGTGGTTGGTGGAGTCACTCCAAATAAAGGTGGGCAAACGCACCTTGATCGTCCAGTGTTCAATACTGTAGCTGATGCGGTCAAAACTACTGGCGCTGATGTGTCAATCATTTTCGTGCCACCAGCATTTGCTGCTGACGCAATTATGGAAGCTGCTGAGGCAGGAATTAAAGTGATTGTTGCAATAACTGAGGGAATTCCAGTAAATGATATGGTGAAGGTGAAGTCATATATCTCTAATAGAGATTGCACGTTGATCGGGCCGAATTGTCCAGGAGTAATTACTCCAGGAGAAGCGAAGGTTGGTATCATGCCAGGTTTCGTATTCAAGAAAGGAAACATTGGTATTGTTTCAAAGTCTGGAACATTGACCTATGAAGCAGCTGACCAAGTGGTGAAGGTCGGAATGGGTATTTCTTCTGCTATCGGTATAGGAGGAGACCCAATCATTGGAACAACAACAAAGCAAGCGGTTGAGCTTTTCATGAATGATCCTGAAACTGCAGGCATCGTTATGATAGGCGAGATTGGAGGAAACCTAGAAGCAGAAGCAGCCAATTGGATTAAAGACAATGGAAACAAAAAGCCAGTTGTAGGATTCATCGCGGGACAAACTGCTCCTAAAGGACGAACAATGGGTCACGCAGGTGCTATTGTTGGTGGTGAAGAAGATACTGCAGCTGCCAAAATGCGCATCTTAGCTGAATGTGGAATTCACGTTGTTGAAACTCCAGCTACCATCGGTAAAGTAATGGCCAAAGTAATGGGAGTATCAGCTTAAGCTTAGACCTTAATATTATTAAAGCCTCGCATTTTGTGGGGCTTTTTTTGTGCAAATAAGTCCCAACTCTTAAATTCTGCATATTTTGATGCACTGAAACAAACGGATTTGGAAACACTGCTCTCTTATATACGATCATACACATTATAGCCGGAGGCACCTCTTTATTGACAGGAATAGTGGCGCTTTCTATAGCATCTAAACCACAATTGCACCGCAAGATTGGAAAAGTGTTTTTTTATGGGATGTTTATCGTGTTTATCACTGCACTGATCATGGGTTTGAAAGGCTCATTGATGTTCCTATTATGTATTGCAATTCTTTCTTTCTTCAGTACATTACATGGTGTCAGGTCGCTGCAGTTTTTCAAAGGAAAACAACCTGGTTTGATCGATTGGTTGTCAGCGGGAGCATTGAGCTTGGCTGGCGCCTATCTTTTTATCAAAGGTGTATTAGCCAGTATTACTAAGCTCAATCCTAGCGTGATTTTATTCATCGTTTTTGGAGCTTTGATGCTCGTGCTGTCATTTGGAGCATTTCGAAGACTGAGAAAGTTAGAACCAAGAGACTTTAAATGGTTTAGATCGCACCGTGCAAATATGGGAGCCGCACTCATTGCCACCATGACAGCATTTTCGGTTACGGCATTACAATTCCTTCCACCTTTGGTTGGATGGCTATGGCCAACAATCATTTTTGCACCATTGCTGTCATTGATGATTCGAAGAACAGATATGAAAATGGGGATGAGGATGTAGTATTAGATCTGCTACATTTCCGCTAGGATTGAATTAATGATTATACAGTCTAAGCTGTTGGCAATTCTATTGATGAATGGTCAATTTCCTTTGAAGTATTTACTTTATTTGAACATCAATTGAAAAAGCATGAAACTACTCGAGAATAAAGTATCCATCATTACAGGTGCAACCAGAGGAATTGGAAAAGGAGTTGCTGAATTATTTGCTGATCAAGGATCGCATATCATATTTACGTATGTGTCGTCCGATGAAAAGGCAAGAGAACTAGAAGCTGAATTGCAAGCCAAAGGAGTAAAGGCCAAAGGCTATAAATTCAATGTGGCCGACTTTACAGCATGCGAAGAAATGGCCAATGATGTGGTAAAAGAATTTGGCAGCATCGATGTAGTAGTGAACAATGCTGGAATCACTCGTGATAATTTATTGATGCGAATGAGCGAAGAGCAGTGGGATGAGGTGATCAATACCAACTTAAAGTCTATTTTCAATATGACCAAAGCTGTGCAGCGCACAATGCTCAAGCAGCGCAAAGGTTCTATCGTTAATATGAGTTCTGTAGTAGGAGTTAAAGGAAATGCTGGTCAGGCTAATTATGCAGCTTCAAAAGCTGGTTTGTTAGGATTTACAAAATCGGTAGCTCTAGAGCTTGGTTCAAGAAACATCCGATGCAATGCCATTGCACCTGGTTTTATTGAAACGGAGATGACAGGAGCTTTGGATGAAGCAACTGTGCAAGGTTGGAGAGATGCTATTCCATTAAAAAGAGGTGGTACAACAGAAGATGTTGCAAACCTTGCATTATTCTTGGCCAGCGATATGTCGGCTTACATTACAGGACAAACAATAAACGTTGACGGTGGCATGCTTACCTAATATCTTCGCAAAAGATTCTAGGTAAACTTGGCTATATCATTTGAACTTTCTTGGACGTGGTTATTGCTAATGATTCCATTGGCAGTGGTTGTGGTTTGGTGGCTTTATTTCTATAAAAGTCGCCAAGAAGAGTGGTCAGAACGACTGAAAACTATTTTAGCAGGAATGCGTTTAACGGCCTTCATCATCATTGCTGTGCTATTGTTGAGGCCCTTTCTGATTCAAATTATTGAAGAAGAAGAAAAACCGCGACTTGTTATTTATACCGACCAATCTGCTTCTATTTCTGAAAGTGATAAAGCCGAAGTCTCTGGGTTTGTTGATAGAGCTAAGACAGAACTTAAAGATAAATACAAAGTAGAATCATTTCCATTTGCATCGGAGGTGAATACTTCCGATGATTCAACAAAGTTTGACCCATTGTTTACCGATTTAGGAGGTGCGATGAATTCTGTTAATGACGATTTCTATGGCGAAAATATTGGGGCTGTTGTAATCGCTTCTGATGGTATTCAGAACAAGGGTTTAGACCCTCGCTACGTTTCATTAAGCAGCGATGCGCGGGTTTTCGCTATTGCCTTGGGAGATACAAGTGTGCGTGCAGATATTGAACTTTCTCAAGTGCTGAGTAATCGATTGGCATTCCTCAACAATGACATCGAGATAAAGAGCCGTGTTTTGGCTTATAAGTTGAAAGGAAAGGCAACTATCGTCCACTTGCTTAAAGATGGAAAAGAGATTGATACCAAGAAACTCACCATTGATGAAGATGATAATAGTGTAGAACTCAACTTCATCACACAAACGCAATCCATTGGCTTGAACAAGTACTCCATTGCCATTGATATAATTGAAGGCGAAGTGAATGAACTCAATAATTCGAGTGACATTTATGTGGATGTGCTAGATAATCGAACCAAAGTGAAAATATTGGCTCATGCTCCGCATCCTGACATAGCCGCCATGAAAAAATCTATCGAGCAAAGCGATCAGTATGAAGTAGAAGTAGTGTTGTTGGATGAATGGGATCAGAAAATTAAAACAGCCGATTTATATATCTTTCATGGATTGCCTTCAGATGGCAATGACCTCAATAAAATAAAGCCCATATTGAAAGAAGGTGTGCAAACGCTATCTGTGGTTACTAATGGAGTGAGCATTCGCCATTTTAATCAACTCGGACTCGGATTCACTATAGAAGCAGCAAGAAATAAGTCTGATGAGGTGACGGGAAGCATTAACGAGCAATTCAATCTATTTAACCTTGAAAAGAACAACGACCTAAAGCGTTTTCCGCCTCTATTGGCTCCGTTTGGTAATTATATTATCAATTCTAGTCACCAAGTGGCACTGTTTCAAAAAGTTGGAAACATAGAAACTCAAAACCCTTTGCTGCTATTTACTGAGCAGGATGGGTTAAAAAATGGTGCTTTGCTTAGCGAAGGCTGGTGGCGCTGGCGCATGTTTGAAGCGAGCATTTCAAATGATCATTGGGTTGATATGGTGTTTCAAAAGGCAGTTCAATACTTAGCCATCAAGCAAAAAAGAACGAGGATTAATGTTTCGGCACCACGCCAATTGCAAGAAAGACAAGAGGTGGTTTTCAATGCAGAATATTATAACGAGTCGTTTGAACTGAGCAATGAACCACCAATGGAACTCAGTGTAACTGATTCTTCTGGAAATACAATTGATTACCGCTTTAAGAATAATTCGAATGCGTACCGGACATCATTAGGTGCGCTTCCCCCGGGCTCGTATGACTGGAAGGCATCTGTTTCTTTGAATGGAGAGACTTTTGAGGAAAAAGGAACATTCACGGTGAAGGAGAATAGGTCAGAGTTTGTGAATTTGGTGGCGAATCACGCGTTATTAAATGACTTGTCTAAAAAGAAAGGCGGGGCGTTATTTCAAAAAGAAGAAAGCGAAGCACTAATTCAGTCCTTGAAGACACTAGAAAGTGCTAAGCCAATAATCAGATCATCAAAGTCATGGACAAGCTTGATTGAATGGAAACTGATTCTCTTCATCATTGTTATAATGCTTTCAATTGAATGGTTTTTTAGAAAATACACAGGTTATGTCTAGAATTTTCTCATTGATTGTGCTGTCGGTTTTTTTGGTTTCGTGTAATTCAACGCGGGTTGTGAAAACCTTAGATAAAGGTGAACAGCAAATAACAGGTTCATTTGGTGGGCCAGCTATTATTTTTAGTGGTGCTCCAATGCCAATTCCATTATCATCAGTGGGCTACGCCATTGGTTTGGATACGGGATTGACGTTTGCAGGAGGTCTCAACACCACTTCATTGTTATTTGGCAATGCCCAATTGGATCTTACTTTGGGGATCAATGCTTTTACATCGGAGAATGAAAAGTTTGGCCTTACCGTTTCTCCCGGAGTAAATCTTTTTTACGGATTTAACGGAGGCGATTTTAGTATTTATCCTCAATTAGAAGGTATCTTTTGGAAAGAGTATGGAGAAAAGAATAACCTATTTTTTGGTGGTTTAGGAACTTGGGTTGAGCTAGACCGAGAAAAGGCTTATGGCGAAGTACAAAAGCATGAGCTCATGCCTTACATCTCTTTAGGGCATCAGTTTACTGGAAAGAAATGGAACTTTCAATTAGAAGCGCGATATATTGGCTTTACTTATCCCAACGATAACATAGTTGTAGATTATTTAGGTCCTTTCAGCACAGGTACTTCAGGCCTATACTTTGGTGTAACTCGAAAATTTGGCAAGCAATGAAGAAATTGATTCTACTCATAGTCATTGGTTTTGTCTCTAGCAGCTGCTTGCGCATGGATAGCTTTCTTTACAATCCTGATGACAGTATTTCGGAGTATTTATTAGATGATTTTAAAGGTGAAACGGAAATAGATTTAGATCCTTCTTACGCTTTACCAGAAAGCACTCAACATGTGTTCACCTTGACAAGCGATGTTGATGGCGATTTGGCTTCCATATATGCAGTTTATGTAGGTGATATTTCCAGCATTGCCACAGACACTGTTATCCTTTATTTACATGGAAATGCTGGGCATTTAGATTACTACTGGCCACGGATAAAGCTTTTGGCAAATGTTGGCGAAAAGAACAGGTTTGGCGTTTTAGCAATAGATTATCGCGGTTACGGCTTGTCTGAAGGAACACCAAGTGAAGAAGCCTTGTATGCAGACTCAGATGCAGCATTAAAATGGTTGAAGGAAAATGGGTTGACTGATGACCGATTGATTATTTATGGCTTTAGCATGGGCACAGCACCCGCAACCGAACTTGCCGCAAACGCTAGAACCATGCAGCCATCTAAATTAATGCTAGAAGCTCCATTTGCTTCGGATGAAGTGATGGTTCAAGACGCAAGCGGATTATCATTACCAGGATCGTTCTTTACAAATTTAGAGATCAATAACGCTGAAGAGATAGCTAAAGTAAATGAGCCTTTCTTTTGGATTCACGGTACAGCGGATAGCTTTTTAAGTATTGAAACGCATGGTGAAGTAGTTTATAAAAACTATAATGGCTCTTATTCTGTTGCTCACAGAGTGCAAGGTGGAGAGCATAGAGATGTACCAGCAATAATGGGCTATAAATCATATTCAGATGTTGTTCTTGAATTTATCGAATACGCGCCATGACACAATTCATTTACATTACGATTATTGCTATTACAGCAATAGACTTTGTGTTTGAGAAATTTCTCGATTACCTCAATGATAAAGCGAAATCTCCCGATATGCCTCCAGAGGCTGAAGGTATTTATGATGCTGAGCGCTATTCCAAATGGTTGGCATATGATAAAGCCAATGGCAGAGTAGGAGTCATAAGTTCTTCCATTAGTATTTTGCTTTCTCTTGCCATGCTGATTTTTGGCGGATTTGGTTGGTTGGATATTCAGTTAAGGGAAATTACAGAACAACCTGTGCTATTGGCGCTCCTTTATTTTGCTGTAATTGGCTTTGCTTCAAGCCTTATATCGCTTCCATTCAGTTTGTACAGCACGTTCGTTATTGAAGAGAAGTTTGGATTCAATAAAACTACGATTAAGACTTTCATCTTGGATATGTTTAAGGGTGCAGCATTAGCAATCATTATCGGTGGGCCATTGGGTGGGTTAATCGTTTGGTTGTTTTATGAACTTGGTGATGTTTTCTGGATTGTAGCATGGATAATAATGACGGCTTTCAGTGTGTTCATGACCATGTTTGCAGCTACTTTGATCATGCCTATTTTCAATAAGTTTACGCCATTGGAGGAAGGTGAATTGAGAACAGCCATTGAGACTTATTGCGAAAAGGCTGGCTTTAAGTTGAATCGACTTTTTGTGATGGACGGATCTAAGAGAAGTGCGAAGTCAAATGCGTTTTTTAGTGGACTTGGACCCAAGAAAACAATAGCACTTTACGATACACTAATCGAGCAGCAAAGTACAGAGGAAATAGTGGCTGTATTGGCGCATGAAATTGGACACTACAAAAAGCAGCACACAAGGCAGTCGTTGGTGCTCAGTATTTTACAAACAGGCGCAATGCTATTTTTATTAGGCGTGTTCTTGAGAAGGCCTGAGTTTTCACTTGCCTTGGGAGCGAATGAAATGAGCTTTCATGTTGGCATCATTGCTTTCGGCATTATCTTTTCACCCATTAGTACCTTGATTGGTATTGGCATGAATATTCTTAGTAGAAAAAATGAATTTGAAGCTGATGCTTATGCGCGAGACACATTTGCCGGAGAACCCTTAGCTTCAGCATTGAAGAAGCTTACAGCAGAGAATTTAGGTAACCTAAAACCGCATCCTGCTTACGTGTTTGTTCATTATTCGCACCCTCCTGTGTTGAAGCGATTAGAAAGGCTCGTGAAATCGTAGGTTTAGACATGTTGGTCAATTAGAATGATATTTCCATCAGGATCAGAAAACATAAAACTTGCCGGACCATCGCTGTTTTCATCCGCTTCACTTTGAAAAGAGATTCCTTGGGCTTTAAGATCCTTTTGAATGGTGCGCACCATCATCAAAATTCGAAAGGGTATTTGCCTCTGAATCCCAACCTGGATTGAATGTCAATATGTTGCTTTCAAACATTCCTTGAAAGAGTCCGATTAACGTTTGTTCATTTTTCATGATCAAATAATTCATTTCTAAGTTTCCTCCAAAAACAGTAAACTCTAATGATTTATAAAACGTTTTGGACGCGTTAATGTCTTTTACAGCAAGACTTACAGAGAAAGCTCCTAATTTCATAAGTATATATTTTGTTGAGTTGAGAGACTGAAAAGTACCCAATAAATGATTCAGCTGAAAAATACTTGAAAAATATCTGATGCTCAGACTTTTAATTCAAATTAAGAACTCTTACATTTGCGCCCCTTTAAAAATGAGGTTTGCCAATAATCCTATTTAATAATAATTCTCTTATCTGCATTGGTTTGGATGAGATACAAATGAAAGCCACATGGCCGAGAAAAAAGAAACTCCAGCTCCAAAAGCTGAGAAAAAGACCGCTGCTAAAGCTACTCCAGCAAAGAAAGCAGCTCCAAAAAAAGCTACTGCGAAAGAGGAAACTAAGGAAGAAGCTCCTGTAAAAGCGAAAGCAACTAAGAAGGAGGCTCCTAAGAAAGCTGCAGCAAAAGCAACCAAGGAAGAAGCTCCTAAGAAAGCTGCAGCAAAAGCAACCAAGGAAGAAGCTCCTAAGAAAGCTGCAGCAAAAGCAACTAAGGAAGAAGCTCCTAAGAAGCCAGCAAGAGCTAGAAAGGTAGCCCCAAAACCAGAGGTTGAAGAAGAAGTTGAGACTGCTGAGTCAGTTGAAGAAACTCCTGTTGAAGAGGCAGCTCCAGTTCAAACAAGAGAAGAGCGTTTAGCTGATCTTGAAGATGCACGCCAATCATTTGATTGGACTAAGCTTAACAAGAAGAGTGAAGTATACTCTGAAGATGAGCGAAGCGTGATGGAAGGAGAGTATGATGCTACCCTTACATCGATCAATGAGCACGAAGTTCTTGACGGAACAGTTGTGTCCATGACAAAGCGCGAGGTTGTTGTAAACATTGGTTACAAGAGTGAAGGTGTTATCCCAACAACTGAGTTCAGACATAACCCAGACCTTAAAGAAGGAGATACAGTTGAGGTTTATGTAGAAATGACCGAAGATGCTGAAGGGCAATTGGTACTTTCTCACAAGAAAGCTCGCATGACACGTGCATGGGAGAATGTAAACCTTGCTAAAGAAAATGATACTATCGTAACCGGTCATGTGAAGTGCCGCACGAAAGGTGGACTTATCGTTGATGTATTTGGTCTTGAGGCATTCTTGCCAGGATCACAAATTGACGTTAAACCAATTCGTGATTACGATATCTATGTTGGAAAGAACATGGAATTCAAAGTGGTGAAAATCAACCATGAATTTAAAAACGTTGTAGTTTCTCACAAAGCACTCATCGAAGCTGAAATCGAACACCAAAAAGTTGAGATCATGCAGAAATTGGAGAAAGGACAAGTATTGGAAGGTACTGTTAAGAACATCACTTCATACGGTGTATTCATCGATCTTGGAGGCGTTGATGGTCTTATTCACATTACTGACCTTAGCTGGGGTCGCATCAACCACCCAGAAGAAGTGGTTGAGCTTGACCAAACAATTAACGTTGTTATCCTTGACTTTGATGATGAGAAGAAGAGAATCGCTCTTGGTGTGAAGCAATTAGAGCCTCACCCATGGGATTCATTGAATACAGAGTTGAAAGAGGGCGATACCATTAAAGGTAAAGTTGTTGTTTTAGCTGATTACGGTGCTTTCGTTGAAGTTGCTGCTGGTGTAGAAGGTTTGATCCATGTTTCAGAAATGAGCTGGTCACAACATTTACGCACTGCTGACCAATTCTTCAAAGTTGGTGACGAAGTAGAAGCTAAAGTAATTGCCATTGATCGTGAAGAGCGCAAGCTTTCATTAAGTACACGTCAACTTACTCCAGATCCATGGGAAGATATCGAAAGTAGATTCCCAGTTCAAAGCAGCCACAAAGGTCGTGTGACTAACTTGTCAAGCTTCGGAGTGTTTGTTGAGCTGATAGAAGGAATTGATGGTCTAATTCACATCTCTGACCTTTCTTGGAGCAAGAAGATCAACCATCCATCTGAATTCACTAAAGTAGGTGAAGACATGGAGGTAATGGTTCTTGAGATTGACAAGGAAAACAGAAGATTAAGTCTTGGTCATAAGCAATTAGAAGAGAATCCTTGGGATGTATTTGAAACAGTCTTCACGATTGGTTCTAAGCACCAAGGAACTATCACTTCTCGCAATGACAAAGGTGGTGTTGTAAATCTTCCTTACGGTGTCGAAGGATTTGCTCCAAGTCGTCATTTGATGAAAGAAGACGGCTCTAAAGCTGCTAATGAAGAAGTTCTAGATTTCGAGATCATTGAATTCAACAAGGATTCGAAAAAGATCATCATATCTCATACTAAGACATTTGAAACCGATATGGATGCGAGTGTTGGAGGTGGAGATAGAAAGAAGAAGTCTCCTTCATCTAAGGGCAAGACCGATAATAAAGCCATCAAGAAGATCAACGAGTCTCAAGAGAAAACCACTCTTGGTGATTTAGGTGTTCTTTCTGGATTAAAAGAAGAAATGGAAGAGGCAGAAAAGAAGTCTAAGAAATAATTCCATTTCAACACATAAAGAAATCCTCTCATGAAAATGAGGGGATTTTTTTTGTTTTATCATTTTGAAAGTGCACGTATATTTTAAAATTCGTCTTTTTCAACATACATATACTAATGGTGCAAAGTTCAATCCAACTTCACTCCTATATTTGCATTACGAATGGAAGGAAGAACACTGCTCACAAATAAAGCGTTGAATTACATGCTCGATCGTCTCGCATTTGAGGTTTATGAGCAGCATTTAGACTTTAGTAATATGGCGTTTATTTCCATTCAGCCTAGAGGTTTACCTTTAGGAAAACGTCTCGTGCAAAAGTTGAGCAACTTGGTTCCAGATCAAGAAATACTTCATGGTGCCATGGATGTTACATTCTACCGTGATGATTTTAGAAGACGAGATGAGGTGCTAGTGCCTTCAGCCACAGAATTAGAGTTTTCGGTTGAAGGGAAAGAGATTATTCTGATTGACGATGTTCTTTTTACTGGAAGAACGGTGCGCAGTGCAATGGATGCCTTGCTTGATTTCGGTCGGCCTAAGAATGTTGAATTACTGGTTCTTATAGATAGAAGGTTTAGCAGAGAACTTCCCGTGCAACCTGACTACACAGGACGAATAGTTGATGTAGTAAAAGACGAACGCGTGAAAGTAGAATGGACCGCGGACGACTCCAATAATCGTGTTATATTATTTAGTTCAGATCAATGACAAAGCTGAGTACAAAGCATCTTCTTGGAATTAAAAACATCACCACGGAAGACATTCATTTGATCTTTCAAACAGCTGATAATTTCAAGGAAGTCATTAATCGTCCCATCAAAAAAGTCCCTTCACTTCGAGATATTACAATCGCCAATATTTTCTTCGAAAATTCTACTAGAACAAAACTTTCTTTTGAATTGGCAGAGAAACGTCTATCAGCTGATGTAGTCAATTTTTCAGCTTCTTCTTCTAGTGTGAAGAAAGGCGAAACTCTGGTAGACACAGTGAACAATATATTGGCAATGAAAGTCCATATGGTTGTTATGCGACATCCAAATCCAGGAGCATGCATGCATTTGCAACGCCATGTTGATTGCAGCATTGTAAATGCTGGTGATGGAGCGCACGAACATCCGACTCAAGCTTTGTTAGATGCCTATTCTTTGCGCGAAAAGCTAGGTGACCTTACTGGAAAGAAGGTTTTGATTGTCGGAGATATTTTACACTCACGAGTGGCGCTGTCTAACATTTTTTGCCTTCAAAAGCTAGGTGCAGAAGTTCGTGTTTGCGGACCTGCAACTTTAATACCTAAGCACATTGAGTCATTAGGTGTTAGAGTTATGCTTAACTTGAAAGAGGCATTGCTCTGGTGTGATGTAGCTAACATGCTTCGCATTCAACTAGAGCGACAAGATATTCAGTACTTCCCTTCGTTGCGAGAATATACTATGCAGTATGGCCTTTCTTCGAAACTGTTGAAGGAAATTGGAAAGGATGACTTAATCATCATGCACCCCGGGCCAATTAACCGTGGAGTTGAGGTCACGACCGATATTGCTGATGGAAAGCATAGTATCATTCTAGATCAAGTAGAAAATGGAGTAGCAGTCAGAATGGCCGTTCTGTATCTTCTAGCAGGTCAAGCAAAATCTACCTGATGAAATTGATATATTTGTTTAGACACTAAACCTGAAGAAATGAATTTTTCTATTGAGACATTTGAGAAGTATACGCTCGTAAAAGTTGAGGCTGAAAAAGTAGGTGGAATTATTTCTCCAGAACTCAAGGCTAAATTTGTTGAGCTGAACGCGCAAAATGTGCGAAACATCGTTTTCAATATGCACAATGCAAGGTATTGCGATTCTTCAGGACTAAGTGCGATTTTAGTAGGAAATAGGCTGTGCAAAAATTCGAATGGAACGTTTGTAATTTGTCACTTGAATGATATGGTCAGTAAATTGATTCAGATTTCTCAACTCGAATCAATTTTAAACATTACTCCGACACAAAAAGAAGCAGTGGACTTTGTTATGATGGAAGAAGTCGGTCGAGAACTTGACAATGAATAGCGTATGATTAAAAAACTTACTCTACTTTTTTTTTCCTTCTTAGTTATTGTATTTTCCGTTCAAGCTCAGTGCGTTCCCGATGAAACCATAACAGGTCTCTACGCACCCGATGTGTCTCAAGGTTTACCATCTGGACAAGTGGGTGTAAATTATGAGACCGTAATTACTATGAATGTCCCTACTGATACAAGTTACGGGACATTTTCTGCTACCCTTGATAGTATGGTTTTGAACAGTGTGAATGGCTTGCCACCAGGGTTTGACTACGATTGCTCTAATTCTCAGTGCAGTTTTCCAGGTGGAGAGTTTGGTTGTATACGCGTTTTTGGAATCTCGAATGATAACGAGGATGCAAAGACATGGGCAATCGATGCAGAGTTTACTGTGCACACAAGTGATCCTTCGCTAAGTTTACCTTATTCTCTTTCTGATTACTCCATCACCTTAGATAGTGGAGAAGCGCTGGCTGTTAAGGAGGTTAGAGCGCGTGATTATAAATTTACTTTGGAGCCTAACCCACTTACCTTAAATTCTAAACTGACATTTGATTTACCAGAATCAGGTAGATACATACTCGATGTTTATTCCCTTATAGGTTCTAATGTAGCTCACATTGTTTCGGTTGCTCAAGCAGGGCAAAATGTTCAAAATTTGGGTGAGTTTTCTAACGAGCCCGGTGTTTATTTCATTTCGCTTAAACAAGGAACATATTCAAGGTCTATGCGGTTTATAGTTCAATAGATGACCGCTCACAAGTCGAAATTCTCGGTAACAATTCTAGGCTCCAATTCAGCTTTACCTGCGAATGGGAGGAACCCTACTTCTCAATTACTTAACATAAACAATCATTATTACTTAATAGATTGTGGAGAGGGCACCCAAATGCAACTAAGGAAGTACGGAGTGAAAATGCAGCGTATTAAGGCCATTTTCATTTCTCACATGCATGGCGATCATTATTTTGGACTAGTTGGTTTGCTCAATAGTTTACACCTTTTAGGACGCAAGATGCCTTTGGAAATCTATGCACCTGAAGCATTGGAAGCAATCGTTCAGCTTCAATTGGATGCATCCGGAGGTAGGTTGCAGTTTCCAATTCAGTTTCATGTGCTGAATGCTCCTGATCAAGGCTCCACAGTTATATATAATGACTCCGAACTTCAAGCAAAGGTATTTCGTTTGAAGCATCGCATTCCATGCTGTGGGTTCTTGTTTTCTGAACAAATAAAAGAACGAACCTATTTACCTGAAAAGGGGGCAAGTTATAACGTGAAGATTGAGGAAATTCCTTACTTGAAGAGGGGCGAGGATGTAACACGTGAAGATGGCACTACTTTGTTGTCATCAGATTTTACGGACGATCCTCCTAAAGTACGAACCTATGCTTATTGCACTGATACCTTGCCTTTGAAGCGAACTGTTGAAATAGCGCAAGGCGTAGAGTGTTTGTATCATGAAGCCACATTCTTAGAGACCGAGATAGAGCGATCGAAACAAACGTTCCATTCTACAGCTAAGCAGGCTGCTCAGATTGCACGAGACGCAAAAGTTGATCAACTGCTAATTGGACATTTTTCAGCACGTTACGCATCGCTTGATCAGCACCTTGAAGAGAGTAGACCGATATTCGCAAACACGGAATTGACTGTTGAAGGAAAAGAATTTGAAATAAATTAAGGCCAAGTGTTTTATCTAGAATGATTCTTAATAAATTCGACACCGATGAATAAGGTCATTAAAACGTATGTGGCAGACTCTAATTTTTTAATCGCTGAAGGATTGAGAAACGTATTGTCTTCATGTGAGAATATTGAGGTGGTTGGCACATCGTCAGCTGGAGATATTATGACTGATGAAGTTTGCAAACTTTCTCCGGATGTTTTGTTGGTTGACTACTCATCGGATAAACTTTCGTTTTCAGATGTCACTGATGTGATGCGCAAACTGCCTTCATTGCGTGTTATTGGAATAGTGCATGAATGTGATGTGAACCAGGTAAAACGTCTTATTAAGTTGGGTATTCATGGTCACTTGATGAATGATTGCGATAGGGATGAGATTATAGATTCAGTGAATTCTTGCGCTAAAGGAGATAAGTTCTTCTGCGGTCAGGTTTTGGATAAGCTGAATTGGAGCGAAGGTCAAGAATCTGAGCACGGTTGTGATCCAATAAACATTAGTGAACGTGAATTAGAAGTGTTGCAGCTAATAGCAGAAGGTTTGACAACAAAACAGATTGCTGAAAAGCTTCATTTGAGCTTTCATACAGTTATGACTCATCGTAAGAATATGATGGCTAAACTGGGGCTTAATAATACGGCTGGACTTATTATTTACGCGGTAAAAGAGAATTTGATCAGTCCGAATAAATTTTTATTCAGCACCAATTCTTAAGGCCAGCTGATGTCTTCATCAGCACCTAAAAGCATAAGAGCTTCGCTTAATTCACCTTCAGTCTTTAGATCCGAAATTTTCTTTGACACCTCGAGGCCTTGACGGTAAACTTTAATAGCTTCTTTTTCTTTGCCTTCAGACTCTAAAAGCTTACCAAGCTTGTAGTATGCTCCTAGATAATTGGGATCGTGAGCGATCAGATCTTTAATCGTTTCTATGGCCTTTTTTGTTTTACCGTCAGTTTCATATTCAAGCGCAGCGGCATACTTTAAAAACGAATCATCAGGATTCGTTTCTAACATTTCTTTGATAAGTTTCAGACGATCGTTGGTCATTGTAACGCGATTAGAGGCGAAAAATAGTAAGCTCAATCGAATTGAAGAAGGGTTGTGAATAACAAAGGAAAAACTCTTTATTAGATCTTAACGTCTCGTAATTTGTAGGTTACAGGATAGCTGACAACTCCAGCTGCAAGCATTTTCATTTTAAAGGCATTGTTTTGTTCTGATTTCTCAATGTATTCGGGGTCATTTACTTTGAAAATCATGTGAACATGGTTTGGTTCATCTACTCCTCTAAATACTCTTACCACCTCAAAATCTCTATTAGGATCTTCTCTATAATCATCTAAAAATGCTTTTTCCCATCGTTTGTAGCTCAATGTTTTAAACGTCATATACATAGTCAAGGTATCATTCGTTTCTAAAGTGTACTCTAGTTGTTGATCAAGAAAGTGCAGTTTAGTGGCATCCTCAAATGAAACATTATTCATTGAAGAGTTTAGCTTATCTGAATTAATAAATTCATCAGCACCTTCAAGACTCGAAATGTTATTTAAGCTGACCGTTAAGTTAGTGTCTTGGCTTCCTTGAAAAAGTTCTACAACCTCAATGCCATATGTGCTTCTGAGTCCATCCATTGTCTCAAAAACCTTCTTCCAATCGCAAAAATCAGTTAATTCATTTATGATGACTAGGCAAGTGTCAATACTCACATCACGTGTAAAAGGCACATTAGTCATGTCTTCATTATCAGCGGATGCCTCATCTGATGAACAAGATGAAAAAACAAGTGCAATGAGAACAAAGTAGACGTATAGATAGGGTAAGAATCTCATGCGACTAATTTATCTTTAATTTATTAGCACTTGACGATTTCACTTTGAAAAATTAGTAAACTGTAATCGTTTGATATTGATTGGTTTACTATTGACTTATCTAGCCTTTGTAAAGTATAAAGATAAAGAGTATATCGCGGAGGGCTTACTTAATCAAGTTTTATCTAGAAAAGTCTTGAGTGAATTACTTCGTTGTTTGTAAAGCTTCAGCTTGAACCTGATCGTATAACTCTTGGTTCAAGATATTATTTGTTACCATTTGACCGTTAACCACTGTCTGCTCTATGTATTTAACACCACCATAGTAGTGGGAGTATGTTGCATCACCAGAAGTGCCATTGTATTCAATTTCTTGAGTTGGCGTTCCATCCAGATCTTTAAATGTCCATGTTCCAATTTTGGTTCCGTTATTATAGTTAGCTTCTAAATAAATGCTTCCATCATGATGGTAGGAGGTAGAAGTGCCGTCAAGTTGACCGTTGTTCCAATTTTCTTGACGAATTATAATTCCATTAGCATTATAGGTCGTAGCAGTTCCATTTTTCTTTCTCGCTGCATTCTCCGTATGCTCTGATGAAACTTGACCATTATCAAAATGATTGGTTACCGTCCAACAATTGCAAGAAGCATCAAAACTTTCTTGTAGTCCTTGAGCATATCCTATTGAAAGTATTAGAGTGAAAACTATAGAGAGTGCAAGTTTCATTTCAATCAGTTTTTGATTTATACAAAGTTAGACGTTCAAGCGTTGATCAAGATGCCTTTTAATCGGATCAAATTCATTTGAAAGGAATGACGCGTAATCACTTTGCTTTTTAAACCATGTGTTTTGGCGCTTTGCGTAGTTTCTAGTGTGTTGTTTTATTTTATCTACAGCCTCTGCTATGCTTCTTTTTCCCTCCAGAAAATCAAATATTTCTTGGTAACCAACAGTTTTGAGGGCGTTCTGATCTTTTAGAGAGACAAGTGAATTCACCTCTTCCAATAACCCTTCTTCTAGCATGGCATCTACTCGCTTATTTATGCGCTGATATAAAAGTTCACGAGGAGGATTAATTACAACTTTATGAATATCGAAAGGTCTTTTCTGTTTTTGCTTGGTTCTTAGCTTAGAAAACGGCTTTCCTGACATTTCGATAGCCTCCAAAGCTCGCTGAACTCGCTGTCTGTTGTGCAAGTCAACTTCATTGTAGTATTCAGGATCCACTTTTTTTAAGAGCGTTTGGAGGTGTTCTATTCCATGCTTATCGAATAGAGTGTTAAATCTTTCTCTGACTTCGGCAGAAGTAGAAGGGAGGTCATCAAAACCTTCTATGATAGCATTGATGTACATTCCCGAACCACTTACTAAGATGCACGTATCTTTCGTCTTGAAGTAGCTTTCAAGAAAACTCATTCCTTCTTTTTCAAATAGTCCAGCATTGTAGTTTTCACTGGGTTCTAAAATGTCAATGAAGTGATGAGGGATTTTCGCGAGTTGTTCTGAAGTAGGTTTTGCAGTGCCAATATCCATCTGGCGATAGAATTGTCTTGCATCAGCGCTTAATATCTCAGCATTGTAAGCTGCTGCTAGCTTTATGGATAAATCAGTTTTACCCGATGCGGTCGGGCCTGCAATGACAATAAGGTTGGGCATAATTAATGATCACGCTCGTCAGCAAAGTCATCAAAGCCAAGGATGTCGAACATTTCGCCAATTTCATCCTCGTCATCGTCATTTTCCTCTTTTAACTCATCCTCAATTTTAAAACTGATTTCAGGAGATTTAGAGTTTTGATCCGGGGCTTCACCAAACGACTGAGAGATTCTCGGAAGAATTACTGTGTCTTCCATTTCTTTCATCTCAACAACATCAATGTAAAAGCACCACATTAAAAAGAAGTCAAATACATATATGAGCTTTTGTCCTGATTCGAAAATCACATCTTTCAATAAGTTATCGTGCATGAGTAGAATAGGCTCGTCCTTTTCATTTTTTTCACCCATATCCATCATGGTGAATTCTTGCCCTTTTTCCCATTCTTCATTGCTCACGTAAAACGATGCCATTTGAGAATTGTCAAATGCAAAAGCTTCTTGAATTAGATTGTGAAGCTCAGCAAAATTTGCACTGCACGGCATTTCCAAATCTCGGAAGATGACTTCATCGTGGTCTACCATTACACGCATGCGAATTACTCTATTCATATCAAATATTATTGGGTTCACGAAGACCTAGCTCTTGAGCTTTTTGCATCATTAAACCTTTAGCTGCTTCGTATTCGTTTTTTATCTCTCCTTCAAGAATCGCTTCTCGAATAGCAGTTTTTATTATACCAACCTCTCTTCCAGGCTTTAAACCGAAGGTATTCATTATCTCCTCTCCCCCGATAGGTGGTTGCCAATTCTTTATTTTATCGCTTTCCTCAACCTCTTTACACTTCAGTCTTACGCGCTGAAAGTTTCCTAAAAACTTCTTGACCTTCACTTCATTCTTGGAGGTGATATCTGATTCGCATAAGATCATCAGGCTATCTAGATCCTCACCAGCATCGAAGAGAAGTCTTCTGATTCCAGAATCGGATACTTCCTTTTTACTTAGTGATATAGGGCGTAAATGAAGTCGAACCAGTTTTTGAACGAATTTCATTTTTTGATCCATAGGCAATTTCAAGCCGCGGAAAATTCCAGGAGTCAATTTTGCACCTAAATCTTCGTGGCCATGAAAGGTCCAACCACTTTTTTTATCGAATTGTTTGGTGTCAGGTTTAGCAATATCATGAAGTATAGCTGCCCATCGCAGCCATAGGTCATTACTTCTGTCAGCTACATTATCTAGCACCTTTAGCGTGTGGTAGAAATTATCCTTGTGTCCAATGCCTTTGCGAACTTCTACTCCTTGAAGTTGAGTGAATTTTGGGAAGATCAGTTCTAAAATACCAGTCGTATTAAGTAGCTTGAACCCTACGCTTGGCTTATCTGATAGAATAATTTTGTTGAGTTCGTCCGTAATACGCTCTTGAGAGACAATCTTTATGCGGTCTTTTTGACTTTTAATTGCTTCAAATGATCGATCTTCAATTCTGAATCCAAGTTGACTTGCAAAGCGAATGGCGCGCATCATGCGCAATGGGTCATCTGAATAGGTTATGGCAGGTTCTAATGGCGTAACAAGCAGTTTTTCGGTGATATGTTGGATACCACCGAAAGGATCTATCACCTCACCAAATGCCTTTTCATCTAAACTTATTGATAGAGCATTTATGGTAAAGTCTCTTCGCTCTCTATCTTCTTCAAGCGTGCCGTCTTCAACAATGGGTTTTCTAGAATCTCTCTTATAGGATTCTTTCCGGGCACCGACCAATTCGTATTCGATATCATTATGTCGAAACATTGCGGTCCCAAAATTCTTAAAGTAGTTGACTTTTGTTCCTTGCAATCGTTCCGACAAAAAGTGCGCAAAGTCAATTCCACTTCCGTCAACAACGATATCAATATCCTTGCTCTCTCGATCTAGAATCAAGTCGCGCACGTAGCCACCAACAATAAATGCTGAAACACCATAATCCGAGGCCGCTTTAGAAATGGTTCGGAAAAGTGGAGTGTCAATATGATGTCTTATTTCTTCAGGCTTCATTTAGGTCTTTATGAGCTTAAAAGTCCCATCACTGAAGAATACCATCTTGGGTATTTGACCTTTAAATAGGGCAGAGCAGGGGCTTTCAAATTCGGGCGGCAAAGGTACGACCTTATTCTTGTCTAAATCTACTTGGTGGCCTCCTTTGTTTTGCATGCCGCAAATCCAAATGGGATGGCGCAACCGCATACTCAAATCGCCTAGTGTTGATTCAAAATCGAAAGATAATGTGGTGTATTTATCCGTTTGCGACTCAAAAGAAAATAGTCCTTTACCATCTGTAGCATAAATCATTTGAGCTGCTGCGTCTGATATTTCACTCACTAATTTATCAGTCATGTAATCTGCTCCGCAAACCCAAACTCCTTTATCATTAACCGCTGTTGAGGCGATAATGAAATTTTCAGAGTACAATATGCCTCCCGATCTTAGGTGATCAATGAGTTCCTTAGAAATTGCCATTTAGAATTCGAATTGAGATTGACTTATGGTCGTAGCGCATTTAAAATGTCCCTTAGGGCAAGCTTTATGTCCGTGTAAACCACATGGCCTGCAATCAAGGTCTTCATTGGTTTCAATAACGCGAGCATCGTCAGATAGCGGACCAAAACCGAATGCGGGAATAGTACTGCAGTAGATTACAGTTGTTGGTGCATTCGTAGAGGAGCACAGGTGCATAGGTGCTGAGTCATTCGCGTAGTTCATCTTAGCGTCCTTCAATAACGCAGCCGACTGTAATAATGAAAGTGATCCTGACAAGTTCTTAATATTCGGATGCGTGCTTTTTGACTTAATCTCCTCGCATTGAAGTTTGTCAGAAGGTGCGCCCAACAGGAGGACATGTTCAGAGTGAGGCATGCTGTCAATCAACTCTATCCATTGTTCAGATCGCCACTGCTTAGTGAACCAAACTGATGTTGGTGCAAAGCATCTATACGTTTCTTCTTTATAGCTTTTTACTTTTTCGAAGTCAGAGGGCTGAGGGTAAAGCTTGGGTTTGGCTGGCGTGTTATTGCCCACCAGTTTTTCAATTAACGAATGGTTTCTATTGATTTCATGCTGACCATCAAAATTGTGTTCAAATGATTCGGAGAACAAAAAATGTAGCGGATTCTTCTTGAATCCAACGGTCATAGATGCGCTGGATAAGGCGCAAACGACTCCTGAACTAGTAAATCGATGTGGATTGACAATCAAATCATATCGTTCCGACCGAACATTCTTTATGATCCTCAACAGATTCTTGTATTTGCCACCTTTCTTGTCCCAAATCATCACACGGCCTAAGAATGGATGTCCTTCAAAAATTGAATCAGAACCTTTTCGAACCAAGATGTCAATTTTGGCATCAGGATATGACGCATGCAAGGTCTCTAAAAGGCTTGTCGAAAGGATAACATCCCCGATAAAGGATGTTTGAATGACCAATATTTTGTTGATAGCTATCAAATGGCTACTTGAAAATCGCGCAAAACATCGTTCAAAGAAGTTTTCTTATCGGTACTTTCTTTTCTCTTACCTATGATCAAAGCACAAGGCACATTGAAGTCTCCAGCTGGAAACTTTTTGATGTAGCTTCCTGGTATTACAACTGATCGAGCGGGAATAACTCCTTTTGTTTCAATAGGCTCATCTCCAGTAACATCAATAATTTTGGTAGACATGGTCAATACAACATTGGCACCAAGCACGGCTTCTTGTTCTACACGAACTCCTTCTACCACAATGCATCGAGATCCAATGAAGCAATTATCTTCAATAATAACGGGTGCAGCTTGAACGGGTTCTAACACACCACCAATACCAACGCCTCCGCTTAAGTGAACATTTTTACCTATTTGTGCGCAGCTTCCTACAGTTGCCCAAGTGTCAACCATGGTTCCTTCATCAACATAAGCTCCTATATTGACATATGATGGCATCATTACAACTCCTCGAGAAATGTATGCTCCATAGCGAGCAACAGCATGAGGAACAACGCGTATGCCTTTTTCCTCATACCCAGATTTTAGGGCCATTTTATCGTAGAATTCAAAAGGACCAACTTCCATAACTTCCATTTTTCTTGTCGGGAAGTATAGGATAACGGCCTTTTTTACCCAATCGTTTACTTGCCAACCCCTGTTCGATGGCTCTGCAGTTCTGAGTCTTCCGTTGTCAATTTCTTCAATAACTGCACTGATGGCATCAATTGTTTCTTGCGTTTTTAGCAATGAACGATCTTCCCATGCAGCCGTTATTATTTGTTCCGCTTGTGTTCGATTAAAAGCCATAAAATCATTTAAATGTTCCACGGCAAAAGTAAGCTTTGAACATGAGCGTAAAATGCATGTTCAAACTGTACTTTCGTGCGATGGGAAGGATCTTGGCTTTGGATTATGGACAAAAACGTTGTGGAATCGCAATTTCTGATCCTCTAAAAATGATAGCTAATGGTTTGGAAACAGCTCAAACCCATCTCTTGATTGAAAAGCTCAAGGGAATTAAGAAGGAATATACGTTTGAAAAAATGGTGATTGGATTACCCATGAGACTCTCGGGAGAAATGTCAGCGATTGAGCTGAAGATTATTCCAATGATTGAGAAGATCAAGAAGGAATTTCCCGATGTGGAAATTGTGAGGTTTGATGAACGATTCACAAGTAAAATGGCGCTGGATAGCATGATTGCGGCTGGAGCAAAGAAAAAACAACGCGCTGAAAAAGGAAACATAGATAAAGTGAGCGCAACCTTACTTTTGCAAGAATATTTGAATTTGTAACACGTATGATTTTACCAATTGTAGCATATGGCGATCCTGTTCTGAAAAGAGAGGGTGATGAGATTGAAGAAAACTATCCTGACTTGAAACAGCTGATCGATAATATGTTCGAAACAATGGAGAATGCTCAAGGCGTAGGATTGGCTGCTCCTCAAATTGGCTTGAGTATTCGGTTGTTTATTGTAGATACTTCGCCTTTTGTGGATGAAGAGGAAACTGATAAAGAAGTGCTGAAACTTAAAGATTTCAGAAAGGTATTCATCAACCCAATCATCATTGAAGAAGAAGGTGAAAAATGGAACTTCAACGAAGGTTGCTTGAGTATTCCTGGGATAAGGGAAGATGTTTCTCGCCAGCCGAGTATTACCATCGAGTACTATGACGAGAACTTTGAGTTGAAAGAAGAACAATACGATGGATTGATTGCACGAGTGATTCAGCACGAGTATGATCATGTGGATGGAGTGCTATTTACTGACCGCCTCAATCCTATTAGAAAGCAATTTCTTCGAAAAAGATTAGACAATATTTCGAAGGGAGTAGTTGATATTGATTATAAAATGAAATTTCCAAAAGCTAGAAGATGAGAAGAGTATTAATGTTGAGCATTATTGTAATTGCATTATCCGCCTGCGGAGAAAAAGAGGCATCAAATTCCTCCAATGAAGATGATGTCACCAATAAAGTAGAGCAGACAAATGATGAGCGTCAGGCTGAAATTGCATCAATGGAAAAAGAAATTTCTGGTGCTGTGAAGACTGAGCGTACTGCGGTTCTAGATGCTAAAGCTGATCGATTGCTTAAGCGCTACAGAGACTACGTTGGAATCAACCCTAGAGATTCAATGACCTCAGAATACCTTTTTAGAGCTGCAGACTTGAGTGTAGGAATGGGGCAATACGATGCGGCTATTGCTTACATTGATTGGCTTCATAAAGACTTTCCGAAATTCAGAAAATCTGTTGAAATGTATTTGTTCAAAGGATTTATTTATGAGACTTACTTGAATGATCATGCTAAAGCTGTTTCGTCATACACTAAATTGATCGAGAAATATCCAAATCATCGTTTAGCATCTGATGCGCGCGCATCAATTGATAATCTCACGATGACTGAAGAAGAGCTCATCGAGAAGTTCAAGAAAATGAACGCGGACAAAGAGATTTAATTAGCTAGAAAGTAGTTCGTGCAAACGATCTCTAAACACAGTTTTATCGGTTAAAGTGTTGTAGATTCCTGAGTTTACGATTCCTACATCTCCAGTTTCTTCGCTGACAAGAATCGCTATAACATCTAATTCTTCGGTCACTCCGATAGCCGCTTTGTGCCTCATTCCGTATGATGACGGCAAGTTGGTTTTTTGAGTCAACGGAAGCATGCAGCTGGCAGCTAATATTTTATTTCTTCGAATGATTACAGCTCCATCATGCAAAGGGCTGTTTTTATAGAAAATGCTCTCTAGTAGGGCTGCATGTAGGTCGGCATTTACTTTTCTTCCACTTTCAATAATGGTGTGCAAATCGGCTTGACGCTCTATAACAATTAGAGCCCCAGTTTTGGAAGCAGCAAGGTTATAGACAGCTTCAGAAAGCGCATGAAGATTCGTTGATATTTTGATGTCTGATTTACCTAGATAACTCCATAATCCTCCGCGATCGCCAATGTTTCTAAAAAATCCTGAATTGCCAATAGCCAAAAGAAACCGTCTGATTTCTTGCTGAAATACTATGATGAGCGCAATCACCCCAACATTAATAAACTGCCTGAATATCTGACCCATCAGCTCCATTTCTAGCGCTGTAACCGTAAGCCAAAGGATGTAGATGCTTAACACACCAAAGAAGATGCGGATAGCAATGGTACCTTTTACCAATTGGTAAATCTTAAACAAGATAAAAGACACCAAAAGAATGTCTATCAAGTCTAAAAACCCAAAGGGCAGAAATCCGAAAATATCAATACTTCCCACTGCTGCAATATTAAGTCCAATTGATGGTTTATAAAGTCTAGAACTTTTTTCTCGGTTGTCTTGTTACCATTTATTAATAAAAGACACGCACATTAGCTTGGTCAAAGAATACTGAATACTAATTTTGCGGTCGAAAATTAAACGATAAAAAGAACAATAAAATGGCAGTATTAGTTGGAAAGCAAGCCCCTGGTTTTACAGCAGCGGCAGTAGTTAATGGTGGAGAGATTGTTGAGGATTTTACACTTGAGCAGTACAAAGGAAAATATGTTATTCTGTTCTTCTATCCAAAGGATTTCACGTTCGTATGTCCTACTGAATTGCACGCATTTCAGTCAAGATTGAATGATTTCAAGGAAAGAGGTGTTGAGCTGGTAGCAGTTTCTACTGACACAGAGCAAAGCCACTGGGGTTGGTTGCAAATGGGCAAAGACCAAGGTGGCATTAAAGGCATTACCTATCCAGTTGTAGCTGATACAAACAAAACGATTTCTCACAATTACGATGTACTTGCCGGTGATTTCTTCTATGATGAAGAAGGAATGTTGCAAGCAGAAGGTGAATTGGTGGCATACAGAGGCTTATTCTTGATTGACAAAGAAGGAATGGTTCGTCATCAATTGGTTAACGATCTTCCATTGGGAAGAAACGTAGATGAAGCTATTCGTATTGTAGACGCTTTGCAGTTCAATGAAGAGAACGGTGAAGTTTGTCCTGCAAACTGGGTGAAAGGTTCAGATGGAATGAATGCAACACACGATGGTGTCGCTTCTTATTTGTCTAAGAACTAAGAAGACCTTACAGTAAACGAAAAGCCTCTTCGCTCAATGCGGAGGGGCTTTTTTTATTGAATAATAATTTTCTGCAAGGTTGACTCTCCGGAAGTGTATGTGGTGCTGATCATATAAGCTCCACCTTCTAATAAACTAAGGTCAATTATATGATGGTTGGAGTTGGATTGGAATATCGATCTACCGCTCGTATCGAACACTTCTATGCTTGAAATTGATGCCGTACCGATTGATAATTGACCTTGCGTGGGATTTGGATACCATCTTTTTGATGAGGATAGTGCTTTATCGTCATTAACAGATGATATGCGGTCGCAAATAATATATTCAAGAAATCGACTAGAGCTGTCAATTGCTATGGCGTAATTCATGGTGTTTTGACCTCCTAAGAAATAGCTCACATGACCTGAGCTCCCTTCAATGATTATCAATTGACTTCTGATTCCAACTGAAATAGCTTGCTCGTTAATGCTGAAACTTCCAGATACCTGGGTCGGAGTTCCGAACTCTGTAGTGATGGCAGTGCCGTAAGGAACTACGTTGTCAAATTCGTCATGTATGCTAAAAATAGGTGGCTCTTCTGAAGAAATCCAGCGCACATCTTTAAGTGCACCAGAAAAATTCAACACGCCAGCAACTGATTCCGAGTATTCAAAATTGGTAGAGCTATTGCCACGAATTCCACCATTGGCGTTGATTACAGAGTCTAGAGCAGCGCCAAGGTCGTCTTCTTCATCAAGATAAGCGCAATGGTCGGCTGCTATTGCACCGGCCGAAACACCTCCAATAAAGATCAAATTTGTATCAATACCATAATCATCTGCTCCATCAGCATTTTCCTTGAACCACCGAATCGCTGCTTTAAAATCCATTGTGGCTTTTATTGCTGCGTCAAAGGCTAAGCTGGAGTCAATCTCAAGTCCAAAAGCATCGAACAACCGATAGTCTATGGTAGCAGCAACATAACCTCTGCTGGCGTATTCTAAACATAGCTGCCTTAGTTGCTTTCTATCTCCTGTTAAAAAACTGCCGCCATGTTCTAAGATTATGAGAGGACGATCAAAGAAAAACTCGGATGGAGGAGTGTATATGTCCATAAATAAAGTCTTTTGACTTCCCGCTATGGTTTGGCTTTCTCCGAACTGAACATTAAGGGTAGAATCAATCTCTGTAAAAACCTGGTCTATGTATCTAACGCCATCGCAGTGATCTTGGCTAAATGAAGTTTGTGTCAAGAGCAGCATTAGAAACAGATATGTAAGTGCTTTTTTCTTCATTGTTTAATTCTAAAATGAGTGTGAGGTGTTCGGACGACAATGAAACGAAAATAGCAAATGAAATTCGAGCGAATTTTAAGTTGATCGAATTCGATTTTTACATTCGCAGTTACTTATCGGGATGTAGCTCAGTTGGTAGAGTGCGCGTCTGGGGGGCGTGAGGCCGCAGGTTCAAGTCCTGTCATCCCGACTATTTTAATTTTAAAGCATTCAATATCAGTAAATTAACTCCACTGATATTGATTACTCCCCATATTACTCCCCAAAACCCATAGATTTCTTAAATTTAGGGAGTGAATGTTTCCCTCAAATTAGACTCTTCCAATACCGGAAAAGAAAAACCACTTTACATCAGATTAAGGGGTAAGTCCTATAAATAAGTAATTCATATCGTATTATTCGGTTAGTTTAACACCATGAATTGTAATCTTCTGATTCCATCCCCGGTATTAATTTATTTTCAGATTCAAAAGTTTTATCTGTTCTGACTTTCTCTTGAAATTCGGAGAATGTTATACGGGGTTCTAAGTCCCACAACTGAGACACTTCATATCGCCCGTAAGCATTATTCCACTCGATGTCTGTCCATTCCGAATGCGGCTTCCTATAGTATTCCCAATCCTTTTCTGTCCATTCTGAGGGATTAGCTTTTTTCGCCATTTTTATATTTTTAATTGAAATGAACCTAATTCATTAACTCAGGTGGGATAGCCTCATAAAGCTCTTCATAAGAGTCAAAAGATTTTCTTTGTACACCGAGCTCATTTTCAACGAAGTTCCATGATATTGATGCCTGGTCTTTAAAATTTTCGATAATGTCGCAAACTATTTTTTCGTAAAGCCAATAAACAACAAGCAGAGAAACGGATCCACTCTGGGTTAATGTTAAGTGTTGCCCATCTGCTTGAAATAAACCAATGTGCTTGATCTCATGTTGCTGTCCTATTCATTCATGGTCTCTGGGCTTTTCATCCCGCTCATTGCAGCATTATTTTTCAAAAAGAAAGATCCTTTAGCAGCTATTGCGGCTATGATAAGTGGCGGAACTACTACCTTGGTGTTGGAAATATTGAAAAAGGAAGAATTGGTTCAAATGCCTTGGAGTATGGACCCGAATATTTTTGGAATCCTGATGTCGCTTGTGGTTTATCTGTTCATTTCTAATCGGGCCTCTTCTGGTTTGCAGGTGTAGGTGCCTGTGGATCTATAATTCTGAATTATACATCGACTTTGAAAGGATAGATTTTCTCTATCGTTTTATCAATAAGTTAACTACAAAAAAAGGGTGGTAAAGATTACATTTGTGCCACGAAAAAAATTGATAAGATGAGCGAGAATAAAGAGCCCCTAAAGTGCTTGATCATTGGATCAGGTCCTGCGGGATATACTGCAGCCATTTATGCTGCACGTGCTGAATTGAAACCTGTAATGATTGAAGGAATGCAACCAGGTGGTCAATTGATGGACACCACTGATGTTGAAAATTATCCTGGATATCCTGAAGGTGTTAACGGTCCTCAAATGATGATGAATTTCAGAGCTCAAGCAGAGCGATTTGAAACAGATATCAGAACAGGGTTCGTTACTAAAGTTGATTTTTCAGGACCTATTCATAAAGTTTGGGTAGATGAGAAAGAAGAATTACATGCACACAGTATTATAATTTCCACAGGGGCGAGTGCCAAATGGCTAGGCTTAGAAAGTGAAATTAGATTGAGAGATTTAGGAGGTGGAGTTTCGGCTTGTGCTGTTTGCGATGGTTTCTTTTATCGCGGTCAAGATGTGGCCATTGTTGGTGCAGGAGATACCGCTTGCGAAGAGGCCTTATACCTTTCTAAAGTGTGTAAGAATGTGAAGATGATTGTTAGAAGAGACGAAATGCGTGCTTCTAAGATTATGCAGCAGCGCGTCTTTGATACACCAAATATTGAAGTGCTTTGGAACACGGAGACAATTGAGGTATTGGGTGAAAATGTAGTAGAAGGAGCGAAAATGTTAAACAACCAGACAAAGGAAGAATTTGTGATTGACGTAACTGGTTTCTTCGTGGCCATTGGTCACAAACCAAATACAGACATCTTTAAAGGTTGGCTAGATATGGACGATACTGGATACTTAAAGCACAAGCCAGACTCTTCTAAGTCGAACGTTGAAGGAGTATTCATTTCAGGAGATGCAGGAGACAAAGTGTATCGTCAGGCTGTAACCGCAGCTGGTACAGGATGCATGGCAGCTTTAGATGCTGAAAGATTCTTGGGAGAAAAAGGACTTCACTAGTCCCATTATTCAAATATTATCACAAGAAAGAAGCGCCCTTTGGCGCTTCTTTTTACTTTTAAGCCTTCTTACAACGAATAAAGACATATGAAAAAGATAAACCTACTTATTACCTCACTCTTGATTTCTGGAATGACTTTTCAAGCAACAGCAGGTGAAGGCGAAAAACCGAATCTAGGCGAGAATAAAGAAAAGAATAGCGAGCAAAAGGATGATTTTCAATACCTGGCGGAGCAATTTGCCGACCTGAAGATCATTCGTTATCAAATTCCAGGATGGGAGAAGCTTACGCTCAAGCAAAAGGAATATGTGTACTATTTGTATGAAGCTGGTTTAGCTGGGCGAGATATTATTTGGGACCAAAACTACCGTCACAATATTGCCATCAGAAAGGCGCTAGAAACCATCATCAATGATTATCAAGGTGATAAAACCACTGCAGAGTGGAACAGCTTTATGATATACGCTAAGCGTGTGTTTTTTTCAAATGGAATCCATCATCATTATAGCATGGCCAAAATTACTCCTGAGTTCAGCCAAGATTACTTTAGTACTTTGACTGCAGAAACTCACGTTTCATTGAGTCAAGAGGCATTGAAGGCCATTTTTGACCCTTCTTATGACGCTAAAAAGGTAAACCTTGATCCAGATAAAGGATTAGTGAAAGGTTCTGCGGTGAACTTCTACAGTCCAGACTTAACAGAGGCTGAAGTTGACGCATACTATAGTAAGATTATCGATAAAGAAGATGCCAAGCCCATTTCTTATGGATTGAATAGCAAACTGGTAAAGAGTTCACAAGGACAAATCGAGGAACAGGTTTACAAGAGCGGAGGACTTTACGGAGCTGCCATTGATAAGATCATTTTCTGGTTGGACAAAGCTGCTGGTGTCGCTGAAAATCAAGCTCAGACGGACGCTCTCAAAATATTGGTCGAATACTTTCAAACGGGAGACCTTAAAAAATGGGATGATTATAACATCGCATGGGTTGGAGCTACAGATGGTGATATCGATTATATCCAAGGATTTGTAGAAGTGTACAACGACCCTAAGGGTTATACAGGTTCTTACGAGAGTATTATTGAAATCAATGATTTTGATGCTTCTGAACGCATGAAGATGTTGATGGATAATGTACAGTGGTTTGAGGATAATTCTTCTATTATGGATGAGCACAAAAAGAAGAACGTTGTTGGAGTAACTTACAAGGTTGTTAATACTGCAGGTGAAGCCGGAGATGCCTCTCCGTCAACTCCAATTGGAGTGAACCTGCCGAATGCCAACTGGATTCGATCAATGCATGGTTCTAAATCTGTGAGCCTTGGAAACATTGTTCATGCTTATGGTAAGTCTGGCGGAAAAGGTTTTGCCGAAGAATTTATTAGAACGGAAGAGTTAAGAGCAAGAAGTAAAGAGCACGGAACATTAGCCGGAAAACTACATACAGCGCTTCACGAAGTTGTTGGTCATGCTTCTGGTCAATTGAATCCGGGAATTGGAACTCCGAAAGAGACATTGAAGAGCTACGCATCAACTTTAGAAGAGGGTAGAGCCGACCTTGTCGCTTTGTACTTCTTGCTAGACCCTCAGATGGTTGAGTATGGTTTGATGCCATCTCTGGAAGTAGGAAAGGCTGAGTACGATTCTTATATACGTAACGGTATGATGTTACAGCTAAGAAGATTAGAGCCAGGAGCTGTAATTGAAGAGGCACACATGCGTAATCGTCAAATGGTAGCAGGATGGTGTTATGAAAAAGGAATGGCTGATAATGTTATCGAGAAAAAAGTCATTGAAGGAAAGACGTATTTCGAGGTAAACGATTATGAAAAACTTCATCAATTATTTGGAGAGCTATTGAGTGAGATTCAGCGCATTAAGAGTGAAGGAGATTACGAGGCAGGAAGAGCATTGGTAGAGAATTATGGTGTTCAAGTGGATGCTGATCTTCACGCTGAAGTATTAGAAAGAGCAGAGAAGCTGAATAGCGCTCCTTATGGAGGCTTTATTAACCCAAGATTGGTTCCAGTGATGGAAGGAGAAAAAGTGGTTGATGTGAAGGTGGAATATACTAAAGACTTCTTAGGACAAATGTTGGAGTATGGAGCAAATCACTCTTTTCTTTCAGCATATAACTAATACAGAACATTTATTAAAAAAAAGAGCGGCCAACGAGCCGATCTTTTTTTGTCTAGGTGTTAGTGGTTAATAGTGAATCGTTATAGTTCCTGTAGTTTCTAAAGGACCTTTTGGGTGTTCGTTAAATTGAGCTCCTTTGCATGCAAATTCAGCTTTAGTCAATAAGTATTCGTCACTGGTTGTGCTCCCAGTTACTCCAGATTTGGCTTTTAATACGGTGCCAGCTCTATTTACTACGACTTCAACCACAACAGTGCCTGTCTTTTCCGTTGCGTTGGACAAGCGAGGTGCCTGTGTCATGTCACGATCTTTGATGGCATATTCAACGATGTAATTGCCATCAGCGCTCTTAATTTTTTTTGTTGGTGTATTGTCTAGTAATTTTCCATCATAAGGCACATACTCATCAAAGAAGATAGAGCTTACATCACGCAACATTATTTCTTTTGGTTGACGATTCACATACATGACAAGTACATCGTCATTCAAAGACATTACGACACCTTGTATTTTATCACCTGTTTTTAATACAACACTGTGTTGAGCATAGCCAATGCCAATACTTGAAGCTAATAGGAGAGTAAGAATGAGTTTTTTCATTGAATACTTATTGATACTGCAATATCATAAAGGGCAACTTTGAAAAAAGGAAGAAATAGAAAATCTTGAAACGAAGGATTGTGGAAAACCCTTTTATCAATGGGTATTTATATCTTGTCGGAGGCGTTGCGGTTTTGTGCGGAATGCCTGAAAGCGCTCTTTTGTGAAGATTACAAAGTCATATTGACTCATACTGATCAATTGTTGATCTGATACATTTATAAAGTCAATAAAGTCATCAAACTCATCACGAGAAAGATCTATAATGTCATAGTCAACATATTTAACGAAAAGCTCTTTCAACAAAGCTCGCTTTCTGTCTTCATTGATTATTTCATATGCCCTCCTTTTTAATTGTTCTTTCCTGCTCAGTTGCTGATAAAGAAAGGTGAGGGGAGAGATGTAAGCGTCAATACCCGTTAATACATAATCTCGGTCATTGTAGCCTAGACTGCGAATATCTTTCTGAATAGAATCTAGTTCTCTTCGTGGGAAAACTTGTACTTCTTTAAGGTTAAAACTTATTGGCTGAAGGTAGATTCTTACGGAGTATTCTTTCCTCAACGCACTATCGCTCATGGATAGTTTGAATGTTTTGTATCCCATTGCTCCTACGAGCAGCGTATCGTTTTTGTCTGCAACAACTTGAAACGAGCCATCTTTCTCACCAAATGTTCCTTTGGAGGTGTTTCGATTAACGATTAGCAAATTGAAGGTTGGGTCTTCCTTATGAACTACCTTTCCTCTGATAGTAACCTTTTGGGCGACCCCTGTGCGACTAAGAGAGAAAACAAGAAGTAAGATAAAAAAGGGGAGCCTTGAAAGCATATTGAAGAAACGTCTATAATCGTCCTTTCTTATGCGGCATATATCTGCTGTTGCTTCCTTTTCTGAAGCCAGCTTTGTATCCTACGAATACCTCCCAAGCTCCTTGGTATCCATTCAGCTTATTGATATTTCCAACAGAAACATCATAGGAAGTACCGAACGTAAAGCCTGCCAAGTTGAGCATCAAACTAGCGATTAAGTCTTTTTGTAGGCGATGAAACATTCCTAAGGACATGCTATATTCCTTTCGCTTACCTGTTGTTCTAGTTGGTTCGTTGAAATAGAAGACAAAATCATTACCAAAAATCATGTTGTTTGTTTTGCCTTGTCTTGTAATCAAGAAGGATGGTCTAAGAGCAAACAAATTGTCCTTTCTTAGGCGATGCTCCATTTTAAAGTGGATGCTGTGTCTTCGGTCAAGTTGAAAATTTGCAGAATCGATGTATAATGAGTTATCCGGAGTGTTTGCATGAAACATACCGTAACCCAATGTAACATCAGCTAGATCACCATCATAAGAATATTGAAGACCAGTGCTTAAATCAAAATAGCCTTTAACATCCAAAGGAAGGTTCTCTCCTGTTGGTAGATTAGTTTGAAAACCTTCTCCAACCCATTGATTACCCCAATAGACACTGCCATAGTCGATAGAACGCTGACCAAGTCCACCTTGTAAACCAACACTTAAACTGTGTTGTTGTCTTGGATCTAAATATTGACCAACTGATAATGTCAGATTATATCGCGTGTTAACTAGTCGTACGTCACCTTGATCATCATGAACAACATTTAATCCAAGTCCCCAAATATTTCCAGCCCATGCATTGATCGGAAGGTTGATATCAAAACTTGCAGCCCCACTTCTATAGGGTTGAGAAATCACGAAATTCTGCTCTCTGGCAGATAGGTTTAAATTCCATTTTGCTTCAGAATTTCCTGCTAAAGCTGGGTTAATAGTTAGTGGCTGGTAGTTGTAAAGAGAAAACTCAGGATCAATTCCTTGCGCTTTAACTCCTAAAGTGATTGCTAATAAGCCTAATATGTATATCGTTCTTCTCATTAGTACCTCAATAGTGTTACGTTACCGGTAAGTTCCTCAACTGTACCATCTAAGAAAGTGACCTTTACATAGTAGTTGTAAGAACCGCCTGGTGCAGGACCATTTTTATAGGATCCATCCCAACCATTATTTTGAGAGTATGATTCAAATATCATTTCTCCATACCTATTCCATATGCGCATGGCAAATCCTTCAGTTGAAATACCATTGCCTAAAACCCATAATATGTCGTTGTTGTCATCTCCGTTAGGACTGAAAATATTTGGTATTCCAGCAAAGTAAGACTCTTCGACATAAACGATTAATGAATCATATGCTTGACATCCATAGTCATCAAAATTGGTGACAAAGTATTTTCTTGTTTCTGTTGGGTAAATAAGTGGACGAGGACAATCATAACACGATAAACCTTCTTCTGGGAACCAACTGAAATATGGAGCTGTTCCTGTTGTTTCAAAGCTGACTGTATCATCCAAAAAGAACCTACTGTCAATGTTGTCTATTCTGACTGTTTTGTCTGGACCTACTTTTAATTCAGGATAGCTACCACCAATATTTAAGACCTGAATGTCTTGAAGGTTCAAAATTGAAACATCGTATTCGTTATACGCGAAAATTTGAAGCCCAATAGATCCACTGTCATCAAAACAGAAGATTGGATCATCTTCATTAGTAATCCTTGGCATAGCAGGGAAATAGTCTTTCCAAATAACGAAGAAGGTATCATTAAAGAGACTATCATCTACCATCCACTCATATCCGGGAGTAGTTGGGTCAATAGTGTCAGCAGCAGTTCCAGTTATACTATCAGGGAAAGGGTGCCACCAGAATAAGAAATAAGTGGAGTCTGTCCTAATAGAAGTGTTAAAGAACTGAACACAAGAAGAACGACATATCGAATCACGTTCAACCTCAAATCTAGGATCTGGAGGTAAACATGAATCAACAGTAATGTATTCCTCAGCAATCAAGGTGTCCTCGCCATTGACATTTTTAGCAATGAGTGTAACCGGATAAACACCAGGAGATGCATAGAGAATATCTCCAGGAAATTGATCATTTGATGTACTCGGTTGGCCACCAGGAAACTCCCAGAACCATTCCGAAGCAAATTGTGAATTATCTTGGAAAACTACAACTGTACCAGGACAAATCACTTTGTCATTAGATGTAAATGCTGCGATTGGAGTAGGGCAGTCATTTACTGTAACATAGTCAATAATGCTATCTGTTGCTTCTCCCGCACCATTCCAAACAACGGCCTTAACATTAAAGGTACCAGGTGTAGGATAGAATACACTAATTGTATCTAAAGTATCAAATGCGTTCGTGATAACTGCAGGATTTCCCCCTTCAAAATACCATGTTATACTATCCGGACTTCCAGTTTCTACAGCGTAATACTCCACAAAGTCATTGTTACAGATTTCATTGGTGTCGCTTGTAAAAGATATGGTAGGTACCGCGCAATTTCCAACATTAATAAAGCCTGGAAAAATTACCATTGAGTCTAATCCAGTTACAATATCCGTAACTGTTAATGTCACATCATACAAACCTGAAGTTGTATAGCAAATTGTAGATGGGTTTTCTGCGTTCGAAATGTTGGGTGACCCACCTTGGAATTGCCAATTCCAAGCACCTGTTCCGAATGTGCCTGGAGTCGTATTGCTTGTGAAATTGATGCATTGGTTAATACAAAGGTTGGTCATACTTGCGCTTATCGCAGGAATAGGTGGTTCGCAATCCAACACTTCAAGTGTCATTGTAGTATCGTGCGACCCGATGCTATTGGTAGCGGTTAATGTAATTACATAAAGTCCGGGTGTATTAAACTGAATGTTTTGCGGGTTCTGGGCAGTTGATGTATTAACTCCATCAAACTCCCATAGATATGTCGCATTCTGACTAGTTGAGAAATTAGTGAAGTTCACCGTTTCTCCAGAACAAATAGAATCACTACTAATGGCAAAAGCCGCTTCTGGAACTGTGTCTGTAATAGTAATGTTATCGATAGCGAAAGAAGGCTGTGGGCCGATTCCGTCATCGTTACTTTCAAATCTAAAACCAATGTAGAGTTGAAATTGGTTGTTGAGGTTTGTATCTAAGTAAATGGCGGCATGCTCCCATTGTCCATTTGCAGCGCAACCTCCAGCATTAGTTTTGGCAGGATCTAATAGCGTGGTAAATGCTGCTGTGGTTCCCACAGATATAACTACAGTTCCGTTGTCAGTTGCATCACCTCCTTCTAAGTAATCAAACTCAAGCAACATGTGCTCAGTACCTCCCGTATTAATTGGTGGTGTCCAAGCTACTATGTCTGTAAGACTATCGTTATTGTAGGTGGCTCCTGGATCAATAAGTCCTTGATTCGTTGAAACGTGAAGGGTTTGGTCCAAACCTCCCGCACCTGCACATCCATCACCGCAATTGCCCAAACCGGTAAATGCCTCTCTGGAGCTTACAAACCATCTGTTTGTTGTATCAAAAGAATTTGCTGTAGGATAGGTTTCTTGCCATGTACCATTGGCAGAAATGTATGTAGCAGCAGTGTCAATATCTCCGCATGCTGCAGCAACACCAAAGTCTTCTGACCATATCACTTGGGCCACAGAACTGTGTGCATAAACTGTTAGAACGAAGATTGTTAGGTATCGTCCAATTAGCCTTAAAGAAGTTTTCCCCTTATTCATCTAGCGTTTTCAGGTATTAACCCGCAAAGAAACTTTAATAATTAATACGATCAAAAAATTATTTGGAAGCCTTTTTGCGGTTATAATTTTACCAAAAATTTCATTGTGTCAACTCCATCTGCATAGTCTTTGAGAGATGGGCTTTGCGCTTTACCAAAAGGAATATTTCTGTGACCTACAACACATTGAATGTCGTCAAGCTGCATTTCCATTTGATTGTTCAATTCAGTTAAATCGTCATAGTATTCATAGTTTAGGACTCCAACAGGAGAAAATAATGAAGCGTCTTCAACGAGCAATATAAGGTCATTTTCAAGAATAGACTTTTGTTGCATCATCAATAATGTCTTGTGGTAAGTTACGTTATTAAAGTACTTTTTATTGCTTGAAAGGTAAGCAAAAGGCATGGAAGCTTTGAAAATTCTATTTAAATCGAATGCTTTTGGAATGTAAATTTTCGTAACATTTCTGCAACCAAGACCATAGTATTGAAATGCATCTTTTATCAACGCTTCAAGCTCACCTTCGCTTTCATCGCCTGTTAGAACAGCTACTGATGTTCTGTTTCTTCGGATAATGCTTGGTACATTTTTGAAATAGTGCTCGAAATGACGGGCAGAATTATTACTTCCCGTAGCTATTACTGCATCATAACCTTTCATCAGACCTCGTTCTACACTGAAGTGTTTGTCAAAACCTTCAGTATTGTCAGAAATCCATTGTAATAAGAACGGGATCAATATTTCATCATTTGAAGAACACTTTATTACAGCTTTATTACCAGAGAGTATGGTGCTTAGCACATCATGAAAGCCAACCAAAGGAATGTTTCCTGCTAGAATAAGGCCTACAGTTTTTGGATTTTCACTGTTAAATGTATAATGGTTGAGCCATTCATTCAGATTTTCTTTGTTCAGCTCTTTTGCCCAATAGGCTAAAGCAAATTCAACTTCAGGACGAGTAAACCATCCATTTTTATGGAAAGCATTATCAATAGCTTCATTCAGTAAGTTGAACGCATCTTCTTGAGGTGATTCAATAAATCGATGAAGGTATTTGCCTAAGTTGTCAAATCCAGAGACTAATCTCTTTTGTGCAATCATGCTGCAAAGCTAAGAACAGATTAGTTTAAGCGATTGAAAATCCTTTCGGGTTGTGCCTGCTAATGTGCCACCCTTTTTTCAGATGTGCAGGGAAAATTTCTCTCCAATCACGAATGTCGAATACTAATCCCGTAACGGATCCAGTGACGATTTTTTCTATAGGCTTCGGGATGAAGTAATTGACAAAGGTTGAAATCGATGGTTCATGCCCAACGATCATTGCCGACTTAAGGTGATTGTCGAGATAAAGAATGATTTTTAGCATTGTTGGAAAGTCAGGCAAGTAAAGCTTTGCGTCAACTTTTAACGAATCTAGAGGTAGAGTCATTTCGTCTGCGAAAATCTTTGCACTCTCATAGGCACGCACAGCCGGACTAGAGAAAATAATTTCTGGAATAGCATTTCGTTCGGTCAAGACCTTGCTCATTTCCTTGCAATTCTCTATTCCTCTAGTTTTTAAAGGACGCTCTATATCATTGTGATTAAAGTCGTTCCAATCACTTTTTCCATGCCGAGCAATGTAAAGCGTTTTCATTTTTTTGGTTGTCAAAATGAGGACGTTAAAATACTTTGATTTTTCGTTCAAAAGATAAATTGATCTGGAATAGCACTTAAAACTATTAACGATAGGGTGTTAAAAAACCTGTGTATAATACAATTGACTTAGGTATGAATCCCGCTTTAAGTCTGATTAAATTCGCAACAATCCGAAAATTTGCTGGGCATGGAAGTAGAATACAACGAAGACAATATACGCACGCTAGAGTGGTCCGAGCATATCCGGATGCGCCCGGGGATGTATATTGGTAAGCTTGGTGATGGTAGTTCTGCAGATGATGGAATCTACATTTTGATAAAAGAGATTCTCGATAACTCGATTGATGAGTTTGTGATGGGAAACGGTCGAACTATCGATGTCTCGATCAAAGGGAACGAGGTAAAGGTTCGAGATTACGGACGTGGTATTCCGTTGGGAAAAGTAATAGATTGTGTTTCTAAAATAAACACAGGTGGTAAGTACGACTCGAAGGCTTTCAAGAAGTCCGTTGGTTTAAATGGAGTTGGAACAAAGGCGGTAAATGCCCTTTCTTCTTACTTCAAGGTAGAGTCTGTAAGAGAAGGTAAAATCAAGGCAGCAGAGTTTTCTCAAGGCCAAATTACAGTTGATTCAGATATTGAGGAAACACCTGCACGAAAGGGAACTAGAACCACGTTTGTTCCCGATGATAGTGTTTTTCCAACGTATGCCTTCAAGCATGAACATGTCGATCGCATGCTATGGAACTACGCGTACCTCAATAGAGGATTGGTCATAAACTTTAACGGAGAGCGATATGAGTCTAAAAATGGGCTGAAAGACTTGCTGAATCGGAACTTAGACGAAGAGCCGTTGTATCCAATACTTCATATTGAAGGTGAGGATATTGAAGTAGCATTAACGCATACTCATGGTTATGGTGAGGATTATTATTCCTTCGTGAATGGACAGTTTACTCCTCAGGGCGGAACGCATCAAACTGCCTTTAGAGAGAGCGTTGCACGTGTTATTCGCGATTATTATGGAAAGAATTTTGAAGCTCAAGATATTCGATCTTCTATAGCGGCTGCAGTTAGTGTTAAAGTGATGGAACCTGTGTTCGAGTCTCAAACAAAAACTAAGCTTGGCTCCCAAGATGTAGCTCCAGGTGGGCCTAGTATGAGGGCGTTTATTAATGACTTTTTATCGAGAGAGCTAGACAATTATCTGCACAAGCACCCCGAGGTAGCTGAACCATTGTTGAAGAAGATTTTGCAAAGTGAGCGAGAGCGAAAGGAAATGGCGGGCATTAAAAAGCTCGCGCGAGACCGCGCAAAAAAAGCCAGCTTACACAATAAAAAGCTAAGAGATTGCAGATTGCATTTGGGTGATAAGGATTCACGAAATATTGATACATCAATCTTTATTTGTGAGGGTGATTCAGCATCGGGATCGATCACCAAGATTCGAGATGTAAATACACAAGCCGTGTTTTCATTGAAGGGTAAGCCTCTGAATACATATGGCCTCACGAAGAAGATTGTATATGAGAATGAAGAGTTTAACTTGCTTCAGGCCGCTCTTAATATTGAAGATGGAATAGAAAACCTACGATATAATAATGTAGTTATCTCTACAGATGCAGATGTCGATGGAATGCACATCAGATTACTGTTGATTACATTTTTCCTTCAGTTCTTTCCAGAGATTATTAAGCAAGGCCATTTATATGTGCTTCAGACGCCATTGTTTAGAGTTCGAAGTAAAAAAGAAACGATTTATTGTTATTCCGAAGAAGAAAGAAGAGCGGCTTTAGTGAAGCTTGGCAAGAATACTGAGATTACCAGGTTCAAAGGATTGGGAGAAATTTCACCTGATGAATTCAAGCATTTCGTTGGTAAAGATATTCGCCTTGATCCGGTTGTTATCGGACAAGATTTCGCGATAAAGGAGCTTCTGTCATTTTATATGGGTAAGAATACTCCAAACCGCCAAGAGTTTATAATTGAGAACCTCAAGGTAGAGAAGGATACAGTTGAAGAAATTACAGAGACGGAATTGACATGAAGGACTTAAAGGAGGGAATTTTTATCGTTTGTTTTTCATGTTTGGCTATAGTTGGATTATCGCAGGATTATGTTCATCCATTGGCTATTGAAGAGTCAGAAAACACCTTAGTGTATTACATGAATCAGGATAAAGAGATTATTCCTGCAGACATTTCCTATTCTTACAAGCGAGTAGCCGAAAGAAAGAGAAAGAAAAAACCTTATCACGTATTAGATTATTTCCCTAACGGAGCCATTGAAATGGAAACATGGATGGATTTTCCCGATCCTGTATCTAACCGCTATCAGAAAGGCTATGTTTCTTATTTTCAATCTGGTGATACGAACGTTTTTTTCCAATATGACGATCAAAGAAAAAATGGAAAGCACCTCGCTTTTTATAAGTCAGGTCAACTTAAGCAAAGCGGTCAATATATAGACGGAAAGAAGTCAGGGTTTTGGCAGAGTTACTATGAAAGTGGGACTAAGAAAGAGGAAGGCGTTTACCTTCAAGGGTCTAAGCATGGGGTTTGGGATGCTTACCATGAAGTAGGTAACAAAAGCTCATCTGGAATGTACGTCAAAGGCAAAAAGGAAGGCAAGTGGGAGCAGTACCACAGCACAGGAGATTATGCAGTAGTCAATCATTATGTCAATGGAGAACTAAATGGTCCTTATAAAGGTCGATACACTACAGGTAGTGCTTCAGAATTTGGAGAGTATGTGAAAGGTAAAAAGCAAGGTGAATGGAATACATTCTTTGAAAATGCCGATAAAAAATCTGTCATGTACTATGAAAACGGAATTTTAGAAGGTAATTACAAGGTGTTAGGAGATAATAAAGATGAGTTGACAGTTGGTGAAATGTATAGTAACCTGTTTACAGGTTTTGGTCAAGTTCTTTCTCCAGAAGGTGATTTGATTATTGCAAAGTATTATACAGAAGGAGAGGTCGGAAAACGAGTATATTACAACTCAGGTGGTTCTATGAAAAGAGTGGATAAGCTTGAGCATGATGGCTTAAAGTCTACTTGCTATGATACTTCTGGAAACGAAACAACATGTGCTTTTGAATCTTTTCTTCTTCCGCATGGCAATAAGGACTTTGAGAGTGAGCTAGCAAGTTCTTTGGAGTATAAACGATATAAGAACTACACTCCTCGGGGTGTGTATGGGTTTGATGTGGATACAGATGGGATTGTTCAAAATCCACAAGTTGTTGAATCAGCAAATTCAGATTATGATGCTATGGTCCTTGAAAAAATTAGAATGCTGAAATGGAATCCAGGATTTGAAGCTGCTACAAGGGCTGTGTTTTCAAATCATGTGGTAATACACTTTGATGAGGTATGTAAAGTGAGTTTTGGTGAGTTTTATCTGAATGATTCTTTATTGTTGAAAGACGCTGTAAGTCATAACCCAGAGCTTGATCTTCCAGACCATTATCCTTCGTTTAGGGTTGGTATGACTGGGTTAACAGAATATATGGCTGATGAATTAAAGTATCCTGAGATGGCTAAAAATGAAGGGGTTAGTGGGATTTGTATAACCAAATTTGCGATTGAACCTTCAGGTGTCCTTTCTGAGATTGAGGTTGTTGGTTCTGTTCACCCGCTGTTGGATTATGAATCCATTCGATTTCTTGAAAATATGCCAACATGGATTCCTGGAACAAGAGCAGGACGGAAAATTAAAATGTACAATCACTTACCAATTAGATTCACGCTGAATTAATGAGCGAGGAAAACGAGAATATAGAAGAAAGAGACGAAGAGTTTTCTGGTCAAGAAGAACAGAATGAGGGACTTGAGAAAGTCATTCAAATAAGTGGCATGTATAAGGAGTGGTTCCTTGACTATGCCTCCTATGTTATTCTAGAGAGAGCGGTTCCTCATTTGCATGATGGTTTCAAGCCAGTGCACCGCAGAATTCTTCACTCCATGAAGGAAATGGATGATAGTCGATACCATAAGGTGGCGAATATCATTGGAAACACTATGAAGTATCACCCACACGGAGATGCTTCCATTGGAGATGCATTGGTTCAAATTGGTCAGAAAGACTTACTGATCGATTGTCAAGGAAACTGGGGTAATATATTAACAGGTGATAGTGCAGCAGCTCCTCGATACATTGAGGCTCGCCTTACAAAATTTGCTTTGGAGGTTTTATTTAATGCTAAAACCACAAATTGGCAATTGAGTTATGATGGTCGTAATAAAGAACCACTTACTCTTCCAGTTAAGTTCCCCATGCTTTTGGCTTCAGGAGCAGAAGGAATTGCAGTGGGGTTAGCGTGTAAAATATTGCCACATAATTTTGTAGAAATCATTGATGGATGCATTAGCAATTTGCGTGGTAAAAAGGTGAAGATCTATCCAGATTTCCCTACGGGTGGTATTGCTGACTTCTCTGAATACAATGACGGAATTAGAGGCGGGCGTATCAAGGTGAGGGCTCGCATTAATATTGATGATAAGTCAACGCTGCGCATCAGTGAAATTCCTCATACAACAACGACATCTTCATTGATTGACTCGATATTAAGGGCCAATGATAAAGGAAAGATAAAGGTTAAGCGCGTTGAGGATAATACTGCTGAGAATGTCGAAATATTGGTTCATTTAGCTAGTAACGTATCTCCAGATAAAACCATTGATGCGCTGTATGCATTCACTGATTGTGAAATCTCAATCAGTCCAAATTCTGTAGTAATACAAGACGATAAGCCCCGGTTCATGGGCATGAGTCAAATGCTATTGGAAAGTGCTGAACAAACAAAACAGTTGCTCAAGCTTGAGCTTGAAATCAAAAAGAGTGAATTAGAAGAGCAGTGGCACTTTGCATCACTTGAGAAGATATTCATTGAGAATAGAATTTATCGAGATATTGAAGAATGCGAGACTTGGGAAGCGATAATCGAAACAATACACAAAGGGTTAAAGCCTCATACAAAGCATTTATTGCGTGCGGTAACTGATGATGATGTAGCCAGGCTTACAGAAATTAAGATCAAAAGAATTTCCAAATTTGACGGCTTTAAGGCGGAAGAATTATTGGCCAGATTAGAAGGTGAAATTGCTCAGGTAAAACATCATCTTGAAAATCTCACTGATTATGCCATTGATTACTTTAAGGAATTGAAGCGCAAGTACGCTGCTGGTAAAGAAAGGAAAACAGAAATACGTCAGATAGAAACGATTAATACTGCCCTAGTTGCTGCCAGTAATGTTAAGTTGTATGTAGATCGAGAAGAAGGTTTCGTTGGGTCTGGACTAAAGAAGTCAAATTCGGAGTTTGTTCAAGATGCATCTGATTTGGACGATATCATTATCATAAGAAATGATGGTGTTTTGATGGTTACGAAAATGGCTGAAAAGACATTTGTGGGTAAAGGAATTGTATACATTAATACGTGGAAGAAAAATGATCCTAGGACCATTTATAATATGATCTATCAAGATGGGCCATCGGGAAGTATTTATGTAAAGCGGTTTAATGTCACTAGTATAATTAGGGACAAAGAATACTCGTTAACAAAAGGCACTCCTAAATCTCGAGTTTTGCATTTGACTGCAAATCCTAACGGAGAAGCTGAGCTTGTGACAGTTGTTCATCGAGCAAAGGCCAAACTAAAAAAATTAAAATTTGAGTTTGATTTCGCTGAAATCAATGTGAAGAGCCGAAGTGCTCAAGGAAATATTTTAACCAAGCATGCGGTCAATAAGATTGAGCTTAAAGAAAAAGGTGTTTCAACACTCGGAGCTAGAAAGGTTTGGTTTGATGAATCAGTGAAACGTTTAAACTATGAAGAGCGTGGGCGCTTGCTTGGCTCGTTTAATGCCGAGGATAAGATTTTAACTATCATGCAGTCAGGGTCTTACAGGATGACGGGTATTGATGAGACTACTAAGTTTGATGATGATATGATCAAAATCGAAAAGTGGAACCCTGAAAAACCGATCAGTGTAATTCACTTCGAAGGAGAGAAAGAGCAATCATTTATCAAAAGGTTCTTAGCAGAAGAGTCTGATAAACCGTATTCTTTTATCGGTGATCATGACGACTCTAAACTTGAATTTGTCAGTACTGATTGGTTGCCAAAGGCAACATTGAATTTTGATCAACGCGCGGGAAGTAAAGACCCTGAAACAATTGAACTAGCAGAGGCAATATCATTGAAGGGAGTGAAAGCGCTGGGTAATAGAATTTCTAAGATTCGAATCAAGTCAATTGATGAGCTAGAGCCGCTTCCACATGAAGAAGCTAGTGCCGATGATGCTGCGGTCGATGATAGTGGTGCCGAGAAAGCACCAGAATCGACTAAATCAGAAGAAAAGACTCTGGCAAAAGAATCAAAAGAAGAGTCTAAATCATCATTATCTGACGAAAAGTCTTCTGAAGACTCAAAGAAAGACAAGCCTAAAGGTTCAAAGCCGGCCGCAAGGTCAGAAGTAAAAAAGCCTGAGGCAAAAGTGGAAAAAGAAACGTTTGAAGAAGAGCCGGTCGAAGAGGGAAAAAAACCAAATAATAAGGATGACGATGACGATGATGACTCTTTTGGTGCAGGTACTCAAATAACCCTCGAACTTTAGGAGCCAATGAAGGCTCATTGGCGACAAAATTGATAGTTGATGGAAATCACTGTATTCACTATTTTGGACACGCTCGGAACCTTAGCTTTTGCCATCTCTGGTGCAACACTGGCAATTAAAAAGAAGTTTGACCTCTTTGGTGTGTTTGTTTTGGCTTTTGTAACATCTACAGGAGGTGGTACAGTGCGTGATTTGATTATTGGCAATACTCCCGTAGAATGGATGTCTAATAATGCATTGATTGTTACCATCGTTATTGGCGCTGTTTCTGCCGTTTTGCTTAACCCATATATGAACAAACTCAACTACTTCGTTTACCTTTTTGATGCGGTAGGTTTGGGGTTCTTTACGATGGCCGGAATTCAAAAAGGCATAGAGTATGATTTCAGCATTTTTATTTGCATCGCATTAGGAACAATTACAGCCACTTTTGGTGGGTTAATTAGGGATTTGATAACTGGTGAGCAGCCAATGCTGTTAACACGTAAAGAAATTTATGCCCTGGCAGGTGCCATAGGTGGTTGCATGTACTTTGTTCTGAATTGGTTAGAAGTTCCAGAACAAATAAGCCTTCCGTTTTGTATTGTTCTGATTTTCTTAATTCGTCATTTAACGCAAAGGTTTAAGTTTAAGCTACCAACATATTCTGAAGAGGAGGGATGGAGAATACGCGATTGATTCACGGGTAATTCAGATTGTTTTTAATCCTTTTTTCTCTTGAGGTGTTATTACTTCCTAATTTAAAATCAATTGAATCACATCTTTTTATTTCAGCTATTTTATTATCATGTTCAACGGCATTGTTTGCACAGCCCAAAAGCCCTCGTATGAAGGTTGAAGCTGAAATTTCTGGTGTAAATATTAAGGTAGACTTCGGTGCTCCATCAGTAAATGAAAGAACAATTTGGGGCGAGTTAGTTCCTTTCAATAAAGTTTGGAGAACTGGGGCCAACGAGGCAACTACGCTGGAAGTTGACCAGGCTATTTTGATTGAAGGTAATGAACTTCCAGCGGGTAAGTACGCCATGTTTACTATTCCATCTGAGGAAAATTGGACCGTCATTTTCAACTCGGACTTTAATCAATTGGGCGCATACAAATATGATGAGACTAAAAATGTAGTGATGTTTGAGGTTCCTATTCAAAATGCTGAGCATCAAGAGCAAATGCAAATTTTAGTCGAAGAAAATCAGCTAGATATACATTGGGAGAAAGCCTTAGTTTCGATGAAAATCACCGGAAAAGGCTAATATAATTTAGAACTCTTGTTCCTGATATAGCTTCCAAACCCTCACCCATTCGGTGTCTTTGGCAGACTCATCATTTATGAAGTTATAAATTCCACCCCAGTTATGGGTAACCCGCTTATAGGTCATTAATTCATTGTCTTCGATAATTCGAATAGTCTCTGTCATTCTTCCTTCTGACGTAGATTTTGAGTAGAGTATAGGTGCTCCTGAACTGAGCTTTTGATCATAAGAGTCTTTCTTGAAACCTTCTATTTTATTTAAAATTTTCTCAGTTCTAAAAACAGCATTATTCGCCCAAGAATTGGAGGTGAAGTCAGAAAGGGTAACTTTCAATTCGGTCAGTGCCTTTTCATGTTCTCCTTTTCGAATAAAGGTGTTCATCGATTTAACACCTTTGTTCAATATGGCATTTCCAGCATAATAATCCTCAACCGGTTTTAAAATGACTTGAATTTCGCTAATTGCTCGCTCCGCAGTTAGAACAGTTGTTGGGTGCAGCTCTGAAAACGTATGCGAAGGTTCTATTAATCTAATTATTCCATCAATTTCTTCTAGTAATTGGCTTGTCCATCTTGGGTCTAAATAGGAGATGATTGTTGTATGGTATTCCTTCTTTGCTAATTCATACTCTTCCAATTCGATTAGATGTCTGCAGTAATTAAGCTTGCCTTGTAATGTTAGTTTTTGATCTTGCTGTTTAAGAATGCTTAAGTATAAAAACGATAGCGCTTGGTCGATTTTTTTACCTGCTTCATACTTATCAATGCTTTTCGTCTTGCTTTTTTGAATTGGCATTGAACCAGAAATAGGTTGGTAATTTTCATCTAACCCAGCAGGTCGAGTGTCTTGGGTTAGTGATTTTTTGGAGCGATCTAGTTCATCCTGAACAGCTCCAATTAAGTCATGATCCATTTGACGCTTCCAAGCTATAGCTATTGCATCTGCATATGCTTTTTTTACTTCTGCGTTATCACCATTGTGCACAAAGCTCTTTGCGACATTAATTTTTGATGCAAAAGCATCTCCTCTCCCAGCTTCAAGTGCTTCAAGTCTTGATTTAGCTCAGACTTTGTCGATGTTTCGAATGACCTCGATTGGAGTGATCCACTCTATAAAAAGCGATTCGTTATCCGTACTTTTCGTTGGGTTTTGAGCACTCAAACCGCAAGGCATCGCCATCAAAAGCATACACTGAAATACAATAAAATAGGGTTTGAGAAAAATCTTCATAATACCTTGACGCGAAATACGAAATAACCTTTGAGATGTTACATTTATCGAATGAAAATTAAGTCCATATTTCTGGTGGTGATTGTAATGTGTTTTATAACCGCTACCCGTGCTCAAAACCATCTTGATTATTCTTACACCTTAGACGCACTATATTATTCTATTCCTGGATATGAGTCTGAGGAGTTCTTTTTTAAAGCACACTTATATCCAGTGTTTCACTCTCATAACAATGACTCTGTCTTAAGTGATTTAAATGGATTATTTGCGGAAGAATTATCACTTCCAAAGTCGGCCACTTTGAAAGAAAGAATGGTAGCTGTGAAAATTGACAACTTAATGAGCGATCGGCAAGTGTTGGAAATGCTAATGGCAAGAGCTGGAATGTTAAATGAAAACCCTGAACAGTTGAATTATCTTTTAGATGTGAGAACAGATCGAATTGATTTTCCGGATAATAGAGAAACTGTTTTTAATTATCGATATAAACGCGAAACCAGCACTCGGCCTGATCAGACGCAGGAAGAGAAGAGATTCGAGGTAATTGATTGGAGCTCTGGCGCTCTAATTCACGCGGGAGAATTCGGGAATAAAAAATTAATGAAATGTATTCAAGACGCAACGAAGAATATCGATTATAAGGCAGATAACTGCGAGGAAGAGACAAGTTTAGAGCGTTGGAAGGATGATCTAAATTGCGAAACAGTGCTTGGTTCAATTAGTGAGGAGGAGATATCCTTCTTTTTGTATTCTAATGATCGTCAGTGCGAATCCTCTAATTCCTTTCCAATTGAAATTGAGGTATTGAAGGATTGTTTTGAGAATGATAAGCCTTGTGAATAGAATATAGATAAACAATCATTATGCATCCATTATTGCTCGAGTTCGGTGAATTTCAAATTTATGCTTATGGTTTCTTCATTGTTCTAGGTGCTGCGCTTGGTTATTTGTTTTTATCTCAATCGGCTCATAAAATTTATGGTGTAGATAAAGACAAGATCAGTAGTCTATTGCTGTGGATTTTTGTGACGGCCTTTATTGGAGGTAAAGTTTTGTTCTACCTAGAAGATCCCAGGCTATACATTGAAAACTCTTCACGGATGCTAACTAATTTGGGAAATGGGTTTGTATTTTTTGGCTCATTGCTATTTGCTGTGCCCACTACAATTTGGTTTTTTAGAAAAGAAGGCTGGAACGTATGGGGGATGCTGGATTTGCTAGCCTTTACAGCGCTTATCGTTCATGCAATAGGGCGTATAGGCTGTTTCATGGCAGGTTGTTGCCATGGTGTGCCCACAGATTCTTTATTCGGAGTTACGTTTATTGACCCTGCTTGCCAAGCATATCCTCTGAACACACCATTGCATCCAACGCAGCTTTACGAGTTCTTAACATTAACTGTCATATTCATTTTTCTCTTTTGGTTCAGAAAATTCAAATCATTCGATGGTCAGCTTTTTCTGCTTTATTTAATTCTATATTCAATTGGAAGGTCTATTATCGAAACAGTTCGTGGTGATGAGGAAAGAGGATATTTAATTGATGAGGTGCTTACCCACTCCCAGACCATTTCAATAATGCTAATATTGATAGCTATAGTGGTTTACTTTAGAAAGTGGCGTAGCCAATAGTTCTTATGATTTTTCTTAAGTCATTAACTCTGAATAGAATAGTCTGAATCGTAAGTCACTCACTGAAAACATCCTTTGTGTGTACCGGCATAAATCGTGTTAAACACGCTATTTTCACTATGAACTCAGCGCTTTAAGCCGTAAACTTGCCCATCATCTAAAGAGAGAATTATGAGTGAAGCAGTAAGAAATTTAGAACCGAAGGCAATGTGGAATCATTTTGCCGATTTAAATGCCGTTCCAAGACCTTCTAAGAAAGAGGAGCGAGTGATAGAATTCATTAAGAGTTTTGGTGAAACATTGGGCTTGCCAACCATTGTTGATGAAGTGGGTAATGTGATAATTAAGAAGCCAGCTAGTGCTGGAATGGAAAATCGCCAGACCATCGTTTTGCAAAGCCACCTGGACATGGTGCATCAAAAAAATGCATCAACCAACTTTGACTTCGATGCAGAAGGGATTAAAATGTATGTTGATGGCGATTGGGTGCGGGCTGATGGCACAACTCTTGGCGCTGATAATGGAATAGGAGTTGCGTCAATTATGACGTTATTGAGTTCTAGTGATATTGCTCATCCGCCTCTCGAGGCACTTTTTACTATAGATGAAGAAACTGGAATGACAGGCGCAATGGGGTTGAAAGGTGGATTGCTTGATGCGACCATTATGCTCAATTTAGATACTGAAGATGATGATGAACTTACCATTGGATGCGCTGGTGGTATTGATGTTACTGCTTCAGATTTGTACGTTGAGTCAGAAACTCCATCTGGTAGCTCAGCCTTCAAGCTTACCGTTAATGGACTAACTGGAGGTCACTCGGGTATGGATATTCACCGTGGGCGAGGAAATGCTAATAAGCTGATGAATCGTCTTCTTCTTCGTGCTGTTAATGCCCATGGTGTTGCTATAAGCTCTATAGATGGTGGTAGTTTACGAAATGCGATTCCTAGAGAGTCGGTTGCTGTTGTTTGTGCAGGAAAAGATGAGGAGAAGAACTTTAAAACATGGTTGAAGGAGTTTGAAACTGAAATAAAGCTTGAACACAACACTACTGATCCTAACTTAAAAGTTTCTATTGAGGCTGCCGAAATGCCTGCTAAAGTGTTAAAGGCTGATTTTCAAATTGCCTTACTAAGAGCGCTTTATGGATGTCCGGTTGGGATTTATAGAATGAGTCCAGATATTGATGGGTTGGTTCAAACCTCAAACAACTTAGCAAGAGTATTAGTAAAGAATGGCGAGTATACAGTTCAGTGTCTAACAAGAAGCTCTGTTGACTCTGAAAAAATGGATGAAGCAGAAGCCATAAAAGCTTTGTTTGAATTAATTGGTTCGAAGGTAGAGTTTGGTGGAAGCTACCCCGGTTGGGCGCCACGTCCAGGCGCGGAAATTGTTAAAACCATGAGTAATTTGTACCGAGAATTATTCAATGATGAGGCTCATGTTATGGCTTGCCATGCGGGACTTGAATGTGGTATTCTAGGAACCAATTATCCAGAAATGGAAATGATTTCATTTGGTCCAAATATCCGAGGTGCCCATTCACCAGATGAGTGTGTGCAGATAAGCTCAGTTCACAAATATTGGAAGTTGCTCATCGAAACACTGAAGAGAATACCTGAGGCCTAATTCATGAAAGTTTCACTCATATTTTTCGGGTGTATACTTTCTTTTCAAGTTTTAGCTCAAAGTCAAGACTCATTAATCTCTGATATCTTAGATAATGGAGCTAAAAACTATGAGGAAGGCCGCTATGACTTGGCGCTAATAGAGTATCATAGAGTTTTAGATATTGATTCTAAACATGCCCTTGCCAACTATGAACTGGCCACATGCTACTATGCGATAGATAATGACAAGAAAGCCATCAAGCATGCGGCTGTTGCGGCTAGAGATGAGTCTGAAATCGGCATAGAAGCGACAATTTTAAAAGGAGGTATTATAGATCAACAAGGGAAGTCAAAAAAAGCGATGAGAACTTTTAAGAAAGGTTTGAGGAGCTTTGGTGACTACTACTTGCTTTGGTATCATTATGGGATTTCTGTCACCAACGCTAATGAACTGCAAGAGGCCTCCTTGGCATATCAAAATGCCGTAACATCAAAATTGGACCATTCTAAGAGTCATTTTGCGCTAGCACGTTTAATGTTGATTCAACATAGAGAAGCTCAAGCCATATATCCATTGATGTTTTATCTCATGCTCAACCCTAAAGGTGAAACATCAGTGGCTGCTTACAATAGTTTGAATAAGGTGATTACAGAATCTAATCCTAAAACTAAATATGTAAAAAGTCCTTCCAAGGAGATTGCTTACAAGTTTCAATTGGCTGACTTTCTTTTACAAGCATTTATCGATGCGCGTAATTTAGAGTCCTATTCTACAAAGAGTAAAATAGAAGTAGATTCCGATATTGTTTCAAAGATTTTCAATTACTTAGCATGCGCTCCACAGGGTGAAAATGATGTTTTCTATGAGCGTTATTACATTCCATTTTTCAACCAAATAGCTGAAAATGCGTTTATTATACCATTGATGCATTTCATCTCGCAATCTTCAAACGATAGTTCTAAAGAATGGGTAGAAAGAAACACCAAAGAAATAGAGAGATTATTTGAATTTTTAGATGAGATTAACATCAAATAGTAGTGTTGATATGAATAACTGTTTAGTCCTATGATCACAATCATCTCGCCAGCAAAGTCTTTAGACTTTGAGTCTGCATTACCCGAAATAGAAACAACTACTCCCGAATTTTCGGAGCAGTCTGCTCAAATAATGACGAAGCTTAAAAAATTGAGTAAAAAGAAGGTGAGTGAATTGATGAAGTTGAGTAAAGACTTAACAGAACTGAATGTTCATCGCTATCAAATGTGGGACCCCAGTTTTGATGATGATCATTCAAGGCCAGCATTAATGACATTTAGCGGTGAAGTGTTTAGAGGCATTGATGCACAATCATTGAATACCGAACAGCTTAATTTCTCTCAAAAACATTTGAGGATATTGAGCGGCTTACATGGACTATTAAGGCCACTAGACAAAATTCGTCCTTACCGATTAGAAATGGGTACATCGCTGCCAATTGGTCGCAAAAAGAACTTATATCAATATTGGGGAGATCAAATAACAAACGCGTTGAATACAGCACTAGAAGCTGCAGATTCAAGCACTTTGGTTAACTTGGCTTCATCTGAGTATTTTAGAGCAGTGAATTTTGACAAAGTCAATGGCAACGTCATAACTCCTGTTTTTAAAGACTTTAAAAATGGTGAATACAAAGTGGTGATGACTTGGGCTAAGCAAGCACGAGGGAAAATGACTGGGTTTATTCTTCGCAATGGAATAACCAACCCAGAAGAGTTGAAGTCTTTTACTGAATATGAATATAATGAAGCCCTAAGTAGCGATAGCGAATGGGTGTTTGTCCGATGATTATAATTAAGAAACTGCACATTGTTTAAAAAACCGATCATAGCGCGACTTGCAATCAGTGTATTGGTTTTTACCATTACCACAGTTATTTCTGTTTGGGTGTGGTCTCAATATAGTGAAAAGTTAAAATCCGAGCAAATAGAACAAATTGAGGTGCTTGGAGAGCATACGCGCAGTAGGGTTTGGAGCTTAGTGAATGCGGACATCGATCATCTTAAAAACTTTACCAACCGATTGGAGTTTTCTGATGGAGGCTTTTTTAAGTTTTGGCAGAAAGATGCAGAACAGCTAGTGAGGCTAGATAGTTCTATACTTTTTATTGAGTGGATAGATTCCAATAAAATTGTCAAAGATGTTGTTCCGCTTGATCCGAATAGAGAAATAATTAATGTTCGCCTTGATGATGTAAGTTACCGTATTCATGGCTGGATGAGAGCGGCAGTGACAGGTGATCTTAATATAACACCTTGGGTAACTCTGATACAAGGAGGCGAAGCTTTCTTAGTGGATTCCCCGATTTGGATCGACAGTGTTTTCTTAGGCACTATCACTGGAGGGTTTAATTTCACTTACGAAATCGGCAATTTTTTTGAAGAAAATAAAGATTACCATATCCATCTTTTTGATCAGACTGATCATCTTTTTTACTGCTCTGAACCAGATAGGTGTGAGCAAATAAAGGTTGATGATGACTTTCTTTTTGAGGGTTTAATCAATGTAAATAGGAGTAAAGAAATATGGTGGAAAATGCAGTTTTACCCAACCAACTCTTTCTTCGATGAGAGTTCGAAATATACAGGTGGTTTATCCCTAGCGCTTAGTATATTCCTGGGTTTAATCCTGTCAATAGCCTTGTTTTTTATCATGAAAACAAACAAGCAAGAAAAAGTCACAAAGGCCATTAACGAGAGGCTGGAAAAGTTGAATGAGACATTAGGGCAGGAGAAAGTCAAAGCTGAAAAAAGCTCGAGAGTGAAATCTGAGTTTTTGAGTAATATGAGTCATGAAATTAGAACTCCACTGAATATTATTCAGGGTCTGATTCAGATGGTTGCGGAGAATCGAGATCCAGAAAAGCAAAAAGAATACCTTGATCTGTTAAATAACTCATCCTCTAATCTTCTAGGTTTACTCAACAATATTCTAGACTTAGACCGTATTGAGTCAGGTCAAATGGCGCTTGAAACTTCGCGTTTTCAGCCAGTGATAAAAATTCAAGCGCTTTGCGAGTTGTTTGCTCAATCTTTTGATGAAAAAGGAATTGACCTGATATTTGAAACGGTTGAGCCGCGCGCATCTTGGCTCACTGGAGATGAGGTTAAGTTCACACAGATTGTCTCTAACTTCATTCATAATGCGCTCAAATTTACGTCTGAAGGTTCGGTTACGGTTTACTATGAGCAAGAGAATAAGTCGGATGATGAAATTGAAGTCGTTTTGCGTGTGAAGGATACTGGTATCGGTATTCCAAGAGAGCAGCTTTCTCTCATTTTTGAGCGTTTCTCGCAAGTTGATTCAGGATATCGAAAAAAATATTCAGGGTCGGGGCTGGGGTTGTCAATTAACTATGAGTTGATACGGCTGATGAACGGAGATATAGTAGTCACAAGTGAAGTAGGGGTTGGAACCGAGTTTGTCATTACGTTAGCGTTTCAAGACGGCAATGTAAAGCAAGAAGTAGCAACCCCAGAAGAGTTGATCAGTGACTTTACGGGTAAAAAGTGTTTGCTTGTTGAAGACAATGAACTCAATGTGTTGGTGATATCAAAAATGCTTGAAATATTTAAGTTTTCGTGGCATTCTGAACCAAATGGACAAAAAGGGGTAGAGGCTTTTGATGAAGGTGATTACGATTTGGTAATTATGGATTTGCACATGCCGGTAATGGATGGTATGGAAGCTTCTCAAATCATCTTTAAAAAACACCCAAATACGCCTATTATTATGCTTTCGGCTAACGTAACAAAGGAGGCGGTAAGTCAAGCGAAAGAGATTGGGATAGAACACTACATTACAAAGCCCGTTTCAAAGGAGAAACTATTACAGACAATTAACATAGTTCTAAAAGCATAAGATGGATTTAAATAACAAAACTTTTATTGTAACGGGTGGAAGCTCAGGGATAGGAAAGGCAATTGCTCAAAAGTTGGTAGGTAAAGGAGCGTCAGTTTTAATTACTGGCAGAGATGAAGAAAAGCTTAAAGCGGTCGGCATTGAACTGAACTGTGAATTTGTGCGAGCAGATATCGGCACGCCCGAAGGAGTAGCGTTAACGATCAATACGGCACTGAATAAATTAGGTAAGCTAGATGGCTTGATTAATAATGCCGGTCATGGCTGGATGAATAAAATGCACGAGTATTCTTGGGAAGATTTTGAAGAAACATACCGCGTAAATGTTTTCGGAGCGGCCATGATGGGTCAAGCAGCTGCTAAGGTGTTTATGGATCAGAAATCTGGGAATATTGTGAACATCGCTTCCACAGCCGCCACAAAAGGTTTTGCTGGAGGTAGTGTTTATTCCTCTTCAAAGTTTGCTTTGCGCGGATTAACCCAATGTTGGCAGGCAGAGCTGCGCCTATTTAATATTCGTGTTTTAGGAGTGAACCCATCTGAAGTGACAACCGCTTTTGCTCAAGAGGATAGGGTAGAGCGTAGCGATGTTGATAATAAATTACGTCCCGAGGAAATTGCACATGCTATCATAATAGCTTTAGAAATGGATGATAGAGGATATATACCTGAGCTTTCGGTGCACGCTACCAACCCTTTTTAAATAGTATTGTGCTCAGTTTTTGGGAAAAATCATCCTTGCTTGAAGCTGACATTGCAATTGTTGGCGGAGGCTTAGTTGGGCTTTCTGTAGCATCGAGCCTAAAAGAAAAGTTTCCTTCTAAGAACGTAACGATTTTTGAACGATCTGCCTTGCCTTATGGAGCAAGCACTCGTAACGCTGGTTTTGCTTGCTTTGGTAGTCTTACAGAAGTACTTTCAGATATTGACACAATGGGTTCAGAAGCTGCAAGAGAGCTACTCTTTCAGCGCTGGATGGGGTTGCAAATTACCCGAAAACGACTTGGAGATGAGGCTATTGGATTTCTTCCAGCTGGTGGTTATGAGCTTGTTGAGAGCGAGATTGACTTTGAAGAAGATGTCTACAAAGTGAATCAACTTATAGCGGACTTTATTCCCGACTATATTACCTCTTGCAACGATGAAAAATTACGACTAGGAATTGTTGCTGCTGGTGATTTGTATAGCATGAAGGATGAAGGCCAAGTGAACACTGGAGCATTGATGAAAGCTATGGAACACTATGCACTGCAGCTTGGTGTGATTATCAGAACAGGGTGTGAAGTAGTTAACGTGGAATCAGACTCACTCAAGATAAAAGATCGTTTTAGGGGTGAGATTGATTTTAAAGCAGATAAGATTTTTGTTTGCAACAATGCATTTGCAACTTCATTATTGCCTGAAGTCGATGTAAAGCCTGGCAGAGGTCAGGTGTTTATCACCCATCCTATATCTGGGTTACCTTTTAATGGAAATCTTCACGTGGATGAAGGCTTTTATTATCTGCGTAATGTTGGAGATCGGCTTCTTTTTGGAGGAGGCAGAAACATAGATTTTCAAACTGAAGAAACATTAGAGTTTACATTAAACAACGCCATTCAAAAAGCTTTAGAAGACAAGTTGAAGGTTTTGTTTGGTCAAGATTTCCACTTTGAAATCGATCAACGTTGGTCTGGAATAATGGCCTTTGGAGAAGATAAGCTACCTATTGTGAAGCATTTATATGACAACGTGTATGTTGCCGCTAAAATGGGCGGAATGGGAATTGCATTGGCTGGTTTTATTGGCGAAGAGATTGCTGAAATAATGAGCTGATAGGATTTGTAATATTAATCGTCAAAAGGATTATGAGAACATTGAATAATAAGAGTATTTGGGACGGAGCGATGAATTATACATCCTATCGTCTGATGATTGACCAACTCATATCTGAAGGGAAAACTACTGGCCCAGATCAGTCGGAGGCATTAATCAATTACACAGATCTGAATGCAAAACGCATGAAGCGGATTGATAAAACGTATACGCCTGATTCGAGTATTATACATCAACTGAAAGGGTGGAGTAGCAAGGTGGTTCTTTTGACTATCACGGAGTCATGGTGCGGAGATGCTGCGCAGATTGTTCCTGTGATTTCTGCTTTAGCAAATGAAGTTGATATTTCTTCGCGCTTTGTGCTTAGAGATGAAAACCTTGATCTAATAGATCAACATTTAACTAACGGAGGGCGATCGATACCGGTAATTTTAGTGTTAGATGCAAATAGCTTTGAAGTCATTGCAAGCTGGGGGCCTCGTCCTTCAGCAGTGCAAACTATGGTTATGGATTATAAAAAGCTTTCCGAGCCCAAGCCTGCTTACAGTGAGTTTTCGAAAGAAGTCCAGCTTTGGTATGCTAAAGACAAATACAAAAGCATTGAGCGCGAATTTTCTGAATTGGTGATCAATACCGCTGCCTCAATTCAGTAAATTTTCGTCTTTTCGTTAGAATGATCAAGCCTTTGCATTTATATCTTTTTGTTGTGCTCTTATTATGTGGATGCAACCAATGCAAGGATGGGTGCTTAAATGGGGCTTGTATCGATCAATATTGTGATTGTGATGTTTGGTACACTGGAGATCGATGTGATCGTAGCGAACTTTCTATTTATGAAGGCGCATATGTCGGGACTTTCATATTTGGATCGTCCGCAGAGACTCTTTCATTCAGCTTAGTTGGTGCTGCTGACAATCCTTCACAGTTGATTGCTAATGAACTTGACCTCAAATTCCAGTTCACATCATCAACGAGATTTGATGTACCTGCGCAAACCTGGAAAAATATCGAGTGGATAGGAGAAGGTGAAATGCTCTTGGGTTTAATCTCGATCCGTCTCAACTATACTGATAGCAGTGGTGTTAAGGAAGGTTTAATTGAGGCGTATCGAGAAGATTAATACTATCTCTGCATTTAATAATTGTTAGCGTTCTGCTTTATCTTTTTAGTCCGATAAAATTTTCACAATTTCGCCCCGCTTAATTAAAACAAACTATGTCAAAAGTTCACAATTTTAGTGCTGGTCCTAGCATTTTGCCACAAGAGGTATTTCAACAAGCATCTCAGGCTGTTCTTGATTTTAATGGATTAGGTCTTTCATTGCTTGAAATCTCTCACAGGAGTAAAGATTTCATCGCAGTAATGGATGAGGCACAAGCCTTAGTAAAAGAGATTTACAACCTAGGAGATGACTATGAAGTAATGTTTCTTCAGGGCGGAGCGAGCCTTGGTTTCTTAATGTCTGCGTACAATATGATGGGTGCCAATAAGAAGTCAGCTTACTTAACAACGGGTACTTGGGCTAAGAAAGCTGTTAAAGAGGCAAAGTCATTGGGTGAAGTTGTTGAAGTAGGGTCTTCTGCTGATGCTAATTTCAACTATATCCCCAAAGGATTTGCAGTACCTGCTGATAGTGATTATTTGCACGTTACTTCGAACAATACAATTTTCGGAACACAGATTCATGATTTCCCAAAGACAGAAGTCCCGTTAGTATGCGACATGTCTTCAGATATTTTTTGTCGTGAAATTGATGCTAAGCAATTTGACGTGATTTATGCTGGAGCTCAAAAGAATATGGGGCCAGCTGGAACAACGCTATACATAGTTAAGAATGATAAAATAGGTAAGTCTTCCATGAAGATTCCTACCATGCTTGATTTCAAAACGCATGCTGAAAAGGAGTCTATGTTCAACACACCACCTGTTTTTGCCATATATGTTAGTATGTTGGTTTTGCGATGGATTAAGTCGAATGGTTTAGCCAAAATTGGTCAAACAAACGCAGCTAAAGCCAATGCGTTATACACTGAAATTGATCGAAATGCAATGTTCAAAGGCACTGCGGCAAAAGAAGATCGTTCCATTATGAACGGATGCTTCTTGCTGAATGAAGGGCTCGATGAGGCAATTGGTCAAAACTTCTTAGACCTGTGCAAGGAAGCAAACATCAACGGTTTGAAAGGACACCGCTCAGTTGGTGGTTTCAGGGCAAGCATGTACAATGCTCTTCCACTTGAAAGTGTGGAGACATTGGTTGACGTAATGAAAACATTTGAATCAAAATTTGGATAATATATGATGAGAATTGCAATTCTGGCAATAGCGCTTTTGGTGTCATCAGCATCGTTTGCGCAGATGCCTAAAAATGACAATAAAGACTTCGAGTATAAAGCAGAAAAATCGGTCAAAAGAGCAGGAACAGGCGACTTGATGAAACGCATAGAAAAATGGGGAAATGATTATTTTAAAGATGCTTTGTCTTATGAAATTGCCATTGATGACTCAACTGAAAGATATGTGGAAATGTGCATTAAGGAATCAATGGTGGAAAGTCATTTTGGCGTAAATAGAACCCATAAGAATCGTTCGTTGAAATACCATATAAAGTTTGATGCTGAGAGAAAAGATTACACTTATACGGTTAATGATTTTCATTATGAGGCTCTTGAGATTGATAATAAGAATCGAGAAACTCAGCTTGATTCAAAGTTGAGTGATATAAAAGGTGCGGCTTCTGGTAGCTTGGAAGAAGAAGTGCACATGAAGATGGCACAAGTAATTGAGAGTTTTATCAAGGCATTAGAAACAGAGTTAGAAGACTAAATAATAAGTAAATCAGAATGAGAATTTTAGCAAATGATGGGATTTCTCCATCTGGAAAAGCAAAACTGGAAGAGAACGGATTCGAAGTAGTTACCGACACTATTCCTCAAGAAAATCTTGCAGAAGGAATTAACGAAGGAGGTTTTGTTGGAATCTTGGTGAGAAGTGCTACTCAAGTTAGAAAAGAGCATATGGACGCATGTCCAAACCTGAAGCTTATAGGTCGCGGTGGTGTTGGTATGGATAACATTGACGTTCAATATGGTCGTGACAATGGACTTCATGTCATAAATACTCCAGCTGCAAGTTCTCAATCAGTAGCTGAACTGGCTATAGCTTCTTTATTCTCTATGGCTCGTTTCACGTATGATGCGAGTCGTAAAATGCCTTCAACAGGAACCACAGAGTTTAAAGCTTTAAAGAAGTCATACAGTAAGGGTACTGAGCTTCGAGGAAAGACTCTTGGGATCATAGGGTTTGGAGGGATAGGACAAGCATTAGCAAAGTATGCTTTAGGTCTTGGTATGAATGTAAAATACATTACTAAGGGAGACAAGCAAAGTACTGATTTGGAGCTCGACATAGCAGGTCAAAAGATTGTTGTTAATGTTGAACGAACTTCGATGGAGGATTTATTAGCTACATCAGACTACATCAGCCTTCATGTGCCAAAACAAGCAGATGGAAGCGCTGTATTAGGCAAGGATCAACTAGCTAAAATGAAACCAGGCGTTGGATTAATCAATACTTCTCGAGGAGGTTCAATCGATGAGGATGAACTGCTTGCTGCTCTTGATTCAGGGCATGTGAAAGCTGCAGCTCTTGACGTGTTTGTAGGCGAGCCAGCTCCCAACGAACATGTCTTAAGCCACGCCCGAATTATCAGTACTCCTCACATTGGAGGAAGTACGGTTGAAGCGCAAGATCGAATTGGAGTGGAATTGGCAGATCAGATCATCTCACTTCTTAAATAAATAAACTAGAAATCAATTATCTATGAGTGTATTCAAGCCATTCAAGGCTGCCAGACCGAGCAATGATAAAGTCTTGGACGTAGTTTGTCGTCCTTATGATGTGTTAGACAGCGCTGAAGCGAAGGCAGAAGCTGAAGGGAATTCTTCCAGCTTCTATCATGTAATAAAGCCAGAGATCAATTTTCCTGATGATTTCGATCACTATGATGAAGCCATCTATAAGAAAGGTCGCGAAAACTATGAATTGCTTCGTGAAAACGGAGTTCTTCTTAAAGATAAAAAAGAGCAATATTATGTCTATCAAATCATCATGGACGGACATAAGCAAACAGGAATTGTAGGTTGCTGTTCCATTGATGATTACTTCGAGAATAATATCAAAAAACACGAATTAACTCGTCCAGACAAGGAAGAAGATCGGAAAAACCACGTACGATATGGTAAGATCAATGCTGAACCAGTATTTTTCTCATATCCTCATGTAGATGCAATAGATACCATAGTTGAGGCTGTGAAAACAGCTGCTGATCCAACATATGATATTACTACAAAAGATGGTGTTCAACATTCACTATGGGAAGTAGAGAATGATGATGCTATCGATCAAATAGATCAACTTTTCGAAGAGAAAGTTCCGTCTATTTACGTGGCTGATGGACATCATAGAACTGCAGCAGGCGCATTAGTTGGCAAAGAATTCAGAGATGCAGCTGGTGGAAATAGAAATGACGGCAAGCGGTACAATTATTTTATGGCGGTTGTATTTCCAGATAATCAATTGAAGATCATCGACTACAACAGAGTAGTGAAGGATTTGAATGGTCTTTCAGAAGCTGAGTTGCTTAGCAAGCTAGAGTCTAGTTTCTCCGTTGAGAAAATGAATGGTCAATACAGGCCTGAGCGTTTGCATACAATTGGAATGTATCTTTCTGGTGAGTGGTACAAATTGACAGCTAAAGACTCTACTTACGATGATAATGACCCTGTAGGTGTTTTAGACGTTACTATTTTATCAAAACAAGTATTGGAACCACTTTTTAATATTGTTGATCTACGCACCGATAAGCGTATTGATTTTGTTGGTGGAATTCGTGGGTTAGGTGAGTTGGAGAAAAGAGTGGATTCAGGTGCCATGAAGGTGGCGTTTGCGATGTATCCTGTTTCTATGCAGCAATTGATAGATATCAGCGATGCTGATTTAATTATGCCTCCAAAAGTTACTTGGTTTGAACCTAAGCTTCGAAGCGGAATGTTCATTCATGAATTGGATGATTAATTGCTTGATTATTGTATTAAATCATAGAAAGCCTCGCTAATGCGGGGCTTTTTCTTTGATAGTTTTGTGCAAACTGTAACATAGATGCTGCCAAAAATAAATCCTACTAAAACAAAGGCTTGGGCCAAGCTGAATGATCACTTTGATGAGATGAGAAGTGTGAAAATGACCGCGCTTTTTGATCAAGACCCAAATCGTTTCAACAGTTTCTCAATCAAGCATAAAGACTTTCTTTTTGATTATAGTAAGAATCGCGTTTCAAAGAAGACCTTAACCTTGCTTCAAGAGCTTGCTGAAGAATGTGGTGTGCAAGAAGCTATTGAAAAAATGTTTTCTGGAGAGCGAATAAATGAGAATGAAGGTCGGTCGGTTCTTCACGTGGCATTGCGCAACAGATCAAATCGACCAATATTGGTTGATGGAAGGGATGTGATGCCAGACGTTAACGCTGTACTCAATCATATGGAGCAGTTTTCAAAATCGATTATCAAGGGTGAACATTTAGGCTATTCTGGAAAACCAATCACATCAGTTGTCAATATTGGAATTGGCGGTTCTGATTTAGGTCCTTACATGGTCAACGAGGCATTAGAAGGATTTTCCAATCATCTTTCTATGCACTTTGTTTCCAATATAGATGCCACAGACTTGGTTAAAGTATTGTCAAAGGTTGACGCGGAAAGCACAATTTTCATTATCGCTTCGAAGACATTTACAACTCAAGAAACCATGACCAATGCTGAAACAGCGAAACAGTGGTTCCTGGAAAAGAGTGGAGATGCAGCGGCTGTGGCCAAGCATTTTGTAGCATTATCAACCAATGTTGCAGCTGCAGAAAAATTTGGAATCAGTGCTCAGAATGTTTTTCCATTTTGGGATTGGGTAGGAGGAAGGTACTCTTTATGGAGCGCCATTGGTCTCTCCATTATGCTGAGCGTTGGACCAGAGCATTTTTATGCTTTGCTTTCAGGGGCGCAAGATATTGACGATCATTTGCAGAAACAAGGCACTGAGAGTATCCCATCCATCATGGCATTGTTGGGCATTTGGTACAACAATTTCTTCGATGCGCATTCTCAAGCAATTTTACCTTACGAGCAATATCTGCATCGGTTTTCGGCATTTTTACAGCAGGCCGATATGGAAAGCAATGGTAAGTCGGTTGATAGAAACGGATTGCATATTGATTATCAAACAGGGCCGATAATTTGGGGGGAACCAGGCACCAATGGTCAGCATGCTTTCTACCAATTGATCCACCAAGGCACTAAGTTGATACCGTGTGATTTTATAGCATATGCGGAAGCATCGAATAAAGTAGGAGACCATCATCAGAAATTATTGGCCAACTGTTTTGCTCAATCAGAGGCATTAATGAAAGGCAAAACGAAGCATGAAGTAGATCAAGAGCTTAAGGCTAATCCTAACGCTACCAGATTGTCGCCCTTCAAAGTGTTTGAAGGCAATATTCCGTCCAATACCTTGTTATATGATCGACTGACTCCTTTTTCTTTGGGGCAGTTGATTGCGCTCTATGAACATAAAATATTCATTCAAGGAATTATTTGGAATGTATTCAGCTTCGATCAATGGGGTGTGGAATTAGGTAAGCAATTGGCATTGCCCATTTTGGAAGAATTAAAAGGAAATGCCAGTGGTAATCATGACGCTAGCACGAGAGGGTTGATTGATTATTACAGCGCTGTGCGTGGTTAAAAGTTGGTGATTATATCTAAAGACCGAAAGATTCTATTTACTTTGGCTTCGTGGTGACTGATCTGCACATATTAATAGTTGAGGATGAAAGCCTTATAGCAGAGATGATTCGATTGATGATTGAAGATTTAGATTACCCAAGTCCTACTGTTGCTTTGACCAAGGATTCCGCGCTAAAAGCTTTGGAAGAAGGGAAAGTAGACTTTGCCATATTAGATATCAACCTAAAAGAAGGTATGGAAGGAATTGAATTGGCGAAGAAGGCAAATGAAAAGTCCATTCCGTTCATGTTCCTTACTTCTTATTCTGATCAGAAAACTCTAGAAGAAGCCACACATACCAAGCCAGGTGCGTATGTGATAAAGCCATTTAGCGAAGAAGAACTTATGGCTGGAATAGAAATGTCAATGATGCACGCCAAAGGATACGCTGAGGAGTTAATTCCTATAAAAGATGGGCATCGGAGTATAATGCTTAAACTCGATGATATTCAGTTGATTAAAGCAGAGAATATTTATATTGAAATATATACTCCTCAGAAGAAGCATTTAACTCGAATGTCATTGACCTCTTTTCTAGAGCAATTACCGTCATCTCAATTCATAAGAGTACATAGGTCTTATGCCGTGAATAAAAAGCATATTGAGTTCATGTCAAAAAGTGCTGTAACTGTTGCTGGACAAAAGATTCCCATTTCTCGATCGTATCGAGACGAAGTTCAATTGCGTGTAGGTAAATGATGTTTACATACAGTTTATGGACACTCACAACAAAAATGAGTTATTTCACTTCTTCCGACTTGAGAATTAATTAAGAATTGTAAATTCGATACAGAATCAGCAGCCGCAGAGGCTTCTAAATAAACCTCAATCCGTAGCATGGCGATGAAAGTCGTCAGCCGGCCCTTTCGGGCCGGTTTTTTTTTTGCCTAAACTTTGTGAGAGCTTGATTTTTAGGGAAACTTGACGTCAACAATGTTGCTATAGATAATAAGGAGAATTAACCCTAACGAGAACGGTATTAATCCGCGAGTCTGATGCGAATGGTTGCGAGCGCAACCGTTGGTTGAAGTCTGTTTGTTGTAGCTCTAAATCGAGCTGCCATGTGTGCCATTCAAGATCTTTGGAAATAAGAGGAGCTAAATAATTACACACCCAATTATAAAGCGTTGCATCGAATGATATGGAACTCACTTTTTGACGTATTATTTGTGCACTAATCTCTTTTGCTTTTTCTTTTAATACGGCAGTATTCTCTAATTGGGCAATATCTGTTGGAAGGTAATAGCTTGTATTGAACCCTTGTGCACGTATTCTTTCAAATAATGGAGTTTTCGTATCGCTTTCCACTAACACGCGCCCTTTGATGTCAAAGTGTTCATCTAACCAGAGTAATCGCTCTAATATTTGATCCACATTATCGCTTCTGAAGTTTTTTAAATCGAGCCAAATGAAATTGAGAGAATCACCTGCAGCACTTGAGAGGTAATCTTCCAAAGTATTTCCACTCATATATTCTTCTCCTCCATGTCCCACTTCAAATACAGAGTCATTGAAAATCAAATCGCATTCAATACCACGAAATCCTTTAGCAACAACTTCAAACAGCATTCCTTTGGTATCCACACGATGAGGAAAGGTCTGAAAGCTTATAGAACTATCGCTATGAAGCGAGTGTAAATTCACAGCTTCGTGATACTCAGCATGCTCTGGATCAGTAAAAGGAAGATGGTTGAGGATCAATATGCTTGAGGCTTGTAAATGATAATTGCTGCTGAATAGATTTTGACCATCACTATTTGAGGCCTTTGTTTCGACTCCTGTCAATCCCAGAATAGCATCATATACGAGATCGTTCGTAAAGTATTTTGTGCGGTTTCTTTTAAGATTGGCAACCCGATCAGGGTAGTTTGATAAATAGCCATTACTGAACCAGAAATAACTCGGAATGTGAATCATCCGATAATTGAAGAGCGAACTGCTGTGACCGTGTTTTTCTATTAAGTCTTCAGCATGATCAGCAAAGTAGAATATTGCTTTACGATCAATTCTTACGCTATCTAACAAACCGATCATTTCAGAAACCACAAAGTCATTATAAATGATGCTATTGTCATATGGATCAACTTGGTAGGGATTTAGATTTCCAAAGAGTGATTTAAAGTTATCGTTGTCAAACAAGGCAAACTCGGCAGGGTAGCGCTTATTATACTCAGTGTGGTTTCCCATTAAATGGATGAAGAAAACATGGCTTCCTTCTTCAAGGTCAGCCAATTTATTTTTGAGGATACCCAATAGTGCTCCATCGAAATCATCGGTTTCGTTACTCTTGCCTACATGCGAGTTAATAAAGGTTTCATCATTGCATTGTTCGGCTATCACGGACACTGGATTGTCCCAAATTCCATATTTCAACTGATTGCTTATCCAATGGGTATGCACATCAGCGGCATTCATAATATTAATGATGGATGGACAATTTTGAAAGTCTAATCCATTGGATTCATTGGCCTGAGTTAAAGCTGCTGATAATGACATTGCTGTGTGCGTGTGCGGTGAAATCGCATTGCTCAGAATTACTGTGTTATTGAGTTTAGCGATACTATCGAGCCGTGGGGTAGTGGGGCGTACATAACCAAACTGAGACATGTGAAACTTGCTCTGTGCTTCGCCAATAATCACGAAATAAATCTCGGTGTCTTTCTTTTTTAAAACTTCCAATTGAGCCTGTGATTCATCAAAATCTCTGAGGCTCGCTTTGAATAAATCGACTTCTGTAGAATAGGTTAAATAACTTTCAGAAGCTAATGAAATGGCTTTTGGTGTGCTGGTGCTAGAAGCAATTACTAGAAGCACCACTGTTGTTGCAAGGATGAATTTTAGGTGCTGCGTCTTTTTCTTTTTTATGAATAGAACTGGAAGAAATAGAACTGGAAGAAACAGAACTACAATAACCCACCATTGCTGAGATGTGAAGCGCAGATAAGCAATGCTTTCGCTCACATCGGTTTGAAAGAAAGCCAAGTAGTCACTTGTTTCTAATGGTTTACCAAAAAGATTGGTGTAAAGAAAAATGGCAAAAGGAAGCACATTGAGAGCGACTGCAAGCCCCAAGAATAAAATCTTCAATATTGCCCGAACCTTTGGGTTAGTGGGTGATTGCACTATGCTGAAAAGACTTGCCAAAACCGCGAAAAAGCTGACTGACCAAACGAACTGAATTGTATTTATGTGCTGATCGTAGGCATACATAGCAAGCCATAGCAATGACGCAGAAACAAAGAATGGCAGGCTGGCCAGCCAATAGCCGTCATAGAAAAACAGAATGCATACGATCCAAAACAGGAGTATAGATAAGACGATGAGGTAATTGTCAAACGGTCTGTACTCTTTTACTTCCACGAACCCAATATCCTCTAGTAGTAAGGTTCCTTTGTTGGCTTCTACAGAGACTACATCTCCAGAATCAACTTCGAGAATGAAGGTTTGAGAGTTTCCGGGTCGCGATTTGAAATCAGATAACAGCACCAATTGATTTTGACGCACACTGTACACCACCTCTGCAGAACCGTCTTCATCCTGAACAGCCCAATTAGACACTCCTGATTTTAGCTCTATTTTCTTGGATGATAAAAAGGTCCAAGAAGCTACGACTGATTCATATTCACCGGGAACAATGTCAAAGCGCGTTTGGTTACTATCCAATTGAAAAAAACCACCATTGCTATCGCTGACCCCAAAGGATTCAGCGCTGTAATCATTAGGTTGAAGGGCGGGATGCGTAAATCTGCCCGGTTCAACCAAAATCGCAGTGATCGCTGATAATACCACAATAATCCACAGCTTTTTAGAGCGCAGAAATGTGGTGTTTTGAATCATTGTTGGAATTTAAACAGACGCCATGAAGGCACTGATATTCTCTTTCATGTAGTCAATCATCGGACGCGTTAATCCATGGTGACATGCCAATAGCATTCCGCCACGCATTACTTTATCAGATTCTGCATAACCGGCTGATGAGCGCTTGCACTCAACATTCTTAAATCCAGGTTGACGTAAGATGTTTCCAGTGAACACCGTGCGCGTTTGAATATTTCGCTTTTCCAAGAAGATTTGCATCTCTGTTCTTTTAAACGGAGCGCTATCTCTAATGGTAAGAGCCAATGCTAACCAACCAGTGCGGCTGTTAGGGAGTTGTTTTGGCAGTACAAAATACTCTTCATACTGCTTAAAAAAATCACTCATTTCAGCGAAGTTCTTCTCGCGCTCAGTAATGTTATGATCGAGTTTGTTTAACTGAACCAAACCAAATGCAGCACCCATTTCAGATGGTTCAATATTGTAACCCGGCTCAGCAAAAATGAATTTTGAGTCGTAAGGAATGCCATCTACTTCTACATTAAAGCGATTTTCGATAGCCTCAGACTCTACGAATAGAGAAGATGACCTTCCCCATGATCTAAGTAATTTGCCACGCTCAAAATGCTCGCTGTCTCTTACGGTAAGCATTCCTCCGTTTCCTGCGCAGTTGATTACATGCGAACCGTAAAAGCTTGTAATACTCATATCTGAGAATGAACCAGAGCTTTTCCCATCAATGGTACCACCAAGTGTATCTGCAGAATCTTCAATTACGATGAGGTTGTGTTTATCTGCAATGGCTTTCAATTTTTTCCAGTCAGCAAGGTTTCCTATCAAGTTAGGAATCATCAGCGCTTTAGTCTTGGGCGTGATCATCGCTTCCACCTTGTCAGCATCGATATTATACGTTCCTTCCTCCACGTCTACAAAAGCAGGAACCAGTTTGTTTCTAACCAGCGGAGCAACCGTAGTAGAGAAGGTGAGGGCAGGAGTAATTACTTCGCTTCCTTCAGGAAGGTTCATCAATTCAACAGCCAAATAATTGGCAGACGAACCACTGTTAAGCATGATGCCATGGGGTTTGTCAAACAAAGTGGCAATGCGTTCTTCCATTTCGCGAACATGCTTTCCCATTTGAGTGCTAGTGCGAAGCACATTGACTACCGCTTCAATTTCTTCTTCACCATGTACCGTCATGCCGTAAGGTACTCTGATCATTTCCTTTGTATCGCTCATTTCTTATTCTTTAGTTCTTGTAAATAGTCATCCACATTGCTCCAGCGAAAATGCGGAAATTCTTCATTAAATAATTGGGCACTCATGCCACCCAACAAAGGACGCTTTGCTGGAGGAGCGAGTTGTTTTGTATTAACAGGAATTAAAGAAACCTGTTCATGGCCGAAGTAAGTAATAACACGCTGTGCTAGCTGCACACGGTTCAAATAATCTGTTCCTGCAAAGTGATACAACCCCTTTTTTTCTTCACTCAAGAGAAAGTAGATAGCGCGGGCCACATCAAATGCATTGACTGGTGTGGCATATTGGTCCATAGGAAGCTTTAATTCCATCGGCTCATTCTTGCGCATGTTTTCACTTAATCGCGCGATAAAGTTTTTACCTCTTATTTCATCACCATATACGTTGGTGATACGGCAAATAAGAAAATCGGTAAGGTGTTCGCGCACATGATCTTCAGCTTCTAACTTGTGCTTTCCATAAATGCTCAAAGGGTTGGTATCGTCTTCTTCCATATAGAACCCACGAGTGCCATCAAATACATAATCTGTACTCAAGTATACCAGCTTGGCTTTGTATTTCTGTGCTAACTTGGTGGCGTTATGAGTAGAAATTACCGTTTTCTGATAGCTTTCATCTACATTCTCTTCGCAGTAGTCAACCCAAGTGAGTGCACCACAATGGATGATTACATCTGGGTGAAAAGCATCTAAGTCTGCATTATTAGGATCTGTAGGATCAAGCGTGTTATAGAAAACAGTGTTTTCTGTTTCGAAGGTAAAATGTGTGCCTAGGCACGTCCATCCTTGGCTGGTGAAGTAGCGCATACAGTTGCCCCCAACCAATCCTGAAGCTCCTAAAATCAATGTTTTCATTGCATGCAAGATTACGCATTATTGAAAATTATTGACCAATTTGAGGCAGCAGTTTTAAAGGCGATTTGAACAATAGTTATGCAGTCAAATCAATGATAATATTAAACAAGAACAATGAGCTTATTAGTGAACGGTTCTGGCTAAGAAAAGTGTGGGCCTTTAAACCCAAATATTCTTCGCTAGAAGGAATTTGGTTTGAAAGGTAAAACGATTATGTCGCAGAATAGGATATTTTCATTTCTTCTCTGTCTCTGAGCGGCTTATAGCTTGACTATTTGGTTGTGAAATTCGAATCCATTTGAATCGATAACAATTAAAAGGTAGATACCAAAGCGCGTACAACCATTGAGGTTCCTGAATGGGTGCGGAAGTCATTGGAAGGCTTTGACAACGTCTAGCGGATTAATATGCTACTTCGTGTTGTTATAAAAGGACCAGTAGCAATACCGTCATAATAATTATCGTCAACACCAGTGCTATCGCCATAATGATGGCAGCGATGCGCCCTTGCTTTGTTTTCTTCGCGGATAGAATGGCGGTACTGATAGATGCTATCAATGAAAGCTGATAAAGCACCGCTAAAATTCCTAAAATGATCAAGTAAACCAGAAACAGCAGTATTTGCGCAATCAAATCTGCCGGGCCAAAGGTGAAGATGAAGATGAGAACCACTGCAACTTGCGCTAAAAGAAGAACTGCGCCAATGATGCTGAATGCGATAGAAACATTGCCAAGAGTTTTCAAAAACCTAGGTGTAAAAATGGTCTTGTTCTTCTTGATTGCAAATTGTTCGAGCCCATAGAAAATGATCAAAATCAGAGCGATAGGCAGAATCAAGGAACTCAAGGCAAAAAGAATATTAAAAGCCAGTGCAACACCCGGGATAAACGCAGCCGAATCAAGGGTTAGCCCGGCTATAAAGAAGACCAGAGAAAGTCCTCCAGTAATCGACCATCCAATCAGCTTCTTTAAATTGCTCTTTTTTCGTTCTTCCTGCGTAGGCGGGTCATCTTCTTCTGTTTGAATTTTTCCAGTTTGGGTTTTAACCCAGGAATTCACTTGGTGTTTTTTGGTTTCAATCCGTTCGTGAAAAGGAGGGCGACTCAACGTGTTTTTCAGATGCTCATCTGATACCAGTGCTTCATTTTCTTCTGGTTTCGAACGTTCTGGAATGCTTCTTTTCGATGGTTCATGACTCCCCAATTCAAAGGTGCTTTCCTTTTTTTTATGCTTGGCCAAGTCCATGTGAAAACCCTTGCGGTATTTCCTTTTTTGAAGCCAATGATTGGAAACTACTTCAGATGATTACTTGCATGCGCTGAACAATACTGATGAAACTATCAGAAGAGTTATCGTATGAGTGCTTCTCAATCCACTACAATTTTGATAAAACCAAATTAATAAATCAGTCGATTAAAATCAAGGCTTAATATTAGTGATCAAAAAAACGCGCAAAACCATTGAGGTTCCAGATTGGCTGCGTAAGCCTTTGGAGAGTTTTGACGGCTTGTAGGAGATTACTTATGAGTATTAATGCTCAATCTTTGTATTCACAAAAGCGCGAACAATCCCACTCAAAATCAAGGGTACTACAGCATAGTGTAGCATTTGAGGTAGAAATGGTGCAGCAACAAGCGTTAAAGTCAACACAATGCCATAGGCATTCCAGTAAATCTTCCGCGGTTTTGTCAAAAATAGAAACGGTATAGCCAATAGATGAGTTGGCCAAGCCCAAAGCATATTGAAGTTATTTACCGTGCCCGTGTGGTCAGTTATAAACCATAAAAAGAAAACCAAGGCACCAACAGGACCAATCAAAAGAAAGAAAACTACATCTATCGCTCTATAAAGTCTACGTTTACGATAGCCGTAGGCTGAAAGGACAGCGATTAACCCAAACAACATCCAAAAAAGAGGAATCGGATCAAAGAGTGATGATGAATAGGTGAGTCCATCTGTTTCTAGTAATGTATTCTCTTCTTTTACTAGCGGTTGGCCGTCAATTTGAGCAGCTTCAAAAGCTTCCATTAGCTTGTAAGGCAAAAACATATATTCATAGCTATTTGGAACCTTATCGCACGGCAGTCCCAATCCTAAGTCAATACCAAAATCGCCCCACGGGTGATAGATGAGGTATTCATCAATGATTTGCCGAAAGCTTGGCTTGTCTTCTTCTTGCAAGTCAGCAAATACGATGCGGTCTGTCCCGATGCTCATTTCTAGCACATCTCTCAAGCGCGAAGAACAGTTATCGTAAAAGAAGTCATAGAGGTATTCTCTATTCGCTGTTTCATTGTTCCAATCGAGGTAATTAAATACCTTTTGTTTTGAAGCTGAGTCGAGGTTTAACACTTGCTCAATTATGCCTCTTTCTTCGTTTTCATACGTCCGAACAAAACCCTTCATTGAACTTACCGATAAACTGTAGTTCAATCGGCCCATCGCAAAGTTGTAGTAGAAGTCATCGTTGAATGAGAATGTGCCGTAATTGAAAACTACATCAATATTTTTTTGAGGATCCGTAACACGCATTGCGCTGTGTCCAAATAATGAATAAAGCTCTTCACCAGGGCTGCATGTCAATAATGAAATGGTGGCTTCGCTAGAGAGAATTGGAGGGTTGGCTGCGTTCGTTTTTACAGATAATAACAAAATGAAAACCAGGAGTATATGCCTCATTATCTTATGTATAAATAAAAGGTGATTCAAATTCTGAAAGGGAAGGGAATTGAAGGTCTCTTTCGGAGGTGATTGGCTCATCAAATGGCCATTCGTTTCCGAAGGAATCGTATTTGATTCCACCATCAAATTCAGCCGCGTGCATGGTGGAAGTTAAGTAGATCATGCAGGTGTTATCTTCTAAAACTGCAAATCCATGTGCTACTCCAATAGGCAAATAGGCGGCCTTAAAATTATTGGCACTCAACTCAATTTGAATTGATTTTCCATAGGTAGGAGATCCTAATCTTAAATCTAAAATCACATCGATTAATTTCCCTGACGTGCAGTAAACAATCTTCGCATGATCGTGCGGTGGATATTGAAAATGCATTCCTCTTATCACTCCTTTTCGATTCGTAGAATAGAAGCTTTCACGAAATTCACTTATCAAGCCGTGCTTTTCTAATGTTTTTTTGTGATAAGGCTTTACAAACATGCCTCGGTCATCTCCTGCATGAAACATGTCAATCTCAAAAACACCAGGTATGGCTAATTCGGTAAACGTTTTCATGTCAATTCAAAAAAGCGATCGATTTGACTTTTGGTGAAGGCGTAGGCGTTTTCTCGTTCGTTTTTATACCAATCTATGGTCCATTCTACAGCCTCTGCAGAGTCAAAGCGTGGTTCCCAATTAAGCTCTCGTTTTGCTTTGTCAATGGCCAGTTTTAATAACCCAGCTTCGTGCAAGCTCTTCTTGAGTTCAGGAGTTTCGTAACTGCCCTCACCCCAAATTTCAATAGCCAGTTCAGCCATTTCTCTTACGTTCCGCTCGTCTTCTGGTGCTGGTCCAAAGTTGAAGCCAGTAGCATACCGCACAGGGTCTTTCGCAAGCATTGCACCTAGCATTAAGTAACCTTTCAACGGATCAAGAACGTGCTGCCAAGGCCTAACTGCAATTGGGTTTCTAATAACGATAGATTCTTTTTTAATCAGTGATCGCGCAATATCGGGCACCAATCGATTGTCACTCCAATCGCCACCACCTATCACGTTTCCGCTTCTGGCAGCGGCTATACCTTGTTGATGCTTTGTAATATTCGCTGAATTGAAAAATGAGTTTCGGTATGATGAAATAGCCAGCTCAGCGCATGCTTTTGAATTGCTATATGGGTCATATCCACCCAGTCGAGCATCTTCCGGATAGGGATCCTTGGTTTCAAAGTTTTCATAGACCTTATCGGTCGTTATCATAACCGTAGAACATGGTTTTTTCAATTCACGCAATGCATCCATCAGGTAAATTGAACCCATCACATTGGTTTCGTAAGTCTCAACCGGCCAAGTGTATGAATCGATAACCAATGCTTGTGCGGCCAAGTGAAAAACAAAGTTGGGCTGAAAGTCAAGCAGCTCTTTTTTTAATCGTTCACGATCTCTGATATCAGCAATTACCGAATCACAGAGGTCGTCACCATTGATTTGATGATATAAATCGCGGTTATTCTTGGGCGCGAGCGAATAGCCCTTCACATCAGCTCCAAGCTGCTTTAAAATCAACAAAAACCATGATCCTTTGAAACCTGTATGACCTGTGAGGAATACTTTCTTACCTCTATATTCTTCCAATAGATTCATACGCTTGGTTACCAGTTTTTCCACTTCGGGTTTTTGTCCCACATCGTATTCAGATCAATATTATCCCTTAAGGTATCCATGCATTTCCAGAATCCAGAGTGGCGATAGGCAGCCAATTGACCTGCTTGGGTTAAATTCTCGAGTGGAGCGCGTTCCCACATGATTTCATCAGAATCTTCAGGTAAAAAGTCAAAGGTTTCTGGTTCGCAAATGAAGAATCCTCCATTGATCCAAGTGCCGTCATCTTTTGGCTTTTCCGCAAAGTCTTTTACAATGTTGTTTTCGTCCAACGCAATCATTCCAAATCGGCTACCTGGCTGAACGATTGACATAGTGCACAGCACTCCTTTCTCTTCGTGGTACTTGAGCTGCTCATGCATATCAATATTGCTCAGTCCATCTCCGTAGGTCAGCATGAATCGCTCTTTTCCAACGCACTGCTGCACGCGCTTCAATCTGCCTGCAGTCATGGTCTCGAGGCCAGTCTCTACCAGCGTTACTTTAAAACTCTCTGCATTGCTATTGTGGATGGTAATGTCGTTATTACTCAGGTCAATACTGAAGTCTGAATTATGCAAAAAGTAGTTGTAGAAATACTCTTTGATCACGTATCCTTTATAACCGCAGCAAATGATAAACTCATTGTGACCATAGGCCGCATAGTTTTTCATGATGTGCCACAAAATCGGTTTTCCACCGATTTCAATCATTGGTTTTGGCTTTAAATGCGATTCTTCGCTAATGCGGGTTCCTTTTCCTCCCGCGAAAATGACAACCTTCATGTGTTGGTTTTTCGTTGAACGGCAAATATAACAGCAGGATAGAAGTGAAGGGGTTAAGAATTCGTAACGATTACTTCAAAGGCTTCATTTTCTTCGGAACCCAATCTAAATCGGCATACTTTTTTTTACCGCTAAAGAAATAATCAAAAACAATAGATTTAGGGTAAATACCTGACTTTGAATATCGTACTACCCAGGTCTTTAGATCCTTTCTTTTCTTTAACCACTTTGGCAGATGAATAAGAAAATTCCAATGCGCACTGATGATGGAGAAAGAGGCTTTGATTTGGCCGCGCATAATCATGTTCGCAAATGCCAAAGAATCCAAAATAAGTCGCACCAATATCTTTGGAAATAACTCCTCACGAGGTAAATTCTTCACCATCATGATGAGGTTGTTGCGATGATTACGGTAGGTTTTTAGAGGACTGCCGTACGCAATTACTGCTCCACCGATATGATAAACTTCTGATGCCGGACAAGCCATGATTTTAAAACCGCGGTTTTTTAATCGCCAGCACAAGTCTATTTCCTCCATGTGAGCATAGAAATCATCATCTAACCCACCACTTTCATAATAGACTTGAGAACGGATGAAGAAACATGCGCCCGATGCCCAGAAAATTTCTTGATTTTCATCGTATTGACCTTCATCTTTTTCAACGTCATAAAAAATGCGCCCTCTGCAAAAGGGAAAGCCTAAATAGTCAATAAAACCGCCAGAAGCACCGGCATATTCAAACTCATCTTTATGATGCCAAGACTTGATTTTTGGCTGGATTACCGCCACATGATTGTCTTCATCAAAAAGTGATACAACTGGTTCTAGCCAGTTCGGTGAAACTTGAACATCTGAACTTAACAGGCAAAAAATCTCTGCGTTGATTTGAGCTAATCCAAGTTTGTATCCATTTGTAAACCCTTTGTTTACTTCAATTTTAATGATGTGTATGCGATCTTCGAAAGTGCTCAAATACTCTTGTGTACTGTCTGTTGAGGCATTGTCGATAACGAATATGCCGAAATCGCCATTTTGCGGAGTAGTCTCAATAACCTCAGGAAGAAATTGCTCGAGCAGATCGCGGTTGTTATAGCAAAGCAGTGCTATCGCGACTTTATAAGTAGGGAAAATGGAATCTTTTTTCACAAACCAGTTTTGCGGTTGCAATGTTAGGTATTAGAACAACGAATCGCACGCTAATAATTAGCACTTTATTTAAGTATTGGTTGTCATCGAGAATACCCTTTAGTGTGGAGTTGATTTGTGCTTAACTTCGATGTTTGATGGCGGATATATATAATTAGAACGATTAACTTTTCAGATCACATACAAGTCAAGGGCCCAATAAAGCGTGTGTTTCTTTGGGGAATGATGGGAGTTGGTAAATCCACTTTGGCCAAGAAGTTGTCTCATGCCTTGGAGTGGGATGTCATTGATCTAGATAGGTTTATTGAACTAGAACAAGATGCTAGTGTCTCAGAACTATTTGAACGAGATGGTGAAGGTGCGTTTCGAATTCTTGAACGTAATGCACTCAACAAAGTAGTTGATCAAGAAGAAGTAATTATATCAGTAGGAGGAGGAACACCTTGTTTTCTTGATAATGACCAGCTAATGAAATCTTCTGGTTTGTGCGTTTGGCTCGATGCTCCATTACCAATGTTGGTTAATCGACTAATGAATGCAAAAGAGGAAAGGCCGCTGATTAAAGGGTTAGATGAAGCTCAGATTTTAGTGACACTCGAGTCTTTGTATGAAAATAGAAGCTTGCACTATGGCAAAGCCCATTTGATTGTTTCAATCAATAAGATGAGTATTCAAGAAAGCACTAAGCTGCTGATGTCGATTATTCGAGATAAATCGTAGGCTTCGGCTCAATCACCAACTGAATATGTTCTTGCAGGGTAGTAGCAAGTGTTAACCCTGTGAAGTCGCTTTGAATGGGGAAACGTCTGTGTTTTCTATCTACCAAACTGGCGGTAATAAGTAATTGAGGTTTTAGACTTACAATAGCAGAAGCAGTAATCATCATGGTTTCACCAGACTTGATTACGTCATCAATCAAGACTACATTATGGCCTTCAACGATCGATTTTAAGCTCTGAAGATCCGATAGGTCATCAATATCTATTGTTCCAAAGCTCACGTTGAATTCAGAAATTTCATTCAACGCAGTTTGAATTTGTTCTGCTACCCACACGCCTCGAGGTTTTACCCCAATGAGCGTAATTACATCTTGCTCATGGCAGTGCTCTACGATCTGAAATGCTATTCTTTTTATCGTGCGCTCAATGCGTATGTGATCCAATATTATGGTCTTCATTTTCTCTACTTAAAGTTCAAAGGTAGAAATCGTGCTTTTCACATGAGTCCAAGTCACACTTTATTACTTTTAGGGCGAATATTTAATGAATTGATTCAACGAATAGCCATATTGATTTTTAGTCTCGTGCTAACTGGCACTGCGAGTGCGCAATTGCGTGTAAGTGGTTTGGTCCAGCATGAAGGTCACCCGCTTTCAGATGTTACGATCAACATAAAGATGAATGGCAATACTGTACAGTTCGCTAACGCAAACAGAAAGGGTAAGTATTCAGTAAACCTTGATTTGGATAAGAAGTACACGATAGAGTTTACTCGGCCTTACATGTTTCCAGTTTCAATTGAGGTTAATACAAAGGTGATAGGTAAGCGGAATTCTGAATTGGAATATGATGTGCCACTCAATATGGTAATGTTTTATCGTTACGATGGGATGAACGGAGACATCACAAAAGAGAGCATTGGAATAATTAGCATGACGGGTTCTGGAGAAGAGTCATTTTCATTTGTGCCAAATGCTCAAGTTATTGAGAAGCTGAAGCCTTTGCAGAAAGAATCTCTGAAAAGAGAGGCAAACAATGCACAACCAGTTATTTCAATTGATAAAAAGACCAAAGAGATAAGTGCTGAACCCGATGAAAAAAATACTGAGACAAAACTGACTATCGCTCCTGATATTTCTGACTCCAAAGCAGAAGAGGAAGAACTGTCTGGCAGAATGAATAAAACTGATGCACAGCAAAAGCGTTATGCCGCCATCGAAGAGGCAAAGCAAATTGAGTTAAATGCAGCAAAACAAGTTGAACATAGAAAGTCAGGCGTGCAAACTAAATCGGCTGTTGAAGAGCAACATTATTTAGAAGAATCTAAGCGCTTGAGGGCTGAATATGCCGAGTTGGATCAAGCAAGAGAGCAGTCATTGATTGCGGCTAGAGTTAAAAAGCAAGAGGCTTTATTGGTGCCTCCCATAAATCAGATCGTTTATGCTAATTCAGTGAAAACTTTGGAAGCGTTACTGATATCGCATGCAGTGGATGAAGGTGTTTTTTTATTTGAAGAAACATTTTTAGTTCAACAAGGAAGTCTGAGACACGAATACAAAAAGACAGTATACAACTGGGGCCTTTTTGATTTGACATACTTCACCCGAGATCAAGACGAAATCACTCAAAACGAATATGAGAGCCTTAAGAAGCAACTGGATATATAGCCTAATCATTCTGATCACCATTGCATTTAATGTGCAATCTCAAGTGAGTAGTTTTAAGCATTTTGGGCTGGATAAGAGTATCTTTCCTAGCAGAATAGAGTGTATATCGCAGGCAGAGTCTGGAGAGCTCTTAGTGGGCACTTTAGCAGGACTGGTGGTATATGATGGTTACACGTTTCGCACTATGGGCTTAGCAGATGGCCTCGCTGAAAGCTCCATCAGCTCAGTCTTTGTGAGTGGAGATGAAGTGTTACTTGGTCATTGGGCGGGAAATATTTCTCGATACTTCTTGGAGAAAGACTCAATAGCTCAATTGTCCATTTCAAGTGATTTGAATTTCTCATCAGTAAAGCAAATGCTTAAGATGAATGATGGGTCAATCTTGATTCTTACAGCAGAAGGGAAGGTTTATACTTATTTAAATGGCAATATTGAAAGGGTACTTCTACCTCTGAGGTTTGACAATGAAAAAGTGCTTCAATTTTCCCAAAAAGGAAGTCAATTGACATTGGTCTTGGAGTCTCAACTTCTGGAAGCTGACAGTAAATTAAAGAATCTTGACTGGAATGAGGTTTATTCAACGGATGTCTTGAGTTTCACCAGTGCTTGCCAGGTTAGTGATCAACTATGGCTTTTGGGTACTGAAGATGGTGCATATGGACTTAGCGTAGCAAATGGCGTTCAGCCTCAACCTCGAAGTTTCGAAGAAACAAAGGGTAAATCCATTCAATCGTTCGAAAAAAGAGAGCAGGATGAGTTTTGGATAGCAACCAAAGACGCTGGTGTATTAGTGTTAGAAGTGAGTTCTGGTAGCGCAAGAAGCTTCAATCGAGAAAATGGGTTGAGTTATAATCAAGTGAGAGATGTATTTGTCGACCGTGAAAAAACGGCTTGGATAGGCACAACGGCTGGCTTAGATCAATACTTAGGCGATGCATTCATGCTTTACGATCATCGTGGATCGTTAAATGGAAGTTTAGTTTGGGACATTCTTAAGGTGCACGATCATATCTATGCGCTTACTTTAAAAGGTGTTGAGAAGTACCCATTAAGTCCTGATGGAAGGTTACTGAAATTAAAAGTGAGCGTTGATTTTAATGACGAAGAGCCTCGCCAGATTATTTTTAATGGAGATGACCTTCTTTATGTACTAGGCTCAGAAGGCGGATTATGGAGAGGGTCGTTTTCTACTGATCAGTTTGTTAAGCTTAATGATCTGCCTTTTGATGCGCAGTGCATGGAATTTGTAGGAAGTTCCCTTTGGGTTGGAACCGATGAAGGCGTTTACATACTTGATGATGACAAACCTTTAGAGCATTTAACTGCTGAAATAGGATTAGGTGGTAATCGTGTTACTGGAATTTATCATTCGACACAAAGCAATGAAACTTGGATTACTGCGCTTGGAGGAGAGGCAACGCTTTATAGCGAAGGGAAGTTCAAAAAATACGGCCGTCAGCAAGGGTTAACCTCAAGCGTACTTCAAGATGCGGCATTCGATCTTGAGGGGAATATTTGGTTTGCATCCTATGACAAAGGCGTGTTCTATAAAGAAGGTGATGCTTTTAAAGCGCTAAATGACAGTGTAAAACTGACTTCGCCTACAACATTTGCTATCGCAGTAGATAAAAAAGGAGTCGTATGGATTGGTCATAATTGGGGGGTAGATCGATATGACCATGCCAATAAAACACTGGATTGGTTTGGCGAAGATGAAGGGTTTATGGGTGTTGAGGTAAATTCAGGTTCAATCATTATTGATGAGTCATCAACGCTTTGGTTAGGCACATTAATGGGTGTTTTAAGGTTTGATCCGAGTAGAATTGTTGAAAATGAAGTGGCGTGCCTGCTCGATATTGTGCGTGCTTCTCTAGGTGCGCAGAACCTGCTTGGTACTAATCAATCTTCGTTTGAATTGAGCTCAAGCAATGATTTGATGGTTAGATTTAAGGGTATTTCACTCCAGAATCCTTCAAAGAATAAGTTCATGTACCGTCTGAAAGGGGCACACGAAAACTGGCGTACTCTGTCTAGCAATCAGCCAATCGAGTATTTATCTCTGCCGGTTGGCGACTTTCAGTTTGAATTAAAGGCATTCAACGATTCTGGCGTATGCTCTCAAAGTCCTGCTACGTTTGAGTTCAGCATCAAACCACCTTTTTATAAGACGTGGTGGTTTTATACGATTATATTCCTTTTGGTGATATTATTAGTAGTATTTATGGACCGTTATCGGGTAGTGAATTTGCTTGAAAAGAATCGCGCACTCGAAGAAAAGCTATCTATAAAAGATCAAGAGCTCATTGAAATAGATGAAGAACGAGTAATGGCTTCATCTGCATTAAAGTCTGAATTATCAATAATTAAGGGACTAGAACAAAGGGATAAAGACCGGTCTCAATTAGAGACTGAAATGTTTAATCATTTTGCATCTTTTAGTGAACATCAAAGTGACATTGGTTCGCATGGGATAATTGCTATTTCTTGCAAGGATTATCGCTTCGTTCTGTTTACAGATGTTCATGTTCAAGGTATCTCTGCTCATGCATTAAGGGCTAATTTAAAGGCTACTATTTGGGATCATATTCCGCGTGAATTCAAACCAGATGAAATATCCAATGAGGTAGCAATTGCGATTGCATCACTGGAAAAGACTTTTGGTAAATTCAAAGGGATTAACTGGCTTTTGAGTCTCGATAATTTTTCTGAGCGGGTATTCTACAAATCAAACATGTCGGTATTTACCTTTTCCCATGGAGTAGTAGAAGAGGTTGGTAATGAGTATGCATCCTCAGATAAAAATGGATTCAAGCTTCCTTCAACTGCACCAATGTTTGTGTGTTCTGCTTCTCTATTTGAGCAATTGAATGAATCTGGAACGAAGCTTTACTCAAAGGCGCGAATAGTTGAAATTCTCAAGCAAAAGCAAAGCGAACCACAAAAGTCAATAGCCAAAGAATTATTGACCGATCTAAAAAACTGGCGAGGAGCCATGGAACAATTCAATGATGTGGAATTTTACTTTTGGAACCATGAATAAACTTGTTTTTATTGGGCTTTTATTTCTTTGCTATAGTTGCTCTAACGATGCTTCTGAGAGTGCTGATGAGCAAGAACGACCTGCCGATTGGAAATCTAGTTTTGAGTTGGTAGTTGCGTTGGACTCTACCAATGATGAATTCGTAGATCTTCATATTGTTTCCAGCAAGCAATCCGAATCGTTGAGTGTGTTAATAGATCAGGCTTATGACTTGGCGTTTTCGGGTGATGCTGATGTTTTCGGAACCACATTGTTTGGAGAAGTAGATCAAGAGAATCAACTTGAACCGAAAAAACTGCTTGAGAGTTTAGAGTTTTTCGATACCGTTTATGTTGAAGATCTAATCACCGGAGAATTAAAAGATACAGTCGTAGACCTCAGTTTTAATAAGTCTGCGGTAACCCTGTTAACCATTCTTTTTTCTATTTCTGATGATCACAGCATTGACATGAAACCCACTTTACTATCTATGGGTAAACAAGTTTTCAATGAAGAAACGGGTCAACTTCGTGGCTTTTCTGATAAATTTTTCGTGGCGGTGAATGATGGGGTTGAAATTGATACAGAGAACTATGATAAAATGATCATTTCCTCAGATAGTCTAGGCCAGTTTAACATTAGTTCGTTTATGATTTACAATGAAGAGACTACCAAAGGGTTGGGAGAAATCATCAGCGATCGGCATGGCGTTCATGAATTTTATGAAATGAATTTCAGTCTTGAATTTGATTATTCAAAAGCTGAGCTGACGCTTAAAAACCTTACGATTAGCCCTGCAGATGAGCCTAAACTGATTTAAGCTCTTTCTAGGTTAATAAACAATTCACTTCCCATTCTTGGTTTTATACTGTTCTTAGAACGCTCAAAATGCTTGAAATTAAAAAGTGCGCTGAAGTATCGCTCGTATTCTGCTTTGCTGCCGCCAAAAGGAGGGTGGTCATTTCCAAAATCAGTATCGAACAAAAGGCCAACTATTTTCCCGTCATCTTTTAAAAGTCGATAAGCGTTTTCTACATATGCTTGTCGCAGAGAAGGATCTAGTGCACAGAAAAACGTTTGCTCAACAATGATGTCAAATTGGTCATCGATCTTGAAAAAGTCATCTAACAATATCTGCTCGTGCGGAAATGTTGTTACCCGCTGTTTGATGTGATCAATAGCAGATGGAGCAATGTCCAAGAGGTAGACATTCTTAAAGCCGATGGAGTAGAGGTATTCACCTTCCCAAGCATTGCCACAGCCGGGAATGAGTATGCGAAGCGACTTATCTTTAACCTGATCAAAGTACTCTTTTATTGGGGTTGAAACATGTCCGATATCCCAACCAGTCTGGTTATTCTGCCAGCGGTTTTCCCAATAGCTTTGATCCAATGCTCGACTGCTCATCTTACAGTTTTTTCTTGTCAGAAAAATGAAGGTCGTGGCCCATTTTCTCCTTTTTCGTATGCAGGTAAAAGTGATTGTGAGGATTCGACTCAATCTCGATGGCGACAACTTCAGTGATTTCTAAACCGTATCCAATTAATCCAGCACGTTTCTTTGGGTTATTGCTGATCAACTTCATTTTAGCTACTCCAAGATCATTGAGGATTTGAGCTCCCACACCATAGTCGCGTTCGTCCATTTTAAAGCCTAATTCTAAATTGGCTTCAACAGTGTCTCTTCCTTCTTCTTGCAGCTTATAGGCTTTTAACTTATTGGCCAAGCCTATTCCCCGGCCTTCTTGCTGCATATATACAAGAACTCCTTTTCCTGTTTTTTCTATCAGCTTCATTGTCTCGTGCAGCTGCGGTCCGCAATCACACCTGTACGAACCAAAAATATCTCCAGTAACGCATGATGAATGCACACGCACAAGAATTGGCTCATCCTTTTCCCAGGTGCCCTTGGTTAGAGCCACATGCTCTTCGCCCGTTGTGGTTTGAGTATAAGCGTGCATCATAAAATCGCCCCATTGCGTAGGGAGTTTCACAGAAACACCCTTGTCAATGATGCTTTCGTGCTTCATACGGTATGCAACCAAATCAGCGATAGAAATGATTTTTAGATCAAACTTTTCAGCAATAACTGTCAATTGAGGAAGTCTTGCCATCGTTCCATCTTCATTCATGATCTCTACCAACACACCCGCAGGTTGAAGCCCAGCAATCCTCGCAAGGTCAATCGTTGCTTCAGTATGTCCGGTTCTTCTCAACACTCCTCCTCGCTTCGCACGAAGAGGGAAAATATGTCCTGGCTTTCCTAAATCTTCTGGCTTTGTTTCTGGATCGATGAGGGCTTTTATTGTAAGTGCTCTATCGCTGGCACTAATCCCTGTAGTAACGCCTTTTCCGTTTAGGTCAACTGAAACGGTAAAAGGTGTTTCATGTAACGCTGTGTTTTTAGGAACCATTAAATCCAATCCCAATTCATCGCATCTATCTTCCACTAATGCTGTGCAGATCAGTCCACGGCCATGAGTTGCCATGAAGTTGATGATTTCAGGTGTAATATGATCAGCAGCAGCAATAAAATCTCCTTCGTTTTCTCTGTCCTCATCATCTACAACGATGATCACTTTTCCATTCTTAATATCTTCTAACGCTTCTTCTATTGTATTCAACATCGTTTTCGATTTGGGGGTGCAAATTTACCAAAGCTTTGTCGCCATCGACATGTTTATGGGAACTAAACACGGAATGAGGAAGCATGTTTCAAAGTAACTTTTCGGTTTTCTTTCTTTCAAACTGAAATATTGGCTTTATTTTTATAAATAAATGGATATCAGACTGTTAAAATGGCACTTAAATTTTATTTGGACTGCTAAATCGTCAGATTTTTCATGATGGAACGAGACTTGACTTAAGCGTGTTATGAAAACATTAAAATTTAATACGATGAAACCAATCATGCAAAACACAAGACCTTATTCAGGTTATTTCCCAACATTTTTTGACGAATTGTTCAATGACCTAAACTCTTCCACATTACCAAAAACAACAACTCCAGCGGTAAATGTGAGAGAAAATGAAACAATGTATAGTATAGAAGTGCTCGCGCCAGGCTTTAGTAAAGAAGACATCACTATAGACATGGAAAGCAATGTTTTGACTATTAGCGGTGAGGCTAGGAAAGAAGAAATGAATGAGAAAGAGAAGTTCACAAGAAAAGAGTTTAACTTTCAGTCGTTCAAGCGATCGTTTACATTGCCTGAAAACAAGATCGATACTGAAGCAATTGAGGCAAAGTACGTAGACGGAGTGCTGAAAGTGAGTCTTCCAAAGCTAGCTGAAGAGTTGAAGAAAACACAGAAGCGTATCGCTGTAGTGTAATGTAGAGTAAGACATAAAAGTGTCAAGGTCAGAAATGCCGCACCTGCAAAAACGGGTGCGGCATTTTTTCTTTTATAGCACAACGTGTTACTTTGCTCGTATGTGGTCAGACCAAATCATATCCTATTATTCTCAACTTGAATGTCCTAAAATTCCAAGTCAGTATTCGTGTATGAATCCATACAAGAATGCAGATACAATGATGGTAGTGCGATTGTTTGCCGAGAAGTATCTGAATGATAATCATAAACGAACATTATTGTTTGGAATCAATCCCGGCAGATTTGGTTCGGGCATTACAGGAATTTCTTTTACCGATCCTGTTCGATTAAAAGAGGATTTAGCGATCGATCATAATTTTGAAATGAGACCTGAGTTGTCCAGTCAATTCATTTACAAAATGATCAGTGCGTATGGAGGAGCCGAACTTTTCTATAGAGACTTTTTCATTTCAGCAGCTTATCCTTTGGGTTTTTTGAAAGATGGTAAGAACATTAACTACTACGAATTTGATAATTGGAAAAGCATCATGTTGAATCATATTATCTCGGAAATGAATGCACATATGCAATTCAACATCAATAGAGATGTATGTTTCATTGTTGGGAAAGGAGAAAATTTTAAAGTGCTGAAAGCATTGAATGTCGAACATCAATGGTTTAAAAAAGTCAAGCCACTTCCACATCCTAGATGGATTCTTCAATACAAACGCAAGCATGAGCAAGAGCACATAGCAAATTACCTAGCGGAACTATCTGCTTCAATCGCGAAATAACCTACTCATATTCATTTCCTTCCGTTTATCACATTGTATGAGGTGATCTAGGTTTTTAGGTTGTTACTTTGGGTAATGCTCAAGAAACTACCACTTCCATTCTTCATCATTCTATTGGCAGGTATTGCTCTAGGTCTGATCATGAGTTTTAAGGCTATGATGCCATACTTGTATTGGGGAGAAATGGAAAAGTTCATTTGGTATCGCAGCGCACTACCTCATGTTTTAAACTATCTTTTTTGGCCAGTTTTAGTTCCTTTTATATATGCCACTTTTCTGAAGTTTAAAATAGGGAAGGAGGGTTCAATCTCCGACAAACTAATAACAGTTGCGATCAGTTTTGCCATTCCTTTATTGCATGAGTTTATTACAACATTCATTTATTTCATGCTGCTCGCAGGGCTTGACATTGTATACTTTAATGAAAGTATTTGGTTGCAGGTGAAGGCTGCATTTCCGGGTGTTTATATTGGAAGAATAGTTGAGTTTTGGATTGTTTATGGCCTTTTTGCTGCATTCGATTATTATAAACGATTGAAAAATAAGCAGGCAGAGTTAAGTAGGATTGAATCTCTAAATTTTTAGCAATTTGAGTATTCTCAACAATGAGCTTAAAGACTATGAATCTTCGCAATATTACATCGATAAAGCCCTTGAAATCATTGAAGAAGGTGACAGCCGGTCTTTATCTGCACTTTTTAATACTAAGGCCCAGAACTTTATAGGTCAAAATGTTCTTGATAGTGCTATTCATTATTCAGAATTGAGTTTGTCACTTCGCTCTAAATCAGACCTTAAAGGACAAGCGATAAACCTGAATAATCTTGGATATATATACGCCCTGAATAATGAAAGTGATAGATCGCGAGAGTATTTCGAGAGGGCAGTAAAAATTAGAGAAGAGACGGGAGACCTTTTTGGAATTGCTTCTATATTCATTAATATGGCCGATTTAGCCATAGGAGAGAAAAATCTAAATGAAGCAAATCGTCTTTTACAAAATGCTAGAATACTAAGTGAAAAGGTTGGTAGCCAGCAGATAGATCTCCGGATGTACGCGTCTTTTGCTAAGCTTGAAGAAGCACGAGGAAATTCGGGAGAAGCCTTAGATTATTTGAAAAAGTATCAGGTAATCAACGATAGTTTAGCGAGACAAGATCAGACTAAGAATTTGCAGTATGCTCAATATGGCGTAGCACTTACTGAAGCGCAAAGCAAAGTGAAACGAATTCAAAAGGAAGAGCAGTTGCGCAACGAAACCATTGAACGACAGCGTATCATCAATATGCTTTTAGGAGTTGGCATTGCCATCGTAATTGGTTTGTTATCGTTGCTTATTTATCAGCTTAAAATGCTAACAGACCTGCGAAAGGAGCTTGCAAAGGAACGTGATGAAGCCAAGCATAATGCTGAGTTTAGAAGAGAAACACTCAATTCAGTAGTTCATGAATTAAGAACCCCAATGAATGCGATCATTTCTTTAGCTGATCTTATTCGTTCTGAGGCGGATATTACGGAGGTTAAAAAGCTGACTCAGCTGCTTTCAAAAAGTAGTAATCGATTGCTGACCACAACGAATAATATTCTAACCTATTCGAGGATAGAGCAAGGCTCTGTGGATGTTGTATTGCGACCGGTAGACTTGGCCGAATTAGTTTCAGAGTTGTGTTCGATGCTTGAAATTAAAGCAAAGTCAAAAGGTCTAGAATTTACCAAGGATATTCCTAAGAGCTTAATAGCAAACTTGGATCGCTCTATTATTGAGATAGTAATGATGAATCTGATTGGAAATGCAATAAAATTCACAAAATCGGGTGGTGTTGATGTTTCTCTAAAAGAAGGCGATGACTACATTCAAATAAGCGTTTCAGATACTGGAAAGGGCATCTCAGAAGATGATTTTGATAATCTATTTGATCCGTTTTTTCAGGGAAATGATGACGGCTTGGTTAGAATTGAAGGAACGGGCTTAGGACTTTCTATTTGCAAGTATTACGCAGATTTGATATCGGCTAAAATTAGAGTGCGAAGCAAAGTAGGCGAGGGTAGTGTGTTTTCCTTGTTTATCAAAAAGCAGACTTAGTCAAGAAACTTCCAGTACATTCTTAACTCCATCTTCCCATCTTCACTTTTTACAACAACAGGATTTTCTTTAAATATGTGGTAGTTTAAGTTGCTCTCACCGAGAGGGATATTTGAAAAAGCCCTTCTTCCGAAGAAGTCTAACGCCAATGAAGTAGGTTGAATTCTTACGGTGTCTTCAGGCATTACGTTTGTAACAAAGGGCGCTGATTCTGAAAATGTGCCTTCTGCATTCCCTAGTGAATATGTTACACCTTTGAAGCTCACTATCAAGGCAGTATATTCAGATTCGCCAATTATTTCGAACCGATCTACATACCTGAATGATGCCCTGAATGGGTGGATTAATTCATCTGACTTGAAGGCCCCGTCTGAAAAGGCAGTTAATTTGAGTTCGTAGTTTCCTTCAAGCTCAAATTGACGCTCGAAATTATCACCTATGTAGCCTCTGTCATCATTGAATTCCCACGTAAGGAACTCATAGTTTTTGCTGCAACTTTCTAAAATAAGATTGTCACCTGCTTCTAGGTAGTCACCAAAGTCTATACATGCTTCTGGTTTTTTCTCGCATGAAGAAAATACCACAAGAGCGCAAAGTGTTAGCCGTATCGAAAAATTCTTCATCTCTAAAAACTTAATTGTAAACCAATTTCTGGTGCTCTATTTATTTGATTCAGACTTATCCTGAAGTTTTCAAGCGTGAAAGGATTTTTTTGGTTGTAAACCGGTTTTTTTAATGACTTCACATTGTTTCTTAAAGCGAAGTATAAGCCTGTTCCTAAAACTGCTGCTCCAATACTTCCGAAATACAATGCGTTGACGGTGTTATACCTACTTTCTGCTGATTCAGAAGAAACCCTGAAATATTCTGATTTAAAGTTTTCTTGAACTAAAATCTCATGCTGGTTTTTGCGAAACACATGAAGAAAAGGAAGCGCCACCAAACCTGCTCCTGCTAGCATCAGTGGAGCCGTTCGTCGCATAAAAATCTTTTGTTTGTGCTCGTCCATAGCAAATTGGTAGTCAATGAATGCTGGATCAGGCTTAAGCTCGATGTAATGGCCAACAGAGTCTTTTTCTGGGATAGTGATTTTAGACTTATAAAGTTTGTAGGTTGGTGACCACACTTCAATTCTATGCTCGCCAGGCACTATATTTTGAAAGTTTGATACTGGGAGTATTTCTCCGTCTAGCTTGATGAATACTGAACTTCCACCGTTGATGAAAAAGCGCACTTTAGTTGAGTCCTGCGCGGAAAGGCTTACAGACAAAACAAACAACATGAAGGCTAGAATTTTTGACATTGGGTAAAACTAAAGGAATTTAAAATAAACGTGCATGGCAACTAGAATATGGATAACGAATTAAAGGGGAACGAATCGTTTTGGGTTCAAGATATCCGCTAATTCTGGCGGTCCTGTAAAATACTTCCCTTTAAAATCATCCAACTGATCGATGGTTTCTTGCGAAAGTAATTCGCTGATTTCGTCCATCGCTTTATCGCTAATTGCATAAGGGAAAATGGATTCCATCATCTTGTCGCCAAGACAGTGCGCATGAAATGAGAATTCGGCAGATGATTCTATCGGTTTACCAGTCATCAAACAAGTGTCAGTGTTTGATGCAGTAAACTCGTTTTTCTGAAGATTGTTCAAGAAATACGCTTCAATGCTTCTAAGTGACTCTTTTGAAAGATCGTTGCGCATATTTTCAGCGCAAGCTTTACACATGGCATATTCAAAAATGGGTTCGATTATTTCTAAGTCGGGAACTCGTCTAAATATGCGTTCTACAAAGTATTCACTGCCTGACAAAACCAGTTCGCTCTTGCATACCAAACAATGATCAATTAGTTTCCCTGTCTCAGAATCTCTGAAACGATCGTCAATCGACTTTTCATTCATCGTTCAATGATAACTATATATCCCAAAATCCGTCACTTCTGTCTTTAAACGCTTTTATTGAAAACTCGTGTTATATTTTCGCTAAAACAATTAACCATGAAATATAAAGTAATTCTCTTTGCTGCTTTAATAGGAGGGTGCTCAAACCCGAACCAAGAAGAAGTAACAAGCATGGCATTAGACTATCCTGATAGCAGAAAAGATTCTACCGTAATTGATGAATATTTTGGCGTTGAAGTAGCCGACCCTTATCGTTGGCTAGAAGATGACACATCAGAAGAAACGGCAAATTGGGTTGCTGCCCAGAATAAAGTAACCTTTGATTACCTAGGAACTATCCCTTACCGAGGTGCTATTAAAGATCGTTTAACGGCATTGTGGAATTATGAAAAATTTTCAGCGCCATTCAAACGCGGAGATTATACCTATTTCTACAAAAACGATGGCTTACAGAATCAATACGTAATCTACAGAGAAAAGAATGAGGGTGGAGAAGTAGAGGTTTTCTTAGATCCGAATCAATTCTCGAAAGACGGAACAACTTCTATGGCAGGATTGAGTTTCACCAAAGATGGTTCACTAGCTGCATATCAAATTTCTGAAGGTGGTTCTGACTGGAGAAAAGTGATCGTAATTGATGCCGTTACCCAAGAAATACTCGAAGACACATTGATTGATGTGAAGTTTTCTGGTCTTTCTTGGCGAGGAAATGAAGGGTTCTACTACAGCAGCTATGACAAGCCGAAAGAAGGAAGTGAACTTTCTGGCTTAACTCAATATCACAAATTGTATTTCCACCAACTCGGTCAGAAGCAAAGTGATGATGAGTTGATTTTTGGAGGTGAGGATAATCCAAAAAGATACATCGGTGGTTACGTTTCTGAAGACAACAGTTTCTTGTTTATTAGCGCTGCAAATTCCACATCTGGAAATCAGCTGTTTGCCAAAGACTTGAGGAAGGAAGATAGTCCTATACTGCAAATCGTTGGAAGTTTTGAAAACAACCATGACGTTATTCATACAGTAGGAGATGTGATCTACATTAAGACAGATTTGAATGCGCCAAACGGTAAGGTGGTAGAAATGACATTGGATAAATCTTCACCAGATCAGTGGGTCGATTTCATTCCTGAAACTGAGAACGTATTGCGCATTGGAACTGCTGGAGGTGATTTCTTCGCTAATTACTTGAAAGATGCGACATCAATGATCGTTCAGTTTGACGAAAATGGCGAGAAGATACGTGAGATTGAACTGCCTGGCATCGGATCAGCAGGTGGATTTGGCGGGCGTAATGATGATACAGAATTGTACTATTCATTCACATCTTATGTTTACCCTCCAACAATTTTCAAATTCAATATTGAGTCAGGAGAATCAGAACTGTATAAAAAGAGTGGCGTAGATTTCGATCCTGAGTCTTTTGAGTCAAAGCAAGTTTTCTACACTACAAAAGATGGTACTAAGGTTCCTATGATTATCACTTACAAGAAAGGAATTAAATTGGATGGGAGCAATCCAACAATGTTATATGGATATGGTGGTTTCAATATCAGCTTATCTCCAAACTTTAGCACTTCTAACATTGTGTTGATGGAAAATGGAGGTGTGTTTGCTGTGGCCAACTTGAGAGGTGGTGGCGAGTATGGCGAAGAATGGCACTCTGCTGGAACCAAGATGCAAAAGCAAAATGTGTTTGATGATTTTATTGCAGCTGCTGAATACCTGATTGCAGAGAAGTATACTACTTCTGAAAAATTGGGCATTGCGGGCGGTTCTAACGGTGGATTACTCGTTGGAGCCACAATGGCTCAACGACCAGAATTAATGTCAGTAGCATTGCCAGCTGTTGGCGTGATGGATATGTTGCGCTATCATCAGTTTACAGCGGGTGCAGGTTGGGCGTATGACTACGGAACAGCTGACGACAGCAAAGAGATGTTTGAATACCTAAGAAATTACTCTCCCGTGCACAGTTTAAAAGCTGGAACAAGTTATCCTGCAACTATGGTAACTACAGCTGATCATGATGATAGGGTAGTTCCAGCACATTCTTTTAAATTTGCATCCACGCTTCAAGAAAATCATGTTGGAGAAAACCCTGTGCTCATCCGAGTTGATGTTAAAGCAGGCCATGGCGATGGCAAACCAACATCAATGATTATAGAAGAGCAAGCCGATAAGTGGTCGTTCTTCTTTTGGAATACAGGAGTGAAAGATCTTTACAACGAAAACAAAGAAGGATAGGTAAATCAATTCTTTTCGTTGCATTGTTAGGGAGGTGTCCGTCAACACCTCCCTTTTTTGTGTCTTGTAGCGCGAAGCGCGATTCTGAATTCATGATTAATAATTGAAGATTGGCGGATCAATACACCTTCAATCTCGAACCTCTCAGCCATGATTAACCAATCCTTAAATTAGCGCCATTGGATTGATGAAAAAACAATGCGCCATATTACTGATTGTGCTGGGATTGCAGTTTGCTGGTTTTTGCCAATTGGAGACCACTTGGTGGTATTTTGGAGATAAAGCCGGTCTTGATTTTCACAGGGGTTTCCCGTTGCTGACACCGCATCTTCTAGCTCTACAGGCAGTGGTGTGGCCACCATGTCTGATTCAGTTGGTAATTTACTTTACTATAAAGGGCATGATACCATTTGGAATGGTCAACACCAGTTTATGCCCAACGGCACTGGGCTAATTACAGATGCAAGTTCCGAACAGAGTACTGTCACGATTCCTAGACCATTGACACCATATCAATACTATTTGTTTACATCAGACTATAATGGAAATGTGCCCACTGGGGGTATGGATGTAGGTTTGTTTTATCATTTGATCGATATGACTTTGGGTGGTGGCTTGGGTGATGTGGTTCCGGGGATGAAGAACATTGTATTGATTGATAGCACGGCCGAAATGATTGTAGCTACCGAGCACGCCAATGGCATTGATTATTGGGTGATGATTCGCGAATGCGCCAGCAATGAATTTCATGCCTTTTTGGTGACACAAACTGGTGTCAATCCAGTTCCTGTCACTACAGCCATTGGTCCTCTTTTGGGCGGGAGTTGTGAAGGTCAATTGCGGTTCAATCATAAAGGTGATATGTTGGCTTGCACCTATAGCAGTGACATTGAGCTTTATGATCTTGATAACACCACGGGCCAATTGAGCAACATCAAATTAATGCCCAAGGCTGGAGTTGCGTATGGGGCGGAATTTTCAGCGGACGATACCAAGTTGTATACGGGAGGACCTGTTCAGTTTGATGTAACACTTTCAACCGCAGCTGCCATTCAGGCTTCAGCGGTGAATTTGTTTCTAGTCACACCTGGATCATCTACGCTCACTCGTGGCTTGCAGTATGGTTTGGATGGAAAGATTTATGGTATTAACTGGGGCTTTGGCCCCAATGGATATATGTCTGTGATCAACAACCCCAATGAGGCAGGCGTTGCCTGCAATTACCAAGATAGTGCTATTTACTTGGAAGGAAGAACTGCAAATGAGGCAGTCCCCAATTTTTTAAGCAGCTATTTCAATACCACCTTTTATGCTGATAATCCTTGCGCAGGAGACACCACGTTTTTCAACATCAACTATCATTTTATCACCAATGTGTCTTGGAATTTTGGAGACCCCGCCAGCGGGGCAGCCAACACCAGCACCTTGGTCAATGCCTTTCATGTGTATGATGCTCCTGGGCCTTATATCGTTACACTGATTGCTCAAAACGGTGCCGTAAGCGACACGGTGGTCAAAACCATTTATGTAAAAGAAGCACCCAACATCAATTTAGGGCCAGATGTGGCGTTTTGCAGCGCACCGCCAGACAGCGTAAAGCTGCTCGCTGGCACCAAAAAAGGCCAATATGCTTGGAGTGATGGAAGCACAGACAGCACACTGTGGGCCAGCGCAACGGGCGCGTATAGCGTTACCTTCACCAACGAGTGCGGTAGCGATGATGATACCATTCAAGTAGAAGCGGCATTGCCGTTAAGCGTGCAATTGCCACTCGATACTTTGCTGTGCGATGATAGTTATGAGATTATTCCTGTTATTCAGAATGAATCAGCACTCACGCAATACATATGGACTGCGGGCGATACTACGCTCAATTATACTGCACTGCGCGATACATCCATTGAACAAACCCAAATGCACCAACTCAACGTCACCAACGCATGCGGCAGCGACAGCGCTAGCATGTCTATCACGTTTTTAGCCATACCCGATGGCGTGTTGCCTGGCGATAGCTTGTATTGCTTAGATCGGGCGTTTTACTTGCTCAACCAACAAAGTGCGGGCATTTCGTATGAATGGAATGACGGCACCACGGGTCCTCAATACAGAATAGACAGCAGCGGCACGTATTGGCTCAAAAGCATGAGTGCGTGCGATACACTCATCGACTCGTTCAGCATTGTGTTTAATGGAGAACCAAAAATCACTTTGCCCAATGATACCTTGCTCTGCCCAAATGAGAGCATCATGATCAGAAACTTGGCAGAAGGCATTTCATTTGATCAAACGTATGTTTGGAGCGATGGCTCAACCGACAGCTCAATCAGCATTTCAGGAGCAGACACAGGGTTGATCAATGTAACAGTAACACTGAGAGAATGCAGGATCAACGACAGCATTCGGATTTACACCAAAGGCTATTGCCCTGAACGATGCAAACCCGAAATCCCCAATGTGTTTTCACCCAATGGCGATGGTATAAATGATTTACTGAAAATTGAAATGACCTGTGCTACAGGAGATAAAAAGCTATGGATTTACAACCGTTGGGGTCAATTGGTGCATTTGGCCACTTCCAGCCAAGTCTTTTGGAACGGATATCTCAATGGAAATCCTGCTGCCGAAGGCACGTATTACTATGTGCTCAGCTTCACCGATGAAGCAGGTGAGGAGCGCTTGTTTAAAGGGAGTTTTAGTTTGTTGGACTAAGGGGGTAATGGTTGAAGGTTCATGGTTCGTTAGTGCGCTTAAGGAAATTCTTCGAAGGCTGAGCGGAGCCGAAGTCGAGAAGAAATTATATAAATGTTAACCGAGAATTCCATCTTTCGCCTGTCTTCCCGGTCGCTATCGGGGTCGACCATTTCGCTTTCAGCGAAAGCTGAGCATGACAGGCTCAGGTAGCTATTTTCTAAAAACCATAACCTGTCAGGTTGAGTTTTTCTTAAGAACGAAGAAAAGTATCAAGAGGTAAGGCAGCTGGAATAAATATCATTCAATGTCTTGCCGCTTCTCACATCGCCTGCGGCAAGCCTTAGGCGGCCGAGGGATACATCGCGTCAAGGCGCAACACTCGAAGAGACAGACAATAGGCAGCCACTCCGGTCAGCTAAATGCGTTGAAAGGCCTTGGATTCAAGAAGTGTTCTGATCGAATTGCGACCATAGTGAGACTGGAAAGCGACCGAGTGGGCGAGGTTGATCATCCAGCCGAACTTAGGTTGCAAGAAGGGCAGGTTGCTTTATGAATTCACAGCCTTGACTTTTTCATTTCCTTTTGTGTCAAGACAAAAGGGAAGAATAGACCATTCTAGAGTAAATCTCATTCATTTCTTTTATGGCTTAAAGAAACGAAGCAAAGAAAAGCCTTGAAGCCTTTAATATATTTGGGATATGCTTGGCATGACAAGCTTCGAATAAGCATAAAAAAAGCCCCTCGAGAGAGGGGCTTTTTTAACCTAATAATAAAACTCAATCGTTATCTACTAACCCGTAAACTCCAATTATTGAAAAAAAAAGAAGGTCTCTAAAGAGAAACCTTCATTAAAAATATTTTTAAAAGCTGTTTACTTTCTGTTGTAACGCTCTTTGATACGAGCTGCTTTACCTTTTCTGTCTCTTAAGTAGAAAATACGAGATCTTCTTACTTTACCTCTTTTGATCAATTCGATCTTGTCAATGAAAGGGCTGTTTGATGGGAAAATTCTTTCAACACCAACGCTACTTGACATTTTTCTAACAGTGAAAGTTTCAGTTGAACCTTTTCCACGTTTTTGGATGACAACACCTTGAAAAACCTGGACTCTTTCTTTTGCTCCTTCTTTAATTTTATAGTGAACAGCAACGCTATCTCCAGCACCAAACTTAGTTAGTTCGCTTTTTGGGTTGACTTCGTTGATGATATCTTGCATTACTACAGTTGCCATGACGCTTAAAATTTGGGCTGCAAAGATAGGGTTTACTTTTAGTTATTCGTCTGTTTTATGTTTTTTATTCCAAATATCTGGTCTTCTTTTTGCGGTGCGCTTTTCTGCTTGTTCATGACGCCATTTATCAATGGCTCCAAAGTTTCCACTTAGCAGTATTTCAGGCACTTTTAAATCTTCGTATTCGGCCGGTCGAGTATAGACTGGAGGTGCCAACAGATCATCTTGAAATGAATCTGATAGGGCAGAGGTTTCGTTATTTAGCACACCAGGGATTAATCGAATAATGGCATCGCTAACAACCGCAGCAGCCAGTTCGCCACCAGACAATACATAGTCGCCAATGGAAATCTCTTTTGTGATGAGAAGCTCTCTAACGCGTTCATCAATTCCTTTGTAGTGTCCACAGAGAATAATGAGGTTGCCTTTCAGTGAGAGGCTATTCGCCATGGATTGATTGAAGACTTCTCCATCAGGAGTCATGTAAATAACTTCATCGTAGGTGCGCTGTGATTTCAGTTCATTGATTACTGTCTCAATGGGTTCAATCATCATTACCATTCCGGCACCACCTCCAAACTGATAATCATCTATCTGGCGATGCTTACCACTGCCATAGTTTCTTAAATCATGCAAGTGAACTTCAGCCAAACCATTGTCAATGGCTCTTTTTAATATAGAGTCAGAGAAAGGTCCTTGAAGCAGGCTGGGCAGTGCGGTTATTATATCTATGCGCATGGTTTACTCTTCTTCGTCATCCTCTGGATCCTTCGCATATAGCTTCTTATATTGAGCTTTCAGTGTTGTGTTGTCAGGAACTAATTGCCTTCCTAATGTGATGATCTCTAATGCCTTATTTTGCTGGCTGTTGTCCGATAAGTAGTTGGTATAGCTGATGAATGACTTGATTAACACATTATGGGTCACGTCATCTTTTTCGAAGGTGCCTTCTTTTTCTTGAATTCTGAGACTATCTAAAGATGCAGCAATGTTTCTTTCACCTTCAGTCACGTTTCGTGCATTGATCATGGCAACTCCCGTGATAAAGGCCACGTTAAAGTCACCAGGCATTACTTTCAATATCCTCTTGAATTCGGACGATGCCTTGTAGTAATCATTGTCGTTGAAATAGAATAAGGCGCGATCCAACGCTTCTTCACGAATGAGGTCAATTTGACGCTTGTTCATTTGATACAATTCACCCGTTTTATCCTTTTTTCTAAACTTATAGGCATATTTCAAAGCATCTTTAATTGGATCTTTGAATTCATCATCAAAGGCTTCAGGGTTAATGTGAGCTTGATACATGCACAACGCCATGTATAAATATGGCTCAGGCGATCTTCTGTATTTATCCTTTCGAGTATACGATTCTGCTTTGTAGGCGCAGCGATCATAGTCTTCCATTGCATACCAATCAAATAGTTTTTGAAAGTCACCACCAGCAACTTGAGCATTTGAAGGAAGGAAGGAGAATAAGGCCAGAAATAGTGTAGATATTCTAATGAGCATTAATTGTTTTTTTTCAATTCTAATCATTGAACGAAATATTCTTTAAGATTTAGACCTTTGGGGCGTTAAAAATGTTGAACGTATGATTAATTCGGGCGCCAAAGTTACGTTAGAAGAAACGGAAGAAGGAACGGTGATTTCAATTTTACCTGAAACTAAATCTTGGCAGACGATTGCGCTAGGAGCGTGGTTGGTAGTATGGCTCTTTTGTGGGGCATTTGTAATGCTGGGAGGGTATAAAGAACTGCAAGGTGATGGCCGCATATTTTTATTGGTCTTCTTGGCTTTTTGGGCGTATTTTCTCTTTTATGCTACTCGTTCTTTGATATGGAATAATGTGGGAACGGAGTTTATTCGAATCACAGCCGAAACGATGGATTACAAACGCGGCTGGAATGACTATGGAAAGGTGCGGTCATATGATCTTGAAACGATAAAAAACCTTGGGATTGTTAATTATGATGATAAACCATTTGCCAAAACGTACAACGAGGCTTTTTGGACAATGGGAGGAGAAATGATTGGTCTTGAATACATAGGACGTAAGATTGCCTTTGGTTTTAAACTCAATGAGAAGCAAGCGAAAAACATCATAAAGATGATTGAAAAAGCTCAGCGCAAGGTCAAGTCTGTTTGACGCCTTATTCAGAACTTAAAATCTGACCTGTTAACCTCATAATTTCTATTTCATTTAGCTTAACAGCAATTTTCGCATTAATGATCCTTACCTCAGCGTTAAGTAGGGCTAACTGGGCGTCTCTGAATTCTGTTGATGTAATTTGACCAGCCTTAAACAACTCTTCGCTTCTTTTTAGGTTTAGCTTGCCAGATTCTAGATTGTTCTCCTCAAAGGCTGCCACTTTCATACTTTGATTGTATGCATCTAAAGCATTGCTGATGTCTACTTGCAATTGAAGTTTCTGATCTTCTAATTGAAGTTCGCTAGACTCTAAAAGAACACGCTGATTCTGCCTTGCTGTGTTATTTTTAAATCCATTGAACAACGTGTATGAAAGTCCCAAGCTTCCATTCCAACCTGCAGATGTATTACTCAACACAATGCCAGCTTCCGTTTGCTGGTTTTGATAGGTGTAGCCGCCACTTAAACTTATGCTTGGAAAAACATTGGACCAACTTAGTTGTAAATTTTTCTCAGCTAATTCTGCTTGCAATTCGAGGTTTTTTAAGGCTGCATTATTATCTATTGCTGTTTGATGCAATTGCTCAACGGTCCAATCATTCAAGCTTAGCGCGATAGGCTCAGTTTCGATGGATGGTTCAAGTGTTTTGCCTATCAAGCGCTCTAGGTTTCTCGAAGCTGTTTTTCGTTGCAATTCGGCATTTAAGAAAACAGAACTGTCACTGGTTAAATCAACTCTTGCGGTTAGAAGCTGTGTTCTTATAGCTGTTCCCAATTCGTTGGCTAATTGAGCACGTTCAAAACGAGCTAAGCTTATCTCAACGTTCTCTTTTGCTATCCGCTCTTGATCGATCGCTTGAGTCAATCCATAGTATGCCGAGGCTACTTGCAGCAAAGTGCTTTCAATTGCCGCTCGTGACTGCTCATCGGCAACCAATTTATTTATTTTCAGCTTTTGATATGTGCGTTGACCGCTAAGTCCATTGAATAAAACATAATTCAAGTTGGCTCCTGCATTGCTATTGGTGCTCTGGGCTCCATTTATTGAAACAGGTGGATTATTGCCAGCAAACTCTAAATCGGTATTGGTAACGCTACCACCAACAGAACCATTGAGGTTTACGCTAGGCAAAAGACCAGCGTTGCCTAAGCTTACAGAGTTTTCGGCAATTTCTTGATTGTTCTTATTGATCTTGATTTGATAGTTGTTTGTTAAAGCACTCTCAAATGCTTCATCTAATGTGATGACTTCCTGCGCAATCAAAATGGCTGGGAAAAAGAGTGGAAAAAGTATGGTGAAAATCTTCATTATCTAAGAATTGTGATCGCGAAATTCTTCTTCGCCTTTTATTTCAACGATTGCCGGTTCTACTTGTCTTGGAAGTGGCCTTTTTCCTTCCCATAGCCAGTTTGCGTAAACACGAATTCGATTAAGAATAGCTAACATAACTGGTAGTACAATGAGTGTTGTATATGTTGCAATGAGTAAGCCATAAGCAACGGCAATGGCCATTGGGACTAAGAATTGTGCTTGAAAACTAGTTTCAAAAATCAAAGGAGCAAGACCTGCCACGGTAGTTAGTGTGGTAAGCAGAATAGGGCGGAACCTTGATTTCCCAGCTTCTAATAGCGCTTGCCTAAATAGCATTCCTTCTTTAAGGAATCCATTCATTGCCGTGACAAAAACCAGAGAGTCATTCACCATTACACCAATCAGTGCAATTATTCCAAACCCAGAAAGCAAACTGATTTGGGCATCGTGAATAAAGTGTCCCCATCCTACGCCAATTAATCCCAGCGGAACGAGCATGAAAATGACAATTGCTTGAGGAATACTTCTGAACACAAAAGCGATTACCGCAAGCAGTAAAATCAGAATAATCCATCGCACTTTGGCAAAGGAGTTGCCCACTTTCTGTGCTTCCTTGTTTTGACCTTCGAACGAAAAACTCACAGAAGGATATGTGCTAGTTATGATGGGCATAATTGACTCCTTAATGTCATCTTGCAAAGCAGTTACAGAAGCATCTGGGTTCGAGATGTCCGCTTCTACGCGTATCTCACGTTTTCCATCGAGGTGATTGATGCCTACAATTCCCCGCTCAATTTTAAATTCAGAGACCTCTTTTAGTGGAATCTTCGTGCCGTTTGGTGTTCTTATTAGAAAGTTTTCTAAGTCTTCTATATTGACTCGCTCGCGCTCGGCATAGCGCACCCAGACCTTTACTTCATCGATTCCCCTTTGCAGGCGCTGGGCTTCAGCGCCAAAAAATGCTTGACGTATTTGTCGCATTACTTGAATCGTATTCAATCCCAGCATGTAACCTTTATCTAGCAGTTTGACCTCTACTTCTTTAATTCCTTGTTGGTCATTATCAACTACGTCTTTGATGTCAGAAATTTGATTTAGCTCTGATTTTAGAAGGACTTTAGCCTCTTCTAAATCATCGAGATTGGTGCTTCTCAAGCTAACTGATACGGGCTTTCCAAATGGAGTGGCTATACCAAAAGCGATTTTTTCTGCTTCAGGAATTTGACCAACCTCATCGCTTATTGCATTGCTGATGATATAACTTGGAATGTTACGTTCTTCAGATCCCAAGAAGGTGATATTTACCTGTCCTTTATTTATCGAGGGGCCAACAACTTTTTCGATGTTGGTGATCACATCTTGTCCATCTGCACGATCGACTTTGTTCCTTTCGTTAACCACCTTAGCGGCCGCTTCTATCTTATCCAAGACTGCCAGCGTAATATAATCTCGAGTTCCAGGCGCTGTTTCAACGCTTACTGAAACGTTGTCCTGTTCAATAAAGGGGAAAAATGTCACCTTTATTTGACCGCCCATAATGCCACCAATTGTGATCATCATTAAGGCAATGGGAATGGCAATGGCAATTGCTGTGTTCTTTAGTGAAAAACGTAGGATAGGCATGTAGAATTTCTCTCTGAGCCACATCACCGCATTTTCAGCTGCTTTTTCGACTTTATTCTTTTTGTTTTTCCTTTCGAGCGCTTTACTGTGTCCAACATGCGCTGGCAAAATGATGGCACCTTCTATTAAAGAGAAGAGCAGGGTAGAGATTACCACAAATGCTAAATCAGGACCGAAGTCACCCAATCGTCCGTCAAGAAAGTAAAACGTGCTGAATGCGATGATCGTAGTAAGAACAGCAGAAGTTACTGCTGGTAATACTTCCATTGTACCATTAACGGCAGCCTGAAGTGGCGTTTCGCCACGTTCCCAACGTTGGTAAATGTTTTCAGCAATTACGATTCCATCATCAACCAGAATTCCAACTACCAAGATCATCCCGAATAAGGAGAGAACATTGATGGTGAGGCCAAATGTTGACCCCAAGATGAACATACCTGCAAATGCTACTGGTATGCTCAAAGCCACCCAAATAGCCAATCTCCAATTTAGAATCAAGGTTAAGAAAACGACAACAAGAATAAACCCGATGATTCCGTTGTTTTGAAGCAATGCAATTCGCTCAACTAGAGTAGTGGAGCCATCTCGAATAATCATGGCTTCAACGGTTGAATGCGTCTCGTTGTATTGTTCAATGTATTTTTTTACATTCTCTGAAATACTCAGGAAGTCTTCGTCATTTGTGTTTTGGACGGTGACCGTTGTTGATGGCTTTCCATTAAAATAGTTTCGTTGGGGATTGTTGTCCGACCAGATGTCTTTTACATCAGCAACATCTTGTAGTCGAACTATCTTACCGTCTGAACTTGCCTTGACGATGATATTTTCTAATTCATTCGCGAAGTATTCTTTTGATCGAGCACGAATTAAAAATTCTTCCCGCTCAGCTTTAATGGTACCTCCGGTAATCTCAATGTTTGCATTGGAAACAGCAAGGCTGACTGCCTCAAATGTTAGATCATACGACTCGAGCGCAGCTTCGTCTAATGCAATTTCAATTTCTTCATCGGGAAACCCAGTCAATGTAACTTTCGAAATCCCAGGAATAGCACGAAGCTCATCTTCAACAATTCTTCCTTCTACTTTCAGTGTTTGCAGATCCACATCACCTGTAAGAGCGAAGCTAATGACGAAGTTTCGTGCTTCTTGCTTGAAAACTACTGCAGGCTCCATTCCTGTGGGGAAAGAGCTGATTTGGTCTACAGCATTTTTAACGTCTTGCAGCAGATAGTCTACATCATAGCCTTTTTCGCCTTCAATGGTAATAATGGCTTGGTTTTCAGAAGAAGTAGATTTAATTTCTACCACCCCAGATACTCCTTTCAGATTATCCTCAATCTTGGTGACAATACCTTCTTCAATCTCTTCAGGAGAAGCGCCAGGATAATAGGTTCTGATCTCGATAATTCGACTCTCGGACTGAGGGAAAAAGGTCGATTTGATCTGCTGAGATCCAAAGTATCCAAAAATCAAGATCAATACCATGAGTAGGTTTCCGGCAACAGGGTATTTGATGAAATATGAAATGAAACCTCTCATGTTTTACTTGCTTTCAGGTTTAACCAACATGCCTTCATACGCTCCCTGAATAACCTGATTCAACAGTAGGTCGCCTTCCTGAAGTCCGGTGACTAATGCGTTTTCTTTGAATTTGTCTTGAATGACTACGGGTTTTTTAGTAAGAACAGTATCTTGAATGACATAGACATACTCATCGTCAATCACCAAATTGTGGTTGATCGCTATGGCATTGTTGATCTGAGATGCTTCTATAGTACCTTCAAGAAAAAGACCTTCTTTTAGCGCGTCACCTTCCACTCGAGCGTATATTGCAACACGTTGGTTGTTTGGATCAATATTGCTGGCCATCCTAATGATTGGACCCTCAAATAACTTTGAAGATCCCTCAACTTTCAAGCTTACCCTATCACCAACGTTGATATCTACAGCATCTTTTCCTGGGATTGCAGCCTCAAACTCAAATACACCATCTTTCATGAATTCGCCAACTTTTTGTCCTGCGCGAAGCACTGTACCGGCATTAATTAACCCTGAGCTAACGGTACCATTAAATGGAGCGACAATAGTGAATTTTTGTTGCCTGTCTTCCAGGCTATTGATGGCAAAATACTGTTGAAAAATGCTTCTGCCCGATAAGAAGTTCTTCAGCTTGGCATCATTCACCTCAGGAAGTTTGGGTAATACTTTTTGCGGATCTATTTGTTCTGAGAAGCTTTTCCAAACATCATAAGAAAGAGGGTAATCAATCTTAATATCAGGCAAAACTTGAGAAAGTGCGCTGATGAATGCACTTCGTTGCGATTTTAGATTGAGTAAGCTTTCGTTTCCGTCTATTGCCAATAGAGTTTCACCTTTCTTGAATTTTTGACCAATCTTAAAGGCTTTATTGGTCGAAAGTAATTTGCCGGTGACTTCAGGATATATCTCCACTTTATCTTGTGCAATCAGTTTACCTTGAACGGCAATCAATTGAATTAGTGTGTCGTTTTGAACCACCCTAGCTTTTACCAAACGATAGGTTTTTTGGGGCGCTTTTCGCTCTGGTGCTTTCTTCATACCTGCGAGAATACTGCAACCACCATATCCTGTCAACAATATGAGCATAGCCGATGCAATGATGATAATTTGTCTTTTTTTCATTTTTAAGCTTTAATGGCGTGTATTAAAAATTGGGCAACATCTTTTTTTCTGTCTTCTAACATTACTTTGAATTCTTTTTCGCTGAGATCATGGGTAAACTGAACCATTGGTTTGGCTAATACTGGAAACAATATCAAACTGATCATATTCAATACGAATTGTTTTGGGGCCAGATCCTTTCTTATTAATCCAAGTTGTTGGCTTTGTGCGATTGATTTTGCCAGTTCCTTGAATGGAGGGGTCATCCCTGAGTGTTTCATTCTTTTTAAATGCTGCTTCGGATCTCTTGACATCTCAGAAATAATGAACAAAGGCATTTCTTGATTTTTCATTATGAAGTCAATGTAAACAGCTACACCTTCCTCGATTTTTTGAAAGATATCTTTTGATGATGTGAAGACACGCTTGAGGTCTGTGAATAGCTCAACGAACGTTTCACTAAAAATTTGTGTTACTAAAGTTTCTTTCGTCTTAAAATAGTAGTGGAGTAACCCTTTGTTGACTTCTGCGCGATCTGCTATAGAGCGCATTCTAGCGGCTTCAAATCCATTGAAGATAAATTCTTGCTTCGCTGCTTGGAGTATACGTTTTTTGGTTGTCATAATTTACCCCATTGGGTAATTTCTTCACAAGTGTACAATTATCAATTCTAAATAATGAGCGTTTTTAGACAAATGGGTAAATCGAATTGTTTAACATGAAATTATAACTCATTAATGGTTTTGTTTTGATAGCCGAACATTGAAGTTATATTTGCTCCCAACCTTATAAAACCAACGATGAATTTTAGAATATTAAATTTTGTAATCCTCAGTTTTTTTCTTGCTTCCTGCGGAGGAGAGGATAAGTCAAGCCAATCAGTAGATTACTCAGATGTTGAAGTAGCTGAAGACTCAACAGTGTCAGAGAGTAGTTCCATCAATGAATTAGCTGATTTCAAGTTTCACACGATGATCGCAAATTTGCCATCACCGCTTCAAACATTTCAGATTATTGCCAATGTGGATGTTGACATGAACAACGTCAATTTAACGTCTACAGATAAAGCATCTAATCTTAGCACAGCAAGTGCACGGGCTTATGGATATGGTGTATACATAGCAGATATGGGTTTTATGGCATATCAGCATCAAAATCAACAAACTCTTGACTACTTGCAAGTATGTAGAGATCTCGCAGGTCAATTGGGTGCTGGTGATGTTTTTGAGCGAACTATCAGCGCAAATTTTGAAGAGAGCTCATCGAGTGAAAAGCAGTTTGTTATGATGATGGACGAAGCTTTCAATGCAATGGATGAGTACATGGTGAATAACGAACGTTTTGTTAATGCCACTGAGATTTTTGTTGGTAGCTGGGTTGAAAGCCAATTAATTGCTACTGGAATTTTAAAAGGCCAAGAGCCTACAACTGCAAACCTTCCACTTTACCAGGGAATATATGACCAGAAGCAACATGCATCAAACTTGATGAATGTTCTCGGAGAAATAGATCAAGAGGTTAATCAAGAAGTGCTTTCTGCTGTAGAAGACTTAATGATGTTTTATGCAGGATTTTCAACAGTAGATAATATCAGTCAGGAAGACCTTTCTGATCTTAGTGCGAAACTCAATAGATTGAAGGATTTACTATTGGTTTAATTCTCATCTCAAGATCTTTTAAAAGCCCCGTTTTGGGGCTTTTTTTATACCAAAAAAAACTCTTTTTCGTTTTCAATATTAATTTTGAATTGATCCATTGCATGTGTTTCATCACGTTTAACTTTGATCAAAATTTTTATCATCATGTTTAAGAAGCTACTTACAGTTTTTGCTGTCTTTTTCGTCCTTATAATTGGCTCTGCCATTGTTCTTCCTGTTTTATTCAAAGACGATATAATAGCGTTAGTAAAGGAAGAGGCGAATAACAACCTCAACGCCAAATTAGATTTTGGAGATATCGGTTTGAGCTTGTTTGGAAACTTCCCCGATTTTACCTTGACAATTGAAGATATCAAGGTGACAGGCAATGATCCTTTTAATGGTGTTGCGCTGGCGGATATTGGTGAGGTTAAATTAAGCCTTGACTTGATGAGTGTGATTAATGGCGAAAAGATTCAAATTAATACCGTTGGATTAGTTAAGCCTAACCTTCATGTTATTGTTTTAGCTGATGGTCGAGCTAACTATGATATAACAAAAGCTTCTAACACAGAAGAAGTATCAGAAGAAGCAAAACCTGATTCTGAAGCGAGCTTTAGGATTGGTTTGAAAAGTTATTACATAGAAAATGCAAACATCATCTATGATGACAGGCAAGGAGGTATGTATGCTGATTTAAAAAACTTTACACATCGTGGTTCTGGAGACTTTACTCAAGATGATTTCTTGCTTTCTACCACGACTGATGCAGATGCCATTACTTACAAAATGGATGGAGTGTCTTATTTGAACAGAACAAAACTAGATATGACGTTTGATCTAAACATGAACTTACCGAATATGAAGTTTGTGTTTGACGAAAACTATGTGAAGCTGAATGCACTTCATCTCGGGTTTGATGGAATGGTAGCTATGCCGTCTGAAGAAGGAGATCCGATGGACTTTGATATTAGCTTCGAAACGAAAGAAACTACCTTCAAAAGTTTGCTTTCCTTGGTTCCTGCAGTTTTCCTAACTGATTTTGAAGATGTAGAAACAGATGGCAACTTGGCACTTTCCGGACTCGTAAAAGGAAGAATGATCGGGGATCAACTTCCGGCTTTTGCATTGGATTTAAATGTAAATGAAGCAAGGTTCCAATACCCAGATCTACCCAAATCTGCAGAAGCAATTAATATTGACTTGCACGTGAAGAACCCTGGCGGGTCAGAAGACAATACGATTGTAGACATCAACAAATTCCATGTTGAGTTGGCCAGTAATCCCATCGATATTGTCTTACACATGAAAACACCAATCTCGGACCCATACATTGATGCAACCATTAAGGCTGATTTGGATATGGCTTCTTTGGCAGATGTTATTCCTCTAGAGGATGGTCAAAGTTTGAGCGGTAAGGTATTCTCAAATATTGTCTTAAAAGGAAATCAGAGCGCTATAGATCAAGAACGTTACCAAGATTTTGAAGCCGGTGGTCAGTTGGTGTTAGAAGCGTTTGATTACAAAGACCCGACATTGCCTTATGCTACGGTCATTAAAGTGTGTTCGTTGAACTTTTCTCCTCAATTTGCAGAACTTACCGCATTTGACATGAATGTTGGTCAAAGTGATATCTCTTTGACGGGACGCATTGATAATATCGTTGAGTGGTATGTTGCAGATGCACCAATGTCCGGAACATTCAATTTTAGTTCCAATAAAATGGACCTCAACGAGTTTATGTCCGAAGAGGAGGCTGAGTCAATAGATGAGCCCACTGAAGAAGAGGCTTCTGGTGTAGTTGAAGTTCCTGCAGGCTATGATTTTGTGTTGAATACATCGATAAAGAAGCTTATTTACGAAAACCTAACTATATCCGATGTTCGCGGGTCAATCATATTGAGAGATCAGAAAATAAATATGAAGCAATTAGCAATGAATTTGCTCGATGGTTCTATGACGATGAATGGTTTTTATGAAACGAATAATCCGACTGAACCGGGCTTCGATTTTAATATGGATATCATCGGTTTGGATATTCCTCAGACTTATGAGTACTTAGAAATGGTGCAGCAAATGGCGCCCATAATGGAAAGTGCTACGGGAAGGTTTTCGACCAACGTGCGTATGGCTGGAAAAATGGATCAGAATATGGATCCTAAATACAATACACTTGACGGAGGAGGAATGTTAACCACAAGAAATGTGACTCTTTCTTCGCCTAAATCATTGACTAAAATTGCTGAAGCTATCAAGTATGATGGTGTGAAATCAATGACTTTGGATAACACAAAAGTGAAGTACTATTTTGAAGATGGGCGCATCCGTGTCGATCCAACCACGTTTGTTGTTGGAAAGGAAATTCCGAGTATTTTCAGTGGAAGTCATGGATTTGACTTGACCATGGACTATGTAATGAATTTGGATATTCCTTCGCGATTGATGGGAGGCGCAGCTACTCAAGTTGTTAGTGGTTTAATGTCGCAGGCCAATAAGGCCTTAGGAACAAATGCATCAGTTCCTGAACGAATTAAAATGGATGTAGATATTAAAGGAACTACTGAAGATCCTAAGATTACGCCAAGGCTCGCTGGTACTTCTGGTGGATCCAATCCTGTTGACGACCTGAAAGGTCAAGCAATGGATGAACTGAACAAGAAAAAGGATGAATTAGAAAACCAGGCTAGGGAAGAAGCGGATAAGCTTAAAGCACAGGCTGAAGCTAAGGCAAAAGCAGAAATAGATAAAGCAAAGGCAGATGCAAATGCCGCTAAGGCAAAAGCCGAAGCCGAAGCACGAAAGAAAGCCGCTGAGGCAGAAGCAGCAGCGAAGAAAAAAGCTGAAGAAGCTAAAAAGAAAGCCGAAGCCGAAGCAAAGAAAAAGGCCGAAGAAGAGGCGAAGAAGAACTTAAATAAGCTTTTTAAGTAGTTCGAATAAAGAGGTTCTCGAAACGTTCAACCACCATTGCTTTGATCATGTCAAAGTCTTGGTGGTTTTCTTTTTCACGCTCGAGTGATGTCACTCCTTTATCGTCAATGCCGCACGGCACGATATGATCGAAATAAGTAAGGTCTGTGTTAATGTTGAAAGCGAAGCCATGCATAGTTACATAGCGACTTGCTTTAACCCCAAGCGCACAGATTTTTCGCACGTTCTTTGTTTCCGGCTCTAACCAAACACCACTGGCATCAGAAATTCTGTAACCATCTACCCCAAGGCCTTTTATGGTATCAATAATGGCTTGCTCAATACTCCATATATATTTCGCTATTCCCATTTCGAAGTGCTCAAGATCAAAAATTGGGTACCCAACCAGCTGGCCTGGGCCATGGTAAGTGATATCTCCACCGCGTGAAGTTTTATAAAACTCTGCACCAACGTCTTCTGGTGTTCTTTTTAAATTACTCAAGTCACCTGACTTGCCTAATGTGTATACTGGGGTGTGCTCAACCAAGATCAAAGTGTTTAGGTTGTGTGATTCACCTTTTTTCTTGCAGTCTAAGATTTGTTGAAATAGGTCTTCTTGCACTTCAAGAGCTTTTGCGTAGCTCATCTTACCGAGATCACGAACGTTGAAAGATTGGTTAGTATTCATTGAGTTTAAGAGCAATTATTCAGCTGTAAAGGTGTTGTTTGCACTCGCATTAAGCCATCCTTTGCTGCTTATCGAAAAGACAGAGAAGCGATATTGATAATTAGGCTGTAATTGAGGTCTCGTTTCAGCTTGAAACAAAACGCGCTCTGTAAATCGTATATCATAGAATGAAAAGTCTGATCTCCTTGTTATCAAAGCGAATACTAAATCATTAGCAGGATCACTCATTGTCAGAAAGTGAAATTCTGTTGCCGGCACCGAAGACCAATCAAACGACAGATAATCTTGGCTATTGATTTCTCTAATTATTCCGTTCAATCTTGAACTACTTCTTGAGGTAACTTTCAATTCAATGGGTATCGATATATGCAGTGAATCTGCATTTTGATAGCTAATGCGAATCACTTTGTCTTGTAAGGTGTCATTATCAATGAATCGCGTGAAGAAGCCATCTTGCAATAATTCGTAAGTAAAGTCAATTTGAGTGAAAAGGTCTAAGCTATCAGGAAATTGGGTTGAGTCAGAAGAGTATATTCTCACACCTACTGCATTATCCGGAATTATTGCATAAATGTGTACCGGGAAACCCGGTGTTTCATTTTCGAAAAAAGGGCTTTTTCCGGCAAAAGCGAAAAGGTCATCAGCAATCTTGTCTTCAGCGTAAGTTGCCAAGTAGTTTTTAAGGTTTGCTTTTGGCAAATTATTCCCGTTCAATTCAAGATCCTTTTCACACCCGAATAGCAACATTGAAAACGTTATGAAAAGGAATAATCTCATTAGAACTTAACAATAAATTTGAGGTTTAGTCTTCTATTTGTAAGATAATTTGGAACGCCATATTCGGTGTTGCTTGCGTCCTTTATCCACAAATAAGAAATGGTATTGTTTACAGCCAGTAGGTTGAAAACTTCTAATGTGACCCATGCCGACTTGATGTGTTTAAATACTGGAGATTTCGCTTCTTTAGCCTCATCCTTTAGTCGTGCAGAAAAACCGATATCAACCCTACGATAAGGTGGCATTCTGAATACATCCTGCCAACGTGTATAGCTAGGAGGCCCAGTCGGTAGTCCAGTACCTAGTAATAAACTTAAGTGCGCTTTAATTTGCTCTAAACCTGACACATAATCTTGAAAAGTCATTGCGAAATTCACGCGCTGATCTGTCGGGCGAGCAATGTATCCGGGATAGATAGTTGTTGTATCAAGCACGGTTCCAATGGGCTTTAGACTTTTAAAGGTGGTGTCATCAAACTGGACAGTGTACTCATCGTATTGATCATCCAAGATGTCTTCTTTTGTTTCCATAATGGAAAGACTGATCCAGGACTCTACACCTTTCACAAATTCACCATTCAGTTTTAAATCTACTCCTTGTGCATATCCCACAGCATTGTTGGTGGCGTAGTAACGAATCCTTACATTATCTAATTCGTAAGGAATTATCTCTGAAAGTTCTTTGTAATAGGCTTCACCTACAAATTTGAACGGCCTATTGAATAATGTGAAATTATAATCAGCACCAAGTACGTAGTGAATTGATTTTTGAGCTCTTATGGCTGGATTTATACTTCCATTAAGGTCGCGCATTTCTCTATAGAATGCAGGCTGATGATAGTATCCCCAGCTAGCACGAAAAACCCAATCATTACTCCAGTTCGGAGTAAAGGCGGCTAAAAACCTTGGGCTGAATGTAGTTTGCTCGTTAAAGTCCCAATAATGAAAACGAGCTCCTGAACTAAAGAAAAGTTCGTGTTGACCTAAGTCGAAATTCCAGTCACGCTGAAGGTATCCCATCACACGATTAGTAGCAATTCGATTATCTGAATTTATCGTTTCGAAAAGATTTACATCAGTGCCTGTATAAGGCACTGAAAATCCAACAGAGTCAACAGACCGCCATTCATTTAATTGATCTATGATGTCATCTCTTCTGTATTTCAGGCCCCACAGCCATTTATGTTTATTCTGTGTGTATTCACCTTGTAGCTCTACTGAAGCCACTAAGGCATCCAAATAGTTTCTTGCGTGGTTTAGGTATGAGCCTGTGCCTATAGTGAATGCTTCATCTCCGAAAGACTCAGAACCCAAATCTGTTTCCAACTCAGATAGGCTATAAGCTGCTTCAATATCAAACGTTTCTTCTTCTAAAGTTCTAAAAGCCGATACAATTAGGCGTGTATTAAAATTATATCGGGGCGTCCATTTTAATGCAATTGCTCCGAATGCCGTTTCATACTGATCTACTTCTTGTCCTGTGAAAAATACATTTAGACCGACAGCAGAACTCACCGTTCCGAAGGATGCCTCTCGACTTCTTGGAGCAAATTGATAACGATTTTGCGAGTAGTTACCGAGAAAAGATACTTCCCAATCTGAATTAAAGGCGTACGTCATGTAAGTCTGGTAGTCAATAAAACGAGGTCTGTAAGAACCGTCCGTATCCAAGCTACCCAATAGGTATTGGTTAGAAAAATAGCGCAAACCATGAATTTGAGTGAAGCGCTTATTATCACTAGCATTTTGTATATGAACATTGCCTCCGAGTAAGCTAGCAGAAACTGAACCTGCAAATTTTTCTGGCTTTTTATAAGTGATGTCTAATACACTTGAAAGTTTATCTCCGTATTTAGACTCAAACCCTCCAGATGAGAAACTTATCCCAGATACCAAGTCACTATTGATGAAACTTAATCCTTCTTGCTGACCACTTCGAATTAGAAAAGGTCGGTAAACTTGAATTCCATTGACGTAAACTAAGTTTTCGTCAAAGTTTCCTCCACGAACAGAATACTGTGAACTTAGCTCGTTATTAGTGCTTACTCCTAAGGCTTGAGCGGGCAGCAAAGACTCCACGCTGCCTGTTACTGATGGGTTGAATTTTGACATTCCGGCCTCGATTTTACGCATAGGCTTTTCTCTGTCTCTTTCCTCTGAAATAGTGAAAGTTTTGATGTTGGTGGCTTTGTCTTTAGCTGTAATATTTAATCGGATAGTTTCTCCAAGCTTAGCATTTATAAAAGTGCTGTACTCCTCAAAGCTAATGTGTCTTACGATCACCTTAAGCTCCTGATTAGCGGGAATATTAAACTTAAATGATCCATCTTGTTCTGTGGTTGAGCCATAGGTAGTTCCAGGCACACCAACTGTTGCAGCATCAATAGGATTGCCGTAGCTGTCTTTAACAACACCCTGCACGGTAGCGTTCTGAGCAGCCAATGTGAAAACACAGAATATGAAAACGATGCTATGTATAAAGCGAATCAACTGAGCTTGTGGCTTTTCTATTTGTTTGACTTAAAGTCTCCGTTTTTCCAAGCTTGAATAAATTGCGCCCAAGCTAATGGGTTCATCAAGCTGATTTGAGGTAATGAGCCTATATTGTAAAGTCTAGAATATTCTTTTTGAACTACGTAATTGTAATTTGCTTTCGCACTCATTGGAACACCTTGAATCGCGAGGCGAACATCTTCTCTAGTAAGATTTTCAAAGGCTCGATCATAATCGTCAGTAGGTGCGTCTAAGGTGAGAAAAGCTTGTTTGAATTGCTCTTTACTCGGCCAAGGATAAACGATTTGCTGACTTAAAACCACGGTGTCTTTTTGCAAAAGTTCAATAATTGAGTATCGATTACTATTTAAGGTATCCGGTACTAAAAAATCATTGGTTCGATATCCAACACTTGAGAATTGGATGGTATTATTTTCGCGCACTACTAACGAGAAAAAACCATAATAATCGCAAATCGTTCCTCTATTTGATCCTTTGATTATTACGCTTGTAAAAGGCACTGGGGTCAGGCTATCACCCGATACGACAATTCCTGAGAGTTGTAAAAGGTTCTCGCTTTTCTCTTCTTGCGCTGAGCAATAGAAGACTGTGAAAACCAAGAGAAAACTTACTAAAAGCTGCTTCATTGTCTATAAAATCTTCCATCAAAGGTGGCAACATTTCCTGCTCCATCGGTTACATTTAGCTTGAAATCTTGCACATCATCAGATTTGTTGATCTCCTTAACGTCAATTGAGAGCATTTCTTGTTTCGGTTCGTATTCCATCAATACCCATTTGCCATTGATAAATGCTGAGTAACTCTGAATACCGCTAAAGTTGTCATTCACTTTAAACTTGATTTTTCCTGAAGACCACGTTTTATTGTTAGAAAAGTTGATTGATGTGATCCTAGGCTCTTGATCATCTATGTAAAGAGAGAATCTTCCGAATGATCGGCTTTCTGCGCTTAAGGTGTTTTCGTTGATAGATGTGCTTAATGATCTTATTGGGCGACCGCTTTCAGTAAACTGTGCAATCACCGTCCCCTTTTTGATAGATGTTGGTTCTGCTGTGATCGATATTACGAAGGGTTCTTGAACCGGAATTTCTTGTTCCAAAATTGAAATGACCGGGAACCCACCAAGCATCGATTCCTCAATCTCAACTAGGGTGTTTTCATACACTGTGCCAGCAGGTAAATAGACGTGTGTGTGTTCACTTTCGTAGATATAAGGGATGTTCCATTTGATTTGCTCTGCTTCTGCGGACATCTTGTCTCCAGGTAATACATTCACTTTGAAAGATACATGTTCTTCATTTCCAGCTACATCTTCTGCAATTACGATTATTTCGTGCATTCCCGCATTAAGATTAAGAATACCGTCATCTTGGTATCGGATGTTTTCCAGTTTGTTTCCTGGCAGTCTATATAAACGCAAAAACCGAGCTTTTGAAAAGAAGTAGTATGAATAGTCAATAAGAGCATTTAAATGCCTACTTACATCAAAGGCAATACTATCAGCAGTAAAGGTGGAGATTTGACTTCCGTCAACCATAAGTTTCACTTTGTAAATACCGTTTTTGTTGTATGATCCATCTTGAGAATCGTATCCCGAAACTTCAACTCCAAATTGTCCTCTCACCTCAATTGGCTGGGAAGCTTTAAGATTCCCTCCATCGGCTCTTGCATGCATTGATTTTTTAGAATTATTCACTTCGCTAGTGCTGCCAATAGGAGCGAGGCCTATTGCTTGAAGAATAGGTTTTTTACTATCTGATACAGGGAAATTAAACAAAAGAGGGTTTCTCGGGACTTCGCTTTTTGTCTCGCGTACTTCAAAGTGCAGATGAGGCCCTCCTGACCCTCCGGTGTTTCCAGTAAGAGCAATAACATCTCCAGATGAAACCGGCAAGTCATTTTTACCAGGGTAGATGTCTATCTCAAAGCTTTCCTGCTCATATTGATACTTCTTCACATATCTATCTATGCTGTCATTTAAAGACTGAAGGTGAGCATATACGGTTGTGTATCCTTCGGGATGGTCAATGTAAACTGCCTTTCCATAACCATAAGGTGAAATTTTAACACGAGAAACAAATCCATCTCCTGCAGATAGAACGTTCAATCCTTCTCTGCCAGCAGTTTTTAAGTCAATACCAGCATGAAAATGATTAGGCCTTAATTCACCGTAGTTTCCAGCCAATGAGGGCTTAATCTCCAATGGGTTTTTGGGAATGAATTGCTGACTAAAAGACGGAAGGGAATAAATTGAACACACAAAAAATATTCCTAATAAAAGACTGTGTGCTTTGAGTGAGTTGGACATGCGTGCGAATGTAAAAGATGAAAAGGGCAGAAGTGCCTAAAGAAATTTTCTCTTTTGAACAATGCTTTCATAAATTTTACGAATCTTTGATGATCTGTTACGTGTAACAGACTCTTTGGAGTAAATCATTGAATGTGAAAGATTTAAGTTCTTCTATTGAAAGCCTTGGTAAAAAAGCCGATGGCTTGATAAAATCTCATTCCGATAGAGCAGAGCGCATTGCTCAGCTGGAAGCGGATAAGAAAAAATTGGGAAGTAAGATAGAAGACTTAAATCAAGAACTTGAAAAATTACGAGAAGAGAACAAAGTACTGAGAATGGCTTCGGCAATAAAAGGAGATGAAGATCGTGTGTCAGAGTCGAAGCGCAGAATCAGCCAACTTGTGCGGGAAATTGACAAATGCATTGCATTGTTGAATGACTAGATCAAATGAGTGAACTTTCAATAAAAGTTAACATAGCGAACCGAGTCTATCCGCTTTCAGTAAAAATGGAAGAGGAAGAAGAAGTAAGGAAGGCAGCGGCATATATCAACCAAAGACTCAAAGAACTGGAAGGTAGTTTTGGAGTGAAGGATAAACTTGATTTATTAGCCATGCTTGCCATAGAGCTTACCACAGAAAAAGGCCATGGTGCTGAAGAACTTGCTTCTGAAAAAGCTGAATCGCAAATACACTCTCTGATTGAACGCATTGATACAGCATTAGCATCTGATTAAATCGTTCTTTCAAAATATAACCCGTACGAACTTTTAGTTGTGTGACCTGAACATTTTTAACGCTGGGGCGGATCTTAGTTTGTGACAAAAGCAGGCCTGTTTACTCCGCATTTTTCGAAATGTTGGTAGGATTTTTTCAGTTCACTGAAAAGACACTGGACGTTTGCGTTGCTCGGTGAACCCCGATTTTTCGCTTTTTTTGGAGGTCGCATTTACTCCTGTTTGTACGGGGTTTTAAAAATTAATTAATAACAAAAGAGATGGATGTTATAACCATTGTTATCGGAGTTGTGGGGTTGGCACTTGGTGCTGGGTTGATGCTAGTGATTCAGAAATCTGCATTGCAAAGTCAGCGCAAATCAGTTTTAGATGAAGCAAGCAAGGATGCAGAGATCATTAAGAAGGAGAAGTTGATGCAAGCTAAGGAGAAGTTTCTTCAGCTTAAAGAAGAGCACGATAAAGTAATTCGTGAGAAAGACGCTAAAGCGAATGAATCGCAGAATCGACTCAATCAAAAAGAGAATACCCTCAATCAAAAATTAGCGGAGGCTAATAAGAAGGACCAGAAGTTGAATAACATCCGCGAGAACTTGAACCTTCAGCTTGAAGTTGTAGAGAAAAAGCAGTCGGAGTTATCGGCTTTGCATATGAAACAAGTAAAGCAACTAGAATCTTTAACTGGAATGAGCGCTGATGAAGCAAAAGAGCAGCTTAAAGAAGTGTTGATTAATGAGGCCAAAACTGAGGCAATGGGCCGCATGAAAGATATCGTTGATGAGGCAAAAATCAATGCTAGTAAAGAAGCAAAGAAAATTGTTGTTGAGACTATTCAGCGTGTAGCAACAGAGCAAGCTGTTGAAAATTCAGTCTCCGTATTCAATATCGAAAGTGACGAAATTAAAGGTAGAATTATTGGTAGAGAAGGGCGGAATATTCGCGCACTTGAAGCTGCTACAGGTGTTGAGATTATTGTTGATGATACTCCTGAGGCTATTATTCTTTCATGTTTTGACTCCATCAGAAGAGAGATTGCGAGATTGTCGCTTCATCAATTAGTGACAGATGGACGTATCCACCCAGCGCGCATTGAAGAAGTGGTAGGAAAGACTACCAAACGTCTAGAGGAGGAAATCGTTGAAACAGGAAAAAGAACCTGTATTGACTTAAATATTCATGGCTTGCATCCTGAGTTGATCAGGATGATTGGTAGAATGAAATATAGGTCTTCATACGGTCAAAATTTACTTCAACACAGTCGAGAAGTTGCGAACCTATGTGCGACAATGGCTGCAGAACTTGGCTTGAATGCTAAAGTAGCGAAGAGAGCTGGGTTGCTTCACGATATCGGAAAGGTCATGGATGAGGAAAGTGAAATGCCTCACGCGATCTACGGTATGAAGTTGGCTGAAAAGTATAACGAAAAACCTGATGTGTGCAACGCCATTGGTGCCCACCATGACGAAATTGAAATGACCACCCTAATTTCTCCAATCATTCAGGTTTGTGATGCTATAAGCGGTGCCAGACCAGGAGCACGAAGAGAAGTAATGGAGTCTTATATCCAAAGAATTAAAGACTTAGAAAGGATTCCTTTAAGCTATCCTGGTGTTGAAAAATCCTTTGCAATTCAAGCAGGAAGAGAGCTTCGTGTAATTGTATCTAGCGAAAAAGTTAAGGATGAAGAGGCAGGGGCTTTAGCATTTCAAATTTCTGAGAAAATTCAAGATGAAATGACTTATCCTGGTCAAGTGAAGGTTACTGTGATCCGTGAAATGAGAGCTACTTCGATAGCACGTTAATGGCCTTTTAACTATTAGTTGATCTATGATTAGTCTTGTCACGTTAGCCTTGTAAATGAAATGGTGATAAAGAGGAAAGTTTCTGGTTCTAGAGTTTTAGTCACAGGCGCAGCTGGCTTCATAGGGTCGAACCTCGTAGAAGACTTGCTCGAAAATGACAATGAAGTGGTGGGGTTTGACAACTTTGCTACTGGCTCTCAATCTAATATTGACCTCTTTAGAAACAACAAAAGCTTTAGCTTTTTAGAAGGTGATATCAGAAATTTAGATGATTGTAAAAAAGCTGTGGATGGAGTTGATTTTGTGCTTCATCAAGCTGCTTTGGGGTCTGTGCCACGATCTATCACAGATCCGATTACGACCAATGAAGTCAATATTAGTGGATTCTTAAACATGCTTTTAGCTGCCAAAGACGCAAAGGTGAAACGGTTTGTATATGCAACTAGTAGTTCAGTATATGGTGATGAGCAGCGCTTGCCTAAAGTGGAGGCTAAAATTGGTAAACCGCTTTCTCCTTATGCCATTACTAAAGCAGTAGGAGAACAATACGCCAAAGTTTTTGGAGATTTGTATTGTTTTGAAACAATTGGACTGCGCTATTTCAATGTTTTTGGAAAGCGGCAAGACCCAGATGGAGCATACGCTGCCGCCATTCCAAAATTTATCCGTCATCTCATGCGGCATGAATCACCGACCATTCATGGTGATGGAACGCAGTCTAGAGATTTTACTTACATCGAGAACGTAGTGCATGCTAATCATATTGCCATGATGTCTACCAATCCTGTTGCGGTCAATGAATTGTATAATGTGGCTTTTGGATCCAGTACAAACCTGAATGAGCTTGTAGAAATATTGCAAGACCTACTTTCGAAATTTGATGCTAGTATTGCTGATGTAGAAGTGAAGTATGGGCCAGAAAGGGTAGGAGATGTAAGGCATAGCTTGGCTTCTATTGTAAAAGCTGAAACGATACTTGGATATCGCCCAGAAATCGATTTGCAGTCGGGTTTAGAGCGAGCGATAAAATGGTATTGGGATAACTTGCCTCAATCTTGAATAAACCGCTCCGCTAACTCTGGAGTAGGAATATAGCACTCGTTCTTTTTACCAAAAACAGCATAGCGATTATTGGCGACTAAATCGTACATGGCATCCCTCAAAAACCTGGGAACGACATAAAAAATGAGCAAAAGCTTATGCATGCCACCAAGGTCATTCATAAGCGCTAGAAAAGCTGACGATTTGCTGAGCAATTCCTTGTCTTTAATATAGATTACGGTCTTTAAAGACTTTGTGTCTAGGTTGTTTTCAGAAAGTATTTGTGAACCAAATGATGACTGCAAAGAGGCAAATGAAATGTCTTTTTGGTGATTCTTCTTCAGTACATATTGAACCGCTGCATTACAGAGATTACACACTCCATCAAAAAGCAATATTTTATCTAGTTTTTCCTTTCGCGACATTATGGATCAAAGAACGCAATTGTTGGTTGATTAAAACAATTCAATGTGTTTAAAGCCGATAAAATAAGGGAAATAATCGGTTATCTTTGCGACCAATTTTAAGCATAAATGGGTAAGATTACATTTGGAGTTGTTGGCTTTGGTCATATAGGAAAGAAGCATGCATTAATGGTAAGCGGCAATGCCGAAAGTGAGTTGAAAGCAGTTGTCGATACGGATGCTGAAAAGGTAAAACAAGCCAAAGTGCTTTATCCAAAAGTTCAAGTTTTTGAGACTATTGAAGAATTGATCGCTGCTGAATTGGATCTGGACGTTGTAAACATATGCACACCCAACGGTCTTCATGCCGCACAATCCATAAAAATCTTGGAATCACGATCTCATGTTGTGATAGAAAAACCAATGGGTTTGACACGACAAGAATGTGAAGAGGTCATTTTCAAATCGTTGCAGGTGTCTAGACATGTATTCTGTGTCAAACAGAATAGGTATAGTCCTTCATCTAAATGGCTAAAAAGCTTGATCGTTGATAATAAGCTAGGTAAGATCAATATGGTTCAATTGAGCTGTTATTGGAACAGAGATGAACGTTATTACAAAGCTGGCGGTTGGAAAGGAACGTTTGAACTAGATGGCGGTGTGTTGTTCACACAATTCAGTCACTTTATCGATATAATGTATTGGTTGTTTGGAGATATTCAAAACATCATAGCTGCCAGTACCAACTTTGGCCATAAGAATAGCACAGAGTTTGACGATTCTGGTTTGGTTCAATTTGAATTTGTAAATGGTGGTTTTGGATCAATCAATTATAGTACAGCGATTTGGGATAAGAATTTTGAAAGCAGCATTGTTGTAGTTGGTGAAAAAGGAACCGTAAAGGTGAGTGGTCAGTACATGGATAAGGTTGAGTATTGTCACATTGAAGATTACACTATGCCTGAGTTACCTCCTTCAAATCCTCCCAACGATTATGGAGACTACAAAGGAAGTGCGGCCAACCATCATTATGTAATCGAGAATGTGGTTGATGTATTGACTGGTAAGTCACAAATTTCAACCAACGCCCTTGAGGGAATGAAGGTGGTCGAAATGATTGAGCGAATACATCGGAAGCAGAAGTAATTGTTTAATGAAATGATAAAACGATATAGGTCTTCTGTTTTTGTAAAAGGCTTTATGTCGTTGTTCGCTGGCTCAGCTATTGCACAGCTGATTCCTCTCTTACTATCTCCGTTTATTTCTAGAGCATTCTCTGTTGAAGATATCGGGGTTTATGGGCTCTACTTCAGTATAGTTTCTACATTTTCAGTAATATCTTCAGGTAGATATGAGATGGCGGTTGTTTTACCAAAGACCAATGAAGACTCCGTTCGATTAGTTTATTTGTCTATTGTATTTGCTTTTATTACGGCCTTCATTTCGTTAGTGTTCATTGTTCTTTTTGGTTCAGAGATATCTGACCTTTTGAATAATTCTAGAATTCAAGAATGGCTTGTTTTGATACCCTTGTCTTTGTTTTCTGTGGGAGTTTATCAAGCGTTTAATTTTTGGTTGATAAGACAAAAGGCCTTCATGTCATCATCATTCAATAAAGTGGCGCAGAGGGGTTTTGAAGGTGCCTCAACCATATTTTACGGCCTTACTATAAAAGGCGGTGGGCTTATAATTAGCGACATCATAGGCAGATATTCTATGCTATTATTAGCAGTTTATCAAGTCCGTAAAAGAAGCTTTTTTCAAGTATCTTTTTCTTGGTTAGAGATAATGAGACTTGCCAAGCTTTATAAAAGCTTTCCATTAAATTTTGGCCTTTCTTCTTTGGCTAATTCAGCAGGTGCCCATTTGCCTTTGTTATTTATTTCAATAGCATTCCAAAGTTTAACGGTTGGATATTTCAACCTTATGAAATATGTTTTATCAGCACCAGTTGCTTTCATATCAAGAAATATAGCACAAGTATTTTTGGAGCGATTAGCTGAGAAATGGAGGTCAAATCAGTCCGTAACATCAGATTTTATAAAGCTTACCGGCTTGATGACTTCGATTGCCTTTCTGTTTGTTCTGCCAATATTGATTTTTGGTGAGGATATTTTTGACTTGATCTTCGGTGAGGGTTGGGGTGAAGCAGGTAAATATGCCCAGGTAATGGTTGTGTCCTTTGGCTTAAGGTTCGTTGTATCTCCTCTAAGTTCTCTTTTAAATGCAATCAATAAGGTAAATGTAGCTAGCTATTGGCAATGGGCTTACTTTCTATCTATATTGACCCTTGTGCCAGTTTCACGAATGGATATATCAATATTGGATTTTTTAATATACTACACTTTCATTGAAAGCTTCATGTACATCCTTTATTGGGGGTTGATATATTATCAAGCCAAAATCCACGATGAAAATCTAATTGAAGAGACAGGTTAAAAAATCAATCTTGCTATAACAATAAACATCCCGATTGCAATGGAGCAAATAAATGCTAGCATGGTCGTCATTATTCGATTCGGGCCTGCTGCTTTTTCCGGCTTAGGAGGTCGCTGTATATATTCGACTAACGAAATATCTTTACGTTGATTTTGTAAATTCAATAGCCTCTCTTCTAAAGTGACAATTTCTGTATAGATATTTGTTGGGAAAATTACTACACCTTCATTTTGTTCACCTGAGAGCTTAAGCGTTTGAGCTTTCAACTTATTCAAATCAGAAATTTGTTGTTCAGTCTTTTTTATTAAAGTGTCTAGGTCATTCACCTTTTGATTGAACTTATTCGACAAATAATTATTCGACTCGATTGCATTGAGAATACTTTCGAAAATCTCGTCAATTTTAGAACTATCTGTTGTAGTAATTTTTAAATCAAAAATGTACTGTTGATTCTGACCGGATTGAAGACTATTTAAACTTACATCTTTGATAGTTCGTGATGTTTCTTCTGAAATATTTAAAACTTGAGAGATAGATTTGGCTGATCGATTATTGATAACGGTTGTTATAATATTCATTACAGGTCTGATATCGCTATCAGGAAACAGTTCGCTGGTGCCAACAGCATTGGAAGTGTAGAAATCTTTTTGAAAGTATGTAAATACCCCTGTAAGAACTCCAATAATTAGAGAAAACAGAATAATCGTTTTCGCATTATCTTTTAGTGATGTGAATATTTCCGTTGATGAAACAGCCTCTTCATCAGTCTCTTTTAAGATGTACTTAGGTTCTTGCATAGGTTCTTATCTTGTACGAATTAAATCAATTTGGATTGAATATTTTAATTTACTTGAGTCGGCCTTACTTTCGCGATGCTGATGAAATTTGATTATTCCATTCATAAACACAGAGGAAAAGGGCAGGTTGTCTTTTTAGTTTTGGCTCTAATTGTTAAGGTGGTGCTGAGTGTGTTCATATTTGAACTTAGCAAGACCTTTGGTTATTATGGGGTTGTTTTTGACCCTCGTCCAATTTGGCAAATCCTCTTGTCTTATTTAGCGTTTGTTCTGATTGCTCTAAGTGTTGATGTGAGAATGAACAAGGCGAGTAATGTGCTGCATTTTATGCTATTCGCTTTTTGCTTTATTCCAATCTCTGTTCAATATGATATGTTTTATCAGAGGGATTCAGCTATGTATTGGATGTTAGCATTAGTATTCATATTGATTCCCATACTGAAAGATAGAGAAGAAGTCAGATTAGTACTCAGCCATTTTCGGTTTAGAATTACAATTCAACAATACCTCTTTTTAGCGTTGATCTTGGCAGCTTTGTTTTTGGTTGTTCTAATAAAGAACCATGGCATTGAGTTGAATATATCTGGGATTACTGAAGTTTATGATCAGCGGGAGGTTTATAAAGCAGAAACGAATAGATTGTCTCAATATTCATTCAACTGGTTGGGGAATGTGGTGAATGTTTTATTGATTTTAATTGGGGTAGCCAGAAAAAATAGAATCCTGTTATTTATTGGATTGGCAATGTCATTGTATCTTTTTTCAATTGGTGGACATAAGTCCATGCTGTTTGTTGGTCCCTTAGGTTTAATAATAATCGCTCTTTATAGATTTTTCAGAAAGAACTACATCCTCGGATTTATGGGGGGACTGGCGTTTCTTTTTAGTTCACTGTTAATTCTTGATTTATTTTTAGGACGAACAACTTTAGCTTCATCTTTGATTGTGAGACGTGGAGTGCTTCTTCCTGCTCAGATTTACTACCATTACGGAGAGTTCTTTTCAACTCAGCCTTTCAATTACTTTTCTCATAGTTTTCCGTTTAGCTTTATTTTTAATTCTCCATATTCAGACCCGATACCGAGTGTTGTTGGAAGGCAATACTTTTCCTTTTCAGACACCGTTTATGCGAATTGCAACGTATTTGGAGATACATTTGGTCAAGTTGGATTTTGGTCTTTTCCTCTATTGTTAATTGTGCTTGTAATCCTTTATCGCTTTATAGATAATATTTCAGCTAATCGAGACTTTAGTTTTGTTATTCCTTTATTATTTATTTCAAGTCTCACTTTAATCAATAGTGGTTTAATCGTTAGCTTGATTACCCATGGATTGTTAATGGGACTATTGGCGATCCGTTTTTACCCCAAAACATTTTACTCAATAAAAGAGACGTCTGTCTCGGGACCAGCATGAAAACAGTTTGCCATTTAACATCGGTTCATAAATCGAAAGATACAAGGGTTTATCATAAGGAATGTCGATCCCTTGCTGAAGCAGGGTATGATGTGAAGTTAGTCGTTGTGAATGGCAATGATTTAAAAAGTGATTTTAAAAATCTAGAAATCGTAAATGTTCATGTTTCTTTTAAAAATAAGCTCTCGAGAATCTTAAAGGCTCCTTCTGCCGTGTTGAGAGCTGCCTTGAAGATAGATGCAGATTTGTATCACTTTCATGACCCTGAGCTGCTTCTAATTGCAAATAGACTTCGTGTAAATGGAGCCTGCGTTGTTTATGACTCTCACGAAGATGTACCTAACCAAATTAAACACAAGAGCTGGATTCCAGTTTTGGTAAAATCATTCTTGAGCTGGAGTTACAAGTATTTTGAACATCAAATTGTAAAGAAGCTTGATGCCGTGATTACTGTTGTGGATCCGATTGCTGATAGATTTAGAACTGTCAACTCTAAAGTTGTTATTTTAAAGAATTATCCCATTATTGGTAATAGTCTTGATAATGATAGCTGGTCAAGAAGAGAGAAGTTAGCATGTTATGTTGGTGACTTAACAGAGGTCAGAGGTGCAAAAACAATGGTTAAATCAATGGATAACACATCTATTAAACTTGAGTTAGGCGGCAGTTTTGAAAGCAATGAGCTCTCAAAAGAAGTTCGCTCATACAGCGGCTGGGAAAAAGTGAAGGAGTTGGGTTTTATTAATAGAGAAAAGGTTAGTCAAGTGTACTCAAGATGTAAAGTAGGATTGGTGTTACTGCATCCGACTCCCAGTTATATTGAAGCATTGCCAGTTAAATTATTGGAGTATATGGCGGCAGGCCTAGCGGTCGTAGGATCTGATTTCGGACTTATAAAGGCTATTGTTGAGAAGCATCAATGTGGTGTTTTGGTCGATCCATTGGATGAGGTTAAAGCGGGCGAGGCGATTATGTCTTTGATGAATGATGATGAAAAGGCTAAGAAGATGGCTGAAAATGGCAGAAGAGCGGTAGAGGAACATTATAGCTGGCAGGCAGAAAAGCTTAAGTTGACTGATCTGTACAAAACCCTGCTGAAGTAGCTTTTGCATTTTGTGAATCGCAGTTTACAAGGGGTTCTTAATGGAGGTGCGAAAATTAAGCTGACTCACTGAAAAATTTAGCTTTGCACATCAAGTTTTCGATTGTAGCGAATCGTATTTTAACCTCAAATAGTTCAATATTGTTAGTAGACATTATCGCAGGAGCACGACCAAACTTCATGAAAATAGCACCTATTATTCATGAGTTTCAGAATAGGAATTACCCAAATCTTAGTTTTAGATTGATACATACTGGGCAGCACTATGATAAGAGAATGTCAGGTGATTTTTTTGATCAGCTAAATATTCCATTACCTGATGTTAACTTAGAATCAGGTTCAGGGACACAAGCTGAACAGACTGCCAAGATTATGACAAGGTATGAGGCCCTATTAATTGACAAGCCGTGCGACCTAACCTTGGTGGTAGGTGATGTTACTTCTACAATGGCCTGTTCCATTGCTGCAAAAAAAATGAACATTAAAGTAGCTCATGTCGAGGCGGGGATTCGATCATTTGATTTGTCAATGCCCGAAGAGATAAATCGGATGGTAACCGATAGTATTACGGATTACTTTTTTACCACTTCTCCATTAGCTAACGAGAACCTTGGGAAACTAGGAGTGGAGGAAGGCTCAATTTTCTTTGTAGGAAACACAATGATAGATACTCTATTGAAAAACAGAAATAGGTTTTTCAAACCTCGAATTTTCGATGAGTTGGAGTTGGTCGACCAAAACTATGCTGTAATGACACTGCACCGCCCAGCAAATGTTGATCAAGAGTATAAGCTCAAGGCTTTAATTCAAGAAATTGCTGATAATTCTAATGGTATTCCTCTCATTTTCCCTATTCACCCTAGAACAGCTAAAGTATTTGATGCAATAGGTATTAGTCACCAAAACCTTCACTTGATAGAACCATTATCGTATTTGGAGTTTAATTATTTAGTGGAGAGGTCAAAAGTGGTGATTACAGATTCAGGAGGTATAACTGAAGAGACTACTGTTATGGAGGTTCCTTGTATTACTTTAAGGGATAATACTGAGCGCCCAGAGACATGCAGCATTGGCACGAATGAACTAATAGGAACGGATCCCTCTGCTATTAAACCTGCCTTAGATATCTTGTTTTCAGGTAAATGGAAAAAAGGTGGGATTCCAGAATTATGGGATGGAAAAGCAGCGGAACGCATTGTAGAAAAATTGAATCAGATTAGTGAAGGAAGAGCATGATATACTGATCATATCAAATTATTATGAACCTGAGCTAGGAGCTGCACCCAAGAGAATTTCAGCAATGGCTCAAGGTTTTGTTGAGAGAGGCTATTCTGTTAGGGTTCTATGTCCTATGCCAAATTACCCAAAAGGTAAAGTATTTGATGGGTATCGTAATAAGTTTAAAGTTCGAGAGTATATAAATGATGTGTGCGTAGATCGGCTTTTTATTTATCCTTCTAAGAGTCAAAAATCCTTCGTTCGCTTATTGAGTATGCTATCGTTCTCGATAAGCTTAGCATTATACATGCCTTTTCAGAAACTGGGTCGAACCAAGCTTATCTTGATTCAGAGTCCTCCGCTTTTTGTTTCTTTCACAGCAGTTCTTTTCTCCAATTTGTTCTTTAAAAAGAAGGTTTGCTTGAATGTCTCTGACCTTTGGCCTCAATCTGCTATTGAGCTTAACGTTCTAAAGCCAGGCAGAATGCATGACATTCTTTTGTATTTAGAGGCATATATATATGAGCATAGCGATTTAGTATTAGGTCAATCTAAGGAAATATTGGAGCATATTGTGACGAAGGTTGAAAAGCCGAAGTTTCTGTATAGAAACCTTCCTAGTTTGGGGTTAACTAATTTATCTAGAGGCTCTTTAGATGGGATGAATAAGGTTGTTTATGCCGGATTGTTGGGCTATGCTCAAGGCGTGTTTGAACTTTGCAAGCGCATTGATTTTAAGTCTATTGGCTTGGAGTTTCATGTTTATGGAATGGGCATGGAGGAAGAGCAGATTAAAAACTTTTGCGAAACGAATCCAGATTGCAGCGTGTTTTTTCATGGCGCCTATCATCCAGATGAGCTGAAGCAAATTTATTCTGATGTTTTGGTCGCTCTTGTTCCTTTATCCAATAGAATTAAAGGCGCGGTTCCCTCAAAAATCTTTGAATTAATTCAACACGAAGTTCCAATTATTTTTTCAGGAGGTGGAGAAGGAGCAGATATTGTGAATGCATATAATCTAGGGTTGACTGTTCCTCCAAGTGATGTTAGAGGGATTACTGAGTCACTTGAAGTGTTTCGTTCTTGCAATCAGGATGAATATGACGCTTTGATCAAATCCATACAAACAGCGAAATCAAATGATTTTAATTTCAACTCTCAATTCAATGGCTTAATTGACTTTACAGAGAGTGCTTAATTTATAAAGTGCTCATATTGGTATTGACCCATCTCAAATTTAAATTGTTAATGATTTAAGTCAATTTTGATTTTAGAGCGTCTAAATACTAATAATTTAGCCTTTTAATTTACAACCATTGCTAAGACCATCCACGAGAGACGCCAGTTTTATCATTAGAAAGTATTTTCTTGTTGTAAGTGACATGATTCTTTTGATTACGTCACTTCTCCTATACATTAAGTACTTCTATGCTTATGACCTATGGCCAAGGAAGACATTACTGGAGAACCCAGGTTGGTACATTCTCCTGTTGTTAGTGTGGTTACTCTATTCGAATGCCTTCAAGCTATATAGCCAAATTAATGCACCTCGCACGGCAGCTTTGGTTGGTCGAACTGCTTTGGTTGCTGTTGCCACAGCAGCAACTTACATGCTTATACCTTTTTTAAGCCCTAACTTTCCCACAACTCGTCTTCCTTTTTTCGTTTTCATTGGTCTTGTAGTTGTCTTGATAACGATGTGGCATTGGGTTTTTTCTGCGCTTTTCAGGCACCCCATGCTAACTAAAAGAATTCTTATTGTTGGAGCAGGATGGTCTGGTCAAGAGATTGCGAAGATTCTGCAGACCAAAGAAGTTTTTCACAATACTGGATATAGAGTTATTGGGTTTATCGATGATGATCCTAGTAAGAAAGCTGAAACTTATAATGGTATTCGTGTATTATCAGATAGCTCTGATCTTTTTACCTACTCAAGGCGATTAGGAATCGATGAAATTGTTTTGGCTGCACATACTGCAAAATCCATTAAGGGTTCTATGTATGGTCACCTTGTGAATTGTGAGAGCTATGGCGTACCTGTAACACCTGTTAATATGATTTATGAATCAGTTACTGGTAAGATGATGGTGAAGCAAAAGGGGGAGAATCATATTTTGACTTACGAGTATTACTCAAAGAAAAAAGACACGCTCTATTTAATGGTTAATCGCATGCTTAATGTAGTTTTTGGATTAATAGGAGCAATTGGTTTGCTCGTTCTAATTCCTTTCGTTTGGTTCGTTAATTTATTCGTAAGCAGGGGGCCTTTGTTTTATTCTCAGATTAGGGTTGGAAGAGATAATCAACCATTCACGATCTACAAATTCAGGACCATGATCGTAGATGCCGAGAAGAACACTGGTGCTGTATGGGCCGGAGATAATGACCCTAGAATTACGATTGCAGGTAAATTCTATCGAAAAACTAGAATAGATGAGCTTCCGCAGTTTTGGAATGTACTCAAAGGCGATATGAATTTGATTGGTCCGAGACCTGAGCGCCCAATATTTTGCGATGAATTAGTGAAGAAAATTTCATTTTTCAATACACGACATCTTGTAAAGCCAGGAATAACAGGATGGGCACAAGTAAGACATAAATACGGAAATACAGATGAGGATGCGTTGATTAAACTACAGTACGATTTGTATTATATTAAGTATCGTTCGTTTATGTTAGATCTTTCAATTATTTGGCAGACTATTTCTGTGATGCTTAAGTTTAAGGGTAATTGATTCGTGCCTCTTTTAGATAGACATAAAGTATTTCTATATCAGAACTATTTGCTCAATGCCATTGCTTTTTTTATTCCGCTTTTACCTCGTCTAGTCCCTGTATTCATTATTATCCTCGGTGTGTTATCCATATTCGCTATTGTTAAGAAGTACAGCCGGGTCAATTTAGGTGAGGTTTCAACCCTGATGATCCTACTTTTTCTGCTTCATCTAGTCGGATTGACTTTTTCCGATAATATTGATCGTGGATGGTTTGATATTGAAGTGAAACTCAGTTTAATGGCATTTCCATTGGCTTTCGTTGGTTTTCGATTTGTACGTGAAACCAATTTCAGGAGGGTCATTCTTATGTTCATATACGGCACTTCAGTCGCCTCATTGTTTTGCCTTGGGATGAGTAGTTACAAATATTTTGTTTTAGACTATCCATATTATCACTTTATCACTACGCGCTTCTCAATTATTGTGCACCCTAGTTATTTTGCGTTGTACCTTATTTTTTCCATAATGGCTCTGGCAGTATTGAAGCCAAGTTTTTTCATAAACGGTAAATGGAATTCTTTCTTTAGCTTCTTATTCATGGTTTTCTTGTCGGTTATTTTGGTTCTTACTGGTTCGAAAACCGGTTTCATCATGTGGCTTATTTTGGCAATTGTGATAACTGTAGCTTTAGTAAGGACGGCTAAATTTAAGTTGATTCCAATATTTTCGCTGATAGCGGCATTTACGACAATTGGAGTTGTATTTCAGAATGCCCCATTACTTCAATCTCGCATTGTAAACGTGCTTAATGTTGCCAAGAGCGATAATTTAAATCCTAAAGCAGTTGAGAGCACTGCAGTTCGTGCACTGATCTATTCATCAGCATTTGAGATAGTGACGCATCAAGATTGGTATGGACAGGGAACTGGCGATTTCCAGGATGTATTAGATGACGAATACAATAAAAAGAACTATGTGCAAGCAGGAGATAAGCACTTGAATGCGCACAATCTTTTTCTTCAAACATGGATAGCGTTGGGAATACCTGGCTTTGCGATGGTTTTAGGAATTTTTATCCTAATGTTTATCACGGCTTTTAAAAGTGGTGAGGTCCTTTATCAAGGATTCACACTCTTCTTCTTAATCATCTCGTTGACAGAGAGTACTTTTTATGTGCAAGCAGGAATTGTGTTCTTTTCCTTTTTTGCTGTTCTTTTCGAGAGAAGATCTAGAAGCGTAACATAATGCAAACTATTCAAAATATACGTTGTATAAATGCAGTTGCTTGTGTAACTGATCACACCCTCTTTTGATTTCATTGAGATCTTCAGATGACATTTTTTGAATGAAGAAATTCATTTTGACTAACATCTTATGGAGCTCGTCATGGGCTGCTCCACTCATTTTACACACCTTAAAAATATTCTGGTATTGCTCTTCTAGTAAAACAGAAAACTCATGATATTCTTCAATGGAATGATCTTCTGTGAGCAGAAACACATCCATTGCATCGTCCATCGATTCGATAGCTTGGGAGGTTTCTGGATTAGCTTTCCACTTCATACCATTTTCAAATGAGAGATCAGCGAGGCTCCACTCGCTTTTAATTTTAACTGGTTTCTCGACCTTTACATTTTGAGAACTTTTTTGATTCTCGTTATTTACTTGAATACTTGATTTTTTAGAATCAAGAGCTTCTTTTTCTTGTTTTGTTGAATCGCTTTCTCCAGAGCAAGATGCTATTGATACAGCTAAAATAATTAGGCTAAACAGACGAGTATATCCTTCCATTATTCAATAAATTATTTGGCAATTTAAAACTAATGACTCATTTGGCAATCAATGAAAATTGATCCTTGTCAGGAATAAAACGGATACTCCTCTTCTCTAGAAATAGAAATAGTGAAATGATTTCTCTTAATTCGCATTATGATGAAGAAAATTCCGCTGCACCTTCAAGTAATCATTGCCTTGATTCTTGGCACTTTTTATGCGCTGCTTTCGGTGAACATGGGCTGGAATGAATTCACATTAGATTTCATAGACCCGTTTGGTAAGATTTTCATCAATATATTGAAGCTCATTGCTGTCCCATTGGTTTTATTTAGCATTATTTCAGGTGTCACAGCTTTAAAAGACATTTCTAAATTGGGTAAGATTGGAATTAAGACATTACTCCTCTATGTTGCGACAACTTTTATCGCTGTAACAGTGGGTTTGCTTGCTGTAAACGCTCTTCATCCTGGTGATAAAGTGTCGGATGATTTATTGAAAGATAATAGAGTTTCATATGAACTTTGGGCACAGCAAAATGGCATTGAGATTCTAGATGATGAATGCTTAATGTGTGATGAGGCTAATTTTGATCGAGTCAGTCGAATAAAGGAACGCGATGGAGAAGGAAGGGGAAATGATTGGGTAGAGGATAAGCTTTCAAAGGCCAATAATGCTAAAGAGTCAAGACCGTTGCAGCCTCTGGTAGATATTGTTCCAAGTAATATAATAAAAGCGCTTTTTGATATGGAGATGCTTCAGGTCATCTTCTTTGCCATTTTCTTTGGTGTAGTGCTCGTAATGCTGCCTGAAGAAAAATCAAGTCCTGTTGTGGCATTTATAGATGGTGTGAATGAGGTTTTCATCAAGATGGTTGATGTGGTTATGAAAGCAATGCCATTTTTTGTTTTTTGTTTGTTGGCTGGTGCAATCGTTAATGCCGCAGGAGATGATCCTGGGAAGTTATCCGAGTTGATATCCTTCCTATTGTGGTATTCTTTAGCGGTGACTCTAGGCCTGGCTTTCATGGTGTTTATTTTTTATCCAGGTTTGATTTCAGTTATTGTCAGAAAAATGAGCTATAGCTTTTTTATGAAAGGAATTTCAAAAGCACAGTTGACTGCTTTTTCTACTTCTTCGTCTGTTGCAACGCTGCCGGTAACATTGAATGCTGTTGAAAATAACCTTGGAGTTTCAAAACGGACAACAAGTTTTGTTTTGCCTATTGGTGCAACAGTGAATATGGATGGAACTAGTTTGTATCAAGCAGTTGCTGTAGTTGCTCTGGCGCAATTTCATATGGTCGACCTTAGTTTAATGCAGCAATTGACTATAGTGTTCACAGCAACATTGGCTTCTATTGGCGCTGCTGCCATCCCAAGCGCTGGATTGGTGCTTATGATCATTGTATTGGAGTCGGTTGGTTTAAACCCAGCTTGGATTGCATTAATTTTTCCCGTTGATCGAATTTTGGACATGTGCAGAACAGTTGTGAATGTTACGGGAGATGCCGCTGTTTCGAGTATTGTGGCAAATTCTGAAGGTGAATTGGATATTCCACAAAACCGGTCTGTCTAAACGGCAAATCAAAACCCTTCTTAAACCAAAGTATTGCAGAACTTCGCGCAGTTTTTAATGTTGACTCACTAGACTGCAATTGGATTGAAATCTGAAAGAATCATACTTTACTTGTTGGCTGCTTCGCAGTTCACTCACATTATGGACTTCATGATCATAATGCCATTGGGCGAAATGCTCATGGAAGAATTGATGATCAATTCGCAGCAGTTTTCATTTTTGGTCGCCTCTTATACCATCATGGCTGGTATTTCGGGATTGGTAAGCGCATTTTTCGTTGATAGTTTCGATCGTAAAAAGTATTTCTTGTTTGCATACGCAGGCTTCGCAGTTGGTACTATGTTGTGTGGGTTGGTTGATACGTATGAAGGTTTAATATCAGCACGAATGCTCACCGGAGCTTTTGGCGGAGTTATTAGCAGCACCGTAATAGCAATTGTTAGTGATGCTATTGCTTCCGAGCGAAGAGCATGGGGGCTTGGTGTTGTGATGAGTGCATTTTCCTTGGCATCGGCTCTAGGTTTGCCAGTTGGGCTATATTTTGCTTTCAACTATGGGTGGAATTGGCCATTTCTTGCATTAGGTGCCGTGAGTATTTTGAATGCGATAGCAGTATATTTCACACTTCCTCCTGTTCGCGTACATTTGGAACAACCCGGTCCAAAGGTGAATTCATGGGAGTTTATAAAGAATATTCCAAAGTATAAAAATCAATGGATGGCCTTGACATATACAATGCTGCTAATGTTTGGGCATTTTGCCGTTATTCCTTTTATCACCCCCTATTTGGTGAAGAATGTTGGATTTGAAAGACAGGAAATTACATTGGTTTATTTGGTAGGAGGTTTAGCAACGATTGTGTCTAATCCGCGTGTTGGAAGGTGGGCAGATCAAACGGACAGGCATCGGGTATTTACAATTATGGCGGGACTCTCAATTATTCCAATTTTGATTATCACTAATATGCCACCTCTTCCTCTTTGGATAGCACTCATAGTGACAGGCTCATTCTTTGTTTTAGCAGGTGGCAGAATGGTCCCTTCAACTGCTATTGTTACTTCTGTTATTAAACCCAGAAATAGGGGTAGTTTCATGAGTTTGAATTCGTCTGTTCAGAATATGACGGCAGGAGTTGCAAGCATTGTGGCTGGTGTCTTAGTTACTGTGCCTAAAGGAGGTCATCATGTTTATGGCTTTTGGAAAGTTGGAATTATTGGCGTAGTGTTTACCCTCATCGCAATGTGGTTGATGAATAAAATTAAATCACTTGCGGTAGACTGATGGTGTCTTTGCCCTTTTAGCTTTATTTAACTTCACTGAACAATGCCTGAGATTCTTACGTTTAAGAATAATTCAATATTTGGATTCGAAGCGACTTGAGTACGCAGTTTATATTTGAAAGTCATGACCCGACTATTTTTAATACTATTCACTATTATTCCAGCCTTTGGGCTTGCTCAAAAAAGTGTCGACCTTTATATGATTGAAGGTGTAATTCATACGGCAAGCAGCACTATACCATATTTTACATTTAGCGAAACTGGAGCTTTTGACTCATCCAATGTTATTTTAAGATTTAATGTTGGTGATGAAGTTACTTTCAATGTGAAAAATGAAACTGATTTCACGTGTGGCTTTGAAGTTAAGGAGCATGAAACAATTGACCGCATTGCCATGGGTGAAACAAAATCAGTTACAATCACCTTTTCTCAAGAAGGTACTTTTTTATATCAGGATCCCATCAATGATCATCGGGCACTAGGCTTAGGTGGGATGGTTGTAATAAGCAACTTCAATGGTGCTGAATATTTCGGAGTTTTTACCGAACATAATGAAGAATGGGTTGCAGCAATTGCCGATGGTGGAGTTTACAACAAGAAAACTTATGGTCCTGATGTGTTTACTATCAATGGAAAAGGATTCCCTCGGACAATGGCCGACTCTTTAGCTATGATTATGGGGCACGTTGGAGATACAATTAGAATACATATTACGAATGCGGGACAGATGTATCATTTTCCTCATTTTCATGGGTATCATGTGAAAATCTTAAGTGCTTCCCACCATTCAAATTATGAAGGTTGGATGAAGGATTCATTTGGAATAGCGCCAGAAGAGAGTATGATACTTGAGTTGGTGCCTGACAAGCCAGGACGTTTCCCAATGCATAACCATAATCTTGTGACGACAACTTTTGGTGGGAATTATCCCGGAGGAATGATGATGCATATGCACATTCATGAGTAGAATAAAATACATATTCGGAATTGTATTGCTTTTGACAATGCTTGTTAGCAACGCGCAGCCGTTGCGCCAATACTCGGTGGTGTCTTTAATGAACGGCCAGAGTCAATTTATTTCAGATTCTGGCACAGTGATGACATTACCGATTTGGGGGTATGCTATCAACGAAGGAATTACAACGCTGAGACTTCCTGGTCCAACCTTTTACGCTAATCAGGGTGATAGTGTGCACATTACAATGGCGAATCCATCTATGGAAGGGCATACAATTCATCTTCACGGTTTAGATGTTGATGAGGCCAATGATGGTGTGCCTCATCATACTGGGTTTATTCAGCAAAATGAATCTTTCACGTACAGATTTAAAGCTACGCATGCTGGGAACTACTTATATCACTGTCATGTGACCACTACTATGCATCTCACTTTGGGTATGTATGGTATGGTTATCGTATATCCTTCAGATAGCAGTAACCGAATTTATGATGGTGGTCCTACATATGACAAACAGTACGAGTATTTGCTCAGTGAAATGGACTCAAGGTGGAATACAGACTATACTTCTATTGGTAGTTTTTTAACGTTTGATCCAGACCTTTTTTTATTGAATGGAAAGAATAGAAGCTTGGTTTATAATGATCCAAACATGATCATGCAGGGAAGTATTGGTGATCAGCTGCTAATGAGAACTTTGAATGTAGGGTATAGAGTTAATCGCTTGATTTTTCCGAATGAAATTAAAGCTCAGGTTTACACGTCTGATGGTAGAGTTTTGAGTGAACCTTTTGTTACCGACACATTGATTGTTTATCCTGGAGAGCGATTTAGCATTTTAGCCGAAGTTTTGGATGAGTCGCCTTCTTATGTATCTGTTGATTACTTAGACCCTTACAGGTTGAAATTTCTTGGTAGAGATTACATTCCAATCAATGACAGTTCATTCACTTATATAGAACCACAAATAGAAGATACTGATACAGATACTATTGGTGTTGGAACAGAGCAAGTCAATACCTTTCCAATAGTTATTTACCCTAATCCTGCGAATGAAGAGCTGCATCTTGTTTCCGGCCTTTATGACTTTCTTGGATGCAGAATTTCCGATCTTCAAGGAAGAAGTGTTTATTCTAAGAAATTAGGTGAACGCCAAGAAGTAATTGATATCAGTGATTTAAAGCCAGGCAGTTATTTCTTGCTACTTGAAATGGATAATGGCGGTTTTCTTCACAAGAAGTTCTTAAAGCAATAGGGAACAGGTTGCTTTGGTTTAGACTCATTTAATAAACCTAACGAACAACTTAAACTACTTTCTTTTCTATGTAGTCAGAATTCATAAGAGCCAACGCACCCATGTACTTGATTTTGAATGGAACTAAGTCTCCAACTTTATACCTCGAGTTGTCACCAAGATCCAAGACTAGCATATCTGAGCTCGCACCTGTAATTTCGATTCCTTCATGTTCGGGCATAAGAAACTCAGGTGAAATATCCAAGAGACCTAGGTCTAGAATTGCCCTGTAGGATGTTTTCCCGTAGTCTTCTTCATTGATTTCGAAAATCTCTCCTGAAGGGTTAGCATCCATATCGCCAATAGGAACCTTTGGCTTTTCTATGAGCTCTATTACCTCAGCATAAAGCATGATTACATCATCATGCATTCCTTTTATGGTTTCCATGCTGAACAGATTTATTCCGTTATACAGGGTTTCACCAATTCTAAAATGATTGATTCCTCTTGGTAGTTGTTGGTTGAAAATCAATGGAATAACTACGCTGGTTCCTCCAGTAACCCAAGGGATCTTTCTATTGAATTTAACCTCCACCAATTGCTTGTAAAGGCTAAGTTGAATCAGCTTGTCGTGTGATGGCATTACACCATGAAGACAATTCAGGTTAGTGCCAAAAGAAACCACTTCAATATTTGGCAGCTTGAAGACGCTCTCATAAAAATCCATCAAATCATCACCCATGACGCCTTCTCTTAAGTCGCCCATTTCAAGCATGATGACAATTTTGTGAGTTTTGTTCTGTTTTCCAGCCTCTTCACTCAACCATTTTATTGTTTCAATCTGTGTATTGAAGCTTACATCAGCATACTTGACAATGCTTTTAATACTGCGTTTTGCTGGAGGTTTGATGTAAACCGTTTGAATATTTGGATTGATTTTTTTAACCAGTTCAAGGTTGCTAATCCGCGCATCACATATTTCATCTATTCCAGTGTCACAAAGTATTTTTACATAGTCGCGATTACCGCAAAGCAGCTTTGACACAATGGACCACTTAATACCATGACTCTTAAACATGTCGTCAAGAAATGCATAGTTGTGGTTGAGTTTTGCCTTATCAAATGTTATAAATGCCATAATTTCTATTTAAATCACAAAACGTGGTATATGCATTGGTAGTCGGGTGAGTAGTTCGTAATTCAATTGATTAGTGGCTTCACTGAAAGATGCAACACTTACTTCAAGGTCACCATCATAGCCGATCAAAGTAACGGTATCTCCTTTTTTAGCATTAGGGACATCTGAAATGTCGATTGCAATACAATTCATATTTACCGTACCCATTACTTGAACTCGAGTACCATTTACAAGCGCTCTTCCTTGATTGCTTAACGACCGAGTGAAACCATGCCCATAACCTACAGGAACTATTCCCATTAAAGTGTCTCTTTGGGCTAAGTAGGAAGTGCCGTATCCAACATAATCTCCGGTTTTCACTTCTTTAACGCTCATGAGTTTACTTTTCCAACTAATGAGCCTTTTGAGCGGGTCTTCTTTTGGAATTTTGCCTTTAGAGTATTCTATGAATGACTCTACGGATGGCCAAAATCCATATTGCAGAATACCGATTCGTACCATATCCATCATCATTTCTGGAAACCTCAAGGCGGCTGCTGAACAACAGGCATGTTTTCTTTCAGCCACAAGTCCACTTTTCTCAACTTTTTTTACAAGTCGCTTATAGGTTTTGATTTGCTCTTTTACACGGTAAAAGTTTGTAATGCTTTCAGCACCAGCAAAATGCGTGCAGAGACCTTTGAGGGTAAAATATTGATCGTTATTCTTAAGAGTTGAAATAGCTTCATTGAGTTGGCCATTACTGAATCCAGTTCGATGCATTCCAGTTTCTAATTCAATGTGGATTTTCGCCTTACTACCTGACTTTTTTGCAATATTCAATGCTTCATTTAGGCGGTCAATTTCGAAAATCCACACCTCGATTTCATTTTCAATTGCCCATTTTAATCCTTCATTGTCAACAGAACCCATGATCATGATTTCTGTAGTGGGCTTTTTTACTTTGAATACGCGCTCGGCTTCATCGGTGCTATAAACTGAAAAGTGATCAACACCTTCAGCTTCTGCCAAGGGAATGTATTTTTCAATCCCATGTCCATAAGCATTTCCTTTGACTACACACGTCAATTTCCGCCCTTCACCAATATGGATTCTAATGAAGCCTAAATTAGCTTTTAATGCGTTTTTATCTAGTTCAATAAAGGATGTTTCAAACATGTTTGCATGTGTTTATAGCAATTTCGTAAAACATGTTTATACCCGTTTCTGTAATCTCGTCTGGATAATCGTAGTCAGGGTTGTGGAGGGCAGGTGTGGCCTCTCCTGAACCTAGTCCAAACATAGCTCCAGGAATATTCTGAGTAAAAAGTCCGAAATCTTCACCCCAAGGAAAGGGCTCAGGTTTTAAAAATGTTCTTAATCCAAGTTCATTTCCAGACTTCACTATTTGGTCAACTACGCAATGGTCATTCATATTGGATGCAAACTCAGCTATATATTCTGTCACCACCTCAAGGTGATGCTTTAAAGCAATTGACTTTACCTTGGATAGAAATAGCTCAGAAGCTTCATCCATTTTCTCTTGTGTCCAACTTCTTATGGTGAAGTGAATCTCTCCAAATCCAGCGGATATTCCATAGTCTTTAGAGCCAACTTGAGTAAAGACAGGAGTTATCAAGTTGTAATTGTTGTGCTTTTCATCCGTTTCCTCCTGATCAAGAGCTGTCTGAATAATTTCGCTAACGGCATACGATGGGTTGAACCCTTTTAACGGTTCTGCAGCGTGAGAAGTTTTGCCGGTTAACCTAATGATCAAGCTCTTTACCGCAGGAGTGAAGTTGTCTTTCTTCCAAAGAATTTCATGCATCTTTTTTCCAGGGATATTATGCAATGCAACAGTGTAATCGTATTCTTCAATATTAAAGTTTGGGTCTTCCAGTATCCCTTTGGCGCCTTCTCCAATTTCTTCAGCAGGCTGAAAAAGTACAGTTACCTTTCCATGTTTCAACGGTTCGTTTTTTAACCTCACAGCTAGACCAACCCCAATGGTCGTGTGTCCATCATGTCCGCATTTATGCGAAACGCCTTCAACGATTGATTTATGCTGAAATTCATTGATTTCCTGAATTGGCAATGCATCAATATCAACACGGATGAGTAGGTGAGGGCCAGTCCCAAAATGGAAAGGATAAATCAGTCCAAATTGGCCAACCTCTTTGCCGCTATTGACTCCGAAGTCTTTAAGAAAGGAAACTATTCGCTGCTGCGTTTCTTGCTCTTTCCCGCTGAGCTCTGGATTAGCGTGTAGCTGCTTTCTGTTAAGGCTTCTTTCATCATCTGATTTTATTCTTAAGGATGGCAATTTACCGCTTCAACCTCATTTCTAAATACTTATTGGAGAAGCCCAATTTTTCATATAAAAACTTCGCGGGATTATCCGGCTCAACATGCAGTGCTACATCTCCTTTGCAAAGCTTAAGAGCATTGCTCATCAGCTCTTTGCCATATCCCTTGCCTCTGTATTGTTTATCCATAGCGATATAGACTAAGATATTTTCAGGAATGAATTTGCTCATTCCAGTTTCATTGATGATTACGGCTCCAATGATTTCATCGTTGATTATGCCTAGGAGAACAAAACCACCTCTTTCATGCACATAGTCTAAGCATTTTTGAATATCTTCTTTTGGATCTCCATATTCTTCTAGGTGAGTGTGCAAAAAGTCAACTATTCGCTGATCGCTGTATTCTGCATCTCTGCCACTTTGTTGGTTTATCAGTTTTGGTTTCATTGTAGTATTGTCTTTTACGCGCTGAATCAATTTGGTAATAATTGGTTTCAATGAAATAATGAGGTTTTATTCCATTCTTAAAACAGAATAGAGAGTTAAAATGATCGTTTCCGGAAACGAAACGAAATGAGTAGGTATGCAGAAGATGAGCTTATTCATTCCTAGCGCTTTACCCTTGAAAGAGAAGCATTCGGTTATTGAGATTGGTGTTCAAATTGAAATAGTTGCTCATAAATATCTTCATTAAACGGCCGTTTCTTATTGTTAGCGAACGAAGGTAATCATCTTAAAATTGATTTTTTTGACTGAAATTGACCGAAATTGATTCGGTTTTGGACTAAAACGATCAAAAATCGTTCAATTACACTTCAATAAGCTTCCATTTTCCTTTTCTGAAAAGAAGTATTGCCACCATGGCATATAGACTATGAGCGATTGCGATACTGTAAAATACTCCATTGCTTTTCCAATTCAATTCGATAGATAGCCAATAGGCCATTGGAATTTGAATCAACCAAAACACAACTAAGCTAATCCACATGGGTGTTTTGGTGTCTCCGGCACCATTGAATGCCTGGCTAATAACCATTCCATAAGAGAAGAATATGTAACCAAGACAAATAATTTCGAGGGCTGAAATGCCGATTCGCTTAACTTCTGGAATATCTGTGAAAAAAGAGAGTATAGGGTTTGCGAAAACGAAAAATATTGCACTAATAATTACCAAAAAAAAGGCGTTGTATTTTGCTGTTCGCCATACTGATGTAGCGGCTCTTTGGGGTTGTTTTGCTCCTAAATTTTGACCAACCAAAGTTGCAGCTGCGTTTGCCATTCCCCAACTCGGAAGCAGGGTGAATACAATAACTCGAAAAGCAATTGTATATCCTGCTAAGGCTTCAGCACCAAATGTGCTAATAACCCGCACTAAGAATATCCAGCTTGCTGATTCAATTAAAAACTGGCTTATTCCTGCAGCTGAAACTTTGATCATTTCCTTTATCGTTAGGATGCGGAGCACAATGTTTTCAGTGGTTATTTTTACAACTGATGATCCGTTTAACAGGTGATAAAGTTGATATATAACACCAATTGATCTACCCAATGTTGTTGCAACTGCCGCGCCCATTACACCCATTTCAGGGAAGAAACCGATGCCGAAAATTAAGAGTGGATCCAGTAAGATGTTAAGACCATTGGCGATCCAAAGTGATCGCATGGCAATTGTAGGGTCTCCAGCACCTCTAAAAATTGCATTGATCAAGAAGAGCAGGATAATACTTATGTTGCCAGCATACATGATTTGTGCGTAACCAGCACCTTCATTAATCAAAGCTTCTTCACCACCCATGAGTCGCAATACATCTTCAGCATACACAAAGCCGAGAATACCGAGAACTACGCTAACAGAAACAGCCAAGAAGATGGCTTGAAAGGCAGCATCACCTGCACGTTTATAATTCTTCTCGCCAACCCTGCGAGCAACAAAAGCAGTGACCGCCATGCTGAAACCCACTGCAATAGAGTATATAATGAAGAGTACAGATTCGGTTAAACCTACTGTTGCAACTGCGTTCACACTGACCTTTGAGACAAAGAATACATCCACTACTGCGAACAGAGATTCCATGATCATCTCTGCGATCATGGGAACTGCAAGAAGAAAGATAGCACGGTTTATACTCCCAGAAGTATAGTCGTACTCTTCACCTTTTAATGCATTGCGCATCAAACCTAAAATTGTCTTGATTTTAGCGATACTCGTTAACAATGATTAGTGGATTTATGGGGCTTAGTTTAGGTTGAAATGACTAGAATTAATATTCGATTTCTTCTTTCCTGTCAAACAAGAAATTGATGTTTAATGAACAGGGCTTCTTTTTTTCAAGAGTCTAGCTCATTGTAATAGATTTTTGAATCTGGTTTTATCGAATTGCTTTTCTAATTTGTTTTAGTATGCGCAATATTCTTTGACTAATTCGATTGTCGCTTTTCAATTGATTTGTAAAGACTTCAAGTTGCTCACTGTAGTCTTCAGTTGAGAATGACGGCTCTATTATGTTTTCACTTTTTCGTGCAATTAAAAATACTTCATGACGATTGTGTTGATCTCCCTCAGTTATGTTCATGATTTCGAACCCAGCCAAACGTAATAGGTTTTTGAGTGAATATTTGTTGAAATAGTATGTATGAACATTTCTGAACCAATTACCTTCTAAGTGTTTATTGGGCTTCAGATTATTCGGTACTGCTATGTAAATGACTCCTTCGTTGGATAGGGCTTTTCTGATTTTCTTTAATGCAGACAGAGGATCCATAAAATGTTCTAACACATGCCTCATTATTATGATATCGACTTGATCAAGGTGTTTTAATTCCCAGTCGTTATCTACATTGTCACTGATCGTGGTAACACCAAATTCACTAAGTTGCTTTTGAGATTCAATAGAAGGCTCTATCGCAAGCAAAGAGCTTTTGGGAAAAAGTCTTGCAAAGTGTTTCAAATTTTTTCCTTCACCACTTCCTATATCTAAGATTGTATTTGCCGAGTCAGGAAAATGACCAAATCGTTTTAACCTATCCTCTATTGGGTTTATATCTGACTTCTTATAAGTATCTACTTTTAAAATCTTTGGTCTGTAATAGTGATCGTATTCATTTCTGTAAAACGACATGTATGAGTCTGCATCCCATCGAGGGTTTAAATAGCCCAATCCGCAATTCTTGCAGAGAACAACATTGGTAGGTAGACCTCCTTTGCCTTTAGCAGAAATAATATGGTGGCTATCAGATTCACATATATTACAAGGAACTGATTCAAGGGTGTAGTTCATGATAAGACGAAAGTATATGACTCAATTAAACTTTGATCATTTCGATATTGAATGCTAATTATTCCGTTATCATAGAAAGAACATTTCTGACGCATATTTTAAGAGACAACGATGTGAGGGGTTACTCTTTTTTGATCTTGTTTATTTCTAGTTCATCGTACGCATTAATAGCAAGCCCACAGTTGGCCTTTGAATTGAGTTTAGTGAAATCAATTTGAACTGACAATCCGTCTATTTGATATTGAGAACTAAGATTAACGGGCTTGTACACCTTGTTACTCACTTCAATCACCCATCCACATCCGTCTAATGCAGGCTCTCCATAATCATATATAGTGGCACTAACAAAATCATCCTTACCGCAGGAAATCATGATTAGGGTTACGAAAACAACAAGATACTTCATTGTGTGCAGTTTCATTGAAAGACGAAATTTATCTGCACATCGATAGTTTATTCATTTGAGGTAACCGGAAAACCACGATCTCTCATCAACGCACCAATCTTAGCATCTCTTCCTCTAAACATGCGGTAAGCTTCTGCTGGTTCAATGGCATTTCGTGGGGCAAATAAGTATTTCACCAATTTCTCAGCCAATTCCTCATCATAAAACCCGCCTGGAGCTTCTGCGAAAGATTCTGCGGCATCAGCAGTAAGAACATCTGCCCACATATACCCGTAATATGCGGTAGCGTAACCTTCGCCTGAAAATACATGACCAAAATGTGGTGTTCTGTGTCGCATTGGCAACTGCTTTGGCATGTTAAGCTCAGCTAAAGTTTCACGCTCGAACTTGTCTACATCAATAGTGTCTGGGTCAGCTAAGTGAAACTTCATGTCCATAATGGCAGAAGCCAAATACTCAGTTGTGGAGAACCCTTGGTTAAAGGTTCCTGCATTTTTGATTTTAGTAACCAACTCAGCCGGCATTGGCTCTCCTGTTTCGCTGTGTACTAAGAAGTTGTTGATTACCTCATCGGTAGACAACCAACGCTCTAACAGTTGAGATTGAAATTCAGTGTAATCTCTAACTCCACCATCTAACGTTGGGTACTTCACATTAGAAGCAAAAAAGTGAAGTGCGTGGCCAAATTCGTGAAAGAAGGTCGTAGCGTCATCCCATGACACTAAAAGCGCCTCTCCGGGAGCAGGCTTTACAAAGTTTGAGTTGTTTGATGCTAAGACATTTTTCTTACCATCAAATGTGCTGTAGCTTCTGTAGGTGTTAGCCCAAGCTCCTGATCTTTTTCCTTCTCTGGCGTAAGGATCTAAATACCAAAGCCCGATGTTTTCACCTGATGTCTTATCAGTTACTTCCCAAACTTTCATGTCTTCATGAAAAACTGGCACGGTACCCTCAGGAACAGGGGTGAAGTTGTAGTTAAACAACCTTCCTGCAACGTAATGCATGGCTTCAGTAAGCTTATCGAGCTGTAGATATTGTTTTACTTCTTCAGAGTCGAGATCATATTTCTCTTTTCTAACTATTTCAGCATAATAGCGATAATCCCAAGGTTCAATGGTAATGTCATCGCCATTTTTGTCGGCAACAGCTTGCATGTCGGCAACTTCTTCAGCAACTCTGGCAATGGCAGCTGGCCAAACAGCCTCCATTAGTCCAATTGCATTTTCTGGCGTTTTTGCCATTCTGTTTTGTAATCTCCATTCGGCATAATTGCTATATCCTAGAATCTCCACTTTTTCTCTGCGCAGTCTTAGGATTTCAGCAATTAGTTCATTGTTGTCATATTCATCTCCATTGTCACCTCTAGAATAATAATTCGTCCAAACCTGTTTGCGCAATTCTCTCTCAGTAGAATAGGTGAGAAACGGATCCATAGAAGAACGCGAATTAGTGATGGCATATTTCCCTTCTTGACCTTTTTCAGCAGCGATGTTAGCCGCAGATTTCACGAAGTCATCTGGTAGACCACCCAATTGATCTTCAGTGAGATAAGTGATGTAGTTCTCTTCGTCATGCAAAACGTTATTTGAAAATGTAGTGTACAGACTAGAAAGCTCTTTACTAATAGCTGCATACTTTTCTTTTTGCTCAGGGCTGAGCTCAGCACCATTCATCTCAAAACTCTTGTAAGTTAACTCAACCACACGTTGCTGGTCATCGTCTAAAGGTGTTGTTTGAGAGGCGTCATATACCGCTTTGATACGCGCAAACAGTTGCTCGTTTTGAGTAATTTTTGAACTAAATTCTGAAATCTGAGGAGCCAATTCACCTTGAATTTCTCTGAACTCAGGGCTAGACATGTTTCCACTAAAAATTCCATAGTAAGTGAACGCACGGTTCAATTCAGCTCCTGCACGCTCCATTTCTTCAATGGTGTTTTCAAATGTGGCGGGCTCTGGATTATTCGCAATGGCATCAATCTCTTCAAGATTCATCTCCATTCCTTTAATTATAGCCTCTTTAATATCGGCTACATTCATTTTATCAAAAGCGGGTACTCCGCCATAAGGCCCTTTCCATTCTTTCAGTAGTATATTTTCAGTCATTGGTGCTTCTTTCTGTTCTTGTTCTGCGCAGCTGCTCAGTATAGCGATTGAGACAAGTAGGGTGAGGAATTGCTTCATGAGATTAGTTTGTTTATTCGCGTAAAGATAGAATTAGAAGTAGGAGATTGAAGTAAATGAAAAGGAATTCTTAGAGTTTTAGATGAACTCTGTTTAAAAGCCTATCACTTTACCAGTTCGAAGGTTGGTCGAGGGTTAGAGTGGATTCTGTTTTCTTGCCTATACCACTTTTTAAACTCTCATTCCCTGTTAATTTTATTTCTCCATTGTCAAGTTTCTGAAACTTCCAAAAGGGATACTCCAAGCAATTCAAGACAAGATTGGGAGAAGCGTCAATTTTAACAGGTTCAGGCTTGGCCTCTAAATTATTGTTATTTACACCATACTGTTCCTTAATGCTCAATTGAAAAAAAGTGTCATTAAGAGGTTCAATGGCATAGTATGTAATGTACTGAAAGCCATAGTTAAAAAACGAATCTGTCTTAATGATTAATTCACTTTCATTGAACTCATATGAATTGGTATAAAACGGCTGTGAATCATAAAATCTACCGATTTCATAAGATTGAGAAAAACATGAAAAGCTAAGAAGAGTCAAAACGATCCAAGCTATTGATTGCAGGCTTTTAGTTAAGATGTTGTTCATGATTTAGCTTCTGTTTTATGCATTAAATCTTCAGACTATGAAGATAATAGGTCAGCTAAAGTATCAAGCAATTCTTCTCAATGAAGCTAATTATTCCTCCTGCACCGCTCGCTGCAATACTTTACCAATTCCCAATCCTTTGCCCACTTTTTGCGCCAAATGAATGGCTTCTTGCAGACGACACAATATTTCACGGGCAATTCACTTTTTTTCATTGTGATGAGATCAGTAAAGCAGTTCCTTTTTGGCTTTTTTCCAATAAGCGAAGAACGAAGGATAGTATCCCTTAACGCTGGTCATCCATGTTCTTGACTCTTGGTGACCTTGGTAGTGATCGTTACTTGGGTGTTCTTTGAAGTGGATAAGCTTTGAGTTTAAGATCTTATTCAACGCTGAAAACTCTCCCACAAAAACTTTTATTCCCTCGATATTTTGAGTGAGCTCAAGGGCGAAGTTGATGCACTTTTGACTTACAGGATATTTCTGATAAAAGGATGGTTCCATTAGATAGATTCGTTGGACATCTGCTCTTTGATGCCAGTAAGGGTCAATATTATAGTAGTTATAAATGAGGGTTTTCTTACTCGATTCAATATTCACTTTTTCGTTCTTTGGAAGGGAGAGCTTTGCACCTAGTGGTTTTGTGTTATTGAAATGCTCTGGTGTTTCAAGGTGTTCAAATTCGCTGTAGTCTACATCAAGAAAGGTTTTACGTTGTTGGCTATTGAAATACTTATTGATATTCTCTTGGTTGGCCACATATTTCTTATTCGCAAAAGCTCCAGCTACCCATTGCCAGCTCAAATGATTACTAGCAATATCTCCATCCAGAAGGTGACTATACATCCATTTTGCAGGTTCTAGCCAATGTGAGTGGGCTATGTTACAGCAAACGCTCGCCACATACATACGCATGTGATTGTGCATGTAACCCATTTCGTAAAGCTCTTCAATGGCTTCATCAATTGCTTTTATTCCAGTATTCGCGTTCATAATTGCTTCTGGAATTTGATGATTTGAGATCGGTTTCTGTTGGTGCTTTAAGTCTTGAAAAATCTCATCTCTTTTCTCTATCCACACAAGCTGCCAATAATCTCTCCAAGCCAGTTCCTGAACCATTTTTTCTACTTGTTTCCATTCTAAATTCAGTGTTTTGACATGCTCTAAAACGAGTTTTGTAGAGATTACACTCCTAGAAATATAAGGGCCGAGGCGGGTAACAGCACCACCTTGAAAATTTCTTGTATTTGAGTATTTAATCGGATCAATAGCTCTAACTCTATTTTCAATGGCGTTCAATTCGGTAGGGAAGGCTGTCACTTTAAGTTGCTTTTAATTCCAGTATCAACAGTATGAAAAGAGTCTTGTTTATTGGTAATTAATCACATTTCGGCTATTAGCAGTAACGCCTTTGTTGGTTTCGATAGAATTGTCATAGCTCAAAAGTAACTTCTTTTAGGAGTTTTTCAAGGCAAGTGTTTCAATGCTAAACGATTAACTGACCCTATATAGGTAGTTATACTTCTTAAGAATCTAAGTGTAACACTTGAAAAAGGATCTGTTTGATATTTCCAAGAAAGTATAAGTAGTAAGGCAGACTAGATTGATTCAAAAATGGATATTCGCGAAACATGAACGCACCAAGCCCAGATATCTCAATTCTAATGGCCGCGAAAAACGTTGGGCCGTATTTGCGTGATTGTTTGGACTCTATCATTCATCAAACTTTTGAGAATTGGGAGCTTGTGGTGGTTAATGATCATAGTGATGATGATACTCAAGCTATTTTAGATGAATATGCCGTTAAGGACAAGCGTATTCGTCCTTTTATGAGCGAAGGTCAAAGACTGAACCCAGCCCTAAAAACAGGCTATAAACATCTTCTAGCGCCTTTGGTCAACCGAATGGATGCAGATGATAAAATGCCTCCTTACAAGCTTCAAGTGATGTTTGACGCATATGAAGGTGAAGGAACTATCGTGGCTGGCGGTACACGGCACTTTGTTGATAATGGTGAAGTAGGCGATGGGTTTCTACGCTATGACCAATGGTTGAATGATGTCGCTAAGCGAGGTTCTCATTACAAAGAGATCTATCGCGAATGCGTATTTCCTTCGCATTGTTGGTTGATTCACCGCAATGACTTAGATAGAATTGACGCTTTTCAGAATGATATTTATCCTGAAGATTATGACTTGGCTTTTCGTTTTTATCAGTTGAAGCTAAAGGTCATTCCAATTGATAGAATCTTGCATTATTGGCGCGACACTGAAAACCGCATTTCGCGCACTTGGGACGAATACAAAGACAATCGCTACTTCGATATCAAGCTTCGTTATTTCTATGTTATAGACAGAGATAAAAGCCGGCTATTAGCACTTTGGGGCGCAGGTAAAAACGGAAAAGATCTGGCTCAACTCATTCTTAAGCGTGAATCGAAATTTCACTGGGTATGCAACAATGAGCGTAAAATTGGAAAGGATATTTATGGTGTGGTTTTGAGTAATGAACAAAGCATCAATACATTGAACAACCCGCAAATAGTTGTGGTCGTGAGCAATCCTCAAGAACGAGAAGAAATAAGTGTTGAACTTAGAAAGCAAGGTCGCGAAGAGGGGAGAGACTATTGGTTTTTTCTTTAGTAGATATATATACCTAGGTGAAGAAAATCAAGCGATTGAGGCTTCTAATGAATTAGTCTTTCGTATTGAGATGAATTGCAAGTGCAGCCCCCATGCTAAAACAAGCCTGTAACAGATATCCACCAGTTGGTGCGTCCCAATCTAACATTTCTCCAATGCAGAAACTGTTCTTAATTGAGTTTAGCTGGTAGTTTGCATCTACCTCTGATATGGAAACACCACCAACCGTGGAAATGGCTTCATCTAAATTGGCGGCATCAACAATGGTAAGTGTTAGACCTTTGATGTTTAGGGCAAGTGAATAAGTATCTAGAAATGCTTCTTTCGATACAAAAGCCTTAAGTAAGCCTATTTGAACTTGACTCAGCTTCAGTTTATCCTTCAATAGTTGAGTGGTGTTTTTTGATGTCGAACCCTTCAGCTTTGTAATGATGTCTTCTAGAGTCATTGTAGGTTTTAGATCGATTGAAATTATTGCCTTCTTCTGCCGATTCAGCCCTGATCTGATTTCTGGACTGAGTGCATAAATGGCATTCCCTTCTAAACCGAACTCAGTAATGACAACTTCGCCTTTTTGGGTTTTATCGAGGCAAGAAATAGCAATGTTTTTTAATGGTGCTCCTGCATACTTTGTTTTGAAGTCATTTCCCCACCCAATCTTGTATGCGCAGTTTGAGGATTGAAAAGTAACGACATCAATCTTGCTGTTTTCGAATACCGACCACCAAGCACCGTCTGATCCGGTAACCTTCCAGCTGCCTCCACCTAAGGCGAAAATGTTATAATCTGCTTCTACTACCACACCGTCATCAAATTCCAATTGATGATCGCTCTTCCAGCCAGTCCAAGTTTTATTGTATTCAATTTTGACCTTTTTTTTCTCTAATACTGCCTGAATGGCATTGAGTACTTCTATGGGTTTGATTCCTTCTTTCGGGTACACTCTTTTGCTGGTTCCAACGTAGGTTGGTATGCCAATTGATGCTAGCCAATCTCTAAAGTCGATGTTGTTAAAGCTGAGCAGTGCGGCTTTTAAGAAAGGTGGTGGGGAATAACGATCAATCAAGACTTCAAGAGGTTCTGAATGGGTAAGATTGAATCCACCTTTGCCAGCAACCAGGAACTTTCGTCCTAGTGTTTTGTTTTTTTCAAAAATTGTTACGTCAAATTTCTCCTCGTTCATAAAAGCTGCTAAAGCAATTGCTGCAGCTCCACCGCCAATAATTGAAACTGTCTTTTTCACCTTAGTCTATTGGTTTGAATACATCGATATTGAAATCACAGGTAACCGATAACTCGTTTTTACCAGTAATGGTTTCAAGTCTTTCAACTCCAGTACTCCAATAATAGGGCGTCATTTTTAATAGAAAGAGCAAGGCTTCCTTGCTTTTGATATCAATTTTAAAGGTAGCCCGTTTGGTGAAATCACGGACAAATTCGGTACTCATGTTCTCCGCAACATTTGTTGAGTGAGGTCGAAAGTTGTCGTAAATTAATTCAGCCATTTCGCGCAGATGATTGGGGGCTGGACTCATTATAATGGCAGATCCTTGCTTAGATAAAACATAGCTGTTTATAGAACGAAGGAGGCATTCAGAAACAGTTGCAGTCATGACCAAGCAGCTTACCCGATCGTCAACTTCGGTGGCGCTCAACTATGCTGAAGTAAACGAAAGTGAATCAAAAAAATGCTTCATTAATAAGCTTAAAAATACCGATTTAAGTCTTTGTTAAATCGTACTCCCCCCGATTCGATGTGGGGTTTCATTTCTTCATTCACCTTTCATTTGTTGCTCTCTTCAAGTACAATGCTCAGATCATTGGTATGTTTAGCGGTGTGTGTATTGGTGTTTTGGCACGAAGCGAGAGCGACTATTAATGCTGCTAGTAGGCTAATTCGTTCATTTTATAATCGAACGTTTTTTGTAGACTAAGCTCATTTAAAATAAACTTACCCCGTTTTCCCCCCATGACCGGTTTCCAATCTATCTATTTATCGAATGAATGGACGGTTTCCATGCGGTCATTATAGACATAAGTGAAGACACTTTCATAGTCGTTGTTTTCTGTAGGGTATAATTGCCATGCCAGGGTGTAGTCTCATGTGGGAATTTGAGTATCCCCCCGAAATTCAAAATATTGCGAACAGGAAGATGGACAGGGCAATTTTGATTTTACTGGAGGTTCCGTGAGTTTTAACGGTCTTACAGCGGTTTATAATCTGATACTTTCTGTTGCTTAAAAACCTCGTTGTGTATAGTTTTCAATTAGCCGATGGATGAAAAAAATCTCCATTGAAACATAATGGAGATTTTTTTGCAATTGGGTAGTATACATTGACGCGATCTCTATCTTATTCTGAAGGAGCGTTCCACGTCATTAACATTGTTCTGGCGATTGTGTATGTATTTTGGACCTTACCTTTACCCATAACTTCGAACATTTCGCCAAATTCAGGAGCTTGCATTAATTTATTTTGTGCTCTTAGGTAATCTGCATAACTCTTATGACTTTCTACTGCATAGTGAGAAACTCCTCTATCGTCTCCAGCAATATGTTGATGCATAGACATTTCCATAGAAAGTTCATCGAACATGGGTTGCATTGTTGTTATCAGATTTTGAAATGCCCCGGTGACGGGCATCATCTGATCAAAAGGCACATTAATGAAATAAATCATTTGGAAGCCATTTCCTTTTTGGGATGACTGTGCTAGAGGCATTCCTGTAAACGAGCGAAGCGGAAGAGTGCCTAATGTAGTCATGGCTTGACCCATAGCTTGGTAATCTCCGTTTTCCCAATTGGATGGATCTAGCATTTTACCTATTGCATCCACATCGTCACTTAGGACGCTTACATGGTGAGTTACTTCGTTGTTTCCCAAAGTTTGTTCAGTTAGGTAAGCCAGAGGTAATTTCTTTCCTGTTTCACTATTAAAAAAAGTGTTTAACGCTCCTACAAACGCCTCTTGTTTTTGAGGTGGCACTTTAAATTCCCAATTAATCCAAGATGTTTGGGCATGGTTAGCAGATACAACGCATACAACTAATAAAAAGGTCAATATATTTTTCATTTTGATAAAATTTAATTTGGTGAGAGGTAAGTTTTTTATTCTTGAATGGGTTAATTGTAGGTTAACAAATCGTGATTGTATTATGGGGTTAAGACTTAACGGTTTGTGACGTGTAAGATACCGCAAGGTTTAAAAAAATAGCAGCATCATTCGTGTTCAATAGTCTGTCTTGCTGAGGGCTTGAGGTCTGAGTGTACTTTTGGAGTATCAGCTGCTTTAGTTCCCCAAGTTCTTTTGTGATATGAGATACCGCGCTAGGCAGCTCATCGAACGTCAATTTTGTGTCCTTCATTTCTTAATGTTTTAAATATTAGGATACGAAAGAATGATGCTGAAATGCGCATAACGTGCGCTGTAAATGCGTGTTTGCAGGAGGGTAAATTATCTTTCTAATTTCATTAACTCTCTTACCTTTTGTTTCCTCGCAACTTTAATGAAGTCAGTCT
>DGQE01000038.1 GCA_002389645.1 Flavobacteriales bacterium UBA4422
TGTCCCGACGGCTACATCAACATCAGCAAATGAGAGCACCGTGTCTTCGAATACGAGATCATAATCAAAGCCCTTCCCAAGGAGTTCTCGATAGTAATTCTCAACAACCACAGAATCTGCCTTTTTCTCCTTCGGGTGCAAATAAATCGCAAGAGTACTTCCCTGTTTGGACAAAAATAAAGCTATGGATTTGAGTAATTGAATCTCTGACTGCTCCGAGCCTATGTAAGCCGTGGTTGAATAATTCTGTTCTCTCAGATAAGTCGCAGATGAATAATATGCGACACGATATTTTGGCACTACCTGAGCCCCTACTTTATGAACTACGAATTTCTCCCAATTTTCTGGTTTACTCGGAAAAGTTTTCTTCACCTTCAGAGTAATTTGCCCAGTATTGATCTCTTCTTCTTGATAGGCATTAGAAATTGCCAAAGCATCTGCCACAACAAGTCTATTGTGCCCAGATAAGGGGCCTGGAGAAGGATACTTAATCACCTCAACACCTTGCGCCATGAGGATCTCAGCCAGAAAATTTGCGTCAATTTCGTATGGTGAGAAGAAATGAACCTCAGAGTAGGCTTGGTCTTGGCAAACTTGAGAAAGTGCCTTCCACTCTTCTCGCTCGTGCACTAAGAGTGCTAAGCTTTTTGGACTAAAATTTCTCTTCAACAAAAAGAAAATCAATCGAAGAAGGAGAATGAGGATTGTGGTGCCAAGCATGGTACTCAGCCGTTTCCATCTCGGACGAACCGAATGCAGTTGCTCCCTTGAAATGTAGGCAGCTTTAAGCTTTTGATCCTTCAGAAAATTTAAACGAAAACCTTCATTTGAACTTTTGGAATCAAACGCTAGGATTTTAAAATTGGATGAAGCCAATTCCCTTTTTTCTGAAAGAATAATACGCTTAATCAGCCCGGCAAAAATCCTAAAAGCAGTGCCACTCTTATTCGGTATTCGAAAGGAACTCCGTCTCCATAGCTCCTGAGAAGAGTCTCGATCGGAAGGACTCCTAAATGATGCAATTAAAAGCTCACTAAATATTGAAAACATGCATCAATCAGTCAGATCACTATTTGGAGATTTTCTCCATTTGTCCTGTCAAGTTCTTTATCAATTTCAACTGTTCCATATCCATCGCTCCAACATGGGCTTTCTCAGTTTCAAATTGGAATGCCTGATCTAGGGTGTAATGCTTCTCTAAATATCTTGCACCATGGGCAGATGCGTAGAGCGCTCCAGCGATTCCAATTGAATGATCCGACACTCCGTCGAAAATAGAATTATTGAAGTCAGGTGTATGAAATTCATCAATTCGGGTAGGATATTGAACAATGCAATGCAGATAGACGGCATGGTCAAATTTTGATACTTCGTCGGGGTTGAGATCAGAAGGAATTGAAACAAACGTGGTTTTGCCAACTGCCATAATCTTCTCAACTAAATCTGGAGACTCCTTGTGCATTCGCGCTGCTACTTTCATGTAGGGTAAATCAAGGTCAATGCACCAGTCTAAACGATCAAATGTGAAAGGTGTAGCAAAGAGTGCTATTCCCAAATTATCAGCATACTCTTTCAATCTCTTCAACTGATCAAAAGGCATTTCCAAGTAAGCCCGCTCTGCACCAAATTGAGTGGCGGTGTAGAGCTGAACCTTAATAGCATCTGCTCCTGCTAACTTGCTTTGAAGAATCATTTGTTCTGCAACTTTTTCGTCGCCGTGGAATTGAGGGGAAATTTCAGAGATAATAAACATATTGATAACAGCTTTAACTTATTCTATTCGACATTATACTCTCTCAAAGCAACGGATTTATTGCGCACGAAGCAGCTTATAAAGAGCATTTAGTATCTCTAGTTCAACTTATAAATGTGCAAATCAGACACACTTTCAACGTACTGCAACACATCATCATTCAATCTAAAAGACGAAATAATAAACCTTACTTTTTCATCTTTCAATAAATTAGCATTGACCTCCAGAGGCATCCTGTCAACACCGTCATCAAGAACTTCAGAATGATGCAAATACCCCCTTCTACCGAATGTAGCACTATCATCCATTTTACCACTGGAATTAATTCGTTTTAGCTTCAAATAGTTTGACAATGGTGGTATGGGGAAGTAACCACCAATTGTTTTATACCCATGGAATTGGGCGATTTCTGGATATAAACCTAGACATGCAATTCTCTCTTCATTTGTTGAAACTATTTGCTTGATTTCTTGGAAATCGGCATATCTGTAAAACTCCCTGAAAGATGAGTGGTCTTGATTAAGTTTATCAAAATATGTGAAATAGAAGGCATTCTCAGCGTATTCAGTCTTCTGATGATCTGTACCGTTTAGATTGAACATCAGCACAATTACTTGGACCCATAAGGCCGTTTGCAAGGTCGTCTCCATGCGCCGATGTTTCCAGTTTTCACTGATCCATTTAGTGCTATAAATGAGCAATAAACACCACATAAGTGGATACAAAGAATAAAACCGAAAAGAAAACCCTTGTACTAAACTAGGCATAGCTTCAAAAAAATCTTGCATCATATTATACATACCCAATTCAAACCCTAAAGCGATTAAGAGGGTCAGTGTGATCAGTTTAAACAATCTATTTATCTCTCTTTTGTTTTTAAGAATAACTAAAGAGATGATGACGATGAGAATAATCAAGGGGAATTGTCCAGAATAATAATGATATTCCCCAAATAAGAAGAAATTTGAACTTTGACCAAGAACTCCTTTCCAATTCAATGGGAAATCGGCTTGAACAAAGCCTCTATATATTTCGGTATTGCCGCTCAATAACTCATTAAAAAGCCGGTATTCCGCTAAAAGAGATAAAATAGTCACAACTGAAATTACCACTATTATTCGCCCTGCTTCTGATAATTTAAGGTGTCCTTTGATGATCCAAAGAAGAGGTAAAACAAACAATAGAAAATAGAAGGTTGAGAAGAAAAAATTTGAGTATAGGATGAAGAAGAAAAGAAAAATCCAAGCCCAAATATCTTTTTTCGCCTTTGAAAGGCGTATGAAACAGTACAAGGCAAAAGGCATTCCAGCAACGCCAATCCCACCATTCGGCCAAAAAGGAATACATGCATAACATAGGGCTAATAAAGCTGAATAACGATTATTGTCGAGGAGTCGTCTTGACAATAAATACACTCCAACAAATGCAACTAACCTAATTAGGATTTGATTTAAAGCATAGGCCCATTCTGGCTTAGGTAAAAGATACAGCAACTGTTGGACATCCCACTCTGACGGGAACAAGCCCCTCGGAATTCCCAAGTATGTGTTTTCAATTATCTCATTGGAACTGCTAAAGAGAAATCCAGAATTTGCTAAAATTTTATACCAAACAACATTGGAATCAAGATTGTCATGAATCAAAAAGTGGGCGGAATCAGCAAAAAATAAATAAGGGGAAATTAATGCCAGGAAAACAAAAAGTGGCACTAATAAGGATTGCCACCTCATGACCATTCGGCGAAGAATTTTAAAACTTCATCAATAACCAAATTTTGATCTTCTTCTGTTAAGGTATAGTACAAAGGCAAACGCACTAGACAGTCCGTGTAAATATCAGAATAAGGCAATGGCCTTCCGTCATGCTTGTCTTTGAAAAATGGACTGGAATGCAGGCTCAAATAATGAAATACTGCATTTATTTCTTTCGATTTCAAGTGGGCGATTAGAGACGATCTCTCTTCAGCCGACCGACAAACCAAATAGAACATATGACCATTGCATGTGGCATATTGTGGTATAAATGGAAGTTGAACACCTTTTTCGATTAGAGAACTCAGAGAATCAAAGTAGATATTATAAATCTCGACTCTCCTCTTCTGAATATCTTTAAGTCGCTCCAGTTGAGCCCATAGAACTGTGGCCGTTAACTCAGAAGGCAAATATGAACTTCCCACATCTACCCATCCATATTTATCCACTTCTCCTCGCCAAAATGCGGCCCTATTCGTCCCCTTTTCCCATAAGATTTCAGAGCGGGTAGCTAAGTCAGGGTCATTCACAATGAGAAGGCCTCCTTCTCCACATGAGATGTTTTTTGTTTCATGAAAAGAAAATGTCCCTAATTGCCCAAGGGTCCCCAAAGGCTTCCCTTTATAATAGGAATCAACGGCTTGAGCTGCATCTTCTACCACTTTAAGATTGTGTTTTTTCGCAATGCCTAATATCTTACCCATATCACATGCAACTCCAGCATAATGAACAGGAATAATCGCCTTGGTCTTCTTTGTTACAAGTTGCTCTATGGCCTCCTCATCGATTCCTGGGTGATCTTTCCTAGAGTCGATAAACTTGACTTTTGCGCCGCGAAGAATAAATGGGTTGGCCGTAGATACGAAAGTGTAAGAAGGAATGATTACCTCATCCCCTGGCTCTATATTGATGAGCAAAGCACTGAGCTCTAGGGCATCAGTACAGGACGTTGTAAGAAGAGTCTTGTTTGTACCGAGTTGGCTTTGGAACCAGTCTTGGCACCTCTGCGTGAACTCTCCATTTCCAGATAGTTTTCTTTTCTGAATTGCTTGTTCAAAAAACTCAGTCTCCTTTCCTGTTAGAAATGGAACGTTAAATGGAATGTTCTTTTGCATAGGATTATTTCCGGTCCGAATATAGTGTAGCAGTTAAAGCTCCTCACCTGATTTCCATTTCAATTACAAAGTCTTGCTTGCCATCCCAAACCCTGTGCCTCCATATGAGTTACCGTTATATAGCATTATCAATTTAGAATCAAATTCGAAAATAAAGGGATACTCGATCATTTCACTATCCCAGCCAGACTGTGATACATTAATCCCTACTTCTGAGTCCTTTCTGACCCATTTGTCTCCATCGGGGCTCGTTGCGTAACCTATTCTATAGGTATCTCCATATGGTCCTCTTCGGTATGAATACCACATTTCATAGAGCCCATTCCTTTTCAAAACAAAAGGTTTGGAAAGGGCATATTCGCCTTCGTGCTCAAGGTCCAGAGAGATTGAATTGGATCTGTCCCAATCCTTTAGATTTTGAGATTCAGCATATTTGATGACATGATTCATTTCATCTTGAGTTTTTCCCCAATTCATATTTGAACCATACCACATCCTATATTTCTCACCCTCCTTCATAATAGAAGGATAAGAAATGGAAAAAGGGTCTTCATGCGCTCGATCCATCATTGGAGCTTTGGAAACTTTCTGGAAGCTCTTCCCCCCATCAATACTCTTTGCTAAGCCAATAGTGTTTAGCCAAGGAACTGTGACTTTTAAATTCCAGCCTAAATAAAACAAGAATTGAGTATCCCCCTCTATCATGAGGTAACCCATTGCGACACCACTATCATCGAATAGTCCTAATTCTCCGGGAACCAAAACGGGTTCGTCGAACAACTCGATCATCGTCATTTTATCATTTTGCAACCTAAAAACTCCGGCAGAAATATGTGAACGATTTTTCTCATCTCGGCTTGTAAAATAAACCTTAAACCGATTTTGCCCTAGTGCAACTGCGAATGGATTTGCAGCGTGAGATACCATCCAAGGAAACTCATTGTTAGAAGCAAAAACACATCCCGATTTAACCCAAGTCATAGTTCGATTTGATCACTCGTCTTATTTATCTTAGTAGGTCTAGCACTAACATAGACACCGTTCTCTTCTGAATCTTTACTCATGGTAACTGCCGCTCCTAGCAAGGTTCCAGCTGCCATTGTAAGCTTGTGAGCAAGTGTCGAATTAACTCCAATAAAGCAATTTGATTTAATGTGACAATGTCCAGAAATCACAACATGCGACGAAATGAAATTGTGACTATCGATGGTCGAATGATGACCAATATGATTTCCCGACCAGAGGGTAACGTTGTCTCCGATTTTAACAAAAGGCTGAATGGTGTTGTCCTCAAAAATGAAGGCGTTTTCACCCGGAGGGTATTGAGACATATAAGAGCATTTCGAGCTGATGTAGGAAAGAAGGCTATACCCTTTTTCTTTCGCTGCATGAAAAATATGCTCCCTTGAACGATTCATATTTGCGTAGCTCATTGCAATGAACATATCGTAATCTTCTGGTGGATATACCTCAAATACCTTCTCAAAGGCTACAACAGGTTTCCCTTCGAAGGTATTCCCGTCAATGAATTCCTCATTGACGGTAAATGCTACAATTTCATGTTCGCTATCAATCTCGAAGTAGTAATTAGCAATTTGTGCAATGGCACCCGAACCGAAGATTACGACTTTCTTTCCCATCATTTTCTAACTATCAAAGTAAATTCATACAACCCATAATCGTGTAGGATTGCTACATCTTTGGAGTAAACTTTCTTACAAATATCAAACACCCTAAACGGCTCTTCGTAATGCAGATAATCACGCATTTTGTGAGAATCAGAATACGATGTCAGGAAATTACATGAAAAGCCTTTAGTGGAATATTGATCATGAATCTGGAGTTGAGAATCTACAAAATCCAACCAGCTTTCTTTAGTTTCTTCAAGCCTAACATTGAATATTCCTGATGAAACAACGTAATCGTATTTCACACCTTTTTCAAGGTTCATAATCCAATTTGCATCTTCAGCAGTGTGCAATGACTTCGCACTCTCTATCATCTCCTTGGAGATGTCAAATCCGGTGTATTCAAAATTGGAGTAATTCTCTTTTAGAACGTTGAAGTATGCTCCATACCCACAACCGATATCGAGGATAGAAAATTTTCCTTTAGTACCGATGATTTTGGAGGTCTGTTCAAAACGTTTGTTTTGAGATTCTTCCCCATTCCAATCTACCCCTTCTGGGGTAGCGCCATGCTCAAGAATCTTGTCTGTATAATAGTCGCTAATCTTATCGAGTACTTCCTTCTTTACCAATTGGTCCTTCTTTGGTTATTTCTATTTATTTGCTCTTCTATTTCTAAAGTCTAGGACTGATTTAGGAGTTTTGAATGAATACCCTAGAACCGCTCGCATAGACTCATCTTCGGTAAATTCATCTCCTAAAAATGCTGGCAAATCAATTTGTTGTTTTAAAATAGGTGTAACAAATAAATGATTGACCCCATATCTGTCTTCTACAGAACTATTGTATCCCGCTTTATGATAAATCATGCTATCGAAAAAAACAAGGGAGCCCTTCTTAGCTTCTAGCTGAACCGCATTCTCCTCAACAAATTCTATGGAAGGGAAATGATCGATTTTATGAGAAAATGGCAGTAAAAATGTTGACCCTGTTTCTTCCTTAAAATCTGATAGGCAATAGAACGCGTTTAGACCAAGTGGTTTTGAAATCACATAGTCTTGATAAGGCAGATCCCGGTGCCAAGAAGTCTGATGATGCTCTTTGTTAGGGCGATTGATGATGGCATTTTGCAAATGCAGATTTACATTTGCTCCTAGCATTCTACGCACTACTTTTAAAACGAAGTCGTCCATAAAAAGCTCCGTAAATTTTCGGGCGTAGGCAAATGGCATTCTTACCATGTCAGACTCTTGTATTGAGGCGAGCCCATTTTCAGTAAACTCCTCTTTTTGAACATCGTATACCCTTTCAAGCGCATCTTGAAATTCATTACAAACATTCTCATCCAGATAAGCCTCTTCTACATGATACCCCTTTAATGTTATAGACTCAAGAATCCTTTCAAAGTCGGAAAGCCCTTCTTTTCTTTCCGTTATGCCATATGATTTCATGTCAGGATTTAATAAGTTCAAAATACAACACCATGGCATTCTGATTCCGTCTCGTAAGCCATTGCAAAAAATAGAATGGAGACATGACAATTGGATTCAAAATCACCTTCAGATAGGACGGGAAATCTGTCTTGAATTGTACTTCTCTATTTCCTGTATACACAGTTTTGTCTCTCTGATTCATCTCTAGCGCGTGTTTCTCATTCTTACTAATGATCGAATTAGAGATGTTGAAAAGCCAATTACTCAGTGGATATGTTAACCCAGCAATATGATCAACTTTCATATTGAGGCTCTTAGCAAGAGCATATACATCTTCCCTTTCATACCTTTTGATGTGACCAGCAATCTCGTCTTCAATTCCCCAATGCTTCATGCTGGCGGGAACTATAAAAGAAATTCGTCCACCTTCATTTAGCATTTCCTTGCAATGATTCATGAATCCGCCTAACTCATCATCCGGAATGTGTTCTATTACCATACAGGAGAACACAACATCGTAGCCACCATTCTTTTCGAGTTCAGTAAAGTCAGCGTTTCTAACTTCATACTTTCCAACTTTGATCTCCAAACGATTAAGTTCTTCATTCTTAGTACATGCACCTGCATTTAAATCTACACCCAGTCCGCTGAACCCTGACATAAGGAATGTGTTGGAGAACACCCCTTTTCCAGATCCAATTTCCAGAAATCTTCTACCTGACGCCCATGACTTAAACCGGCTCTTCAGATACATCTGTTGTAGTATGGTGCCTGGAGGTTGTGGTTTCAAAAGTTCAATTTTTTATCAATTAGATAGAGTGGTCTACCCTTGCTTTGCTCAAAGGTACGTCCGATGTATATTCCGCTGATTCCAATGCTAATTATTGTAATACCTCCAACGAACAAGATTAAGACAATCACACTTGCCCAGCCAGATTGAAAAGGGTCGATAAATGAGCGAATGACAACGTAGAGTCCCGCAATAAAAGCAACGGCAGACATTAACATTCCAACATAAATACTAAGCCTTAATAACTTGTCAGATTGCGAAGTAATTCCATCGATTGCATGATTCAACAGCCTTCTAAAGTCGTATGAACTCCTTCCTTCGAAGCGCTCTCGGTGTTCAATTTCAATAAAGGTACTCTTGAAACCGAGCCAACGCAGAATCATTAAGTAGTGTCTCCTGGAATCTTTAACCTGAAGGTAGGCTTCTACAACCTTTCGATTAACAAGGCTATAACTCCCAATGTTTTTGTGTGCTTTGTAACTAGAATTATCGATAAGGAAGTTGAATATGCTATTGAACACTTTAGCGGTAATGTTCTTGAACCAATTGTGTGCTCTTTGTTCCTTGACCGTGTATACAATATCAAAGCCTTTTTCTGCCTGCCGAACCATCTCAGGAATGTACTCGGGATTATCCTGAAGATCACAATCCATAACAATGGCATAGTCAGAATCAGACATTTCAAGACCTGCACTTATGGCGTAATGTTGACCAAAGTTTCGGCTCAACCTCACGCCTTTAACTTTTGGATTTGAAGCACACACCTCTTCAATTCGAGCCCACGAATCATCGGGGCTTCCATCCTCTACAAGAATGATTTCATACTCAACCCTCAGAGGTTGAATGCAATTTTGAATTTCAAGAACGAGCTTCTTTACGATTTTCTCTGCACCATACACAGGACTAATGATCGAGATCTTCATTTGAAAGACTTCATATAGGACTTGGCTTCAATGCCTAAATTAAAAATTAGATCCAGAATGCTTACACCATGCTCAAAGGGCGTAAACAACTGCTCGTATTCTGGGTAATCAGAATAATCAGAATATTCAATTTGTATCCCAACATCCGTAAAGACAGACTCCGACATATACGCCTTTGCCGCTGGACCAGTGATATAGGATGACGCTTTCAAATCAACGCAAATATTTGCCAATTTTTCGGTTTTATCTCCTCTCAATTCAAACTCACGAGAATCCATTATTCTAGTCGTAATCTCTAAAAAAGCATTTATTGCTTTAATGAAGGCTAGGTTTATATCAGTGATAGAATTATAATCTGTCCTCAGATATAACTCCTTGACCCATTCTTGATTCTCTTTGAAGTATGTGGCTTTAGAATAATTCTGTTGGATGCTTCCCCAATGAGATTTACCCCAATTTGCATCAGCAACTGATGTTTCATTTATTTTTTGCTCGTATTTCCCTTTGACTTCGACAGGCACAGACAGCCACTTCGGCCCTTGAGGTGTGAGTATCTTATTTCGATTCCTCCAATCACGCTTGGTGTATTGCATATCATCATATACCACAAAAACATCTGACGAATTGATGTTGTCGAAATAGCCTTTCCAGGGGATGTAGTTTGATTGAGTGACTAGGACTTTCATTGAATCTCAGAATAAAAACAGTATTTAAATTCCGCACCACTCTCGCAATTCATGACTTTGAATTTTCTTTTGTATGAACTTAGAAAAGCAACCTCTAGCTCTGCCTTTTTTTCTTTTCGACACAAATATCGACTTCTTTGGTGTATCGACTATCTTGATAGTTAAGATTACCCGCCTCCTAAACCACAGATGCAATGGATTTAACTGATATCGCGATGAGAGAAAACGCGTGCTGAGCAATCTCGTGAAGATCTGTAACTTAATTGCCGTTGGCTTCTAAAAAAATCAAAATTCCAAAAAGGAAAATTTGTTACTGAACTTTTGCCTTGAATTAATGAACAACGCCGGCGACTGAAGACATTATATCTTGCATTTCAATCTTAAAAAATATGATTCGAAGTACGTATATGAAAGATGAGCTAATATGAACACAACAGGAAATAAACAAATGAAGACTAACGTATCTGACAAAACCACGTCTAACTTATTCAAAACTTGATAAATGTACGTCTTCAAACTAATCTGGACTTTTCGAGCTTAAATTTAAGTTATAGTTTTAACTTCTGTTCTTCGTAGAGTTTTCGTCTCATTTTGATTGTTTTTTGTTTGGTGAATTCTCGTTTTCGTAGGATCTCCTTGTCCCTTCCGAAGTATACATCTGCTGGGGTCAGCTTATTAATCTCCGAGGGTGGATCTTGGAGGTCCACATTCATCATACAAACGAAATCGCCTTTTGCTTCTTTATAGCCAGCGGATAAAGCAATGTGTTGACCGAAGTTTCTGGATAGAATTACACCTCTAACATTGCTTTGCCTTTCGGCAAAAGCTTTCATGAAAGCCTCTTCATCAAGACCTCCTCCATCGCAAACGAATATAAACTCTAGTGCGCATTGAATATTAGCCTCTAAAACGGCTTTATAAAAAACCGGTACTAAAGTGCCATCACCATAAATAGGGACCACAATGGAAAGCAATTTCTTCATATCGAAGGCTAGTTTGGATTCAGAGAAATCTCATTTCAGGGTAAAAATACGAATTACAATTTGCACAAATAGCATGGGGCAAGAAGGATAATCACTAAATGAAAAAATGTCGAAAACGAGCATCCTGACTTCAAATCCAGGCCCTGGAATTAATCGACAAGCCTAATCTATTTCTTTATATAAAGAATAGCGAAGTCCCTTCCCAGATCGGCTATCCAGAAAGCTCAAATTCCTTCCATAAATAAGCAACGAAGTGGCCCCCTTGGAAGAGTTCAAACTTTTTACAATGAATATTGACTTTTTATTGGCGTGTTCAACAAATGAATGGGTCACATGCTCTGGCCTCTTCCAAACAGAAATATCGTAAGGGTTTTGAAGTACTGTTCCAGTATTGTAAAAGCTAAATGCGTGGGAAAAACTGCCGAGAATGAGCTTTCCATCTATTGTGTCAGAATTCCGTACTAATAGATCTCGTAATGAATGTGTTCTTGAAACAAAAAAATAGTTGGCGGACATTAGGGTGCCATTTAGTATCGCACCTGTGAGCAGGACTTTGACCGCCAAATTTTTTCTTTTATGCAGCACTAAAAACAAAATGGCTAGAATTGGCAAAAGAATGAGTGAATAGAGGATGATACTCTCAACTTGAATGAATTGATAATTCTCCATTCCCGACCAGTATTCGGCAGTATTGGTGATTTTCCAGTTCAAGAAGCCTGCAATACAAAAGAATCCCAGGGAAATTCTCAAAGCAAGTTTTTGTCCTGAAGTAGCGCTTTCAATCGACCTAATGCAATAGGCCAAGGCAATGACAATTACCGGAAATATCAATATCCATTTCTTAAAAGGATAACTAGATATTAGTGCGCTTTGTGTGAAAGCGGAGATCAAGCAAAAGACGATAAAAGATTTCAGCCCCCTTTTCTTATCAGTTTTCTTGGTAAGAACGATTTGAGAAAAGAACAATATCAGAATAAACAATAGAATTAAATTAAATCGAAATAGGTTGGTGAATGGAATATGAAAGACTACAGATCTTAGCACCTCAATAAAATCGAGCCCCACCCTTTCATTTCTCACTGAGTTGATTTGCGCAAACTTCTCCCATATTTCCATGGGGCTTTGATTGGCAAGTGCAAGTGTAACCCCAGCCATCCCTATGAAAAATAGTGACCCGACAAGTCCATCGACAATCGGCTTAGAGCTCTTACTTCGCAAGCTTTCACCAAGAATAGCTAAAGTAATCCCTATGGAAACAAATAATACATAAGGGTACACTAATACCGTCGCAAATAGAGAAATTGCCACGGCCATAATTCGAAATATCCTCCTTGAGGTTCGACTGTACAGATGCACTAGATATATGACCAGTGTAACATAGAATATGGAATACACCTGTGGGTTTTGAAATCTGCTCATACTACCAAACGAAAATTCTGTTAGCATGAGAACTACGATGAGGAAAACAATTGTTCTATCGGGAATAAGTGTCCTTATAATAAGGAAAAGCAGTAAAATTATCCCCAATGAATAAAGGACAACGGGCAACCGAAGACCATAATAGTTGTTGCCAAAGACGTCTAAACTGGCTTTTGTAATAAATTGATTATGTACAAATAGAAAACGGAGATCAACTTGATTTAACTCCTGCGCTAATCTTGATTTTGAACCCAAATAGTCGTTCAGACCTTGAAGGCAATAGTAGGGCTCATCGACTTGATTTACCCCAGCAATATTGTAAGGCGGTGGATCTTGATCTAAATAAGCAAACCTAAATCCAACTAGTAGGACAATTATGAATATGGCTGCTGATCGCTTCAGAGTAATGGATACTAATTGTTTCTAGCTAATGACATCGAATAAATAAACGCCCTTTTTCGCAGAACTGTTCTTTAGAATATGACTTAAATTTAAAGGTGTAACTATTTGATCCTTAAGTCTAATTCGTTGATTCAAGAAACATTTTCACGCTTATGAAATTGAAGAGGAACTTCTTATAGCTGTTAGGAAACTCTTTGCGCTTTAGCAAATTTTCAATGGAGGATCTTCTAACAATTTCGAATATAGGTGAATCTTCCAACAGAAATTGAAGATGCTCAGGTTTTTGAAGATCAATCAAACTCTCTAGAGAAGCATTGAATCCCTTTTTCTCTCTACTCAAACGCACAGTGTCGTTTAGAATGCCATTCATAGAATCCCTAAGAAGGTATTTTGCATAGCCACCCTTAATCAGATATTTTGAAGGAATGGAATTCGCGAACTCAAAGAGCTCTTTATCCAAAAACGGACTTCGATTCTCAATGGAATATTTCATTGAATTGAGATCATCCTCATGAAGAATGACTCGAACAACTTCATGAAACATCTCGTTCATCATTCTACTTCTCAGAAGGGAGGATGAATACTGGGTTTCCTTAAAACTATCTGTATAGGAATCAATTAGGCAGTCTGAAAAAATGTCGTTGTTGAGGTAGATGTGATATCTCTTGGAGGGATCATCAAAGTAGAATTGAAAATTCCGAAAGGCAGGATGACGTACAAAAGGCTTTTGGTACTTTTCCCAATCTCTCTGTAAATCGTGAAAAAGCACTTCATCTTTCATTTCGTATGCGTGAAGGGGAAAGTGATCGTAGTAGCCTGTGAATATCTCATCCGCACCAGTTCCAGAAATGGAAATTTTATAGCCGTGATTCGAAATCTGCTCTGAAAGGAGGGAGTGGACCAAGTATGATATTGTCGCCACTGGCGCATCATGGTAAGCCACCAAATCCTTCAAACGTTCCAAGTAATTCTCCTTGGGATCTAGGTGAACGATAGTGTTCGAGCAACCAGTGTCCTTAATCGTCGCCTCCATGTTTTCCAATTCATGATACCTTTTATCGGAATCAACGATGGAGAATGTGTGTACATCAAGCTCTAGTTCTTTAGAGGCTATCGACACCAAGGAAGAGGAGTCCACTCCTCCACTCAAGCAAAATGCGAGCGGAACATCAGAGCGCATTTTTCGCTCAACACTGGAGATAAGCAGTTCTCGCACGCCCTTAACGGCATCTTCCTCAGTAATATCGGTGGGATTATATTGTGGGCTCCAATATGGACTCTTGCTAATCTGAAGGTCGTTCGAAATGGTCCAATTCGATGCGAAATCTACTTCTTCAACTCCCTTATAAAAAGTCGATTTCTGTTTGTACAATGACTTATGTCCATTCACAAGAAAGCGTTTGATCTGGGTCATGTCAACTTTAAAATCACTACCAGAAAGAGCTCGAAGTGTATTGGTCTCAGAAGCAAAGAAAATGCCCTGTGGAGTCTGAGCTAAGTACAAGGGTTTCTCTCCAAAACGATCTCGACTCAAGAGCAATTCTCCACTATTCCTATTATAGTTCGCAAATGCCCACATTCCTTGCAAGTCGTTGATCGAATATTGGGTTTGGCCCAAAAGTACCTTTCCTAGGACTTCAGTGTCTCCTTCTGTTTTCCAATCATCTTGAATGGTCGCCTTAAGCTCCTTGTAGTTGTAGATTTCACCGTTGAACACCGTGACATGATTCCCTGCGCACCAAGGTTGGTTGGATCGTTCATCCAAGTCAATGATACTCAATCGACTGTGTAGCAGATGAACGTGCTTGCCATTCTTTTCTTCGTGAAAGTGGCCTTCTGCATCAGGGCCACGATTTGACATGCTTTCGAAAGCTCGCTTTACGCGTTCCGCCTCCAAAGGTTCATTCCCATAATATCCAGCAATTCCACACATCAGCCCAATCGTTCTTCGAGGTTCCGAACATCTTCAATTGTATGTACATCCATAAGATCCTTTGCAATGAAGCCACAATGAGCACTTAGGAATTCATTGAAGACTACAAAATCCTTCACAATCCGCAGTGCCGCGTTTTGAATGCCATTGCTATCCGTCGACATCAATTCCCACAAATCGTACTCTATAAATTTATCAAAAGCCTCGTCAAGAAAATCCGCGCTCAATTCGGGCGAATTTGCCTGAACAATCGCCACATTATCGACTTGAATGTGAAGCTCTCTCAATTGCATCAAAGCGTAGCGAATCACAATAATCTTTGGGGTTTGGTCGTCTGCTAAATTGGAAGGACGGAGCAGCGTTTTTGCACCGCAAGCTTCCGCAAGCTCTATAATTGCTTCGTCATCTGAACTCACATACACCTCTTCGATGTACTTCGAGGTCAAACAAGCTTCAATCGAATATTGAATGAGAGGTTTCCCGAGCAGCGGGAAAATGTTTTTTCCTTTAAGCCTTTTAGATCCTCCCCGCGCGGGTATAATAGCTACGTTCATAATGAGTTTAGAATATCGATTGCAATTACTTCGGCTCCATTGGTTGCCATTTCGTGTTCTTGCATGTTCTTATTCAGTGAAGGGTATTCGGCTTTTAAAAAGGAAGACAGAAATTTGGGCAAATCGCTTTCAAATTGTTCGAGAGACATAAATGATCCAAGACCACTTTTTTTGATGTGAATAATGTTTTCATTCATTTCTGGATTAAAGCCTTCACCCAAGAGCAACATCGGAGTTCGATAAGCAATGCATTCTGAGATTGTGTTAAAACCTGCTCTTCCTATTACTAAATCTACTTCCGGTATATAATCTGCTAGAAGTTCCCCTTTCGGAATTTGAACCACGTTCTCGGGAAGATCTCCTTCCAGCATGCTCAAGAAGAGAACATCGTCGATTACGCCAAGCTGCTTGGACGCTTTCATCATACTCTCTTTTAGAACTGCTGAACCACTATCAATGATCAAGACCTTAAAACGACTATCTGAAATTTTCTTTTGCCCTTCTTTCCGTCGAACAATCAGCGGAACTTCCACTGCTTTGGAACCGTAGTAACGAATTATTTCATTTGGTGAAAAAGGCGGAAAGTAAAGTTTACTCGCTTGCTTGCTGGCATTTAAGAAGTATTTCAGTAAAGAGGTCTCAATCAAAGGAGGATAGAGCTTCGAAAAGAACCAATCCCATGTGAAGTGGGCAATCCCAAAAGCTGGAATACCCCTGTCCTTTGCAGCCAGAAAAGCCTCATAGACAAAGTCGGTTAGGACAAAATCGTAAGCATCAAGAGACTCGATCTCTAAGTACTTCTCTGACCTCTGAATGTAATCTTTGTAGTGACTTTCAATGGCTTCGTGGTCGGGCGCACCCATCTTAGTCTTGTGCCAAGAAATATTGTTGTAAACATCCAAGTACTTCTCGGCAGGCAGAATTTTCCTAGCCATCTCCAAATGCTTGTGCGTTTGAACATGCAGCTTAAGGTCAGGTTGAAGTCTCTGCAGTTCTTCTGTGATGGCACTTTGACGAACAATGTGACCAAAACCTTCATCCGACAAATAAACCTTAGTCCTCAAGTCAATATTTCTTTCTTCGAAAGAAGTCATTTAGACTGAACTATTGGTCAGTTTCTCAATGAGGTTCTTCACATTTCGATGTAGATCAAAATGTGTCTCCCAAAAGCTTTTCGCCTCCTCGGAGATTTCCTTTCGATCCTTTCTCTGTTCGAAGGATCGAATCCCCTCTACAAGTGCCTCTGGCGCAAAGTCTTTCTCAAGCAAGACTCCAAAACCATCCTGAATAATCTCACTTACTCCTCCCACATCGGTTCCAAGGAGAGATATTCCATAGGAGATTGCCTCCATCATTGAGACTGGCAGCCCTTCGGTCTCACTTGTATTGATGTGCAAGTCGACCTCTCCAGAGGCATAAGCCTTTTGGATCTCCTGATTGGTGCAATCGCCACGAAGTTCAATGGTTACTTTTTTGTTCTGCCTTTTCACGTTTTGGACTGCACGAACCATACGTCCTACGGAATAATCGTGATGGCGTTCATCGAGGCTTAAGTCACCGAAATGAATCCAGTGAACCTCTTTCTCGAAGTTCACTAGAGCCTCTGCAATGAGGTGGATTCGCTTTATGTTTCGGATCTTAGAACAAGAGGA
>DGQE01000022.1 GCA_002389645.1 Flavobacteriales bacterium UBA4422
CTTGGCATCTGCGCAAAAGGTGCAAGAGAGTATTCTAGAAAGCAGTTGGATGCGCTGACGGAGTTTGTGAAGCGTCCGCAAATAGGCGCTCAAGGACTTATTTATTGTAAAGTGAATGAGGATGGTTCGTTTAAGTCGTCAGTCGATAAGTTTTTTGACCAAGAAAAGCTAGCCGGTTGGGCTAAGTCATGCGATGCATCACCTGGGGATCTCATTCTTGTGTTAGCAGGGAATACAACTAAGGTCAGGAAGCAGATGAATGAACTAAGGCTTGAAATGGGTTCTCAATTGGGCTTGAGAAAAGGCAAGGATTACAAACCTCTTTGGGTATTAGACTTTCCTCTATTAGAGTGGGATGAGCAGACAGACAGGTTTTATGCCATGCATCACCCTTTCACCGCTCCTAAACCTGAGCATATTGAGATGCTTTCAATCGATCCAAAGAAAGTGAATGCCAATGCATATGATCTAGTGATAAATGGAGTGGAGCTAGGAGGTGGGTCTATTCGAATTCATGACCGGGATTTACAGGCTAAAATGTTCAATATTTTAGGTTTTAGTAATGAAGAAGCAGAAAATCAGTTTGGTTTCTTATTGGGGGCTTTTAAATATGGTGCGCCTCCTCATGGCGGCATAGCATTTGGATTCGATAGACTGGCAGCAATGTTTGGTGGAACGGACAGTATTCGGGATTATATAGCTTTTCCAAAGAATAATTCTGGGCGTGACTTGATGATTGATTCTCCATCTGCTATTAGCGATGAGCAGTTGGATGAGTTAAACCTGAAAGTTGAAATAAAATAATCTAAAATTTAGTGTCTAAAGCCAGCGAGTTAATCGATAAAACCAAATCTCAAGTTGATCCTTTTTTAAGGGTAGCGAATAATCGTTTTTACTCTTGGGTTTTATGGATAAATGACTGGAGAAGAGAGCATATCTCGGAGAGACAGTTTACATACGTGTTGGCCGTAATTGTAGGCGTGTTGTCTGGAATTATTGCCCTCATAATGAAGAACTCTGTGCATGTTATTGAACACTTATTAACGGGTGGATTTTTCCAAGAGTATAACTATGTGTTGTACATCTTTTATCCAATTGTTGGAATATTCTTAGCCCAATGGTTTATTAGAAAAGTTGTAAAGCAGAAGGTAAATCACGGAATTCCTAATACGTTACATGCCATTTCCAAAAAGAATGGTTTGGTCAGGAAGCATAATCTTTATTCATCTGTTGTTTCGGCAGCGATCACGGTTGGTTTTGGTGGAAGTGCGGGATTAGAGGGGCCTACAGTCGGCACAACCTCAGCATGGGGAGCAAACATCGGAACGCTTTTCAAGTTGCCCTATAAAACTAGGACACTCTTGATTGGCTGTGCAGCATCTGCTGCTATGGCCTCATTATTTAATGCACCTATTGCTGCCATCGTTTTTTCGATTGAGGTAATAATGCTTGACCTTACCACGGCATCTCTCATTCCCTTGCTCTTAGCGAGTGCTTCAGCTACAATAACCTCCTATTTCTTTTTAGGGGATGATATCTTGTTTCATTTTAACATTACCGAGAATTTTGGAATGAGGCATCTTCCGTATTACATTGGTTTAGGAGTTTTTACGGGGCTTGCTTCAGTGTTCTTCTACCGAACATATACTTCAATAAGTAAGGTTTTCGATAGAATGAAAACACAAAGAATGAAGACTATTGTCGGTGGAGCTTCTTTGGGTCTTTTGCTCTTTGCGATGCCGCCCTTGTACGGGGAAGGATATCAAGTAATTAATTCGATCATAGAAGGACGGCCATTTGATATTCTTAGCAATTCCCTTTTTGATGGCTATAAGGATAATATACTCGTCTTATTGGGCTTTGTTTTCGCGTTGGGTTTATTTAAAGTGGTCGCCACAACACTCACCTTTAGAGCCGGAGGTATTGGCGGAACCTTTGCTCCTACGCTATTTATGGGGGCAATGTTTGGGTTCTTCTTTGCCAAGTCTATTAATTACTTCGGTTTGGGAGATTTGCCTGAAAGTAATTTCACATTGGTGGCTATGGCAGGATTGATGGCCGGAAACCTTCACGCGCCCTTGATGGCGATTTTCCTTATCGCTGAAATTACAGGTGGATATGAGCTCTTTGTTCCTTTGATGCTTACTGCTTCAATTTCGTTTGTGACTGTTAAGCAGTTTGTTCCGCACAGTATTTATACGGCTCAATTAGCCAGAAGAGGCGAGTTAATCACCCATGATAAGGATCAAGCGGTCTTGACTCTTATGAAGCTGCATAGAGAAATTGAAACGGACTTTACATGTGTTGATCCTTACGATAAATTGGGTGAACTTGTGAAAGTGATTTCGAAATCAAAACGAAATTTGTTTCCTGTGGTTGATGCCAGCAATAGTTTTATTGGTGTTGTCAACTTGAATGAAGTACGACATATAATCTTCAATCAGGAACTGTATGAAACCACTTTTGTACACGACCTTATGAATGACGCTCCTGAGTACGTTAGAAAAGAGGATACCATGGACATGGTTATGAATAAATTTGAAACGAGCATGGCTTGGAACCTTCCTGTTCTTGATGATCAAGGACACTATTTAGGTTTTGTGTCAAAATCGAAGATATTTAGTGCCTATCGGAGTATGCTCAAGGAATTTTATTCTGAATAGTATGAAGAAATTAATCACATAGGAGTCTTAACGTCTGGTGGAGATGCTCCAGGAATGAATGCCGCTATCTAGGCTGCTTTGCGAACCGCAATTGCTAAAGGACTCAAAATTTCAGGAATTTGTCATGGCTAAAATGGGTTGGTTAATGATGAGATAGAAGTACTAACTATGCGGGATGTAAATTACATTATCTCACCCGGTGGCACGATGCTGAAAAGCTCTCGTAGTTAAGACTTCCGCACTAAAGTAGGACGAAAAAAGGCTTTTAAAGTCCTTCAGAGGTATGAAATGGATGCCATAATTGTTATAGGCGGAGATGGATCGATGACAGGCGCGAAAATATTTCAAGAGGAATATAGTATTCCAGTTATTGGAATACCTGGAACCATTGATAATGACATCTACGGTACCGATTTTACGATTGGCTTTGATACTGCCGTGAATGTTGCTGTTGAGTGCATTGATAAAATCAGGGACACAGCGAGCTCTCATGACCGACTTTTTCTGGTAGAAGTGATGGGAAGGGATACCGGGCATATTGCTTTGCGCACTGCAATTGCTACAGGCGCTGTAGCTGTGCTTGTTCCAGAAGGACCAATGTCCGTCAAAGAGCTTCATGAACATCTGTCTTATTTGAAATCAAAGAACAAGTCTTCTAATATTGTTATTGTAGCGGAGGGTAACCCAACTGGCAATGCATTTGAGGTTGCTGATAAATTACAAAAATTACAGTCGTCTTATGAAA